>NZ_JANQAJ010000015.1 GCF_024707105.1 Devosia ginsengisoli | reverse complement strand
AACTACCGAAGCCGCACTTGCCAGCTTAAGTCCTGCGGTCACCGAGCGACCCGTGCAATACGAGGGCGAGGAGCCAGCGCAACGTGTTCTACACCGGCGCCGCCCCCAACCAGCAGGCCATTCCGGCCGTCGACTACCTGATGGAAAACGAAGGCGTCGAGCGCTGGGTTCTCGCCGGCACCGACTATGTCTATCCGCAGACCACCAACAAGATCTTGAGCAATACCTCCTCGACCATGGTGTGGCCGCCGAAGACATCATGATCAACTACACGCCCTTCGGTCATTCCGACTGGCAGACCATCGTTTCCGACATCAAGACCTTCGGTTCGACCGGCAAGAAGACCGCCGTGGTCTCGACCATCAATGGCGACGCCAACGTGCCGTTCTACAAGGAACTCGCCAACCAGGGCGTGATGGCCGAGGATATCCCGGTCGTGGCCTTCTCGGTCGGCGAAGAAGAACTCGCCGGCTTCGATACCACGCCGCTGGTGGGGCACCTGGCCGCCTGGGAGTACTTCCAGTCCGTCGACACCCCGGAAAACGAGGCCTTCATCTCCGCCTGGCAGACCTTCATGGGCAACCCGGACAAGGTGACCAATGATCCGATGGAAGCCACCGTCATCGGCTTCAACCTGTGGGTCCAGGCCGTTGAAAAGGCCGGCACCACCGATACCGACGCCGTGCTCGATGCCATCATCGGCCTCCCGGACCCCGAACCTGACCGGCGGCATCGCCAAGACCTTCCCCCAACCACCATCTGACCAAGCCGGTGCTGATCGGCGAAATCCAGGCCGATGGCCAGTTCGAAGTCGTGTCGAATCCGAACTCGTCCCCGGCGACGCCTGGTCCGACTTCCTGCCCGAATCCAAGATGATCGAAGCCGATTGGACGGCCCCGATCTCCTGCGGCAACTACAACACCGAAACCAAGACCTGCGGCGGCTCCGAGGTCGCGGCGGTTCAGTGGCTCTCGGCGAGGGCGGCCTTCGCCGCCCTCATCACCGAGGTCTCCTAACCCACGATGTCATTCCGGTTAAGGCCGGGATCCATCCCGAGATCTCAAGATGGATCCCGGAACAGCCTCCGGGATGACACCGAGCGGTGACTGGGGCCGGCATGACAATTCTCGAACACCTCATCGGCGCGATGCTGCTTTTAAGCGCATTGCTGACCGCCATCCCAGCCCACGCCCAATTCGCCGATGCCGACCTCACCACGCTCGTCGATGCCCTGGCCCCCGGCAGTTTCAGGACCGGGAGACCGCCATCGGCAATCTCGTCGCGTCAGGCGATCCGCGCGCCGTCCCCGTGCTCGAAACCCTGCTCGAGGGCGAACTCTATTTCGACGAAACTGGTGGCAAGGTGGTCTTCACGTCGGCGTCTGGCGGCAAGGGCGCCATTTCCGATCCCGTCACCGGCGCCGACCTGTCCGACCTCACCGAAGCCGACCTGGAAAAGGTCAAGGTCAACAACAGCCTGCCGCCGCGTGCTCCGCACCGCCATCGGCCAGATGACCCTGCTGAGCGAAGACGCCCGCGTGCGCCTCGGCCGCCCAGTCCGTGCTGCGCGACGCCGATCCGGCCCAGCTCGAACTGCTGGACAGCGCCATATCAGCCGAAACCGACGTCCGGATTAAGCGGGTCATGGAACAGGCTCGCGCCGTCATTATGCTCAAATCGCCCGAGGCCCTCGGTGGAGGACAAGACCGCCGCCGTGCCGGTAGTCCTGGCCATCGGCGGCCGCGATGCCCTCAACACGCTCACTACCGCTCTCGCCAGCGCCCCCGACGAGATCAGGCCGACCATCGAGTCTGCCATCGACGGCCTCGCCCGCGACCGCGCCGCCTGGAACGTGGCGCAGAATGTCTGGTTCGGCGTCTCGCTCGGCTCGGTCCTGCTGCTCGCCGCCATCGGTCTGGCCATCACCTTCGGCGTCATGGGCGTCATCAACATGGCCCATGGCGAAATGGTCATGCTGGGCGCCTACACCACTTTCGTCGTGCAGGAAATCATCCGGCAGAATGCGCCGGGCCTGTTCGATTGGTCCCTTGCCATCGCTTTGCCTGCGGCTTTCCTCTTCACCGGCCTTGTCGGCGTTGCCATCGAGCGCGGCATCATCCGCTTCCTCTATGGCCGGCCGCTGGAACCCTGCTCGCCACCTGGGGCCTGTCGCTGATCATCCAGCAGGCGGTGCAGCGCATCTTCACCGCCAATATCCGCGAAGTGGGCAATCCGAGTTGGATGTCGGGCTCGTTCGAGCTGGGCGGCCTCGCCATCACCACTGGACACCGCTTCTACATCAGAATCATCTTCACGCTTTCGCTGAGTCTTCCTTGCGCCTACTTTGCTGGTGCTCAAATACACCGCCATCAGCCTGCATATGCGGGCCGTCACGCAAAACCGCCGCATGGCCTCATCAATGGGCATCCGCACGCCCCGCTGGTCGATGCCGTGACCTTCGGCCTCGGCTCGGGCATTGCCGGCCTGGCCGGCGTGGCCCTGAGCCAGATCGGCAATGTCTCGCCCAACCTGGGCCAGGGCTACATCATCGACAGCTTCATGGTCGTGGTCTTCGGCGGCGTCGGCAATCTCTGGGGCACCCTAGTCGGCGCCCTGACCCTGGGCATCGCCAACAAGTTCATCGAGCCCTATGCCGGCGCCGTTCTGGGCAAGATCATCATTCTCGTCCTCATCATCCTCTTCATCCAGCGCCCCGTCCCCGCAGCCTCTTCGCGCTCAAGGGAAGCTCGATCGAAGCACTGAGACTTTCCCGATGCCAAGCCCCCTCATCCGGCGCTGCGCGCCACCTTCTCCCACAGGAGAAGGGCTCTGACTCAAACTCTCAGCTCCATCCCCTTCTCCTCGTGGGAGAAGGTGCCCAGAGGCGGATGAGGGGGACTTTCTTCCCCGATTACCGCAAACCCTCTTCCGCTTGCCCCCTCAGAGCAAAAGGCCACCAAACAAAAATTATCGCCATCCTGCTGCTTAATCGCTATGGCCGTGCCGGCCTCAACCTGCTTGCTGCCGTTCGTGGCCGGGCCACGCCACCTCCGCCCAGCTCCTCCCCGTTTATTTTCCCGCTCATCAGCAAATACCTGACCTACGCCATGCTCGCCCTCGCAACTCGATCTGGTCCGGGGCTATTGCGGCATTCTCTCGCTCGGCCACGGCTGCCTTCTTCGCCATAAAGCAGCTTATACCACGGGCATCGTATCTCATGCGCCGGATCGGCACGCGCGGCGACTACAGCGAGTCAAACCCACTCCCAAATTTCCATTGTCTTCCTGAACTGGAAGGAACTGCCTTGGTACTGGTATGGCATGGACAATATCAGGTTCGCCTTATGCTGATGGTCGTTGGTCGTGCCGGGCCTGCTGGCCTTTATCTTCGGCTTCCTCGCCTTCCGCAGTCGCGTCACCGGCGTCTATCTCTCCATCATCACCCAGGCCATGACCTATGCCCTGCTGCTCGCCTTCTTCCGCAACGACATGAGCTTTGGCGGCAATAATGGCCTGACCGACTTCAAGGACATTCTGGGCCAATCCGATCTCCGCCCCCAACACGCGCGCCGCGTTCTCTTCGCCGCCTCGGCTATCGCGCTGGCCCTAGCCGTCCTCGCCTAATTTCTGCCATCAATTAATTCCAAGCTCGGCCAGGTAACGGTCGCCGTGCGCGACGCCGAGAAGCCGCACCCGCTTCCTGGGCTACCGCGTCGAATATGTCAAGCTCTTCGCCTTGGTGGTCTCGGCCATCATCGCCGGCATTGCCGGGGGCGCTCTACCGTACCTGGAGGTCGGCATCATCAAGCCCAGTCCGAATTCGAGCCCGCCAATTCCCTCGAAGTGGTGTTTATCTGGACCGCAATCGGCGGTCGCGGCACCATTATCGACCCGATCATCGGCGGCGTTCTGGTGAATGTCGGAAAAATCCTACTTCACCGGCGCCTTCCCCGAAACGGCTCTTCGCCCTGGGCGCCCTGTTCGTCGTCACCACGCTCTTCCTGCCCAAGGGGATAGTCGGCCTCATCGGCCAATATCGCGCTGCCACCAGGAAGCGCGAGCATTATGTTCGCGATGGGCCATCGTCCATGCAGCTGGAAGCCGGCGCCGATCCCCAACCCAAGCCGGCGGAGTAAGCCATGACCGAAGCCCGCGAAAAGCCCGGCACCATGCTCTATCTCGATGGCGTCTCGGTCGCCTTCGATGGGCCCCAGGCCATCAACAACCTCTCCATCATCGACCACCCCCGCCGAAATCCTGGCCATTATCGGCCCCAATGGCGCCGGCAAGACCACGATGTTGGACATCATCACCGGCAAGACCCGCCCCGATGACGGCCAGGTCCCGTTCGACGGCCGCACCGACCTCACCAAATGGACGAAGCCGCCATCGCCAATCTGGGCATCGGCCGCCAGTTCCGGCCCACCGTGTTCGAAAACCGCACGGTCTGGGACATTATATCGAAATGGCACTGAAGAAGCCGCGCGGCATCTTCGCGACCCTGTTCTACACTGCCGACGGCAAGGACATCGCCCGCATCACCGAAATCCTCGAAACCGTGCACCTGCTCGCCCGCAGGTCGACTACGCCCCCAATCTCAGCCACGGCCAGAAGCGGTGTGCTCCGAAATCGGCATCCTGCTGGCGCAGGACCCTATACTGCTCCTGGTCGATGAGCCCGTCGCCGGCATGACCCCCGACGCCGAAACCGTCGGAGACCGCCAAACTGCTCAAGCACATCGCTCAGACCCGCTCGGTGGTCGTCGTCGAAGACACGACATGAGCTTCGTCCGCGAGCCTCGGCTCCCGCGTCACCTGCCTCGCCGAGGGGCGCGGTGCTGGCGGAAGAGCAGCCTCGACCCGGTCAGTGCCAATCCCGTCGTGATCGAAAGGTATCTCGGGCGATGATACCCGCCATAACCATCGACGCCATCGACCTGCATTACGGCGCAGCCCCGGCTTACGAATCGATCTCGATCACCTGCCAGCCCGGCCGCATTACTGCCGTTCTCGGCCGCAACGGCGTCGGCCGATCCTCGACCCTGCGCGCCATCACCGGCGTCAACACTATCACCGCCGGCGACATAACCTTCGGTGACGAAGTCCTGGGCAAGGCCAACCCTACAGGGCGCGCCCGCATGGGCCTTGGGTATGTTCCGCAGGGGCCGGGAAATCTTCCGCTGCTCACGGTCCGGGAAAATCTTGAAACCGGCTATGCCGGGCTCAAACGCGCCGACCGGACCATTCCCGCCTACATCTTCGAACTGTTCCCCGTGCTGAAATCCATGCTGGGCCGGCGCGGGGGCGACCTCTCGGGTGGCCAGCAGCAGCAATTGGCCATTGGACGTGCGCTGGTTACCCGACCCATTGTGCTGGTGCTCGATGAACCCACCGAGGGCATCCAGCCATCCATCATCAAGGATATCGGCCGGGCGCTGCAATTCCTGCGCGACGAGAAGGGCATGACCATCCTGCTGGTCGAGCAATTTCTGGACTTCTGCCGGGAAATCGCTGACGATATCTATGTCATGGACCGCGGCGAAGTTCAGCATGCTGGTGTCGCCAGCGATCTCGACCGGCCCGACGTTCGCCGCCACCTGATGGTCTGATCTGAACAACGCCCTCGCCTTTGCCGTCCCTCCCGTCATGCAGCGCGCGCGCGGCACAAGGCCGCATCGCGACCAAGCTGCGCGACCGGGCCAGCGTCATCGACACGCTCTATCAGGATGGCTGCGCCAAGATCCGCCTGCCCAATACCCACAGCCACGCGCTCGAAGCCGTGCTGATCAACACCGCCGGCGGCCTGACGGGCGGCGATCACCTGCAATGGCAGGCGAGGGCCGCGTCCGGCGGCGCCATGGTGCTGACCACCCAGGCCTGCAGAGCGGATATACCGCTCCACGGGCGCGGTAGCGCGGGGTCCACACCCGGCTCGAAGTCGGCGCGGACGGCCATCTCGACTGGCTGCCGCAGGAGACCATCCTGTTCGGTGCCAGCCGGCTTGACCGCCAGATCGAGATCGATCTGGCGCCGGTCGCCACCCTGACCGCCGTCGAGGCCGTATTGCTGGGCCGCGACGCCATGGGCGAAGTGGCCGCCGACGCCTATCTGCGCGACAACTGGCGTATCCGCCGCGATGGGCGGCTGATCCACGCCGAAGCAACCCTGCTTGATGGCGAAGGAAACGAGCGCCACGCCATATCATTGCTGGATGGGGCGCGGGCCTTCGCCACCATATTTCCATATTGGCCCGCTGGCTACTACTCTGCTCGACAGGGTGCGCGCCTTGATGCCACCCGATGGGCACATCGCCGCCAGCGCCATGGGCGAACGCCTGGTGGTGCGCGCCATGGCAGGCTCGGGGCTCGCCCTGCGGCGCATGATCGTTCCCGTTCTCACCGAACTCGCCGGGGCAGGTCGTCTGCCGCGCCTCTGGCATCTCTGAATCAGGAAGACCGCATGAACCTGACGCCGCGCGAAAAAGACAAACTGCTGATCTCCATGGCCGCCATCGTGGCGCGCCGGCGGCTCGAGCGCGGGGTCAAAACTCAATCATCCCGAGGCCATCGCGCTGATCACCGATTTCGTGGTGGAAGGCGCGCGCGACGGCCGGCCAGTGGCCGAGCTGATGGAGGCGGGCGCCCATGTCATCACCCGCGATCAGGTCATGGAGGGGATCGCCGAAATGATCACCGATATCCAGGTCGAAGCCACCTTTCCTGACGGCACCAAGCTGGTGACCGTGCATCAGCCTATCAGGTGACCCCATGATACCCGGCGAAATCATCACCCGGCCAGGCGACATCGAACTCAATGCGGGCGCCGCGCAGATCACCATCGAGGTCGCCAATACCGGCGACCGCCCGATCCAGGTGGGCTCGCACTATCATTTCTACGAAACCAATGCGGGGCTGCGCTTCGACCGTGAAGCCGCGCGCGGCATGCGGCTGGATATTCCGGCCGGCACCGCCATCCGCTTCGAGCCAGGACAGAGCCGCGAGGTCCGGCTGGTGCCGCTGGGCGGGTCGCGGATCGTCTACGGTTTCCACCAGAAGATCATGGGCGCGCTTTAGCCGCTGCCACACCAGACGGAGCCTGTCATGCCTGCCCGCCTTTCCCGCGCTACCTATGCCGACATGTATGGCCCGACCACCGGCGACCTTGTGCGGCTGGCTGATACGGACCTGTTCATCGAGGTGGAGAAGGATTTCACCACCTATGGCGAGGAGGTGAAATTCGGCGGCGGCAAGGTAATTCGCGACGGCATGGGGGCAGTCGCAGCAGACGCGGGCGGAGGGGGCGGTGGATACCGTCATCACCAATGCGCTGATCGTCGATCACAGCGGCATCTACAAGGCCGATATCGGCCTCAAGGACGACCGCATCCACGCCATCGGCAAGGCCGGCAACCCAGATACCCAACCAGGTGTCACTATTATCATCGGCCCTTCGACCGAAATCATCGCCGGCGAAGGCCGCATCCTCACCGCCGGCGCGATGGACGCCCATATCCATTTCATCTGCCCCCAGCAGATCGAGGAAGCGCTGATGAGCGGCGTCACCACCATGCTGGGCGGCGGCACCGGGCCTGCCCACGGCACACTGGCCACCACCTGCACCGGCGCCTGGCATATTCAGCGCATGATCGAGAGCTTCGACGCCTTCCCGATGAATCTGGCGCTGGCCGGCAAGGGCAATGCCTCACTTCCCGCTCCCTTGGAAGAAATGATCCTGGCCGGCGCCTCCTGCCTCAAGCTGCACGAAGACTGGGGCACTACGCCTGCAGCAATCGACAATTGCCTGTCAGTGGCCGATGCCTATGACGTGCAGGTGATGATCCACACCGATACGCTCAACGAGAGCGGGTTCGTCGAAGACACCATTGCCGCCTTCAAGGGCCGTACCATCCATGCCTTCCACACCGAGGGGGGCAGGGGGCGGCCACGCGCCCGATATCCTGCGCGTCGCCGGGCTGCCCAATGTCATCCCGTCCTCCACCAATCCGACGCGGCCCTATACGGTCAATACCATCGCCGAACATCTCGATATGCTGATGGTGTGCCACCACCTGTCCCCGTCCATTCCCGAGGACGTTGCCTTTGCCGAAAGCCGTATCCGCAAGGAAACCATCGCTGCCGAGGATATCCTGCACGACATGGGCGCGCTCTCGATCATCTCATCGGACAGCCAGGCCATGGGCCGGGTCGGCGAGGTGCTGATCCGCACCTGGCAAACCGCCGACAAGATGAAAAAGCAGCGCGGGCGCCTCGCCACCGAAACCGGTGACAACGACAATGCCAGGGTGAAGCGCTACATCGCCAAATACACCATCAACCCGGCTATCGCCCATGGCATGAGCGCCCATATCGGCTCGGTGGAAGTCGGCAAGCGTGCCGACCTAGTGCTGTGGAGCCCGCCTTTTTCGGTGTGAAGCCCGAAATGGTGTTGCTGGGCGGCTCCATCGCCGCGGCCCCGATGGGGGATCCCAATGCCTCGATCCCCACGCCCCAGCCCATGCACTACCGGCCGATGTTTGCGGCTTTCGGCAAGCTGCGCACCAATTCCTCGGTGACCTTCATTTCGCAGGCTGCTCATGAGGATGGACTGCGCAACCGGCTCGGCGTCGACAAGCAATTGGTGCCGGTCACCAATACGCGCGGCGGCATCGGCAAGGCCGCGATGATCCATAACTCCGCCACGCCGGAGATCAAGGTCGACCCGGAAACCTATGAGGTCCATGCCGATGGCGAATTGCTGACCTGCGAACCCGCGACGGTCCTGCCGATGGCGCAGCGCTATTTCCTGTTCTAGCCCATTGGAGAACGACAAGCTCGTGCTGCGCGCCATCTCTCATCTGCCCGCCGGCCATGGCCAGGGCCCTGCCTTCGACAGTGTCGTGTTGGACCATGAGCAGCGCCGGTTGCGCCGCAAGCTGCTGACCACTCTCGGCGGCGGCGAGGTCATGGTGGACTTTCCCCAGACCGTCACCCTCGACCATCTCGGCGCGCTGCAGCTTGATGACGGGCGGCTGGTGGACGTCATTGCCGCGCCCGAACTGCTTTACGAGGTGCGCGGCCGCGACACCGCCCATCTGGTGCGCCTCGCCTGGCATATCGGCAATCGCCATACCTCGGCACAGCTCGAAGCCGGGCGCCTGCTGATCAAGCGCGATCACGTGCTTCGCACCATGCTCGAAGGTCTGGGAGCGCAGGTATCGGAAGTGCGCGAACCCTTCTATGCCGAGCATGGCGCCTATCACAGCCACGCCGAACCCGGACATGCCCTGCTGGCGCGATGAACCACGATCTGCAAAAGCTGCTGACCTGGCTGTCCCCCGCCTTTCCGGTGGGTGCTTTCGCCTGGTCGGCCGGACTGGAAACGGCGATCGTTTCGGGTGCCGTGCAGGATCGAGCCAGTGCGCAGGGCTGGATCGCGGGCAATCTTGCCCATGGCGGCATCCGCACCGACGCCATCCTGCTGGCCCACGCCCATCGTGCGGCCGGCGATGCCCACGCCCTGCGCGATCTTGCCGATCTTTGCCTGGCCCTCACGCCGGCGCGGGAGCGGCATGACGAAACGCTTGGCATGGGGGAAGCCTTCGTCGCCGCGGCGCACGCCTGGCCATCAGCGGCCTATGATGCGCTGCCCCGACCCTGTCCCTATTCGATCGCCATAGGCGCCATTGCTGCCAGCCATAACATTGCGCTGGATGCCGTGCTGACAGCGTTCCTGACTGCGGTAGTGCAGGGGCAGGTGTCGGTGGCGGTGCGACTGGTACCGATCGGTCAAAGCGATGGCCTTGCCATCGTGGCGGCGCTGGAACAGGCTGTCTCTGTCGCCGCCATGCAGTGCCAGAGCCTGGCCTTGGACGCCATCGGCGCCGTGGCCTACGCTACCGATATTGCGCAGATGGCGCATGAAACGCTGCCGACCCGGATTTTCCGGTCATGAGCGAATATTCCACCTTGAGGTTGTCATGAAATCACCCAATGGCCCCCTGCGCATCGGCATTGGCGGTCCCGTCGGCTCGGGCAAGACCACTTTGTGCGAGATGCTGCTCAAGGCCATGCGCGAGCGCTATTCCATGGCCGTGGTCACCAACGACATCTACACCAAGGAAGACGCGCTCATCCTGGCGCGGGCGCAGGCGATTTCCGAGGATCGCATCGTCGGCGTCGAAACCGGCGGTTGCCCCCACACCGCCATCCGGGAGGATGCCTCGCTGAACCTGGCGGCCATCGCCGAACTCAACCGCAGTTTTCCCGATCTCGACATTATCCTGATCGAAAGCGGCGGCGACAATCTGGCTGCCACTTTCTCGCCCGACCTGGCGGATTTGACGATCTACGTCATCTCGGTGGCCCAGGGCGAAAAAATTCCGCGCAAAGGCGGCCCGGCCATAGCCCGCTCCGACCTGCTGGTGATCACCCATACCGACATGGCCCCCTATGTCGGGGCTAGTCTCGAGGTGATGGAGAGTGACACGCAGGCGATCCGCGAAGGCCGGCCCTATGTGTTCACTGATCTGCTGCGGCGCGAAAGTCTTGAGCAGATCATCGCCTTTATCGAACGGGCGGGCGGATTGAACTGATCCGCGCTCACAGCACGCCGGTGAGGATGCCCACCCCGGCCACGGCCGCCATTCCGCCGGCAGCGCGCGACATCATGGCGCCATAGCGCTTGCTTGCCACGCCCAAGCCATAGCCGAGCCCGATCCTGGCGCCGTGCAGCAGCGTGGTGGCGAGCACGAATCCACCGCCATATAGTCAGGCCATCGGCAACAGCAGGCATTTCAGCGCCGTGGGCGTAACCGTGAAAGACCGCGAACAGTCCAACAAAGCCCCATCGCTGCAGCAACTGGTAGCCGTGATACTGAGCGCCGCAACCGCGCCCAGAACGATGACCGAGAGCGCGATCCCAGTTCGGCAAACGGGACCGCGACGCCACGCCACACCAGCCCGCCGCTCAACGCCATCACCGCGATAAACGTTGCCGGCACCAGCTGCACAGCGCGCAAAGGGCCGCCAAGCTGAAGAAAAAGCCAGCAACCCGACCATCACCATGGCCAGGACATGATCCGGCCCCGACCAGGGGATGGGCGTTGCCTGGTTGGCGAATCCCCACTGGTAACGTCGGTATGGGCAAAGGCAGCACTCGGCACGTAGGCCACGGCCAGGACGACTGCAGCGAATTTCATAAACTTGGCCATGCTCACATCCTTCATGCAGGCGACATGACACCGGTCCATGAGCGTCATATGCCCCGCATTTTTGCCTTTACAGGGGAGCAAATATTCAAATTGCTGAAAAAGTCA
>NZ_JANQAJ010000006.1 GCF_024707105.1 Devosia ginsengisoli | reverse complement strand
GTGGATGGCAATGGAGTGCTCCGCTACTGCCCCGCACCCCAGCCCTCTCCCCAACAGGGAGAGGGGGCGATGTGGCACAGCCAGTTCGTCTTGCATCCCCCTCTCCCCGCTGGGGAGAGGGTCCGGGAAAGGGGAGGACGCGGGATCCCTACCCCTTCACCGCGCCCACGGTCAGTCCGCCGACGAGAGGAACCTCTGGGCGTACATGTAGAGGATCGCCACAGGGATTGCGGTCAGCAGCGAGGGCCGCCATCAGTTCGCCCCAGGGCGGGATATCGCCCACCACCATGGACTGCAGGCGATCGGCAGGGTCATGAGCGATTCCGACGTGATGAACACGAAGGCGAACAGGAACTCGTTCCACACGCGTTGGTGAAGGCGAAGAGCGCGACCGAGAGCAGGGCCGGCGCCGCCGGCGCTGCGTGATGCGCACGAAGGCATAGAGCCGGCTCGCCCCGTCGATCATCGCGGCCTCTTCGAGCTCCACCGGGATCGAACGGAAGTAGGCGATCAGCACCCAGGTGGCGAAGGGAACGAGGAACGTCGGATACGTGGTCAGCAGCGCACCGTAGCTGTTGATCAGCCCGAGATCGCTCAGCGTCTGGTAGAGCGGAATGAAGATCAGCGTACCCGGCAACAGGTAGGTGATCAGGATCGCCGTGGTCAGCAGCCCCGCCCCAAGGAACTTCAGCCGGGTCAGCGCATAGGCCGCGAGTGCCGCGATGGCGACCGAGATGACCGTCGAGAGCGCCGCGATCAGCACCGAGTTGCCCAGCCAGTGGAGGAACGGCGAGCCGAACAGCAGCTCCTGGTACTGGCTCAGCGTCGGCGGGTTGGGCCAGAAGATCGACTGCCGCTGGCTGATCTGGCTGGTGGTCTTGAACGAGGTGATCATCACCCAGTAGAACAGGAACAGCACGAACACCATGATCGGCAACAGGATCAGGATGCGCAGGCCGATGCCCATCCGCTCGCGCTCCTTGGGCTTGAACACGGGCTTTGCTGCCGAGCCGGTCATGCGCTTGCGCAGCGCCTGGCCGAGGCTTTCGATGCCACGGTTCAACATGTCGAGAACGGCCAGAAGAAGACATCGAGCACACGGCTGAACAGGGCGCCGAAGAACTTGCCGATGCCCAGCCCCTTCTTCTGCACGCCCGCGGCCCGCTCGTCATGCCGCATATACTTGCTCAGCAGGTAGATGAGGAAGGCCATCAGCGGCGCGACGGACAGCGCAATCGCCGAACCCGGGCCGTATTGCAGCGAGCCGATCGCCTTCTCGTAGGCGAGGATCGAATAGAGGCGCGTGGCGCCCGACGGGGCCGCCGCCGGTCATCAGGAAGATGAGGCCGAACTGGTTGAAGGTCGAGATGAAGCTCAGCAGCAGCACCACGAGGATGACGTAGCGCATGCCCGGCAGGGTGACGTAGCGGAAGCGCTGCACCGCGTTGGCGCCGTCGACTTCGGCCGATTCGTAGAGCTCGGTATCGATGGCCTTGAGGCCGGCCAGCAGCAGCAGGGTGAAGAACGGAATGCCCTTCCACGTTCACCGCGATGACGCTGCCGAGCGCGAGGTTCGAATCCGACAGCCAGCCCAGCGGCTTGTCGATGACGCCCATGCCCTGCAGGATCGGGTTCAGGCCGCCGAACAGCGGGTCGTAGATCGACTTCCAGGCGAGCGCCGTGACGATCTCGGGCACGATCCAGGGCAGCAGCATGATCGCCGACATCAGGTTGCGCCAGGGCAGCTTGGAATGAAGGATCATGGCGATGGTCATGCCGGTCACGAACTTGATGCTCAGCGACCAGAAGGTGAAGTTGATCGTGTTGCTGAGGCTCAGCAGGTAGTCCGAGTTCGTGTAGAGCCGCTGATAGTTGCGCAAGCCCACCTGCACCGTGTCGCCGGTGTTGAAGTTGAAGGTGGTCATCGACATCAGGATGGCCGAAATGAACGGCCAGAAGATCAGGCCCGCCATCAGCAGGACCATGGGCAGCACGAACAGGTAGGCGATGCGCCAGTCGCGCCCCAGGATGTTCTTGAGCTTGAACCGCGGACGCGCGGCAGTGCTTGTGCCGCTGACGGGCATGTCGAGAGTGATACGCTTGTCCATGGTCAAGCCTCCTTCCAGCTGAAGCACCCTGGTGGCTCGGGTGCAGGAGTTGGCGCGGCCGGGCATCACGATGTGACAACCTCATCCGGCGCGGGGATATGGGCGGAGGGCGGCTGACCGTCCCCGCCTCGAGGCATCGCTGCCCTTACGGCTGCGGCATGCCGCCTTCTTCGAAGATGTCGCGCATCTTGTTGTGCGCATCCTTGACGGCATCGGCGGGCGACATGCGACCGGAGATGACGTTGCCGACCGACTGCTCCAGCACGCCCTGGGCGCGGATGGCGTCGACACCGGCGTTCGGGTTCGCCGGCCAGGACTGGCCGAGGAACGGATCCTGCACATCCACCGCCTGCTTGATGGTCGCAAGGTTCGGTTCTGCAGCAAGCAGTTCCGGCGTCCACAGGTTCTGGTAGGCCGGTGTGAACAGCACGCTGCCCAGCGCCGCGATCTTGGAGAAGTTGGCCGGATCGAGCAGGTTGAGCGCCAGCTCCTTGGCGAGCGCCACGTTCGGCGCCCCCTTGAAGATGGTCATCCAGCCGCCGACGTTGCCGCCATCGCGGCTGTCGCCGTTGATCGCAGCGGGGGCCTGCAGCAGCAGCGTGTTCGGATAGACCGGATTGTTGTCACGCTTGGCCTGGGCATAGATCGAGAAGGCGTTCTGGGTGAAGCCGATCTGGCCCGCCAGGTACGCTTCGTTGTTGCCCGTGTCGTTCCAGCTTTCGACACCCGGCGGCAGCATGGCGGCATACTTGCCGTTGCGGTCGTAGGTTTCGCGCAGGAACTCGAAGGCCGCGACCGTCTCCGGCGTATCGAAGGTCACCACCTGGCCGGCTTCGTCGGTGAAGTGACCACCGAACGCCTGCACCACGGCAATCAGGAAGCCGAAGCCGTCACCCGACTGGTTGGGCGTGAAGCCCCAGCCGTAGAAATCCGGGCCCGAGATCGCCAGCGCCGCTTCGCGGCGATCGACGATGGTCTTGAGCGATGCCGGGTCGATGCCCTTTTCCTTGAGCTTGTCGCCGCGGGCGTAGTAGCCCGTTGTCGTGCCGATCAGCGGGATGGCCTTCCAGCGCCCGTCGAACTGCGCCGTCTTGGCGGCGTTGAGGCCCGGCATGATGGCGCCGTACTTGGCGATCGCCTCGTCGACCACGTCGGTCACGTCCTCGACGAGGTCGAGAATGTGCAGCTGGCTGATCGAAACGTTCGAGGTGTAGGCGAAATCCGGCGGGTTTCCGGCCTTCACCGCGGCAGTCGGTCTTGCCGAGGAAGTCGCCGAACGATTCCGGGTTGGTGGTCGAGATGTCGAGCTGGACGCCCTTGGAATCGGCAAAGGCCTGCACCGTGTCGCGGAAGGCCGTCTGCGCCGCCTCGAAATACTCGGTGCGGTGAATGACGGTCAGCTTGCTCTTGTCGCCGACCGGCAGGGCCTCGTCGGGCTTGGGCGCATCCTGGGCGAAAACGGGCAATCCGTTCGCGCCCAGCACGATGCCGGCGCCTACCGCCGCCGAGCCCCCGCAGAATGTCGCGGCGGCTGAATTTGTCTTTGGTCATGAATGTCTCCTCCACATTTTCTTCTCGTATCCCGACGGCCAGTCCCTCAACCGCGCGCCGGGTCTCCAAACGAGACTGTCAGATCGTCAAAGCGATGCGTCCTCCTGGCACGGCAAGTCGCCTGGCAATTTGTGCAATGGGAATGGCTGCCGTGACCCTCGTTGGCCGCGGCTGGACGAAATGAAATGGACACACATCGTGTGCTGCACGTCGCCCTCCCTCCTCCGGAACGTTGCCCGGTCGCCGGCTTCTCAAGTTCTGATGCCGAACGTACGTCAATCTGTAGTTCTATCCGGGCGCTGTCAACGACCAATCATACTGCCTGTGGCAAAAACGCGGCGGCGGAAAGCCACTTGCGTCGCGTTGACACCCGTGCGTCGGCGGTGATAGTCGAAAGTAATCATACTAATTTCCGATGCGGACGGGAGAGCACCGATGACGTTTGACGAGATCAAGACCAAGATCGGCTCGGGGCTGCTGTCGTTTCCGGTCACCGATTTCGGCGCCGACGGCGAGTTCTATGCGGCTGGCTACGCCCAGCGCCTGCAGTGGCTCTCGTCCTACGAGGCAGCCGGACAGTTCGCCGCCGGCGGCACCGGCGAGTTCTTCTCCATCGGCTATGACGAGTACGACGCGGTGATCCGCACCGCGGTCGAGAACAGCCACAAGGACGTGCCGGTGCTGGCCGGTGTCGGCTACGGCACGCGCATGGCCGTCGACCTCGCCCGGCGCGCCGAGGCGGCCGGCGCTGCCGGTATCCTGGTGCTGCCCCACTACCTGATGTTCGCCGAGGAGGCGGGCGTCATCGCCCACATGCAGGCGATCTGCAATGCCGTCGGCATCGGCGTCATCTACTACGCCCGCGACAATTCCCGCCCTCTCCCGCCGGGCTCGAGAAGCTGGCGGAAACCTGCCCTAACCTGATCGGCTACAAGGACGGCATCGGCGACCTGCAGCTGATGCAGCGCATCGCCCACCGCATGGGCGACCGCGTGGTGCATGTCGGCGGCCTGCCGACGGCCGAGGTCTTCGCCCAGCCCTATCTCGAAATGGGCGTCACCACCTATTCGTCGGCCGTGTTCAACTTCGTGCCCGAGCTGGCCCTGCGCTTCTACCGGGCCGTGCGCCAGCGCGACAATTCCACGATCGATGCGCTGATGAAGAGCTTCTACCTGCCGCTGATCGAGCTGAGGGACAAGAAGCGCGGTTATGCCGTATCGATGATCAAGGCCGGCGCCGAGCTCGTCGGTCACGGTGCCGGCAAGGTCCGCACCCCGCTGACCGAACTCGATGCCAGCGAGCGTGAAGTGCTGCGCGGCCTGATCGCCGCCCACGCCTGAGAAATAACCTTACCCGGCGGGTCGGGTAGACAATCGGTGTTCCATTCTATCTTCTGCCATGATCGGTAGCCACTTTGGTGGCTGCCGGACATTGCGTAAGTAGTAATTGAGTAGCCGATGACAGTAGAACGGCCCACCCAGTCGCAGCTGGTGATTGACGGCCTGTCGTACTCCGATTGGGAAGACGACGCCGATCGTCTGCGTGAACTTGCGACCGGCACCGGTCGCGTGACCAAGCGACATCTTGCCCGTGCAGAAAAACTGCTGTCGAGCCTCGATGACGAGCTCGAGGCCATCGCCGGCGTCGCCCCCGGCCTCAGCGGCTTCGACGCCATACGCGTCGGCTGCCTGCGCGACCTGCTGGTGGCGTTCCGCATCAGCGTCGCCGAAACGCACAAGCTGCTGGTGGCCCGGACGGCAAAGCCCGCCAAGCCGCAGAAGGCTGCTGCCCAGGGCGGTATCCGATAGATCGACGCCCCCTCCGTCAGGCTGACGCCTGACACCTCCCCCGCCCCGCGGGGGAGGATTTGCTGTGGCACGATCTCGCCCCATTCGGTCCTCCCCCCGCGGGGCGGGGAGGTGCCGGCGCCAGCCCGGCGGAGGGGGGGACGCCCTCTCGGCGATACCCTACCGCGAACCGCCCCGAAATGCCGTCGCCGTACGGATCCCAACCATTCGCCTGGAAGCAGGCGATGATGTAGCCGAAGCAGAAGGCGAAGGCGGTTTCGTTGGAGTTGGCGGCGTCGATATGCGGCACGTGGTCGGGCATGATCATGCCGTCATAGCCCACCTCGTGATAGATCTTGAGCGCCGCCGGCATGTCCATGTCGCCCGCATCGGGAAACTCCTCGGTGAACGAGTAGCGCCCGCCCTTGATGTTGCGGAAATGGACGTTGAAGATCTTCTTGCGCTTGCCGAACCAGCGGATGATCTCGCCGATTTCCTCGCGCGGGTTTTCGAGGCTCTCGGCCACCGTGCCCTGGCAGAAATTGAGCCCGTGATAGGGGCTCTCGGCGATCTGCACGAACTTCATCAGCCCCTCGGCATCGCCGAGCACGCGCTTTTCGAAACCGCGGAAACCGGGCGGCGTCATCGGGTCGTGCGGGTGGCAGGCGAGGCGCACCCTGTTGGTGGTCGCGACCGGCACGACCCGCTCGAGGAAATAGGTGATGCGCTCCCAGAACTCGTCGGCGCTGACCTTGCCGGCGATGGTCAGCGTATCGGCGTTCTCGGCCTTGTCGGCTCGCCACGTGGACAGCACCTGCCCACCGCGCCCGGTCTCGGACGTGGTGCGCGGAATGCCCAGCACGTTGAAATTGTACTTGGCCGCCCCGATGCCGGCCTCGGCCAGCGCCTCGATGATGCGGCAGATGCCGTCGATCTCGCGGTCGCGCTCGCCCGGCCGCCCGAGCACGATGCCGGGGGCCTGGTGGTTCCGCTCGATGCCCGATGACGGCAGCGGCAGCTGCACCATGTCGAGGATGAGCCCGAAGCTCTCCATCCGGTCGCGATGCCGCATCAGGATATCGCGATCCCACTGCCACGGGTCGCCCTCGGGATCGATGCAAACATGCTTGACCCCCAGTTGGGCAAGCTGCTTGAGATAGCGATCACCGGCCTCAGCCAGCTGGCCGCCGCCCATCTGGGTGCCTACGTACATGTCTCCCCCTCATTGTTCTATGACTTCTTCAAAGTAGTATGATAGATTTTTCGGTGCGGCAAGCGAAGTAGGGAACTTCGCTGTCGGACCGCGGTGGAAGTCGACCCGTTCGACCGGTCGAAGTCTACGGAAAGCACGGGAATGTCTGCCACTCTTCACCTGACTGATCGGGTCAAGCTCGATCTCCTGCGGCTCATCGAGGCCGATCACCTGAAACCGGGCGACCGCCTGCCGGCTGCCGACGATCTCTGCCGCCAGTTTTCGGTGAGCCGGACCGTGGTGCGCGAGGCCATCGCCAGCCTCAAGGCGGAGGGACGCCTGCGCTCGCTGCGCGGCAGCGGCGTCTATGTCGAGGCCCCGCCGCCGGCCGCCAAGGGCATGGCCCTGTTCATGGCCGCGCCGGAGGAGATCGGCGACATCCTCGACTTCATGGAGATCCGCATCGCGGTCGAAGTCGAGGCGGCCGGGCTCGCCGCCGAGCGCCGCACCGAGATCAACCTGGTCCGCATGGCGCAGGCGCTGGTGCAGTTCAGGAAGCACTTCAAGGACAAGACGCTCGCGACCGACGCCGACCGCGCCTTCCACCGCGCCATCGCCGATGCGACCAACAACAACCGCTTCCGCCTGTTCGTCGACGAGGTCGGCGAGCGCCTGATTCCGCGCCGGGCTCTGGGCGCCACCTTCATCGACGAGCGCAGCAAGGCCGAGTTCCTCGAGATCATCGCCGGCGAGCACCAGCGCATCTACGACGCCATCTCGGATCGCAAGCCGGACGAAGCCCGCGTCGCCATGCGCCGACACCTCGAGGACGGACGGCGGCGCTATCGCGAGTGGCGTATCGCCAACGACGCGGCGGCGGTGGGGTGAGGTTTGGCACTGTGAGCGCTTCCATCGCCCCCTCTCCCTTGGGGGAGAGGGCTGGGGTGAGGGGGCCTTGCCATGGACACCGAGCGCAGAGAAGGCCCCTCACCCGGCGCTACGCGCCGACCTCTCCCCCAAGGGAGAGGTGTGGGCGGGGCCCGGTGCCTGGGCACCATCGTCCCTCATCCCTTCTGCCCATCGCCATCCCCGCACTGATCGGCCACAGTGCTGCCCATTGCGGGGGGGAACGCCACATGAGCATTGCCATTGACGGCACGGTCGCGCCGGGTTTCGAGCGCGTGGCGGATGCGTTTGCCAGCGGCTTCGCGGGCCGGCCCGGCATGGGGGCGTCACTCGCCATCCGGGTCGACGGCAACTATGTGGCGCAACTCTGGGGCGGCACCGCCGACACGCGCACCGGCCGACCGTGGCGACAGGACACGCCGGGCGTGATCTTTTCCTGCACCAAGGGCGTGATGTCGCTGCTGGTCGCCCGCCTCGTCGAACAGGGCCTGCTCGATTACGACGCCCCGGTCGCCCGCTACTGGCCGGAATTTGCCCAGGCGGGGAAGGCGGCGATCACCGTGCGCGAGGCCCTGTCGCATCGCGCCGGACTGCTGGCTATTGAGCAAGACCTCGGCGTCGACGATCTGTGCACCTGGCAGACCATGGTGGCGGCGCTGGCCGCCCAGCGGCCGCTGTTCAAGCCGGATTCCGGCTACGCCTACCATCCGCTGACCCATGGCTGGCTGACCGGGAAATGGTGCGCCGCGTCACCGGCAGGATGCCCGGGGCGTATCTGAAGGAGATCACCGGGCCACTCGGCGCCGATCTCTGGATCGGCATTGACGACGATGTCGAGCCAGCGCACCTGAGCGTCATTCCGCCGGACCCGGCAACCCAGCCGGTGCTGCCGGTGCCGAACCCGAATTGGCCCGAGCGGGCGGTGACCTTCGGCAAGGCGCTGCCGACGACGCTCGCGACCCCGAACGGAGGCTTCAACGACCGCCGCCTGGTCGTCGCCGAATTGCCGGGCGCAGGTGGCGTCGCCACAGCCGATGGCCTTGCCACCTTCTGGTCGGCGGCGGTGACAGAGACCGAGGGCTTTCGTACCGTCGGACCGGATGTCATCGAACGCGCGACGCGAGAGGTCTCGGGCGGCCCGGGTATCTACCCCAATGGCCCGCCCTGGTATCGCTGGGGCATGGGCTTCATGCTCGACGCAGAGCCCCGCCCGCTGCTGACGCCAAAAAGCTTCGGCCACGACGGTGCCGGCGGCCAGGTGGCCTTCGCCGACCCCATCCACAAGGTGGGCTTCGCCTACATAACCAACCGCATGGAAAGTCCGCCGGAACAGCGCGGCAACAGCGTGGTGACGGCGTTGCGGGAGATACTGGTGAGATAGGAGCGGGAGCTTCGAGCTGGCGAGGACGCCGCGGTCGATCCCTTCGAAGGTGGCGCTCGCTAGCGCCCATAGCGTGGCTGGCGCAGGGTCCTCCCCTGCATCTCTCAGTCGTCATCCCGGGCTCGACCCGGGGACCGATACGTTGGTGCGGGTCGCGCTCAAGGATGGGTCCGCGGGTCAAGCCCGCGGATGACGGTGATAGAGGCAGGCGCGGCGGCGTAGCGCAACCACACCCAGTCAGATCAGCCGCTGCGACTGCGGTTTCCACCCGATCAGCCGTTCCGCCTTGCCGAGATCATGCTCCTCGCCGTTTTCGTCGGCGACGATGAACACTGCCTCGAAGCCCGGTTCCGTCGCCTTTGCCACCGTCTCGATGGCGCCGAGATAGGCATTGGCCATGTCTTCCTCGTCGAGCGGATAGACGAAGCTGCCGTCGCCGGCGCGCTGCGGCGGATTGCGGCGCTCCTTGAGATAGGCTTCGCGCGAGCGCGGACCCGAGATGCGCAGGCTGATGATGCTGGTGCCGAACCAGCGCGCGAAATAGGCGCAGATCCCTTCGCCCAGCCCCTTGCTGAGCCCGTAGACCGAGGGCGAGTCGAGCGGTACGTCGGCTTCGGCCGCATAGAAGGGCCGGCCGCGATAGTGGACGCTCATCGAGCTCGTATAGACCCCGCGCTTCACCCCCGCTTCCTGCGCCAGGTAGAGGAAGAGGTGCAGCGCCTTGGTGTTGAGGTCGTAGTTGTTGACGATGTCCTCGAGGCTCTGGTTGGTCACCATGCCACCCTGCCCGTTGCGCATCGCGAGCCAGACGAACACGTCGACATCGGCAAGCGCCGTGCGGATCGCCTCGGGGTCGAGCACCGAGCCCTTCACGTACTCGATATCCGGATCGCCGGGATCGCCGAGGTCGAGCACGCGGATCGTGTGCCTTGCCTTGAGATAGGGTGTGATCAGCTTGCCGACATGGCCGGCACCGCCGACGAGAAGGACGCGCATCAGGCCGCCTTTCGCCGGTATCGAGGATGCGGATGCCGAGCTCTTTTTCGGCGGTGCGGTGGAACAGCGCGCCGACTTCGGGCAGTTCCTCGCTCGAATTGCCTTCGGCGATCACCGGATAGTCCGGGTCGAGCGCTTCGATGCGCCGGAACAGCTTCGCAAAGTCCATCACGCCCTTGCCGGGGCAGCCATCCTGCAGGTGGATCGGCGAGCCGGTTCTCGACCCAGACATCCTTGGCATGGGCACTGCAGATGTGCCGGCCGAGGAGGTCGAAATGGTGCGTTCACCGCTGCGCCGGTGTTGTAGATGGTCTCGAGCGTGATCCAGTTGGCCGGAATCGTAGTCGCAGCGCACCCAGGGCGAGTCGACGGCATCGAGGATCCGCGCCGCGATCTCGGCCGTGCGCGGCGTCACCAGGAATGCGATTCGAGGCTCAGCAGCACGCCGGCATCCTCGGCGGCGCTGGCGCATTCCCTCAGCGACCTGATCAGCTGCGCTTCGGCCTGGGCCGTCCAGTTGTCCGGGTGCGGAAACCAGGGGCCATCAGGATTCATCGAGCCCGGGCCGGTGTCGATGCCGCGCGCCGCCCATCCAGCCAGAGAGCTTCAGCGCCGCCTGCAGCACCTTCACCGACTGCGCCCGCGCCGTCTCGTCGGAGGTGACGAGGTTCTGCCAGTAGCCGGTGGTCTGGAACAGCGCCACGCCCTCGTCGGCGAGCAGCGATTTCAGCCGCTCGGCATCGGCTTCGCGCCGCGTGGTCAGCGGATCATTGTCGCGGAACCGCGTGAAGATGCCGAGAACCCGGCCGCCCGCACCCGCCGGCACATTTCCGGCGTCAGCTCGTTCATGTTCGCGGGCAGAAAACACCCGCTCATCCCAAGTCGCATCGTCGTCTCCTCCCGACCGGGACATTGGCCGGGCGGGAGGAGGGTGAAGTCAACGATGGCGGGCTAGGCTCTTGGTAGGGTGCGCGTGGAACAGGCCTATTTGGCCAGCGCCGCGAATACCCGTGCCACCGCTTCGGCGCCCGGATCGACGTGGCCTGCCAGTTGCGCGGCGCCGACATAAGCGGCGCGGCCGGAACTGGCGCGGGTCATGGTCGCGGTGCGTTGCGCGCCCACGAAGGCCGCACGGGCGGCGGCGGCGATACCGTCCTCGAGGGCCGCGAGCGCCGGGGCGAGCGCGTCGATCATGGTGCGGCCGCCCGGTTGCGCGCCACCCACCTGTTGCATGCGCGCAAGGCCGGCGCGAAGGGCATCCGCCACGTTCTCACCCGACGCTGCCGCGTCGGCGGCGGCCGAGAAATAGATCGCGAGGAGGATGCCGGACGAGCCGCCCATCGTGGTGCCGAGCATGCGCCCGATAGCGGCGAGCAGCGCCGGGGTATCATCGAGCGGCAGCGTGTCGACGGCGCCGAGCAGGGCGCGGGCGGCGAGCGCCAGCGTCGACCCAGTATCGCCGTCGCCGGACTTGGCGTCGAGTGCGTTGAGATCCGGGGCGGCCGCGATCAGCGCCTCGCAGGCGGCGACGACGAGGCGCCGCACTGCGGGATTGTCCGACACCGCGACCGCAACGGGCGGGACCAGCTGCGGCACGGACTGCACGGCCACCGGACCGACCGAGGAAATGCCGGGCCAGGCTGGTGTCGCGACAGGGAAATGCAACGCGGCGAGGTTCTCGGCCGTGGCCGGCATGGCCGACACCGAGAACCCCCGCATGTCGAGCGCGGTCATCACGGCGGCCGGCCCGACGATATGGCTGATCCGGCCGGCGATGGCCGAGGTCGCCAGCTCGTTGGCGAGCACCGACATCTCGAGCGCCGACGTGCCGCCGAGATTGTTGAGCAGCACCACCTGCGGCCCGGCGGCGAGCGTCGGCGCGAGCTTGTCGATCACGCTGGCGATGGCGCCGTGCGCGCCGGTGAAGGCCACCTGCTCGACGCCCGGCTCGCCATGGATGCCGAGGCCGAGTTCGGCCATGCCCTCGGGAATGCGCTGTTCGCGCTCGGAACCCGGCACCGTGCAGGTATCGAGCGACATGCCGATGCTGCGCATGCCGGCGATCACCCGCTCGGCGGCCTGCGTGACCTCCGCGAGATCGCCGCCCTGCTCCGCGACGGCCCCGGCGATCTTGTGGACGAACAGCGTACCGGCAACGCCGCGCGGCTGCGGCAGGTCGGGCAGTGCGATGTCGTCGCCGACGATCACCATGCTCACCCGCTTGCCCAGCGCCCGGGCCCGTTCGGCGGCAAGGCCGAAGTTCAGCCGGTCGCCGGTATAGTTCTTGACGATGAGCAGGCACCCGGCGTCGCCGGTGACCGCGAGGATGCCGCTGAGCACCGCATCGACCGAGGGCGACGCGAAAATGTCGCCGCACACCGCCGCCGTGAGCATGCCGCGCCCGACAAAGCCCGCATGGCTCGGCTCGTGCCCAGAACCGCCGCCCGATACCATCGCCACCCTGTCGCGCTGCCAGTCGGCGCGGACGACCACCTTGATGTGCGGATAGCCGTCGAGCCGCGCCAGTCTCCCGCCGGACGAGCGAACGAGCCCATCCACCGCCTCGAGAACGATGGTGTCGCGCTGATTGACGAACTGTGCCACTGGCCTGCCTCCCGTTTCGGGGGCGGAGTTCAGCCGACTCGGCGGCAATAGGCAACCGGCCTTGCGCTTGCTGCGCCGCGGGGCGGCATTTTGATCACCGGGCGCAAATGGTGCCAGAAATGCGAAAGGCCGAGCACTTGGCTCGGCCTTTGTCGCATCCCGGTCATTTCGGGAGGATAATGGAGCGGGCGAAGGGATTCGAACCCTCGACCCTAACCTTGGCAAGGTTATGCTCTACCCCTGAGCTACACCCGCACTCCATGCCGCCCGTCGCGCCGCGCTTTCGCTTGGCATCGGGTCGACGGGCGCCTATATGCCCAATCGAAGCCGGGGTTGGCAACCCACAATTTTGGTCTCGTGAAATGCGTGGTAAACCATGCCCACGAGACCCCTGGGCGCACTGGAAAATCAAGGAGATGCGGGGCTTCCCAAGCCCCCCATTCGCTGGGACAATAGCATTATGTCGCTGAACGATATCACTTCCGCCACTCCCGCCGACGCGGCGCCGGTCGCTGCGCTGATCAAGGATTCGACCGATCGCGCCTTCAAGGCCGACGTCATCGATGCCTCGCTCGAGGCGCCGGTGCTGGTCGATTTCTGGGCCCCGTGGTGCGGCCCTGCCGCCAGCTGACGCCCAACCTCGAAAAGGTGATCAACGAGAAAGCCGGCAAGATCCGCCTCGTGAAGATCAATATCGACGAGAACCCGGGTGTCGCCGGCCAGCTCGGCATCCAGTCTATCCCCGCCGTGTTCGCCTTTGCCGGCGGCCGCCCGGTGGATGCCTTTCTCGGCGCCATCCCCGAGAGCGAGGTCCGCCGCTTCGCCGACAAGGTGATTTCGAGCGCACCGGAGGGCAAGCCCGCCGCCGGATCGATCGAGGAAGAGATCAAGAATGCCGTCGAGGCCGCCGGCGAGGCGCTCAAGCTCGGCGACCTGAACCAGGCCGCGCAGATCTACGGCATGGTGCTGCAGCACAAGCCCGACCATCCGGGCGCGATCATCGGCATGGCCAAGGTCTTCTTCACTGCCGAGGATCCGGAGCAGGCCCAGGCCGTGCTGGACACGATGCCCGAGGCCGAGCGCAAGGGCGAAGAGTACAACTCGCTGATCCAGTCGCTGAAGCTGCTCGGCGAGGCCGCCGAGCTCAGCGAGACCGACGAACTCGCGGCCGAGGTCGAGGCCGATCCGGACAATCACCAGGCCCGTTTCGATCTCGCGGTGAAATACAATGCCGAGGGCAAGCGCCTCGAGGCCGCCGAGGCCCTGGTGGCGCTGATGAAGCGCGACCGCACCTGGAACGAGGATGGCGCGCGCAAGAAGCTGCTCGAGCTGTTCGAAGCCTGGGGTGCCAAGGACCCCGCGACACTGAAGGGCCGCCGGCTGCTGTCGGCGCTGCTCTTCAGCTAGGAGGCAAAGTGCTGAAGCGTCCAGACTCGCCGACCGACATCCCCGCCTCGATCCCGGTGTTTCCGCTGACCGGGGCGCTGCTGCTGCCCTATGCCCGTCGCCCGCTCAACATCTTCGAGCCGCGCTACCTCGAAATGATCGACCACGCGCTGAAGGGCGATCGGCTGATCGGCCTGATCCAGCCGATGGATACATCGGTCGAAAGCCCGGAAGGCAAGGTGCCGCTCGAAAAGATCGGCACGGTCGGGCGCATCGTGCAGTTCGAGGAAACGGACAACGAGCGCTACTTCGTCATCCTCGAGGGGCTCTGCCGCTTCGAGCTGATCAAGGAAATGCCGACCATGAATCCGTTCCGCCGGGCCATGGTCGATACGACCCCCTATGCCTCAGATTTCGAGCGCGAGTTCGGCGAAGAAGCGGTGGACCGTCCGCGCTTCCTCAAGATGATGCGCGACTATGCCGAGTTCGGCAATTTCGACCTCGACTGGGACGAGATCGAAAAGACCGGCACCGCCGACCTGGTGAACTTCTGCGCCATGGTCGCGCCCTATGGCGCGGCAGAGAAGCAGGCTCTGCTCGAGGCGACAACGCTCGAAACCCGGGCGGAAACCCTGATCGCCATGGCCGAATTCGAAATGGCCAAGGGCGGCAACCGCGGCTCACCGCTCAATTGACCGAGGCGGCGCGCCCTCCCGCGGTCAACCCGCGCCACGTCGTCGACGTGAAGGTGCTGGAAATGCTGGTCTGCCCGCTGACCAAGACGCGGCTGACACTCTCGGCCGACAGGACCGAACTGATCTCGGTGGCGGCGCACCTGGCCTTCCCGATCCGCGACGGCGTCCCGATGCTCAGTTTGGACGAGGCGCGCGAGATCGATCCCGAGGATATGGGCCAGCACCGGGAGTGAGGGCCACCGGGCACCGCCACTACTGTGCCTAACCCCCTCATCCGGCGCTGCGCGCCACCTTCTCCCCGACGGGGAGAAGAATCCGGATAGTCCGGCGGCCACCACTTGTTCCTCTCCCCGTCGGGGAGAGGGTGGATCGCGCGAAGCCGAGACGGGTGAGGGGTTGAGGGCACCTGCTTGCTGGATCGGACGCTTTTTCTGCATCCGCTATCGCCGTCGTTAACCCCGCCGACGCAATGCGCTTCGGCAGTTAAGTGCGCAATCGTATCTTAATGCCGTTCGCCAACCGCGCGGGGGTCCAGATGGACGCTGTCGCCTGGGTTTCGGCCAGCTTTGCATACTGCTTTACCGACCAGTGGACGTGGATAGGCATTGGCCTCGCCTCCGTTGCCGGCATCTTCAGGTTCCCGGCCCCGTTCATCGTGCTCGGCACCGCCGCCTACTTCATCGTGCGCTCGCTGCTGTGGGCCGGCGCGTTCGGTGGCGGCCTCGTCGGCTACACCACCATCGCGCTCTCGAGCCTGTTGATCGTGGCCGCCTATTTCGGCGCGCAACGGGCGATGCCGGCCTAGATCGGCAGCCCGCGCAACAGCTTCGGCCCGTTGCGGTCAAGTCCCGACGCACGGGAGATGAGAAAGTCCTTCACCGGTGGGACGCGGTCGACGAGGCCCATGCCGAAGTCGCGGATGGCGCGGACCGGGGCAATGTCGTTGGAGAACAGCCGCACCATGCCGTCGGTGACGGCGACCATCAGCGCGGTGTCGAAGCGCCGCCAGTGCTGGTAGCGCTCGAGCACGTCGGCGGCGCCCGGGTCCTGTCCGAGCCGTAGCGCCTCGATCGCGACCTGCGCCAGCGCCGCGACATCCTTGAGCCCGAGGTTCAGCCCCTGCCCGGCCACCGGATGGATGACATGCGCCGCGTCGCCGATCAGCGCGAGGCGCTCCGAGACGAACGATTTGGCGACCTGGAGGCGCAACGGGAAGGACTGCAGCTTGTCCTCGAGCGTCACCTTGCCGAGGCTCGAGCCCATCACCGCTTCGATCTCGGCTTCGACCTGATCTTGCGGCCACGTCTTGAGTTCGGCGGCGCGCTCCGGCGACTCCACCCAGACCAGCGAGGAGCGGTTGCCCGGCAGCGGCAGGCTGGCGAAGGGACCGGCGGGGCGGAAATGCTCGTAGGCCGTGCCCTCGTGCGCCAACTCGTGCGCGATGGTGGCGACCAGCCCGGTCTGCCGGTAGTCGTGGTTGATGGTGCCGATGCCGGCCTGGTTACGCAGCCACGACTGCGCTCCGTCGGCTGCGATGCAGAGCGGCGCGGCGAGCGTGCGGCCATCGCTGAGCTGCAACCGCGCGGCGCCCGCATCGGCGGTGAAGCCGGTGATCTCGACCGGCGCGACGATCTCGATCTCGGGACCGAGCGCAGTGAGCAACTGCTCGATGACGAGCCCGTGCGGCACGAGATGCGCGAAGGGCTCGCCGGGCGAGACGTCGCCCTCGAAGTGCAGGAACAGCGGGCGCGCGATGTCGCCGGTGCCGGAATCGGTGATCTTCATCTGCCTGACCGGCTCGGCCCCGATGGCCATGCCGGTCCACACGCCCAGCTCGACGAAGACGCGCCTGACGCCCGCCGCCAACGCCCACGAGCGCTGATCCCGAGAAGCCGCGAACTGCCGCCGGTCTATCAGCGCCACGCGGATCCCCTTCATCGAGCGGCCGAGCGCCAGCGCCATGCTGAGGCCCACCGGGCCGCCGCCGACGATCATGATGTCATACTGGGTGCCGGCCATGGGAAGTTCCTCCGCGCCTGCCGCTATGTGGCCCGTCACAGTGGCGCTGTCCAGCGGACGGAGCGCCGCAGCGCGACTGCACACGATTTAGGCGTCTGCACAATTCTTGCTCAAATGTAGGGCGTTAACGTGGCGGTAAGGTTGGCGCCGCACCGCCGCACCGCGCTTGCCTCATCAAACAAACCATTATGAATCAATGCTTTGGCAAATGCGGCAGCAGTTTGGCACGGGGCTTGAGTCTGTTTTGCCCGATTGGAGACATCCAACCCAAGCCGACCCAGATCGAAAGGGGCATCCATGAAGCTGGTGATTGCAATCATCAAACCGTCGCGGCTGGAAGAGGTTCGTCAGGCCCTCAACTCGCTCGACGTGCACGGCATGACCGTGACCGAAGTCAAAGGCTACGGCCGTCAGAAGGGCCATTCGGAAATCTACCGCGGCACCGAATACGCCGTGCATTTCCTGCCCAAGCTGAAGATCGAGATCGCCGTCGACGACGCCCAGTCCGACGCCATCGTCTCGGCCATCCGCGAGAGCGCCCAGACCGGCCGCATCGGCGACGGCAAGATCTTCGTGCTCGACCTGTTGGCCGTGACCCGCATCCGCACCGGCGAAACCGGCGCGGCGGCTCTATGCCGCCCCTCTGGAGAACCCACCAATGACAGATTTGAAGATGTCAAAAGTCCCGGGAGCGGCGGCGTTGGCCAGCCTGCTCTCGCACTGCCCGCCTTCGCGCAGGACGCCGCTGCCCCTGCAGCCGAAGTCGTCGCCGAAGTCGTGCTCCGTGATCGACAAGGGCGACACCGCCTGGATGCTGGTCTCGACCATGGTCGTCATCGTGATGACCCTGCCGGGCCTCGCCCTGTTCTACGGCGGCCTCGTGCGCTCCAAGAACGTGCTGTCGGTCCTGTCGCAGGTCATGGCCGGCTTCGCCATGATCGCCCTGCTGCTGGGTGGCCTACGGCTACTCGCTGGCCTTTGGCGGCACCGAGGGCGGCCTGTCGCCCATCATCGGCGACTTCTCCAAGCTGTTCCTCTCCGGCGTGACGATCGACCGATCGACCGCCGCCACCTTCTCGGCCGGCTTCCAGCTGCCCGAGCTGGTGTTCGTCGCGTTCCAGCTGACCTTCGCCTGTATCACCGCCACCCTCATCGTCGGCGGCATCGCCGAACGCATGAAGTTCGGCGCCGTGATGCTGTTCCTCGCCATCTGGTTCACCTTCTCGTACCTGCCGATCGCGCACATGGTCTGGGCCGGCACGGGCTACCTGTTCAACCTCGGCGCCTACGACTTCGCCGGCGGCACCGTGGTGCACATCAACTCCCGGTGTGGCCGCGCTCGTCGCGGCGATCGTCCCTCGGGCCGCGCGTCGGCTTCCTCAAGGAGCCGATCCCGCCGCACAACCTGACGCTCGTCTACATCGGCACCGGCCTTCTGTGGTTCGGCTGGTTCGGCTTCAATGCCGGCTCCAACCTCGAAGCCAACGGCCTCACCGCCCAGGCCTTCCTCAACACCATCACCGCGCCGGCCGCTGCGGCCCTCGCCTGGGGCCTGGCTGAGAAGTTCACCCGCGGCCATGCTTCGCTCCTCGGCTTCGCCTCGGGCGCGGTCGCCGGCCTCGTGGCCATCACCCCGGCCGCCGGCTTTGCCGGTACGGTCGGCGGCGATCGTCCTCGGCGCCATCGCCGGTGTGGTCTGCCTGTGGGCCGTCGTGACGCTGAAGCAGGCGTTCAAGTATGACGACGCACTCGACGTGTTCGGCATCCATGGCGTCGGCGGCATCATCGGTGCGCTGGGTACGGCATTCGTCGCCAGCCCGTCGCTCGGCGGCTACCCGCTGGCCGACTACGAGATGTGGGGCCAGTTCATCAAGCAGCTGACCGGCGTCGGTATCGCCATCGTCTGGTCGGCTGTGGTGGCCCTGGTCGCCATCCTCATCGTCAAGGCAGTGTTCGGCGGCGCCCGCGTCCCCGAGTCGGCCGAGAGCGATGGCCTCGACCTCTCGAGCCATGGCGAGCGCGCCTACAACTGACCCGGAGCGCCGTCAGGAAGAGTTGCAGACTTTTCCGGTTCGACGGCGCGACCAGCCGGTAAACCCGGAGCGCGGACAGGGACCTCCTCCCCTTGTCCGCGCCACTCCAGGAGCGAGTCGGGGCCCTGCGGTCCGATCCTCTGCTCCCCGGTGATACCTCAGTCCGGATCGCCGCTGACCGCGGCGTGCAGCTCGCGTACCTCTTGGCCCGCCACAGAGGCTTCCCACTCGCAAACCGCGTGGGCTGCACACCCCGGTCAACGGACCGATGCCCGGCCCGCCGGGCCCGGACGTTACCCCGCCAGGTAGCCATGGTCCTGCCCACCCAATAGGCAGGGATCGGCCGCTGACCGCCCAAATTCTGTGCATTGCGCGCTCGGCGCGCCGTGGGGTGTTGTTGCCACGGGCATAGTAACTCACTGAATATGCTGTGATCTCCTGCCGCCTCCCGAAGTGGCACGCGCCTTGATTGCGTTGCCTTCCGAATAATCCCCGGATGCGAGCCGGGTCTTTGGGAGGTCTCAGATGACGCAGTCCACTGCCGGGCTGGACGTATTCTTCGTGCTGGTCGGCGCAATCCTGGTCTTTCGCCATGCATGGCGGCTTCGCCTTCCTCGAACTGGGGACGGTGCGCGAGCAAGAACCAGGTCAACGCCCTGGTGAAGATCCTCGTCGACTTCGCCTTCTCGACGCTGGCCTATTTCCTCATCGGCTATACCGTCGCCTACGGCGTGACCTTCATACATAGCGCCGCGACCCTGTCGGGCAGCGAGGGCGGCGGGCTTTGCCCCCAGGGCTTCAGCCTCGTGAAGTTCTTCTTCCTTGCGACCTTTGCGGCGGCGGTGCCCGCCATCATCTCGGGCGGCATTGCCGAGCGCGCGAAGTTCTGGCCGCAGGTCTTCTCGGCCGCCGTGATCGTCGGGCTGATCTACCCCTTCTCCGAAGGCATCGTCTGGAACGGCAACTACGGCATCCAGGCCTGGCTCGAAGCAACGTTCGGCGCCCGATTCCACGATTTCGCCGGCTCGATCCAGGTGCACGCGCTCGGCGGCTGGCTGGCGCTCGCCGCGGTGATCCGCATCGGCGCCCGCACCGGCCGCTACGGCCCCAACGGCCGCCCCTTCGCGCCGTCCTCGATTCCCTGGCTGGCGCTCGGAACCTGGCTGCTGGCCGTCGGCTGGTTCGGCTTCAACGTGATGTCGGCCCAGTCGGTGGCGGGCGTTTCCGGCCTTGTCGCAATGAACTCGCTGCTCGCCATGATCGGCGGCATCATCGCTGCCACGGTGATCGGCAGGGGCGACCCGGGCTTTGCCCATAACGGTGCGCTGGCCGGCCTCGTCGCCGTCTGCGCCGGCTCCGACCTCTACCATCCGATCGGCGCACTCGTCGTCGGCCTCGGTCGCGGGCGCCATCTTCGTCAAGGGCTTCACCTGGACGCAGGAGAAGCTGCAGGTCGACGACGTGCTCGGCGTCTGGCCGCTGCACGGGCTGTGCGGCCTGTGGGGCGGCATCGCCGCCGGCATCCTGGGGCTCGAGACGCTGGGCGGCATCGGCGGCGTCAGCCCGATCGTGCAACTGCTCGGCTCGCTGGCGGTATCGGCCTATGCCTTTGCGGCCGGTTATGTCGTCTACCTGCTTACCAGCCGCTTCTTCGGCATTCGCCTCACCGACGAGCAGCAGCGGCGCGGCGCCGACCTCTCGATTCACTCGATCGGGGCCGAACCCGAGTTCTGAGGACGGGAACACCCTCCTTCCGCCCAGCGTTGTCAGGGCGGAAGGAGAAGTCTCATGTCTTTCAAGAGCAAGGCAAAGTTCATTGATTTTCCCGCGATCGCATTGATCGCCGCAATTATTCTAGTCCCGGCAGCAATTGCGCTGGCTGTCTAGGACTCAGCTTTTCGTCACTTCACCGCCGTCATTCCCGCGAAAGCGGGCAACTCCAGTGCAGGCTTTCAGCCACCGTGGAGGTTGGAAAATCCCACCAGGTTCCCCATTAAATCGCGGGAATGACGCCGGTGAGTGGCACCGCTTCCAAATCCACCCCCGCTTGCCGCCATTCCAAAACCTCTCTATGACTGGCCTTCTTCGGCCAGCCACAGGAGGCGCGATATGACAGCATTCCGACCTCGCCTCGCAGGGCTCACCTCCGGTCTTCACCGTTAGGTTTGCGCCCGCGGTCCTCCGTTTGAGGACCATTGCCTGCTAGCCGATTTTTCAAACCCGCCGGCGCTTCCGGCTCTTTCCAGTTTTGCTCTTTTCCGGGACCGGATGGCTCCCTTAGCAGCGTCCGGACGATCGACATGGCTTCTCCAAGCAAAAACCAGCGTGGCCAAGCCTATGGCAAGGTGCTCCGCTTCGCTGCCGGGCACTGGCGTAACCAGCCGCGGCGCGTTGCCCTGATCATCGGCCTGTTCTTCACCGAAACGATCGCCGACATCCTGACCCCGTTCTTTGCCGGACGGCTGGTCGAATCCGTCGCCAGCGGCGCCGCCACCAACGAGATCGCCTGGAACGGCGCGACTGAGCGCTTTCTTCGCCATCATCGCGCTGGGCGCCGGTGCGGTGATCATCCGCCAGCTCGCCTTCATGAACATCATCGCCCTGACCCTGCGCATGATGAGCGACATCGCCCAGAACGCCTTCCACCGCGTGCAGCGCTTCTCGTCGGACTGGCACGCCAACTCCTTTGCCGGCTCGACCGTGCGCAAGATCACGCGCGCGGCATGTGGGCGCTGGACAGCCTCAACGATGTCATCCTGATGGCGATCCTGCCCTCGCTGGTGATGCTGGTCGGCACCACGGTGATGCTGAGCCTGTTCTGGCCGGTGATGGGCCTCGTCGTCGGCGTCGGTTCGCTGATCTACATCGCCGTCAGCGTCACCCTTTCGACCCTGTGGGTCGCACCGGCCGCGAGCCTCGCCAATGCCTGGGACACCAGGATGGGCGGCGCACTCGCCGATGCGGTCAGCTGCAACATCGTGGTGAAGGGCTTTGGCGCCGAGGACCGCGAGGAGACCCGCCTTCGCCATGTCGTCGACAAGTGGCGCGAGCCGCACCGCGCACCTGGAACCGCGGCACGCTCAACGGCACCATCCAGCAGGCGCCATGCTGTGGATGCTGCGCTGCGCCATCATCGGCTCGGGCCTGTTGCTCTGGCAGAGCGGCGCGGCGACGGCAGGCGACGTGACCTTCGTGATCACTACCTTCCTCGTCCTGCAGGGCTATCTCCGCGACATCGGCCAGCACGTCCGCAACCTGCAGCGTGCCGTCAACGACATGGAAGAACTGGTGGCGCTCGACGACCAGAAGCTCGGCATCGAGGACAAGCCGGGCGCCGGGCCCATGGCCGTCAAGGCCGGCGCCATCGACTTCGACCATGTCGATTTCCACTACGGCGCGCATCTGAAGCCGCTCTATCGCGACCTCGACGTGCACATCAGGCCAGGCGAAAAGGTCGGCCTCGTCGGCCATTCCGGTTCGGGCAAGACCACCTTCGTCAAGCTGATCCAGCGCCTCCACGACGTCAGGGGCGGCAGGATCGTCATCGACGGCGTCGATATCCGCGACGTGCAACAGGCCTCGCTGCGCCGGCAGATCGCCATCGTGCAGCAGGAGCCGATCCTGTTCCACCGCTCGCTGGCCGAGAACATCGCCTATGGCCGGCCCGGAGCCGACGCGGGCGCAGATCGAGGAAGCGGCGAGGCTCGCCAACGCGCATGACTTCATCGCCAAGCTCCCCAAGGGCTACGAAACGCTGGTCGGCGAGCGCGGCATCAAGCTCAGCGGCGGCGAACGCCAGCGCGTCGCCATCGCCCGCGCCTTCCTGTCGGATGCGCGCGTGCTGATCCTCGACGAGGCGACCTCGAGCCTCGACAGCGAGAGCGAGTTGTTGATCCAGCAGGCCATGGAACGCCTGATGGTGGGGCGCACGACGATCGTGATCGCGCACCGCCTCTCGACCGTCCGCGCGCTGGATCGCCTGCTGGTCTTCGACGGCGGCAAGGTGGTGGAAGAAGGCACGCACGAGCAGTTGGTGAAGCGCGAAGGCGGCATCTACCGCCGCTTGTTCGAGCGCCAAGCGCTGGAACTGATCAAGGGGCTGGAAGCGGCGGAATAAGGACCGAAGAAACAGGGGACCGCCATCGCATTGTTGCCATCGGGCCCATGTGATCCGCTTTCACGAACGGCTAATCGCGTCGCCTTACTTCGGCAGCAGCACCTTGTTGACCACCTGGATGACGCCGTTCGACTGGTTCACGTCGGTGATCGTGACCCGGGCAATGCCGCCGCTCTCGTCGACGATATAGACGCGACCGCCCTGTTCGACCGCCTTGAGCGTGTCGCCGCTCAGCGTCTTGAACGCCCAGCTGCCGCCGTTTTCCTCTCGCCTTGGCCAGCAGGTCCTCATAGGACCACGCACCGGCGGCGACATGGGCCGTGAGGATCTTGACCAGCATCGCCTTGTTCTCGGGCTTCAGCAGGGTGTCGACGGTACCCGCCGGCAGCGCCGCGAAGGCCGCATTGGTCGGCGCGAACACCGTGAACGGGCCCGCGCCGGACAGTGCTTCGACCAGCCCGGCGGCCTTCACGGCGGCCACCAGGGTCGTGTGGTCCCTGGAGTTGACGGCATTCTCGATGATGTTCCTGGTGTCGTACATCGCCGCCCCGCCAACCATCTTGGTTGCAGCGAAGGCCTCGAGCATGTCAGCGCACCGAATGCGAGGATCGAGACGGCGAGCACGGACTTGAGGCTGAGTTTCATGGCGTTCTCCCTTGTGGCAGCTGTCTGCTGTCCGCCGGGAGCTACGGATGCCCGCTCGCGTTAGTTTTCGCTCTGCTGCATTTTTCGCAATATGTGATCCATCGGCACCTGCCGATGGGGGTTGAAACCGGGACCAGTCAATGCGATCTGAGGTGCATGACCCTCCCCCTCTCCATTCTCGACCTCGCCCCCGTCTCCGAGGGCACGACCTCGTCCGACGCGCTGCGTGAAATCGTCCGCCTCGCCCAGCTCGGCGACGAACTCGGCTTCACCCGCGCTCTGGTACGCCGAGCATCACGGCATGCCCTCGATCGCCTCGTCCTCGCCGGAAGTGCTGATCGCCACGTCTGCGGCAAACACAAAACGCATCCGCCTCGGCTCCGGCGGCGTCATGCTGCCCAATCATGTGCCGCTACGCGTGGTCGAAACCTACCGCACGCTCAACGGGCTGAACCCCGGCCGCATCGACCTCGGCATCGGCCGCGCCGGCGGCTCGGACGGCCGCACGCTCCAGGCGCTGCGCTCGGTCGGCGGCGAATACTTCGCCCAGGAGCTGGCCGAGGCCCTGGCTTTCGAGGAAGGCAATTTCGCGCCCGACCATCCCTTCCATCCGATCCGCGTCGTGCCCGAGAACGTGGCGCTGCCGCCGATCTGGCTGCTCGGCTCGTCCGGTGCCAGCGCGCAGGCCGCCGGCCAGCTCGGCGTCGGCTATGCCTTTGCCGCCCATTTCAGCCAGACCCCAGCGGCCCCGGCCTTCGAAGCCTATCGCGCCGCCTTCACGCCCACCGACGCCTTTCCCAAGCCGCACGCCATCATCGCACTCTCGGCCCTCGTCGCCCCGACCGACGAAGAGGCGCGCTATCTCGCACGCTCGCAGGAACTGATGTGGGCCCTGTTCCACTCCGGCCAGATCCGCAAGCTGGTCTCGCCCGAGGACGCGGCAGCCCACGACTACACCCCGCATGAAAACCGCATCATCGAGGGCCAGCGCCTGCTCTGGATCGTCGGCTCGCCGCAGACGGTGAAGGCCGAGATCGAAAAGAAGGTGGCAGACTCCGGGGCAGACGAGGTGATGATCACCACGACGATGTGGGACTACGACCTGCGGCTGCGCTCGTTCCGGCTGCTGGCCGAGGCGTTTGGGTTGGGTGGGTGACTGCCTGACGCAGACGGCCCCTCCCGACCTCCCCCCCATGAAGGGGGAGGTGAAGAGGAGGGCTTTGGTCTTCATCGAGCCTCACGCACCGGCAGGGCACCTCCCCCTTCATGGGGGAGGATGGGAGGGGGTCGTCTCTATCGGTTAGCTCAGGCTGCCTCTCGCACCACGTGCACGGCCACCGGCTGGAAGAGCAGCTTCACGTGGTTGCGGGCCATCAGCATCTGCTCGGGCAGGACGGTCGGATCGGCGAGTGTCTTGCCCATGATGATGCCGCCGTCGATGGAACAGGCGATCATGCGGGCCAGCCGCGCCGTATCGACCGGCTCGCGCGGCGGATAGACCGCGACGATGGCGTCGAGCTTTCGCCGAAAGAAGTCGTTCCAGTCGCGCACCATCGTGGTGATGCGGGCGCGCATGTCGCGATCGAACAGCCGGTCCTGGTAGCTGAGCGCGGCCACCATGCAGCCGGGGTGCCCGCCGGGCATCTCCGCCATGTGCTCGGCCAGCAGCGTCAGCCCGACCAGCAGGTATTGCAGGGGGTCGTCGCTCAACTCGCCGGCGCGGCCGAACACATCGACCAGCAACTGGTCGAGCGCCTCGCCATGCCGGTCGAGCAGCCCGCTCGCCAGCTCGTTCTTGTCCTTGAAGTGATAAAAGAAGCCGGATTTGGTGATGCCGGCCTCGGCGATCAGCTCTTCGATCGACGTGGCGCCGAAGCCCTTGGCCAGCACCGCCGCCTCGGCGATCTCCAGGATCTCTCGCGCGTCGCATTGCCTTTGCGCATCGGGCAGTCCCTCTCGGTTTACAGTACCTCCAGTACGGTTTTCGAGGTTTCATGACCTCGCGACGATCTCCACCCCAAGTGGAAAATCACCCTAAACCGTTCTGGCTGCTGACCAATTCAGTCGAGACTGAAGACTTTACCGCGTTCCCGCTATCGCTGGGAGAGTAAAGTCGTCATATGTCTCGCCACCCGCGGGACGAGGCAATAGCTCCGTTTCCTGCTACAATCAAGCGCCAAATGGAGAGTCCACATGCTGCAACGGGCACATGAACTTCCCCAGCAGAAGGGCCAGATGTTCGTCACCGATGGCGGCGTCGAAACCCACCTCATCTTCAATCTCGACCAGCAAGTGCCTGATATGTCGGTGTATCTCCTCAACGGCACCGATGCCGGGCGCGAGGTGATGCGCGACTACTACCGCGCCTATATCCCGATCTGCCGCAAGGCTGGCCAGGGCTTCCTGTTCGACACCAATACCTGGCGCGCCAACCCGGACTGGGCGTTCAAGGCCGGGCTCGACATGCAGGGCGCTGCGCGAGGCCAACATCGCCGCCGTCTCGTTCTGCAAGGACATGCAGCGCGAGTTCGCGGCCGCGGGCGTCGATCTCGATCGCCTCCGGCGTCATCGGCCCGCGCCGCGACGCCTGGCAGTACGATCGCCGGCATGACGGTCGAAGAGTCCATATCCTACCACGGTCATCAGATAGAGGCGTTTGCCGACAGCGAGGCGGACTATGTCAGCGCCTATACGCTGACCAATGTGCCCGAGGCCGTCGGCATCGCCCGGCTGGCCAAGCGCACCGGCCTGCCGGTGGTGCTGAGCTTCACGCTCGAGACCGACGGCAACCTGCCGGGCGGCAAGTCGCTCGAAGTGGCGATCAACGAGGTCGACGCCGCGACCGGCGACTATCCGGCCTACTACATGATCAACTGCGTCCACCCGATCCATTTCGCCGAAACGGTGCGCCATGCCGGCCGCTGGGTGAATCGGATCGGCGGGCTCCGGGTCAACGCGTCCAAGATGAGCCATGCCGAGCTCGACAACTCGCCCACGCTCGACATCGGCGACATCACCGACCTTGCCCAGCGCTATGCCCGCCTGATGCCGTTGTTGCCCAATATCCGCGTCATCGGCGGCTGTTGCGGCACCGACCACCGCCATATCGGCGCCATCTGCGACACCTGCCTGCCCGGCAGCCATCACCACCTGCATCCCTGACCCAAAACCGAGCGGGGGGCCGTAAAGGACCGCTCAAATGACCACCTTCGATATCGACGAACGCTTCGTGCCGACCACCCGTCCGGCGCGCCGGAATATCCTTGCCGGCTGGTTCCAAGCGTGGCGCCTGAGCCGCCGGACGCGCATCACGCTGGGCGAACTGTACCGCATGGACGCCTACCTGCTGCGCGACATGGGCATCGAGCCCCAGGACGTCATCGACGCACTGGAGGGACGCGATACGTCGCTGCTGTTCAACCCGGTGCGCAAGCCGGAGTAGGCTGACTGAGAGAGACGACCCCCCACCCTCCCCCATAAAGGGGAGGTGCCGGCGAGTGCTTGAGGCACAATCGAAGATGGAAGCACCTCTTCAGCTCCCCCTTCATGGGGGAGGCCGGGGGGGGCCGTCTCTATCGGTTGGCCCGCACCGTCCGCCATGCCGAAATGATCGCATCCGCCGACATGTCCACGTCATCCGCCGTCGTCTCGCCCGACGACACCGAGATCCGCATCACCCAGTCGCCCTTCCACGCCGCGCCGCCGACGAAGCAGACGCCGTCCTGCTGCACGCGGGCGATCACCGCCTCGGTCGCGGCCTTGCGCACGGCGGCGTCGCCCTCGCCGAAATTGACGATGACCTGGTTGATCGTGACCTCGTTCATGATCCGGATATCCGGCTCGGCGCCGAGCCGCGCAGCAAACTGTTTGGCGAACCCGCAATGCCTGTCGACCAGCTCGGCGACACCCGACCGGCCGAGCGTTTTCAGCATGGCCCAGACCGGCATGCCGCGGGCGCGGCGCGACAGTTCGGGCACGAAGGCCGATGGCACGCGGTCGCCCTGGTTGATCGAGGGCAGGTAGCTGCCCCACTGCGTCATGGCGCGCTGATGCACCTCGCGGTCGCGCACGATGGCGAAGCCGGAATCATAGGGCACCTGCAGCCACTTGTGCCCATCGGTGACCCAGGAATCGGCGCCCTCGATGCTCTCGGTCAGGTGCTTCAGCTCCGGCGTGGCGCGGGCCCAGAGCCCGAACGCGCCGTCGACATGCACCCAGGCCTGATGCGCATGGGCGATCTCGACGATCTCGCCGAACGGGTCATAGGCGCCGGTGTTGATCTGCCCGGCCTGCGCGATGACGATCTTCGGCCCGCTCGCCTTGCCGATTTCGGCGGCCAGCGAGTCCGGCCGCATCCGGCCCTGCCCATCCGTTGCAATGCGGGTGACGCGCCGATAGCCGAAGCCGATCATCTGCAGCGCCGAGAATACCGAGGAATGTGCATCGTCGCCGACCAGCACCGTGACCTCCGGCGCGCCGAACAGGCCATCGGCATCGACATCCCAGCCCGCATCGAGCAGCACCTTGGTCCGCGCTGCGGAAAGACCGACCGCATTGGCGACGGTCGCTCCGGTGACGAAGCCGACCGAACTGCCCTGCGGCAGGTCGAGGATATCGACCAGCCAGCCCTCGGCGATCTCTTCCATCGCCGCGGCTGCGGGAGTTGGCGTGTGGTAGCCCGCGTTCTGGCCCCAGGCCGAAACCATCCAGTCCGCCGCAACGCCCGCCGGATGCGAGGCGCCGATGACAAAGCCGAAAAAGCGCGGGCCGGCCATCGGCATCAGCCCCGGCTCGGCAACGCGCACCAGTTCCTCGAGCACGGCTTCGGGCGCGCTGCCGGTGTCGGGCAACGGCGCCGCAAGCGCCGCGCGCATGTCGTAATAGCCGACCTGCGGCTTGCCGGAATTCTCGGTAAGCGATTGGCGATAGGTCGCGGCATGCTCCACCGCACGACCCAGCAGGTGTCGTAGATCGTAAGTCATATGATGACCTCCCTCGTTACCCGAGCAAGATCATATCGTAGGTGAAGCGGTGATGAATGGAGCTTGCTGAGGGTGCGGGACTGCCCCTCACCCTGGCCCTCTCCCCGGCGGGGAGAGGGGACGCACTTTGCACCGGCAGTGCCACATCGCCCCCTCTCCCCCTCTGGGGAGAGGGTCGGGGTGAGGGGCAGGTAAGCCCTAGCGCTGCAGCTTGCGCAGGATCGCGGCGCCCATTTCTTCGGTGCCGACGGTCTTGCGGTTCTGTTCGCCGATATCGCCGGTGCGCAGGCCCTCGCCGAGCACGTCGGAGATGGCGGCTTCGAGCCGGTCGGCCAGCGTCACCATGTTGAACGAGTAGCGCAGCGCCATCGCAAAGCTCGCAAGCATGGCGATCGGATTGGCGATGCCCTTGCCGGCGATATCAGGAGCCGAACCGTGCACGGGCTCGTAGAGCGCCTTGCGCTTGCCGGTCACCGGATCGGGCGCGCCGAGCGAGGCCGAGGGCAGCATGCCGAGCGAACCGGTGAGCATGGCGGCCGCATCCGAAAGGATGTCGCCGAACAGGTTGTCGGTCACCATCACGTCGAACTGCTTGGGATTGCGCACCAGCTGCATCGCCGCGTTGTCGGCGAGGATGTGGTGGAACTCGATATCGGCATAGTCCTTGGCCACGGCCTGCGCCACTTCATCCCACAGGACGCCCGACTTCATGACGTTCTTCTTGTCGGCCGAGTGCACCTTCTTCTTGCGAGTGCGGGCGAGATCCATGGCGACACGCACGATGCGGTCGATCTCATAGGTCTCGTAGACCTGGGTATCGACGGCGCGCTTCTGCCCGTTGCCGAGATCGGTGATCTCCTTGGGCTCGCCGAAATAGACGCCACCGGTGAGCTCGCGCACGATCAGGATGTCGAGGCCCTCGACCAGCTCGCGCTTCAGCGACGATGCATCGGCCAGCGCCGGGTAGCAGATGGCGGGGCGGAGGTTGGCAAAGAGCTTCCAGATCCTTGCGGAGGCGGAGGAGGCCCGCTTCCGGACGGTGCTCGTACGGCACCTTGTCCCACTTCGGGCCGCCCACGGCGCCGAAGATCACCGCATCGGCGCTCAGCGCCTTCTGCATGTCCTCTTCCGAGATGGCCTGGCCGTACTTGTCATAGGCCGACCCACCGACGAGGCCGGTGTCGATCGTAAAATCGGTCTCGCCCTGGCTGTTGAGCCAGGCCACCACTTTCTCGACCTCCTTCATGATCTCGGTGCCGATGCCGTCGCCGGGCAGGAGGAAGAGTTTCTGGGCCATGTCTGGTCTCGTGGTTGAGGCGGTCAGAACCGCTTGTTGAGGAAGTAGCGGGATGAGCCGCGCGGATGGTCTTCGATTTCGCCGAACACGGAGAAGCCGAGCTTTTCGTAGAAGGGGCGGGCCTGGAAGGCGAAGGTGTCGAGCCACATGCCGGCGAGGCCACGCCCGCGTGCCCAGGCCTCGGCCCGCGCCATCAGCTCCTGGCCGACACCCTTGCCCTGCATGGAAGCCGGCACGCCCAGATACTGGATGAACAGCCAGTCGAACAGCTGGTAGCCGTAGAGACCACCGATCACGGGCTGGCCGTCATCGTCGCTCAGCAGGATCGAATAGGGCTGGTAGCCCGCCATCCGGCCCGACCCTTCCTCGCTCGCCACGATCGCGGCGAGCACGTTGTCGATATCGCCCTGGGTCGGATCGAGCTTTTCGCTATAGCCGGGCATCAGCGGCCGTGCGCGCCGATCCGCGCCGTGACCTCGATTTCGACCTTCATCTCGGGCCGGGTCAGCCCGCACACGATCATCGTCGCGGCCGGGCGGATCTCGCCGAACACCTTGCCGGCGACTTCGACCAGCCCGTCATAGTGGGCCATGTCGGTGATGTAGTAGCGGACGCGGACCGTGTCCTTGATGGTCGACCCGGCTTCCTCGAGCGCGTGCGCGATGGTCGCGAAAGCGTTGCGGGCCTGCTCGCGCACGTCCTCGGGCATCACCATGGTCTTGTAGTCGTAGCCGGTGGTGCCCGAGACGTAGATCGCGTTGCCGTCGACCACGGCGCGCGAGTAGCCGATCTTGGCCTCGAACGGCGAGTGCGACGAGATATGGATCACCATGCCTGCCTCCTCAGCTTCGAACTGGCCGTGAGGTCCGACCTCCAGAGCCAGGGGGGCGGTCGTTCGCCATCTTGGTTTCGAACGAGGCGATCGCCGGATCGGACTTCAGCGTCGTCGCGATATCGTCGAGGCCTTCGAGCAGCACCTGCTTGCGGGCCGGATCGATGTCGAAATGGATCGAGCCGCCATCCGGACCCCGGATGGTCTGGGCTTCGAGGTCGACGGTGAGCGTCGGCGTTGGCGCCGCGCTCGGCATCGTCGAGCAGCAGCGCAAGCTGCTCCGGCGTCACCTTGATCGGCAGGATGCCGTTCTTGAAGCAGTTGTTGTAGAAAATGTCGGCGAAGCTCGTCGAGATCACGCACCGGATGCCGAAATCGAGCAGCGCCCACGGCGCGTGCTCGCGGACGAGCCGCAGCCGAAATTGTCGCCGGCGACGAGGATCTTGGCGTTGCGATAGGCCGGCCTTGTTGAGCACGAAATCGGGGTTCTCGGTGCCGTCCTCGTTGTAGCGCATCTCGGCGAACAGCGCGGTGCCGAGACCGGTGCGCTTGATCGTCTTGAGGTACTGCTTGGGGATGATCATGTCGGTGTCGATATTGATCATCGGCAGCGGCGCGGCCACGCCCGTCAGCGTCGTGAACTTGTCCATGTGCGAGTACCCCTTTCGGTCGGGCGTGTAATGACGCATGAGGCCCGCCGGATCAAGTCGGACATGGGCTCAGGCGTTCGGTCCCGCCATGCTCCCCATGTTCACGGGCACCGTGTATCCCCGGGGCGCCGCTAGTCACACCCGGCGTCATTCCCGCGAAAGCGAGAACCTAGTTGCATCGCCGGCGCCTGGGGCACTGGGTCCCCGCTTTCGCGGGAATGACGGCGGAGATCGGGTGGACACCTCACCGTCGTGAGATTTGATCCTTCAGCCCCTGCCGGCGGCTGCGATGGCCGGCACCGCTTCCCGCTCTCGCTGCGGGGCTTTTCCGGTTGGCGGCAGCTCCTGCACGCTCTCGCGCGGGATGTTCTGGCTGTATTCGTTGCGGCAGAAGTCGGTGAGCCGCTTGAAGATGTTGGCATAGCCCGGCAGCGTCATGAGGTGCTTTGGGCATGGCGAGGACGATCGAGCGGTCCATGCCGCCCAGCGTATAGACCCGGATGCGGCTGCGCACCGAACCCGGCAGGCTGGGCAGCAGCGAGAACGGCACGTGCGCAGTGGCGAGCCCTTCGGCGACGATATCGGCCGCCGCCACATAGGTCATGGCGGTGAAGGTCGGCGTCGCGAACGGCAGCGTGGCGCGATACCACGCATCCGATACCGGCCGCATGGGCACGTTGGCATTGATCTCGACGAAGCGGGTGAAGGCGGGCGGCAGGGTCGCCGGCTTTACGCCCTGCTCAGCGCCTTCGATCGCGCCTTCCGGCACGTCCGCCGGCACCAGCAGCACCATCGGATCCTTGAACAGCAGCGCCGTGGCAAAGCTCGAGCGATCCTCCGCCAGCGCGTCGTCGTTGACGATCACGCAGTTGAGCTGGTGCAGGCGCAGTTGCTCGACCAGCTCGCTGCTGGTCGTGGCATAGGTCACCTCGAACTTGGCAAAGCCCGGCTCGTCGTTGGCGATGCGCGCCGCCGCGGAGAGGAACCGGCCGCGCAGCGTCGAGCCAGCCCGATCCGGAGGAACACCCGGCTGTCGACATAGCGCTTCTCGTGCTCGTCGATGGCCTGGTCGAACTTGCGCAGCACCTCGTCGGAGAACTTGAACCAGTACTCGCCCGACGGCGTCAGGTTGACCGAGCCGGTGCGGTTGCGGTTGATCAGCTGGGTACCCAGCCGCTCCTCGAGCTTGGCGAGTTGCTGGCTGATCGACGGCTGGCTGAGGCCGACGCGACGCGACGCTTTTCGTGATCGATCCGCGATCACGACGGCGCGGAAGATCTGCATCTGCTTGAGGGTGATATCCATGAGAGGCCCGATTTTCTTGCCCCTATGAGAGCACAATAGGGCACATTCGATAAGCCAATAGAATGTCGCAGCGATCACCTCTGCTCGCCCATTGGAACAAAGTCGTAGGCCTAAAACGGCGACGGCCCCTCATCGAGGGAGCCGTCCGAAACGAAAAACCGATGGGCCTGAGAGGCTTACTGCGCGGCGGGGCAGCAGCCTCGGGCACCGGGTCGGTCTGGAAGGTCATCAGGTAGGCGACGAGGTTATCGACCTCTTCCTGCTTCTTGAGGCCCGGAAAGCTCATCTTGGTGCCCTTCACGAAGTCCCTCGGCTTGGTCAGGAACTCGTGCAGCGTCTCGGACGTCCACACGAGGCCGCCGGCGCCGGCATCGACCATCTGCTTGGAATACTTGAAGTCGGCATGGGTACCGGCGACGCGGCCGAACAGGTTGTTCAGCTCGCGCGGGCCTGACCTTGTTCTTGGCGCCTTCGCCGACCGCATGGCACGACTGGCACTTTCGAACACGGTCTCGCCGGCCGCGGCGTCACCCTGCGCGAATGCTGGCGCCGCCATCAGGGCAACCGCGACGAGACCAAGGGCCATCACTTTCATGTTCTCACTCCACTTCAGGCCACCCCAGGGTGGCAGGCGCTATCCGCGCATTGTCACTCGTGCGCCGACACGCACTTTTCCAGTGCGCCTCATCGCACGGGGCAGCGGCGGAGGTCGGTTTGGCCAATGCAGATCATAGTGTTTCTAGTGTGCCTGCCGCCTGATGCGGCGTATGGCAAGAAACACCAGCAGCACCACCAGCGGCGCCGATGCCGCCAGCATCTCGCCCCCTGGTCAGCGGCAGCGCGTCATGCAGCCCCTCGTAGATGTAACCGAGGATGCCCAGTGCGTAATACGAGATGGCGATGATCGACAGGCCTTCGACGGTAAGCTGCAGCCGGTACTGGCTGCGCCCGGTCTGGCTGATCGCATCGAGCACCGAGCGATTCTGCGTCTGGATGGCGAGCGTGATACGGGCATCGAGCAGTTCGATGCCGCGCTGCACCTTTTCGGTCAGCGCCACCAGCCGCTTCTCGGTCGCCTTGAGCGTTGCGAGCGCCGGCTGCGCCCGGTTGTTGACGAAGCGCTCGATGGTAGTGAATTCCCGATCGCCTTCTCGCGCAACCGCGACAGCCGCGCTCGGCACGTCGCCATAGGCCTGGGAGGCGGCGAAGCGAAAGCTCGTCTCCTCCACAGTCCGGCTTCGATCTCGCCCGAGAGCTTGTGCAACGCCTCGAGCGCCGAATGATGCGCATCGACCGTATCGTTGCCGGCCGCCTGCTGCATGATCGAGGCGAGCTGGCGCTCGTAGTCGGACACCCGCCCCCCCATTTCGCGCGCCAGCGGCAGGCCGATCAGGGCCATGACCCGATAGGTCTCGATCTCGAGCAGCCGCCTGACGATCACCCCGATACGGAGTTCGCCGCTGCGCCCGCCGCGACTTCGAACCGGGTGTAGCCGTCCTTGCCGGCGTGGAAATCGGTCGCTGCCTCCGCCCCGCCCTCGAAGATCTGGGAATAGCAGAGGCTGAGCTGGTTGAAGCCGGCGAGCGCCTTCTCACCGACCGTCTCGGTCGGGATGACGTCGATGCGGGTGGCGAGGACGACGAGCAGCCCATCGTGCAGTTCGAGGCCGATGCCTGCCGGCCGGTCGTCCCACTCGTCGGCCGGGCCACTCCAGGTGATGGTCGCGAACTCGTTGTGCAACTCCCAGGTCACCTGCCGCCCGTCATGCTCGAAATCGAGCTGGCGCGCCCAGGACGGACCTTGCGGCGCGGCCCCGGCGATATCGGCCATCTTCTCGTGCAGCGCCCTGAGGTCGGCGCCGCCGTCCGCGCTCATGAAGCCGAGCCGGCGGACGCGGATCGGCGGCGTCATCGGCAGCACCGGCCGGGCATGCGTTTCCGCCTCGATCAGCCGCCGATAGGGATGCTCCTGCCAGATCACTTGTCGCTCCAGGCCGCCTCGGCCGAAAATCACGTCTCGCGGCAGCGTGAACGGCGGCGCCGGCCCGCAATCGTCAGTTTGTCGCGTCGGCGGTGCCAGAGCCAATTCGATAGATAAGCCGGCGTGGGGGAGCAGGCCCTAAGCCTTGCCCAGGGCCTCGACGGCGTAGGTCAGCGCGTTCTCGACCGCGCGGATCTCGACCACGACCGGCGCGACCAGTGGGTCGGTCTCCCAGGTGGTGAAGCCGCGTGCCCTCGCGAATTGCGCCATCTCCTCGGCCCGGCGCCGGACGATCTCGGCAGCAGAACGGGCTTCGCTCAGCGCATCGGCACGGACCGAGTCCGGCGTCTTGGGATTGTTGGCGAGCGATTGCAGCCGCTTGGCGTTCACCCGCCACTGGCGCGCAAACTCCTCCGCCCGCTTCAGGCGGAACGAAACGACCGTATCGCTGAGTTGAGCCCCTCCCATTCCGCCACCATTGATCCGCGCCGCGCCTAAGTCAATTTGCCCATGCCATTTTGGTGGCTGGATGACCGCGCCATGGCAAACGAAGGGCTCTTCTTCATCCTCACCCGCTTCGCAGGGGAGGATGAAGAGTTCACTCCAGCGGTTTCAGGTCGGCGAGCAGGGTCGGCACCAGTTCGCTCACCGTCGGGTGCACATGCATGGTGCCGATGATCGTATCGACGGTCGTTCCCGCCTTCATCGCCTGAAGCAGCGACTGCATCACCTCGTCGCCCTCGATGCCGAGCAGCGCGACCCCGAGGATCTGGCGTGTCTCGGCATCGGCGAACACCTTCATGAACCCCAGGTTCTCGGCCCGCTCGTTGGCGCGGCTGACCCTGGTCATCGGCCGGGTCGCGACCAGCGCCTTGCGGCCCGAGGCCCGAACGTCCGCCTCGCACATCCCGGCCCGGCCGAGCGGCGGGTCGATATACATGGCGTAGGCCGGCACCCGCTCGCTGACCTTGCGGTCGGCGCCGTCGAGCAGGTTCTGCGCCACGATCTCGAAGTCGTTGTAGGAGGTATGCGTGAACGCCCCCGCCCGTTCACATCGCCCAGCGCGTAGATATGCGGCACGCTGGTCCCGAGCTTGTCGTCGACCGCGATGTAGCCATCGGCATCGAGGGCCACGCCCGCCTTGTCGAGCTTGAGGTCCTCGACATTGGGCACCCGCCCCACCGCCAGAAGCAGGTGGCTGCCCACCGCCTCGCCACCCCCGTAGCGCACCGCGATATCGTCACCACGCCGCTCGGCCGACATCTCGCCGGCGTCGGTGACGATGGTGATGCCCTCGCCCTCGAGGATCTGCCGGATCGTGTCGCGCACATCGGCATCCTCGCGCGACGCCAGCTTGCCGCGCGCCAGCACCGTCACCTCGGAGCCGAAGCGGCGGAACATCTGCGCGAACTCGAGCGCGATGTAGGAACCGCCGACGATGACGAGGTGCCGCGGCAGCACATCCAGTTCGAGCAGCGAGGTGTTGGTGAGATAGGGCACGTCCTTCGCCCAGTCCGGCACCACCGGCCGCGCACCGGTATTGAGGAATATCTGCTTTCCCTCGAGTTCGACGCCGTTGACCTCGACCGTGTTCGGCCCGGTGAACGCAGCGGAGCCGCGCAGCACCGTCAGGTTCGCCGTGCTCTCCATCCAGCCGTCGAGCCCCTCGCGCGAGGCGCGGACGATCTTGTCCTTGCGTGCCTTCACCGCCGCCATGTCGACGACGACCGGCCCGGTGGAGACCCCGAAATCCGCCGCCCGCCGCGCCAGATAGGCAACCCGGGCCGAGGCGACCATCGTCTTGGTCGGCTGGCAGCCGTCGTTGACGCAGGTGCCGCCCATGAAGCGCCGCTCGATCAGCGCGACGCGCTGCCCGGCGTCCGCGAGCCGCGCCGCAAGGAACGGCCCCGCCTGCCCGCCCCCGATAACGATGGCGTCGTAAGGTCGGCTCATGACTGGCTCCCGCTGTTCGGCGCGCGAGTTTAGTCGGCTACGGCTCGCGGCGGAACCTCCCCTCCACGCAAGTTCATGACTCGTCTGCGATGGAGGGCCTTCGCGGCGGCGCGCCGGACTGCTAGCCTGTCCTCACGTCTGCAACAGGGTGGTGCGCCATCCCGGCGCCCCCCGGCTCACGAGGGAACGACGATGCCCGCCAAATCCAAGTCGACCGACGCTGCCTCGCTGCTCAGCGAAGAAGCCATTCGCGACCGCGCCTATTTCATGTGGGAAGCCGATGGCCGTCCCGACGGCGGCCACGATCACTACTGGAGCCGCGCCCACGCCGAGGCCACCAAGGCCTTCATAGAAGCGACCAGCAACGGCGTGGCCAAGGCGACCAAGGGCAAGACCGCCAACGCCGCCCCGCCGGCCGTGAAAGCCACCAAGGCGACCAAGGAAAAGGTGAAGGCCAAGGCCAAGCCGGCCAAGGTCGCCGAAGCCAAGCCCAAGAAGGCAACGAAGCCCCGGGCGGCCGTGCCGGCGGCAAAGTAGAAAACACCGTGCCGGGGAAAGGCCCCCTCACCCGGCCCTTCGGGCCGACCTCTCCCCCAAGGGAGAGGTGGTGTTGGTGGCGAAATCGTGCCCCATCGGCACCTCTCCCTATGGGGGAGAGGTCGCCGCGTAGCGGCGGGTGAGGGGCCTTCTCGCCTAAGCCGACTAAGCGTCGAGCTTGGAGCTCGCGCCCGAGACCACGGCATGCAGGTCGATCAGGCCGACCATGCGGCTGTCATGGGTGACGATGCCGTTGAGCAGCTCGGTATCGATCGAGTTGCCCTCGGGCACGTTGTGGATGTCTTCCTTGGACACGGTGAGAATGTCGCTCACGGCGTCGACGAGAATGCCCACCCACTTTTCGCCCACGCTCATCACCACCACGACGTGGTTCTTGGTCGGCGAGGTCTGGCCTTCGCCGAAGCGGGCGCGCAGATCGAAGATCGGCACGATGGTGCCGCGCAGGTTGATCACGCCGCGCACGAACTCGCGCGTATTCGGCAGCGGCGTCGCCCCGTTCCAGGCGCGGATTTCACGCACCGTGGTGATCTCCACGCCATAGGTCTGCTCGCCGATCGAGAACGCGATCAGCTGCAGGCTGTTGTGCCCGGCAACACCGCGCCACCCCCGTCGTCACGCAAAGCCGAGCGCTTCCATGCTGTTCTGCCTTTCCTGCCGGCCGGTCCTGGCCGGCGCTACGCTGTTCCGCACCCCTCAGGCTGCACTCTTGTGCTTGAGAACCTGTGATTTGAGCCCCTGCACGTCGACGATCAGCGCCACATTGCCGTCGCCCAGGATCGTGCCGCCGGCAATGCCCTCCATCGACTGGAAGTTCTCTTCCAGCGATTTGATCACCACCTGCTGCTGGCCGATGATGTCGTCGACGATCACCGCTACCTTGACCCCGCCCTCGGCTTCGCACAGCACCACGAACCGGTTTTCGCGCTCGGCGTCGGTGTGTCATTTCGAAGCGGCTGGCCAGATCGATGACCTGCACATACTCGCCGCGCACCTGCAGCACCTGGCCGCCCGATGGCACCCGCTCGAAGCTGGCGCGCGAGCACTGGATGGTTTCGACGATCGAGGAGAGCGGCACCACATAAGGGCGCCGCGCCGACCTTCACCAGCATGACGTCGAGCACGGCCAGCGTCAGCGGCAGGCGCAGCGTCATCCGGCAACCCTTGCCCGTCCATGAGCGGCACATGCACCGAGCCGCCGATCTTCTTGATGTTGGAGAGTACCACATCCATGCCGACGCCGCGGCCGGAAATGTCGCTCAGCGCCTCGGCCGTCGAGAAGCCAGGCGCAAAGATCAGTTGATCGATCTGCTCGTCAGTGGGATTCACATCCGGCGCAACCACACCCTTGTCGCGCGCCAGTTGCAGCACCTTCTCCCGGTTGATGCCGCCGCCATCGTCCTCGACGATGATGAGGATATTGCCGCCCGCCTGCTCGGCCGAAAGCCGGATCGTGCCCGTCTCCTGCTTGCCGCGCCCGAGGCGCTTTTCCGGGGTCTCGATGCCGTGATCGGCCGAGTTGCGGATCATATGCGTCAGGGGATCGCTGAGCTGCTCGATCACCGTCTTGTCGATTTCGGTATTCTCGCCGATGGTCTCGAGCTTGATCTTCTTGCCGGTCTTGCTCGCCAGCTCGCGCACCAGGCGCGGCATGCGCGAAAAACACCGATTTGACCGGCTGGGCGCGGATCGCCATCACCGAATCCTGCAACCCGCGCGTCGTCTGCGCCAGCACTTCGAGGCCGCGCACCAGCTCGGTATAGCGGGCCCGCAGCGTCTCATCCATCTGCTGGGTCAGCATGGACTGGGTGATGACCAGTTCGCCCACCATGTTGACCACGCGGTCCACCTTGTCGAGATCGACGCGGATCGACTGCACGCCCACGCTGCGATTGCCGCCGCTTTCTTCGCCCTCGCCGGAGGGCGCCGCAGCGCGCAGCGGGGTCACCGCAGCAACAGGCGCCGGCGGCTTGGCGACGGGGCTGGGCTGGATGGTCTCGGCCAGTTCGGCAAAGCTGAGCGTCGGCGGCTCTTCGAAACTGTCCTGTGCGGAGACGGGCGCGGGTTCCGGTTCGGGGGCAAACTGGGTTTCGGCCGCAACATCGGCATCGGCGGTGAAATCGAGCAGGCTGGCCACTTCATCGTCGGCCAGCGCCAGAAGGTCGGCCGGATCAGGCTCATCGCTCGCCGCCGGTGCCGGCTCGGGCATCACGGGCACAGGCGCAGGTGACACCTCGAACGTAGTCGCATCGCTGCCAAGCTGCGCCACCGCAATATCGCAATCGCCCTCGACGAATTCGAAGACCTCGCGGATCATCGCTTCGGTCAGCGAGGGGGAAATCATGGTGATCTCCCAGGAGCAATAGACCGCAAAGGGCTCGAAATCGCTCAGCGGCGGAATCTCTTCCAGCACGGGGCGCACATGCATCTCGCCCAGGGCCGCCAGTTCGCGGAACAGCAGCAGCGGATCGTTGGCGCGGGCATAGAGCGCCCGGTGCGGCGTGAAGCGCACTTCCCAATGGCCCGGCTCGATCTGCATCGGCGCGGCCTCGAAGGCGTCATCGGCCAGCGCTTCCCCTTCTGCCGCGACAGCAGGCGCCTCGGGCGCATCGAGATTGACCATGACCGGAGTGAAGTCGATGTCGAATTCATCGAGCGGTTCGCCGTCTTCGTCACCGGGGGCGGCATCGCCGCGCGCCAGCGCATCGAAGCGCCCCTTCTCGTCCATGCCGTAATCGGCGGGCAGGGCCTCGCCGGTCTGGGCCGCCTTGACGTGGTCGGCCACAATATCATTGGCGCGGATGCACAGCGCCACCACGTCATCGCTCATCTCGATGCGGCCATCGCGCACATAGTCGAGCAGCGTTTCATAGGCATGGGCAAAGCCCACCAGCGCCGAAAAACCGAAGGCACCGGCGCCGCCCTTGATCGAATGGATGGCGCGGAACACCGCGTTGAGGCGGTCGGCATCGCGCTCACCGGCTTCGATCGCGGCGAATTGCTCCTCGAGCTCGGTCAGCAGCTCGGAGCATTCATCGAAATAGGTGGCTTTGAAATCGTCCAGATCGCTCATGCGAACGCCCAACCCTTCTGGGTTCTTATGACTGCTTAGTGAACCACGCGGTGGATGACCGAGATGAGCTTTTCGGGATCGAAGGGCTTGACGATCCAGCCGGTGCCACCGGCCGCCTTGCCCTGGTCGCGCTTGTCCTGGCTGGTTTCGGTGGTGAGGATCAGGATGGGCAGGCTCTGGTGAATGCCGGTGGCCCGCACATTCTTGATGAACTCGATGCCGTCCATGACGGGCATGTTGATATCGGTGATGACCACGTCGACCGTTTCGGTCTTGAGGACATCGAGCCCCTGCTTGCCGTCTTCGGCCTGCAGCACCTCGAACCCGGCATTGCTGAGCGTGTGGTGCAGCATGGCGAGGATCGTCCTCGAATCGTCCACCGTGAGAACCCGCAAAGTCGTCATCCTCTCATCATCCCTGAAAACTGGGCGTCCAGCCCCAGTCGCGCTATAGCGGCCGTCAATGCGGCGCTCGGCTGCTCGATAGCGAAGTCAAAATGGTTTCTCCGGGCGGTCTCGGCGGCGCTGATGAGCATGAACAGCGCATTGGTCGATACCCGTTCGACGGCATCGGCCGTGACCGTGACCGGCCCCTCCTCGATCGCATCGATCAGGCCGTCGCGAATGCCGTCCAGCGCATCAAGGTCGATGACCGCTGGCAAAGCGACGGATTTCTTGGCCTTGCTGACCATGGCGAGTGATGCCCCCGGAGTTCTCTCCAATGAGCAGTTTCCATGGGAACGGTTTAAGAAGTGCTAACCTTGATGCCGATCGGGCGGCTGCGAAGGCCGCTCGCGGCCCGTTCTGCGGCCTGCGGTGCCTTTTCCCTTGCCGCGGGCAATGGGAGGGGGGTAACCCAAGCACGCCACTTCATATCTGGACCTACCATGACCGCCAATATCGCCCTGACCGGCCTCGCCCGCGACCTTGCCGCCCGCGCCGAAACCGGCAAGCCGATCCGTGTCGGCGTCATCGGCTCGGGCGAGATGGGCACCGACCTCGTGACCCAGATGAGCCTGATGGCCGGCATCGAGATGGCGGCCATTGCCACCCGCCGGCCCCATACCGCGCTCGAGGCCATGACCATCGCCTATGGCGAGGATTCCAAAGGCAAGGTCGCCGACAGCCCAGCCCAGGCTCTGGCTGCCATCGAGGCCGGCAAGATCGCCATCACCTCGGCCGAAACCCTTGTCACGACTGACAATATCGACGTCGTCATCGACGCCACCGGCAAGCCGGGGGTCGCGGCGGATTACGACCTGCTCGCCATGGAACATGGCAAGCATCTGGTGATGATGAATGTCGAGGCCGATGTGACCATCGGGCCTTACCTCAAGGCGCAGGCCGACAGGCTGGGCGTGGTCTATTCCGTCGGCGCCGGGGACGAGCCCAGCTCCTGCATGGAACTCATTGAATTCGTGAGCACTTTGGGCCTGCCCATCGTCGCCGCCGGCAAGGGCAAGAACAATCCACTGCGCCACGACGCCGTGCCCGACGACTATCGGGAAGAGGCCACCCGCCGCAACATGAACCCCCGCATGCTGGTGGAATTCGTCGATGGCTCCAAGACCATGGTCGAGATGTGCGCCATTGCCAATGCCACCGGGCTGGTGCCCGACGTACCGGGCATGCATGGGCCAAAGGCCGACCGCGACGACATGGCCAAGGTATTGATTTCAAAGGAAGACGGCGGGATTCTCAACAAATCCGGCGTCGTCGATTTCACCATCGGCAAGGGCGTGGCACCGGGTGTCTTCGTGATCGTCAAGGCGGAGCATCCGCGCATCATCGAGCGGATGGATGACCTGCATATCGGGCATGGGCCGTATTACAGTTTCTTCCGGCCCTACCACCTCACCAGCCTCGAAGTGCCGCTGACCTGCGCCCGCATCATGCTCTATGGCAAGCCCGATATGGTGCCGCTGCCAAACCCGGTGGCCGAGGTCTGCGCGGTGGCCAAGCGCGACCTCACGCCCGGCGAAACCTTTGATGCCATTGGAGAAACCTGCTACCGCAGCTACACCATGACCATATCCGACAGCCGCGCCGCCGGGGCCGTTCCCGTGGGGCTGCTGGAGGGCGGCAAGGTGACGGCGCCGGTGAAAAAGGGCGAGTTGCTGACATCAGCCAACAGCCAGCCGGACACCTCCACCCGGCTCTTCGCGCTGCGCCAGGCGCAGGATCGGATGCTGGGTCTTACCCAGTAGCATCAGGGCCGAATTGGTTAACACACTGTTAGCATCGACGGATTCGACTGGTTGATTTTCGCGGCCTGCCGGACTAATTCCTGACTAGTACATTCAGGAATTTATCAGCATGTCCGACTCCATCGATCCGCGCGCCCCGCAACGCATCCGCCACGACACGCGCATGCGCCTGCTCGAAGCGGTAAATATCACCGATATTACCCCGAAAATGCGCCGCGTCCGCTTCAGCGGCGACCTGGCGGGCTTCGCCTCGCCCGGCCATGCCGACCATATCAAGGCCTTCTTCTTCCCCAAAGGCGTCGAACCCAAACTGGTGCCCATCGGTCCGCGCGGCGCCGAATTCGCCGAAGGCGAGCGGCCTGAAATGCGCGATTATACCCCGCGTGCCTGGGACGCGGACCAGGGCTGGATCGACCTCGACTTCGTGCTGCATGGCGACGGCCCCGCCTCGAGCTGGGCCGCCGAAGCCAAGGTCGGCAGCAAGCTGGTGATCGGCGGGCCGCGCGGCTCGGTCGTCGTGCCCGCTGCCTATGACTGGTATCTGCTGGCCGGCGACGAAACCGCCCTGCCCGCCCTCGGCCGCCGCATCGAGGAACTGCCCGAAGGCAGCAAAGTGATCGCGGTGATCGAAGTGGCGGACGCCGCCGAGGAACAGCGCTTTGGAACCGCGGCCAACCTGACGCTGACTTACGTCCACCGCAACGGCGCTGCGGCCGGCACGACGAGCCTGGTGCTCGATGCCATCAAGGGGCTGCGCTTCCCCGAGGGTGTTGCCTATGCCTACATTGCCGGCGAAGTCGGTATGTCGCAGGCAGTGCGGGCGCATCTGCAGGATGAGCGCGGCTTCGACCCGCAATATATCAAGGCCGCCGGCTATTGGCGGCTGGGCGTGGCTGACGCGCATGAGGATCATTGAAGGCTTGTTGTGGTTTCCTGTTGACGCCTTGGAGTGGAGCCACCCCTCGCCCCTTGTGGGAGAGGGGGCAATTTACTCGTTCAGAGGAAATTGCGGGTGAGGGGTGCAGCGTCATCCTATGCTTCAATGCTGACGGATCGCGCGGTGCCCCCTCATCCGCCCTTCGGGCACCTTCTCCCACGAGGGGAGAAGGGGGCACGGCGCGTGGGCATGACATCCTACCCTTCCATACTAGCCAATTCCTCGCCCCGCCGCTAAAGCTCTGCGCAACGAAAAGGAGTGCGTCATGAGCAGCAAAAAGGTCCGCTGGGGAATTCTGTCCACCGCCAATATCGGCATGCAGAAGGTGACGCCGGGCATCATGGCCTCGGAACATTCCGAGGTGTTGGCCATCGCCTCGCGCGATCTGGGCAAGGCGCGCGCCGCCGCCGACAAGCTCGGCATTGCCAAGTCCTATGGCTCCTATGAGGCGCTGTTCGCCGACCCCGATATCGACGCCATCTACAATCCCCTGCCCAACCACCTGCATGTGCCGATGACCGTGGCGGCAGCCAAGGCCGGCAAGCATGTGCTGTGCGAAAAGCCCATCGCGCTCAACGCGGCCGATGCAGAAGCGCTGCGCCAGTGCCCGCCCGAAGCCATCGTGCTCGAGGCCTTCATGGTGCGTTTCCACCCGCAATGGATCAGGGCCCGCGAGATCATCCGCTCGGGCGAGTTGGGCGAGGTGCGGGCCATCAATGCCGCCTTCACCTATTTCAATGCCGACCCCAATAATGTGCGCAACCAGGCCGATATCGGCGGCGGCGGCATCATGGATATCGGCTGCTACCCCATCACCGCCGCGCGCTTCCTGTTCGAGGCCGAGCCCAAGCGCGTAGTGTCACTGGTGGAGCGCGACGAGCGCTTCGGCACCGATCGCCTTGCCAGCGTCATCGCCGATTTCGGCAATGGTCGGCAGCTCAATTTCACCTGCTCGACCCAGGCCACCCCGCATCAGCGCGTGCTGGTGCTGGGCAGCAAGGCCAAGCTGGAAGTCATCATCCCGTTCAACGCCCCGCCCAATGAGCGCACCGCCATCACGGTCGATACCGGCGCGCCCTTCGACGGCTCGCTGGCCCGGCGGGAAATCCTGCCGGCAGTGGATCAATATACCGAACAGGCCGAGGCCTTTGCGCTGGCCGTGCTGGGCGAGAAGAAGCTGCCCTGGGGCATCGAGGATGCGATTGCCTCGATGCGGGTGATCGATGCGGTGTTCGAAAGCGAGAAGACCGGGGGCTGGGCGACGGTTTAGGCTTCTTTCTCGCCGCGCCCACCCCGTGCACCCTAAGGTCGGCCAACCCTCTCCCCTTGTGGGAGAGGGGGAAATCCGCGTCCAGCGGATTTCCGGGTGAGGGGCTGCGCCACCCTATGCTTCAATGCCGGCGGATAGCGCGGTGCCCCCTCATCCGCCCTTCGGGCACCTTCTCCCACAAGGGGAGAAGGGGAAAACGCCCATACATCCAAAGTAACCACTCCCTTGGGAGTTCAGCGCTAGGCACACAACCGGCTTATGCCAGTTCCGGCCCGATCAACCGCTCTACCAGCACGGGGATCGCCGCCCGCACCGTGGCTTCGTCGATCATCTTGCGGGCAACCCCGTAGCTGGCGGCCTGGATCAGGCGGTTGAGCTCGCTGGGCTCGGCCACGCCGGCTGCCTTGAGGGCAGCGACGATTTCCTCGTTCATGCGGGCATCGAGCGCGCGGAAATGGGTCGAGACGCGGCTATGGGTGGCATAGAGCTCCTCGGCAAAGGGGGAGCCTTCGATGGCCTGGGCGATGGCGCCATATTTGCCGGCCATGGCCGCACCGATCCGCTGGGCCACATTGCCCTTCCCGGCCATGCCCGCATCGAAGCCGGAGACCAGCGCCTCGGTCAATTCGTCGAGAATGCCGGCAAACACCGCTTCCTTGTCGGCGAACTGGGCGTAGAGCGTCGGCTTGGCGATGCGCGCTTCGCGGGCGATGGCTTCCATCGTCGTGCCGCGCAGCCCGTCGCGCAGCATCAGCAGGCGCGCCGCATCGAGGATGCGCCGCCGCCTTTCCGCCACCTTGTCACTGGCCGCCTGACTCAAATTCGCGACTCCACACTTTGAACAAATTGAACGATTAGCATATCTATCGTTCAGTTTGTAAGGGAGAATTCGATGACCGACCGCGTCCTTCTGACCGGCATATCCGGCTTTCTCGGCGGCCATGTCGCCCTCCAACTGCTCAATGCTGGCTACACCGTCCGGGGCAGCCTGCGCAACCTCAAGCGGGCCGACAAGGTGCGCGACACGCTGGGCAGGGCCGGCGCCGACACGTCGAAGCTCGAATTCGTGGCACTGGACCTGATGGACGATGCCGGCTGGCGCGAAGCGGCCGAAGGATGCCGCTATGTGCAGCACACCGCCTCGCCCTTCGTGCTCGAAATCCCCGCCGACAAGATGGCACTGATCGGCCCGGCCGTGGAGGGCACCACGCGGGCGCTCGACGCCGCCAATGCGGCAGGCGCCGAACGGATCGTGCTGACCTCGTCCATGGCGGCCATCGCCTATGGCCACGACAAGAGCCGGACCGCGCCCTTCACCGCCCGGGACTGGACCGACCTCGATGGTCGCGGCGTCAATTTCTACCAGGAATCCAAGACCCTGGCCGAGCGCCGCGCCTGGGAAATCATGGACGCCGCCGGCCGCCACGACGCCCTGGCCGTGATCAACCCGAGCGGCATTTTCGGGCCGCTGCTCGACGAGGATCCCGGCACCTCGCCCATCCTGATCCAGCGCCTGCTCAATGGTTCGGTGCCGGCCCTGCCGCGCATTCCCATCACCATTATCGACGTGCGCGACGTGGCCGCGGCCCATGTGGCCGCCATGACGGCGCCCGAGGCCGGCGGCCAGCGTTTCCCCATGGGCGAGCGCACCCTGTTCTTCAAAGAGGTGGCTGACCTGGTGGCGGCGCGCTATCCCGACAGGCGCGTGCCGCGCCTGCAGATGCCCGACTGGGCCGTGCGGCTCTATGGCCTGTTCGATCGCGACATACGCGGCAATCTGGGCGAGCTGGGCCTGGCCAAGCAGCTCGATTCGCGCGGCGCCGTGGCCCTGCTGGGCCGCGAACTGATCCCTGCGCCGGACGCCATCCTGGCGACGGCCGAAACGCTGGTGGCGCAGGGGCTGGCCTAGAAAAGCGCGAACAAGGCGCACTTACCCCCCTTGCCCTCGCCCTGATTATTGTTCATATCAGCATCCGTCGGAACGGGGCTGTAGCTCAGTTGGGAGAGCGCGTCGTTCGCAATGACGAGGTCAGCGGTTCGATCCCGCTCAGCTCCACCATTCCGATTTATTAAACCATTCTTTTGTCACAATAATTGTCGCGACGAAGCGACCATCCCCACTTCTGTCCCCACTTTATAGTTTGGATGGACGCGCTTGAATGCCTAGGGGCGAGCTAATCTCGAGTGCGTCCCACATCCTACTCATCCCAAGCTACATTCTGTGCGTCTGATATCGCGGCTCCATCCAGAAGGAGTTAGGCACTAAGTGTTTTGTTTGGATTGTTATCTGCATTCGAAGTGTTTGAGACGGCTTTGAGCCGCCCCTTTGGTGGTGTCGGAACGAAGGGGGTGGAGCCGGCGCAAATGGAATTAGCTTCTGCAGCGCGGTAGCTAATGCGGCTAGTAAGAACAAATAGCAGACTACGTTCTGCCACCGTTCCTTGCCCGAATTTCGTTCCCTACAGCGCTCAAAATCATCAAGATAGAGCCCGATATCGCTCACATACTTTTTTGTGGGCCTTGCGCGAGTAGAGGCCCTCTCGGATTGTGGGGCAGGTTGTGCTGCGGTCGCCTGAGCACCGCGGGGCTTGCTTGACCCTCCGCCTTCCATCTGCATCGATGTAGCGGCGGCCACCATTATGGCGATAGTTCGCCGCTCAATCTCGGAGGCAAGCCGCTCGCAGATGGCTGCAAGATTCTGAACTACGATATAAATTTGGTGGTCATTGAGTGCGGACCACGCAACGGTAGTGTCGGCCGGCAGCACATCACGAATAAAAGTTGGCTGAAGGCCAAAGCTTTGTCCCATTGAACAGGCCGCAAGGAAATCGCTGAGGGACATTCGAGATACGACTTTGGTCAAGCCTGCTGCCATGTCTTGCAGTTTAGGGGCCGCTTGCTCGGCATTCTCCGTCTGGGGCGGCTCATTCAGCGTCATGGCATCCTCAAGCAGTCACTGGGTAGTTGTGACCGGGAGGCCGGCAAAAATCTAGACCTGTGTGCGGCCCTTAGGGCAGCGTGTCATACGCCGCACGGAACTTTGGCATCCAGGAATTGCGGGCGCAAAGCCTGGATCATACCTCGGTGACATTACCGCAGTGGTGACCGACGACATCGAAAAGCGGCACACTCGAACAAATCGACGATTCCAACAGTGCCGCCTAGGCCTCGACATCCTCAGCATATTCGATGGACATCAAGGCCGCCGCCCGCCGCTGCTCTTTCGGAATAAGGGCCAGGCGGAACTTGCTTGCGCCAGGTTGGCCAATACGCTTCCGGATCACCGCGGCCACCGATTCAACATTGTAGTGGTCGCTGCCGTTAGTCCCTGCAGTCAAAATGGACGTAGCGTAGGCCAGCACCCGCTGCGCCGAAATCTGCATTTCCTTCACGTCCACGCCACGAACGCGCTGAAGGTCGATCTGGTACATGAGGCCTTCGACCAATGCCCGGTCCAGCACATGCGTGGTGGGAGTGCCGGTGGCCTTCATACGGTTGCGGCGAACCTGCTGCCGGTCAACGTCCTTGCGCTTCCGAACGACCCGAGGGGACGGCTGGTACTCGGTCATTGGCCATCACCGAAATCATGCAGGACCGGAAGCTGCTGCACCCAGGCTTCGAGGTCTTTCGAAAGCACGATGCTACGCGTCCCGACCTTGCGAACCTTGATCTCGCCGGATTTCACCAGCTGGTAGAACGTGGTTCGGCTGATGCCGATCATCTTGAGCACATCAGGAACAGAGTATGCCACGGGCTTCATGGGCAATGCTCCACCGGCTGGACGGCCGGTACGCGCGCCCGGGTATATCGAGCGCACACCCCATTATTCACACATCGTAGCAAGGCACACGAATTTTGAAGCTCGTGGGCATGGTTAACGAGTTCCAACGGTGTTTGCGGTAGTGCTGAAGGCTCATTGTGATTCGATGGGCCGTCGGATGGGGGACCGATGGGGCTTATCTCCAGCCTGAACTTCAGGAGGCTCCGGCGTGAAAAAAGCTGCTTTAGCCGTAGCGATTGTGGCGCTTGCACTCATTGGACTGGCGTTCCTGTTGCCCTTTGCGGTCAATTCCGGTGGCCTGAGAACGGCGCTCGCCAGCCAGCTCTCCGAGGTCTCGGGCGCCGAAATCGCGCTCAATGGCACGATCCATTTTTCGGTCCTTCCTGAATTTGGCATTGTCGCTGAAGATATGGTGTTGAAGACAGGTGATGGCGCTGTTGCCGTCGCGGCGGCGCGCTCCGTCGCGTCGGTGGAACTCCTGCCGTTACTGTCGGGCCAGGTGCGCGTCAGCGGTATCGAGCTTAAGAGCCCGCGCATCGTGCTGGACGATACGGTGACGGACGCTTCGGCAGCGCCGTCGGCGACCGAGCCCGACGATGATGCCGATATTTTCAAGACCATTGCCTTCTATCTCGAACGCTTGTCATTCAGCAGCGTCGTGGTGAGCGATGGTGAAATCGCGCGCCGGACAGGAGAAATCACAGAGCCCATGGCCAGTGCTATAGAGCTTCGTCTGTCCGCTCCCGGTCTCGATCGGCCCGTGGCCGTGAGCATGTCCGGGGTGACGCGCGACGGGAAGATGGCGCTGGACGCCAATATCGGTTCGCTGGGAAACCTGCTGGCGCGTCAGCCAACGGAATTTTCCCTATCCGCGCAGGCGGAACGACCATTGCATCCCATGCTGGCCGAGGTAAGCGCGTCGGGCAATATTCAACTGGCCGACGATGGCAGTTACCGCATCAGCGGTGGTGAGATTGCCAGCAACGGGCAGAAGATGCAGCTCGATATCAGCTACACGCCGGCAGACCGTCCTTTCGTCATGGCGCGGATCGATGCCGATGCCCTCGACTATTCCGACTTCCAGCCGGCAGCAGCCGCTTCGGATGAGAATGCGGCAGGGCCGGCCAATGCTGCGGCGGGCGGCGCGGACCTGTCCGCGCTACGCACCCTAGATGCCGATATCGAGCTGCATGCGGCCTCCCTGAGGGCGGGAGACGCCCTTGCCCAGGACGTGACCATTAGCGTGCAATTGCAGGCCGGCAAGCTCGTATCCGTGGTGCAGTCGGCTGCGATAGCGGGAGGCAGCCTGGCGGCCAGCATCGCCATGGACGTCAATGCCGAGGATCCCCAATCCAGCGGCTCGCTCAATATGTCGTCCATCGACATTGCCAGTCTCGTGGCACTGGCGGGCCAGCAGGCGCCGGCGAGCGGCAAAATCTCTTCGCAACTGCAATATGCCTTTCGCGGTCTGGACGGTGAGGCGATCCGCAATTCGCTCAACCTGCGCGGTGAGGTATCCATTGCGGGCGGACGGGTGAATATTCCCCAGTTGGAAACCATGGTGCGCCCCGGCGCTGGTGTGGTCGAGTCGCTCGAAGCGAGCCTCAGGATCGAAGACGTCCGCCAGCCTTTGTCGCTGTCGGGCACCGCGCATTGGAATGGCGAGCCTCTGAGCTTTTCCACCTCGCTGGCGCTGGCTGACCTGCTCTGGGGACAGCCCGGCCAGGTGGCGCTGGATCTCAAGACTGCGCCGGTCAATGCCGGCTTTGCCGGCACGCTCAACCTGGACGGCACGATATCCGGCAAGGCCGATATTGCTGCCCCGTCGCTGACCCAAGCCGCCAATTGGATGGGCCAGAATCTGGGCGCACAACTGGGCCGGTTCGCCTTTTCCGGTGGTATCGCCGTCGATAGCGGTCAGGTGGCCCTCAGTGAAGCCAGCATCAGCCTTGACGACATACAGGTGCGCGGTTCGTTGGCCGCAACAACGTCCGGCAAGCCGAAGGTCACTGCAACCTTGGCGGTCGATGCGCTGGATTTCGGCACGTTGACTGGCAGCGGCCAGGAGAGCGCGACCGGGAGCAGTTCGGGGCCAGCGGCAATTGACCTCTCCGTGCTGCGCCTGTTCGATGCCGATATACGGCTTCAAGCCAACCAGCTCAGCTATGGTGCCGTCAAAGCCGGCCCAGCCACGGCCAGCCTTTCGGTTTCGGACGGCGTGGCTGCATTGAGCGTGCCCCAGGCGGGCTTCTACGATGGGACACTCAGCGCCAGCGTAACGGCCAATGGCAGTGGTACAGTTCCGGCCGTCGCGCTTACTGCGGGCATGGAGGGCGTGCAGGCGCTGCCGCTGCTGACGGCGGCCGCAGGTTTCCAGAACATTGAGGGCACGCTCAAGGCCAATATAGAAGTGTCCGGCGCCGGTGCCGATAGTCAGGCTTTTGCGCGCTCGCTGCGCGGCCCGGTGGCGCTGGTCTTCAACGATGGCGCCCTGCGTGGCATCGACGTGGCGGGGCTGGTGCGCAATGTGCAGTCTCTGCTCGTCGCCGGCTATAGCGCCAACAACGAGGCCAAGACTGAATTCACCGAATTCTCGGTGGCGGCAGATATCCAGGACGGGGTTGGCACGGTAAGCGATATCCGCCTGCTCGGCCCCTTCGTGCGCATGACCGGCTCGGGTAGTTTCGACATAGCGGCCCAAGCCATCGATATGCGTCTCGACCCCCGCGTGGTCGCCTCGCTGGATGGACAGGGCAGCGATTTCGACGTGTCCGGGCTCGGCATGCCGATTCTGGTGAAAGGCCCGCTGTCCGGTCCGGCCATCTACCCCGACTTGTCGGCGCTTCTTGCCGATCCCGGCCGCGCGCTGGCGTCCATATCCCAGCTTGGCAATGGTGTCGGCGGATTAGCCGAAGGGGCGGCCAATGCGCTGGGCGGGCTGGACGGTGTGCTCAATGGGGATCCGAGCACAATGGCAGGGGGCGCCGTGACGGACCTTATCGGGCAATTTGCCGGCGGTCAGGCCCCGGTAGGCGCAGACGGGCAACCCTCTAGCGAGTCCCTCTTGAACGAGCTGATCGGAGGCGTGTTTGGGCAGCAGCAGCCGGGAGCGGAAACTGCGCCGGCCGACCCGGTTCAGGCGCCATCCCCGGCCGTGTCCCTTCCCAGGCCGGATCCGCGTGGACCGGCCGTTGCGCCGACAACACTACCCCCGCCACCGACCCAGACCGAGCAATTGATCGATCTCATTGCGCCGCCGGTTGCGCCCGATACGGAAGAGAGCGGAAATGACCCGCTAGGAGGGTTGCTGGATCAATTGGGAATGTAATCTGGCTGGTGCTGGCTATCACCATTTCTCGTCCAGCAGGCCGTCGATCATGCGGTAGGCAAGGGGGACGGCGCGGCTTGATGCTGGGGCACGGCGAAATCATTTGAAGGCCAGATTGCAGCATTCGGTGGCTAACTTCGAGTGTAGCGCGCAAAGTCTGGAATCCCGGCTTGCCAGGCTCTTCGTTGCGATTTTCAGAATGGGTTCGTGGGCAATCCAGGAGGAAACCATGAACCGAATAGCCTTTCTTGCAGCAGGAGTGGCATCTGGCGATCGAGCACGCGCGCGAATGAGGCGCCATGGATGCACGCCGAATGGCTCGCCGCTCTGGAGTGATGCGGAGCTGGACACGCTTCGACGACTGCACCCCGACTATCAGGCAGCGATCCGAGCGCTTGGTGGCAAGCGGTCCTATTCTTCGGTGCGGGCCAAGGCTCAACAATTGGGACTGGCGCCGAAACGCCAGCATTGGACTGGCGAACAGGTCTCGCGTCTGCGCAAGGTTTATCGACATGGTACGTTGGCCGAAGTGCAAGGGACGTTCCCGGATCGAAGCCTCCGCTACATCCGCAGCATGGCCGGATATTTTGGGTTCACACGACCACGACCCTCCTTTGTGCCTACCGGCTATCTCGTGATCGATCAGATACGGGAAAGATGCTTTGATTTGCGTCTTTCGATGGGTGACCTGGATGCGATGGCGGGTACGGGGACATATTTTGCAAAAGCGGGATGGCACGGGGCCGGGTTGAATCCCAAAGCTGTCGCTCGGGCAATCAAGGCGTTGGACGGCGAGTTGTCGGCCAGATGGAACGACACAGACGAACCTGTCAGCGGGCAATTAGTCGTCCTACCAAAAAGGCAGCAACAGCTACTCGCGGCGTGATGCTCGGTAGATAAGAGCCAGGAGGAGGTTCATACGCCCCCTCCCGCCGCTGCTCGCTCGGCCTCATTATTCTCGCGCATTTGCTGCCGAGTGAGCTTGAGGGGCTTGCCCCCGTATTCCCCTAGGCACCTGTGGATGGCGGCCACTCGATTAAGGGGCACGACAAAAGTGCGCGCCGGGTTCAGCATTTCCACCAAAATGACGGGCGGCGCCGGCATTTCGTCGGGAAGCGGGAATGGTCCGATTGGTAGTGGCGTCACCAGCCGCTTGACCATGCATTGGTATTTGATGCCCTCGTGATAAAAACGGGGCTTGAGCCAGAGGCACACATAGTCTCCCGGTTCTATGGGCGCGGTGGCGTCGAACAAGAGCCTCGCCCCATCCTGATAGACCGGAACAAGGCACACGCCTTCGCACTGGCAGACATAAGTGCTTGGCAAGTCGTCCCGTTCATAGGCGCCCTCGCGCCATGGCAAGTCCCTGTTCAGGGGCCAAAGGTCGCGGATGGGCTCGCCCCAGCTTTCGCCCAAATAACCGACTACGGCGCCGATTATCCTGCGTTGCAGGCCTTCGGGATTTTGCGGCCCATCCACCATACGAAGCGGCTTGCCGGCGCCCATAACCTGGCTATGGCCGCCGCCGCCAGGAGCGGTGCACCAGCCACCGAAGGCGCGGCAAAGCTCCACGACCACGGCAATAGGCTCGAAACCGTCAAGCGGGCCGCCAGTGGTGACCAGCGCAACGTCAATGCCTTCCACCAGTTCGGTGCGTGAGGGGTCGATGACGACATACATGCCTTTGGAGTAGATGCTGCCAGGCCTATCCCGATCAACTCTGACGACGCGCATGCCTTCGGGGATCGAAGTGAACAGACGCAGGCCACGGATGGGGGAGAATTCCCGGATGATGACTGGCGCTTCCATTTAGAGGCCCTCCGCGTAAGAGGGCAGGCGCACGCCGCCAATTGAGGCTAGAAGGGCATCCCAATCCTGCACATAGAAATGCCCTTTTCGCTCACGCAGGAGGCCATGAAGCCATGCGGCTTTTTCCAAGCCCTCGCCTGGGGTGACGGGCACCAGCGCAAGAATTTCCTGAGTGATTTCGTCCAGCGCGTCGTCAGCGGCAATAGCCGCACGCGTCAGCTCGGGAACATTGTGCAGTTCCTCGCGCGAACGGGCCAGCGCTTTTGCATCATCGAGGGCAGCCAGGCTGCGGTCTCGCATTGCGTCGATTCCGCCGGCGATGTCGGCGTTGCGCCCCGGCGCCAAAGCCTCAGCATAGCGCGTGCAAAGGCGCTGCTTTGCCCCTTCGGCCTCTTCTTGAATTGCCTCGATGAGGCTCGCTTCGGTGAATAGCGCCAGGTCGCGGTGGCCGCTGGGCGAATTCCCGTTGGGAAGCAGTCCCATCGGCACCAAGATAATACCCATTGCGGCAACGGCCGCCTCAGCGGCCTCCCGTGCCTCATCGGTGAGGTTTGAGGCCGCAAGCGCTTCCTCATAAGCGGCAATCTTGCTGGTGAAGCGGCTCGCGTGAACCTCTGCCATCGAGGGGGATACTGTCAGCGCCGCAAGAGCGGCCGGCGAAGCCTTGAGCAGGGTGCGGCGGGAGAGTAAGTTGTGGGTATCCATGATGAACCTCCAAAGTGAATTCGTGGGGAGGCTCGGGGAGCGTTGCATCCGCTGCCCGAGCCGATTTCGTCGGGTCAGGCGAGCGCGCGAATTTTCCGAACTATGGTGAAGGCAGAGGGCCTGGTGAACTTCACTTCGCCCTGGAAACGGTCATTGCCGCGCTGGTCCTGCCAGTAGAGCTGGCGGTAGTAGCCGCGACCGCTTTCAGATGCGGCCAGCGCCACGATGGGGCGCGCTTTGCGCAACTGGATTTCATAGACGCCATAGCCGGTGAATTCGACGGGCTTGGGCGGACGATAACCGAAGACGATGACGCCGCTATCCGAGGCATTGACGGTCCAGTCTGCAATATCAGAATAGAGCGCCTCAGCAGCGGCCCTGAACTCCGCAACGGCAGCTTCGTACCTGGCGACGGGATCGACAGGAAGGCTGACGTCATCAGCTTGAACAACGTTCACGTAGGGCACGGCAAGCGCGGTACCAGCTAGGGCGGCGCCGGTTCCGGCAATCAGTGCGCGACGAGTGAGGGCGTGATCGGTCATAGGTTGTCCTCCTAGTGATGGTGGTTAGGCGTAAAGCCGAGCGAGCTCAGCCGTGGCATCCCGGCGCCTGGCCCAAGGCATGAAATCGCCAAACTCCATGTCTCGAAGCTTGGCGCGGATTTCAGCGGCGCGGACGGGATTGGTGCAGGTCTTGACGATGGGTGCTGGCGATGCGGGAACAGCAGCCGATGCCACGAATTCCTTGGCCACCGCCCATGCCATGCGCAGGCAATAGGCGAAGTGCTTGCGGTTGAAGGGTTCGCCGCGACGGACACCCCAGCCCTTGAATTCATCGCGGCGATAATCGGCCCAAGCTTTGGTGAGGATTTCGGAGCGGTTGAATTTGGGCGTGCCTTCGGCGGTCGCCGGAACGATATCCTTCGTCATTTGCTTTGACCTGCGATGCTTTTCTGATACTGTTAGTATCAAACATAGTCGCGGATGCCATGTCAATACTAAAAGTATCAATTCGTCAGGTTAAGGCTGCCCGAGCGCTGCTCGGCTGGTCGCAAAAGGACCTGGCGGACGCATCAGGAATTTCCGAGCCTACGATTAAGCGACTGGAGGCGGGCGATGGTGGGCTGGGCGGTCGCGCAGGAACCGCAGACGCCATTCGGTCCTGCATTGAAGCCGCCGGCGTCCAGTTCATCCCCGAGAACGGTGGGGGCGTTGGAGTGAGGCTGGCAAAGCGGACGGCTACCGAGTGATTGCGAGCCATAGTGGCGCGTATGCACAATGAGCCCCGCGCGCTATAGGCGCCGCAGGCGCTCCCGGCATTCGCTTTTGCCGAGGTTCCCAAGGTTTCCGAGGCCACCGCGACTATTCGGGCTGGGCAGACGTTCCGGACCGACCCTAGCGATAGGGCTGCTTGCCATCGCTGGCATCGGACTTATAGCGCCGGGTCAGGAGAGGCAGGGCGTTACCAGGCAGCCCGTTCAGCAGGTTGCGGCCACACAAGTCATATACTGATTGCAGAGGGTCTAGCGCGGCGCTGGCCGGATGGGAGAGAGTTTTGGTGCCCCTAAATTCGGAAGCAGTACATATTAGCTGAGACTCATCCAAGATTAGCGGTTTCATTGGGCCAAAGGGAATTGGGGGATTCTCAATGAAGCCGTTGATCTTAACCGCGCTGGTAGCGCTGTCTCTTTCGGCGTGTGCTACGCCGCCGAAAGACTTCTACGCAGACCCAGCCAAACCCAAAGACACTGCTCTTTGTCGGGCCGTGCTAGAGACGACCGACCGGACATTCCAACAAGATGTTGCTGCTGAGCTGGTCCGGCGAGGCCTCACGCTGGAGGAGTGCCAGAACAGAGTAGCGATGGAGACGGCCGCCATTGTCGGTATAGCAGCAGTTGCGACCGGCGTGGCCGTAGCGGCTGCTTGTTCGAATGGCTGCGCAGCTCCTTCGCCTTATTCTTATTCGAGTGCTGGCGCTGATCGGGATTGTGCCGGCGGTCGGGGCGATGGCCCGTTATACGTCCAAGGACCAATTTGGGTAGGGAGCCATGACCCATATCGCCTTGATGCTGATGGGGACGGTTGGGGATGTGAGGCCAGCGACCGGTTGAGAGGTGCATAATGAACCAAGGACACCTCTCACGAAACTACTTCAGAAGGGCGAAGAAGGTTGATGTCTCTAGCCTGGGAGGGATGCCTCCCCCTAGTGTTTAGTGGCACTGATGGCGAACCGGTCTGAGGCAAGTCGTTCTGCAGCTCGCCAGAATGGCATTTTCCGCGCCTGCGCCCAGTGGATATCGCTCATCTTGCGGTCGATGACGATGTCCGCGAAGCCTGCGGCTTTCAGCAGTGCGACAACCGCTTCGGCCGGCATGCCATCGCTGAAATAGACTCGTTCCCTTATGCGGCGATGCCGCTCGGCCATGGCTGGATCCATATGGCCTTTTGGGTCAGGCCGACCGAGTAGGCGATTGATGGAATTGTGCAGCCGCGATACCCAGCCTTGCCTGCCCATATTGCCATCAATGATCAGCAGCCTGCCGCCAGGCTTGAGCAGCCGATACCACTCGGCGAAACATGCCGGCACATCCACCAGTGTCCAGACCAAATGCCGGTTGGTGATGGCCTCATAGCTCGCATCAGGTTCACCGATATTTTCCGCGTCGCGCATGATGAAACGGATATCTGTGCCGCGCTTTGCCGCCTTGGCGCGGGCCTGTTCCAGCATGGCCTCGGACCAGTCGACGCCCGTCACGCTGAACCCCATGTCGTTCATCAGGTGGGAAATCACCGCCGTACCACATGCCAGGTCCAGCAGGGGTCGCCCATTGCCCTCGCCGAGATGCTTGCGAATGAGACGATGCCAGGCCCTCCGCTCGGCTTCGCTGAACACTTCATGGCCCACGCTCTGGTCGAAGGTTGCGGCGCGCTCGGACCAGAATTCGCGGATTTCATCGCGGATGGAATAATTGCTCAGCTCATTCATGGACATACCCCAACATACTGGAATCGCTCTAAAAGATAATTCTTGATTCTGTTTGTCATATTTCATAGGCCGGGTTGTCTTTCAACACCGGAGTGCGTGGCATGTCCATTCGCAACATCGCCCTGGCCGCCTTGGCCGGGACCGCCTTTCTCTTGCCTGTCGCCAGCTTTGCCGATCCCTTCACGGTAACCGACGTTGCCGGCCGCGAAGTCGCCTTCGATGGTCCCGTCGAGCGCGTCATTCTGGGTGAAGGCCGGCTGATCTATCCGATCGCCGCCATCGAGACCGAAAATCCGTTTGCCCATGTCGTAGCCTGGCGCAACGACCTCAACACCACCGACCTGACCGGCTACAACACTTACGTCGCAGCCTTCCCCGAGGCAGCCGACATTCCCTTCCTGGGTAATCTCACGGACGGCACCCTGCAGGCTGAAACGGTGGTGGACCTGGCGCCCGATGTGATGCTTCTCACCATCGGCTCCAAGAAGGCCGCGGACGAGGTCAAGCTCGAGGAAATGCTCAGCCAGGTCGGCGTGAAGCTGGTCTATGTCGATTTCCGCGAGCACATCATCGACAATACCGAGCCCAGCCTGCGCGTGCTGGGTCAGCTTTTCGACAAGGAAGAGCGCGCCCAGGAAATCATCGACTTCTGGGATGAGCAGACCGCCCGCGTCACCGACGTCCTGGCCAAGGAGAACCCGGAAAAGCCGCTGGTCTTCATGTATCGCGCAGCGGGTCTGGGCGATTGCTGCGGCACGTTCGGCAATGACAATTACGGCAAGATGGTCGAGATGGCCGGTGGCATCAATCTTGGTTCGGAATTCCTGCCCGGCTATACCGGTACGATCAATCCCGAACAGGTCATTGCCTCCAATCCCGACATCATCGTGGTGACCGGATCCGACTGGACCAATTCGCCATCGACTAGCGCTGATGGCCCGTCCTACGTCAATGTCGGGCCTAATGCCGCTGCCACGGCCGATGCCAGCCGTGCTGCCCTCGCTGCCCTGATGGAACAGCCCGCCTTTACCGACGCCCAGGCCGTCCAGAACGGCAAGGTCTATGCCATCTGGCACCAGTTCTATGCCAGCCCCTACCAGTTCGCGCCCATACAGCAGATGGCCAAGTGGTTCCATCCCGATCTCTTTGCTGATCTGGACCCCGATGCCACCTTCCGTGAATTCCACGAGCGCTTCCTACCCGTGCCCTACGAGCCCGGCTATTGGCTGGCGCTGAACGAGGAATAGTCATGGCTACGGCAACCGCCGATGCAGTTGCCCAAGAAGGGCGCGGTCTTTACCGCGCCCTTGCCTGGCGGCGCATTCTTATCATTGTCGGCTTCGCCATTGCTTTGGCGCTCAGCTTCACTATCGATATCGCCTGGGGACCGGCGCGCTATGCGCTGATGGACGTTGCTTCTGCCATCGTTTCGCCCGGCAGCGTCTCCGACAAGATCCGCGTCGTGGTCTGGGATATCCGTATGCCCATGGCGCTGATGGCTATCGTCACCGGCGCCTGCCTCTCGCTCGCTGGCGCCCAGATGCAGACCATTCTGGCCAACCCGCTCGCCAGCCCTTTTACGCTCGGCATTTCCGCCGCCGCCAGCTTCGGTGCTGCGATTGCCATTGTGGCGGGTGTGTCGATCATCCCCTTTGCCACCAATTTCATGGTGCCGGTCAACGCCTTCGTCATGGCGCTGGTCGCCACCCTCATCATCCATTTCATTTCGCAGGCGCGCGGCGTGACCGTACAGACCGTCGTGCTGCTCGGCATCGCGCTGGTCTTCACCTTCAATGCGCTGCTGGCCTTCCTCCAATATGTCGCTTCCGAACAAGCTCTGCAAAGCGTGGTGTTCTGGACCATGGGCAGCCTCACCAAAGCGACCTGGGAAAAGATTTGGATTACCACGGCTGTTCTGGTCTTTGCGCTGCCGCTGTTCGCGCGCCATGCCTGGGCGCTCACAGCCATCAGGTTGGGCGAAGATAAGGCCGCCAGCTTCGGCGTGAACGTGCGCCGCATCAGGCTCGAAACCATGCTGATTGTCGCGCTGTTAGCGGCCGTTCCGGTCAGTTTCGTGGGCACAATCGGCTTTGTCGGGCTGGTCGGCCCCCATGTCGCCCGTATGCTCGTGGGCGAGGATCAGCGCTTCTTCCTGCCCACCTCGATCATGGCGGGAGCATTGCTGCTATCGGCAACTTCGGTGGTCTCGAAATCCATCCTGCCGGGCGTGGTATTTCCCATCGGCATTATCACGGCACTCGTCGGCGTGCCTTTCTTTTTCTCGCTCATTCTCTCCAATGTGAGGCGGTCATGGTAACCATCGCGCTTGAGGACATTGGTGCCTATTACGGGCGGCGGCTGACCGTGTCGGGCATCACCACACCGACCTTCTCGTCCGGCGAGATTGTCGCAGTCATCGGTCCCAACGCTGCGGGAAAGTCCACCCTGTTCAAGCGTATGGCCGGCCTGTTGCACGGGCCCGGCATGGTACATGTGGAAGGCTCAGAAAAGGGCAAGCGCGCCATCAGCTACATGCCGCAGGATACCTCGGCCAATGCCGTCCTCACGGTCTATGAATCCATCCTGCTCGCTCGTAAGCAGGGGTCTGGCTGGAAGGTTAGCGACGAGGACCTGGCGTTGATCGATGGCGTGATGAATGCCATCGATATCACCGATATTGCCTTCCGCAACCTCGGCGAGTTGAGCGGCGGCCAGCGTCAGCTCGTAGGCATTGCGCAGACGCTGGTGCGCGAACCGGACATATTGCTGATGGATGAGCCCACCAGTGCGCTCGACTTGCACCGGCAGATGGAGGTGCTCGATTTCATGCAGCAAGTGGCGCGCGAGCGCAGCATGATCGTCTTCATCGCCATCCATGACCTCAACCAGGCCATGCGTTTTGCCGACAGGGCCTTGGTCATCGAGCGTGGATCCCTCAAAGGCGTGGGGGCCACTAGTGAAGTCATAACCCAGCAGCTTCTGCGTGACGTCTATCGGATCGATGCCAGGATTGAGCCCTGCTCACGTGGTCAGCTGCAGATTATCGTCGATAGCGTCGCTAAAGGTGCTGACCTGTCGTCCGGCTCTGCCACGAAGGCAGCCTAGGGGCAGCATAAGCAGTGCAAAGCCCCACAAAAGGTCTTTCTGTCGAGCCGCGCGGCGCTGTTGCTATCTCGATATTTGCTGTCCGCGACATGGCTCAAACTTTGGGGTTGAATTTAGATTGCCCTAACCATCTGTCTCGAGCAGCGTGGAAAGGCTTGCCTGTTACACGACAGCGTCGGCACTAAACCGTCCGAGTATGCAAGGTGCTCCCACACGGAGGAGAGCATGGCTACTATGAGGTTGAGCAGGCACGATTTGAGCTCACAGGATGTTTTGAGCGCTCTGGCTGAGCGTGAGACGCCATACTATCAGCTCCTCGCGCGGACCCGCCATCTCGGTTACCAGCGTCGCCCCGACGGTGACGTCTGGTGCGCCCGCATTCGAATGCGTTCGGGCGCCTATTATCGCCGCCGGCTCGGCTGGGCTCAATCTGAGGCCCGACCCGCTGGTCTAACCTATGAGGATGCCCTCGCCGCGGCGCACAAGTGGTTCGATAGCTCAAATGTTCGCCAATGGGCTGCGGAGGCCAAACCGCTGGGCGTGCGACAAGACCTCATCGTGCGCCCGATCGGGGCAACTTACAGTGTGGCTCACGCTATGCACGAATATGTAGAGTGGAAGCGCCTGGCAGCGGCCAAGAGCCACTTCGAAACCAACTTGTCACTGATCAACTACCACATCATTCCCCGACTCGGGAATGTCGCGGTAGATGCGTTCAATAGTGAACACCTGCGGCGCTTCGTCCGTGAGGTTCTGGAAACTCCACCAAAACGCGGAAGCAAACCGCTTGGGCCAAAACTCTCCATCGATAGCCTCGATGACGACCAGCTCCGCAAACGCAAGAAGACCGTCAACACCTTGATCGGCATTCTGCGCGTCGCTTTTCAGATTTCCTGGGAAAGTGGGAAGGTGGAGAGCGAACGCGCCTGGCGCTGTTTGAGACGGTTGCCAGCCGTGGACCGACCTCGGGTGCTCTACCTGACGCGGGCCGAATGTCGGGAATTGATAGCGCAATGTCGACCGGATGTAGCCCGTCTGGTGCTTGGCGCCTTATACACGGGCTGTCGGCTCAACGAACTGCTGAATATGCGGTGTGAAGACGTTGGGCGTGATGGATATGGCATCTATGTCTCTCCCGCCAAAAGCTATCGGGCTCGCTTTGTATTTCTGCCGGATGAAGGCATGGCCTGGTTTCTAGACCTGATCCGTGGGCGCAAGCGACGGGAGTACGTTTTTATGCGCGACGGCGGCGGGCGATGGAAAGGCGGTCAAAAACCGCTTTTCAAGGCTGCTGTACGTGCGGCTGAACTGCCAGACGAGTTCACGTTCCACGGCCTCAGACACACCTATGCCAGCCAGCTGGTTCAGGCAGGAGCCACGGTCTATGCGGTAGCAGCACAACTAGGCCATGCAGATCCCACTACCGTCCTGCGAACGTACGGCCATTTATCTCCCCAGATCAGGGAGGCCGAGGTGCGGCAGCGATTTACTCCCCTCAGTCATGAAAACGATGAGGCTGCTCGCCTGCGCAATAAGGATCTCCAGGAATGGCGGTCGAGCCTGCATGGCGGCGACTGGCGAGAATATGCCAGGATTTCGGACGTTTGGGACCCTGAACGGTCTCTGGAACTCGCCCGACTTCCGAGCCCCATAGCTCCCTATCGAAGGGGCTAGGAGAGGCTCAGGGCACCAGCCTGACCGCAATCATATGGATTATGACGGCAACGCCTATCGCGACGGCAGCCTCGTGGCTTCTAAGCGTTTCGGCAGCCAAAGGGGCGAGAACCAACGTTGCAACGATTGCAACCGCCAGCCCGTTGAGGAACTGCGCTATCGTTCTCCGGATTTCTCTATCGGGTCTCATCACTCATCTCCTTGCTGATGTTGCAAGGATAAGCCCACTGGCGCGCAGGGGGATTTCGGGGATAAGTTTCTAGGGCGGAGATGGCGATGAAGGAACTGGTAGACCGGTTGAGCGCCGAGCTTTCGGCGAAATACATCCAGTATCTGGAAACATTCATGGTCGATCTGTGGAGCGATGCCGGCTTCGTGGAATTCCGCGCCGGTTTCTCGCTGCGCCGCGACCACCTACTCCGCTCCTTCACCGTCAAGGTGGAGGCCGATGCAGGCCAGACCGACGAAGAGCGTGAGCTTCTGATCGTCGTGGTGTTCGATGAGATCGAGGAGCAGATCGACATGGCAATCGCCGACGGCATGGTGGACGCGAACTGATGGGCCGCGTTCCAGATACCGGCCCCGAGGTTCAGGATCGCCAGCGGCTCATCACGAAGTTGCAGGCCGATCTGCGGCGCTTCCAAAGCATACCGAAACCCCGCCGGGAAGCTGAATGCGCCGATGAGGGCGAGCAAACCTGCCGCGCCTTGCTGCGCGAACTTGGCGTCAAGAGCTAGTGCACATCACCTAGTGGGGCGTTGATCAGAGTACCCCACTCCTGCTGCCAAACCGACTGATCGCCTGATATCCGCAATCGTCTCTCGCTTTGGGCGGCTAGTACCATTGCATAGGCGACCGCCGATATGACCGGCAGCGGAGATAGATGCGGGAGTTCCAAAACCACGACGGCATTGTCCACCATGTCCGGAATTTTGATCCGCCCCATCCGTTCGCCATCGTTATCCCAAAACAGTTCGACCACGACGTCCTCCACCTCCGGGGAGGCGACGTAGCGGAAGTCTGCGATCATGTAAGCACCAAGCATTCCCCAAGGACCTTCTATCATCCTCGTCGTCAACTGTGACGGGAACTGGCTGTTTCAGTGGCAAATTCTAGTTAAATGCGGGGCAAGAACAGTCGGTGGGCGGGCCGCTGCTATAGTAGACACATGGCATTGACAATTGGCATTTCTCCCAATTGTTGACGACTTTGACCAATCGGTAAAAATGCTGAAGGGGAGAATGCGGAGGGCAGCATGGGGCAGCTGGTCGACGTAGCGCTTGCTTTCATCGAAAGATGCGACGGGCACACGGGCTTGCGAGCATTGGTCGACGATTTTTCGTTGATACTGCGAGAATTTGGCTTCAACTATTTCATGATGACACGGCTGCCGGCGCTCGGCGAGGATGCCGAGCCCTATGTCATCGCGCACACCTGGCCCGTGGCTTGGTTGGATCGCTACCGCGAAGGCGCCTACTTCTGGCACGACCCTGTCAGCCTATTTTCCCTAACTCGGGCCAAGCCGTTTTCATGGAAGGAAGCGCGCAAGGATTCGCGGCACACTCGTATTGCCGGAAAGATTGCCTCGGAAGCGTCATCCCTGGGCCTGATGGACGGCATTGGTTTTCCCATGGGCGACCCGTCCAGCGTTCAGGCTGTGGTTTCGCTCGCGGCTGACCAACCCGTAGATCTCGATACGCTGTCCCGCCATATGCTCCATCTGGTGTGCCTGCATGCTGAGATGCGCGCCGTCGAACTATATGATCAGGTCCATACCTCCTTTGGCCAACTGACTGATAGAGAACGGGAGGTCTTGCGGTGGATCGCCAACGGCAAATCGCTGGTCGATGTGGGCGATATTCTCACAGTTTCGGAGAGGACCGTTCGGGAGCATCTTGTGCACAGCCGAGCAAAGCTGAGCGCCACAACGACGACGCACGCCGTCGCCAAGGCGATTAAATCGCGCCAAATCATTTTATAGGAATTACAGAACAACCCATTGTCGCTCAATATCTTTAAGAAACGAATCGCCCCTGCAACTGTCGTTTCCGACAATAGTTAGCACCCCTACTTCGCTGCACCCTGCCCTCGTTATCAACGGGGGCAGAAATGCAATTCCACTTCATCACAAAAGACAACGAACACCTGTTCCAGCCAGAGCTGGAGCAATTCTTCCGAGCTCGCCACGTCGTCTATGCTGAAGAGCTTGGCTGGGTCCCGCGGTCACCCGACTGGCTGGAATACGACCAGTTCGATACCGGCGCCGCTGCCTACCTAGTCGTCCTGGACGGCAACGAATTGGTCGCCGGATCGAGATTCATCCCAACGCATCTGCCCCACCTTCTGAGCGAGGTTTTTCCGAACAGTTGCGGCATACGACCAATGGTCAGGGACGCGGCGGTGGTAGAGTGGACACGGGGATTTATCATCCCAAGCCGACGCGGTCGTGAATCGATACGAATAATGGCCAGCGCTTGCGCGGCCGTTATGGAATACGCGCTGGCGCAAGGCTACCGCCAGGTGGGAGGCATCCAGGACACGAAGTGGATACCCCTTTGGAAGAAGATGGAGTGGTCCATCCACGTGCACGGCGAGCCGGTCGATATCGACGGAAGGCCATGGTTGCCGATCTATTTCGATGTCACCGAGGCCGCAATGCTGGCTGCGAGGGCACTAGCCCGCATCGAGGGCCCGCTTCTGGGATCCACCGCAACTGAACAGCAGGCGGCCTAGCCATGAAGACCAGAGGCATGGACGAGGCGCCTACGGGCCGCCTCGTCCCACAAAGAAAGCAAGGGTGGGATCAAGGCGAACAGGAACGCCTGCTAACAAAGCTGCTTCGCACGCCGCTCGGCGTGGCTCGCAGCCGCGGGGTGGCAGCGGCGTTAATGGACCGGTACGGCTCCTTGCCAGCCGTCCTCGCTGCCCCTTCGGACAGGCTCTTGGAAACGGCCGGCGTTGGCAGCAGGGTCGCTGCTCACCTGGCACTCACCCTTGAGGTGGCACGCCGTCTGGCGCGAGAGCGCATCGACCCATCAATGCCGGTGTTAGACTGCTGGGGCGACCTGCTGGACTATTGCCACCTGATGATGGCGCACGAGAAGATTGAGCAGTTCCGCATCCTGTTCCTGGACAAAAAAAGCCGGCTCATCGCCGATGAGGTGCAGCAGACCGGCACTGTCGATCATACCCCGGTCTATCCACGCGAAGTCATCAAGCGCGCGCTCGAACATTCGGCCACCGCGCTGATCCTGGTGCACAACCACCCGTCTGGGGACCCTTTACCGTCATCGTCCGATGTGCGGATGACCAAGGAAATTTCGGACATCGCCAAGCCGCTGGGCATTACCCTGCACGACCACATCATCATCGGGAGATCGGGCCAGGTTTCGCTGCGTGCCCTGAAGCTGCTTTGACGGAGGAGATCAATGACCGACGATTGGGTTGATGTCGGGAAGCCTATCCCGAGGTTGAAGTCGGCAAGGGCGATGGAACCCTTCGGAGTTGAAGTGGAATGGGAGCACGGCGACATAGCCGTGATTGATCTCACGCCATTGATCCAAAGCCATCAGGCCTTCCATCTGCTGATGGACTGGGAGGTATTTGCCACATTGAGCCTTGATGATTGGGGCTGGGGCATTTATTGGCCAAGCGCCCCGCTCGCGGCCATACCGACCACCACGCTGCAAGATCTGCAGATGCTGGCCCTACGTTGCCAAGATTACAGTGCTGCCGGCGCGGGCGGCGTTGGCTACGCTCAAAGAACGACGCAGTCGCCGCCTGCCGACTGCACATTGGAGCATATTAAGTTGGCCGCTTCCTGCGACGTGGCTGGAACACGAACACGGTAATATACGCCCCGCGCACCGAGATCCACACGCTGCACCTCTATATTGGCACCGCCGAATAACGGGCCAAATCGGGTAATCAGGTTCTGTGCGGCCTGCCTGGCTTCCGCCTCACTACGAAGAGAGGCCAATTGTACATATGCCGGAGCACCTTCGGCATTGATGCGCCTTGGACCCTTCCCATCGGCAGTACTGCCCTGAACAGTCATGTCCTGTTGCGTGGCAACCAAGACATAAGCTCCGGTGTCTTGCAGGGCGACCCCGACGCCTTCAGTGTTGCCTTGTGAGTGGATGGTCACCCTATAAGGGATAGTCTGCCCATCGCCAGCGGGGCCATACAGAACTCTGAGCTCACTCCCCGCCTCGAGGAGGGTAGAGATACCGCCTCCGCTCAATGCCTGTTCAATCGCCAAGATTGTCGGACCGGTAAACCCGTTATTTCGCAGCACAGTCCCAAGGCTTATAACAGAGGGTACAGGGATGGACTGCTCTTCGCTATCTTCAGGCCTCCTACGCGTTTGCTGGACGACCGAAACGGCGTCGGCCGGTAGCACCTCAGCCTCATTGCCGAAGTCAGCCATTGGATCGCCGGCATTGATACCCCACTGGCTTAGCTCGCCTTGGCTGAAGACATACATGTCCTCTGGACGCGTGCGGAGCATGGCCGAGGTAACTTCCTGGCGGACACCGAAGTCGGCAAAGGCCTCCAGTATATCCGACACGACGGTCTGGGCGGTCGAGGCGTCGGAATCATCGCTCCATACTTGATGGACACCGAGGGCGCCGTCCGCCTTTCTTTTGGTCCCGGCGAAGAACACAAAGGAGCAAGCGGAGTAGCAGCCCGTCTCCGGCAGCACATAAGTTGACAACCCGAGCTCGCGCACTTCGTAGGCCAGCAGGAGGGCGCTGGCGACATAGCCGCCCTCACTGGCAAGCATCAAAACCTTTGGTTCGGCAACCGCCCGGACCGCCCTGCGAAAATCTAGCGGAGTCGTCGGTCCGATTTCGCCGCGGAGGCCAATTACGCCCGGCATATCCTTGAAGACCAGGAAATTGCCAATTTCGGTTATCGATCCAGAATCCGATGGCGGCAGCGCGGGAGAAGCCGCCGGCGAGGAACTGGGGGCAGGATCTGTGCTGGCTATGTTTGCTTCGGTCCATGGTGTGGCGAAGGAGGCCAGGAATAGGGAAACAATCGAACCCTGCTTCATGTACGGAGGCGACCAGTTCAAGGTGTATCCCACCGTCTGGTCCCGGTCGTTGAACATTAGCGAGTAGAAGTACCCGCCATCCAAGGCCCCAGACACGACAAAGTAGCTGTCCTGATAGGTTTGGTAGGTAACTTTCCGCCTGTCGTTCTCCGTAGACATCTGGCGGTAGTAATCCACGAATGACTGTGTCGAATTTGGCTGACGGACGGTATCCAGCCGCATGAGGCCATCCGACCTAGTATAGGCGGTGCCCACTGAGGTTGGGGTCGTTTGGGGCAATAGGGCCCGCGGGACTGCCAGCTCAATCTGGCCACGTTCATCCTGGATAATTTGGAGATCTAGTTCCTTAATCACCGAATCCGAAGCTCTGGAGAGCGCTCGCACAGAGGCGTCGCTCAGGACGCCAGTGAGAATTTCCCCGTTCCACTTCTGGAAACCCGTCAGCCCACGATACGTCGATGGTCCGAAGGCCCCGTCGATGAAGGCGTCGTAGAACCCGGCCAGCGTCAAATTGGTTTGCAGTGTGATACGGTCCTCATCGCTGAGGGAGGTAAACCAAGCTTTGCTGCGGTCAAAATCCGCAAATACAGGCGGGATGGCGATGATTGATATCATCAACGCCAAGAACATGCGCTGAAGCCAAAAGCCAACTGTGACTCTGCCTAACATCGCCCCTCGCCCCCCAGTTGCTAACTTTCTCAGCCTTTCAGCTCGGCTGCAAGTGTGCACGGAGGTGACGCTCCGCTGGTAGCACCCGGTGGGCAGTCTACCTTACTGGGCGGATGGTATCAGCGTTTTGTGGCTTCCAACGCCTCGATGCGCGCCAACAGGTCCCCAGTCTCGATCGCCTTTCGACGGGCTTCGATGGCACTGATGAAGCTTTGCCCCTCGCTGGGCGAGACCGTGCCCAACGCCATTGCTGCGATAATCCGGTCCAAGGCTTGATCAACGCCGGCGATGGTGGACGTGTCCGGAAGGTCGATCGTGACAGTGCGGTCGGTGGAGGCCGGACGGGGGTGTAGGTAGACAGCGGCCTTTTCCGCTGCCCAGTCGCGGCGCTTCTGGTCGGCATCGTCATCGCGCAATACTTCTAGCATGTACTCAACCGGCGTGACGCCCGCGGCGAAAGCATCGGCGAGCGTTTCAGCGCTGCGGCGGTTAATGCTGCCGACAGGGCGGCCAGCACCAGATCGGGCACCGCCACGGCTCATAGGTCGTCCTCATCGAGACGTATCAGGGATTTCCCATATTTGGCGACATAGACCAGCATCACTCCCCAATCGTCACAAGATACGAGGACCATCTCCCCAGGTTGGTCAATGTGCGTGACGGTATCAAGCGGGTTCTGAACCACGCCAAAGCTGGCAAGGTATTCGGCAATGTCGGCTAGCCGGCCGCCAGCAACGACGATGTTCCGACCAGTACCTATTGCAGCAGCGCTTTCCAGCCGTGCGAGCCTGCTCTCGATTGCGCTGGTCATGCCGCCTCCAATCGCCAAGAGGGGTTTACGCAGCCACACAGGCGAAGTCGATTGAGCTCATCGTTCTGGCTGGGAATGGCACCGTGCACCCGACCATCACGAAAATCCGGCTGCATGGGGACAATATGAATGATCATGTCGGTACCCGGGTTGAAGGCCCAACCTGCCGCGTGAAGGAATGCGGCCATCTCTTCCTCTGTGCCGACGCCAGCTACCTTATAGACGCGCGTCTCAGTTGTGGGAGGGACAATTCGGGTTTCCAGGGCCTTCACGCGCCTATCGAGCGCAAGCATCTTGATTTCCTTTGATTGTTTTCAATGGTGCTGCGCCGCTGCTGCCCCTATGCGACGCACTGCTCGGTCTTCCATCGCGTCATAACTGTGCTCGCCTCCGGCGTTATGGAATTGCCGATGTCACTGTGACTCGCGGCCAGCTCGTGGATCGCGGCAATGAACTCCGCGAGCTGGCGCTCATCCCTAGCGGTCGTGCGCGGGATGGCGGCTGTTTCCAGCCTGAATATGCGCAATTGTAACCTGCTCATGGCGCCCCCTGCGCCAAAAATGCCGGAGCCAGCAGAGCGGCAATTCCTCCGGCTTGGCGGACGGCACCCAACGGATCGACCGCGGGATCAACCCACTTCTGATGTGGAAAATTGATCCCGCGCGCCAAGGCGGCTTCAAGCAGACCAATGCTCACGCGTTGAAGCGCCCGAACATCAGTCATCGGATCGTCCATCCGTCGAGCCTGTCCGACCTCAATCCCCTGCGCCCACTGAGCAGCATCGGCAGCGCGTTCTGCGACTGGAAGCAGGTATGCCTCCCTGACCAGATCATCCGCCGTTTCGGCCATCAACGATTCACTCCAGAAATCACGTGAATATCGATTGCGTCGTTCGCCGCGGCCTTGGCCTTCAACGTCTCCCCGCTGCCGAGAAGAACGTCGTCCAGCTCTATAGCGCCGTTCCCGGGAACCTGTCCGCCTTTCAGCAGAGACCAGCTTGATGAGGCGCCATGCACTTCTAAATCAACCGCAACTGCCGAGCTGGTCAGATTAGCCATTCGTATCTTGGGGACGGTCACTGCCCCCTGACCGGCGGACGATACATCGAGCGATTGCAGCGTTGTGGTCAGTCGGGCTCGGGTAGGAAAAGCCATTCCAGCGCTTGCGTGGTACAGGGTCATTGGCGTGCTCCAATATAGATGTTCAGGAAGGGCCATGAATTGCCGCCAGGGCGCTGCAAGTCCGCCTGTCGCATCCCGCTTGCTATCGGGCACGCATGGCCGCATTTTAGTGCGCGAGGCCAAGAGGAATGACCTATGATCGAACGTCCCGAACTGGAGCTAGACCGGAAGGCCTTCCGCGAAATCCACCAAGGACCAATGGCTAGCCCCAAAGACCTTTGGCGGGGCGTCATCACCTTCGGATTGATCGCCGTGCTGGGAGCCGTGGCCGGCTGGCAGCTTGGCGGCTTTTGGGCAGCGCTTCTGCCCATCCCCGGAGCAATCTGGCTGGGGGCGTCGCTGGCCGGCATATATCCACGCTGGTTTTTCGGCAAACCCGACTGACCCATCATCGTGCTCATAGGGGCCGAACCAGGAGGCCATTTCGCAAGTCGCCGCTGCTGTTGAGGACAGCCTGACTGCCCTGGAACCCAAGGCCACGCGGCAAGGGCAAAGGCGGTGGCAGCGCCTGCACGGGGACGCCGCCCGGCGTAGCAACCTGGGCCCGCAACGCCTGCGCTGCGTTCCGAGCATTCCGGTTGGTGAGCCGCCGAGCTACACCGCCAGCGACAGGAACCGCAACGGCGCCAATCGGGCCACCTGTCAGGCCACCAAGCACGCCACCCGGAAGGCCCGCACCGCTACCCAGGCGTTCAAGCAGTTCCTGAATGGGCCCGCCCTCGACAAAGCGCTCGATGGCATCGAGGTCAGCCTGCGAGAAGCCGCGGCGTTTTTTGGCATTCTTTGCCTTGAGCATGGACGCGAAGCCTGATCGAAGACCGGCGGAAAATCCACCTTTGGCAAATCGAGCATCCGTGATGATGTCCTCTATGGCCTGGGTTCGTTTGGACCTCGCCCATTCGGTGCGGCCCTTGGCCCATTGCTGCACAGCCTCGCTGGCTTTCTGGCCATTCTTCGAGAATGCCGATGGCGGCAGGCTATCGAAGAAATCCTCAAAAGCATTGGCCATTTGCATGCCCAAGCGGGCCTCATCTGGATCGGCAGATTTCTGCGCTGCACGGATCGATTTGAGCAGGGTTTGGGCCTGCTCGATGGAAACTGGCCCTTGTGCGTATTCCCGAACCGACCGAAGGGCATGGGCTACCTTGGGGTATGCTGTCGAGAGCTTGCCACTGGGCATGATGAGACCGTTGAGGCGGGCCAGGTTCGTCATGTCGTGCAACAGAATCTGCATAGCCTGCGGGCCAATCTCCACGCCGGTCCTCTCTGCCGCCTTATAGGCGGCCTGCGAGGTGCCTTTGATGGTCGCGGCCGATGGGGCGGTCTGGATCGCCTGCTGCATCGCCTGCCGGTTCGCCATGTTGACGGGAACCTGAGCAACCCGGCGGGCAGTGCCCTGAATAACCTTGCCGGCCAACGGCGCTGCAACGCCGGCCGTCGCGCTCATGCCTGCGCCAACCAAGCCACCCATATTTCGCTGGGCCAGGTCGCCATCGGTGCTGCCGAATCCGTAAGCGTAACCGCCCCCCAGAACCGGCGGCGCAGCCTTGGCCACTTGCCCGATGCGACTACCGGTCTGGACGACCGGTGCAGCAACAGCGCCAAGAGCGGTTCGAGCGGGGCCAAGGGTTGCCAGGCCGCCGACAACTTCCATGGCGGTACCAAGCCCGCCCTGCTGTTTTCTGCCCAATTCAAGGCGAGCCTGTTCAAGCTCGTAATTGGCGTCGTATGCTTCGCCATAGCCGGGGCCGTGGCCGCCGACCCACTGGCCGACCTGCGAACCAAAGGCGCCCATGGCGGCTTTGATCTCATCCCCGAACCCGAGGGTCTGGGCCTGCTGCCCCAAATCCTGAAGGCCATATGGGCCGAGGAATTTGGAGGAATATTCGGCCCACATCTCGTCGCTCATATTGGGGAACTGCTCACGCACCTTCCTCAACGCTATATTGTAGCGTGAGCGCGGGTCGGGGCCGCCCTGGAAGAACTGGCTTCGGGAAGATGCGTCGGCGAGAGCGTCAGCATAGGCACCTTCCTGGGGTCCAGACGTCGCCCGTTCGAGAACAAAGCCGGGAGGAGGCGCCGGCTGCTGGCCGCCCTGCTGCGCGATTGCCTGTTCCATCGTCGGCAGACCGGCAGTCGGCGCCATCACCCTGTCGGTGCCCTTAGGGACGCCTGTGAAGTTATCCAGCACGCGCCCGCCGTTGGCGATGATTTCGCGCATCTGGGAGTCGCTGACCCAGGTCTTGACCCCATTGCGAATGATGAACGACTGGCCGTAGCCGTTCCCCATATTTTTCGCATCCCAATAGCCGTTTTGGTCATCCTCCATACCAAGCGGGCGCAATACCGCTCCCGAAGGCTGGGCGGGAGAGCTAGACGAGCGCGGCGAATTGCCGGTCACCGTGTTGTCGAGAACAAAACCAGCAGGAGGCGGAGGAATGTTCATTGCGCGGGCACCCACTGCTGGCCATTCCACATGACCCGCTCCCCAGTCTGCGGATTGGTGGCATACTGGCCACCGCCAACGGCAGGGCGCTGACCCGCGCCGCCAGTGAACTGCGTGCCAGCGGCCTGCTGGCGGGCATTCTCCAGCCCTCGCTCGTATACCGTGATGGCCTCCTGAATGGCCTTCACGAATTCCGCCTCGGTCTGCGAGGTCTGTGCGCGGATAATTGCCTGGGTGGCCTTGAGACCTTCAACTTCCGAAATCGCGCCACTGCCCTTGAGGCTTTCGATGGCCTGAAGGAAAGCCTGACCCTGCACCTGATCACGGCGCGCCTGGAAATTGGCCTTCTCAGTATTGGGAATAGCCGGGAGCATCTGACCTGTGGGCAGGCCAAACCAGCCGGTGCCGAATTGCTCCTGCATGCCCTGATTTGGCACCGGTTGACCGAGCCGATCGGTCACAACTTGGCCGCCCTGGTCGGTCTGGTAGATCAGGTTGTTGAGATTATTGATGGCGAACTCGGTCTGCGCTTCGATGGTTGGGAGATCGAACGCTGCCTGGCCAACGCCACTTCCGTACTTTCCACCAGCAGCCCGTTCGGCGTTGAGTGCGCCAGGATCGAAATCGACGCCCTCAGGCAATTGCGTGGGGTAGAATTGGCCGTTGTCACCCACCTGCATGGGGATGATGTTCCCGTTCTCATCCCGGCCGGTGTAAATGGTGGAACCGAGGCCCGGCATGCCTCCGGCCGCAGCGCCCTCCGTCTGATATCGATACGCATCCGAAAAGCTCATGGCGCCCGCTTCCACCATGGCGCGCAGCTCAGGGTTTTGGATGAAGACGGCATTTCCGCGAGCGCGAGCTAGTTCTTCCTGCTCTTGCTGCGTGTCCTGGCGGAACTGCAACGCCTTCCAATAACCATCGGCCGGCTCGAAAGCGCCATCAGCGATGCCGGCCGCGAAATCGGCATATTCTGGTCCCCAGGATCCGACCAGTTCCGCGTATTTCCGGCGCTGCTCGGTTTCCTCACGGTCAGCGCGACGCTGGGGCGCCATTTCGAGGCTTCGGGTGCCAGCAATCTCAAGGGCCTTGCCCAGGTTGTGTCCCTTGAGCAGGCCGTAGCCCAGATCCTCGATCAGGCCGCTGTCCGAAGCGGCGTCCCAAATCCGATAGAGCGGATTGTCACCCCAGCCCCAGCGCTCGCCTAAGCGGCGATTGTCGGGCATTCCAGGCGCTGGAGGGCGCATTGATGCCGGTGCCGGTCGGGGGGCAACACCACCGCCAGAGGTGGCGAATGAACCGAAAGTTGGTTCCTGCCCGCCCCCGAAGATCATATCCATCAGCGTTTTGGTCATTGCCGCCTCCCTTATGCAGCACGGCCTTCGGTGAAGGCTATCAGCGCCTCACGAACTACTATGGACGCAGGCAACCCACGCCGGGTGGCACTGGCAAAAACCTTGGCCTTGAGGTCGGCCGGAATGGCAATGGTGAGCCGCTCTTCGAAATTGGGGCTCTGGTCGAACTTGGTCGATTTCATCTCGGGGCAAGCTCCTGATTTAACTGCCGAGAAATTTAGCTCAGATCAGGCTTAAATGCAAATTTATGCATGTATTACAAAAGGCTTATCGTCCGTTCCTGTGCGCTGCCGTTCGCCAGTGTGCGACGGATGACATCTGATGAAGTAACGGGGGTGTTCGAAGATTTGGGGGTGGATGACATCCGGCCAAACCGGCTGTATCGTGATACGATACAATGCTCTTGCATCCACAGATGTATCGTGACATGATACAAACAAGTTGGAGCACCAGATGATCGTTTCGTTCAAGGACAAGACCAGCGAGACGGTTGCAGGCGGCAAGGCCCCGAAAGGTTTTCCAGCCGATCTGGTGCGATCCGCTCAACGGAAGCTGTTCATGATCGAGCATGCCGTCGAACTGCGGGATCTGATGTCACCGCCAGGCAACAAGCTGGAAGCGCTCAAGCGTGATCGGATTGGGCAACACTCGATTCGGATCAACGACCAATGGCGCGTCTGCTTCGTCTGGAAGGACGATGGTGCCCATGACGTCGAGATTGTCGATTACCACTAGCTCGTGCCTGCCCCGGCCGATTGTGGCCACGAGAGAGGAAACCGCTATGAAGACCAAGATTGTTCCCGCCATCCATCCCGGCGAAATCCTGCGGGAGGAATACCTTGCGCCCCTCGGCATGTCGGCCGGCGCGCTGGCCCGCAAGCTGCATGTGCCCCGTACCCGTATCGAGCGCGTCGTCACTGAGCAGGCGCCGGTCACCACCAACACCGCCTTGCGGCTGGCCAAGTTCTTCGACACAACGCCGGAATTCTGGATGAGCATGCAGACGGCCTATGACCTGAGCCAGGAAGCGGAGGCATTGGCCCAGGAATTGGCAGAAATCGAAAGCCTTCAAGCTGCGTAGCGGAGGACACGTACTGTCGACTCCCCGCCCATCATCTGCTTGGTTCAGAAATGGGGGATCTCGCAGCGCATGGTTTCACACTTTTCTGGAAGTCGAGATACCGCCGACAAGCTTAGCCGGCTTCAAAAATATCTTCAGGCATACGCAATTGCTCTGAAGGATCGCAAATTCGCACTGCTCTATATCGACGCTTTTGCGGGGAGTGGAACGCGCGTGGAAACACGAGCGGCGCTGCCACTGTTCAACGGCGGCGACGTCGAACCCGAAGTTGTCCATACGCCTGGGTCGGCACGCATCGCCCTAAGCATTGAGCCGCACCTACAAGTGACCTTTATAGAAATGGACCCGGCGCGGTTCTCGGAACTTCAGAAGCTCAAGGAGCAGCACCCAGACCGCAAGATAGTTCTGCACAACGGGGACGCCAACAATGCGGTTCAGAAAATCTGCCGTCATGTCCCTTGGCACAAAGCACAACACGGTATCATGGGCATGCGTGGAGTCATATTTCTTGACCCGTACGGCATGGAAGTGGAGTGGGCGACAGTTGAAGCTATCGCCAAAACAGAAGCACTGGACTGTTGGTATTTCTTCCCTCTTTCAGGCCTATATCGAAATGCCCCCCACGATCCAGCAAAGCTCGATGCAGGAAAGCAAGCCAGTTTAGATCGAGTTCTCGGGACCAGAGATTGGCGAGAGCATTGGTATCAACACTCGGTCCAGCCCGTGGACATGCTGGAATCTGAGGAACAAGCAGTGGTGAGGGCAGACGTAGACGCGATCGAGCAGTATGTTTTCGGCCGCCTAAAGTCGGTGTTCAAGGGAGCCGTCCTCAAGCCTCTTAGGCTCTATCACAAAAGCGGAGCCCCACTGGCGTCGCTGTTTTTTGCGGTGTCGAACCCCAGCAAAGCAGCGGTTAAAGTCGCCAGCGACATTGCGTCTCACATACTCAAGGCCGGCAACTCGTCCCAGGTGCGTTGACGATAGGTGCGGCCTGCTGCCTTCTTGTTCTTACCGCCCCATTGCTTGAAAAAGAACGCCGCGCCGCTTTCCCGACAAAGGTCATGGATTTCATCCACCCATGAGGGGTCCATGTATCGAGCGTTAGGCCCTGACTCTCCACCAACAATCGCCCAATGAATATCCAGTAGCTCAGCACCGGCAACCGATCCGATCAGCGGTTCGAAGGACACGAACCGAACAGCAGCTGGCGCTTCACGCAAATGGTTGAGCCGATGGATAACTCGATTGTCTTCGACACTTGTACCCAGCCACACATTTGGCAACACCGCAAAACCACCGCCGGATAGGACTTCTGCCATGCGGTCCGGTCGCTTGGTCAGGATCTGATACGTATGGTGAGGTGTGGACGCCATCGTATCCCACACCTTGCGGATGAAATCGACCGGAACATCAGGATGGAACAGGTCCGACATGGAATTTACGAAGACCTTGCGCGGCTTCTTCCATTTCATCGGGATGGTGAGAGCACCGGGATCAAGGACAATTTTACCAGTCCATTTTGCGCGGCCGCCGCTTTTCCGGGTGGTGCCTACGTACTTATCGACGCCCATCGCTTCCAGGCGCGCTGCCATCCTCATAGCGTAGCAGTTTGTGCACCCAGCCGTTGCGATAGTGCATCCCGCGACCGGATTCCAAGTCGTGTCCGTCCATTCAATCGAGGTATCGGCCATAACAACCACTCCTGACCCACAAAATGCGGGGTTCGGGTAAAGAAACTGTATTGAGAACAAAAGAGGAACTCAAATCACTTGTCAGGGTGATCCGCCTCACGCCGCCCTGGCTTCCTGCCAGCCGTCACCGTCGCCGGGCTGGAGTAGGTCGGCCGGCGCCCGACAGCCAGGTTGACCGGGGATCGGGCCCCACTGGTGAACCGGCCACTGGCGCTTGCCGCGGGCCCAGCCCAATCGGGTCAGCCAGGTCTTTTTCAGTTTCGACCGGCATGTCGGCCGCGGCAAAGCCCTCGAACCGGCGCTTGCTGAGATATCGGCAGAAGTGGATGGCCGGATGAGCGGGATTAGCCTTGAGGAAGGCGCGATAGCCGGCGATTGACGGCAAGACCATGGCGCGATCATCAGGCGACAGCCTCTTCCACTCCGGCAGGGCCTCGGCTTTCGACATGTTCGGCGTGGTCGGGAACGCCTGCCAGGCTGTCTCGAAATCATCTGGATAGACGATCCGCTTTCGAGCCGGTTTTTCGGTTTCAGACCCTTCGGGAACGGACAATGTAGATACGTTAGTATCTACTATATTGGGTGTGGGTGTGGGGGCATCGGTTTGGGATGCGTTTGGCATTCCCATGGCATCGCCGTCATTGAGTGTTTCCATAGGGTTAGCCTCTGACTCGTCCGACAGGTGGTCGGAGTGCTGTCCGACGGGTCCGGGGGTTGCGGTGCGATTTCCCCACCGTTGCCGGGAGTTTTTGGCCTGCTTCTTGGAGTGATCACGGACATACTGCAGCTCGTCGCCCAGGCGCCCCTGAGAGACGGTGAGCCCGTCTGGCGATACCGTCATGAACTCCATGATGGTGTCCTTGATGCGCTGCCATTGGGGCGTGGTCAGCTTGGCAAATCGGGCCAGCTTCCGGTCATCGTTCGGCAGGTCGCCGCCCGCGCGCCACATGGACATAAGCAGCATCAGGTACGCCCCATGCTCCAGCGTGGTCAGGTGCCCGGTGTCCGCCAGGTAGGCATCGGTCCAGAGCGGAAGGGCGGGAAACTGTGCCATGGTCAATAGCTCCTGGCCGCGTTTCGAACGGCCGAACAGGCTACGTCGATGAAGAGGTCAATGGTGGAACACGGGCCGTTGCGCTGCTTGGCAATGGCCAGTTCGCCCCGGTTGCGGACGGCGGCCAGTTCGGCTTCCCACTCAATGCGCTCGTCGTATTTCTCGGGCTTGGCGCGTTCGAGATAATAGGCCTGCCTATGCAGGAACATCACCGCGTCGGCGTCCTGCTCGATATTGCCGCTGTCCCGGAGGTCGGAAAGCAACGGGCGCTTGTCGTCACGGGCTTCGACCTGGCGCGAGAGCTGGGACAGAAGCACCACGGCCAGATCATATTCTCGCGCCAGCGCTTTTAGCCCATCGGTGATTTCGCCAATTTCGTTGTTGCGATTGCCGGCGTATCGGGCTGATGGCTTCACCTTACCCAGATGGTCAATGATGAGCAGGCCGAGCGGTGCGCCACGGTCTTGGGCTTCGTCAATCATGGTTTCGGTCTTGGCCCGGATTTCCGCGATGGTGAGCCCGCTGGCATCGTCCAGCAGGATTGGGAGGCCGGAGTACTTCTCCAGCGCCAGGGCGGCGGCTTCCTCCTGCTCGTCGGTCAGGTGGCCGGCAATCATATCCATGTAGGGAATGTGGGTCCGCTCGGCATGAGCCAGATCCGATACCATGCGGGCCGCCAGCTTGGCCGAATCCATCTCTAGGCTGAAAATACCAACACCAACGCCGCTGGCAGCAGCATGGCGAGCGATGGACGTGCCCAATGTCGTCTTGCCCATTGAGGGCCGGGCGCCGATCAGGATCAGGTCGCGGCGCTGGAGCCCACCAGTGGCCCGGTCGAGGTCGATTATGCCGCTGGTGATACCGGTCAGCCCCTTGCGGCTCTTGGCTTCGATGGAAGCCGTAAGGGCTTCCTGCGCGGCCTCGGCAAACGTCTGCCGGGTATTGGTGCGGCCGCCCGTCCGAAGGTGCGATGCAATCTCATCGGCGCGCGCAACGATGGCGCGAGCCAGTTCGGCCGGATTCGTGGAGGGGTCGGATGCAGCTGCCATGAGCGCCGCGGCTTCCGCCTTCAGGCCCAGTCGCGCCCACTGGCTTACCACTGCCTTGGCGCCACCCTTGATATTCCGGGCATCGAACGGGGTGCTGCTGACAAGTCCGGCCAGGTAGCTGGCGAGCGGCATACCGGTGTGATCCGCGAATCCTCGAACAAAATCCAAACTTGCGAGTTTGATCACGGTCGGCATCGTGGTCGTGCCGTACTGATCCTGGGCAGCGCAGGTCAGCCGATAGATTTCGGCATGGGCGGGCTCGAGGAAATGTTCTGGGGTTAGCCGGGCCAGTGTCGGGCGGTGGTCGCCGCCAGACAGGATTGCACCCAAAAGGTTCTGCTCGATCTCCGGGACGAAAGCGGGGTCATTCATCGCGCAGAGCCTGCATGAAGTGACCACCGCCATGATGGAAGGCATGAATGATGCCCTCGAACGACAGGGGCCAGTGATCGGCGGCAAATCGCCCGGCGGCAATGCAGTATTGCCAATGGACCGGGCCCGCATCGTCGGCGTCTGCCGGCGCGAAGCCATTTTGCTGATCAATGAAACCGCACAGGCCCTGGGCCAGGGCGTGGCATATAATGGTGGCAATATCGTCGCCGTTGCGGGTGACGGTTACTACGCGCTCCCCATCCCCACCGAACCGCTGGGCATGCTCCACCATGCGGATCGCTGCATCCGGCGGGAGAAATGCCCCCGCCAGTTCCTTGACATCGACCCATGGGAAATCGGGGCCATCTTTATGAGGAGGCTCGAAGAACGAAACCGACTTGCCGTTGATCGTCGCCGTTCCAAGCTTGGTCATGCCGCCACCTCATGCTTTGCGGGATAGCGGACGCCATTGGGACGCCATTCGGCCAGGTTGCCACCGTCGAGTGTTACATCATCATGCAGCACATAGCGGGCGTGGGAGCCGGCGAACGGGCCGGCATGGCTTTCATCGATCGTTTCGACCTTGAAACCGTCGCCGCGCAGCAGCCAGACATAATGGCTCCAGCGCGGCGCGGGATTGTCGATGGGGGTGCAGCCACGAGAGCCGGCTTCGACCAGTTCGAGCAATGCCCAGGCCTCACGGCCAAGAACATCAATGCGGCGGTCGCCATCGGCGCCATGGATTGTCGTGGTGAAATTGAGCTTAGCCGACATGGCGCGCCTCCTGACCGATACCGGCGAGACCGGCGACGGCATTGCAGAGGCTTGCCGACCAATGCGGGCGGCGGCGCTTGATGACCTTGCCGCCTTTGGTGAGGTCAGGCTCGCGGGTGGGAGGGATCGGCAGATTGCGGGTGTTGCGGGAACAGCCCACGGGGTGGTATGAAGTCATTCTCAATCGACTTTCCGGGGGCGGCCTGCCAGGGCTTAGCCCCCTTCTCTATGGGGGTTGCTGGATCAGGCGGCCTGCTTCGGCGCCACCACCGGGAGGCTGTCGAGGAAGGCCTGGGCGTCGTCGCCGGTGACGATGGTCTTGTTGCCGTTCTTGCGGACGCGGATCGCGCCCTGGCCCACCAGCTCGTAAAAGCGGGTACGGCCCATGGCAAAGTCCGCCAGGAACTGGCTGACGGTGTAGGCGGGTTTCAGGGGCATGGCGGCTCTCGTTCGTTCGTATTGTCGTGAACACGAACGAACGTAAGCCATTGATTTTATGTCGTCATTTCCGCAGACCGCCGCAACTATCCGCAAGTATCAGCAAGTCGCCGCAACCAGTTAAGGCCTCTTGGCTAAGTGGTCCTTAATGGCCTTCTCAGCGCGCTGGAATGAATCAGCTGACGGCCTCTTGTCATTCGTTAAAGCCGGCTGACGGTTTTTGGCCTCGGTCCATATCGCACCGTACCGATCATCATTGCGCGGGAAGCCCGCGGGAATTCCACGCCATTTGCTCCAGATCGCATCTGCTAAGATTTGAACTGTCGGGCCTAGGCCCTGCGGACCGTCATCATGGGACTGCGGATCAAAGGGCTCATCGGCGCCGGGCGCCAAAACCGGGATCGCCAACTTGGGCGGGAAAGCCTTGAGCAGATTGTCGCGCTGAACGGTAAGGGTATGGAAGTGCTGCCTTCCTACTCTCCATATTTCATCATACTGATGGTCAAATGAGAGCTTACCGTAAGTCCAGTCAATCGGGCGGAGGGTGTCCGGCTCGCCGCGGTCTGACATAGCTTGCACTTCAATCCGGCCCTCTTGCCCAGCAGCAAGAAGTTGAGCGAATGCTTCCAATGCCTTGAACGCCGTTGGGTCACTACCCCCCACCTCGGCACCATCTATTCCTTCACCAGCGCCAATCGAGACGGTTGGGACGCTTCCCTCAGGCAAGCCATTCGCTCGCCGCCAATCGTCACGTTGCCAAGTTACCCGCTCAACGTCGCGTGAAGAGATCCATGCCAGAGCCATCAAAAGGGTCCAAACCGGCATCTGCAACGGATCATAATCTGCGATATTGGGCGGCGGGGTTGCAGGTACGGGCGGAGGGTCATTGGGCGGTGGCAACAGGCCGTCACGGCGCATGCTGGCGGTCAGCATATTATCTAACGCGCGCAACGACCTTTCGCCCTCGGATTGGGTCGGCGCCGCTTCGGATTTCTTGCTCCCTGCATATCCGGTATCCTTCAAGGTCTTGAGCGGAACGGGTGGAGCATCCTTGCCGTGGGTTGTCATTCGCTACCCTGCGCGGCCTTCCGACCGATTGGCACGACATTCTCGTCTTGAGGCGGGTAGCAGTACGCCGCCCAAGCCTTCATGAGCTCGCGGCGCTTCATAAGCGCCGTCATGCGCCGATAAGAAGCCTCCACGCTGTCTCCGACCTTGTGGGCGAGGGCGTGCTCCAAAATCTCACGCGGGAATGGCGTCATGTCCCCGGCCCAATCCCGCGACGATGACCGAAAGCCGTGCATGGTGACCATATAGCCCATTCGACGGACGAGCATCAGCATGGCCATGTTCGAGAGCGGCCGCTCTTCACCATCCAATTTTCGGGGCTGACCAGGGAAGACATACCGACTGTTCGTACCCGCTTCCTTCAAGGCCTTGATGATTTCGATAGCGCGGTCAGACAGGGGAACGACATGCTCCTTACCCATCTTCATCCGCTCGGCAGGGATGGTCCAGAACTTGCCGACGAGATCGAACTCCGTCCATTCCGCGCTCAGCACTTCGTTGGAACGCGACATGTTCAGGATGGTGAATTCTGCTGCTCGAGCTGGTAAACCAGCCTCCTCTCGCAGCTTCGCCATGAAGGCCGGGACTTCCCCATAAGGCATTGCCGGCTGGTGGCCACGGATCAGAGAAGCCGGCTTGGGAAGCAGATGCGCCAGGTGGCCCTTCCACCGCGCCGGGTTTTCGCCAGTGCGCCAGCGCTTGGTGCGGCAATAATCGAGAATGCGCTCGATGCGGTTACGGACCCTGCTGGCGGTTTCCGGCATCAACAGCCAGAATTCGCCATTCTTCTCGACGCCCCGATATTTCGTTTTCACGGGCTGACGCAGAACCTTCAGCACATGGTCCGGGGCAATGGCCGAAACCATCACGCTCCGAATCGAAGCACACCGCACCTTGACCGTATGCTCCCACTGTTCCGCGTGCTTGGCATTCGTCCATTCCGACTTGATCGTCTCGATGAACAGGTCTGCGGCATCACCGAAATTGGGCTCCGGGGTCTGATCGCGCTCGGCAATGGGATCACGGCCTTCGGCAACATCAACACGGTAGTTGTTCGCCATCGCCCTGGCCTTGGCGAGCGTGACGGTTGGATAGGCGCCAAGGCCCATCTCGCGCCGCTTGCCGCCCGGCGGGGTCCACATGAACACCCAGGATTTTCCACCGCTGGCTGAAACATTGAGGTAGAGGCCGCCACCATCACTATGACGGCCGACCGTTTTGGCAGCGCGGACGCCGACTTCGGACAGCTTGTTCAGCGAGCGCGCCATGCCTTCCCCACTTCCATCCCCACTTCACATCGCGGATGGTAGCGAACATAGACGAACGCAGCAAGAACGTATGTTCACGGTCGGGCAAGAAATCCCAAAGAAATCAGGACGCCTGCGAATGTGGGCGAACATCGGTTAGGTGGAGCTCAGCTCCACCATTCCGGCATCAATCGAAATGGCTTTGTGATTTTGATCGGCTGCAGGCAGCAATTGCCTTGCGGCAGTTGGCAGATGCAACAAACGGGGCCTGACCTCGTTTTGCCGTCAACCGGTGACAGGAATGGCCATGACTTCATCGCACGCAACGGGCTCGCCGCGCTTTATTCCCACGCCCAGCGGCTATCTGATGGTACTGCGGCAGGGTGACGATCTCTTTGCCGCCCTCGAGCACTTGATGACTGCGGAGGACATCCCCTCGGCTAGCCTGGTCGGCCTCGGTTTCGCCGGCGCCGTGACCTTCGGCTTCTATGATTTCTCGAAAAAGGACTTTACTCCCAGAACCTTCGAGAATGTGGAAATGGCCAGCCTTGCGGGCTCACTGGCCTGGCAGGACGGCAAACCATCCATCCATGCCCATGGCACGGCCGGCAACGAGGACTTTTCTGCCTTCGGCGGCCATATCCTGGGCCTCGTCGTCGGCACCGGCTCGCTGGAAGTGACGATCACCCGCTACGACCGCCGGCTGGAACGCACGATCGAACCGAGCATCGGCGCCAACGTGCTGCGGCTCTGAAGCCTCGGCAAACCATGCAGGGATCGCCACCTACGAGCCTAGTCCGCCATGGCGTGGGCGCGTTCGAGGGCCAGTTCTTCCTCGGTCTTGGCGGGCGCGTTCTTTAGCTTTTTGGGGCCGCGCAGCAGCAGGATCAGCGGGATCGAGGCGACGCTGAGCAGCATCATCAGCCAGAAATCATCGAGATAGCTGAGGATGGCCGACTGCTGCTGCACCAGGCCGTTGATCATGGAGACGATCTGCGGATCGCCCGACAGCAGGCCCGGCATCTGGGTCTGCACGGCCTGCGAGGTGGGCGTGAGCCGGGCGGCGAGTTCGGCATGGTTGACCTGCATCATGCTGGCCAGCACGGCCGAGACCAGCGAGATGCCGATGCCCTGGCCCATATTGCGCACCAGGCTGAACATGGCGGTGGCATCGGTACGCATGCGCGGGGCCAGCGTGGCAAAGGCCATTGTCGACAGCGGCACGAACAGGAAGCCCATGCCGAAGCCCTGCAGCGCCCCGGTGATGATGATGGGCCAATAGTCCATTTCCAGGTTGAAGCTGGTCATCATCCACAGCGAGTAGCTCATCAGGATAGCGCCGAAGAGCATCATCAGGCGAGCATCGACCTTGCCGCTGAACCGGCCCACGATCATCATCGACACCATCGTGGCCAGGCCTCGCGGCGCCATCAACGTCCCGGTGAAGATCACCGAATAGCCCATCAGGTTCTGCAGCAGCGGCGGCAGGAGGGCGAGGCCCGAAAACAGGGTAATGCCCATGACCAGCATGAACACCGAGGCCAGGACGAAGTTGAAATCCTTGAACATGCGCAGGTCGACAAAGGGCTGCTCGGCGGTCAGCGAATGGACGATGAAGACCCAGAGGCCCGAAATGACGAGCCCCAGTTCCAGCCAGGTCTCGGTGGACTGGAACCAGCTATTTTCCGCGCCGCGATCGAGCAGCAATTGCAGGGCGCCGACGGCCAGAGCCAGCATGCCGAAGCCGAAGAAATCGAAGCGCCGCCGCTTGATCTCGGTATTGGGCATATAGAGCATGAGCATGGCGACGCAGAGCGCGCCGACAGGCACGTTGACCAGGAAAACCCAGCGCCAGTCGAAGCTTTCGGTGAGCCAGCCGCCCAGCGTCGGGCCGACAATGGGCGCCACCATGATGCCCATGCCATAGATGGCCATGGCCTGGCCGATCCGCTCGCGCGGATTGATATTGAGCATTACCGTCTGCGCCAGCGGCGCGATCATGGCGCCGCACAGGCCCTGCAGGATGCGGAACAGCACCATTTCGGGCAGGCTGGTGGCAATGCCGCACAGAGCCGAGGCCACGGTAAAACCGATGACCGCAAAGAGGAACAGCCGCCGCTGGCCCAGCCGGTCGCTCATCCAGCCGGTCAGCGGCGTGGCGATGGCCGCCGCCACGATATAGGAGGTGAGGACCCAGGTGATCTCGTTCTGCGCCGCGCCCAGGGCCGAGGCCATATGCGGCAGGGCCACATTGGCGATCGTGGTGTCGAGCACCTGCATGATGGTGCCCAGCATGAGCGCCACGGTGAGCAGGCCCTTGTTCTTGACGATCAGAGTGGGCTGGGAAACGGCATTGGCCATGATGGTATCCGGATGATGGCGGCGCCCGCGAGACGGGCGCCCGCGCCATGCCTTATTGACCCTGGAGCTTGTCCAGCGTGGACTTGCCGGTATCGACACTGACCAGGGCGCTCATGCCCGAGCGCAGCGGCACATCGAGCCCATCGGCGCCGAAATCGATGCGCACGGGAATGCGCTGCACGACCTTGACCCAGTTGCCGGTGGCATTCTGCGCCGGGATCAGCGAGAATTCCGAGCCGGTAGCGGCGCCGATGCTCGACACCGTGCCTTCGATCTCGACATCAGACATGGCGTCGATGGTGACTTCGGCCGGCATGCCGATGCGGATGGCGCCGAGCTGGGTCTCCTTGAAATTGGCCTCCACCCAGGTGGAGCTGGTTTCGACCAGGCTGGCAATGGTGGTGCCGGTGGCCACGAACTGCCCCACATTGAGGCTGGCGACCTGGCTCAATACGCCGGCGGCCGGCGCGGCGACTTCCGTCTTGCCCAGATTGCGTTCGGCTAGCGCCACCTGCGCCAGCGCCGTCTTGACCGCCGGATGCTCGTCGGTGGCGATCTGCGGATCGCCCCCCAGCGCAGCAGCCGCCGCGGCGACCTGCTGGTCGGCTGTGGCGACGGCATTCTGCGCCTGCTGCAACGACAGCTTGGGCTGGTCGAGCGTGGCGGTCGAGGCGATGCCCTGGGTCACGAGGTTGTTCTGCCGGTCGAAAGCGGCCTGCTGGATGGCAAGAGTATTGCGGGCGGCGGTCAGCGCGGTCTGGGCGGTGATGTAACCCACCTTGAGCTGCTCGACGGTGACACGGGCCGAGCCCAGCGCGGCATTGGCCTGGTCGAGCGCGATGCGATAGGGCTCGGCATCGATGGCAAACAGCACATCGCCCGCCTGGACCATCTGGTTCTCGGCGACATTCACCGCCGTAATGCGGCCGGCAATATCGGGCGAGATCGAGACCTTGACCTGCTGCAGATAGGCATTGTCGGTTTCTTCGTAGCGGCCGCCCGTAAGGTAGAAATAGCCGCCCGCGGCCACCAGCAGCAGCGGCACGGCGACCATCAGCAGCAGGCGGCCGGGACGGCGCTTGCGGGCCGGTGCTGCGACCTCGGCCGCTTCGGCCATTGCCGGCGCCGCGGCGGCCTCGCCTGATTTGGGTTCGGAGACATGGGCGTTCATCAGGCGTCTTCCTTCTGATCGGCACGCGGGCCGTTGAGATTGTTGCGGATGCGCGTGAGGCCATGGGCAACCGCATCGAGCTCGGCCGGGCTCAGGCCCAGCACGGCGAATTCGTAAAGCTCGACGCCCACGGCCTTGGCCGTGTCGTAGAGCGCCAGCCCGTCATCGGTCAGGCGAACGATCTTGGCGCGGCTGTCATTGGGGTCCGGCTCGCGTCGGACCAGGCCACGTTTTTCCAGTCGGTCGAGAATGCCGCTGACCGTCATCGGATCGGCATCGATGGCACCGGCCAGCGCCACCTGCGACACGCCACCCTTGCGGGCAAGCTCGGCCAGCGCGCGCCATTGCGGCAGCGTCAGGTCGTGGCGGCGGGCTTCATCCTCGAAGCGGCGGCGAAAGGCGCGGGCGACTTCGTAGACCAGATAGCCGACCGAAGCCTCGGCCGAGTTTGACGGTTCCATTGCAGCAGGCTCCAACACAATGCCTACATATAATAAGCGAGCTTATTATATGCCTAGTTAGTTTTGCGTGGCCGCTATTCGCTTCTTGCATGGAAGAGGTCTGGGGAGGGCGCCAGCGATCAGGCCTTGCCCTTGCGCCCCGGTCTGCCGCCCGCCATGCGACCGGCGGCGCGGGCGAAGCCTTCGGTGATGACGGCTTTCATGGCGAGACGCGCGTCGTCGGCATCGCCGGCCAGAATGGCACGGGCGATGCGGCCATGGGCCTTGACCGTGCCGGCCATGGCGCCGGCATCCTCGATGGGCGAGCTGATGGTGAAAGCCGCCGTGAGCGCCAGTTCGACCAGGGCGCTGACCGAGGCCATGAAGGGATTGCCCGAGGCTTCGGCCACGGTGCGATGGAAGGCCAGGTCCGTGCGGGCGAATTCCTCGGGGGTTTTCGCCTCGCCCATGCCGATGGCGATGGCGACAAGGGCCTCGGCCTGTGCGTCGCTGCGCCGCTCGGCGGCGAGCGCGGCCGATTCCACTTCGACGCCGATGCGGATTTCGGCGAGGCTCCGCAGCAGTTCGACATCGGGGCCGGTTTCGAAATGCCAGGCGAGGACATCGGAATCGAACAGATTCCAGCGCGAACGCGGCAATACGCGGGTGCCGATGCGGGCGCGCGCCTCGATCATGCCCTTGGCGGCCAGCGTCTTGAGCGCTTCGCGCAACACGGTGCGCGACACGGAAAACCGCGCCAGCAATTCGGTATCGGACGGCAGGATCGAGCCCTCGGGATAATCGCCGCCGACAATGGCGACGCCGAGCTGCCACAGCACCTGGGAATGCAGGTTCCGCATCGGCACGCGGCCGGCGATCGAGGCGATCAGGTCCCCCGTCGTCCTTTCCGGTGCCTCACGCGTAACCATGCCGCTCCCCCAACCCATTAGTGTTACAATATGAACTATCCGACGCGGAGCCGGACGGCAACCGGCTGGACAGCGCTGGGCGCGGCGGGTGAGTGTAGCGGCAAAAAGGGAATCAACCACATGACCGCCTCCACCCAGACCGAAGCCGTGCTCGCCCATGTCGATGCCGGGCTCAACCAGAGCCTCGAGCGGCTCTATGCCTTGCTGCGCATCAAATCCATCTCCACCGACCCCGCCTATGCCGAGGAGTGCCGGCGCGCCGCCGACTGGATCGCCAATGAGCTTAAGGGACTGGGCTTCGCCGCCGAGGCGCGACCGACGCCGGGACATCCCGTGGTGGTGGCGCATGGGCCGGAACAGGCCGGGCCGCATGTGCTGTTCTATGCCCATTACGACGTGCAGCCGGTCGACCCGCTGGAGCTGTGGCATACCGACCCGTTCGAGCCAGAACTGAAGACCGATGCCAGCGGCCGCAAGATCATCGTGGCGCGCGGCGCTTCGGACGACAAGGGCCAGATGCTGACCTTCATCGAAGCCTGCCGCGCCTGGAAAGAGGCGACAGGATCGCTGCCGGTGCGCGTGTCGCTGATGCTGGAAGGCGAGGAGGAAAGCGGCGGCAAGAACCTGCCGCCCTTCATGGAAGCCAACAGAGCCGAACTGGGCGCCGCCGATATCGCGCTGGTCTGCGACACCGACATGTGGGACCGCCAGACGCCCTCGATCACCACCATGCTGCGCGGGCTGGTGGCCGACGAGGTGGAAATCACCTGCGCCAACAAGGACCTGCATTCCGGCATGTTCGGCAATGCGGCGCGCAACCCCAACCAGGTACTGGCCGAGATCATCGCCAGCCTGCGCGCGCCCGATGGTTCGGTGACCCTGCCCGGCTTTTACGACGACGTGGCCGAGATCAGCCCCGAACTCAAGGCGCAGTGGCGGGGGCTGGGCTTTGACGAAAAGGCGTTTCTCGGCGAAGCCGGCCTGTCGCTGCCTGCCGGGGAGCAGGATCGTTCGGTGCTCGAAATGCTGTGGGCGCGGCCAACCTGCGAAATCAACGGCATGAGCGGCGGCTATACCGGTGACGGCTTCAAGACCGTGATCCCGGCCAAGGCCAGCGCCAAGATCAGCTTCCGCCTCGTCTCGGGCATGCAGCCGGACAAGATCCGCGCGGCCTTCCGCAAGCATGTCGAAGAGCGCATCCCGGCCGATTGCTCGGTGAGCTTCCACCCGCATGGCGGCTCGCCCGCCATCACCGTGCCATCAGATGGCGTGCATCTGCGCCGGGCGCTGGAGGGGCTCTCGGGCGAATGGGGCAAGCCAGCCGTGGTGACGGGCTCGGGCGGGTCCATTCCGGTGGCCGGCGATTTCAAGCGCATCCTCGGGCTCGATACACTGCTGATCGGCTTTGCCCATGTGGACGACCAGATCCATTCGCCCAACGAGAAATACGACCTCGACAGCTATCACCGCGGCATCAGGAGCTGGGTGCGGGTATTGGCAAGCCTGGCGGGGTAGATGCTTCTTCTCCCTCAAGGGGAGAAGGGGATTCGGTGCCTGTTTGGCGATAGCGCCTACAGATACATCACCGCCAGCATGGCGATGACCGCCGGGACGGTCTGGATAAAGAGTATCTTCCGGTTGGCCGTGGCCGCGCCGAAAATGCCGGCCACCGCCACGCAGGCCAGGAAGAACATGGCGATCTGCCAGGCGAATTCCGGGATCGGATGCAGGAGGCTCCAGATCAGGCCGGCGGCGAGAAAGCCGTTATAGAGCCCCTGATTGGCCGCCAGGGACTTGGTCTGTTCCGCGAATTCCGGCGTGAGGGCGAAGGCCTTCTGGCCGCGCGGGCCGGTCCACAGAAACATCTCGAGAATGAGGATGTAGATGTGGAGCAGGGCCACGAGGGCAATGAGAACAAGGGCGATGACGCTCATTTGGTCTTGGTCTTTCTCGGTTGTTCCATGGCATCCCAGGAGGCGTGGCGGACCTGTTCGGCCTCATAGGCCGCATCCTGATCGGGCAGAGCCTCGCGCGAGCCCCCCAGTTCCACCAGCCGGTCGAGAGTGGGCTGCACGCCCGGACCGGCCTGGTCACAGGTTTCCGGCCGGTCGAGCGCGTCGAAGGCCGGCCCATAGAAGCGACTGTCATAATCATCGACGCTGAGGCGAAGCTGTTCGCGCGCCAGGATATCGGCGGAATCGGTCAAGAGCGACCATTCCTCGTCGGTGATTTCATAACCCGTGCAATTGGACGAGACGACATTGGCGAGCACCACCTCGCTGAGGAAGGCCTCGGCTTCGGCGCCGGTAATGCTGCTCAGGTCGGGCAGTTGCACATAGATCTTGCCATCGGCCAAAGCCGGGCTGGCGAGCAGGAGCGTAGTGGTCAGGGTGGCGAGGAAAGTCTTCATGTGTCCGGTCTCCGCTGCATAGGTCATGCCATGCCGCAATGGTGGCGGGCAAGGCTGACAGGCGGGTGCGGAGGAATTGGGGCGGTGGCGGATGCCTCAGTCGTCCTTCCCTCCCCCTTGTGGGGAGGGATCGAGGGTGGGGGTGAGTCACACCCACCGAGCATGCGGGACCATACCCCCACCCGGCTCGATCACGGACTTAGCAAGCTAAGTCCTATCTCACTGTCCCTCCCCACAAGGGGAGGGAGATTGGCTCCACTCGCGAGACCGCATCAGACCCACTCGAGAGCTTTGCACTCAGCCCGGTTGACCACCGATGGATTGCACCGCCCTGGCGCCCGCTTCGATGGCTTTGGTCAGTGCTGCCCGCTCGTCCGCGCCGGCCAGCCTGGCCGCGATGAAGCCGGCGGCGAAGGCGTCGCCGGCGCCAGTGGAATCCACCACGGTCACCGCAGGGGCCGGCAGGTCGAGGCGGATGCCATCACGCGAACCGATGGCAGCGCCCAGCTTGCCGCGCTTGATGAGGACGGTGTCGTAATGCGCGCCCAAAGCCTGCATCTGCGCCTCGCAGCCGGTGACGCCGGTCAGCGCCTCGGCTTCGCTTTCATTGGCGAAGATGGCATTGGCGCCGCTGGTCCAGGCGAGGAATTGAGCAGCGCCGACTTCGAGGAGGAAGCCGACCGAGGCCGGGTCGACCGCGATGGTGATGCCGCGCGCTTTGGCGGCGGCAAAGAGCGACTGTACGGCGGCGCGGGGGCCGGGCGCGAAGAAGCTGTAGCCGGACACCATGACCATGCCGATATCGTCGAGCAGGCCTTCGCCGAGATCATCGGGCGAGAGGTTAAGATTGGCGCCGCGATCGGTGAGGAAGCTGCGCTCACCATCGGGATCGACAATGGTCACCAGCACGCCCGAAGGCTGCTCGCGGTCGCCCGACAGCACCGGCACCACGCCCAGCCCGCGGAAATAGGTCTCATACATGGCCTTGTCGTCGGCGCCGACGCGGGCGGCGAAGGTGACGTCGGCGCCCATGGCGCCCAGCCACACCGCCTGGTTGGCACCCGAGCCGCCGGGGCGGCTGCGCACCGTGGCGCGGCGGTCGCTGCCTTTGACCACGGGGCCTTCGGGAACGACGATGACATCGGTCATCACGTCGCCGACGACGAGGACCTTGCTGCTCATGCGCGACGGACACCCGGCTTGGGCGTGGCGCGGGCGGCCAGAGCCACCGCGATCTGCGCCCCGACCCTGGCGTTGTTCTCGACCAGCGCGATATTTGATACCAGCGACTTGCCGTCGGTCAGCTCGAAAATGCGCTTGAGCAGGAACGGGGTGAGGTCCTTGCGGGAGACGCCTTCCTGCTCGGCGCCCTTGATGGCTTCGGCAATGCGCGCCTCGATGGCGGCAGGGTCGAGCGCATCCTTTTCGGGGATCGGATTGGCGACGAGCACGCCGCCCAGGCCCAGATCGGTCTGCATGGCCACGACCTTGGCGATATCGGCCACGTCATCGAAGCGATGATCGACCTTGTGGCCGCTCTGGCGTGCCCAGAAGGCCGGGAAATCGTCGGTGCCATAGCCGAGTACCGGCACGCCATTGGTTTCGAGCACTTCGAGCGTCTTGCCGATATCGAGGATCGACTTGGCGCCGGCGCAGACCACCGCGACCGGCGTGCGGCCGAGTTCCTGCAGGTCGGCGGAAATGTCGAAGGTTTCCTCGGCCCCGCGATGCACGCCACCGATGCCGCCGGTGGCAAAGACATGGATGCCGGCCAAAGCGGCGATCTGCATCGTGGTGGCGACGGTGGTGCCGGCGATCTCGCCCTTGACGAGGAGCGAGGAGACGTCGCGGCGGCTGGCCTTGGCGGCCTTGCCGCCTTCGAGCGCCAGGCGCTCCAGGTCCTCGCCCGAGACGCCGACGCAGAAGCGGCCATCCATGATGGCGATGGTGGCGGGCACGGCGCCGTTCTGGCGGATCACCGCCTCGACATTTTTGGCCATTTCCAGGTTCTGCGGATAGGGCATGCCATGGGTGATGATGGTCGATTCCAGCGCCACGACCGGCTTGCCAGCGGCGAGCGCCTGCTTCACTTCGGGGCTGATGGACAGATAGGCCTTGGCGCTCATGGCACGCTCGCTTTCCAGATTGGGTCATTGGGCTGCTGCGGCCCCTGTTGCCGCGGGTTTTGCCCCTTGTGGAGCCGGGGCGTCAACCCCCGCGAAATCTTGCCGCGGGACGCTTGTCGCCCCAACGATTTGGCTCTAGGTTGCCCTCGTAAACTCCAGCGTGGAAAGGGCACTTCGCTGCAGACGCTCATTGTTGATCGCGCCCCGCGCGCCGATCGATACGCGCCCGGCTCCGGGCCCAGTTCAGCCGATTTGCCCAGCGCTTCCTGGCGCTCTTTTTTCGTACCAGCATGCCAGACCGGATTGGACGATCCGGCTACTCTGAGATGAGCGCCCGGGACTGACGTCTCGCGCCCCGGAGGCGCGCCCGATTGCCGCGCCCCCGGCGCCGTACCGCCAAAAATACCAAAACGACCCGAACAGGAGCTCAACCCAGATGAACAAGTCGCTCGCGCTTGCCCTCGGCGCAATCATGGTCGCCAGCCCCGTGCTGGCCCAGGAAGAGGCCGTGCTCAACGTCTATAACTGGTCCGACTATATCGCCGAGGACACGATCGCCAATTTCGAGGCGGAAACCGGCATCAAGGTCAATTACGACGTCTATGACACCAACGAGATCGTCGATGCCAAGCTGCTCGCCGGCAATTCGGGCTATGACATCGTGGTGCCCTCGGGCAATTTCCTCGAGCGCCAGATCCAGGCCGGGCTGATCCTGCCGCTGGACAAGTCCAAGCTGACCAATCTGGGCAATCTCGACCCAGCCGTGATGGCCACCGCCACCGGCCAGGACCCCGACAATGCCCATGCCGTGCCCTATATGATCAACACGATCGGCTATGGCTACAATGTCGCCAAGGTGGCCGAGGCTCTGGGCGACAGCGCCCCTGTTGATAGCTGGGACCTGATCTTCAAGCCCGAATATGCCGAAAAGCTCGCCTCCTGCGGCATTTCCCTGCTCGACAGCCCCTCTGAAGTGACCGGCATTGCCCTGCATTATCTGGGCCTCGACCCCAATTCGGAGAGCGAGGAAGACCTGGCCAAGGCCGAGGAACTGCTGACCTCGATCAAGCCCTATATCCGCTATTTCCACTCGTCGCAGTATATCGACGACCTGGGCAATGGCGAAATCTGCGTGGCCCTGGGCTATTCGGGCGACATCTTCATCGCCGCCGACGCGGCCGCTGCCGCCGGTGCGGGCGTGGAAGTGCAGTATGTGATCCCCAAGGAAGGGGCCGCGACGCTGTTCGACTTCCTGGCCATTCCGGCCGATGCACCGCATCCGGACAATGCCCACAAGTTCATCAACTATATTCTCGAGCCCGAAGTGGTGGCCGCGATCACCAATTATGTGTTCTACGCCAACCCCAACCTGGCCGCGACCGAGTTCGTGGATGAAGAGGTCAAGAACAATCCGGGCATCTATGCCCCGGCCGAGACCATCGCCAAGGCCTTCGTCATGGGCGCGCACAGCCCCGATTTCGAGGAAGTGCTGACCCGCACCTGGACCCGGATCAAGACCGGCCAGTAACAAGCATCGGGGAGCGTCTCTGCGGCGCTCCCCGAAAGCCATCCCCTCGCAGACCTCATGGTGACCCTTCGACAAGCTCAGGGTGTCGAACCACGAGGTCGGCGAGTGGAGCTGTCGAAGGGTACGACCTCGTCCTTCGACAGGCTCAGGATGAGGTCTACTGGTAAGGCCGCGGTCGCCGCGAGAATTTAATGGCCAAGAAACCCCAGATCGCTGCCGATACCCGCCCCTGGCGCGATCCTGCCGCCAAGCCCTTCGTGCGCATCCGCAACGTCACCAAGAAATTCGGCGACGTCGCCGCCGTTTCCGACGTGTCGCTCGATATCTACAAGGGCGAATTGTTCTGCCTGCTCGGCGGCTCGGGCTCGGGCAAGTCGACATTGCTGCGCATGCTGGCCGGCTTCGAACAGCCCACGGCCGGCCGCATCGAGATCGACGGCCAGGACATGACCGACGCGCCGCCCTATAACCGGCCGGTCAACATGATGTTCCAGTCCTATGCGCTGTTTCCGCATATGAATGTGGAACAGAACATCGCCTATGGCCTCAAGCGCGACGGCCTGCCCAAAACGGAAATCGCCGAACGCGTGGCCGAATTGCTGACGCTGGTGAAGCTGCAGGACTATGGCAAGCGCAAGCCGCATCAGTTGTCGGGCGGCCAGCGGCAGCGCGTGGCCCTGGCCCGGGCCCTCGCCAAACGACCCAAGCTGCTGCTGCTCGACGAACCGCTCGGCGCGCTCGACAAGAAGCTGCGCGAGGAAACCCAGTTCGAACTGGTCAAGATCCAGGAAACGCTGGGCGTGACCTTCATTGTGGTGACGCACGACCAGGAAGAGGCGATGAGCCTCGCCACCCGCATCGGCGTGATGAACCAGGGCGAAATCGCCATGATCGGCGAGCCCACCGATATCTATGAATTCCCCAATTCGCGCTTCGTCGCCGGCTTCATCGGCTCGGTCAACATGGTCGAGGGCACGGTAACCGAGGACGAGCCGGACCATGTGCGCATCAGCTCGGCCGAGCTGGGCTGCGACATCCATGTCGGCCATGGCGTCGATTGCGCGCCCGAGCAGATCCTGTGGTGGGCCATCCGCCCGGAAAAGCTGCATCTGAGCCGCGAAAAGCCGGCCAATCCCTTCAATGCCAATGTGACCCATGGCGTGGTCGAGGATATCGGCTATCTCGGCGACATGAGCGTCTATCAGGTGGTGCTCGACAGCGGCAAACGCCTGCGCGTGACCCAGACCAATACGGTGCGCGGCAACCCCGATGCCATCACCTGGGACGAGCAGGTCTATGTCACCTGGGGCGACACTTCAGGCTCGGTGCTGACGGTATGACCGCCGCCCACGAACCCACCATTCCCCCACCGCGTCGGCTGCGTCCGTGGAACGTCGTGGAACGGCGGCTGGCCCGGGTCGGCATTACCGGCCGCATGCTGGTACTGGCCGCGCCGGTGCTGTGGCTGCTGGTCTTCTTCCTCGTGCCGCTGGCCGTGGTCTTCGGCATTTCGCTGGCCACCAAGCAGTTCGGTCGGCCGCCCTATTCGGCTCTGCTCTCGACCGAAGAGGGCACGGTGCAGCTGACGCTGCATCTCAACAATTACATCCGGCTGTTCACCGACAATCTCTATGTCGCGGCCTATCTGAGCTCGATCCGCATCGCGGCCATCGCCACCGTGATCACGCTCTTCATCGGCTATCCCATGGCCTATGCCATTGCCCGCGCACCCGACCGCTGGCGCAATATATTGCTGATGCTGGTGGTGCTGCCCTTCTTCACCTCCTTCCTGTTGCGCGTCTATGCGCTGACCGGTTTCATGCGCGGCAATGGCGTCATCAACCAGTTCCTGGGCCTGTTCGGCATCCAGCCGCTGGTGATGATGCAGACCGATTTCGCCGTCTATGTCGGCATCGTCTACACCTACCTGCCCTTCATGATCCTGCCGCTCTATACGACGCTGGTGAAGCTCGACGTGTCGCTGTTCGAGGCCTCGGCCGATCTCGGCGCCCGGCCCTTGCGCACCTTCCTGTCGGTCACCCTGCCGCTGTCGCTGCCCGGCATCGTCGCCGGCTCCATGCTGGTCTTCATCCCCGCCATCGGCGAATTCGTCATTCCCTCGCTGCTGGGCGGACCCGAGACGCTGATGATCGGCCGCGTGCTGTGGGACGAATTCTTCAGCGCCACCAACTGGCCGCGCGCCGCTGCGGTGGCCATGGCCATGCTGGTCGTGGTCGTCGTGCCCATCATGCTGCTGCAACGCGCGCAAAGCGCCGTGGTGGAGAAGTAGCATGCGCCGGAGCTGGTTCCTTCCCATCGCCGCCGCTCTGGGCTTTGCATTCCTCTATGCGCCCATCGTGAGCCTCGTCATCTTCTCGTTCAACGAGAGCCGGCTGGTGACCGTATGGTCGGGCTTTTCGACCAAGTGGTATGGCGAACTGTTCAACGACCCGCAATTGCTCGGCGCCGCCTGGCTGAGCCTGCAGATCGCCGCGCTCAGCGCCACTATCGCGCTGGTGCTGGGGACGCTGGCCGCCGTGGCCCTGGTGCGCTTCCGCCGCTTCAAGGGCAGGACGCTGTTCTCCGGCATGGTTTCGGCGCCGCTGGTCATGCCCGACGTGATCACGGGCCTGGCCTTGCTGCTGCTCTTCGTTGCCATGGAGTCCACTTTGGGCTGGCCGCAGGGGCGCGGCATGCTGACCATCGTCATCGCCCATGCCACTTTCTGCACCGCCTATGTCTGCGTCGTGGTGCAGTCGCGCCTTTCCGATTTCGACCGGAGCCTGGAAGAAGCGGCCATGGATCTGGGCGCTTCGCCCATCCGCACCTTCTTCGATATCACTTTGCCCATCATCGCCCCGGCTCTGGTGTCGGGCTGGCTGCTCGGTTTCACCCTGTCGCTGGACGACCTGGTCATTGCCAGCTTCGTCTCAGGCCCCGGCTCGTCGACCCTGCCCATGGTGATCTTTTCCAAGGTCAAGCTGGGCGTGTCGCCCGACGTCAATGCGCTGGCGACCATCATCATCGGCATCGTGGCTTTGGGCGTGCTGGCGGCGACTATTCTGCAATTGCGGGCGCGGCCGAAAAAGGCGCGGGGCTAGCGACCCGACGGGTACGTGAGGACCGGAAGCGCAGGGAACTGGCATTTGCAGACCGGCATCACCTGAATGTCAGCCTGTCCCAGACCTCGGCCAGCGGCACGGGGAGCACGGCGCGGATCGCCGCCGCGTCGAATGTCTCGCTCTCGGTGCCAATGAGCCACAGCATGTCGGCGACCAGCCCGTCGGGCATGTGGATATGCGGCAGCAGCCGCCTGGCCAGCGCCGTCTCGAATGTGGCGAGATCGGGCGTGGGCAGCGGTTCGGACGGCACCCAGTCCTGATAGAAGACGCCGCGCTGCACCGCCGGCAGATGGTTGCCGACGGTGGCGATGGCGGCGAGCGGCAGGCGGGCGCGCAATTCGTGCAGGAACCCGCGCAGGCAGGCAAAGGCGATGTTGTTGGTGGCAAGCAATCCGCGCCGCTTCAGGGCATCCTGCCAGCGGGCAATGCTTTCATTGGCATATTTGACGTCGCGCGGATTGGTCATCGCTTCGGTCTCGCCCGGACTCTAGCAATGTCGCGAGGCTGGACAGATGCGAAAAATCAGCGCACCATCCCTGTCATGTTCAACCAACGTGAAGGAGGTGATCCAATGTCTTATGAGATTACGGCGCTCGAAGAGGGTCTTGGATTTTTGGTGCTGGTTCGGGAGACTCTCGGCTAGCAGCTCCTCCTAAGGCCGAAGCGTCGGGATCGCCCGATGCATTCGAGAATTGGAGCGCCTGGCGCTCCATAGGCCGAAAACTCAGGAAGGGCCGTCCCTCTCAGGGCGGCCCTTTTTGCTGCGCTCTTGACGCGGAAGCCCAGGCCATTGATACCGCTGCCAGCTTTGTTGGAGTGCCTGCGATGTCCTCGGCCAGTTTCGTTCTCACCCTGTCCTGCGCCGACCGCCCCGGCATCGTCGCTGCCATCACCACCGAGCTGGCGGCCCTGGGCGCCAATATCGCCGAATCCAATCAGTTCTGGGATCGCGAGACCGACCGTTTCTTCATGCGACTGGCCTTTACCGCGCCTGACGGCGTGGGGCGCGATTCCATCGAGCGGGCGCTGAAATCGCCCATCGAGCGCTTTTCGATGAAGACGAGCCTGGCCGATGATGCGCGCAAGAAGCGCGTGGTCATCATGGTCTCCAAGTTCGACCACACTTTGCTGCATCTGCTTTACCAGATCCGCGTCGGCTGGCTCGATGCGGAGGTCGCGGCGATCATTTCCAACCATGACGATACGCGCAGGATTGCCGAGGATGCCGGCATTCCCTTCCACCTCCTGCCGGTGACCAGAGACACCAAGGCGGCGCAGGAGGAGCAGGTGCTGGCTTTGGTCAAGCAGACCGGCGCAGACCTCGTCGTGCTGGCGCGCTACATGCAGGTGCTGTCGGATAATCTTTCGACGCGGCTCTTCGGGCAGGTGATCAATATCCACCATTCCTTCCTGCCCAGCTTCAAGGGCGCCAAGCCCTATCACCAGGCCCATGAGCGCGGCGTCAAGATCATCGGCGCCACCGCCCATTATGTGACGCCGGACCTCGACGAAGGCCCGATCATCGAGCAGGAAACCGCCCGTGTGACCCATGCCATGAGCCCCGACGACCTGGTGGCCGCCGGGCGGGATATCGAAAGCCGCGTGCTGGCCAGGGCGGTGAAGCTGCACCTGGAAAACCGGGTCATGCTGAACGGGAAGAAGACCGTGGTGTTCGGGTAGGTTTGGGTAGCGCCCCTTCCCTTCTCCCCTTGAGGGAGAAGGTGCCCGAAGGGCGGATGAGGGGTCCTGCGCTATCCAAGAACATTGAAGCATGGGATGGCGCAGCACCCCTCACCCTGACCTTCCGCTGAACGCGTCAGGTCATCCCTCTCCCTCAAGGGGAGAGGGGGAAGAGTGCTAAACCGGCAAATCTTCCAGCCGCAGGGAATCGGCCAGCGTCGTGTGGTCCAGCACGTCGCGGGTGGCCAGCGTCACGCGCTCGAAGACATGGCGGATTTCGCAGGACGCCTCGTCGCGGCAATCCTTGCAGCGTTTATACGCGATTTTGGAGAGGCAGGGCAGCGGCGCGACCGGCCCGTCGATCAGCCGCAGCACTTCGCCGAACATGATTTCCTCGGGCGCCTTGAGCAATTCATAGCCGCCGGAACGGCCGCGCCGGCTGGACACGAACCCCGCGCGCTTGAGCTCGAGCAGGATCTGTTCGAGGAACTTCTTGGGGATCGCCTGTTCCTGGGAAATCTCGCCGATCATCATGGTTTCACCGCGCTCGGCCCGTGCGAGGGAGACCAGCGCGCGCAAGGCGTATTTGGCTTTCTGCGAAATCATCGGCCCACATATTCCTGGCGCGCCCGTGCGGCGCGCCGAAACTCGACGGGAGCAGAAGAGCCTGCCCCTAACTTCTATGCGCCCCACGCCAAGCCTTTGACAAGACCTTAGCTTTTGGGCTCGGGAACCACCGGCGGCACAGTATTGCGCTCTTCGGTTTCACTGTCTTCTTCGGGCGGGGCAATGCCGCCCTCATTGGTCTCGTCGTCAGCCTCCCGCTCGGTCTCCGCATCGATCGCGGCCGCTGTCTGCGGCTCGGGTTCCGCGGGACTTTCCGGCTGAGGTTCAGGTTCGGCCACCGGCTCGGGTTCGGGCTCGATATCCGGAGCGGCGTCCGGCTCAACTTCGGTCTCTGCATGTGTCTCGGCAGCCGGCTCGGCCGGTGGCGGCACCACGACTTCGTCGATGGCAGCGGGCGCCTCGCCGATGGCTTCGACGGGTCCTGGCTCGACCTCATCGGCAGCCGGCGCCTCGTCGTCGGGCGGCGGCAATTCGATGACGGTTTCGGATTCGGTAACGACGGGCGCCGCGGCGACCTTTTCAAGCAGGTTCTCGACCACAGGCAGCTTGGGCTCTTCGGGCACCGGCATGGCCGGGGCGGCCATATCGCCGCCATCACCGCGCAGGAAGGTCAGGATGCCCTTGCCGATCTCGCGCTCGCCCCTGATAACCGCGGTGGCACCGAGATTGCGCAGGAAGTCTTCTTCTTCCTCGGAATAGGCGCGGGCGATGATGGAAATGCCGGGATTGAGCTTGCGGCCGGATTCGCAGACCGTGCCGGCCTCGAAGGCATTGGCGATGGCGATCAGCAGGTTGCGGGCCTGCGGCAGGTTGGCGAGCCTGAGCGTATCGGCGCTGGCGGCATTGCCGAAGACGACTTCGAAACCTGCCGCCCGCGCCGCCGCGACATCGTGGTCGGAATCCTCGATCACCACGAGCCCGCCGCCATCTTCCTTGATGCCTGCGGCCAGGATGCGGCCGACCTGGCCATAGCCGACCAGTACGGTATGGCCGGTCTGATGGGAGGGCTCGCCCGTATCGTCATCGGAGCCGGGAGCGCCGCTATCGACCGCCGCCTCGCTCGGCGCGTCGGTGGTGATGGGGCCGTTGGCGGCTTCGGACAAGTCGGTGGGCTCGATGCGCGGCCCATCCTGCTCGGCCTGGGCCGCCTTGCGCGCCGCCGCCTTGGCTTCGAGGCGCGGCTTGGCCAGGTCGACCGCCCAGAACACGACCGGATTGAGGATGATCGACACCACCGATCCGGCCAGCACCAGATCCTGCGCTTCCTTGGGCATGATGGCCAGGGCCACGCCCATGCTGGCGATGATGAAGGAGAATTCGCCGATCTGCGCCAGCGAAGCCGAAATGGTCAGCGCCGTCGAAACCGGCCGCCGGAACAGCAGCACGATGCCGAAGGCGGCCAGCGACTTGCCGATGACGATGATGAAGACCGTCGCCAGCAGCGGCAGCGGATCATCGACAATGGTCATCGGGTCGAACAGCATGCCGACCGACACGAAGAACAGCACCGAGAAGGCGTCGCGCAACGGCAGGGTTTCCTGCGCCGCGCGGTGGCTGAGTTCGCTCTCGGAGAGGATCATGCCGGCAAAGAACGCACCCAGCGCCAGCGATACGCCGAACAGCACGGCCGAACCGAGCGCCACGCCCAGCGCGATGGCGAGCACCGCGAGGCGAAACAGCTCGCGGCTGCCGGTATGCGCGGTGCCATGCAGGGCCCAGGGAATGATGCGGCGGCCCACGATGAGCATGAAACCGATAAAGCCGGCGATCTTGATTGCGGTGAGCGCAATCACCCCCCAGATGCCGATGCCGCCGCCAACCAGCCGCTCGACAAACGAGACGAAGGGGTCATGCGGGGCATTTTCGCTGCCGCCCAGGGCCGCGAAAGCAGGGATCAGCACCAGCGCCAGGATACAGACCAGATCCTCGACGATCAGCCAGCCCACGGCGATGCGGCCACGGTCGGTTTCGAGCAGGCGCCGGTCCTGCATGGCCTTGAGCAGCACGACGGTGGAGGCGCAGGACAGGGCCAGCCCGAAGAGCAGCGACGCCCCCGTGTCCCAGCCCAGCAGCGTGCCGAGCCCGAAGCCCAGCAATGTCGCCAGGGCAATCTGGCCGACCGCGCCGGGAATGGCCAGCGCCCGCACGCTCAGCAGGTCCTTGAGGGAGAAATGCAGCCCGACGCCGAACATGAGCAGGATCACGCCCAGTTCGGCCAATTCCGCGCCAACCGCCTGATCGGCCACGAAACCGGGCGTATAGGGCCCGGCCAGCACGCCCGCAAACAGATACCCCACCAAAGGCGGCATCTTGAAGCGATTGGCGATCATGCCGAAGATATAGGCCAGCACCAGACCCGCGACGATCGTTGTGATCAGGGGGGTGTCGTGGTGCATGATGCCTCCGTCCAGGGGGGATGATCCGGGCTGCTGGAAATCTCTACGGGCAAAATGGGGTATAGGGCCCCGATGCGCAAGCACCGCCGCGACAAGAAACGTCAGCAATTTGGTCTACTTGGCGAAAGATTTCGCCGCCAACAGAACAGTCGCCGGACTTTGGCTTTGTTATGGCATTACGGCGCGGTCAGGACACGACAGTGATCTTTTCGGCGGCGCGGGTAATGCCGGTATAGAGCCAGCGTGCCCGCTCCTCGCGAAACACGAAGCTCTCGTCGAACAGATAGACATTGTCCCACTGGCTGCCCTGCGCCTTGTGGACGGTGAGGCAATAGCCGAAGGTGAACTCGTCGAACTGGCGGCGCTCGGGCCAGCTCATCGTATCTTCCTCGCCGGAAAAGAAGGCCTTGTGCGTCAGCACCCGCGCCTCGCCCTTGCCCTCGTCGGCGCCCAGCAGCAGCGAATATTTGCCATTGCTGCGCCTGGTGACCTCGGTGACGATCCAGATCTGGCCGTTGAGCAGCTTCTTGCGCGGATTGTTGCGGAGGCAGACCATGCGGTCGCCTTCGACCGGCTCGTGGAAGGGCAGGCCCTTCAGCTCGCGCAGGCGGTCATTGTATTGCAGGCGGGTCTTGTTGCGGCCCACCAGCACCTGGTCGGCCTCCAGCACCGCATTGCGATCGACATTGTCGCGGCCCACCACGATGGAATCGCCATAGGTGCCGCGTTCGAGAAAACCGCCTTCGCGCACCTGCATGGAAAGATGGATGATCGGATTGTCCGCCGCCTGCCGATGGATTTCGGTCAGCATGATGTCCGGTTCGTCAGCGGTGAAGAAGCCGGCGCCCTGCACCGGCGGCAACTGGAACGGATCGCCCAGCACCAGCACCTTGACCCCGAAGGACAGCAGGTCTTTGCCCAGTTGCTCGTCCACCATGGAGACTTCGTCGATGACGATGAGATCGGCATCGGCGGCGGGCGATTCATCGTCCAGCACGAAGCGCGGCTCGCCTTCCTTCTCGCTGACCAAAGTATAGATCAGGCTATGGATGGTCTGGGCGCCCTTGCAGCCGCGCTTGCGCATGACCAGGGCCGCCTTGCCGGTGAAGGCGGCATATTTGACGCTTCGGACATCCTGCGCCAGATGTACGGCGAGCGTCGACTTGCCGGTACCGGCCCAGCCGAACAGGCGGAAGACCTGCGGGCCGTTCCGGTCCTTGAGCCAATCGGACACGGCCTTGAGCGCCGCGTCCTGCTGAGGCGACCAGACCGGCATCAGGCGATCCGCGTCCTGACCGTGCCGATGCCGGCATAGGGGTCGAACAGGAAATCAGCCACGCTTGAACTCCTCGGCATAGGGGGCGATCAGGTCGAGGTCGATCTTGCCCAGCCGGTCCTGCGCGGTGAAGGACTGGTGCCAATAGGGGTAGAGCAAGGGCGGCTGGCTGGCCGCATCGAGCCGGGCGCGTTCGTCGGCGCTGAGCTTGAATTCGGCCGCCGCCAGATTGTCCTGGAACTGCGCCTCGTTGCGCCCGCCGATGATGACCGAAGTCACGCCCGGCCGCCCAAGCAACCAGGACAGGGCCACCTGCGCGCCGGAAACGCCGCGCTCCTCGGCAACGGCTACCAGGACGTCGATAATGTCGTAGAGCTTGTCCCAGTCATAGACCGGCGGCTCGCGGAAGCCGCCGACATGCCGGCCGGCCTTCGGCCCGCCATCGCGGCGGTACTTGCCCGAGAGCAGCCCGCCGGCCAGAGGCGACCAGATGAGCACGCCGAGACCCTGATCCTGGCTGATCGGGATCAGCTCATATTCGGCTTCGCGCGAATGCAGCGTGTAGTGAATCTGCTGGGAGATGAAGCGCTCGCCATGGCGCGCGCCCGCGGCGGCCAGGGCCTTGCTGATATGCCAGCCGGCATAGTTGGAACAGCCGATATAGCGGACCAAGCCCCTCTTCACCAGCGTATCGAGCGCCTCCATCGTTTCCTCGATGGGGGTCTGCCCGTCCCATTCATGGACCTGGTAGAGGTCGATGACATCGGTCTGGAGGCGCTTCAGACTGGCTTCGGCCTGGGCGATGATGTGGTGACGGCTAAGGCCGATCTCGTTGGGCCCATCGCCCATCTTGAAGCGCACCTTGGTGGCGACCAGCGCGCGCTGGCGACGACCATTCTCGCTCAGCGCCACGCCGATCATCTCCTCGGAGACGCCGGCATTGTAGACATTGGCCGTGTCGAGCAGGTTGATGCCGGCATCGAGGCAGAGGTCGATCTGGCGCGTCGCATCGGCCTGTTCGGTATGGCCGACCTTTTCCGACCCACCAAAGGTCATGGTGCCCATGGTCAGAACAGAGACCTTGAGGCCGGAGCGGCCCAGATAACGGTATTCCATCGGCATTCCTCATTTGTTCTGGCGGCGATAGGGCTAAAGGGCAAACGGAGTCGGGTCAATGCGCTCCGTGCCACGCCCTCGTGGTTCGAGGCTCGCGAAGAGCTCGCACCTCACCATGAGGGCTACTGGAAGCGCTGGATTTCAAAGTAGCCCTCATGGTGAGGTGCGCTTCTTCAGCGCCTCGAACCACGAGGGCGTGGTACGATGCTGCAAACGCTGCTAGAGCATCCGCATTCAGTGAAAGCCCCTCCCCGTGCGGCCGCAATCCGTCATCCTTTCCGTCCTGCTCATCACTTTGGGCATGGTGTTCACCCAGACCGGAGCGAGTTTTGCCAAGGGGCTGTTTCCCATGGTGGGCGCGGCGGGGGCGACGACCTTGCGGCTGGTGCTGGCCGCCGTGGTGCTGGTGGCCGTGTTCCGGCCTTGGCGGCAAAAGCTCGATGCCAGGCAGTGGCGCGCCGTGCTGGCCTATGGCGGCGCCATGGGGGCGATGAACCTGTTCTTCTATGCGGCGCTGCAAACCATTCCGCTCGGCGTGGCCGTGGCGCTCGAATTCACCGGACCGCTGGCCGTGGCCCTGGCCGGATCGCGCAAGGTGCTCGATTTCGCCTGGATCGTGCTGGCCGTGGCCGGGCTGGCCATGCTGCTGCCGCTGGGGCAGGCGCAGGGGGAGATCGGCATATCAGGCGTGCTGCTGGCGCTGGCGGCGGGCGCCTGCTGGGCCGGCTATATCATTTTCGGCCAGCGCGCCGGGACCGGCGGCGGGCCGCATATCACCGCGCTCGGCGTGTCCGTCGCCGCCGTGATTGCCCTGCCCTTCGGGGTGGCGACGGCGGGCACGGCTTTGCTCGACCCGGCCATCCTGCCCGTCGCGCTCGGCGTGGCCCTGCTGTCGAGCGCCATTCCCTATGCGCTCGACATGGTGGCGCTGCCGCACATTCCCTCGCGGTTGTTCGGTATCCTGATGAGCGGCCAGCCGGCGCTCGGCGCCCTGTCGGGCTTTCTCATTCTCAGCGAGACGCTGAGCCCGTGGCAGCTGGGCGGCATCATTGCCATCATCGTGGCATCGCTGGGCGCGACGGTGACGATTGCGCGGAATACGCCGCCGCCCGTGGCGTAAAAATCGCTTCACCCGCTGTCTGAATTGGGCATAGTCGCTCGTCATGTCACTGATGAGAGATGCCTCAATGCTTTACGCTGTCCTCTGCTACAATGATGAAAACGCCGTTTCCACCTGGACCAAGGAGGAGGATGACGCCTGCATGGCGCGCCTTGCCGTGGTCGAGGATTCCATGAAGTCCAGGGGCAAGATGGGCCCGGTGGCGCGGCTGCTGCCCACCACGTCGGCCACCACTTTGCGCAAGACCTCGGGCGAACCCCTGATCATCGACGGACCCTTTGCCGAAACCAAGGAACAGTTCCTCGGCTTCTACCTGGCCGATTGCGACTCGCTGGACGAGGCCATCGCCTTTGCCAAGGAGCTGATCAAGGCCAATCCCAGCGGCGGCGGCTATGAAATCCGTCCCGTCGGCATCTTTCACCCCAGCGAGCTTGGATAATGGTCGACAACGCCTGGATAGCAGCGGCCCTCATGGCGGCCCGACCCCAGGCGTTGAGCGCCCTGCTGCGCTATTTCCGCAATCTCGACGCCGCCGAGGAGGCTTTTCAGGAAGCCAGCCTCCGCGCCGTCAGGACCTGGCCCGTCAAGGGACCGCCGCGCGACACCGTGGCCTGGCTGATCTTTGTCGGGCGCAATAGCGGCATCGATGCTTTGCGCAAGGTGAAGAACAATGTCGCCCTGCCGCCCGAGGAGCACCTGTCGGACCTCGACGATGCCGAGGTCGATATCGCCGAGCGGCTGGATGGCGCCCATTATCGCGACGACATATTGCGGCTGCTCTTCGTGTGCTGCCACCCCGACCTGCCGGCCAACCAGCAGATCGCGCTGGCTCTGCGCGTGGTGGCCGGCCTGCCGCTGCGGCAGATCGCCAGGGCGTTCCTGGTGAGCGAAGTGGCCATGGAACAGCGCATCACCCGCGCCAAGGCGCGTATCGCCGCCAATACTGTGCCCTTCGATCCGCCCGATGCCGAGGGAAGGCTGGAGCGGCTGGGCGTGGTGGCCGTGATGATCTACCTGGTCTTCAACGAGGGCTATTCGCGCGGCCATTCCGACCCCGATGCGGCCCTGCTCTGCGACGAGGCGATAAGGCTCGGCCGGCTGTTGCAGCGGCTGTTTCCCAGCGAGCCGGAAGTCATGGGGCTGGTGGCATTGCTGCTGCTGCAACATGCCCGGCACAAGGCGCGCGTGGATGCCGAAGGCCAGATCGTGCTGCTGGAAGACCAGGACCGCAGCCTGTGGGACGGGCCGATGCTGGCCGAGGGGCGGGCGCTGGTGGAGAAGGCCTTGCGGCACCAGGAGCCGGGCACCTATCAGGTGCAGGCCGCCATCGCCGCCCAGCATGCGCGGGCCAGGCGCGCCGAGGATACCGATTGGGGCGCCATCGACCGGCTCTACCAGACGCTCGAAGTCATCCAGCCCTCGCCGGTGGTGACGCTCAACCGCGCCGTGGCTGTCAGCAAGGCATACGGGCCGGCGGCGGCCTTGGCGCTGATCGCGCCTCTGGGCGACAAGCTCGACAGCTATTTCCACTATCACGGGGTGCGCGGCGGGCTGCTGCTGCAACTGGGCGATACATCAGGGGCGCGCGAAGCCTTCAACCGCGCCATTGCGCTGGCCGGCTCGCCGGCCGAGGCGGCGCATATCAGGCTCCATCTCGACCGCCTGGCGGCGCAACCGGCTTTGCCGCCGGCCAGCGCGATCAAATAAGGGCGCGTCGAACTGGCGCCGGGCCACTCATCGTGCTTGCATACGTCAATCGAGGAGAACAGCCATGACCGCACCCCGCCCCACGACCGGCGTTACGCCCTATCTCAATGTCGACGGCGCCCGAAAGGCACTCGACTTCTACAAGACCGCCTTTGCCGCCATCGAGCACGAGGCCATGCAGGCCGAGAACAGCGAAAAAGCTGATCCACAGCACCATCGAGATCAATGGCAGCATGCTCTTCGTCTGCGACTTCTTCCCCGAATATGGCTTCGCGCCGGTCAAGCCGCAGGGCTTCAACCTGCATATCCATGTCGACGATGCCCAGAAATGGTGGGACCGCGCCGTGGCTGCCGGCTGCAAGGTGACCTCGCCGCTCAAGACGGAGTTCTGGGGCGATATCTATGGGCAGTTGGAGGACCCGTTCGGGGTGACCTGGGCCATTGGGCAGAGTGTGAAGCAGGTGGGGTGAGGCGACTGGCTTTTTGCTCGCGGCCCCACCCCACCCTCAATCCCTCCCCATCAAGGGAGGGAGGCGATGGGACTGCCTTCCGTGGCACAAACTACCCCTTGCACCGGCCGGGCTTCCCTCCCCCTTAAGGGGGAGGGAATGAGGGTGGGGGTATCCCACGCGCAATGCTTATGCTGCCATTCATTCCCACGCGCTAAAGTCCCGCCATGCCCACCGACAAGCTCAAATCCTACCGCGAAAAACGCGATTTCCAGCGCACCAGTGAGCCTGCGGGTGCGCCGGGCAGCGCGGGCAATCGCTTTGTCATTCACAAGCATCACGCCACCGCCGACCATTATGACCTGCGGCTGGAACTCGATGGCGTGCTGAAAAGCTGGGCCGTGCCCAAGGGGCCGTCGCTCAACCCGGCCGACAAGCGCTTCGCTGCCGCCACCGAGGATCACCCCATCGACTATATCGACTTCGAGGGCGTCATCCCCGAAGGCGAATATGGCGGCGGGCCGATGATCGTCTGGGACACCGGCACCTGGGCGCCGATGGGCGACCCGCATGAGGATTTGCGCAAAGGCGCCTTCAAGTTTCGCCTGGTGGGTGAAAAGCTGCGCGGCGGGTGGATGCTGGCACGGCTCAAGGGCAAGCCAGAGGACAAAGGCAAGGAGGGCTGGATCCTGTTCAAGGAACGGGACACTTTCATGAGCACCGAGGAGAATATTCTCGAAACGCGCCCGGAAAGCGTCAAGACCGGACGGCGGATCGAGGAACTGGTGGCGCCGCCCCCTGCTCCGATCAGGAAAGCCGCCAAGCCGCAGCCGGGCAAGCTGACCGGTGCCGTGAAGGCGCCCCTGCCCGCGACGATGGAGCTGCAACTGGCCTCACCGGCTGAAAAAGTGCCGCCGGCCGATGCGAAATACCTGCACGAAATCAAGTTCGACGGCTATCGCACGTTGGCCTTTGTCGAAGGCGGCAAGACCCGGCTGATCACGCGGGGCGGGCTGGACTGGACCAAGCGCTATGGAGACCTGCCCAAAGCGTTCGGGGAGCTCAATTGCCGCGAGGCTGTCATCGATGGCGAGATCGTGGTGCTCGACAAGCAGGGGATCAGTCGCTTTTCCATGCTGCAGGATGCGCTGTCGGAAGGGGCCGGCAACAAGCTGGTCTTCTATGCCTTCGACCTGCTGCATCTCGATGGCTGGGACCTGCGCCAGGTGCCGCTGGTCAAGCGCAAGGCGCTGTTGGCGCAATTGCTGTCCGGCCATGTGACGCCGCGTTCGGCCATTCAATATTCCGACCATGTCGAGGGCGACGGGCAGGTGCTGCTTGACCATGCCTCCGAACTGGGGCTGGAAGGCGTGGTTTCCAAGCGCGCCGACAGCAAGCATAGCGCCGGGCGGTCATCGAACTGGCTCAAGATCAAGGCGCTGAAGACCGGCGACTATGTCATTGCGGGCTATAGCGACAGCGCCGCCAATGGCGGCATCGGCGCGCTGGCGGTGGCCGAATGGGTCGAGGGGGAACTGGTCTATCGCGGCAAGGTGGGCACCGGGTTTGACGCCGCCACGATGAAGTCGCTGGTAGCCCGGCTGGCGCCATTGCGCATCGACGAGAAACTGGAAGGCGCGCCCAAGGAGATCCTCCCGGTGCGGCCCATTCTCACCGCCCGCGTGCAATATGCCAACCAGACCAATGACGGCATGCTGCGCCACGCCGTGTTCAGGGGGTTGCGGCAGGCGGAGCTGACGACGCCGGTGAGTGCGCCGGTCAAGCGCATCATTTCCGACGCCGATCTTGCCGGCATCTGGGTAACCAATCCGACGCGGCGGCTGTTCGGCAAGACCGGGCCGACCAAGCTCGATATTGCGGTCTATTATGCCGGTGTGGGCGACTATATGCTGCCGCACCTGTTCAGCCGGCCGGTCTCGCTGTTCCGCTGCCCCACGGGCAAGCCGCATGACTGCTTCTTCCAGCGCCACCCCTTTACCGGCATGCCTGACGGTCTCAAGAGCTTCGAGACACAGAATTCGGAAGGCGAGAAGCAGACCTATATCTCGGTCGAGGACGCCAGGGGCTATCTGGCTTTGGCGCAGTTCGGCGTGGTGGAATTCCACGCATGGGGCACGCATCAGAGCCATATCGACAAGCCCGACCGGGTGATCTTCGATCTCGACCCCGGTGAAGGCGTGCAGTGGCGTGACGTGGTCAATGCCGCCGTGCATCTGCGCGGGGAGCTGGAGGGGATGGGGCTCAAACCCTTCGTCAAGACCTCGGGCGGCAAGGGCGTGCATATCGTCGTGCCGACGACGAAGAAGCTGACCTGGAAACAGACCCATGCCGCCTGCGCCGCCATTGCGGTGGAACTGGCGAAAACCGGGCGCGATACCTTCACCACGACGATGGGCGCCGAGAACCGCAAGAACCGCATCTTCATCGACTATCACCGCAATGCCCGCAGCGCGACGGCGGTGGCGGCCTATTCGCTGCGGGCGCGGCCGCATCTGCCGGCCAGCACCCCGCTGGACTGGCGGGATCTGGAATCCATCGACTCTCCCGAAGACCTGAATTATTCTACTCTTCCGGGTTTATTAACCACGGCGGGCGACCCGTGGGCCGACATTAATGAGTCGGCACAGGATCTGGCGCCATGATCGAAGCGTTGTTGCGGTAGTATTCGCGCGTAGGAGACGACAAATGGCACCCAGAGCCAGTTGGAAGGGCCATATCAGACTGAGCCTGGTGAGCTGCGCGGTGAAGATGTTCCCGGCGACATCGACGTCGGACCGCATCAGCTTCAACCAGCTCCACAAGGACACGCATAACCGCATCAACATGAAGCCGGTCGACCCCGAACTGGGGCTGGTCGAGCGCGCCGACCTGGTGCGCGGCTACGAATACGAAGACAAGCAATATATCATCATCGAGGACGAAGACCTCGAAGCCGTCCGCATCGAATCCAACCACACGCTCAATATCGAAGCCTTTGTCGATGAGAGCGAGGTGGACGTAATCTACCAGGACGCGCCCTATTACCTGGCGCCCGACGGGGCCATGGCCGAGGAAACCTTCGTCGTGCTGCGCGAAGCCCTGCGCAAGAGCGGCAAGGTGGCCATTGCCCGGCTGGTGTTGTCGAGCCGCGAACGCGTCGTCACCATCGGCGCGCGCGACAAGGGCATGTTCGTGACCACATTGCGCAATCCCAACGAGGTGCGCGGCACGGCGGAATATTTCGACAATATCCCGCAGGGCAAGCCCGATGCGGAAATGCTCGACCTGGCGCAGAAGCTGATCGACCAGAAGGTCACCCATTTCGACCCCAAGGCCTATGAAGACCGCTACGAACAGGCGCTGATGTCGATGATCAAGGAAAAGCTCAAGGGCCACAAACCAATCATTGCAGCGGCGCCCGAACGCGGCAATGTTATCAACCTGATGGACGCGCTGAAGGCGAGCCTGGGCGAAGCCAAGCCGGCCGCCAGGAGCAAGGCCAAGGCGCCGGCTGCCGCGCCCAAGGAATCCGCCGCCAAGGCATCGCTCAAGGCCGCATTGGAAGCATCCAAGGCCGCAGCACCAAAGGCGGCCGCAAAAAAGAAAGCCTGACCTAGATGCGAGCAAGCGGGGAGAGCTATGGGGTGATCGGCGCCCTGCAGGCCTTCCCGCTGCGGCTCGCGACACGGCGCGTGCAGGGCCTGGGCGGGCGGCTGCACCGCAACATCACCCGCGGCACCACCGCCGTCGTGCTGGGCCGCACCCTGCTGGCCCGCAAGGACGAGATCGAAATCGAACGCCGCGTCGCCGAGGCGCGCGACAAGCAGGTGCCGCTGCTGAGCGAAAACGGCTTCCTGCGCCTGCTGCGCAGCCTGCCCCCAGTGCCCACGGCCAATATCACCCGCCAGGCCATGCTCGACCAGTCGCGCCTCGATGGCGAGGTGCTGGACCTGCTGGCGCTGTTCGACGCCTTCGAGCACCATGTGGAGCCCTTCTCGTTCCGCGACGTCATCCTGGCGAAGAAATATGCCGGACTGGTCGCATCAGGCGCGAGCTGGAGCGCCATTGCCCGCTCCGTGCACCGGATCGGCCCGGTGGGCTCGCTGACGGCGCTGACCCTGCAGGCCGATGGGCCGGCGCGGATCGTCGCCAGGGACGCCCATTCGCTGGCGGAACTGGACGGCCAGCGCCTGCTGCCGCTGCCGGAAGTGGATGAGGATGCCGAGGATTATTTCGGCCTGGCCGAAACGGCGGAGGCGGCCGAACTCTTCGCCGAGGCGGCCACGCTTTACGAACACTGCTCCAGCATCGACCCGACCGATGCCGTGGCCGCGTTCAATTTCGGCAATTGCCTGCGCAAGCTGGGCAATCTGGGCGAAGCGGCGACGGCCTATATCACCGCCATCAAGCGCGATCCCGATTTCGTCGAGGCCTGGTTCAACCATGGCGGCGTGCTGCGCGACATGGGTCGCGTGGCGGCGGCGCGCGAGCACCTGGCCAGGGCGGTGGCACTGGATCCTGATTATGCCGATGCGGTCTACAATCTCGCTGCGCTGGAATATGACGCGCATGACCTGGCGGCGGCGCGACAATGGTGGCTGCGCTATCTGGAGCTGGACAGTGACTCGGACTGGGCACGACGCGCGCGGGCCGGGGTGGGGCTGGCCAATCGGACGTTGAACAAGGCGGGGTAGTTTTTAGCGGATACCCCCTCCTAGCCTCCCCCTGATAGGGGGAGGAACAGATTGAGCGCGTGGTGCAATGTTGCCCGAGCACTGCGCGGCTCCTCCCCCTATCAGGGGGAGGTTGGGAGGGGGTACTCCGATCTCTCCATCATGATAGGTTGATCCAAATCACCGGACCAAACCCATGCCCACCAGCTTTCTCTTCGACGGCCCCGAAGATGCCCGCGTCACCATCCTGCTCGCGCATGGCGCGGGCGCGCCGATGGATTCGGCGTCGATTAATGCCACCGCCAAGGCGCTTGCGGCCGAAGGTCTGCGCGTGGCCCGGTTCGAATTCTCCTACATGGCCAGCCGTCGCACCGATGCGGGCAAGAAGCCGCCGCCGCGGGCCGACAAGGTGATGCCCGAATTCATCGCCGCGGTGGACGATCTCGGCCCGACCAATGGACCGCTGCTGATCGGCGGCAAATCCATGGGCGGACGCGTGGCCAGCATGGTGGCCGACAGTCTGTTCGAAGCCGGACGCATCACGGGGCTGGTCTGCCTCGGCTATCCCTTCCATCCGCCGGCCAAGCCCGAAACCCTGCGCACGGCGCATCTGGCCGAGCTGAGGACGCCGACCATGATCTTCCACGGCACGCGCGACGAATTCGGCTCGCCCGAGGAAATTGCCGGCTACACCTTGTCCCCCGCCATCACGGTGCAGTTCCTCGAAGACGGCGACCATGACCTGAAGCCGCGCAAGGCGCTGTCCGGCTTCTCCACGGCCGATCATCTCAAGACCATCGCCACCAGCATCGACGCCTGGGCCAAGCGCATCGCGAAGTGAAGATCGCCACCTACAATATCAACGGCATCAACAGGCGCCTGCCCAACCTGATGGCGTGGCTGGCCGATGGCGCGCCTGACGTGGTGTGCCTGCAGGAACTCAAGGCCAGCGACCGGCAGTTCCCGGCTACCGCTTTGGCCGATGCCGGCTATGGCGCGGTATGGCGCGGGGAATCGAGCTGGAACGGCGTGGCCATATTGGCGCGCGGCAGCGAGCCGGTGCTGACGCAGGGCGAGTTGCCGGGCAATCCGGATGACAGGCAGGCGCGCTATATCGAAGCGGCGGTCAATGGTGTGCTGATCGCCTGCCTCTATGCGCCCAATGGCAATCCGCAGCCGGGGCCGAAATTCAGCTACAAGCTGGCCTGGATGCAGCGGTTTCTGGCCCATGCCCAAGGCCTGTGGGATACCGGCCTGCCGGTGGCTTTGGTGGGGGATTACAATATCGTGCCCGAACCGCGCGATATCTATGAGACCAAATCCTATCGCGACAATGCGCTGGTGCAGCCCGAAAGCCGGGCCTTGTTTGCCGCGCTGCTGGCGCAGGGCTGGACCGACGCCATCCGCAAGTCGCATCCGGACGAGACCATCTATACGTTCTGGGACTATATGCGGAACCGCTGGCCCCGCAATGCCGGGCTGCGGCTGGACCATCTGCTGCTGAGCAAAAGCCTGGCGCGCAAGCTGACCGCCGCCGGCGTGGACCGCAATGTTCGCGGTGAGGATGGCGCCAGCGACCATGCGCCGGCCTGGATCCAGTTGCGGGACTGAGGCGGAGACCCACCCGACCAATTAGGGACTTGAACCCGTCGCGAAGCCCATGTTAGCTCAATCATATGAACTATGGGGTGATAAAAGTCATGCAGCACTTTGTCGAGGTCGGCGGCTGCCGGATCTTTGCCGGGATATCCGAGCCGCGCCCCGGCGCGCCATGGCTGGTCTTTTCCAACTCGCTGATGACCGACCATACGATATGGGCGGCGCAGGAAGCCCATTTTGCCGGGCGCTACAATATCCTGACCTATGACCAGCGCGGCCATGGCCGCTCCGACGCGCCGGCCAGCGTGAGCTTCGCCGACTTGTCGGGCGACGTTGGGGCGTTGCTGGACCATTTCGACATCGCCGCCTGCATCTATGTCGGCCTCTCCATGGGCGTGCCGACAGGGCTGAATTTTGCTGCCGGCAATCCCGGTCGCGTTACAGCGATGATCCTGTCCGACGGCCAGATGGCGACCCAGCCCAGCGGGCGGCAGACCTGGCAGGCGCGCATCGACCTGGCCCGGGCCACGGGCATGGCGCAGGTCGCCGACGATACGGTCTCCCGCTGGTTCGACCCGGCCTTTATCGCCAGCGGTGGCGCCGAGTCTCTGCGCAAGGCTGCCGCGCAGATGCGAACCGAGGGCTATTGCGCCTGCGCAACGGCCTTGCAGGACTATGATTTTACCGCAGCCGCAGCAGGATTGAGTGTGCCGGTGCAATTGCTGGCCGGTGCCAATGACGGCGCCATGCCCGCTGTCATGGCCACGATGGCCGAGACGATTCCGGGCGCCAGCCTGTCGGTCATCGAGGGCGCCGGGCACATTCCCAATGTGGAAAAGCCCGAGGTTTTCAACCGCGCCATGGAAGCATTCCTGACCTTTATTACTAAAAGCTAGCTAATTGACTTTTATGTGCCCGAACTCTAGGTTCGGCATCGGTAATCGTGTTGTGGAGGCGTTTTTTGAAGCTGCATTGGTCCCCGCGATCCCCGTTCGTCCGCAAGGTCATGATCGTGCTGCACGAGACGGGTCAGCTTGAAAATGTCGAGCGCGTGCGCACGGTCGTCGCGCTGGCGACGCCGCCCGGTGACGACATCCTCAACGACAATCCCCTGGGCAAGATTCCGGCCCTCGTTCTCGATGACGGCAGTTGCCTGTTCGATTCCCGGGTGATCTGCGAATATCTCGACACGCAGCATAGTGGTCCGCGCCTGCTGCCCGCCGAAGGCGCGGAGAGAATTACCCATCTGCGCTGGCAGGCTTTCGGCGACGGCTTTACCGACATATTGCTGCTGTTCCGCTTCGAATATCTGCGCGACCACCCCGATCCGGCCCTGCTGGAAGGGTTCGAGCGCAAGACAAGAGCCAGCCTCAAGGCGCTGGAAGGCGAAGCGGGCGAACTGACCGCCACCCCGTTCGGCCTGGGCCATATCAGCATTGCCTGCACGCTGGGCCAACTCGACCTGCGCTTTGCGCAGAGCAATTGGCGGCTCGCCGCCCCACGCCTTGCCGACTGGTATGCCGGGGTTTCCCGGCGCCCGTCGCTGGCGGTAACGGCGGCGAAGGACGACGCGCCCCCGGCTGCCAAGGACTCCACTTCCCTTATCAATTTCATGCAGAAATCATAATAATGGCCGGCCCCCTGACTGGAATTCGTGTTCTCGACCTCAGCCGCGTGCTGGCCGGCCCCTGGGCGGGGCAAGTGCTGGCGGATCTCGGTGCGGATGTCATCAAGGTGGAGCGCAAGGGCGTCGGCGACGATACCCGCAGTTGGGGCCCGCCCTATCTCGACGATGCCGAAAACGGCAAGAGCCGGGAATCGGGCTATTACCTGTCGGCCAATCGCGGCAAGCGCTCCATCGAGATCGACTTCAACGACCCCGCCGATATCGCCACCGTCAAGACGCTGGCCGCGCGCTCGGACGTGGTGCTGGAGAATTTCAAGGTCGGCACGCTCGATCGCTACGGGCTGGGCTACAACGATCTGGCGGCGGACAATCCCGGCCTGCTCTATTGCTCGGTGACCGGCTTCGGGCTGACCGGACCGCGCAAGGCGCAGGTGGCCTATGACTTCATGATCCAGGGCATGGGCGGGTTGATGAGCGTAACGGGCGAGAGCGACGAGCGCGGCGGCGGCCCCCAGAAGGTCGGCGTGCCGATCATCGACCTGATGACGGGCATGTATGCCGCTGTCGCGGTGCTGGGCGGGCTGGTCGGCCGCGCCAAGACCGGCAAGGGCGACCATATCGACGTGGCCATGCTCGATGTTTCGGTGGCCATGCTGGCCAACCAGGCGATGAACTATCTGGTGTCGCAGAAGGACCCGGTGCGCCGGGGCAATCGCCACCCCAATATCCAGCCCCAGGATGTGTTTGCCGTGCGGGACGGCCACATCGTTCTCGCCGTGGGTAACGATGAACAGTTCCGCCGCTTTGCCGAGGCCGTCGGCAATCCCGAACTCGCCAGTGATGAACGCTATGCGACCAACGCCGCAAGGGTGCAGAACCTGGACAGCCTGCACCCGCTGGTCAGCGAGATGCTGCTGCAGCGCGACCTCGATGACTGGCTGGCGCGGCTGGAGGAATTCGGCATTCCCTGCGGACCGATCAACGAGGTGAGCCGGGTGTTCAGGGAAGAACAGGTCGTGCATCGTGAGATGCTGAAAACCTTCACGGATACCGCCGGCCGCGATGTGCCGCAGGTGCTCAGCCCGATGAAATTCGCCCATCACAGCCTGGAATTCGAGCGCCTGCCGCCACGCCTGGGCGAGCATACTGCCGAAATCCTCAAGGAGATCGGGGACTGACATGAGCAGGCATGATTACGGCTTCCCCGTTTCCCCCGCTGCCCGCATCGAGCTGCCGCAGCCGGAAGACATGACCGCCGAGCAGCGGGCGGTGCATGACACCGTGGTCAGCGGCCCGCGCGGCCGCATGGTGGGGCCGCTGCGCGCGGTCATCCACAGCCCCGAACTGGCCGACAAATGGCAGCAGCTCGGCGCGCTGATCCGCTATCGCACCGTGCTGCCCGAGGCGCTGAAGGAACTGGCCATCGTGGTCTGCGGCCGCCGCTGGAACAGCGACGTGGAATGGGCGGTCCATAGCCGCATCGCCAAGGCTGCCGGCATTTCCGCTGCCGCGCTCGAGCAGATCGAAAATGCACAGCCAGTGCAATTTTCCGGCCAGCCGGAGCATGAAATCTACGAATTCACCCGCTTCCTGCTGCAGCATGGTCAGGTGCCCGACGACATCTATGCCGCCGTACGGCAGCGCTGGGGCGATCGCGGCGTGGTGGAGCTGACCGGCATTGTCGGCTATTACACCATGGTGGCGATGATGGTGAACACGCATCTGGTCCCGGTGCCCGAGGGCGAAGGGTCGGGCATCCGCCCGCTGGGCGCGGCGCTGACCGAATTGCCCGCCAGCGAGGTTCGCGCATGACTATTCGCGACGAGCATATTTTCGAGGCCACCAAGGATCTCTATTCCTGGGCTTTGCGCCGGGTGCCCGACGACACCAAGGCAGCACTGAGCCGCGCGCGGGAAACCGAGACCAACGAGACAGCGCGCAAGACGCTCAACATGATGCTGCATAGCGCCATGGCGGCCGAAAGCGCCGACCGCTATGTCTGCTCTGATGCCGGTGTGCCGGTTTATGTCGTGCGCATCGGCACCAAGGCCGACTGGAACGCCAATATCAAATCGGCCATCCGCGCCGGTTTCGAGCATCTGGTCGAGACCATCGACCCGCCGCTGCTCAAGCATGTGACAAACCCGCTCACGCTGGAGCGAGGCTATCACGGCAAGGACATGCCGATCATCACCTATGACCTGATCGAGGATGCCGATTACATCGAGATCGTCTGCTCGCCCAAGGCACTGGGTTCGGGCCGCTGGGCGGCGATGGAGCTGTTCACCTTCCCGACGCTCGAAACCATCGAGACCTATATCCTGGATGTCGCCATCAAGGCCGGCTCGCAGCATTGCCCGCCGACCGTCATGGGCGTGGGCATTGGCGGCACCTTCGACTACTGCGCCAAGATGGCCAAGGAAGGCACTTTGCGCGAGATCGGCCAGCCGCATCCCGAGCCGATGGTCGCCGCCATGGAAAAGCGCCTCTATGACGCGGTGAACCAGCTCGGCTACGGCCCGATGGGCACTGGCGGCGACACCACCGTGCTGGGCGTCCACATCAACTATGCCGCCGGGCACGGCTTTACCCCCGTTGCGGTCGAATTCAACTGCTGGATCAACCGCCGGTCGATCGCGCGCATCCATAGCGATGGGCGTATCGAACGGCTGGAGTAGAGTCATGCGCAATATCACCCTGCCCGCCACGCGGGCCGACGTGGCCGACCTCAAGCTGGGCGACATGGTCACGCTATCAGGGCCCATCGTGGTGACGGCGGGCATTCCGACGCATCACCGCATCATCGACTGCATCGAGAGTGGCAAGCCGACTCCGATCGACTTGCAGGAAAGCGCCTTTTTCCATCTCGGCAGCTACAGCCAGGAAACCGAGAACGGCTTCGAAATCCTCTATATGAACCCGACCACCAGCACGCGCTTCAACGACCTGATGCCCAGGATCATCCGGCATTTCGGCTTGCGCTGCATCGGCGGCAAGGGTGGGCTCGATGCCGAATGCGCCAAGGCTTTGGGCGAGGTCGGGGGCGTTTACCTGTCCTTTCTCGGAGGCGGCGCGCCGATCATTTCATCGGCCATAAGGCAGATCAGGCAGGTGGCCTGGGACGACCTGATTTCCCATTACCGGCTGGTCGAGCTGGAGGTCGAGGCGCTGGGTCCCCTGACAGTGGCGATCGATGCGCAGGGCCGCAGCCTCTATCAGGACATTGACGAAACCGCCGCCGCCAAGCGGGCCGGCATTCTCGAACAACTCGCCCGCCAGCGGGCAGCGACACAATAGGCCGGAGACCCATCATGCTGACAATGGCCGAAAAGATCGTGGCGCGCGCTGCGGGACGCGAAACCGTCCTGCCTGGCGAATATGTCACCGTGTCCCCCGCCTATACCGTCTGCCAGGAAATCTCCTGGGGGCCGCGCAAGCGCATCATGCAGCAGGCCGGCTGCAGCACGCTCAAGCGGCCGGAAAAGGTGGTCATGGTCGTCGACCACACCACCTCGGCCAGCATGGGCACGCCCTATTATCAGGCGCATCGGGAAATGCAGGATTTCGCCCGCGAAACCGGCGCCCGTTTCTATGGCCCCGGCTCGGGCCTGCGCCATCTGGTGATGACCGAGAATGGCTTTGCCAAGCCCGGCGACCTGATCTTTTCCGACGAGCCCAATATCGCCACTGTCGGCGTAGTCGGGGCACTGAACATCGCCATGTCGTCCGAAGTCGTGGTGTCCCAACTCACCGATGAGAACTGGATGATGGTGCCCCGCTCGGTGCGCTTCAACCTCCATGGCAAGCTGCCGGCCGGCGTGATGACCCGCGACCTGGTGCAGGTCATCATTCGCGATTTCGCCCAGACCGACCTGCTGAGCCAGGCCTGTATCGAATATGCCGGCCCGGCCATTGCCGGCCTGAGCCTGGACGAGCGCCAGTCGCTGCTGGCCTGCTCCTACCATGCCGGGGCCGACAGCGCCCTGATGCCGGTGGACGAACTGGCTTTGGCCTATGCGCGGGAGCGGGGCGGAGCGGATATCGAAGCCATCGCCAGCGACGTCGGCGCGCATTACGACTACGAGCACGATTATGACCTGTCGGCGATCGAGCCGATGATTTCCCCGCCGCCCGAACTGCACAATGCCGTGCCCGCGAGCAGCCTTGCCGGGCTGAAGATCGACCAGGCGGCTTTGGGCTCCTGCGCCAATTCGCGGCTGGACGACATGCGGGCGGCGGCCGAAATCCTCAAGGGACGCAGCATCGCCCCCCATGTCACCTTTTACATCACGCCTGGCAGCCGCGAGGTCTATGCCAGCGCGGCGCGCGAAGGCCTGCTGGAGATCTTCATGCAGGCCGGCGCCACCGTGCTGGCGCCCGGATGCACCACCTGCTGGGGCTATGAGGGCTTCCTCAATCCCGGCGAAGTGCAGCTTTCCACGCACCAGATGAACTATCACGGCCGCAATGGCAGCCGCGAGGCACGCTCGTACCTGTCCAGCCCCTATGTGGTGGCGGCAGCGGCAGTGGCCGGCCAGGTCGTCGACCCGCGGACCCTGCTGGCAAGCTAGCGGAGCTTGATGTCGAAACGCACCAGGTGGCCCTGATAGGTGCCCTTGGCGATCAGCACCGCAATGCCGTCGGCATCCACCACGCGCCGATAGACATTGGCCACCGGGGCGTTCAACTGCATATCCAGCGCCGCCGCCGTCTCGACATCGGCAGAACCCACGATCAGGGTCTGCTGGGCATCCTGGATGGCCAGACCCGGAATATCGTGCACCAACCGCAACGCCGTCTTGGACGCAATGTCCTCGGCGGTCAGGAACTTGCGCAGCCGCTCGTCGATATAGACCTCGGTCAAGAGGAACGCCGTGTCGTTGCGCCAGTGCCGCCGCCTCAGGCGGCGATAGAGCGGCGCCAGTTCCCCGATCAGATAGGGCACGTCGGACAGCACGATATCGGCTTCGTCATCCAGCACTTCGATGCGCGCATCGGCCGTGGGCTGCAGCAGGCCCGACCAGTCCGTGCCCACCGAGCACCACAGTTCCGGCTGCGAATTACCGCGCACGAACGTACCCTTGGCACGGAAGCGCTCGATCAGCCCGTCGCGCCCCAACTGATCCAGCGCCTGCCGGATCGTGGCGCGCGCCACGCCATATTCGCTCGCCAGATCTTCGACCGTGGGAATCTGCTGATCGACCTTCCACTGCCCCGAATTGATCTTTTCGCGAAACAATGAAGCCAGCTGGAGATAACGGGAAACGCTGCTTCGATTTAGGTCAATGCCGGCCATATTGGTCTCACTGTTCCAGATACCCGCCAGTGCGGTGGCATATATTCATCGTCCGACAAAGATCGGAGCGCGTTTTTCGACCACTGCGCGTGCCGCCTCTCTGGCGTCCTCGGTCGTCATTAAACGAGTACTATAAGTCTGCTCAAGCGCATATCCATCATCCACCGCCATGAACTCGGCGGCATTCATGGACTCCTTGCCCAGCCGCAGTCCCAGCGGCGCCTTTTCGGCAATGATCGCGGCCATCTCCTCGGCCGCACCCAGCAGTGCATCTCCCGCATGAATGGCGTTGACGAAACCGAAGCGATACGCCTCGTCGGCCGAGATCGGCTTGCCGGTGAATACCATCTGGCGCAGGATTCCCTGCGGCAGGTGCCGGCCCATATGGGCCGTGCCGCCGCAGCGCCCGACATTGACCTCGGGCAGGCCGAAAGTGGCATTGGGCGCGGCCAGCCGGATATCGCAGACCGAGGCCAGCACGCATCCAGCGCCCAGAGCCGGGCCGTTGACGGCAGCGATAACCGGAACCTTGGCGTGACGAACCGCCGCGAAAGTGCGCCGCACGATCTGCGCGCGATGGGGGTCTTCCTCGACCGTCGCGGTGATGAATTCCTTGAGGTCCAGCCCGGCGCAGAAGGCCCGCGATCCGGTGGCGGTCAGGATGATGCAACTGACGGCGCTGTCACCGGAGAGTTCGTCGAACAGATCGGCAATCTCCTCGTAGAGCGCCAGCGTCAGGGCATTGGCGGGCGGGCGATCGATCTTGACCGTTGCAACCTTGCCTGCTCGTTCCACCACCAGGGACATTCGAAACTCCAGTTCAACTACCAAAAGGTCATAAAACCAGTTAAAGAGATTTAACGTGGTTGACAAGCGACCGCATCTGGAGCTTTTTCACATAAAGCTCATTGACCTGCATTTTTGGCTGAACGAGGAAACGATGTCCAGTATCCCGGCTCCTGGCACCGTCGAGACCGAAATCCTGACGACCAGCCCGGTCGCTGTGATCACCATCGATTTCCCGCCGCTGAATGTGGGCTCCCATGCCATGCGGTCGGCTCTGCTGGCGGCGCTGGACGCCCTGGCGGACCGCACCGACCTTGCCGGAATCGTGCTGGTCGGCGGCGGCGCCAACTTCGTCGCCGGATCGGATATCCGCGAATTCGATGCCCCACCACTAGCTCCGCATCTGCCCGAAATCATCGAGCGGCTGGAAAGCCTGCCCATGCCGGTTATTGCCGCCATCAGGGGTGCGGCTTTGGGCGGGGGGTGCGAGCTGGCGCTGGGTTGCGACTGGCGAGTGGCATCCGCCGATGCGGTTCTGGGCCTGCCCGAAGTTACGCTTGGCCTGATCCCCGGCGCCGGCGGCACGGTCAGGCTCCCGCGCCTCGTCGGGGCGGAGCTGGCGCTGAACATGGTGGCGACGGGACAGCGCCTCACCGCGGCGCGGGCGCTCGAAGCCGGGCTCGTGGACCAGATAGCGGATGGCGATCTCATCGCCACCTGTCTTGCCTGGCTCGAGACGCATAAGCAAAAGCGCCGTTGCCTCGACTTGCCGGCTCCCCCTCATGACCAGCAAGCTCTGGCCGCAACTGGTGCTGCACTTGCCGCCAAGGCCCGCGGCGCCGACGCCGTGCCTGTGGCGATCGAAGCCCTGCAGCGCGGGCTGACCCTGCCCCCGGCCGATGCGCTGGCACTGGAGCGCGCCTATTCCCTGCGCCTGCGCCTCTCGCCGCAATCGAGGGCCCTGCGCTACCTGTTCCAGGCCGAACGGCGGGCCGGCCGGCTGCCGGCCCGTGTCACGGGCCGTCCCATCCGCCAGGTCGGCGTGATCGGCGCGGGGCGGATGGGCAGCGACATCGCCTATGCTCTGGCGCGCGGTGGGCTTTCGGTGCTGCTGGTCGAGGCCAATGCCGATGTGCTGGCCCAGGCCATGGGGCGCATCACCCAATCGGGTGAACGACTGGTCAAGCGCGGCGAATTGCCGGTAGTGACCGACCTGCTCGACCGCATCCGTCCCGTTACGCTGGAGCAATTGGGCGGTTGCGACCTGGTGGTGGAAGCCATTCCCGAGGATATGGCGGCCAAGTCCGCGCTATTCGCGCAGTTGCAGACCATCGTGGGACCGGACGCGATCCTGGCCACCAACACCTCCTACCTCGATATCGACGCCATGGCCGAGGCCGTGACAAGCAAGGACCGCGTGGTCGGCCTGCATTTCTTCAACCCCGCATCGGTGCTGAAACTCGTCGAAGTCGTGCAGGCTGCGCAGACCGGACAGGATGTGCTGGCCAGCGTGCTCCAGCTCGCCCGCCGCATCGGCAAACTGCCGATCCTGACCCGGGTCGGCGAGGGCTTCGTCGGCAACCGGATTTTCGCCGCCTATCGCCGCCAATGCGAATATCTGCTCGAAGAAGGTTGCCTGCCTGAAGAGATCGACCGCGCCATGCGCGAATTCGGCATGGCCATGGGGCCGTTCGAAGTGTTCGACCTGGCCGGTCTCGATATCGCCTGGGCCATGCGCAAACGTCTTGCCGCCACCCGCAATGCCGAGGAGCGTTACGTCACCATTCCCGACACACTGTGCGAACTGGGCCGCTTCGGCAGGAAGATGGACAAGGGGTGGTACGATTATGAGGCGGGCAAGCCGGTTCCCAGCCCGGAGGTCACGCGCCTGATCGAAGACGCGTCCGGCGCCGCGGGCATTGCCCGGCAGGCCTTTACTGCCGACAGGATCGTTTCGCTGCTGCTCGCCGCCATGGTCAACGAGGCAGGATGGGTGGTGGCCGAAGGGGTTTCCGCCCAGCCCGAAGATATCGACGTGGCCTTCTGCAACGGCTTCGGCTTCCCCCGGCATCTGGGCGGGCCGCTCTATTGGGCCACGCTGCAATCCCCGGAAATCCTGCATGCCGAGCTCGCGCAGATACGCGCCATGAGTGGTCGGCCGACCGCGCCGGGCCTCGACGCCATGCTGCGGCGGATCGCCGATCAGGATCGTCGATCCGCTTGAAAAGTCATTTAACTGGTTTATAGTGCCTTCATGCCGGCGCAAACAAACGGCAACGTTCCTAAGGGAGGAAAATTCGTGAAAAAGCTTTTGAGCATTGGGCTCGCAACGCTGCTCGCTTCGGCGGGCGTAACGGCGGTCCAGGCGCAGGATTATCCGACGCGTCCGATCGCCCTGATCAACCCCTATGCCGCCGGTGGCTCCGCCGATCTCATCGCGCGCACGATCGCCGAATATATGGGCCGTACGCTCGGCCAGCCCGTGGTGGTGGAAAACCGCACTGGCGCTGCAACCGCCATCGCCGCCGCCTATGTCGCCCATGCCGCGCCCGACGGCTATACGATCCTGCTGGCCGGATCGCCCACCCATGTCATCACCCCCGCCCTGAACCCGGCAGCCGGCTATAATGGGATCGACGATTTCGCCTTTGTTTCGGCCGTCGCCAGCGTTCCCAACGTGCTGGTGGTTTCCAAGGAATCGGGCATTACCTCGATCGACGAACTGGCCGAGAAGGCGCTTTCGGCGCCCGACACCGTCTCCTACGCCTCGGTCGGCAGCGGCAGCCTGCCCCACCTCACCGCGCTCATGTTCTCGCAGCGTATCGGCGCCCAGATGCTGCATATCCCCTATGCCGGCGTGGCGCCGGCCACGGTCGATATCCTGGCCGGCAATGTCGATACCGGCTTCCTCAATGCGCCGCCGCTGGTCGCCCATATCCAGAGCGGGGACATGATCCCGCTGGCCGTGGCCGCCACCAAGCGGGCCAGCCTGCTGCCCGACGTGCAGACCATGGGCGAACTGGGCTATGGCGACTATGAAATGGGCACCTGGTACGGCGTCTCGGCGCCCGCCGGCACGCCCGCCGACGTGATCGCCAAGCTGGACGCCGCGATTGCCGAAGCCCTGGACAATCCCGAAGTGCAGGAGCGCCTGCAGCAGTCGGGCGTCGATATCTTCTACAAGTCCACGCCCGAATTCATTGACTTCATCAAGTCCGACGCCGAAACCGTTCTCGGCCTGATCGAGACCTCCGGCGTCGAAGGCGCACAATAACTGGATCAGGGGGAGCGCCAGCGGCGCTCCCCACGCTTGGGGAGACGGCAAATGATACAAGGGCGCGCCTGGACCTTTGGCGACAACATCAGCGCCGATGACGGCATTATCCAATATTCCCAGGTTCCCGACCTGGGCAGCTTCGATATTCCCGCCCTCAAGGCGATGTGCTTCCTGACGCTGAAGCCCGAATTCCCCAGCCAGGTGCGCGACGGCGATATCATCGTCGCCGGCAAGAATTTCGGCCACCACAGCCACCCCCATGCCTGCGTGGCGATGAAAGAATCCGGGATCAAGGCCGTGCTGGTCGAAAGCACCGACTCCGCCTTTGTCCGCAAGGCCCTCAATGTCGGGCTACCCATTATTTCCTGCCGCGGCATCAGTGCCATGGTGACCCATCACCAAACCGTCGCGGTCGATATTGCCGAGGGTTTCGTTCGTAATGTCGATACCGGCGCCAGCCTGCAGTTCAGGCCGTTTGCCCCGCAGATGATTGAAGTCTGGCAGGCTGGCGGGCTTGCCCCTGCCCTCAAGGCCCGCCTCGTTTCGGAGAACACCAATTGAGCACGCAATCTCGCCGAACCCTCAACCCGTGGGAGCTGGGCGCCGCTGCCATCTTTTTCGTACTTGGCGCTTTCATGGCCTTCGAGGGCTATGGCTATGGCGTCGGCACCATTACCCGCATCGGCCCCGGCTTCTTTCCGGTCAGCATCGGCGTCCTGCTGATGCTGCTCGCCGTCGCCGTCGGTTTTGAAGCCCGCTACAGCCTCGCCAAGAAGCCCGATATCCCCCGCCGCATCAGCGGGGTGATCGTCGCGGGCCTCGTGGCTTTCGCCGCACTGGTGACCACGGCGGGGCTGATCCCGGCCACTTTCGCGCTGGTCTTCATCAGCCGCTTCGCCGAACCCGGAACCAATATCCGGAACTCGCTCATCCTGGCCGCCGGCGTCGCATTCTTCGCCTGGCTGGTTTTCATTCTCGGCTTCAACCTGCCGCTCAAGCCCTTCTGGTGGTGACAAATGGATCTGTTCACGAATATCGCGCTGGGTTTTGAGCGGGCGCTGTCGCTCGACGCCTTGCTGTTCTGCTTCTTCGGCGTCACCATCGGCACCTTCGTCGGCGTCCTGCCCGGCGTGGGCGCCATGGCAGCCGTCGCGCTGTGCCTGCCCATCACTTTCTACATGGATCCGACCGTCGCCCTGATCATGCTCGCGGGCATTTTCTACGGCGCGCAATATGGCAGCTCGACCGCTTCCATCCTGCTCAACGTGCCGGGCACCGTCACCTCCGCTGTGACGTGCCTCGACGGTTATCCGATGGCCCAGCAGGGCAAGGCCGGCGTCGCCCTGTTCATGGTGACGATCACCTCGTTCATCGGCGGCTCGATCGCCATCGTGCTGATGATGCTGTTCACGCCGGCCGTCGCGGCCTTCGCGCTGAAATTCTCCTCCGCCGAATATTTCATGATCATGGCACTTGGCCTGATCACGGCAGCCACCATCGCGCCCGGCTCGCCGCTCAAGAGCCTGATCATGGTCGTGGTCGGCCTGGCGCTGGGGACGGTCGGGACCGACAGCGCCTCGGGCGCCATGCGCTTCACCTTCGGCATTCTCGAACTCAGCGACGGGGTGAGCCTGGTCGCCATCGCCATGGGCCTGTTCGGCGTCGCCGAAATCATCTCCAGCATTGGCCGCGATTCCGGCACGCCGATCGACGCCAAGCACGTCACCTTCAAATCCATGCTGCCGAGCAAGGCGGAGCTGAAGGCTTCCGTCATGCCGACCTTGCGCGGCACCGGCATCGGCGCCCTGATCGGCGCCCTGCCCGGCGCCGGCGCAACCGTCGCCACCTTCATGGCCTATGCCGCTGAAAAGAAGGTCGCCAAGGACCCGTCCCGCTTCGGCAAGGGCGCGATAGAGGGCGTCGTGGCTCCCGAGGCCGCCAACAATTCGGCCGTGCAGGCCGCCTTTATGCCCACGCTCAGCCTGGGCATTCCGGGTGACGCCCTGATGGCCTTCCTGCTGGGCGCCATGATGATCCATGGCATCGTGCCGGGGCCGCGCTTCCTCGTCGACCAGCCGGTCATGTTCTGGGGCCTGGTGGCCAGTTTCTGGATCGGCAATGTCTTCCTGCTGATCCTCAACATCCCGCTGATCGGCGTCTGGGTGCGCATCCTGACCATCCCCTACAAGGTGCTCTATCCCACCATGCTGTTCTTCATCTGCATCGGTGTCTTCGCCATCAACTTCCAGGTGTTCGACGTCATCGCCGTGCTGTTCTTCGGCTTTATGGGCTTCATCATGATCAAGTTCGGCTATCCGCCGGCACCGATCCTGCTCGGCTTCGTGCTAGGCCCGATGATGGAAGAGCATTTCGGCCGTGCTTTGCTGATGTCGCGCGGATCCTTCTCCATCTTCTGGGAACGCCCCATCAGCGCCGTCCTGCTGGTCATCACCCTGGTGATGCTCATCCTCTCGGCCAAGAGCGTCATCCAGCATGTGCGTTCGGGCACCCGCAAGGTCGAGGAGGCCAGCCTTGAGCTCTAGCCGGGAACTCCTCGTCGTCGCGCCCATTCCGCCCGAACTCGAGCGCCGGCTCGCGGCCGATTTCACGCTGCTGCAGCGCAAACCCGAGCCGGCCGAACGCCTGCCGCACACCATCCTGGTCACGACAAGCATGGCCGGCGCCAGCGCCGAAATGATGGACGCGCTGCCCGATCTGCGGCTGATCGCCTGCAACGGCACCGGGCTGGATCTGATCGACCTGGTGGCCGCCGAGGCACGCGGCATCACGGTGCAGAACACCCCTGACGTGGTAACCGAGGATACGGCTGATTTTGCCATCGGCCTGATCTATGCCGCGCTGCGGCGCATCCCCGAGGCCGACCGCTTCGTGCGCGCCGGGCGCTGGCGCAGCGAGCGCATGACGCCCGCCAGGCGCGTGTTCTCCCGTCGCCTCGGCATTGTCGGGCTGGGCAAGATCGGCAAGGCCGTGGCGCGCCGCGCAGCCGGGCTGGGCATGAGCGTCGCCTATACCGCGCGTTCCCCCAAGCCGGACCTGCCCTATGATTTCCACCCCAGCGCCGAGGCGCTGGCGAGGGAGGTGGATATTCTCGTGCTCTGCTGTTCCGGCGGGCCGGAAACGGCCGGGCTGGTAAACGGCGCGGTGCTCGACGCGTTGGGGCCGCGGGGCTTTCTCATCAATGTGTCGCGCGGCTCGGTCGTGGACGAGGCGGCGCTGCTCGATGCCCTCACCGCCGGTCGCCTTGCCGGCGCCGGGCTCGATGTCTTCAGCAACGAACCTGGTATCGACGAGCGCTTCTTCGCCCTGGAGAACGTGGTTCTCCAGCCCCATTATGCAACTGTCACCGCGGAAGCACGCGAAGCGATGGCCGATATCCTGCACGGCGCGATCTCGCATCAATTCGCTGCCCTGCCCTGACACGATCGGATTCGGTGTTCATATGTTTTATCGGCCGGAAGATGGTCATGGCCTGCCCCATGATCCATTCACCTCACTCGTCTCGCCGCGCCCCATCGGCTGGATTTCGACCATTGATGCAGAAGGCGGCGTCAACCTGGCGCCCTACAGCTTCTTCAACGCCATATGCGGCAAGCCGCCCATGGTCGGCTTTTCCAGCGAGGGCCTGAAGCACACCGCTGCGAACATCGTGCAAACGGGAGAATTCGTGGTCAACATGGCCTCGGGCGCGCTGGCCCAGGCGATGAACCTGACCTCGGCCCGCGTGCCGTTCGGCGTGGACGAATTCGAACTGGCCGGGCTGGAAAAGGCCCCCAGCCAGACCGTACGCCCACCTCGCGTCGCGCGGGCGCCGGCGGCCCTGGAATGCAGGCTGGTCAGCATCACCCCTGTCGTCACACTGGATGGCACGCAAACCGGCAACAGCCACATTATCGGACAGGTGACGGGCATCCACATAGCCCCGGACTGCCTGAAGGATGGCCTGTTCGACGTGATCACCGCCGGCCCGATCGCCCGGCTGGGCTATCGCGACTATACCCAGGTGGTCAGCACCTTCTCGATGATCCGCCCGCAGGATGACCTGCCGCATCCGTGACGGATGGGGCTATGCCGGGTCCTGCAGCCATTCAAGCTCGGCGAGGGCATCTGATATGACCGAGGCGAAGCAGGTTTGCATCAGCAACTGCGTCTCGGTGCCGGACAGCACTTCGGGAAAAGACAGGTAGAATTTCGTCCTGGCGTCGATGCCCTCGACGGGACGCCAGACCATGTTGCTGTTGGTCTGGCAGATGATCGAGGCCATCAGCGCATTGTTGAACGACAGCGCATTGAGGACTTCGGTCATGCGGATGGAAAAATTGGCAAACGGCGATTGCAGCGCCGTGCGGCAGTTCAGCCTGTGGCGGCGGAACAGGTCGCGATAATACTGAAAATAGGGATCGCGGCGCGATGGCCAGATGACATCGTGACCATTGATCTGGCTCAACTGGATCCGTTCGAACTGCGCCAGGGGATGGTCGGCGCGCATGATGCAGACCTGCGGCACTTCGCATTGCAGCAGGTTGACGATATTGGCGTGCTCCAGCGGCCGCGTATGAAACGCGAAATCGACATGGCCCTCGGCCACGGCATTGGTCATCCCATCGACGGCGTTCGAACTCACCGCGAAGCTGCCGGTGGGGTGATGCCTGTGCAATTCGCCCAGCAGCAGGGGCAGTATCTCGGTCAGGAAGGACATCGTCGCCGAAATGCGGATCTGCGACAGCAGCTTGTCGTTCCGCGGCTTGAGATGCATCTCGATGCGATCGATCAGGGCCAGCAGGTCGCGCGCATCGTCATGCAGCGCTTCGGCGCGCTGGGTCGGGAAGATCGCGCCGTTGCGCCGGACGAACAGGGCGACCCCGACCGATTTTTCCAGATTGCTGATGAGCTGGCTCACCGCCGGTTGCGACATGTTGAGCTGGCGGGCGGCGGCGGAGATCGAGCCGGTCATGATGACGGCCGAGAAGGCCTCGATATATTTGAGCCGGCGGATATTGCGCGGTGGAGCCTGGGTCATCACCTGCCCTGCGCCGGCGAGGCCGGCCATATTGCGGTCCTCCGTGCTCACGGGGCAAACCGAGGCGATCTGCCGCCTGAAGTCACGAAGGTTCGGCGCTGCGCAGAACGCGCGGCATGGCAGCGAGCAATTGGCCCGTATAGGGCTCGCCGGGTTCGGTCAAGACCTGTTCGGCCGATCCGCGCTCGACGATCTGCCCGGCCTTCATGACGATCAGGCGGTCGCACATCTGCCGGACCACGGCCAGATCGTGGCTGACAAAGACCAGCGTCAGCCCCAGGCTCTCCTGCAACTCCTTGAGCAGGTTGAGCACTTCGGCCTGGACCGTGACATCCAGCGCCGATGTCGGCTCGTCGCAGAAGATCAGTTCGGGACGATAGGCCAGCGCCCGGGCAATGCCGATGCGTTGCCTTTCACCGCCGGAAAAGGCATGCGGCATCTTGCGCGAGGCGGCGCGCGGCAGGCCGACCACTTCGAGCAGGTCCTCGGCCAGCACCCTGGCACTCCTACGATCCACCAGACCCTGGGCGACGATGCCATAGATGATGTTGGTGCCCGCATCCATGCGCGGGTTCAGCGAGGAATAGGGGTCCTGGAAAATGCATTGCAGCCGCTGCGACAGGCCTTTGCGGTCGCCGGACGCGATGGCGCGGCCGGCAAGAGATATGGTCGCGCCGGCATCGGGCTCGACCAGCCCCAGGATTGCCCGCCCGATGGTGGACTTGCCCGAGCCGGATTCCCCGACAATCCCGAAGGTCTCGCCAGCGATGACCTCGAAGCTCACCTGGTCCAGCGCCCTGAAGCCCTCGCCACGTTTCTCGCCCTTGAAGGTCTTGGAGAGATCGCGGACGGAGAGCAGGATCGTTTGCCCCACATCGGAGGCAATGCCGGATTTGAGATAGTCGATGCCGCGGCGACGACCGGGGGTTTCCTCGAAGGCGTCGAGCACGTCGAAGCGCGGGCGCTTTTCATCGACGCTGGGAATCGCCGCCATCAGGTCCCGCGTATAGCGCTCGCGCGGTGCGCCGATGATCCGGGCCGTCGCGCCATGCTCCACCAGCCTGCCGCGCGACAGCACATAGACCTCGTCGCACATCTGGGACACCACGCCCATGTCATGGGTGATGAGGATGATGGCGATCTGTTCCTGCAATGCCAGACGCTTCAGCGTACCCAGCACCGCCTGCTGCACGGTGACATCGAGCGCCGTCGTCGGCTCATCGGCAATGATGAGGTCGGGTTGGGCCGCAATGGCGATGGCAAAGACGATGCGCTGGCACAGGCCGCCCGAGAGCTGGTGCGGATATTTCGATAGCCGCTCTTCCGGATGGCTGACTTCGGCGCTGGTCAGCAGGGCGATGGCATGGTCGCGCGCGGCCTGGCCGCGCCGGTGGGTATTGGCCTCGATCGCTTCGATAAGCTGCTCGCCGACGGACAATACCGGGTTCAGGGCAGTCATGGGATTCTGGTAGATATAGCCCACGCGCTTGCCGCGAATGGCGCCGAACTGCCGCTCGGAAAACCGGGCGATGTTCTCGGAGCCGAGCAGGATTTCGCCATCAGAGATGCGGGCATTCTCGCCGAGCAGGCCCAGGATGGCCTTGCCGATCGTCGATTTTCCGGCGCCGCTCTGGCCGACAATGCCGACGATCTGTCCGCGCTGGAGCGTCAGCGAGAAATCCTTGATCGCCTCAAGCTCGCGGCCGTCGGCCAGGCCATAGGCAATCGAGAGATCGGTGATGGTGAGAAGTGCCATGCTCACCCCTTTGCCTGGAGATAGGGGTTGGCATGATCGCGCAGCCGGTCGGCGACGACATTGATGGAAAGCACCATCAGCACGAGCACCAGGCCGGGCACAACGCTGATCCACCAGCGGCCGGACAGCAGATAGTCATTACCGTTCGAGATCAGCAGGCCCAGCGAGGGTTCGGTGATGGGAACGCCGACGCCGAGGAAGGACAGGGTCGCCTCGGCGACGATGGCGCCCGATATGGCCATGGGCAGGATGACCAGCACGGGCGAGATGGCATTGGGCAGGAGGAAATGAAACATGATGCGCAGGTCGCTGATCCCGCCGATACGGGCCGCGGCGATATAATCCTTCTTCATTTCGGAAAGACCCACCGCACGCACCAGACGGGCGTTCTGCGCCCAGATGCCGATGGCCAGGGCAAAGATGACCTTGTCGACCCCCGAACCGAACACGGCCAGCAGCATCAGCGCCAGCAATACGCCGGGAAAGCTGACCGTGAGATCGACGGCGCGCATGATGATGGCGTCCACCCAGCCGCCGCGCATGGTCGCGACCAGGCCGAGCACCACGCCGACGACCATGCCGATGCTGACGGAGAGGATAGCGACCAGCAGCGAGGTGCGCATGCCATACATCACGGCCGAAAGAATATCGCGGCCCACCGCATCGGTACCCAGCAGGCTGACGCTGCCATCCATCATCTCCCCCATGGGTGGCAGCAGGCCGTTCATGATGTCGAGTTCGTTCTGGTTGAACGGATTCTGCGGCGCCAGCACGGGTGCCAGGAGAGCAATGAGAGCGCAGATGACGACGCCGACCAGGCCGGCCGCGGCCGCCGGATAGCCTCGGAAGATGGCCCGGAACGGCTCGAGGCGGCGCAGGCCGGGTTCGGACATGCTCGCGCTCATGAGTAACGGATCCGCGGATCGAGAATGGCGTAGATGATGTCGGCAACCAGGTTGATGAGCACGAACATCAGGGTGATGAGGATCATGTAGGCGACGACCACCGGCCGGTCGGAGCGATAGATGGCATCGAGCAGCAGTTTGCCGATGCCCGGCCAGGAAAAGACCGTCTCGGTCACTGTCGAGAAGGCAATGAGCGTGCCCAGTTCGAGCGCGGTGATGGTGACGATGGGTATGAGGATGTTGCGCAGCAGATGCCGCCCGATGAGGCGCGGCGGGGCGATGCCCTTGGCCCGGGCGAACATCATGTAGTCCTGATACATGACCTCCTGGGTGCCCGAACGGGCCAGCCGGGTCTGCATGCAGATGAGGGCCACGCCCAGGTTGGCCGCCGGCAGCAGCATGTAGCGCAACCCTTCCGGATTGAGCAGGGAGAGCTGCATGCCGAGGAATTCGGTAGTCGGCCCACGCCCGGTGGCGGGCAGCACCCGCAGCCAGACCGCAAAGATCAGGATGAACAGCAGGGCCTGCCAGAAATTGGGGATGGAATAACCGATCGTGGTGACCATGCTGATCAGCTTGGTCGCCGGCTTCTTGCGGTTGAGGCCGGAATAGATGCCCATCGGAATGCCGAAGGCCAGGCCCAGCACCATGGCCAGGAACACCACTTCCAGCGTCGCCGGCAGCCGCTCGAAGATCAGGTCGAGCACCGGGCGCCCATAGACGAAGGACGTGCCGAAATCGCCGCGAAGGATATTGCCGAGAAAGGTGAGATATTGCACCGGCAGCGGGCGATCGAGGCCGAGGGCAGCGGCCAGCGCCTGGCGGTCGGCCTGCGTCGCGTCCTCGCCGGCCATGACCGCGACCGGGTCGCTGATGACATACATGCCGGCAAAGACCAGCACCGACATGATCAGCAGCAGGATGGCACTCTGGCCCGGCCGGCGCAGCACGAAACTCATCATGGATTGGTCAGTCCAGTCATCGGCGCAGTTGCTTTCATGGCCAGAAACGGCATGCCCGCGGCCGGTGCCGCCGCGAGCTCGCCTGTTGCGTTTACTTCGAACGGGCCATGGTGGCGACAGTACGCCCTTCGGCGCCGCCGACCAGCTCGATATCGGCACGATGCGCCCAGAGCTCGTGGTTATAGTAGAGCGGGATGCCCGGCATGTCGGCAACGGCCTGCTTCATCGCCTCGGCGACCAGCTCCTGGGAACGGGCAGGATCCACTTCCACGGCCCAGGCCTGCATGGCCTCTTCGAATGCGGGGCTGTTGTAGTTGGAGAAGTTGGCCGCACCCAGACCGAGATCGTCATTGCGCTGCGCAAAGGCGCCCGAGATCAACTGGGCGGCCCCCTGCGGATGGCCCCAGCCATACATGAAGGCACCCATTTCCCCTTCGGTGCGCCGGGTCTGGAACACGGACCAGGGCTCGGTGCGCAGGGTGACATCGACACCCAGACGCGTCCAATATTGCGTGATGGCCTGGGCGACAAGCGGACCATTGGTATAGCGGTCCGCGGGAACGTTCAGTTCGAGCGCGAAGCCATCGGCATAGCCGGCCTCGGCCAGCAGGGCCTTTGCCTGGTCGAGATCGGTCACCAGGTCGGGCATTGCCGGGGCGCCGGGCATATAGCTGGGCGCGAACTGGCTGGCGGGTGTGGCATTGCCGGCGAACAGACGTTCGGTGATGGCATTGCGGTCGATCGCCATGGAGAGCGCCTGGCGGACGCGGGTATCAGCCAGGGGATTGGACCCGTCGGCAGCGGTCACGCCGCCCGCGCCATCGGCGCTGGTATCGAGAACGATGAACATCGTCTGCAGGCCCGGCACGGTGCTGAAGTCGAAATTCTCGTCGCGTTCGATGACCTGAAGGTCCTCGGCGCTGGGCCGTTCGACAATGTCATAGTCACCGGCGAGCAGGCCCGCGATACGGGCACCGTTATTGGGCACCGAACGGATTTCGACCCGATCCCATTCGGGCAATTCACCCCAGTAATTCTCGTTGCGGACGAGGTCTGCATCGCCCGTCGACTGGAAGCTTTCGTAGATATAGGGACCGGTGCCGATGGCGGCCGAACCGGTGTCGAAATCGGCCTGGCTCGGATAGGCATCGACAAGGCCGCAATCGCCATCCTGATCGAAGGTGATATCGCCTTCGACACCGGCGGCTTCCGCCGACAGGATTTTGAGGAATTTGAGCTTCTGGGTGATGATCGGATAGGGTGCGGTGGTCTCGAAGCGCACCGTGTGATCATCCACGGCAACGACATTGGTGACCGGGCCGAGCGCCGAGGTCACGACATTGGCCCGGCCATCGACGCGATACATCATGCGGCACATGCTGTAGACCACGTCCCGCGCCACGAACGGGGCGCCGTTGGAAAAGTTCACGCCCTCGCGCAGCTTGAAGACCATCGAGGTCGGGCTATCCCACTCCCACTCGGTCGCCAGCAGCGGCGCATCATCGAGTCCCACCAGCATCTCGAAGACATGCTCGGCCAGCGAGCCGGTCTGCGTGTCGCTATAGGGATACGGATCCGCACTGACCGGAGCGGTGCCATAGGCCATGCGGAGTGTTTCGGCCGAAGCCGGGCTGACGACGAAGGCGCTGCACGACGCCAGCAGAAGCGCTGTAACGAATGATCTACCCATTGGAGTTTTCCATTTCCTGATGTTCCCGATCCTGGGTGGTCTTGTGGCCACCTTGCTGATTTTCGATGAACTGCTTGAACTCCGTCAGGATGTCCGCGCAGTCCTGTTTGACCGCTTCAAAACGGTCATTCCTGAGGCGCGTCTCCTCATCCATGTAGAGGTCGCGCCGCAACTCGATCTGGATCAAATGCTGGTTGATTTCCGGCCAGCCATAGCGAAGCGTGATCTCCCCGCCCGCAAAGCGCCGATTGAGGCCGACGTCGTAGCCGCGCCGTTCGAAGCATTCCAGAAGCTTTTGCGCCAGGGCCGGATCGCAGGATTCGCCGTGGCGGGTGCCGATATCGACTTCGGGACGGGCCCGGCCGCCCTGCGCCTTGGTGTCGAACTGCATCATCGAGTGGCAATCGATGACCACGCTCGAGCCGAAGCGGCGCCGCAGGGCCTCGACCATCGTCGTCAGCGCCTGATGATAGACCACATGACACGTCGCCAGCCGCCGCTTGGCCTCGGCATGGCTGAGCTTGCGGTCGTAGATGTCGGTTTCCTTGGCCCTGGACCAGAACAGCGTGGTGCCATTGAGCACGGCGGTAGGCTGAAGCCGGCCATACCAGCGTTCCGGCTCCTCCAGCATGGCCCGGTCGATATCGTGCTGATGGCGGTTCACATCGATATAGGCGCGCGGAAAATTCGCCCGGATGGAACTCAGCCCAAGCACATCGGCATGCGCGAACAGCTCATCGACATACCTGTCCGAGGGGTAGTCGATGACGTTGAAGGCCAGGCCAGGCGCATAGCCGAAATCATCGGGATAGCGCGTCCCGCTATGCGGGAAGGACAGCAGCAGCGGCACCGTGCAGTCTGCATTCCAGTTTACCGTCACATTCTGGTCGGTGATCGCCGCATCGATCACATCAGCATCAGGATTCAACGCCGTCTACTCCGCGCTATACGCCGCTATTGCCGCGATTTCCGGGCACGCTAGCGACTTCGCCCAGGGCGCAAAAGAATATTGACGGACCCACTGCCCCCATAAGGCTGGCCTATGGCCTGCCCCATAACCGAAGCCGATGGCTGGTTCGGCTTGGGCAATAGCGTGGACCTGGCCGGCAGGAGATTCTAGAGAAGGGTCGAAGCCGCGCTTTTGGATTACAGGCATGTCCTTGCACCCGCTCATCGTCGTCTCGGTCGGTTCGGCAACCGATCCCATTCCCTATGTTCGGGCGGTCGAACGCGCCGGCGGCGAGGCTCTCGTCATGACCCCCGACATGCCCGGGCCGGTGCTGCCGGAGCAGGCGCAGGGCATCGTGTTCTGTGGCGGCGCGGCAGTGCATCCGTCGCGCTTCGGGCAGGAGCTGGACCCCAATATCCGGAAGGCGGTCGATGAGCCGCGCGATGCGATGGAATGGGGCCTGATGGAGCAGGCGCTCGCGCGCGGCCTGCCAATCCTCGGAATCTGCCGCGGCTTTCAGATGATCAATGTCTATTTCGGCGGCACACTGACTCAGAACCTGGCCGCAGAGGGCTGGGAGGACACTCACCGCCCGGACCTGCCGCGCCATGGCCTGGCCCATAGCGTGCAGGCGCAGGGTAGCGCGCTGGGTGACATTTTCGGCAATGAGCCCTTCGATGTGAACAGCATCCACCGCCAGGGCATCAGGTCGCTGGGCCAGGGCCTTGCGGCAACGGTTCACACCCGGGACGGCCTGGTCGAAGGCTACGAAGCCGAGGCGCACCGCATCCTTGCCGTGCAGTGGCACCCCGAAGAGCTGGTCGACCAGCCCGCCCAGGCGCAGCTTTTCGCCAATCTGGTGACCCAGGCACGCGGCCTTTAGTCAGCTCGCCGCAACCGCGATCAGAAACCGACCCTCGCACCGATCGCCTCGGCCCATGGCGTTGCGCCACGTCTGCGGAGACGACCAAGCCTATCGTCCAATGGCGCCCGAATACTCCGAAAGTATAGCGTCCACCACCGTTTCGGTTCTCATTTTCAGGAGCCTCTGGCCTCTCGAATGCTATACCGAACCGCTGCCCCGCAAAGGGTGCAGGTTCAAGAAAAGCAACCGGTGACTAGCTGAGGAGGGACAACATGGCCGAGGACAAGGCAGCAAGCCTGCGCGAGGCAGCTTTGCATTTTCACGAATTTCCCAAGCCCGGGAAACTCGAAATCGTGGCGACCAAGCCGCTGGCCAATACCCGCGACCTGTCCCTCGCCTATTCGCCCGGTGTCGCCATTCCCTGCGAGGAAATCGCCGCCGATCCGCAGGCCGCCTACAAATATACCTCCAAGGGAAACCTGGTGGCCGTGATCTCCAACGGCACTGCCGTGCTGGGCCTGGGCAATATCGGCGCGCTGGCATCCAAGCCGGTCATGGAAGGCAAGGCGGTGCTGTTCAAGAAATTCGCCGGCATCGATTCCATCGATATCGAGGTCAACGAGCAGGACCCCCAGCGCTTCATCGAGATCGTCGCGCCGCTCGAGCCGAGCTTCGGCGGCATCAATCTCGAGGACATCAAGGCGCCGGAATGCTTCGAGATCGAGGAGGCCCTGCGCGAGCGCATGAACATCCCCGTCTTCCATGACGACCAGCATGGCACCGCCATCATCGTGGCCGCCGCGGTGCTCAATGCCATGCAACTGGTGAGCAAGGATATCGCCAAAGCCAAGATCGTCACGTCAGGCGCCGGGGCCGCCGCCATTGCCTGCATGAACATGCTGATCGCGGTGGGGGCCAAGCGCGAGAATATCTGGATCGCCGATTCCAAGGGGCTGGTGACCAAAAAGCGCGACAATAGCGTCGATCGCTGGCGCGGCGCCTTCGCACAGGCCAGTGACAAGACCGAGCTGAGCGAGGTCATGGCCGGCGCCGATATCTATGTCGGGCTCTCCAAGGCCGGTGCGCTCAAGCCCGAGATGTTGAAGGATATGGCGGAGAATCCGCTGATCCTGGCCCTCTCCAACCCCATTCCCGAGATCATGCCCGAGCTGGCGCGCGAAGCGCGTCCCGATGCCATGATCTGCACCGGGCGCTCGGACTATCCCAACCAGGTCAACAACGTCCTCTGCTTCCCCTTCCTGTTCCGCGGTGCGCTGGATTGCGGCGCCACTGTCATCAACGAGGAAATGAAGGCCGCGGCCGCCCATGCCATCGCCCGGCTGGCGCATGAGCCGGGGCTGGAAGCCAGCGCGCATGGCGTGCCGGCCATTTTCGGGCCGGACTATCTCATCCCCAACCCCTTCGACCAGCGGCTGATCCTGCGCATCGCGCCGGCCGTGGCCAAGGCGGCGATGGAATCCGGCGTTGCCAAGCGCCCGATCACCGACTTCGCCGCCTATCGCGACACGCTCAACCGCTTCGTGTTCCGCTCGGGCCTGGTGATGAAGCCGATGATCGAGCGGGCGCAGGGACAGAACAAGCGCATCATCTTTGCCGATGGCGAGGACGAACGCGTGCTGCGCGCCACCCAGGTCATGCTGGAGGACAATATCGGCCGCTCCATCCTGATCGGCCGGCCTTCGGTGATCGAGCAGCGCATCGAGCGCTTCGGGCTGACGCTGCAGGCGGGGCGGGACTTCGACGTGGTCAATCCCGAGGACGATCCGCGCTATCGCGACTATGTCGCCGATTTCCATGAACTGGTCGGGCGCAAGGGCGTGACGCCGGATACGGCGCGTACCATCGTGCGCACCAATACCACGGTCATCGGGGCGCTGGCGGTGCGGCGTGGCGAGGCCGATGCGCTGATCTGCGGCTTGCAGGGGCGCTTCATCAAGCATGCGCGCGACATCCAGTCGGTGATCGGGCTGGCCGCCGATTCAAGGCAGTTATCCGCCCTCTCCATGCTGGTGATGAACCGCGGCGTGTTCTTCCTCGCCGATACCTATGTCAATATCGACCCGACGGCCGAGGAAATCGTCGCCATCACGCTGCAGGCGCATAACCACCTCAAGCGCTTCAACATCGAGGCCAAGGCAGCCCTGCTGAGCTATTCCAATTTCGGCTCGCGCGACGGGACGACCAGCGAGAAAATGCGCGTCGTCTACGAGACGCTCAAGCATGTGGCGCCCGATCTCGTCGTCGATGGCGAAATGCAGGGCGACCTGGCGATCAACGAAAGCCTGCGCGAGCGCTATGTGCCCAATTCGGTGCTGAAGGGCGAGGCGAACCTGCTGATCTTCCCCAATCTGGAAGCAGCCAATCTGTCGGTGACCCTGCTCAAGGAACTCAACAACGCGCTGCCCGTAGGGCCGATCCTGATGGGCACCCGCCAGCCGGCGCATATCCTGGCGCCGTCAGTCACCAGCCGCGGCATCATCAACATGGCGACAATCGCGGCCAATGAGGCCATCGGCGGGTGACCATTACGAACGGGCCGGCGGTAGCGCCAGGCCTGTTCGCCGCGCATGGTCAGTAGGTGCAGCGCCCGCCAGACAGGTCGAAAACCGAGGCGGTGGTGAAGCTGTTTTCTTTGGAAACCAGCCAGGCGACCATGGCCGCGGCCTCTTCGACATCGAGGAACCGGCCGCGCGGAATGCGGACCAGCATGTAGTTGATGAATTCCTCGGTAAGGGTGTCGAGAATCCGGGTCTTGGCCGTGGCGGGCGTGATGGCGTTGACCGCGATGTCATATCCCGCCAGTTCCTTGCCGAGTGACTTGGTCAGGCCGATGACGCCGGCCTTGGCGGCGGAATAGGCGGACAGGTTCGGATTGCCCTCCTTGCCGGCCACCGAGGCGATGTTGACGATGCGGCCGTAATTGTTCGCCTTCATCGAAGGCACGACCACCTTGTTGACGTAGAAGGTGCCATTGAGATTGACCTCGATGACCCGGCGCCATTCGTCCGGATCATACTGGTCAAGGCTGGTATTGCTGCCGGCAATGCCGGCCGAATTGACCAGGATCGAGACCGGACCCAGCTCCGCCTCGACCTCCGCATGAACCCTCGCCAGACCATCAAGGTCGGTAATGTCTACGACCTTGCTGGAAGCGCCCTGACCGAGCGCAGCGACGGCCTGATCCAGCATGGCACCATCGCGATCCCAGAGGCTGACCTTCGCCCCCGATTGCAGGATACGATGAGCCATGGCGAAGCCCAGGCCCTGGGCGCCCCCGGTGATGACGGCGGTCTGGTCTTGCAGGTCGATCTTGTTCATGTGTTTTTCCCATGATGCGGACGGCGCACGCCGATCCGTTCAACTTACTCAGCCGGCAAAGCGAGCGCCAAGGCCGCCATCAACCCGCCAGTTCGCGCCGGTGACAAAAGACGCCTCGTCCGAAAGCAGGAAGACGACGCAATTGGCGATCTCGGACGGCCTGGCGATGCGGGCCATGGGATGCACGTCGAGCACCTGCTGGCGCATCTCCGGCGGCTGGGTGGCAAGATATTCGGCTACGAGCTTGGTTTCGGTCCAGCCGGGCGAGATGGCGTTGACGCGGACCTGCCGCGGCCCGACTTCCAGCGCCAGGGACCGGGTGAGGCCCACAAGACCGGACTTCGCGGCCGCGTAGGGAAAATAGCCGGGAAAGGTATGGTCGGCATGGACCGAGGCGATATTGACGATCGACCCGGCCTTGGCCTCCAGCATGGCCGGCAGCATCACCTTGGCGCAGAGCCAGGCGGCCTTGAGATCGACCGAAAACACATCGTCCCATTCCGCCTCGGTCATCGCCACCGGGTCGGCATTGGAATTGCGGCCGGCATTGTTGACGAGGCCCGTCACCGCGCCGAACTTTTTGACGCCCGCGTCATGCACGCGCGAAATGTCCGCGATGCGGCGGATATCGCCGGCCTCGAAATGCACCCGATCGCGATCGGCAAGTCCGGCGACGAAAGCCTCGCCGGCCGCGCGGTCGAGATCGACCATGGTGACGCTCGCCCCTTCGGCCAGCGCCTTTTCGACGATAGCCGCGCCGATCCCCCGGCTGCCGCCAGTGACGAAGACATGGCCGTTCTCCAACCGTCCGCCCATTATGCGTCTGCCGTTGGCGAAACCGCCACGCGGTCCGCGAAGAGCTTGTCCACTTCGGCAATGCTGAAGCCGGCTTCGAGCAAGACCTCGCGGCTGTGTTCACCATAGCGCGGCGAGCCGCGCAGCGACGGATCGGGATCCTCCGAGAAGCGGATGGCCGGCGCCACCGTCCGATATTCACCGCCCTTCGAATGCGTCATAGTCGTCAGATAGCGCTGGGTCTGCGGATGAGCGAGGAATGTCGCATAGTCGTTGACCGGGCCGCACCACAGGCCATGCTCGGTGAGCAGCTCGTCCCAATGCGCGACGGTGTCTTCGCGCAGGCGCGCGGCAACGGCGTCGTAGATGGCGTCGCGCCATTGCATCAGCGCCGCGCTGTCCTTCTGCGGCGGTCGCGACGCCTTGAGCGTCTTCAGCACCGGTACGCCGATGACGTCGCCGAGAAGATCGAGATCGACCTGCGCCAGCGCAATATGGGCATCTGCGCACTGATAGATGCCATAGGGCGGCTCCATATAGATCGAGGCCTGCGGGCTCCCCGAACGGGTCGGCGGCGCCTCTGCCGCCATAAACGAGGTCAGTTCCTGCACCTGCATCTCCATGATCGCCGAGACCATGGTGACCTTGATTTCCTGGCCGCGTCCAGTCGTGGCGCGAGCGACCAGAGCGGCCAGCACACCCTCGGTCAGGTGATGGGAGGCCGAGACGTCGACCATATAGAGCGGCGAAGGATGCGGCAGTTCGCTGGAACGGCCGGCATTCATGGTCAGGCCGGAAAAGCTCTGCAGCAGCAGGTCCTGCCCCGGCCGGTCCTTCAGCGGCCCATCCTCGCCATAGCCGCTGATCGAGCCATAGACCAGCCGCGGATTGATGGCGCTCAGGGTCGCATAATCGATGCCCAGCCTGCTGGCGACGCGCGGCCGGAAATTCTGCACCAGCACGTCCGCATCCTTGACCATGCGATACAGCACCTCACGCCCGGCATCGGATTTGAGGTCGAGGATCAGTGAGCGCTTGTTGCGGTTGAGGGTCACGAAGGTCGTCGCATCGCCGAACCTGGTGATGCCCGCCATGGTGGAATAGCGCGAGAAATCGCCCCCGCCGGGCGCTTCGATCTTGACGATATCGGCGCCCATTTCGCCCATGCGCTGCGTGCACATGGGGCCGGCCAGGGCAATGGTGAGATCGAGGACGCGAAGGCCCGCCAGGGGGCCGGTACTGGACATGGTTTTGCCGCTCATATTGGGTTGGATCTGGTTCATCAACGCCCCCGGAATACCGGTTCGCGCTTCTCGCTGAAGGCCCTGATGCCTTCGGCGGCATCCTCGGTGGACATGCAGAGCGTATAGCCGTCATTCTCCCAGGCGAGACCCTGGGCGATGGACGTGCCCTGGCTCTGCTTGATGATGTTCTTGGCCGACTGCACGGCGATGGGCGGGTTCTTGGCTAGCCTTGCAGCGATCGCCATGGTCCGGGCCTCGAGTTCTTCGACCGGCACGAGGTCCTGCACGAAACCAACGCGATGCGCCTCGGCAGCCGGGAATATCTCGCCCGTCAGGATCCAGCGCGCCGCATTGCCGTAGCCGATCAGGCGCGGCAGGATGGACGTGTTGCCCGAGCCGGCATGCCAGCCGCGCTGCACTTCCGGCGCGCCGAAGCGCGAGCGGTCCGTCGCCACGCGAATATCGCAGCTCATGGCCACTTCGAGCCCCCCGCCGAGGCAGTAGCCATCGATCATGGCGATGGAGGGTTTGCGCAGCTTGAGGAGCGGCGCGATATAGTCGCGATCATATTCTGCGCGGTTGCGCTGCTCCCACGGCCCGCCCAGGTCATCGAGCGCAGTGACGTCACTACCGGCCGAGAAGGCGCGCTCGCCGGCACCCGAGATCACCAGCACCTTGATATCGTCGCGATAGTCGACCTCGCGGCAGATACGCACGAACTCGCCGCCCATCGCCGCCGTGATGGCGTTGAGCTTGTTGGGGCGGTTCATCACCATATGGGCGATGCCGTTGTCGACATTGTAGAGGATATGGGGTTCTTCGGTCATCGTTTGGGGTCCGTAACTAGGAGGCGCAGAGCGTCATGGTAATCGTCCAGCGCGCGCTGGCGCCGGGTGCGAGTGTCGCCGCGCTGCCCTGCTCCAGCGCCTGGCCGAGATGATCGACCGGCGCGGTGGTGGGTTCGAGCGCGATGTGATGGCCGTTGCCGGGCACCGGCCAGCCGCCATAGTTGAGCCAGATGCCCAGATGGGCGACCCCGTCCCAGGCGATATCGATGGCACCGCGCGGGCCGCTCACCGAGGCGCGAGCACCGGGAACCGCGCTGGCATAGAGCTTGCCGGCGAACTGCATGGCGGCCGGATGCACCACATCCAGCGGCAAACCGAGCACCGGGTCAGGCCCGGGCCAGGCCAGTTGCGGCGGGACGATGGTCTTGCCGTCGCGGGAAAGGTAAGTGGCCGAAACGGCATCGACGCCAAGCACGATACGATCTTCCGGCGTCACCGCGAGCAGGCCATGCAGCGCCCACATATAGGGCAGCGCCACGGCGCCGACATTGTCGACCGTGTAGTCGGCAGTCAGCACGCCATCCCGCACGCTCAGCCGCCGCGCGAAGCGGAAGCCGCCGGCGGTCCGGCTCAGCGCCAGGCTGTCAGTTGCCTGCGCCTCGATGGCAAAAGGTCGGCCCCAGAGGTCGCCGTGGTCGCGCAGCCGGCGGCCATGCGCCGTTTCGCTCGCGTCCCAGGGCGCAACGGTAGGGAAACATTCGTCCCAGCCCACCGCCTCGTCAGCAGCATAGACGGCGTCCTCGCCGATCTGCGAACTCTGCGGCCCCTTGGCCATCCAGTCCCGGCCGGAACGGCGGTCGATGAGGCTGACGACGCGGGCGCCGAAATCCGGATCGACCTCGACCTGCAGCGCGTTGCTTTCTATCGTGACAATGGCCATTGCATGCCTCAGCCGGCCAGCGAGGCGCGTGCCTGCGCCCGCTCCGCTCGCGCCATGCGCCACTGGCCGATGGCCACCGCGACGATCAGCAGGAAACCCTTGGCGACGAGCTGATAGAATGTCGGGATGTTGAGCAGGTTCATGCCGTTGCTCAGCGTCGCCAGCAGCACCACGGCCAGCATGGTCCCGACGATCGTGCCCTTGCCACCCGCCAGGATGGCACCGCCGAGGAATACCGCGGTAATCGCTTCGAGTTCGAGCCCCTGCGTGCCAGAAGCCGGCTGGCCCGAACTGGTTCGCGCCGTCACCAGCACGCCGGCAAGTCCGGCCAGCGCTCCGGAAATGGTGAAGATGTAGAACTTCATCCGGGTCAGGTTGATGCCCGCCAGGCGAGCCGCTGCGGGATTGCCGCCCATCGAATAGACGGCACGGCCGAAGACGGTCGAGCTCATGACGAAATGGGCGACCACGGCAACGGCGACAAGCAGCAGCAAGGCTACCGGGATGCCGGGAAAACTGCCGCTTTCGAGCACGCGGCCCGAGCCGATATAGGCAAAGCTCTGGTCGAGCACGCCGATCGGCCGGCCCTCGGGCGCGACGAGAAAGGCGATGCCGCGATAGGCCGAGAGCGTGGCAAGCGTCGCCACCACCGCATTGACCCTGAGATAGGAGATGATCGCGGCATTCACCACACCCAGCAGCGCGCCCGCCAATACCCCCATGAAGACGCCACCGGTGACCGTGCCGACATAGGTGACGAAGATGGCCGAGACCACCGAGGCGACGCCGGCGATGGACCCCACCGAAATGTCGAGGGCGCCCGAAACGATGACGATGGTCATGCCGACGCCGAGCAGCCCCACCACCGCCAGGTTCATGCCGATATTCATCAGGTTGCGTGGCACGAAGAAAAACGGCGTCTGGCTGGCGATCAGGATCACCAGTAGCACCAGCGCGATTACCAGGGACAGGTTCTCCGCACCGACGAAACGGGTGATGGCCTTGAGTGGGTTCTCTGTGGAGCGTTGCGTGGTGGTTTGGGACATGTTGGTCATGGACACCTCTGGTAATGTCTCGCTACGCGGCTTGCTGGCCGAGCGCGGCGTTGAGGATGCGTTCTTCCGACGCTTCGCTCTTTTCAATTGGGTCGGAGAGCCGACCGGCATGCATGACGACGATGCGATCGGCCAGTGCCAGCAGTTCCGGCATTTCCGACGAGATCAGCATGATGGCGATGCCGCTTTTGGCGAGGCTGTCGATCAGCCGGTAGATTTCGGCCTTGGCGCCGACATCGACCGCGCGTGTCGGCTCGTCGAGGATCAGCACCTTCGGCTTGGCCGCCAGCCAGCGGGCCAGCACGACTTTCTGCTGGTTGCCACCCGACAGCTTGCCGACCTCCTGCTCCAGTGACGGGGTCTTGATCTCGAGGCTGTCGATCAGTGGTGACACGGTATCGATCATCATCCTGTTGCGCAGGATGCCGAAGCGGCTCAGCGTCGAAAAGACCGCCATCGAGGCATTCTCCATCACCGAGCGGACCAGGATCAGCCCCTCGCCCTTCCGGTCTTCCGGGGCAAAGCCGATACTGGCGGCAATCGCGTCGGATGGCGCCCGGATGCGCGTGCGCTGCCCCACCACCAGCACCTCGCCGCTGCGCTTGTGAATGTCGCCAAAGATGACCTTGGCGAGTTCGGTGCGGCCGGCACCGACCAGCCCGGCAAAGCCGAGGATTTCGCCGGCATGGATCTTGAAGCTGATATTCTCGTGGTAGCGGCTCGACAGGTTCGACACCTCCAGCACGACTTCGGGCCGCGTCGTTTCGGTGCGGGCAAAGCCATAGGACAGGTCGCGCCCCACCATCATGCGGACGACATCGTCCGGCGTCACCGATTGCGTTTCGCAGACATCGACCAGCCGGCCATCGCGCAGGATGACGATGCGATCCGAAATCTCCATCACCTCGTGCAGGCGATGGGTGACGTAGATGACGCCCAGCCCGCGATCGCGCAGCTTGCGGATCAAGGTGAACAGCCGCTCGGTTTCGTCCGAGGTGAGCGAGGATGTCGGCTCGTCGAAGGCCACCACCTTGACGCCGGGCTTCAGCGCCCGGGCAATCTCGACGATATGTTTCTGCGCTGGGGACAGCGTGTCGCCCATGGCGGCCGGATCGATGAGACCATCGAAGCCGCATTCCTCGAGCAGGGCCCAGGCATCGGCACGAAGCCTGGCGAAATCGACGACGCCGTGCCGCTGCGGCAACTCGCCCACGAAGATATTCTCGGCGGCGCTGATATGGGGAACGATCTCCGGCTCCTGGCGAACCAGGCGGAACCCCGCCTGCCGGGCCTCGCGCGGACTGACATGGCTGGCCTCCTGGCCGTCGAGCAGCACCTCGCCTTCATCGAGCTGATAGTCGCCCGAAAGAATCTTGAGCAAGGTGGACTTGCCGGCACCGTTCTCGCCGACGAAGGCGACCACTTCGCCGCGGCGCACGTCGAATGTGAGGTCGGCGAGCGCCCGCACATTCGGGAACGCCTTGCCCACGCGGCGAATATCAACGACGGGGGTCTCAGCCATCATACCAACCGGATATATCTGCATAAAACAATGAGGCGGGCCGCACGAAGCGGCCCGCCGGAGCACGCCTCAGGTGCAGGGCATATGGTCCTGATAGTTTTCCGGCGTGACGATCGAGGTGTCTGCCACCGTATTGGCGGGCAGTTCCGCACCATCCTCGAGCGCGGCAATCAGCACCTTGGCCGCAGCCGCACCGACATCGGTGCCGCTGATGTAGAGCGCGGCCTTGAAGCCGCTCGGCTGGCCGGCAGCCCAGGGGCGGCAGGCTTCGTAAGCACCCAGGCCGACGGCGATGATGTCATCCGGCGCGAAGCCGGCATTGGTCAGCGCGTTGAGCGTGCCGAGCACGCCTTCGTCATTGCAGCCGAAGACCACCCACTTGTCGACATCGGGATGCGCAGTGACGACGGGACCGGCCGCTTCGAGAGCCGAGTTGGTCGTGCCGTCATAGGTCACCGGGAATATCCTGGCCGCGTCGGCGCCGGCCTTGGTGATCTCGGACCGCGAGGCATCGGTACGGTCGTTGCAGACCGAGAGCGTCTGCACTTCGACAGACAGGATGCCGTAGGTACCACCGCTCAGCCAGTCGCTTTCGTTGAGCAGTTCGCCGGCAGCAATGCCGACCTTGGTGCCCATATCCTTGCCGTCGAAGCCGACGAGCGGAATCGGGTTGCCGGCGGCATCGGCGATATTGTCGTTGGTGCCGACCAGCAGGATACCGGCATCGGCTGCCGCCGTGGCGACCGCCGGCCCGATAGCCTGGTCCGGAACGGTGATGGCGATGCCCTTGGCGCCGGCCGCGATGGCGTCGGTCATGGCGCTGATCGCGAGGTTGGCGTCGAGTTCGACATTGATCACGCTGGCCTGGTAGCCAAGCTCTTCGGCGGCGGCGGTGAAACCGTCTCCCTGATCGATGAAGTACTGCTGGGTGCCGCTCTTGTTGATGTTGACGATGAGCTTGTCCTGCGCCGTGGCGGCGCCGGCAAAGGCCGCGGCGGACAGGCTCGCGGCCAAAACGGTGCTGCCGAGCAGGCGGGCGAATGTGGTCATTTGGTCCTCCCTGACCTATTTCATGATCATCCCGCGCGCTCCCATTCTCCTCGACGGGGACGTCCGGTTGACGAAATGAAGGATTATCTGTTTATCATACAAAGTCAACGCAACATCGAAACATCGAGTTGCGGCGGAGGAAAACATGCAGCGTCTTGCTGGCAAAATCGCCATCGTCACCGGTGCGGGTCAGGGCATTGGCGAAGCCATTGCGCGGCGCTTCGTGGCCGAAGGCGCGCGCGTGGTCATCGCCGAACGCGAACGTGACCGCGGTGAGGCCGTCGCCGACGATCTCCGCGACAGCGGCGCCGAAGCGCTCTGTATCGGCACCGATGTCGCCGATGCCCAAAGCGTCGAAGCCATGGTCGCCGCAACCGTTTCGGCTTTCGGCCCGCCCGATATCCTGGTCAACAATGCCGGCATCGCCGTCTTCGGCGACCCGCTCCAGATCACCGACGCCGACTGGCAGCGCTGCATGTCCGTCGATCTCGACGGGGCGTGGTATTGCTGCCGCGCGGTGCTGCCGCACATGCTGGCCAGGGGCGCGGGCGCCATCGTCAATATCGCATCCAACCATTCCTTCCAGGTCATCCGCAACACCTTCCCTTACCCCATCGCCAAGCATGGCCTGCTCGGCCTCACCCGCTCGCTGGCGCTCGAATATGCCGAGCGCGGCGTCATCGTGAACGCCATCTCGCCCGGCTATATCGACACGCCGCTCAACCGGAAGATGTTCGAGGACGATCCGGACCCCGATGCCCGGGCCAAGGTCGAAGCGCGCCAGCCGCTCAAGCGCCTCGGTCGCCCCGAGGAAATCGCCGCCGTCGCCGCCATGCTGGCTTCGGACGAAGCCCGCTTCATTGTCGGCGCCAATATCGTCGTCGATGGCGGCGTTACCATCCGCATGTACGAATAGGGAGAGAGCCGATCATGACTATCGAGGTTTCCACTGCCGTCGCCTGCCGCAATGTCCTGGGCGAAGGCACCTACTGGGACGCAAGGCGCGGCCGGCTGTGGTGGCTGGACGTCCCCCTGCCCTCGCGGCTGTTTTGCCTCGACCCGGCCAGCGGAGAAGTCCAGAGCTACGACATGCCCGAGATGATCACCGCCGTCCGGGCGAAGAAGGACGGAACCGGGCTGATCGTGGCCTGCCACAGCGGCATCAGCAGCTTCGACTACGCCACCGGCAAGCTGACGCACCTGCTCAATCCCGAGCCGCAACTGCCCTATAACCGCTCCAATGACGCCGGCACCGACGCGCGCGGCCGCTTCTGGTTCGGCACCATGCAGAACAATATCCAGCCCAATGGCGATGGCATCGATCTCATCGCCGGCGCCGGCACGCTCTATCGCCTCGACAAGGACCTGACGCTCACCCCGTTCGAAACCGGCATCTGGGTGTCCAACACGGTGTGCTGGAGCCCGGACAACCGCACCATGTATTTCTGCGATACGGCCTCGGGCGTCATCTCCGCCTATGATTTCGATCTCGATGACGGCGTCGTCTCCAACAAGCGCGCCTTTGCCGAATTCGACCGTGGCGCGCCGGATGGCTCCTGCGTCGATGCCGAAGGCTATCTGTGGAATGCGCGCTGGGATGGCGGCTGCGTCGTCCGCTTCAACCCGCGCGGCGAAGTCGACAAGGTTATCGAGCTGCCCGTCGCCAAGGTGACGAGTTGCGCCTTCGCCGGCCCCGATCTCGACCAGCTCTACATCACCACCGCCAGCTATGGCATGAGCGAGGCCGAACGCGCCGCCGCGCCCGATGCAGGCAACCTTTTCGTCTGCCGGCCCGGGGTCAAAGGCCAGTTGGCGGCTGAATTTGGCTAGGCGGGAAAAAGGCGGGGCCGGTGCCCCGCCTCAAGCTCCCTAAAGGTCGACCTGCTGCCGGGCGAGCGCCGCGGTCAATACCGGGCCCTGCCCCCATGGCACGATATAGCCGCGCGGCACGTGCCAGTAGTGTTCCTGCGTCAGCGCCGCATAGACCGCCGCCGAGACGCCCTGCAGGTTGCCGTCGGCATCGAGATTGGCGAGCATGGCCTCATAAGCCCTGTCGGCGGGGGCGCGGAAAGTCTCGGCCGGCAGCAGCCCCAGCCTGATGCCGCGATAGAAGGCGCCGGCCATGAAGGCCGCGGTCGAGGATTCGGGGCCGGATTCCGGCTCATGCACCATCGCCCACCAATTGCCGTCAGGCAGTTGCCATTTCAGCATCGCCGCAGCCAAGTCCTGGGCGTTGCGCACCACCTCACCGTAGCGGGTCGATCCCTTGTCGGCATGCTCGGCGACGTCGATCAGCCCGAGCAGTCCCCAGCCCTGCCCGCGGCCCCAGCCGCGAATATAGGACCGTTCGGTCTTTTCGAGCCAGAAGTGGTTGTAGAGCCCGAGTTCCGCATCGAACAGCAGCTCGCGATAGGCGAGTATCTCGTCCACCGCCCGCTGCGACCATTCAGCCCCGCCGCCGATCCTGGCGAGATGGGCGTAGAATGGCGGGTCGAAATGCATGCAGTCGAGCCAGGTGCCAGCGCCGGGATTGCGCATCTGCTCCTGCTGCGCCGCATCGAGCGCCGGGCCACCATAAGGCTGGCGCAGCGCCCGCAACGTATCCTCGAAGGTAATGGCAACGCCCCGTACCCTTCGGCGCGAGTAGAGATGCTCGGCCAGTTCGATCACGGCCTTCAGCAACACCTCGTCGCCCGTGCGCTTGACGATCTCGCACATGACATGGCCGGGCGCGGTATTGTCGTCGAGCTGCCAGGGCTCGCGCCGGGTCGACCAGGCGCGGAAGAAGCCCTGCGAAAAATCCTGCCAGGTGGAGAGGCCGAGCAGGTCGCCGGCTGCAATAAGGCCCTCGAAGCCCACCGAGTCGCCGTAAAACCAGCCCTTGAAGTCGTGTTGCTGCAGCCGCTCTGCCACCCGCTTGAACAGCTCGCGCTGGGCTTCCGTCGGTTCTGTCATGTCGATCCTTGCGGGGCTCACTCGGTGAGCGAAAAACCCCTGTTAGCGTCAATGATGGCGCTCTGGATGAGATGCCGCATGGCCTTCTCAGCCCCGTCGGCATCGCCAGCGGCAAAGGCGTCGTAGACGTCCTGATGCAACTGGTTGGTCTCTTCCATTCCGACAAGTGCGGTGGTCGAACCGCGAGCCTGCATCTGCACGTCGATCATCAGCGACAAAGCCGCCTCGATCACCGAAAAGAGCTGCTCGAGAATTTCCGACCCCACCGCCGCCAGGAACGCGCGGTGAAATTCGAGATCATGCGTGATGAAATGCTGGCGCTGTTCTTCGGGCGTGACGGATTCTTCGTGCAGCACGGCGATCTTGCCCTGCCAGGCCGCGTGGATGCGGGCCTTGGCGGCCTCGCTGCCATTGGCGGTCGCGGCCCAGGCGACACCGGGCTCCAGTGTCAGCCGCACCTGCAGCAGGTCCTTGAGCAGCACCTTGCGGTCGGCCGCCTGCATGCGCCACTGGATCAGATCGGGATCGAGCAATCGCCAGACGGACCGCGGCATCACCGTGGTGCCCGCCATCTGCCGGCTGCGCACCAGCCCCTTCGCATTGAGAATGCGAATGGATTCGCGCACCACCGAACGCCCCACCTTGAGCTCGTTCATCAACTCGGTCTCGGTCGGCAGGGTCTCGTCGGTCTTCCACTCGCCCGCCACGATGCGGCGGCCGAGGTCGCTGACGACTTCCCCGAGAATGCCGCGGACCGGCATCAACCCGCCAAGCGGCATATCCTCGCGATTCGATGTTGTTGAGCGTCTGACCATTGCCAATTCGATCTGTGTTCCAAAGCCTCCCGTCAAGTGTGTACTTGCCCCTCTACCCCTCCTCCAACTGCATCTTCGCTACTTTATATGTTTATCATATAAAGTAAGGCAGCACGCAAGCGCGCCTTCCGGGAATGAGGAAATCTCACCTAAGCAAGCCACGGGCATCGTTCCGATGCCCCATACCTTCTTCAGGCCAGGCTGGCCGGCAATCTGCGGAACAGTCGTGGCCTACCAGTCAGCCACGCTGCCATCGTGGTGATACCACTGGATCGGCCTGACCTCCTCGAAGGGGTGCTTTGCCGCCGCCTCGAAATTGATCTCGACGCCGATACCGGGCGCCTGGCTCGGCTCGACATAGCCGCCGACGATCGGCGTCACGCCGGAGATGATCTCGTCACGCCACGGCACATCGGAGCGCATCACCTCCTGGATGAGGAAGTTCGGCGTGGCGAAGCCGAGATGGATATTGACCATCGTCGCGATGGGGCCAAGCGGATTATGCGGCGCCATCGACACCCCGAACGTCTCGCAGAGGGTCGCGATGCGGCGCGTTTCGGTGATGCCGCCGGCATGGCAGACATCGGGCTGCGCCACCGCAATGGCGCCGGCCTGCAGCAGGTGCAGGAATTCATGCCGATGCACCAGCCGCTCGCCCGCCGCGATGGGGATGCTGGTCGAGGCCGCCACCCGCGCCGTGCCCTGCCAGTCTTCCGGCTGGCAGGGTTCTTCGAGAAAGAACGGCCGATAGGGTTCGAGCACCTTGGCATATTCGATGGCCATGGCCGCCGTGGTGCGTCCATGCAGGTCCACCATGATATCCATGTCCTCGCCGGCGCCCTCGCGCGCCGCCGCCATCAGCGCCTCGGCTTCGGCGAGCGCGGCATGGCCATCGAGCGGCGCCGTCTTGCCGACCGCAAGAATCTTGACCGCGGAAAAGCCGTCGGCCCGCGAACGCGCCGCCTTTTTCGGCGAAGGCGTCCGACGCCGCGCTGTTATAGACCGATGTCGAGTCGCCCCCGCCCAGATGGTCATACATGCGAAGCCGCTTGCGGCTCAGCCCGCCGATCAGTTGCCACAGGGGTATCCCGAGATTCTTGGCCTTGAGATCGTGCAACGCCTGGTCGATGCCCGACAGCGCCGACATGGTGACGATGCCGCCTTTGAAGAACGGATGCCGGAACATCACCTGCCACAGATGCTCGATATTGCGTGGGTCCTCCCCCAGGATCAGCATGCCGATATCCTCGACCGCGCCGGTCACCGCGCGGGTCTGGAATTCCATGGTCGCCTCGCCCAGCCCGTAGAGCCCCGGCTGGTCGGTCTCGACTCGTACGAAGATCCAGTTCCGCAGCCTGGCATTGACCACGAAAGTCCTGATGGCGGTGATCTTCATCTGCGTCTCCTCTTTGCGAGCATTGGGACGTGGCGCCGGCCCTTCCGTCAACGTCCCTACCGTTGACCTATAAAATCGATCATATATGTTCTTGGGAAAAGCGGGAGGGAAATCATGAGTGAAGGCAAGGTTCGTATCGGCATCGTCGGCGTCGGCTGGTGGGCAGCGGCCAATCACCTGCCGATCCTCATGGCGCGTCCCGATGTCGAGCTGGTCGGCGTCTGCCGCCTCGGCAGGGACGAACTCGCCAAGGTTCAACAAACCTTCGGCATTCCCTACGGCACCGAGTCCTATGAAGAACTGCTCGAAACCGTGCCGATGGATGCGATGATCGTCGCCTCGCCCCATCGCCTGCACGGCGCCCAGACCCTCCAGGCGCTGGAAAAGAACCTCCATGTACTCGTCGAAAAGCCGATGACCGTGGATGCCGACGAGGCCCGCGCCATCGTCACCCTGGCCGCAGCGCGGCAACGCCATGTCGTCGTGCCCTATGGCTGGAACTTCCGCCCCTATTTCGCCGAAGCCCGGCGCCTGGTGGCCGAAGGTCAGATCGGGACCATCCGCCACATCTCGGCCGTCATGGCCTCGCCCATCGGCGAGCTGATGTCGGGCCAGCAGATGCCCGGCACCGAACACGAGCTCTTTCGCCCCAACCCCGAAACCTGGGCCAATCCGCAGAATGGCGGCTATGGCTGGGGCCAGCTCGTCCACCTGCTGGGCGGCATGTTCTATCTCGCCGACCTCGCCCCCGAGCGCGTCTTCGCCTTCACCGGCAAATCGGAGCTGGGGGCCGATCTGTTCAATTCCGTCTCGCTGCAATTCGCTGGCGGTGCCACTGCCGCCCTGTCCGGTGCCGCTACCGTGCCCGACGGCAAACCGTTCCAGCTCGACCTGCGCCTCTATGGCAGCGAAGGCATGCTGCTGCTCGATGTCGAGCGCGAGCGTTGCGTGATCCAGCGCCTCGACGGCACCGAGATCGTCGTTCCCGTCGCACCCGGCGATGGCGCCTATGCCTGCATCGAGCCGGTCAACCGCTTCGTCGATCTATGCAAGGGCCTCGCCGTCGAGAATGCCGGCCCGGCCCTTGTCGGGGCGCGGGCCGTCGAAGTGGTGGCCGCCATGCTGCGCTCGGCAAAATCCGGCAATGCCGAGCCGTCTAGACGCCGCGATTGACCCCGGCGGTCAGCTTTTCGATCCCGTCGAGCGCATCGGCCATACCCATCTCCCCGGCGAGGAACCGGCGCACCACCACGCCCATCTCCTTCTGGAACACCGGGTAGCCCGGCAGCCGTGGCCGGATCCATGCCGTCTCGATGCTCGAACGGGTCGCAGAGAAGAACCCATTGAAGCGGGTATCGGTCGCAGTGTCGTCCCACGCGGCGGCAAGCGCCGGCTGCCCGTGATGGGCCGGGATGATCTCGCATTGCGCCTCGTGCGACAGCGCGAATTCGATAAAGGCCAAAGCCGCATCCTTGTTGGCGCAGTGCCGCGACAGTCCTATTGCCGTGCCGCCGATCGCCGTTCCCGCGTGATAGGGCGCCACCACGCCCGGGAACGGCCCGAAACTCAGCCGGCGCCCCATATCGGCCTCGCCATAGGTGGCATAGCCATAGACGCAGGGCGCATAGACAATGTCGTCACGCGCCACCATCTGATCGTGCAGGTCGATCGAGTTCCAGCCGATTGCCTCGGGCGGAGAGAGTGCCATCACCGCCGCCGTCTGCTCCAGCGCCGCGCCGAGCGCCGTCCGGTCGATGTGGAACGGCCGACCCGGATCGGTGGACCAGGGCGTGCCGGCATTCGCCATCAGCGCCGCCACCACCAGGCCGGCATGCGGTGTCTCGCCGGCGAGCCCCAGATAGAGCCCTTCCTTTCGCAATATACGACCCAGCGCCAGCACCTCGTCCCAGGCCTGGGGCAGAGGGCGATCACCCAGCAGATCGGCGCGATAGAGCGCGTGCTGCGTCGCCCCGTCGATCGGCGCGCCCCAGACCGCCCCCGCATAACGATAGCTGGTCAGCGACGCCCCGGCGAAGCGCGCATCATCGTCCGTGGTCAGTCCCGGAAGATGCTGGTCGAGCGGTACGAAAGCCCCGCTCGCCACGAGGTCGCCGCTGAACGGATGATCGTAGATGATGAGGTCGAACAGCTCGGCGACGCCGGCAAGGCCCTGGTGTTCGAAATCGCTCAGCGGCCGCACCGTCCACTGGATTTCGATCTCGGGGTGGCTCTCCCGGAACCGGTCGACCAGCGGTTCCAGCGGCCCGGTCGCGCGCCGATGACCCCAGCTCAAGCCCTTGAGGACGATCCGCGTCATCAGCCGTCCTTCCGGCTGGTGAAGGCATCGATCCCCTTGCGCTGGTTGCCCAGCGCGAAGGCCAGGACCATCAGGTCGTTCTCGTAGCGCGAGGCTCCATCCAGCGTTCCGTTGAGCGCGGCCCTTATGCCTTCCTTGACCGTCATCGTGGCAATGGCGGTATGCCCGGCGATCCGCGCGGCCATCGACCGCGCCGCGGCCACCTCCTCGCCCTCGCCCACCAGTTGCTCGACCACGCCCATGCGATAGGCCTGCTCGCTGTCATAGGTATCGCCGGTAAGACACATCATCATGGCCTTGCCGTAGCCGACCAGCCGCGTCAGCATCTGCGTCTGTCCCCCGCCGCCGAGCCAGCCATGTTTGACCTCGGGCGCGCCGATCTTGGTGGAAGGCGCCGCGATGCGGATATCGCAATTGATGGCGATTTCCAGCCCCCCGCCCACGGCCCAGCCCTTGAGCGCCGCGATGGTCGGCTTCTTGATGCGGCGGAATTCGGTGGCGTAGCAGACGCGGTTGCGGAAATCCCAGGCGTCCTTGAAGCTGTCGAGCCGGCCGATATCGGTGCCCGCGCAGAACGCCTTCTCCCCCGCCCCGCGCACCACCACCGCTCGGATGGACTCGTCGTCGTTGATGGCGCGACGGGCATCGCGGATGGCGCTCGCCATTTCCGGGCTGATGGCATTGTGCTTTTCCGGGCGATTGAGCACCAGTTCGGCAACGCCCTCGTCGATACGCGTGAACTGAATATGGTCGGTCATGGTGGAGCTCCCCAAGCGGAAAGAGCCTTCCGCTTCATGATAATCGATTATATATGATTATGGAGTGATCGGGGATTTCGCAAGCGGAGTCTTGCGGATTCATGACCGACGCTGGAGGATGCCGCGATGAGCAAATCGCCCGAAACACCGCGCAAGCCTGCCACGCTCATTCGCAGCCGCAGCCTGGTCGACCTCGCGCATGAGGAAATCCACAAGCGCATCACCAATGGCGAGATTGCCCAGGGCGAGCGACTGATCATCGATGCGCTGGCGCAGGAATTCGGCACCAGTCTCATCCCGGTGCGCGAAGCCCTGGCGCGGCTGCATGCCGAGCGACTGGTTTCCTTCGAGGCCAACAAGGGCTATCGCGTCGCGGCCCCGCCCGATGCCCTGGAGCTGCACCACCTGTTCAGCGCCCGGCTTATTCTCGAGGTCGGTGCGCTGGAAACGGCCATACCGCTCGTCAACCCGGAACTGATCGCCGAACTGCGCGAAATCAATGCCCAGATGCGCCGCGGCACCTATGGCAAGACGTTCGAAAGCTATGTCGACTTCGTCAAGCTTAATGCCGTCTTCCACGGAAAGGTCGTCGGCCTGTCGGGCAATCCCTTCATCATCGAGGCGTACCGCACTCTCGCCTATCACCAGCGCATCATGCAGGTCCTGCATGGCCGCGGCGTGCCCGACATTGCCAAGCTGGTCGCCGAGCACGAGACGATCATCGATGCGCTGGAACAAGGCTCTCATGGCGTTGCCCGCCAGACGATCCGACAGCACATTCTCAACGGCCAGGAGAGGCTGACGCCTCATTCGGATTCCAGCCGCCAGTGAGGTGATACCCGGCCTATAGCTCGGGCAATGCCGCCCTGGAGAGTTCGGTTATCTGCGTGCCCTTGAAGTCACGGAGCGTGCTCATGAAGGCCTGGGATGCCTCATTGCCATAGGCGCGATGGCTGATGGCGAAGAGCATGCCGCCGGCTTCTCCCTCGGCATTCTGCGTGCTGGCATAGCGATAGCCGTTCCACTCGACGATATATTCGCCCTTCTCGTCCTTGGCCGAGACGATGAAGTCCAGCAGCACTTCGCCGGTCTGGTCATTCTGCATGATATCCATATTGACCAGCGGATCGGTGGCCTTGCGCTCGTTGAGCATGTTGGCCTGGGCGCCCGCCATCTGCAGCGGGGTCAGCTCGGAGGCAAGGAACTCGACCATGATCATGCTGTCATAGGTCTCGACCGTCTGGCCGGCGGGCACATATTCCTGCTTGGTATATTGGGCATTGGGCTGCGACGACCAGCTCAGCAGATAATCCGTGCCGTCGAAGGTGATGGGGCCGGGAACACCAAGATAATCGGTAACATCCTGGGCCAGCGCCGGCCCGGTGCAGAAGGACAGCGCAACAAGAGCGGCTGCGGCATAGCGGGTGATGGCAGGCATGGCTGAAACTCCTCGAATCAAAATCGCGCGGTTGCCGCGCCTATGAAGAAGACGATGCAGCTTGGCCTCTCCTTGGGGCCATGCCTAGAATTTTCAGCAAATCCGCTACAGCGCCTAGGCCCGGAAATGGCGGCCGACCTCGGCAAACAGCTTCAAATCCTCGAGCGAGTCTTCGAGGCTGGTCTTGTTCGGGGTGCCGTTGACCATGCTGTCGCGGAAGGCATTGAGCTCGATGCGGAAGGGATCTTCGTAGATCGGGCCGATGATTTCGGTGCCGGTTTCCGTGTCCGATGACGTGGTAATTTCGAGGCGTGTCGGGAGGTTACGGATATAGGGCGTGTCGTAATTCATCCTGAAATGCTGGGTCTGGGTCAGCACCTCGATGCCGGCGTCGAAGCGGGAGACGTCGTCGATGACGGCTTCGTAGAGCGCGGTGAAATGGCCGTAGTCGAAGAGGGCAATGACGGTTTCGCCATTGTGCTGGGTGGCATGGCGCACGCCTTTGGGCGGCCCCAGCAGGTCGCGCATGGCCGAGAAGCTGTGCGAGGACAGGCCGGTCAGAACCTGGTAGGCGCGCAGGGCATCCGGCAGGCAGTCTTCGCCCATGACCGAGCGCAGCATGGCCTGCGTGCGGGCGCGGCCTTCGGCGATGAGATCGGGAGAAACATCGTTTGGTTTGAAGACGTTACGGGTCTGCGCGACGAAGAATGGCGCCTCGCGGATGATGTCGCGGATGCGGACATGGCGGATGGTTTCGAGCGGCGGCAGGCGCTGCTTGAGGGCAAGGAAAGCCCGGGAAAACCGCCGCATATAGCCGACGAAAACCACCTGGCCCGGCCGGCGCGGTACCGACAGGATCGGTTCGAGCTGGGCCGCGGTGAGGCAGGCGGGTTTCTCGATGAAGACGTGTTTTCCCGTGCGGATGGCCTGTTCCAGCAGCTCGGCATGGAGGTGGTCCGGCGTGAGGATAAAAATAGCATCGAGGGTCGAATTCGCTAACAGACTGTTAGCATCGAGATGCCGCACTGCGACGCCGTAGCGGTTGCCGACATGCTCGAGAAGGCTGGGCGACACGTCGCTGATGGCAGCGATGGAGAATCGCGGGTCGTCAGCAAGAAGTGGCAGATGCATGAGCTGGGCAACTTCGCCCAGGCCGATCAGCCCGACCTTGATCGGCGCGCTCATGAATTGATCCCGTTCATATAGGCAAGGTTGCGGGCCGCGAGTTGCAATGGCGTCTCGACGGCATTGCTGGCGACGTCCTGCTCGACCACGATGGGGCCGGTGAAATGGCGCTGCTGCAAGAGCTGCATGACGGCCTGAATATCGACGATGCCATCGGGCAAGGGACACATGACACCCGCGCCATAGGAGTCGGCTACCGACAGCTCGCCCGACAGCACGCGCGCGCGGACTTTGGGGTCGACATTCTTGAGATGCACATAGGCGATGCGGGGGAAGGTCTTTTCCATATAGGCCAGCGGGTCCTGGTCCCAGAAGGCGTGGTGGCCGGTATCGAAGCAGAGATCGATAGCGGTTTCGGCCAGCAGGCGGTCGATCTGGTCCTCCTTTTCGACGGCAGTGCCGATATGAGGATGGAAGCTGAGCTTGAGGCCATATTCGCCTTCGACCAGGCTTTGCGCATCACGGACCATCTGCGTGAGCCCGGCCCAGCCGGCAGCGTCGAGTACGCCTTCCTGGCCCTTGGGGTAGAATTCGCTGCGATCCATGATGACGACATGGCCGGCACCGAGCGATTGCATCAGCGCGGAGAGCTCGCGCAGGGTCGCCAGCAGGTCCGGGGCCGAAGTGGCATCGCCGAAGCTGTGGACATGGACGCCGCCGATCAGCACCAGGTCGCGCCTGGCCAGCTCGTCCCGCAACAGGCCGACATCCTTGGGCAGGAAGCCATAGGGCCCCAGTTCGGTGCCGCGATAGCCGGCCTCGGCGACCTGGTCGAGATATTGCTGCCAGCTATAGGCATTGCTGGCCGAGCCGGTAATGCCCCAGGAACAGGGTGCGTTGGCGATAAGCATGGAAATCAGGCCTCAATATAGATGGGGTTGCTCAGGGCGCGGCGAATGGGCTGGTCGGCAATCCGCGCGCCCTTGAAATAGTCGGCGGGAACCTGCCCTTCGACCTCTGCTGCGAGTTCGGCTACCAGCCGGTCCCGGCTGGCAACGGCAATGATTTCGGCGCGGAGGAAGGTTTTCGGCGCGGCAAGTTTCAGGCTTGCCGTCCAGTCGTCGTCGGGAATATCCATCTCCGCGATGGGGCCATTGGCATCGATCAGCACCAGGCGGTCGCCGCGAGCGCCCCGGACGATGATGCCGACTTCATCCGGGCTTGTGGCAGTGCTGCCCATGACGGATGTGCCGCAGCGGATTTCCAGATGCGGGCCATCGGGGCTTTCGGTGATGTAACCATGCCCCGCCTTCATGCCGGCGAGAACCGCATCTTCGCTCAATTCGGGAAGGTGGAGAACGGTGGTAGGCCGCGCCAGCACCAGCGGTCCCTCGGGACGCAGGTCGGCAGGCTGGTGGTAGTCGGAGCCGCCAATGGCCGAGAGCTTCATGCCGGCGGCAAGCCGCTGCTGGTAGCGCTCCAGCGACACCCAGTTCCAATCCAGCCAGGTCGATTGCCAGACCTCCTGGCAGTCGGCGGCGGGCATGTCATAGTCCCAGGGAATGACCGGCTTGTCATGGTTGATCGAAAGCAGGCCGCCCCGTTCATGCACCAGCTTTTCCAGCACATGGGCGTCGGACGGCCGGGTCATGCGGAAATCGATCCACTCATCGACGCCGAAGACATTGGCGTGGCCGATCGCCGTCGTCACCTCCATGCCGCGTACGAAGACGAGGTCGGGCGAGGACTGCGGATGGAAATAGCGGCGCTGGGTGATTGTGTTGTGGTCGGCAATGGCGAGGAAATCGAGCCCGGCCTGTTTGGCCGCCGCATGCAGGACTTCAGGGGCGCCCCTGGCGTCCGAATGGAAGGTGTGACAGTGCAGATCCCCCTTGTACCAGCCGGCGCCCTGACGCACCGGAAAGGTGCGGGCCGGCTGGGGTTCGAGGCGACGCGGCGCGGCATCGAGCGTGATGGTGACCGTGACATCGGCGCCGGCTTCGGGGACCTTGTAGAGGCCGAGGATCACATTCCAGGTGCCGGGCTGGATTTCGCCATGCACGTAGCCGGGCGTGGCATCGTCGGTGGCAATGAAGAAGCGGTCGCGCGCCCCGCCACTCCAGCCGCGAAACCCCTCGCGCGTGGGATAGCCGGTGTCGCGCGGATCGAAGGCGCCGAGATCGACGACGCAATCCTCGGCCTTGGAATAGGCGAGGACGACATCGATGCGGGTCGTCCCCTCGGGGACATCGAAGGGGAGGTAATAGTAGGGATTGGCGGCCTGGTCGGCGCGGGTGACATGGGCGGTGAACTGCATTTTGCGATTGTCCCGAGGACTATTCCTTCACCCCGCCCACGGTGAGGCCGCGGATCAGGTATTTCTGCATGAAGGGATAGAAAACCAGCAGCGGCACCAGCGCCAGCACGATGGCGGCCATGGTGACATTGGGGGCGATGAAGTCATTGGTCGAGGTGGCGCTTTCGCCCAGGATCACCGATTGCAGGGCGATCTGCAGGGTTATCTTCTGCGGGTCGTTGATGAACAGCAGCGGCTCGATGAAGAGATTGTATTTGTGCACGATCTGGAAGGCCGTGACCGTCAGCACGCCCGGCAGAGCCAGCGGCAGGTAGAAATCCCGGAGCAGCTTGAAATGTCCGGCGCCGTCCATGCGGGCGGATTCGATCATGGATTTGGGGACCTGCTCGAAATAGGTCTTCATCAGCAGGATCGAGAAGGCCGAGACCATTTCCGAAACGATCAGCGACAGCAGCGTATTGAGCAGCATGAACTGCTTGAACACCACGAAAAGCGGCACCAGGATCACCTGGGTGGGAATGGTGAGGGTCAAGAGGATTATGCCGGCGATGATCCTGCGCCCCGGCAGGTCCTGCTGGATCAGCACATAGCCGCCCATGGCCGAAAGCAGCACATGCAAGGCCGTACCGACGACAGTGACATAGAGCGTATTAGCGAAGGGCAGAACGAAATTGAGGCGCCGGAACAGCGTCTCGAAACCCTCGATCGAGAAGGTTTCCGGCCAGAGCTTGATGCCGGGCTGCAGCGAGGCGAACTTGCTGGAAAACGCCGTGGCCACCACCGACCATAGCGGCACGATCATCGTGACGGCCAGCGCGATCAGGATGGCATAGGACAGGAACCGGACCGAGCGGGACTTGAGCATGTCAGGTCTCCGGCCGGGTGCGGGTGAAGATCTGGGCGACGCCCGAAATCAGCAGCGAAACGATCAGCAGGACCACGCCGGCGGCGCTGGCCAGGCCCAGGTCGAAATTCAGAATGCCGCGCTCATAGGTGAAGATGGCGAGCGTCCGGATCTGGTCGGCCGTGCGTCCGTTGAGCATCAGGAAGGCGGAATCGAAGGTGCGCAGCGAGCCGAGCAGGGTGATCAGGAACACTACCCGGATCATCGGCATCAGATGCGGCAGCAGGATATCGCGGATCTTCTTGAAGTCGTTGGCGCCGTCGATATCGGCGGCTTCGAGAATGTCCGGGCTCAGCGACAGCAAGGCGGCGAGATAGATGAGGGCATGAAAGCCCACGTCCTTCCAGACGGTGAGCCCGATGACCATCGGCCTTGCCCAGGCGGGATCGGCGAAGAAATTGATCGGCTGGTCGATGATGCCGAAGGCCAGCAGCAGCGTGTTGACGAGGCCCAGGGGCGACAGCGTGTTGAGCCAGATGCCCACAATGATCACCCAGGACAACAGGTAGGGCGTGTAGATCGCAGTCTGGAAGCCGCGCTTCAGCCAGTCCGGCGTGATCTGCAGCAAGGCGATGGCCGGCAGGATCGGCACCAGCGTGCCGACAATGGTGATGCCGGCCGCAATGATCAGCGTGTTCCAGATCGCCTGCCATACGGCGGGGGTGGAAAACACCTTGGCGTAATTGTCGAACCCGACGAAACCGACCGGCCCGAGCAGGCCCGCCTTCTGGAACGACAGGAAGATGCCCTGCCCCATGGGATAGAACAGGAAGGCAAAGAAATAGGCCAGGATCGGCGCGATCAGCAGGTAAAGCATCCAGTGCCGGCGAACGCGATCAAGCATGGCTGGTCCCTCTGGCAAGGCGGAGCGGGCCGCCGGTCTCCCGGCGGCCCACAGGGGATTATTCGTCGATCAGGCCGGCAGCCAGCAATTCGGCATGCATGGCCTCGACCGCTTCGGCGCCCGTGACTTCGCCGAGCATGGCCTGGAAGGCATGCTTTTCGACGATCGGGGCGGCTTCGCTCCACTCGGCCGGCAGGTATTCCATGGTCGCGTCTTCCATGATGATCGCCTGGGCTTCTTCAACGCCGGGCAGCGGCGGGAAGGGGTTTTCCCAGGTGGTGGAGGCGACGCGCGGCGAGCCGTGGTCCATGCCATGGGCCTGGCCCTGCTCGGTCAGCTCATACTGGCCATCGGCAGTCTTGTTATAGTCCACGCCCTCGATGCCCAGCGTGCCCAGGACATAGCCGGGCTCGGAATGCCAGAATTCGAGGAACTTGATGGCATTTTCCGGATGTTCGGCATTGGCCGGGATCATCCAGAGCGAGGCATCGCCGCGCCGCAGGATGATCTCGCCATCCGGACCCGGAACGCCGGAAACGCCCTTGGCCTCGAAGCTGGAATCGGGATGGTCGGTGGCCATGATATTGTTGAACAGGCCGACCCAGGCATCCCAATAGGTGACGGCGGCGACCCGGTCGGTCATGAACAGGTTGCGGAATTCGCCCGAGCCGTTGGTGACGAAGTTGGGGTCCAGGAGGCCTTCCTTGGACAGCATGCCGAACCAGTCATAGACCGCCGCGGCAGCCGGGGTGGCATAGGGAATGGTGCGCTTGCCATCGACCAGCACATAGCCGGCCTTGACGCCTTCGGCCGACATGTAGCCCTGAATGTCGTAGAGCTTGGAGGTGGACAGGCCATAGGCGTCCTTTTCCGCCTTGGCCCAGCGGAAGAACTCGGTCCAGTCGTCCAGGGTCACCGGGGTGTCGAGGCCGGATTCTTCCAGCCAGTCCTGGCGAATGGTCGGCAAGGTGCCGCCTTCGAACTTGTTCGGCACCGCCCATTTGCGGCCTTCGATGTCGAAGAGCTGCCATTCTCCGGCCGGGATCGCGGTTTCATCCGAGAGCACGGCGGAAGCGGCGACGAGGTCCGTCACGTCGGTGAGCGCACCCTGCTCCACCAGGCCCGGCAGCATCTTGGAATCGCCGTAGATCAGGTCATAGCGCTCGCCGCTGGCCAGCGAGGTGAACAGCACGTTGTTATAGTCGGAGGCCGGCTTGACCATCTCGATATCGAGTCCGAGATGCTTTTCGAGTTCGGCGACGAATTGTTCGTGTTCGGCGGCATCCTTGCCGCCGGTCACGGCCGTCAGGATGCGCAGGTCGGCGCCCATGGCCGTGCTGACCATCAGCGCAGCGGCCAGAACCGACAGATTAGCGGTCAAAAAGGTCTTCATAATGGGGTCCTCTCCCGATGAGCGAGCGCAGGCGCAACCCGCTGCGACCTGCTCTCCTTAAGCAGGTCAGATGACAGCCGAATGAAATCGTGTGCAATTTTTTATCCGTGAATCTGCATCCACGCCTGTCACACGACTGTCGTCATTCCGGCACAGTTTTGGCTTTCCTCCGGCTGTTATTGTTGTAGAACCTTTGGCACAGCCAAGCAGAATAGACCGCGTTTTTGAACACGCTGTCAATCGGGAGCCAGTGACATATGCCGATATCCCAAGCGGCAAGGGGTGGGCGGGCGACGGCGGAAATGGTCGCGGCACGCGCCAATGTTTCCCGGGTCGCCGTATCGCGCGCCTTCAATGCCCATGCCTCGCTCAAGCCCGAAAAGCGCGAACTGATCCTGCGGATCGCCCAGGAGCTGAACTATACGCCGGACCGGGCGGCGCGGGCGCTGGTGAGCGGGCGCTCGCACCTGATCGGGGTCATCGTGCCCGATGTGTGCAGCCATTGGGAAAGCCAGGAAATCGACGCGCTGACCACGGCGCTCCAGGCCGAGGGCTTCGCCACGCTGCTGTTCAAGACCCGCACCGACTATTCGATGGACGAGCAATTGCTGTCCTATATGCGCGGCTTCAATCCCGACTCGGTCATCGCCTTCGTGGAGAATGTGAAACCGCAGACGCTGGCGAAATTTCTCGACCGGGCCGTGCCGATCTATGTGCATTACCCCCTGCCCGGCATGCCGGACGAGCCGGAGCACAAGCCGCTGCAGGACCGGCTCAACGTGCTGCAATATGACGGCATCGACCAGGCGGTGGCGCTGCTGCAGGGCTATGGCGCCAGGCGCATCGCCTATCTCTCGGGGCTGGAAAAGTCCCGCGCCAGCACGGCGCGCGAGCGGACGCTGCGGCAGGTCATGGCCAAGAGGGGCATGGAACCGCCGGTCGTCGCCCGCGGCGATTTCAGCTATGACATGGCCTATCAGGCCACGCTCGACCTGTTCCGCATCGGCACCGGCGCCGACGCGATCTTCGCCGCCAATGACGTCGGCGCCTTCGGGGTGATCGACGCTTTGCGGCACGAGCTCAAGCTGCGCGTGCCCGAGGACGTCAAGGTGGTCGGCTTCGACGATATCGCCCAGTCGCACTGGAAGAGCTACAACCTCACCACGGTGAAATTCGACCTTGAGGAACGCGTGCGGGCACTGGTGCGGCTCATCCTGCTGCGCCTCAACAATCCCGAGGCCCCCGGCTTCCAGGAAACGCTCAATACACGGCTGGTCGTGCGCGGCACGGTCGGCTGAAGCAAGGCAACATGTCCAGACAGATCCACCTGGTCTTCAAGACCCATCTCGATATCGGCTTCACCGATCACGCCGCGCGAGTGCGGGCGCAGTATCATGACCAGTTCATCCCCCAGGCCATCGCGACGGGCGAGCACTTTTTCGCCGAGGACCCCGCGCATCCCGCCTTCATCTGGACCACGGGCGCCTGGCTGATCTGGGATCACCTCAATTCGCAAAGCCCGGAACGGGTGAAGCGGCTGGAACGCGCGATCGAGCGTGGGCTCATCACCTGGCATGGCCTGCCCTTCACCACCCATACCGAACTGATGTCGCCTGCCCTGTTCCGGGCGGGGCTCTCCTATGCCGGCGAGCTTGACCGGCGCTTCGGGCGGCAGACGACGGCCGCCAAGATGACCGATGTGCCCGGCCATACTTTGGGCATGGTGCCGCTGCTGGCCGAGGCCGGCATAAAATTCCTGCATCTGGGGGTCAATACGGCGAGCCCGGTGCCATCAGTGCCGCCGATTTTCCGCTGGCGCGCGCCCGATGGCAGCGAAATCGTGGTCATGTATCAGGGCTCCTATGGCGCCACCGACTTTCCCGCTGGTGGCGAAATCGGGCTGAGCTTTGCCCATACCAACGACAATATCGGCCCGCAAAGCGTCGGCCAGACGGTCGAGGCCTTGCGCCATATCCGTGCGGCCAATCCCGATACGGAAATCCTGGTTTCGACGCTCGATGCCTTCGGCGACCTCATGTGGACCCGGCGCGACAGCCTTCCTGTCATGACCGAGGAGATCGGCGACAGTTGGATCCACGGCACGGGGAGCGACCCCGAAAAGCTGGCGCGGTTCCGCGCGCTGTCGCGGCTCTATGATCGCTGGGCCGAGGCGCCGACGCCGGAACGGCTGGCCTTCGGGCGCGGGCTGACCATGGTGCCCGAACATACCTGGGGCGTCGATATCAAGACCTATCTCCGCGACGAGGTCGCGTGGGACCGGGAGAAATTCGAAGTGGCGCGGCGGGAGGATTATCGCTTCGCCTATAGCGAGCAATCCTGGGCGGAGCAGCGGGCCTATCTGACCAGCGCCATCGACCAGCTTGCGCCGGCGGATCGTGCCGCGGCCGAGGCGGCGCTGGCCGAATTGATGCCCCGCGTCCCGGCCGAGCCGGTGGCGGGCACGGAAATCGGGCATGATGGCTGGCGCGCGGAACTCGATGCGCAAAGTGGCGATATCGTGCGATTGGCGGCGCCGGATGGGCGGAGGCTGGAGGGACTGGATGGCAGCCTGATCGGCTACCGGCACGAGAGCTATGACTGGCACGAATTGCAGAAGCACCTCGATTCCTATCTGCAGCACCGGCAGGACTGGGCCATTCTCGACCACGACAAGCCGGGGCTCGCCGCGGCGGCAACCGCGCGAACGGCGCGCTTCGTGCCTGCCCATCTCGGCATTTCGCGCGATGGGCAGACCGCCATCGGCCAATTGCCGGAGGAGGCAAGGCGGCAATTGGGGGGACCGGAGCGGCACGCCTTCAGCCTGCGCGGACTGGACGAGAACCGGGTCGAGCTGACGCTCATGCTGCATGAAAAGCCAGCCAATAGAATGCCCGAGGCCGGATTCCTCGAGGTGACGCCGGCCGGCGCGGGTTCCTGGGAATTGCGGAAAATGGGGCTCTGGCTCGCCGGGGACAATATCGTCCGGCGCGGCGGTGGCCAGTTGCAGGCGGTCGAGGCGATCCGCAGCGAGGCCGTGACGATGACCCCGCTCGATTCCGCGCTGGTTGCCCCAGCCGGCGCACCATTCCTGCCGTTCCAGCCGGAGCGGCCCGATTTCAGCGCCGGCCTGCGGTTCAACCTCTACAACAACAAATGGGGCACCAATTTCCCCATGTGGTGGGAAGGTAGCCTCTCGCTGCGCTTCGTGCTGGACCTGGCACCCCGCCGCTAGGCCACGACCTCGCGCGTGGCTTTTTTCCGGGTGGGTGTGCCGGCAAATTCGACGGCACGGGCCGCTTCGACCAGTGTTCTCGTATAAGGATGCACCGGCGCGTTGAGGATGTCGCCGGTGGGGGCCTCCTCGACCAGCCTGGCATTGTGCATGACCAGCGTGCGGTTGCAGAGCGTGCCGACCACGGCCAGGTCGTGGCTGATGAAGATGAGGCTGAGCCGCCGCGTCTGGCGCAGCCGGGCCAGCAGGTCGAGCACCTGTGCCTGCACTGACACGTCGAGCGCCGAGACGATTTCATCGCAGATGAGCAGGTCCGGCGATACGGCCAAGGCACGGGCGATGTTGACGCGCTGGCGCTGGCCACCGGACAGTTCCCAGGAATAGCGGCCGAGATAGGCGCTCGACAGGTCCACCTCTTCGAGGAGGCGCACCGCTTCGTCGCGCCAAGTGCGGCGCGGCTTGCCATAGATGGCGAAGGGCTCGACCAGCGCCTGTTCCACATTGAGGCGCGGATTGAGCGCGCCGTAGGAATCCTGGAAGATATACTGGATTTTCCGGCGCATGGACCGCTCCATGCGGGCGGGGCGCAACGGGCTTTCCTCGAAATGAATCGCGCCGCGATCGGGCGGCACCAGCCCGACCAGCGCCTTGCCCAGCGTGCTCTTGCCGCTGCCGCTTTCCCCCTACAATGGCCAGGGCATCGCCGCGGCGCAGCGCGAAGTCGATAGCGTCGAGCGCCACGATACGCGGACTGAAGGCCCGCGGCCCCGGATAGCTGACGGAGAGGCCGGAGACGGTGAGGATATCCTCGCGCTTGGCGTCCGCGGCGGTGGAGGCCAGCGCTTCGAGCCGGGGGCGGCTATCGAGCAGCATGCGCGTATAGTCCTGGGCAGGGCGGGCGAGCAGGGTCGCGGTCGGCCCCTGCTCGACCATGTCGCCGCGCCTGAGCACCACGACCTGCGTCGAATATTTCGAGACGACACCCAGATCGTGGGTGATGAGCAGCATGGCCATGCCACGCGCCAGCTGCAGATTATGCAGCAATTCGAGAATCTGGGCCTGGACGCTCATGTCGAGCGCAGTGGTGGGTTCGTCGGCGATCAGCAGGTCCGGATCGCCGGCCAGGGCCGAGGCGATGACCACGCGCTGCTGCTGGCCGCCCGACAGCTCGTGCGGATAGCGGCGCTGGACATGAGGAATGGCGCCAAGGCCCACTTCGTCCAGGAGCCTGGCAATCCGCAGATCGGCTTCGGCGCGCGGCAGGCCATGGGGCAAAGCCTCGCGGAGATGATCGCCCACACTCATCAGCGGATCGAGCGCCGCGGCCGGGTCCTGGAAAACGACGCCGATGCGCTTGCCGCGCAGGGCACGCAAGCCGCGTTCATCGAGCGCCAGCAGGTCGATGCCGTCGAACAGGGCCGTGCCTTGCAGTTGCAGACTGGTGCCGGGCGGGGCCAGCCCCACCAGCGACATGGCCGTCAGCGACTTGCCCGACCCCGATTCACCCACAAGGCCCAAAGTCTGGCCTTTGGCGATGGAGAAGGAGACGCCGCGAACGGCTTCGACGGGTCCGCTGCGGGTATCGAGGGTGACGCGCAGATCGGTGACGCGGAGCAGAGGTGTCATCAGATCGTCCTCAAGCGGGGGTTGATGAGCTTGCGGATGGTATCGGCGACGAAATTGGCGAAGATCACCGTGACGCCGAGCCAGATGATGATGGCTTGTACGACAGCATAGTCGCGGCCCTTGATGGCCTGCAGCGTGAGCGTGCCGAGCCCCGGCAGGCCGAAGACCACTTCCATGGTGATGGCGCCGGTGAAGACGCCGGCCAGCATGAGGCCGATAATGGCGATGGTGACGGTCAGCGCATTGGGCAGGATATGGCGCAGCACGATGCGGGCGTGGCTGACGCCGCGGGCGCGGGCGGAGCGGACGAATTCCGATGTCTGGACCTCGCGCATATCCTCATGCAGCGCCTTGGCGATGGAGCCGGCAGTATCGAGGCCCAGGATCAGGGCGGGGACGAGGAAATTGCCGATAGCCGGTATCCAGCCCAGCCAGACGGCGAAGACGATCAGCGACATGATGCCGATGGAAAAGGTCGGCACGGTAATCGACCAGATGGTGATAAAATCCACCACCGGCACGAAGACGGAGCGCGGAAACAGCACAGCCAGCACCGAAACGGTGACGCCGACGACAATGCCGATGGCGAGCGCGGTGGCGCCGAGCAGGAGCGTCGAGGGCAGCACGGCCCCGAGCAGGTCGGCAATGGGCCGGGCGAAGCGGGCCGACTGGCCCAGATCGCCTGTCAGAATCATGCCGGACCAGTCGAGAAACTGGGTGAGCCAGGGCTTGTTGAGCCCAAGTTCCTCACGCATGGCCGATTGCTGCGAATAGGTGAGCGAGCCTTCGATGCCGCGCACGTCCACCACATCGCCGGGGATCATGCGGATGACGAAGAAGGTGAAGACCACGATGCCGACGGCCACGCCGAGGGCGCGCAGCAGGTCGAGGCCGATATTGGCGGCCAGCCGGAAATGATGCGGGCTCATATGGCGCTCCTCTTGGTGGTATGGGTCAGGCGCTGGCGCTGGGCATTGCCGATGATGGCCAGAGCGAAGGTGACGGCCGAGAGCATGATTATGGGTGCGAGGAGCGCATGGGGCGCCTCTTCCATATAGGGGGTCGCGGTGGCGATCATGCGGCCCCAACTGGGCAGTTCGGACGAGACGCCGAGGCCCAGGAAGCTCAGCACCGATTCCGAGACGATGCAGCGCGGCAGGATGATGGCGAACTGGGTGATCAGCGCCCCGCCGATATTGGGCAGGACATGGATGAGCGCGATGCGGCCGCGGCCGGCGCCCAGCACCTTGGCGGCCGCCGTATAGGGCTGGGCCAGTTGCTGCTCATAGGTGGCGCGGGTGATCATGGCGAAGTTGGGCGCGAAGGAGACGCCCAGCGCCAGCACCACGGAGAAGGCCCCCGGCTCGAAAGCGACGATGAAGGCCAGCGCGAACAGGATGCCCGGCAGGGCGCGAACCAGATCGACCACCGCGAACAGGGCCAGTTCGATCGGCTTGCCCAGGGACATGGCGATCAGCGCCGTTACCGCGCCCAGCACCAGCGCCACCATGGCGGCGCTGGCGCCGTAGAAGAGGCTGAGCCCCGTGCCCACCATGAGGCGGGAAAAGACGTCTCGGCCACCATCGTCGGTGCCCAGCAGGTGCCCGTTGCCGGGCTGCTCGTTCATCTCGGCGCTGAACATCATCGGGTCATGGGTGGCGAGAAAGGGACCCGCCAGGGCGATGAAGAGAGCGATGATGATGATGAGCCAGGCGAGCATGGTCACCGGATCGAGACCCGCCAGGCGGGTGCGAACTGGCCGTGTGAGGGCTTCTGCCGTCATGGCGGGTCTCCCGGTTTCCTGCTGTTAGTCCTGATCCATCCAGGCGAAGGCCAAGCCCCCGTCGACGCGATGGGCCGAGGCATTGAAGCCGATGGTCATGTCGTGGACCTTGGGGCTGATGGCATAGGCGGACGGCTTCTGGGCGAGGCCGAACGTGTAGTAATTGTCCATCACGCGCTTCCAGGCCTGGAGGTAGAAGTCGCGGCTTTCATCGAGGTCCGCGGTGGAGATGGCCTGGTTGATCAGCGCATCGAGCTCAGGATCCTGGATGCCGCCCCACAGGCCCGGATTGGGGCCATCGCTCATCAGGCGCACATAGCGCAGGAAGATGTCGTTACGGGCGCCCGAGCCGCCGGGATAGATATCCCAGTCGAATTCGGACAGAGCGCGCTGGTAGCCCAGATCGTCATATTCGCGCATGTCGACGCCGAAGCCGAGCGAGCGCAGGACCTGCGACAGCAGCGGGCCGCTGCGGCTGCCCACGGTTGAAACCATGTAGAGCGTGTAGTCGCCCGGGTTGACGCCCTCGTCGGCCAGCATCTGTTTGGCCTTTTCCAGATCGGCGACATTGTGCGGATCACTGGCCGACAGTTCGGTATCGAAGAAGAAATTGCCCTCGCCTACTGGCTGGTTGCCCGGCGTGCCGTACTTGCCGTTCATGATGGTGTTGAACTGGCTGCGATCGACGGCCCATGCCACCGCCTCGCGCACCTTCACATTGTCGAAGGGCGGGCGCGGATTGCGGTTGTTGAAGGAAATGAAGTCCCAGCTCGTGCCGCCCTGAAAGGCGATCTCGAAGCCTTCGCTCTCGATGGATTCGACCTTGGCGAGAGGAACGCTGGCCACCTGGTAGTCGCCGGCACGCAAGGCCAGGGTGGCATCGGCCACTTCGCGGACGTCGAACTCGACGCCGTCAAGATAGGGCTTGCCTTCCATCCAGTAGTCTTCGAAGCGGCTGCCATTGAGCGTCAACTGCGGGGTCCAGCTATCGAAGGTGAAGGGGCCGGTGCCGATCGGCTGGGTGATATTGCTGTCCCAGCCCGGCGATTCCGGGGCCAGGATCCAGGCTTCGGCGATGAGATTGACGAAGGGGCCGAAGGGCGCCTTGAGCTGGACGACGAACGTGTAGTCGTCGGGGGTGGAGAAGGATTCCACCTGTTCCATGGCGGTGGTGAGCCAGCCGGCTTCCACGCTGCTGCGGATGCGCTCGAAATTCTTGAGCACGTCGTCGGACGTCATTTCCCGGCCATTGTGGAATTTGACGCCGTGACGGAGGTTGAACGTATAGGTCAGCGCATCGTCGGACACCGTCCAGTCCTCGGCCAGCAGGCCCTTGGGGCTGCCGTCGAAGGAGATCGAGGTCAGGGTCTCGGCAAAGGGATGCGGCAGCGAGATCGTGCCGGTATGGCGGTGGAAGTCGGTGGTATCGAGCGTGCCCCATTTGAGGTGCAGGATGCCACCATATTCCTGGGCCAGAGCCGGCAGGCTGGCCTGACCAAGCAGCAGGGCGGCGACGAGTGACAGCAGACGCTTTTTCATCTGGATAGTCTCCGAGGGTTAAAACTGCGGGAGGGCGAGACCGTCCATGCCGTCTCGGGAAAGGCCGAGATAGCGCATGACGGTAGGCGCGATATCGATCAGCCGTGTGACACCGTGCTCGACGGTGCCGGGAGCAAAGCCACCCCCATTGGCGATCAGGAAGGGATGGCGTTCGAAATCGCCCAGGCCCCCATGGCTGCCATAGCCTTCCGGCTTGCCGGGCTTTTCGTCGCTGACGCAGATGGTGATCTGGCCGGGGACGCCGAACGGGTTGGGCTCGGCACTGCGGGCCATGGCGAAGGCGATGGCGAGACCGTTTTCGGGGCGCTGGCCGATATGCAGCATTTCCGCGCCATGGAAGACTTCGGCGATGTAGGGCTGGGCGCGCAGGAAGGCGAGAATGTCAGGGATGCGGTATTCGGCGCGGGGCGCGACATAGAGCAGCCCGCCGCCGCCCTGCGGCGCGACCACCACATCGGTGCTGTCGGAGCCTTCCTTGAGGCCGACCGAGACCAGTCGGGCCCCGACCGCGACGCGCTCGCGCACGGTTTCCTGGCCATGGTCGGAGCCGAGGAGGAAGAGCACGTCCTCGCCCTCTGCCCGCAGGGTCTCGACGGCACTTTCGACGCGGGCGAAGGCACGGTCGGCGCAGACGATGGCATCGAGATGCATCTGCGAACCCAGCGGTCCGGCATGCATGCCCAGATCGGGATTGGCCAGCCACAGCACCGAGAGCCGGGGCCGGCGCTGCAGCAGCACATCGCTGACGAACCATTCGGCCAGGGCTTCGTCGCCGGCGAAATCGTGGCTGACGACAGGCGCTTCATCCGGGCCCAGCACCCGCCCGCCGGGACCGAAGGAGCCGGCGCGGTGCACGACATGACCGAAATTGTCGGGGTCCTGGAAATAGGCGGCGCCGGGCGAGACATTGGAGGCGATGACCGCACCGCCATGGGGGGCCAGGCGTTCGGCCATGGTCGGCACTTTGAGCGTGCGGCCGAAGGCATTGCGCAGCTTGCCGACAAAGGCGGGGTCGCCCACATCATGCACGCGGACGCCTTCGCCATCGGGCAGGCCCATCGTATTGCCATGCAGGCCATGATTGGCCGGCCAGCAGCCGGTGGCGATGGCGGCGGCGCTGGCGCGGGTGGCCGAGGGGAAGATGGCACGGTGATTGAGGAAGCGCCGCGAGCGCTCCGCAAAGGCTGATATGTTGGGGCAGGTATCGGCCCGCACGAAGTCGTTGCGGTGGCCGTCGCAGATCATCAGCACGACGCGGCCCATGCCGCCGGTTTCGGTGGCCGGGCTCATGCCGTCACTCCATTGATGGTGAAGTCGAAAATGTCGAAATTGCGCAGGCCGGCTTCGGCCCTGGTGGCGTAGTCCTCGGTCAGCGGACGCGAGAGGATGAAGGGCACCGGCTGCTCGCTGGTGCCGCCATGCGAGCGCAGGCGCTGCCCGGCCAGAGCCGACAGATCGTGCTCGCTCTGGGTGGCGCCGAGGGCGAAGCCGGGCGCGGCGACGACGACCACATCGGCCTCGCCCTCGAGCGGCATGTCGAACCGGGTACAGGCCTCATCGGCCAGCAGGGCCAGCGAGACGCCGACCATGCCGGCCAGCGCATCGCGCACGGCCTCGGGCGATACAGTCGCCTCTTTGATATAGACGCGGACGAAGCCGCCCAGCGAGGCATGGTGGCGCACGAAGGGATCGGTGATCGGGCAGATGACGCGGATGCTGCCGGCGCCGAACTGCGCCTCGAGCACATCTTGCACGAAGAGCACGCGGGGCGTGCCGTCGGGCCCGGACATGTCATGCATGCCGTGATCGGCGACGATGCCCACGGTCGCGCCGAGTGCCACGAGCTGCCCCAGCCGCCGGTCGACCTCAGCCATGAAGGCGAGCGCCTCGGGCGCCTCCGGGGCATATTTGTGCTGCACGTAGTCGGACAGCGAGAGATAGAGGATATCGGCCCGGCCCGCTTCGAGAAGACTGATGCCGGCATCGAGGACATAGAGCGACAGGGCTTCGGAATATTTGTCGGCAGCGGCAGCCGGGGCCTGGTCGCCCAGCACGGCAACGGCGCCTTCGGGGGACTCGGCGGACAGCGCAATGCCATCCATGTTGCGCGCCAGGGCACGGAGCAACTTGTCCTTGGCAGTCACCACGGCGACATCAACGCCGGCCTGCGCGAAATGGGCAAAGATCGTATCGACCTGCATCTGGTGCCCATCGAGCACCATCACTTCGCGGCCGGTGGCGCGATCCAGATAGTAATTGCCCGCAACCCCGGTCACGGATGGCGGCGCGCCACAGGCGATCGCCACATTGTTGGGATTGGTGAAGGTGGGCATGGCCGCCTGCGCGATGGCACTGAACCCGTCCTGCATCATGGCCGCCAGATGGGGCGCCACGCCGGCCTGCATCGCCGCAGCGACGTAATCGGGATCGCAGCCGTCGAAACAGATGACCACGACGGGCCGGGTCGGCAGCCGGTAGTTCCGGCCATTGATGAACAGCGACGCGGCTTCTTCCACAGAAGAAGCACGCAAGGTGGCCTTGGTCATATGGATGTCACCTAAAGTGTATAACATCGCTCGATTAAAGTAGAGCGACTAATAATTACTGACTTAGGCTAGTATATATATTTCCGAACGAGCCAAAAGCGAAATGTAATTCGGCATATGTGAGGTTTTGGAACAGATGAATAGGAAAGTTCCGCCACTAAAGACTATCACAGCCTTCGAAAGTGTAATTCGCCTTGGAAGTGTTACAAAGGCCGCAAATGAGCTGTTCGTGACGCATGGTGCGATCAGCAAACAGATTGCGGCGCTCGAAGACTGGCTTGGCCGGCCGCTGTTCGAGCCCAATCGCAAGCAGATGCGCCCCCTGCCCGATGCGGTTACTTGGGCGCAGACACTGGCCCAACTGCTCGACACGCTGGATAGTTCGGCCGCGCAGATGCGCGGCGACCAGCGGGCGCGCCCCTTGCAGGTGATTGCGCCATCGACACTGGCGACACGCTGGCTCATTCCGCGAAGCTGGCACTTTTCCGAGCAGCACAAGACCATTGCCCTGCAGGTGCGGCATACCGATACGGGCGAGAACTGGCAGGAAATTCCGTTCGACGTGGCGATTCGCACCGACCGCGACCTGCCGGCCGCCATGCCGTCGCGGAAAATCTTCGAGGAACAACTGACCATGGCGCTGTCGCCGCGCCTGGCGGCCCAGGCCAATCTCTGGCGCCCGGCCGACATTCTCAAACTGCGCCTGCTGGCCTCGCAGACAAGGGGTGGGGAACTGGACCGCTGGCTGGCCGCGGCCGGCCTGTCCGGCGCCGGCATCACCATTACCGACTTCCCGCATTTCTACCTGGCGCTGGAAGCGGCCCTGGCCGGTGGCGGGGCTTTGGTCTGTCCCCGCCACACGCTGGCCGACCAGTTCGCGCGGGGCGACCTCATCGAGCCCTGGCCGCAAATCCGCGTGGCGGGACCGACCTTTCACGTGCTGTGGCGGGACCGCGCCGAGACGCCGCCCGAAGTGCAGTTGTTCGTGGACTGGCTGGAAAAACAATCCAGCCCGCATTTCGGCCTGACGAATGTGCCGGAAGAACAGGTTTCCTGAGCCATCTTGAGCTGGCCATGATCGCGGCTATTCTCCCTTGCCATATGCGTGGGAGGAGTCATGACCGCATTGACCATTCGTCCGCTGCAGCCGGGCGAGACCGACCTGTTCCTGTCCTACCCCTTCCCGCGCCAGCCGGAGCTGTGGGAAAGCCAGCGCGACTACGTCGCCCTGCTGGCGGCCAAAGCCTATCGGCCCGAACATACTTGGGTCGCGATCCGCGATGGCGTGGTGGTGGCCCGGGCCTGCTGGTGGACCGGCCCCGAGGACAAGAGGCCCTATTCGCTCGATTGGCTTGAGGCCGAACCGGGTCCCGGCCAGGTCGAGCTGGGCACGGCCCTGCTGCGCAAGGCGCATGAGACCATGCGAAACGACGAAGGCCGCAAGCCGGACTATCATCTGTTCCTGCCGCCCGGCTGGCGCGACGACGCCATGGTGCGGGTGGCGGCGGAGGCCCGGTTGCAGACGGCGCGGAATGTTGATCTGGCGCTGTTCGTCGAGCGCTATTCCTACCGCTGGTCGGCCGAGCAAGACGGGCTGCCTGATCGTAGCGATCGACTGGAATTCCGCCCGGCCGACGATGCACAAATGCTGGTTGTATTGCGTCAGGTGCTGGACGGCAGTCTCGACGCGCATGACCAGCGCAGCGTCGCCGAGCACGGCCTCGACCGCGCGGCGGAATTGCAGTTGGAAGGGCTCTACTGGTTTCCCTCGCCGCGCGACTGGTGGCAACTGGCCTATACCGGATCAGGTGAACTGGTTGGCGTCATCATCCCGGCGCGCAATTACGACATGCCGACCATTGGCTATATCGGCGTGGTGCCAAGCCAGCGCGGCCACGGCTATGGCGCGGAACTGCTGGCCGAAATGGCCTGGCGGCTGAACGACCATGCACCCGGCGAGGCGGTCGGCGCCGATACCGATTTCAGCAATGTGCCCATGGTCAAGGCTTTCGCCCGCACGGGCTTCCGCATCACCGAGGAACATCTCGTGCTGACCGATACCGCGGCGGGGAAGTAGCGACACCGATGTGGCGCTAGCCCCGGAATTTGGTGGCTGGAAGACCGGCGACCGGAACGGTGATGCCGAAGAGCCCGCCCGAAAACGGCGCCTCGGCCAGCACGCGCGACGGCAGGCGCACGCGGGCCGTGGTGATGTAGAGCGTCTTGAGGTCATCGCCGCCGAAGGCCACGCTGGTGGGGCGTGGCACCGGGACGCGGATTTCGCGGTCGATGCTGCCATCGGGGGCATAGCGCCGGACGCACCATCCATCCCAGATGGCGCACCAGACAAAGCCCTCGCTATCGACGGCCAGGCCATCGGGTCGCCCGCTGGCGGCGGGGACTTCGGCGAAAATCCGGCGGTTGGCAAGGGCACCGTCATCGATATCGAAATCATAGGCGTAGATGCGGCCCGGCGCGGAATCCACGAAGTAGAAGGTGCGGTCGTCGGGGCTCCAATCGAGCCCATTGGCCACCGAAAACCCGGTATCGGCGCGGCGCCAGGAGAGGTCGGGATTGACGACATAGAGCGAGCCGGCGGGCTTGGTGGCATCGAGCGGCATGGTGCCGGCCCAGAGCCGGCCACGCCGGTCGCAGCGGCCGTCATTGAAGCGGTTGTCGGCGATATCGGCTTCCGGATTGACCAGGGGCGACATGGCGCCGGTCTCGAAATCGAAAGCGGAAACCCCGTTCTGCGCCAGCGCGATGAAACCATTGTCCCGGCGCGGCAACAGCGCGCTGACCAGGCCCGGCATGACAACCTCGCGATTGTCGCCGGTCGCCGGATCGAAGCGGTGGACGGAGGGGGCCAGGATATCGACCCAGTAGAGGCGCTTTTCCTCGGGCACCCAGAGCGGGCCTTCGGCGAGATGGGCGCCCCAGGGCAGCACGCATTGCACGCCGGGATCGGCGACAAGGTCGGTGCGGACATAGGAATTGATGTTCATCGGCGCGGCGCCGACATTGCCGGAGACCTGCCTTCCGGCCGCCATGAGATCGCGCCCCCAGATATGCACGATATCGGTGGCCATGCGCTCGCTGGGACCGAAGACGCCGATGGCGGCGATAGCCTTGCCGGTATGGTCGAAGATCGGCGCGGCGGCCGAGGACACGCCCGGCACATGTTCTGAAATCGACACCGCATAGCCGCGGGCCCGGGTCAGCGCCAGTTCGGCGACCAGCGCATCGCGGTCGGTGATCGTGCGGTCCGAATAGCGGGTGAGAGGCAGCCGGTCGAGCAAAGCGCGCTGTTCGTGCGGGGCGGCGAAGGCGAGGAGGACCTTGCCGCCGGCCGTGCAATGCAGCGGCGCGCGGCGGCCGACCTCGATGCGGAAACCGAAGGCGCCGCCACGGCTGCGATGGTCGATATAGAGAATTTCCTCGCCATCGATGGAGCAGATGGCGACGGTTTCCGACATATCCTCGGCCAGCCGGTCCAGCACCGGCGCGGCGGCACCGCGCAGGTCGAAATTCTCCCAGACGCGATGGGCGAGCTCGAACAGGCGATGGCCGAGCCGATAGGTGGCGTCGCTTTCCTCGTGGCGCACCAGGCGGAACAGCACGAGCGTATTGAGCATGCGCGCCAGCGTGCCCTTGGACAGCCCGGTGCGCGTCTGCAGGTCTTTGAAGCGGGGCGGCGTCTCGAAATCGCCGATCACTTCGAGCAGGTGCAGGCCCTTGGCCAGCGCCGCGGCTCCGGTGGGGACGTCGCGGTCTTCCAGCCCTGACGGACCATCTGCAGGTCTTGGCATGGGTCTACCCTGGTTAGCCGGCGATCGTCACATGTGTCTCTGCGTCGAACAGATAGAGGCGTGCCGGATCAAAGGAAAGGGTGATCGCCGCGGACTGGGGAATGGCCCCGACATCCATGATGCGGGCAATGATGGAATCGCCGCGATGATCGTCCTCGCCGCCGCGCGTGGCGACCGCGCCGCGGTTCTCCTCGGGCACATCGATGTAGAGATATTTCTCGCTGCCCAGGCTTTCGATCAGCCGCGGGGTGACGGTGAAACGGACAGCACCGGCCCCCGTCGCGAAATGCTCGGGACGCAGGCCGACGATGACAGGCTTGCCGGCCAGGTTGGCAATGGGACGATCGACGGGCACATCCTGGCCGAACAGGCGCAGTTGCGGGCCGTTGGCACCCATGGTCACGGTCGAGCGCATGAAGTTCATGCCGGGCGAGCCGATGAAGCCGGCCACGAACAGGTTGGCCGGATGCTGGAACATGGTGTCGGGATCGGCGATCTGCTGGATGGCGCCATCGCGCATGATGACGATGCGGTCGGCCATGGTCATGGCTTCGATCTGGTCATGCGTCACATAGATGGTGGTGACACCCAGCCTTTTGTGCAAAGCGCCGATCTCGGCCCGCATATGCACGCGCAGCTTGGCATCGAGATTGCTCAGCGGCTCGTCCATGAGGAACGCCTGCGGCTCGCGCACGATGGCGCGGCCCAGGGCGACGCGCTGCCGCTGGCCGCCCGAGAGCTGCTTGGGGCGCCGGTCGAGCAGGTGCTCGACATCGAGGATTTTGGCGGCTTCCAGTACGCGGCGGTCGATCTCGGCGCGGGCCATGCCGCGCATCTTGAGGCCGAAGCCCATGTTCCGGGCCACGGTGAGGTGGGGATAGAGCGCGTAGTTCTGGAACACCATGGCCACGTCGCGGTCGCCGGGGGCGACATCGGTCACCTCGCGGTCGCCGATCAGGATCTGGCCCGAGGTGGCATCGTCCAGCCCGGCGAGGATTTTCAGCATGGTGGACTTGCCGCAGCCCGAGGGACCGACCAGCACGACGAATTCGCCATCGGCGACATCGAGCGAGAAGCCCTTGAGGACCTCCAGCACGCCGAAGGATTTACGGACATTTTCGATACGGATTCCGGCCATGTTATTTCTCCGCCCCGGCAGTCAGTCCGCTGACCAGGTAGCGTTCGAGGAAAAGGTAGATGAGGAGGACGGGGATCGCGACCATGATGGCGGCCGCGGAAATCTCGTTCCAGTCCGAGACATATTCGCCCTTCATGGTGGTGAGCCCGAGATTGGCGGTCCAGTTGCCCTGGGCGCTGGTGAGGAAGGTGCGCGCATAGGCATATTCCGACCAGGACAGCACGAAACCGTAGAGGCAGGTCGCCGCAAGGCCCGGCGTCGCCACCGGCAGGATGACGCGGAACAAAGCCCCCAATGGCGAACAGCCATCGACCATGGCCGCCTGTTCCAGTTCGCGCGGAATGGTGTCGAAATAGCCCTTCAGCATCCAGGTGGTGAAGGGCACGATCAGCGTGGCCTGGGCCAGGATCACCGACCAGAGCGAACCGACCAGGCCCACCGAGCGGAAAATGCCGAACAGCGGGATGACCAGCAAAGTGGCCGGCAGCATCTTGGCGGTGAGGATGAAGAGGCCCAGCGACTGCCCGCCGCGCACGCGGAAGCGCGACAGGCTATAGCCGGCAAAGATCGACACCGACATGGAGAGCGTCACGGCGCCCGCAGCGGCCAGGGTCGAATTGCCCAGCCAGAGCAGCAGCGGTCGGTCGCCGAGCACCTTGCCGAAGACCTGCCATTGCGGCACTTCGGGCCAGAAATTGGGCGGCAGGACGCGAAGGTCGATGGGCTTGGACAGGGCCGTGACCACCAGCCAGTAGATGGGGAACAGCAGGATGGCACAGGTCAGCACCACGCCGGCATAGATCAGCACGATATTGAGGCGGCGTCTGGTCATGGTGTTTCCTCAGTAGATGCCGTCGGCCTTGCGGCCGATCATCAGCAGGCTGGCCAGCACGCAGAAGATCAGCGTCACCACGCCCACGGCCGAGGCATAGCCCATCTTGAAGAAGCCGAAGGCATGCTCGTAGGTCATGATGGAAAGGGTCTGCGTCGACTTCAGCGGCCCGCCGCCGGTCATCACATTGATGATCGAGAAGTCGCGGAACACCCAGAGCAGCACCAGAACCATGGTGACGCCGAGCACCGGCATCAGCGAGGGGATGGTGATATTGGTGAAGCGGTTCCAGGCATTGGCGCCATCGACCCGCGCGGCATTGTAATAGTCCTCGGGAATGGATTGCAGACCCGCCAGCGCCATGATCGAGACGAAGGGATAGCCCTTCCACACCATGGTGACGACCACGGCGACGAAGGCCGCATTGGGGTCGGAGAACCAGTTGATGGTCTCGTTGATGAGGCCCAGCCGGAAGAACAACCAGTTCATCAGGCCAAAGGACGAGTCGAAAATCCAGGCAAAGATGACGACCGCGATGATCTCGGGCACGGCCCAGGGCAGGGCCACGAGCAGGCGCGCCACGGTGCGTCCGCGGAAGCGGTTATTGACCAGCAGGGCCGTCGCCAGGCCGAGCGCCACGCAGCAGGCGGTGACGACCACGACGAGCTTGAGCGTGACCCAGCAGGACATCCAGAATTCGGCCGAACCGAACAATTGCTGGTAGTTGGCGAGGGTGAAGGGCGCACGCCGGTCGAGCCGGACGATATCGACTTTCTGGAAGGAAATATCGAAGGAGACGATGAGCGGATAGATGATGATCAGCGCGATCAGCACCACGGCGGGCGCCAGCAGCAGATAGCCCAGCCAGTGCCGGCGGCTCGGCCGCGCCAGGTCAAGAAGGGGAAGGCGGCTCATAAGCGCACTCCGGTATTGCGGGGCGGGCCGGCCGGATATGCTCCGACCGACCCGGTTTTGGCGACTACTGGTTCTGCAGGTCCTCGGCGAGTGCCTGCATGGTGGCGGCGACAGCGGCAGGGTCGAGATCTTCGATGATCATGCGCTGGCTTTCTTCCATCACCATCTTGGCGAACTCGTTGTACTGGATTTCGAGCCCGGCCGGGATACGGTCGATGCCTTCGGCCGATGCGGCCTGGGCGCCTTCGACCAAGAGGCCGAATTCCGGGGTCACCGCGGTGGCCTCGGTGATGTCGGCGCGCGGGCTCGGGGCCGGCGAGGCGGCAAGCGTGGCATAGCTCGACTGGAAATCGTCGCTCATGGCGAGCTGGATGAAATCCCAGACCAGCGCCTTGTGCTCGTCGGAAATGTCCTTGGACATGCCGAGCACATTGGACGAACCGCCGACCGGCGGGCTCAGCGGATCGGCGACGATCTTGACGTCGTCCGAAGCAGCGCCGTTGGCCAGGATCGGCACCAGCCAGGGACCATCGAGACCCACGGCGATCTTGCCATCGGCCAGCAACTGGCGGGTTTCGCCCGAGGACAGGTCGCGCGGCATCAGCCCTTCCGTGACGATGGTCTTCCAGCGGGTCAGGCCTTCGATCACTTCGGGCGTGTCGATGGTCACCTGGCCCTCGGCATTGGTCCAGCGGCCGCCGGCGTCGAGCACATAGTTCAGCATTTCGGTGACATACTGGCCACCGCCCACCTTGGTCGGGTGATGCAGACCATACTGGTCGATAATGCCGTCGCCGTTGAGGTCCTTGGTGGTCTTGCGCGCCACTTCGAGCAGTTCGGCATAATTGGTCGGCGCGCTGAGACCCTCGGCATTCAGGATGGCCTCGTTATAGGCCATGATGTAGCCGAAATAGAGCATCATCACGCAGACGGTCTCGCCGTTCAGCTCGCAGATCTGCTGGCCGGCCCAGCCGTCGAGGCTGACGCCGCCCTTGTCGAACCAGGGGCCGAGGTCTTCCAGCCAGCCTTCATTGGCGAAGCGCTGGAACTCGAACGAGGCCAGGTGAACGATGTCAGGCGGGGAGCCGCCGGCGAAAAGCGTGGTCATGGTGTCGGCGAAAGCAGCGCGCTCCACCTTGGTCCACTCGACCTCGACGCCGGGATGCTGGGCCTTGAATTCCTCGATGAGGCCGGCCCACCAGCCGCCCACGCCCGGCTCGTCATTCTGCCAGGACACGAATTTCAGCGTGGTTTCCTGCGCTGCCGCCAGCATGGGCGACAGGGCACCGGCCACCAGAGCCGTGGATAGAGCCAGGGCCAGGCCGGCCTTGCGGAGCCCTCCCCGCGCGCGAGACAATCCTTCGAACATCAACTTATCCTCCTGATTTCAGTTCTGTTCTTTGAGCAATGCCAGTGCCTCCGCGGAGGGCTCGACGCCGAGGCCCGCCCCCGTTGGCACACTGTAGAAGCCGGCGGCACAATCCATGTCGCCGGTGACCAACCTCCGGTTGGGTTCGAAAATCGAATGCTGGTATTCGTGGTCGGTAACGACTGCCAGCACGGCGCTGGCATGCAGGCTGGCCGCCATGAAAATGCCGGCGCCGATCGTCGCGTGCGGAATGACGCGCAGATGATTGGCCTGGGCATAGGCGCCCATGCGCATGAATTCGGTGATGCCGATATGGCCCATTTCGGGCTGCACGATGCCGCAGGCGCGCCGCTCGACGCGATGCACCAGATCGTGGACCGTGCGCCATTCTTCGCCCGCAGCGACCGTGGTCGCGACATTGGCGGCGACATGGGCGAGGCCCGCAATATCCTCGGTCTTGACCGGGGCTTCGGCGAACCACAGGCCATGCGGCTCCATGGAACGGATCAGCGCCACCGCTTCCTCGGCGGTATGGGCCCAGTGCATGTCGCAGGCGATGCGGATATCGGGCCCGAGGGCCTCGCGCAAAGTGGCGATTTCGGCGACGACGCCATCATCGGCCACCGGCGAGGCGAATTTGAAGGCCGAGAATCCCTTGTCGCGCCATTCGACCGCGAAATCGGCGCGGCTTGTGCGGGTCGGCTGCGGCAGGCCCGAGACATAGGCCGGAATGCGGTCATGACGCTTGCCGCCGAGCAGCGTCGAAAGGGGAAGGTTCACCAGCTTGCCGGCAATATCCCAGAGGGCGGTGTCGATGCCGGCCAGCGCGTCGAGATAGAAGCCCCCGGTATAGCCGCGCACCCGCATCAGGCCGTAGAGGTCGTCATGAATGGCGGTGACGTCCATCGGATCGCGCCCGACCACGAAGAGAGCAAGCAGTTCGTTGATGATGGCCAGCACGGCGCCGGGCGCCACGATGCCATAGGTCTCGCCCCAGCCGACCACGCCGTTTTCGGTCTCGATCCGCACGAGAATGCTGCGATCGACGGTGGGATAGACCGTCTGGTTGCCCTTGCGGACGAAATAGCCCTGCGCGTTGACCGTCTCGCCCGGCCGCAACGCGCCGAGATAGGGCGTGTCGCGCGGAATGGTCAGGACATAGGGGGTAACCGATTTGACGCGGTCGTTCATGCGGGCTCTCCAACGCGCTGGGCAATCGGCGCGAGAGTAAAGATATCGGCGGCCTCGGCCAGCCAGCTATCGATGTCGCGGATCGCCATGGCATCGGGCTTGGGCCCCTTGGCCCGCACAATCGTGGTGTCGATGACGCCACGGCGCGTCAGCACATGCTTGGTGAGATGCATGCGATAGACCGCCTGCAGCAGCAGGAGCGGTAGCGAGCGGGAATAGAGATTGCGGGCGCGCACCTTGTCGCCGCTGCGCCAGGCGCGGTCGAGCTGCACATGCAGGTCGGCCAGTTCGAGCGCCGGCATGGTGCCGCAGGCGCCGCGCTCATATTCGTCGATGACATAGCGCGCGCCGCCCCCACCGATAATGCCGGCGAGATGGGGCGGCGGATTGGCCTGGAGCACCGAGATGGCCGGACCGGAAGGCAGCGTCTCGCCCTTCACATAAGTGATGGCCGGCACGTTGCTCACTACCGTCAGCAGCGTTTCGGGGTCGAGATCGGAGCCGCGCGGCAGCGGGGCATTCTGCAAGACGATTTCCATGCCCGGCAACTGGTCGGCAATGGCGCGGAAGAAGGCCGTGACCTCATCGGCCTGGGTGCCTGCCTCCTTGGGCGCCTGGATCATCAGGTAGCGAATGCCCAGGTCGAGCGCTTCGCGGCCGAAGCGCACTACGGCCTCGATCGTGGCGGCGCTGGCGCCGGCGATCAGCTGCACCCGCCCGGCATTGGCCTCGACCACCACGCGCATCAGGCTGATGCGCTCGTCATCGCTGAGCGCCTCCACCTCGCTGGCAAAGCCGGGAAAGACCATGCCCTGCACCCCGGCGCCAATGGCGAATTCGATCAGCGCCCGCATCGCGACGGGATCGACAGCGCCATCATCACCATAGGGCGTGGGCAGGACGGGCAGAATGCCTTGCAACAACAGAACAGCTCCTCAGATGGTCCACAATATGGATCGTGTGTTTGTTATTGTGGACCATAATTTGAAATGCTAGAGGCTGTCAACGAACTGGAGGAGACAAAAATGCGGGTGGTCATCGATTGGAGTGCGGCGAGGCTGGAGGCGGCATTGGTCGATGAGGCCGGTATCGTCATCGATCGCATCGGCACCGATGACGGCCTCAAGCATGCCGCAGGGCGCCACGAAGCCGTGCTCGACGCAGTGCTCGCGCCGTGGCGCCAGGCGCATGGGGCGCTGCATATTCTGGCGGCCGGCATGGTGGGTAGCCGCTCCGGCTGGATGGAGATGGGCTATGTGTCCGCACCCGCTGGCCTCGCCGATATCGCCCGGGCCGTGCGCCATGTGGCGCTGGCCAATGGCGATCGGCTGACCCTCATTCCCGGCCTGTGCGAACCGGCCGCCGCGCCCTTCCCCGACGTGATGCGCGGCGAGGAAGCGCAACTTGTGGGCCATGGACTGGATCGCGACAGCGTCGTGGTCATGCCCGGCAATAATGGCAAATGGGCCCGAATCGGCGGTGGCAGGATCATGGAATTTCGCACCTTCGTCACCGGCGAACTGGTTGCGCTGCTGCTCAAGCATTCGGGCCTGGCCAGCATTGCCACCCAACCCGAGGGGCGCGACTGGCGGGCCTTTGCGCGCGGCCTCGAATGCGCCGCCGGCACCGATCGCCACGGCCTGCTGACGCGCCTTTTCACCGCGCGGACCGGCTGGCTGGCCGGCCAGGTGGCGCCTGCCGAAATCGGCGACTACCTGCGCGGATTGCTGATCGGCTGGGAATTCATCGAGGCGCGCAATGCCGGCTGGTGGCAGCCCGGCGGCATGGTCGATATCGTGGGCGACGACGATCGCGTCGAGGATTACCGCCGCGCCGCCGAGGGACTGGGCCTCACGGCACGCGTGGCGCCTGACGACACGGCCCTGCGCGGCGCACTGGCCATCGGCGCCGAATCGAGCATTCTTGCCTAGGGCGTGTCGGGGGATCAGATGCATTACGACCTTATCGTCAGAAACGGCCACCTGCTCGACCCCACACAGGGCCTCGACCGGATCGGCTCGCTCGCCTTTGCCGGGGGAAAGATCGCCGCGATCGACGTATCCGAGGCCGATACGGCCGCGGCGGAGGTCGATGCCGGCGGGCAATATGTGACGGCAGGGCTGATCGACCTGCATACCCATGTCTATGTCGGCGGCACCTCGCTGGGCGTCGATCCCGATGAACTGGCGCGCGGCTCGGCCGTGACCACTTTGGTCGATGCGGGCAGCGCCGGGGCCGCCAACATTGCCGGCTTCCGCGCCCATGTGATCGAGCGGGCCGAGGTGCGGGTCCTCGCCTATCTCAACATTTCCTTTGCCGGCATTTTCGGCTTTGGTGGCGCCCTGTCGGTGGGCGAAGGCTGGGAACGGCGCCTGCTCGGCGTGCGCGAATGCGTGGCCGCGGCACGCGACCACCGCGACATCATCGTCGGCATCAAGGCCCGCGTCGGTCCCAGTTCCAGCGGCGACAGCGTCATCGACCCTCTGAAACTGGCGTTGCAGGCCGCCGAGGAGCTGGACCTGCCGGTCATGGTGCATGTCGAAATGCCCCCGCCCACCATCGACGAAATCGCCGACCTGCTGCGGCCCGGCGACGTGCTGACCCATTGCTGCCGGCCCTACCCCAATGCGGTGGTGTCGCCGCGCAGTGGCGAGGTGAACCGCTCATGCCTGGCGGCGCGGGAGCGCGGCGTATTTTTCGATACCGGCCATGGCCGCGGTTCGTTCGACTATGCCGCCTTCGGGCGGATGCAGCGCGCCGGTTTCCTGCCGGATGTGATCTCGTCCGACGTGCACCTGTTCAACCGGCAGAGCCCCGCCGTGGACCTGCTGACGACAATGAACAAGGCCATCGCCCTGGGCGTCGATCTGCCCGATGTCGTCACCATGGCCACGACAGCCGCCGCGACCGCCCTGCGCCGCCCGGAACTGGGCACGCTGAAAGTGGGCGCCGCGGGCGATGCCAGCCTCTTCACGATAGAGGAAACGCCCCGGGAGCTGTTCGACAGCCTCGGCGCATTGCTGGTGGCACAGAAATCCCTCCGGCCACGCGGCACCGTGCAGGCAGGCGTGTGGCGCGAGGCTATTCTCTAGCCGTCATCCCGAAGGCTCGGCTTATTGCGCGGTGAAGCCACCATCGACCACCAGGTCGATGCCGGTAATATAGGACGCGTCGGGCGAGGCGAGGAACAGGACGGCAGCGGCGATTTCGGCGCGCTCGCCCACGCGCCGCATCGGAATACTGGCGGCAATGTCGCCGCGGCCGCCTGCCGGCATGTTGAGCATTTCCGGGAAGAAGCCCGGATGCACGGTATTGACCCTTATGCCCCTGGGGGCCATCCGCACGGCCATGGCGCGGCTTTGAGCGCTCACCGCAGCCTTGGAGGCGGCATAGCCGGGATTGCCGAACGGGCTGCCGACCAGACCGATGATCGAGCCCAGATTGACGATGGCACCCTCGCCCTGCCGCTCCATTTCGGGCAGCACGGCATTCATGCCCAGATAGGCGCCCTTGGCATTGATCGCGACCAGCCTGTCCCAGGCGTCGGCATGGGCGAGATGCTGGACCGACATGCCGCTGATCCCGGCATTGTTGACCAGGATATCCAGCCGGCCATATCGGGCCACGACATCCTGAACCAGGCGGGTCCAGGCCGCTTCGCTGGTGACGTCGAGCGTGATAAAGCCGACATCGAGGCCATCTTGCCGGCAGAGGCGGGCGACATCCTCGCCCTGCTCCGCCAGGATATCGGCGATGACCACCCGGGCACCCCGGGCGGTAAACAGCTTGACCTGTTCGGCCCCCAGGCCATTGGCGCCACCCGTTATGACGGCAACCTTGCCGTCCAGCCGCCCGGTCACGACGGAATGATCGTGGATGGGTTGATCACCGAGGGCAGCCACAACACGATCTGCGGGAAGATTGCCATCAGGACGACGGCGACGCAGAGCAGGACGAAGAATGGCAGGGCATTCATCACGGTGCGTCCGAAACTGTCACCGGTCAGGCCCTGCAAGATGAAGAGATTGAGTCCCACCGGCGGGCTGATCGTGCCCATTTCCACCATGACGATCAGGAAGATGCCGAACCAGACCGGATCGAGGCCAGCCTGCAGGATCAGCGGCAGCGTGATGGGTAGGGTGATGACGATGATCGGCACGCCTTCGAGGAAGGTGCCGAGCACGATGTAGAAGGCCATCAGCACGAGGATCAGGCCGAACGAGGACAGATGCAGGTCGTTCATCCACGCCGAAATAACCTGCGGCAGGTGGAGATAGGAAATGGCCGAGGACATGAAGGCCGCGGCTGCCACCATGATGCCGACCATGCAGGACACCCGGACGGCGACCATGAGCGACTCGGTGACCATGGTGACGCGGAACTGACCGGTGATCACGGCCACGAGGATTGCCCCCACCACGCCGACCGCGGCGGCCTCCGACGGTGTGCAGAGGCCGGTATAGATCGAGCCGAGGATCATCACGATCAGCAGCGCGATGCTCCACAGCTTGCTCAGACCGCGCAGCACCTCGCCAATGCTGGGCAGGGCCTCGGCGAGCGGCGCGAGTTTCGGATCGAGCAGGCAGCGCATAGCGATATAGCCCGAATAGAGCAAAGCCACCAAAAGCCCCGGCACGATGCCGGCGGTGAAGAGCTGGATGATCGAGACATTGGCCTGCACGCCATAGATGATCATGGCGATGGAGGGCGGAATCAGCAGGCCCAGCGTACCGGCACCGGCCAGCGAGCCGCTGGCGAGCGAGCGGGAATAGCCGCGATCCGCCAGGGCCTTGGTAGTGATGCGGCCCACCGTGACGGTGGTCGCGGCGCTCGAACCGGAAACGGCCGCGAATGTGGTGCAGGCCAGGATATTGGTGTGGAGCAGCCCGCCGGGCAGGTAACGCGCCAGCGGCGACAGCCCGTCGAACAGGCGCTGGGCGATGTCGGTCCGGAAGATGATTTCGCCCATCCAGAGAAACAGCGGCACGGCGGCCAGTTCCCAGGAAATCGCCGAATTGGGCACCACGCTCGCCAGGATCGCGCCCATGCGGTCGATCGAGAAGCCGCTGACGATCCACAAGCTCGCCATGCTGGCCAGGATCAGCCCGGACCACAGCCAGGTGCCGACGCCGAGCAGGAGCGTGGTGAGGCCGAGGACGATGGCAACGGTGGTCATGTCACCCATGGCGAAGCTCCACTGGACAGGTTGGGAAACGGGACGTCACAGCACCACCTCGCGTTCATTGGGTACGCCATGGGCAAAGAAGCGCCCCAGCCGCACCAGCAGATGCAGCATCAACAGGGCCAGCCCGACGAAGAAGATGGCGCTCGGAATCCATAGTGGGATGGGATGGTAGTGGCCCGACATCGTGCCGCGGGTGAAATCCTTGGCCAGTTGGCGCCAGAGATAGATCATGAAGATCGCATTCACCCCGATGGCCGAAGTGATGCAGAACAGCTCGAACAGCCATTGCACGGGCTTGGGCACGGCATGGTGCAGCATGAGTACGCGGATCATGCCGTTCTTCTCCATGGTCCAGCCCAGCGCGAGGAACACGGAGGCGGCGACACCATAGGCCACGAGACTGTCGGTCATGAAGGTCGACCGCGAGAAGAAGCGGAGCATGATCTCGGTCATGATCAGACCCGCCATGCCGATGACGACCGCACCGGCGGCAATCGCCGCGGCCAGGTTGAGAGCGCTGGAAAGCACCGCCAGGGGTCGCAGCCAGGCCGGATCGGGTGGAGGCGGGGTAGCCTCATCTGCCAGAATTGGATCTTCCACCATGCCGAACCTCCTGCCTATCGGGGAATCCACTCCCCTAGTGTGCCAAGATCAGGCGGGGAGAGGCATCCCCCCGCCTGGGCAAATCAGGCGCGAGACGCCTCGAAGGCTTCCATGATGGCAGCGCCGCGATCGCCGACACGCTCCAGCCATTCGGCCTTGGCGGCCTCACCGGCCTGGGCCAGCAGGTCAAACACGGCGGCCGGCGGGTTGGTGTTCACCTGCGTGCCATGCTCGCGCAACTTTCCGTAACCGGTCTCGACCAGCTCACCCATGGTCTTCCAGGCATAGTCGTCGGTGGGGCGGCACAGCGCCATGATCGCATCCTGAACGCGGGGCGAAAGAGCCTCGAACTCATAGCGGTTCACATGCGCGATATAGAGCGCCGAGGAATAGTTGAGCTCGGTGAAATGGCCGAGGAAATCCCAGACGCTGATGGACACGCCGCCATCCGCCGAAGTCAGCATGGCGTCGAGTGCGCCGGTCGACAGCAGCGGCACGACATCGGCCCAGGCGACCTGCAGCGGCGAGGCGCCGGCATTGGCCAGGGTCGTGGTGGAAATACGATCGAAGGTGCGGATGCGCAGACCCTTGAACACATCGGGATTGTCCAGCGCCACGCGGGAATGGATACCCGACGGCGGGCTGGGCGCGGCAAACAGCGCGATCTGGTCGTTTTCCTCGAAGATCTTGGCATATTCGTCGCGGGCGATATTCCACAAATCCTGCGATTCCTTCGCATTGCGCACCAGGAAAGGCAGATTGGTCAGATCGAGCAGCGGATCGACGCCGTTGAGCTGGGTCACCAGCGTGATGGCCATGGGCACGGCGCCCGTTTCGACCGCATTGAAATGCTCGGCCGACTTGTAGCCCAGCGCGCCGCCACCCTGATAGGTGATGGTCAGTTCGTCGCCGACCTGCTTGTTGAGCTCTTCGATGAAGTAATTGGCAGCGCGGCCGGGGCTGAGCGATGCAACATATTCATCGGCAAAATCCCAGTTCTTGGCGGACTGCCCGAAAGCCGGGAAGGCGCCGAAGGCAGAGCCGGCAAGCGCGCCGGCCGATAGCTGCAGAAGATTACGTCTGTTGATCATTGACCTGTTCCTGTCGTGATCGGGTTGAGGTGGAATGAAAGTGTCATTTGACGCAGAGACCGGCGTCGAGCGGGAGTGTCACGCCGGTGACGTAGCGGGCCTCGTCCGAGAGCAGCCACAGCACCGCATTGGCAATGTCGCGCGGATCGAGCCAGGCGACCGGCAGCAGGTGGCGGGCACGGTAGATCGCTTCCAGATCCGCCATAGTGCCGCCCGTGCTCTTGGTCCAGCGCTGCGCATGTTCGAGACTGTTGACCATGGGCGTATCGACCGAGGTCGGATGCAGAGTATTGACCCTTATGCCCAGGGGACCCAATTCCTGCGCCATGGAGCGCATCAGCCCGACCACGCCATGCTTGGCCGCGGCATAGGCGGCAAAATCCTGGGCGCCGCGCAGGCCGGAAATGGAGCTGGTTATGACGACCGAGCCGCCACGCCCATGCGCCCGCATGGCGCCGGTGACCGCGCGGGCCGACTTCCACACGCCGGTCAGGTTGACGTCGAGCGTGTCCTGCCAATCCTTGTCGGTGGTGGTTTGCAGATTGCCGCCGCGCAGGATTCCGGCATTGAGGAAGGCGCCATCGATCTCGCCCAGCGCCGTGCCGGCCGCCGCGACCGCGGCTTCCAGGGCCGTTGCGTCGGTCACGTCGGCATCGAGGGCGACGATCCTGCCCGCTGCCTGCGCCGAGACCGTCCCCCTGGGCGCCAGGTCCGCAGTGGCCAGGCTCTGCTCCGACCAGCGGTCGAGCGCGGCGATGCTGGCGCCTTCGTCGAGCAGGCGCGCGCAGGTTGCCGAACCAATTCCGCCACCAGCGCCGGTGACGACCACGACCTTGCCCTCAAGCCGCATTCTTGTTCTCGCTTTCGGAGGTTTGCGAGCCGGCACTCGCCGGTGCCACATCGCCGGAGCGATATGTGTTGGCGAACCGGCGCAGCAGGCGGGTCATCACCCAATAGGTGGTCACGTCGCCGGGCCATTGCGTGACGATCTTGCCGCTTGGCGATTTGAAATAGTTGTTCGCGGCATTCCACGCCGTTTTGGCGAGGCGGCCCTGCAGCCAGTTCTGATACCACTGGTTGATGCCGGGATTGACCTCGACGCTGCTTGCCTTGCCGGCCTGGAGCGGCTTGAGCGAGCGGGCGATGTAGCGCGCCTGCGCCTCGAGCATGAAGACCAGTGGCCCGGTATTGGTATTGGGCCCGTACATGATGAAAAAAATTGGGGAAGTTCGGCACGCTTATACCGAGGAAAGCGTGCGGATCGCTGCCCCAGTATTGATGCAGGTCCAGCCCGTCCCGGCCTCGAACCTCGAGGGCGCCGAGGTAACTCGAAGCCTGGAAACCCGTGGCCAGCACCAGGACATCGAGGTGGTGGAAGGTTCCATCCGCATCCACCACACCGCCATTCTCCAGCGTGTCGGCGGCCGGCGCCACACTCACGTTAGGGCGCTTGAGCGCCGTGTAATAATGATCGCTGATGACCGGCCGCTTGCCGAGATAGGGATGGCTGGGCGTGACGCGCCGGCGCAATTCGGGATGGTCGGCGAATTCGCGCCCGAGCCTGTCCTCGCACAGCTTCTGCCAGGCCTGGTTCGAGCGGCTGCCCAGCACCTGCTCGCCGGATAACTTGGCCCGCTCATAGACGACATGCGAGCGCCACCGGGAGAAGCGTTGCGCCAGCGTGCTGCGATACTTGCGGCGCTGCTGGTGCGAGAATGTCACATTATTCTTGGGCACGACCCAGTTGGGCTCGCGCTGGAATACGGTCAGCGCCGCGGCCACCTTGGAGCCTTCGTCGACCACCTGCACAGCGGTGGAGCCGGTGCCGACCACGCCAACACGCTTGCCCGTCAGGTCCAGCCCTTCCGGCCAGCGGGCGGAATGCACCACCGTCAGGTCGCGCACGGAGCGCTGCGCCCATTGCGGCACGAGGGGACGATTGAGAAAACCCAGAGCGCTGACGACGACGTTGAAGCGCTCTTCGGTACCATCTTCGAGGCGAAGGGTGTGGACCTGTTCGGCATCGCTCCACGCCACCGACCTGACCGTGGTGCTGAAGCGGAAATGCCGGCGCACGTCGAACGTATCGGCGACGTGGTTGAGATAGCCCAGCAACTCGCCCTGCAGGGCATGGCTGCGCGTCCAGTCATAGGGACAATAGGAGAAGGAATAGAGGTGCGAGGGCGTATCGACCTCGGCGCCGGGATAGCGGTTGTCATACCAGGTGCCGCCCAGGCCCGCCGATTTCTCGAACACGACAATGTCGCTGAAGCCATTGCGACGCAGTTCGATGACAGCCGCAAGGCCGCTGAAGCCACCGCCGATGATCGCAATGCGGACACCCTGCCCCTGCATGTCGCTCCCCTTGTCGGATGCGCCGCTCCTCAGCAAACGCATCCCGGCTTAATTGCCCAAACGATGAGCAATCTCCAACTTGCCTAAGGAAAGCTCACACACGCTATGCGGATGTGTCAACATCTATTCGTCATATAATCGATAATTTATCGACGTTTTCTCCACAATGAAGAGTCAGAGGCTGGCGGCGGCGCGCGCGGCCTGGTCGTAATGCCCCGACAGGGCCCGCATGATCCCCGCTGCGCTCGAGATGGCACCCGGATCGAAACCAAGTTCGCCAACCGCCCTGACCAGCAAGGTCTCCCGTACCTTGCGATAGCGGTCGCAGGCTTCCTCGCCCTTGGTGGTGATGGAAACCACCTTCTCCTTGCCCTGGCGGACGCTTTTCACCAGTCCGCGCGCTTCAAGCTTCTTGATGGCGTAAACCACGGTGTGAACGTCCTCTATGCCCAGGACCAGGCAGATGTCGGCGAGGCGTTTGGCGCGGTCCCGATGGGTTACCGAATGCAAGACCAGCACTTCCAGCGAGGTCAGCCCCGCCTCGTCGGCAGCCGACATGCAGCGCACCATCCAGCGGTTGAACGCGTTGGCCGCCATGATCAGCCCGAATTCAAATTCGGAAAGCTGCGGCAGGGCGCTTTGCCGCGCCAGATGCGCAGACGACACTATTGGACCGAGAGCAATCTCTTCGGATTCACTATTATCGGAAGTCGCTGTCATTGCCGGTTCTCCGTATCCTCGACTGTGCATATCAGGCATCGGACCGCGCGATCAGCCCCACAAGTGTTTCCGACGCCACTTTTTCCCGCGAAATTATGTCGATCATCTCCACAAAACGCTCGGCATCGACATCGTATCGAACGTAGCAATCCCGATCGTCGAGGACCTGTTGCCAGCTCGGATAGAGCATGGCTGCGGCCGAGCCCGTCTCGATAACCACACCATCCGCCATATGCGCCTCGACCCGTGCCGTGTCGTCATCGAGCGCCGGATCGGCAAACAGTTCGAGCCGGGCGGCCAGGGCCTCGATCTCGGCGCGCCGATCGGAGGGAATGGCGGCCGCCAGTCCACCGGTCAGGAAGGCCTCGGCGCAGCATCGCGACAGGCTCATGCCGGCGGCAATGCCGGTCTTGAACGGCGCCTGCCCCATCGAACCCGGCACGCCCATCACCGCGGGCGAGACATGGAGAACGAGACGCCCGACCTCGGCGCCGCCAGCGGCGATACCCGCCCTGATCGCGGTCGCAATCGTGCCCATGGCGACGCCGCTGGCCGGGAATGGCTTGACCGATACGGCGCCGATCGGTTCGGGCGGTGCGTCGAGCACCGCCGCCAGCCGCACCCCGTCGGGATCATCGAAATGCGCGCGGCACCAGCCCGAATCGCCCTCGAAACTCTGTTTGACGAAGGTGGCGCCATGACCCGCCAGCCAGGCGGCCTCCGCGCCCGCCCGGATGGCCAGCAACACCTCATACCGCCACTCGTCCGAGCCCTCCAGCATGCAGGCCGAATGACCGCAACTGCCCACCAGCGCCGCGCTGAGCGCGTCGATGATCCGGCCGCGTTCAAGCCCCATGACGACAGCGACCGCGACGCTGGCCCCCACCGGCGCGAACATCGATGTCGGGCGCAATCCGCTCGTATGGGCCTGCACGCCATAGGCTGCCGACACCGTCATCATCGCCGAAAAGCCGGCAAGCATGGGTGGCACGACATCGTCGGCCCCCGCCGCGAGCACGGCAGGCAGGACGCCGGTGCCGATATGGGACCGGCCCCGATGATACCAGTCGTCCTGGGCCCGGCCGTAAAGGCGCGCACCATGCCGGAACGCCTTGGCGCCGATCGACTGATCCGCCCCCACCACGGCGACGATGGGATCGGCGCCTCTCTGCCGGCTCAGCATGACAGCCAGATTCGTCGCCAGCAGCGGCAGGGCGTCCTGCCGGGGCGTATCCCGCGCGGCCAGCAAGGCCCGGTCCACGATACGTTCAGCCAACACGCGCATGCATTTCTTCCATCACTAGCAAAATATCTTCATTATATCGGCAAAACGTTGACAACTCCAGCCGCAGTATGGAAACCCTCACCGCTGTCGCCAGTCGGCGTCTGTCATATAGAGGAGGCGCCTCCGGGCGTAGCGCGCGATGCTCGATCCGCAATTGCAACCCTTTTTCGCCTTCTGGACCGCTGCTTGGGCCGAATTGCCGGCCGACAGCACTTGGGATCAACAGCGGGCGCATCACGAACAAATCGCCGACAGCATGCTCGATCCGAGCCTCAAAAGCGTCGTGACGCGCACATTCGCCGTGCCGCATGACACCGGCGATGTGCCGGTCCGCGTGTTCTACGGCGACCCCGACAATCGCAAGGCACCATGCCTGGTCTATTTCCATGGCGGCGGCTGGGTGCGCGGCAGTTCGACCACCAATTGGTATGTCGCGGCCGAAATTGCGCGGCGCAACAGGCAAACCGTGATCAGCGTCGACTATGCGCTGGCGCCCGAGCATGTTTTCCCCCGCGCAGTGCATGAATGCGTCGCGGCAACGCGCTGGACCTTCGACCAGGCCGCAATGCTGGGCATCGACCCCGGCGCCATCTCGGTCGGCGGCGACAGCGCCGGCGGCAATCTTGCCGCGGCGGTGACGCTGCAACTGCGCGGCACACACTATTCGATCCTGGCGCAATGGCTGGTCTATCCCGTCGCCGACTTCGACACCACCCATCCCTCCTATAGCGAAATGGCCGAAGTGCCGGGCCTGCTGCGTACCAAGATGGACCAGTATGCGGCGCTCTATTGCCCGCCGGGACCCGATCGAGATCTCGCCGCTGGCGGCGCCCCTGCTGGCCGACACGCTGGAGGGCATGCCGCCCGCTTTCGTCGCCGTGGCCGAGAACGACATCCTGCGCGACAGCGGCCTGGCCTATGCCCGCCGCCTGGAACAGAGCGGGGTTCCGGTCACGCTGGATCAGGGCGAGGGCCTCATCCACGGCTACCTGCTCGCCACCACTTGGTGCGCGGCGGCCCGCGACAAGCAGGCGCTGATGATCGACTGGCTCAAATCCACCAATAAGCAGGCGCAATCCAGCTGACATCGATTTTATGTTGACATTTTATCGATAAAATATCAGCTTGTAACCAGCTCTTTCTGAGGACGCGTTTATGCTCTGGGACTTCTGGATCGACCGTGGCGGTACCTTCACCGATATCATCGCCCGGAAGCCGGACGGTTCGCTGGAGGCCATGAAGCTGCTGTCCGAAAGCCCGGAAGCCTATCGCGATGCCGCCGTTGCCGGCATCCGCCGCTTCCTGGGCCTCCAGCCCGGGGAGAAAATTCCTCCGGGCCTGGTGGGCAATATCAAGATGGGAACCACGGTTGCCACCAATGCCTTGCTGGAGCGCAAGGGCGAACCCACCGCCCTGCTGATTACCAGGGGGCTGCGCGACCAGCTGGAAATCGGCTACCAGGCCCGGCCCGACATTTTCGCCATGCGCATCGAAAAGCCCGAAACGCTCTATTCGAGCGTGATCGAGGTCAGCGAGCGCGTGCTGGCCGATGGGCAGGTGGAGCTGCCCATCGACCTGGAGACGGCGCGCAACGAGCTTCTGGCCGTAAGGCAATCCGGCATCGACGCCGTCGCCATCGTGCTGATGCATGCCTATCGCTATCCCGAACATGAGCGCCAGCTAGCCGCCATCGCCCGTGATATCGGCTTCGCCCAGGTTTCGGTGAGCCACGAAGTCTCCCCGCTGATCAAGATCGTTGGCCGCGGCGACACCACTGTCGTCGACGCCTATCTGTCGCCCATTCTCCGGCGCTATCTCGAAGGCGTCGCCGCCGATCTCGACCTCGAGACCTGCCAGGCGCGCCTGCTATGCATGACATCGGGCGGCGGCCTTACATCGGCGGACATGTTCCATGGCAAGGATGCCATCCTGTCCGGCCCGGCCGGCGGCGTGGTGGGCGCGGCCCGCACCTCCGAACAGGCCGGCTTCAAGCGCATTATCGGCTTCGACATGGGGGGCACGTCCACCGACGTGACCCATTATGACGGTGCCTGGGAACGGGCCTTCGAAACTGAAGTCGCCGGGGTCCGCATGCGGGCGCCGATGATGATGGTCCATACCGTCGCTGCCGGCGGTGGCTCCATTCTGTCCTATGATGGCATGCGGTTTCAGGTCGGCCCGGAATCCGCCGGCGCCAATCCCGGACCGGCATCCTATCGCCGCGGCGGCCCATTGACCGTGACGGACGCAAACGTCGCCCTGGGCAAGTTGCAGCCGGATTTTTTCCCGGCCATTTTCGGGGCGGAACAGAACCAGAAGCTCGACGCCGACCTGGTGCGCGCCCGCTTCGCCGACCTAGTGGGTGACCTCGCTCTCGACATGACCGCCGAACAGGCAGCGGATGGCTTCATCACCATTGCCGTCGAGAATATGGCCCATGCGATCAAGAAGATATCGGTCGCGCGCGGCTATGATGTCACGGCATATGCGCTGACCTGTTTCGGCGGTGCCGGCGGCCAGCATGCCTGCCGCGTGGCCGACGCTCTGGGCATGAAATCCATCCTCGTCCACCCCTTTTCGGGCCTGCTCTCGGCCTTCGGCATGGGCCTGGCCGATCTCAGCGCCCAGCGCCAGATGGGCATGGAAGAGGAACTCGATGCTCGCGCCGAAGAGCGGATCGCGGCCGTGATCGCCGATCTCGTGGCACAGAACCGCGCCCAGTTGCAGGCGCAGGGCGTCGACGATGCCGCCGTGCAGGACCAGGTCAGCCTGCAGCTGCGCTATCTGGGCACCGACTCGGCCCTGCAGGTCCCACTGGGCAGCGCGACCCAGATGCGCGCGTCGTTCGAAGAGCTCCACCGCACCCGCTTCGGCTTCGTGCAGGCGGGCCGCACGCTGATCGTTGAATCGGTTTCCGTCGAATCGGTGGGCGGCGGCGCCGGGATAGCGCCGCAAGCCGAACGCCGGCAGGGTCGCGTGGCCACGGAACGCTGGACGCGCTTCTTCAGCCAGGGCCAGTGGCATTATGCGCTGGTGGCGATGCGCCAGGACCTGGCCACCGGCCAGCGGATCGCCGGGCCGGCTCTGCTCATCGAGCCCAACCAGACCATCGTCGTCGAACAGGGATGGCAGGCCGAGCTCACCGAGCTGGACAATATCGTGCTGCAGCGGATCGAACCGCTGGTCACCACCCAGGCCGTCGGTACCAGTGTCGATCCAGTTATGCTGGAGGTGTTCAACAACCTCTTCATGTCCATCGCCGAGCAGATGGGGCTGGTGCTGCAGAACACGGCCCGCTCGGTGAATATCAAGGAGCGCCTGGACTTTTCCTGCGCGCTGTTCGACGGCGAGGGCAATCTCGTCGCCAATGCGCCACATGTGCCGGTCCATCTGGGCTCGATGGACCGTTCGGTGCAGGCCGTGCTCCGCCAGAACCACCAGTCCATCCGGCCGGGCGACGTCTTTGCCCTCAATGCCCCCTATCACGGCGGCACGCATCTGCCCGACATCACCGTGGTGAGCCCGGTCTTCGACGCTGCGGGCGAGCGCATCCTGTTCTTCGTGGCCAGCCGCGGCCACCACGCCGATATCGGCGGCATCGCGCCGGGCTCGATGAGCCCGCTCGCCACCTCCATCGAGGAGGAAGGCGTCTATATCGACAATTTCAAGCTGATCGACCAGGGCAGCTTCCGCGAGGGGGCCTTGCGCAGCCTGCTGCTCGGCGCCCGCTATCCGGTCCGCAATGTCGAGGAGAATATCGCCGATCTCAAGGCCCAGGTCGCCGCCAATGAGCGCGGCGCCCAGGAGGTCACCCGCATGATCGACCAGTTCGGCCTCGATGTCGTGCAGGCCTATATGGGCCATGTGCAGGACAATGCGGCCGAAGAAGTGCGGCGCGTGATCGACCAGCTGGAAGATGCCACATTCGAGCTGCCCACCGACCAGGGCGCCGTCATTCGCGTCGCGCTGACGGTGGATCGGGCACAGCGCCGGCTCATGGTGGATTTCACCGGCACCAGCCCCCAGCAGCCGACCAATTTCAATGCGCCCGAACCGGTCACCCAGGCCGCCACACTCTATGTGTTCCGCGTGCTGGTGGGCAAGAATATCCCCATGAATGCCGGCTGCCTGCGGCCGATCGACATCGTCATTCCCGAAGGCACTCTGTTGTCGCCCCGCTATCCGGCGGCAGTGGTGGCGGGCAATGTGGAAGTGAGCCAGGCCGTGGCCAATTGCCTGTTCGGCGCTACCGGCCGGCTGGGCCTGTCCCAGGCCACGATGAACAACCTGACCTTCGGCAACAGCACCTACCAGTATTACGAGACGATCTGCTCCGGCGCCCCGGCTGGGCCGGACTTCCACGGCGCAGCGGCCGTCCATACCAACATGACCAATACGCGGCTCACCGATCCCGAAGTGCTCGAGGCTCGTTTTCCGGTCATCCTCGACGAATTCTCCATCCGGCGCGGTTCGGGCGGGGAAGGTCGCTGGCGGTCGGGCGACGGCACGCGCCGGGTCATCCGCTTCCGCGAGGACCTCGACTGCGCCATCCTCAGCGGCAACCGAAAGGTCGCCCTGGCCGGCATCGCCGGCGGCAAAAGCGGCAGCCTGGGCCGCAATGCGGTGATCCGGCGCAATGGCGACATGGTTGCGCTCGACTCATGCGACCAGATCGCCATGCAGATCGGGGATTCCATCATTATCGAAACCCCAACCGGCGGCGGTTTTGGAAGCGTGGCTTGAGCCTGCTGAAACCAAGCCGGCCTCGCTCAGGCCGAAACACCACCGCGCTGGTCTCGTGCTGCGGCTGCAGACGCATCACTGACGAAGTGGCAGGCCGCCGACTGGTTCGGCGCCAGGGGAACTAGGGGCGGCAGCACATTGGCGCAGACCTCCGGCCTGCCCAAAGCCGCATGCAGCGGACAACGGCTGCGGAAGGCGCAGCCGTAGGGCAACCGGCCGGGACTGGGCAATTCACCTGTGAGAATTTCCCGCTTGCGATGAACCTCCACCGCCGGATCGGGCACCGGCACCGCTGACAGCAGCGCCCGCGTATAGGGATGCGCCGGTGCGCCATAGAGGCGGTCGCGGTCGGCAAGTTCCACCACCCGGCCCATATACATCACCGCCACGCGATCCGAGATATGGCGCACCACGGCCAGGTCATGCGCGATGAACAGCATGGAGAGGTTCAGTTGCGTCCGCAGCTTGACCAGCAGGTTGATGATCTGGGCCTGGATGGACACATCCAGTGCCGAGACCGGCTCGTCGGCGATGATCAGTTCCGGCTCCAGGATCAGCGCCCGCGCAATCGCGATACGCTGCGCCTGCCCGCCGGAAAATTCGTGCGGATAGCGGCTTCCTACGGCCGGATCGAGTCCGACCAGCCGCAGCATCTCGGCCACCTTCGCCCTGCGCAAGGTCCGATTGCCGATGCCAAAGATGACGAGCGGCTCGGCCAGCAGTGCCTCCACGGTCATCCGCGGGTCCAGCGACGAGCGGGGATCCTGAAACACCATCTGCATGCGCTGCCGGAGCGCCTTGAGCCTGGTTCGGCTGGCCGATACCAGCTCCTCGCCGTCGAACCAGACCTCGCCGCTGGTCGGCCGGTTGATCTGCAATACGGCGCGGCTGGTGGTGGACTTGCCCGAGCCGCTTTCGCCCACCAGGCCAAGCGTTTCCCCGCGGCGCAGCGTCAGGCTCATGTCATTGACGGCGGCCACCTTGCCGAACCGCACCGTCAAGTTGCGGATATCGAGAATCGGTTCGCTGGTGTCGGTCATCGCTTCTCACCCTGAACCTGCGCGGCGGCAGCGCTGATTTCGGCCATCGTTTCGGCATCGCCCAGATCGCTCGTCCAGTCGGTATCCCGCAGCCAGCCATTTTCCGGATCGAGCCCCCAGCAGCGGGCAAGATGCCCTTCGGCGCCATCGGGCGCCGGGGCCAGCGGCGGCTCCGCCGCGCCGCAAATCGCACGGCGATAGGCGCAGCGCGGCCGGAAGCGGCATCCCGGTTCGAGCCGCGCCAGATTGGGCGGCAGGCCCTCGATCGGCACGAGCGGTTCATCCACCGGCCGCTCCAGCGAGGGAATGGAGCGCAGCAGGCCCCAGGTATAGGGCATGGCCGGCCTGGCGAAGAGGTCAGCGGTCGTCGCGGTTTCGACCACCGTGCCGGCATACATCACATAGACCCGTTCGGCCGCGCCGGCCACGATCCCCATATCGTGGGTGATCATCACCACGGCGGCGCCGGCATCGGCGACCAGCGATTTCAGCAGGTCCATGATCTGCGCCTGGATGGTCACATCGAGCGCGGTGGTGATCTCGTCGGCCAGGATCACCCGGGGATTGCATGACAGCGCCATGGCGATCATGACGCGCTGGCGCATGCCGCCGGAAAATTCGTGCGGATAGGCCTTGAGACGCGTCTCGGGCGCGGGAATGCCGACCCGCCGCAGCAATTCGATGGTCCGCTCGACCACCTCCCGGCGGCTGACGCGCTGGTGCCGGCTGATCGCCTCGCCGATCTGTTCGCCGATGGTCAGCACCGGATTGAGGCTCGACATCGGGTCCTGGAAGATAAGCGCGATGTCGTGGCCGCGGATCTTCTGCATCGCCTTGTCGTCGAGATCGAGCAGGTCCTTGCCATCGAGCGTGATCGAGCCCGCTTCGTAGCGCGCCGTCTGCTCGGGCAGCAGCTTCATCACCGAGCGGACCGCCACCGATTTGCCGCAGCCGGATTCGCCCACCAATGCGATGATCTCGCCCTTGCCCAGGCTGAACGAGAGCCCATCCACGGCCTTGACCCGTCCGCGGCGCGTATCGAAGGCAACCTCGAGGTCGCGGACTTCGAGCAGTGGCGCGCTCACCCTTGGCCTCCGTCCGACAGAGCACGCCGCGCCGCATGCATGGCCCGTGTATTGGCATTGAAGGGATAGAAGCGCGACGGCGAGGCATTTTCCTCGCGCATATTCGCCAGGATCGAGCTTTCGATGGCCTCGTGCTCGCGTCCCGCCATGGCGATCTCCTCGGCCAATCCGGCCGCGATGGCCACCACGCCGTCGTCGTCGCCCAGGATCACGTCGCCAGGCCGCACCAGAACGCCGCCGCACTGCACCGGCACGTTGTATTCGTAAGGCAGCAGGCTGGTCTCGCCGATCATCGTCGCCCGACCGCCCGCATAGACCGGCCAGCCCATATCGAGCGTCGCCTGCGCATCGCGAATGGCCCCATCGGTCACGATGCCCGCCGCCCCGCGCTGGAACAGCCGGCCATAGACGATCTCCCCGCCGGTCGAGGTACCGCTTTGGCCCATCGCGTCCGATACGAGGACATCACCTGGCCCACAGGTCTCGATCACCCGCCAGCGGGGCGTCGCATTCATGCCATCGGCTCCCGCGCTGGTGGCGATTTCCGCCTGCATATCCTCGCGCGACGGCAGGTAGCGCAGCGTCACCGCCCGCCCCACCAGCTTGCGTCCGGGTGCCAGCGGCGCCACGCCCGTCATCGCGATCGGGCCAGAACCATATTTGCGCCCGATGCTGCGCATATGCAGCAGATAGAATACGGTCGCCGTACCGAGCGTGCCGATCTTTTCCAGCAGATCATCCGAAACGCGGGGCGTATTCATCACTCGTCTCCATCGGTCGGGAGTGCCCCGATGCGGCGTTCTTCGTCGGTTGCCGGCACTTCCATAAGCCCTGCGCCGGCGCGGCGGCCGGCCCAGCCCGCCCCCGAGCGGCCGGGGCGTGGCGCTTCGATCGAATGGGCCTTGAGTATTTCGCGGTCGACAGTCAGCCCCAGGCCCGGGCTGTCGCCCAGCACGACATGGCCGTCCTCGATCCAGTTGTCGGCCCTGAGCATGGGCTCTTCGACCTGATCGTCATGCACTTCGAGGATCATGTGGTTCGGCAAGGCGGCCGCGACATGGGCGAACACCTTGGCTTCGGAGTCCGAACCGGCGCAGGGCAGGCCGTGCGCATAGGCCAGGTTGCCGACCTGCATGGCGCCGGTGAAACCGCTCATCATGCGGCCGACCTGCACGATGTCGGCCGAACCGTGTTCGATATAGGACTGGAAATCCAGCACGGTCTTGAGATTCTCGCCCGCAGCGACAGGCGCCTTGATGTGGCTCGAAACAGTGGCCAGCCCGCGATAGTCGGCCCGCTGCACCGGCTCCTCCACCCAGGTCAGGTCGAACCGCTCCTCAAGCCAGGTGATGCGCCGCACTGCCTGCTTGGCATGCCAGTATTCGCTGGCATCCACCATCAGCGCCGGCGGCTTGCCATTGACGGTCATCACGTCGCGGATCAGGGCGAGGCGCCGCGCGTCTTCTTCTATGTCGAGCCCGATCTTCAGCTTGGCGGCCCGAAAGCCCCGGCTCGCCATATGGCTGTAGAACGCGGTGAGCTGCTCGTCGTTGAGCGGCATGTCGCCGCCGCTCGCATAGGCGCGGACGCGATTGGTCTTCGCACCCAGCAGCCGCCATAGCGGCTCGCCATAGGCTTTCCCCTTGAGGTCCCACAATGCCATGTCCAGCGCCGACAGCGCCTCGTTCATGATGCCGGAATTGCCGCTCTTGAAGATGAGGTCGACCATGGTCTGCCAGAGCCCGAGCACCTGGCGGGGATCAGCGCCGATCAGCACGCGCTTCAGCCGCGCAATGCCATAGACCGCATTGGTCGAGGCGATGGCGATGCCGACATGGTCGGTATCGGTCAGAATTTCCACCAGGGCGTTGTTCTGGTGCGTGCGCCCGCTGGGCGCATGCGCATCACCACGACGCCGGCCCAGGCGGTATTCGAACAGTTGCGTGCGGACATCGACGATCTTCATAGTGCTATGCCTGTCAGGTTAGCGGCGGGAGTCGCCGCGCGGGTCGAGCCAGTCCCGCAGGACATCGCCGGCCAGATTGAGGGCGAGAACGGTGAGCAGGATGGCCAGACCCGTAAAGGCGGCCAGCCATGGCGCCCGCTCCATGTAGGAAAAGCCGTTGCGCATCATCGCGCCCCAGCTCGCCGTGGGCGGCTGGATGCCGAGGCCGAGAAACGACAGCGCCGCCTCGGTCAGAATGGCGTGACCGACCTGGATGGTCGCCATGACAGCGACCGGACCGGTGATATGCGGCACGATATGGCGGAAAATGATGCGAGCCGGACCGGCGCCGAGCGCCCGAGTGGCGACCACGAAATCCCGCTCGCGCACGGTCAGCACCTGCGAACGGGTAATACGCGCGAACATCGGCAGGTCGGCAATGGCGATGGCGATGATGATCGTGTTAACGCCTGGACCGAGCGCCGCCATGATGCCAAGCGCCAGCAGCACTGACGGGAATGACAGCAAGGCGTCCATGACACGCATGATCGCCTCGTCGACCAGGCCGCGGGCATAGCCGGCGACCACGCCCAGCAGTCCCCCCAGCAGCACCGCGAGCCCTACCGCGGTAAAGCCGATGCTCAGCGCTACGCGGCTGCCATAGATCAGACGCGACAGCATGTCCCGACCCGTATGGTCGGTGCCGAGCCAATGCGCGGCAGACGGACCTTGCAGTACGGCGCGATAGTCTTGTGCGTTCGGATCGTAGGGCGCGAGCCACGGCGAGAATGCCGCACAGATGATCAGCAGCGCCAGCAGCCCGAAGCCCAGCACGGCGAAGCCATTGATCCGCAAACGCGGCCGGGTGAACGATGACACTGCCTCAACCACGGCGAATCCTCGGATCGATGCGCGAATAGACCAGGTCGGTCAGCACGCTGGCGAACAGCACGGTCAGCGCCAGTACCAGCATCAGCGCCTGGATCATCGTGAAGTCGCGGAAGAAGATGGAATCGACGGCGAGGCGCCCGAGGCCGGGTATCGAGAACACTGTCTCTACCGTGGCGGCGCCACCGAATAGGGCACCCAGTTGCAGCCCCACCAGCGTGACGACAGGCAACAGCGCATTGCGCAAAGCGTGGCCGAACAGCACCTTGGCAGGCGACAATCCCTTGCTGCGCGCCGTGGTGATATAGTCCTCGTTCAGGACCTCCAGCACGGACGAGCGCACCTGCCTTATGAGGACGCCGGTAAACCCGGTGGCCAGCGCCAGCGCCGGCATGAACATGAGTTGCAGCGACCCCAGCGGATCCTGGAAAAACGGCAGATAGCCCGATGGCGGCAGCCATCGCAGCGTCACGCTGAACAGCATGATCAGCATGATTCCGAACCAGAATCCCGGCGTCGCGATGGCCGTGAGGGCAAAGAGCGTTCCCAAGTGGTCGGGGAACCGGCGGTAATATACCGACGAAATCACCCCCACCGGAATGGCGATGACCACCGAAATCAGCAGCGCCATGATGGCGAGTTGCACCGTCGGCACGGCGCGGGCGAGAATGGCGGGACCGATTTGTTCGCCCGTGCGCAGGGATTGGCCGAGATCGCCGGTCACGGCATGCGCGACCCATGTGAAATAGCGCACGACAATCGGCTGATCGAGACCGAGTTCCTGGCGCAGGAGCTGATAGCGCTCGCTGTTGCGAGCCCCCTCCTCGCCCAGCAGGGCAGCAGCCGTGTCACCGGGCAGCACCGATACGATCGCGAACGCAATAATACTGACGAGAACGACGACCACGGCCGCGGAGGCCAGCCGGCGCAGAAGATAGCCAAGCATTGCATATCCCTGTTGCAACTCGCGGAGCCACTGCCCCGCGAGTGTTGTTCTTCTCCCTCCCGCGCGGCCGCGCAGGATGGTCGACCAGGATTACGTCAGGACGTGAACCGGGTGTAACGAAGGTTGTAGTCGGAATCGATGCCGCTGATCCCCGGCGCCATGGCCAGCATCTTGGGCGCGCGAAACGCGATGAAGTGGTAGGCGTCGTTGTACAGGATCGTCTGGATTTTCCTGTAGATCTCGGCCCGGGCGTCGGTGTCGCCGGTGCGTGACGCCTCGGCCCACAAGGCATCCACCTCGGGGTTGGAATAACCCGCCCAGTTGGCATCCGAGCCGGTCATGGTCTCGCGCCGGAACAGGGGATCGACCAGCGCGGTATTCCCGTGTGACAGGGCCTCGAAATTGCCCGTCCGGCCCGCTTCCACCCATGGCGTGCGGTCCATGGTCTCGATGTTGAGCGTGATCCCGACCTCGCCCAGCATGGCCTGCATGATTTCCAGCGGCTGCAGGTCCTTGGGCCGGTTGATGACCTTGACAGTGAGGGCGGCGCCATCGGCATGACCGGCATCGGCCAGCAGTTGCCGGGCCTTTTCCGGATTGTATTCGTAGCGCGGCAGGCTCTCGTCATAGCCCGGCACGCCCGGATACCAGCCCCAGTAATAGCTCGCCTCCCCACGGCCGAAGGTCAGCGCGGCTGCCATGGCTTCGCGGTCGATAGCATGCTGGAGCGCCTGGCGCAGGCGTACGTCATGAGCGAAGGGCGTCGTCGCATCGGCCTTGGAGCTGATGTAGAAGCTCGGCTGGCCGGCATCGCGTCCGGGCTGGGCGTGGATCTGGATGCCCGCCGCTTCGAGGCTGTCGAGATCCTGCTCCAGCGGGTCCATCAGGTGGACATTGCCGGCACGCAGTTCGAGCGCCGACACGGACTGGTCGGGCATCTGCCGGATGGTAAAGCGCTCGGCATAGGGCAGCGGCAGGCCGTCGATACCGGCTTCCCAATGCCCGTCGAAGGCCACCAGCTCGACCCGGTCGTCGACCAGCCAGTTCTCCACCTTGTAGGGACCGCTGCCAACCGGCTTGCGGCCGAAAGCCTCCTCGCCCATCGCTTCGACGGCCTGCCTGGAGACCATGTAGACATTGGTCGCGTTGGCGGTGGTCATCATCAGCCGGAACAGAGGCTGGGGCGTCTCGAATTCGAGATCGAGCGTGTGGTCGTCGACCACCGTTATGCCGGTCAGCTCGGCCACCGACGTCTGCACCGCTGACTTCTCGTGGTCGCGCGCCCGTTCCAGGTTCCACTTCACCACCTCGGCCGTGAGGTCCGAACCATCGTGGAACTTGACGCCCTCGCGCAATGTCATGCGCGCCGTCGTGTCGCCGGTCTCCTGATAATCGGTGGCGAGTTCATAGCCGAGTTCGAGCTCATCGGCAGAGCCGGGCTTCAGCCGGTAGCTGAACAGCGAATCGAACACCAGCGACATGGTGCGGGCCCGTGCATTGGCGAGCTGCGGATCGAGGCTGTCCAAGGCCAGCAACTCTGCCAGCACGATGGTTCCGCCCCGGCTTACCGCCTCTTGCGCCTGCACCGGAAAACGCGCCCCGGCCAGAATGGCCATGGCCGCGGTGCCGGCGAGGAGTTGCCTCCTGGAAATATTACTCATTGCTTCCTCCCTTTTCATCCAAATATTGATCCAGAGTCATTCTGTCAGTCAATACTTGATTAATAATCAATATGTGCTAGCTATGCTCCACCTGCTTTAACCGGCGCCGGAGAGGGCCATGGCTGACAGATTGTCGAGCGAAACCAGAGGGACGCCGCTGCTTACGGCAGCGGCCGTCGCCACGCGCCTCGGCGTGAAGAAGGACACCGTCTACGCCTATGTGTCCCGCGGTCTTCTGGGCCGGCGCAACGGCGGCACGGGCGAAAGCCTGTTCGACCCTGCCGAGGTGGAGGCGCTGGCCCTGCGCTCGCGCAAGGCGTCGGCGCCCCAGGCCGTATCGCCGGTCTTTCGCTCCGCGCTCACCACGATCGTTGACGGCACTCCGCATTATCGCGGCCTGTCGGCCTGCGACCTGGCGCTGGACAGGCGCTTCGAAGACGTGGTGCGCCTGCTCTGGCATGGCAGCTTCGAGGACGGAGGGAACGAACCGGTATTCCCCCCGGTCCGACCCGAACCGGAGCTTGCCGATATCGGCGCACGCATGGGCCGGGACGCCCTTCCGCTGGAGCGGATGCGGTGCCTGGTCCCCTTCATCGCGACCGAAGATCCCCTGCGGCACGATACCAGCCACGAGCAGGTGAGTCGCAAGGCAGCGCGGCTGATGGTTCGCCTGCTTTCCGCCATGGATGCAATGTCGGCGCCGCGCGATTCCAGCCTTGCGGCGCTGATCTGGAGCCGCCTCAGCCCTCGTCCGGCGACGCCCGGCCTGGTTCGGGCGCTCGATGCCACGCTGATTCTGGCTGCCGATCACGACCTGGGCGCACCCTCGACTGCCGCCGTACGCCTTGCCGCAGCGGTGCGTGCCGATATCTATTCGGTCGTCAGCGTTGGCCTCAACAGCGGAGGCGGAACCGTGCAGAGCGCCTCCACACTCTCGATCGAAAGCGACCTCTTTGAACTCAATATCCAGCAGAATGTCGGCCAGTTCGTCGGCGATACATTGCGCCACGGCCGCGAAATGCAGGGTTTCGGCCACCGGGCCTACCCTCATGGCGACCCCCGCGCCCGCCTGATCCTCGATCTGCTGCGCCAAAGCGGCGAAGCGGCGGCGGATATTGCCCGTCTCGACGAGATCGTGGATATCCAGCGACAGCGCGGGCGCGAGCCGCCCAATATAGGTTTCGCCATCGCGGCCCTGGTGCATTGCGCAGGCATGCGCCGTGGTTCTGGTGAACTGATCTTCAACTGCGCCCGCATGGCCGGTTGGGTCGCTCATACGATGGAAGAATATGACGCGCCGCAGCCCTTGCCGCGCCTCAAGTCGATCTATGTCGGCCCGCAACCCGCTCAGGCTATTCCATGATGCAACGCCCCGCGCCCCAACCTCTGGAACCCGTTCCCCATGCCCAGTTCTGATACGCGCAGCCTTGGCGCTCCCCCAACTTCCGACCGGTCGCCATGCCGCGACTTTACGTGGTCATCGCGCGGCAGATCGCCGACTATATTCGCGACACGCCACTTGAACCCGGCGCCCAGTTGCCGCCGGAGCGCGACCTGACGCAACAATTCCAGGTCAGCCGGACCACGGTGCGCGAGGCGATGATCGCGCTCGAAACCATGGGCATTGTCGAAGTTCTGGTCGGCGACGGTACCTATGTGCGCGCGCGCCTCGCCTCGGGTGCACTGCGCTGGGAACGCGAGGGCGATCCCGGCCCGGGCCCGCATGAACAATTCCGCATGCGCATGCTGGTCGAATGTGCCGCCGCCGAAGACGCCGCCCGCAACATCACCGAGCCGGAACTCGAGCGCTTGCGCCAGTTCGTCGCCGCCATGGAGGCAGATGTCGATGGACCGGAGGCCGAAATGAACCGGCAGGCATTCCACGACGTCGTCGCCGTCGCATCGCGCAACAGCATTTTCGTCGATACGATACGCGACCTGTGGCGGCTGCGGGCCGGCGCCATGTGGAAGACCCTGGCATCCAGGGTGGTGCAACCGCAGCATCACGAAATGGCCCTCGCCGACCGCAAGCAGATACTGGCCGCGCTGGAAAGGCGCGATGCCGCCGAAGCGGGAGCCGCCATGCGCCGGCTGCTGGATCGCATCAGGCAAAGGTATTTCGACGACATATCCGACTGATCCCCATCGGCCATTTCCGCCCCGGCAAGGAAATTGACCTTGCCAACGCATAGGTATAATGGTCCAGCCATTGTACGTTTGCAAGCGCAATGGAGGAATGGCGGAATGGGGCAACGGTTGAATCAGGTGGATTACGACGTCGTGGTGCTGGGCGGCGGAGCTGCCGGCGTGGCCGCGGCCGTCGCCTCGGCCCGCAATGGCGCCCGCACGCTGCTGGTCGAGGCAGGCCCGATGATCGGTGGGGAAATGCTCAGCGGCCTGCCCATCGACGGCTGCATTTCGACACGCGGCGAATGGGTCGTGGGCGGCGTTTCGCGGGAGATTTTCGCCGAAGCCGAACGGCTGGGCGGCTATGTCGGCCACTTCTACGACTGGCGGACGATCTGGGTCGTCTGCGTCGATCCCGAAGTCATGAAGATCGCCGTGATGAATGTGGTGCGACGCGCCGGTGTCGACCTGCTGCTCTATACTTTCGCAGAGGATGTGGTGGTGCAGGACGGTGCCGTGACCGGCATCGTGGTCCTCAACAAGAACCAGCGCACGCTGGTCCGCGCCAAGATCTTCATCGATGCCTCGGGCGATGGCGATCTGGCGGTGATGGCGGGCGCACAATATGAAAAGGGTGCGCGGGACGGAACCGAGTTCCAGCCGGTCAGCCTGGTTTTCCGCATGGCAGGAGTCGAGGTCGACCGGCTGATGCAATTCGTCAGCGAGCATCCCGAAAATATCGCGGCGGCCGAAAATCCCTATTACGCGGATATTCCGCGTGAGGAGCAGGTGAGGCGCCTGGTGGCACAGGGCTTTCCGAAGGTGTTCTTCGTGGCCAACGGCCCATTGATCCAGAACGCCATCGCCACCGGCCTGTTGCACGAAACCGCCCTTATCGGCATCGGTCCGGTCTCGATGGCGCGCCGCGAAATCTATTGCAACACCACGCGCATCGCCAATGTCGATGCCACCCGCACCGATCAGTTGAGCAAGGCTTTGCCCGACCTGATGGACCAGGTCTGGACCAGCGCGGCTTTCCTGCGCGCCGCTGTCCCGGGCTTCGAGCAGGCCGTCTATTCCGGCATTGCCCCGCGGGTCGGAATCCGCGAAACACGCCGCATCATCGGTGAAGAGATGCTCACGGCCGAAGACGTGCTGTCGGCGCGCAAGCGTGAGGATGGCGTCGCCAAGGGCTGCCACCATATCGACGTTCACGGCGCCGGCCGCGATCAGTTGCGCAAGCCCATCCCCAATGGCGGGTCCTATGACATTCCCTTCGGCGCACTGGTCGCCAAGGGGCTCGAAAACGTGATGATGGTCGGGCGCTGCTTCTCGGCGACCCGCGAAGCACATGGCTCGGCCCGCGTCATGGGCACCTGCATGGCCATGGGACAGGCCGCGGGCACCGCCGCGGCGATGACCGGCTCGACCCAGGCGGGCACGCTGCGGCAACTCCCCGTCGCCGACCTGCGGGAACGCCTCAGGGATCAGGGCGCCGTGATCGACGGTACCTATTAGTCATTGGGCAGGAAGGTCCGCCTTCCTGCCATTCCCATCATGTGGGGCAGTGCGAGAAGGGGGCCGTTTGAAGGCATTTCGCACCGCCTGCGAAATGCTAGAGAATCGGCGTTCCGGTTTGCGAAGAGGACACGCCATGCCGAATGCCGCCCCCCACGCGGAATCCGTTGCCACGAATAGCGCGCCGGGCTCGCGTCCGCTGCTGCCGGGCGAGATTGCCGGCGTGCAGGTTGCCCATCACCGGCTGGGCCAGGACGCGCTGGCGCTGCGTGGCGATCGGCTGCAACTCGTGGTGCTGTTCCTGCTCGCCGGGGCCGCAACGATCCGTTCGGGTGGCGTATCGACCCGCTTTGCCGACAAGACCTGCTATGTGGCGCGGCCGGGGGACGATATCCATATCGAGGCTGACGGACATGCCGAATTGCTGGAGGTGGACTGGGCGCTGACCGAGCAGGATTACGCGCGGGTCGACCTGGCCGGCATGGCGTTTCCCATCGTCCAGGACTATGCGGCAAGCCCGCAATATCGCGACTATTTCAAGAGCGAGAAAACCATCAGCCGCACGCTGGTCGGGGCGCATGTGCTGCCCCGCTTCTGCATGGGTTCGGTGGAATCGATCGGGCCGGATCGCATCGAGCCGCATGCCCATCCCATGCTGGACCAGCTATTCTTCAGCTTTGCGGAAAATGACATCACGCTGCTTATCGACGGACAGCGCCATGCGCTGGGCGGCAGCACCCTGTTGCATATCCCACTCGGCTCCGACCATGGCGTTGACGTGTCGCCCGGCAAGCGCATGCATTATCTCTGGCTGGATTTCTTCCAGCGCCATGAGGACATGGATTACATCGCCGAAGTCCACAAGGACGTGCCCTCACGGACGCTATGAGGTTTCGCGGACCATAAGCCGAATTGTGCCGGCCAGGACCTCGCCGGGCGCCAGACTATGCGTGCCGGTAAGGTCATGACCCGCAGCGGCGAGGTTGAAGCCGTTGGCCACATGGGTAGCGGGTTCGAGACACACATACTGGCCGGCGCCATGCACCACGAGATGGCCAAATTCCGGGCTGGCGGTGAGGGTGATGTCCATTTCATCGACGGCGACGGCCGCCATGGTCCATGCCTCGACATAGCGTGTGGCTTCCGCCTGTGGCCCCGGCCCGTCCAGCCGCTTGCCCGTCGGCAGGTAGTCGGGCCGAAGCGGCCAGTGGATGGCTGCATCATGGGTCACGCGGCCGGCGGGGAGATAAGGATGCCAGCCCAGGCCAGCGGGCATCGGCGTCGTGTCCGTATTGCGCAGGGTGAGGCCGATGGTGAGGCCTTTGTCGCCCAGCGTGAAGCTCTGGCGCGCTTCGAAGGCCCAGGGCCAATCGGCATCCGCGGCATAGTCGAGCGCCAGTACGGCGTTGGCCGCGTCCCGCTCGACCAGCCGCCAGGGCCGGCGCTGCGCCGGGCCATGCAGGCTGTGGGGCAAGGCATCGGGATGTGGCAGCAGATCGAACGCCGCCCCATCGAAATGCAGTTGCGCATTCGCGATCCGGTTGTGATACGGCACCAGCGGATAGCCGCCGCCCTTGCCCCAGAAGAGCGGATCGGCATGGTCCATGGGGAGTGGCACGACAATGTCGCGGCCGGCATGGCGCAGCATGGTCAGCCGGCCGCCCAGGGCCGGCGCCAGTTCGGCTTCCAGGCCGCCCTGGGCAAGGCGCAGGCGGCCCGCTGGACTCACCGAGCCGACCACGAGCGGTCGAGATAGTGCTCCACCACCGCCTCATCGGGCGCAAAGCCCAGTCCCGGGCCGGATGGCAGCGCGATGCGACCGCCATGCGGCTGTGGCGTATCGAGGCCGATAAAGGCTTCGGGCGTGACATAGAGATATTCGAACAGCGCCGTTTCCGGCAGCGCCGCGAAGAGGTTGAGCGTCGCGAAATAGCCTGGCCCGAAATAGGGTGAATGCGGCATCAGCACGCGACCCGCCGCGCGGGCACTTGCCGCGATATCGAGGAAAACCGAGATGCCGCCCACCTTGGTCACGCTGGGCTGGGGGAAGGTGATGTTTGATATCAGGGCCTCGAAGGCAAAGGCCGTGCAGGCATTCTCGCCGGCGCCGATGGCAATGCCCGCCGCTTCGATGGCGGAGAGCGTTGCAACATCCTCGGGCGGGAAGATCGGCTCTTCCAGCCACATGACATCAGCTTCGCGCAGCACCGGCACCATGGCGCTGGCCTGCTCGCGGCTCCAGTTGCAGTTGACGTCGACGGCCAGGCCTGGGCCCTGCCCCATCGCCGCGCGTGCCGCGACGATGGGCTCGGCGGCAATCTCATGCAATTTGATATATTCGTAGCCCCGAGCCACCGCCTCGCCGGCATAGCGGGCGGCCAGATCAGGATCGCGATAGGCGACGAGGCTGGCATAGGCCGCCACACTTTCGGGCGGGTTTGCGGCAATGAGCCCGGCCAGCCGCTTGCCGTCCCGCTTGGCCTTGAGGTCCCAAAGCGCGATATCGACGCCGGACAGGGCGAAGATGGTAATGCCATAGCGGCCGAACAGATGCAGCGCCTGCTGGGTGGCGCGGTTCCAGGCGGCGATATCCTCGATGTCACGGCCGATCACCTGCGGAGCGATCATGTCCTCGACAGCGGCGGCCACGGCCCGGGCGCAGAAATAGCCGAAGGCCTCGCCCCAGCCGACGCGCCCGTCTTCGTCTTCGATGCGCACCAGCACATTATCCAGAATGTGCCAGCGCGTCGGGGTGATGCCCTCCCCACGCCCGCCATCCTCGAAGGGAATGCGGACGATACGGGTGGATATGCTCTTGATGCGCGACATGGACGGATTCAGACCTTCTGGCTTTTAACCCGCCCCACCAACTGGGACGGATCGACGAAGCGAAGAGCGATCAGCAGGCCGGTCATGGTCGTCAGCATGTATATCACGGCCATGGCGTCCACCGATTGCTGGGCCCGCACCCCGGCTGCGAACATCGAATAATAGAGTGCGACGATCAGCGTCTGGCTGTCCGGCCCCGCGGTGAGGAAGGTCAGCTCGAACATGGAGATCGTGCGGATCAGCACCAGGATACCCGCTGCCAGGATGCCCGGCATCAGCAGCGGCACCAGGATGCGCCAGAAAGTCGTGAGCGAGGAAGCGCCGAAGACGCGCGCCGCCGATTCCAGCCGCGGATCGATCTGCTCGATGAACGGGGTCATGACCAGCACCGCAAAGGGCACGCTCGGCACCAGATTGGCCAGGATGACGCCCCACATCGTGCCACCCGCGCCCGTCTGGTAGAGCACGGTCGCCAGCGGAATGCCGTACGTGATGGGCGGCACCATCAGCGGCACGAGGAACAGCAGCATGATGAGGCTCTTGCCCTTGAACTGCAGCCGGGCCAGCGCATAGGCCGCCGGCACGCCGACGCCGAGCGAGATGGCGACCACCGCCAGGGTGATTTCCACCGTGACCAGCAAGACGTGCTGGAGCTGGAACTCCTTCCAGGCCTCGCCATACCATTTCGGCGTGAACTGCTCGGGCAGCCAGCCCGTGAACCAGCCCGTGCCGAAGGAACTGACCACGACCGAGATGATGATCAACAGCACGTTGATGACGAAGAAGACCATGCAGGCGATGACGAACCAGCGCCATGCGCGCGGCAGCATTGTATCGCGGATGAAGTCCATCACCCTTTTCCTCCAACAACGGGGCCACGATAGGAAAACTGGCGCAGGCCAAGCACGATGCCGACGATGACCAGTTGCGTCGCACCCATCACCATCGCCACGGTCGAGGCCATCGACCAGTTGTATTCCTCATAGGCCATTTCATAGGCGGCGATGGAAATGACGCGTGTCGCCCCGGCTGGCGCCCCCAGCAGCACCGCCGATGGAAACACGGCGAAAGCCTGCACGAAGGTGAGGCAGAAGGTGATGGTGAGCCCCGGAACCAGCAGCGGCAGATAGATGCGGCGGAACTGTTCCATCGGCGAGGCGCCCAGGGTGGCGGCGGCGCGCGCCAGGGTCGGATCGATGCCGGTCGTATAGGACAGCATCATCATGAAGGCGAAGGGAAAGCCCGTGATCAGCAGGGAAAGCGCCACGCCCCAGTAATTGTTGAGCAGGCGCAGCGGCGAGCCCAGCAGGCCCAGTTCGAGGAGGCTGCGGTTCAGCCAGCCATTGGGCGCCAGATAGAGCATCAGCCCTTCGGCGACCAGAACGGTGCCCAGCGTCATCGGAATGACCAGCAGGGTGGACAGCAGGCGCTGCCCCCGCGACGGCGTGCGCAGCATGAAGGCAAAGGGCACGGCCAGCCCCACATTGAGGATGGTGACCGGCAAAGCGAGCCACAGCGTCTTGCCGACGGTCTCGTAAAGACGCGGTTCGCTGAAGAAGCGCTGGTAGTTGGCGAGCCATTCCGCATTCTCGCCCTGCGGATTGAACGAGGAAATGAAGCCGTAGATGAACGGATAGACGAAGAGCCCGACGATCACCAGAACGCCCGGCACGATCATCAACAGGCGCAGGTCGCGGCCGGCAACCGTCGAGGGATCGGCGTTTGCGCTGCGCGATGCCGTCGAGGCTGCAATGGTTTCGCTGGTCATGTCACGGCCTCGCGATGGGCTGGGCCGGCCGGGGATAGACCAGCAGATGCTCGGCCGGCACCGAAACATGCACGCGGTCGCCGGGGCGAACCGCATCGCTCACGCGGGCATGGATCTGGCCGCCATGTTCGAGATCGAGCTTCACCGTGCTGTCGCGGCCGCCATAGATGACGCTGTCGACGGTTGCGGGCAGGCCGCTATCGGAAAATACCACATCATCCGGCTTGAACGCGGCGATCAGCGGGCCATCGGCAATGTCGGTCAGGGCGGTCGCGTCCAAATCCGCGCCCTTGTGGCTGACTTTGAGGCGCCCGGCGCGCGGCGCGGCGGTCGCGGTCACGTCGAGCAGGTTGCGATAGCCCATGAACAGCGCCACATCGATATTGATCGGGCGATTGTAGAGCTCCTGCGGCGCGCCCTGCTGCTGCATGACGCCTTCCTTCATCACCACGATACGGTCGGACATGGCAAGCGCCTCGTCCTGGTCGTGGGTGACATAGATGGTGGTCAGCCCCAGCGTCTGGTGAATGCGCAGGATTTCCTCGCGCATTTCGATCCTGAGTGCAGCATCGAGATTGGAGAGCGGCTCATCCATCAGCACCAGCGGCGGCTCGATGACGATGGCGCGGGCAATGGCAACACGCTGCTGCTGGCCACCCGAAAGCTGGCCGGGCAATTTGTCGGCATGCTGCTGCAGGCGCACCAGCGACAGGGCGCTGTCCACGCGCCGGCTCTGATCGGCGGCGGACACCTTGCGCATTTCAAGGCCGAACCGGATATTCTTCTTCGCGCTCATATGCGGAAACAGGGCGTAGTTCTGGAAGACCATGCCGAAGCCGCGCCGCTCGGGCGGCAGCGTATCGATGCGGCGGTCATCGAGCCAGATTTCACCCGCCGTCAGCGGCAGCAGGCCGGAAAGGCAGTTCAGGGCCGTGGACTTGCCACAGCCGGATGGCCCGAGCAGAGAGACGAACTCGCCAGCCTTGATCGACAGATTCATGCTCGACAGGGCCTGATAATCGCCGAACGAGCGGGTGATGGATTTCATCTCAAGTTGCTGGAACACACTGGCTCTCCCGAGGGAAAATACACCGCGCGACCAGCAGGGCCGCGCGGCGGTTGAGTTAGGTCAGAACGGATTTAGTCGCCCTTGCCGGCACCGATCTCCTCGTCCCACTTGCGGAACGCTTCGATCATGAGATCAGGCTCGAGGATGACGTCGATCGGCGTGGTTTCGATGAGCTCGTCATACATGGGGCGACCGAACTCGGCCATCACCTGCTGGCTCTCTTCAGGCGCCATATCGATAGTGACCCCCTTCACCGACGGACCCGGATAGAGATAGCCGGCATCGTAGGTGATGGCCTGCTGTTCGGGCTGCAGCATGAACTTGAGCACATCGATGGCAACGGCCCGGCGTTCTTCGCTCAATCCCTTGGGAATGCTGAAGAGATGGCCGTCACCGATAAACGTCGTGTTGTCGAGGATCGCCACTTCGGCGCTGGCGGGAACCGTGCCGAGATAGCGCGGATTGATGTCCCAGCCCATGCTGGTGATGGCGATATCGCGGGTCCCGTTGCCGAGTTCCTTGAACGTGGTCGAGGTGCCCGACGGATAGTATTCAATGCAGGTATTGAGCTCCGCCAGATATGCCCAGGTCTTGTCCCAGCCGTTGATCGGATCCTTGGGATCGGAATCGCCCAGGATGAAGGGCAGGCCCATCAGGAAGGTGCGGCCGGCGCCGGAATTGGCCGGGCGCGCATAGATCAGCTTGTTGGGATTGGCCTTGCACCAGGCCAGCAACTCTTCGGCCGTACCGGGCACATCGGACACCCGATCAGGCATGTATTCGATGAAGGGACCCTGCTGGGAATAGGCGATCACCACACCCTGCATGTCGGCGAGGGCCTGCAGCGTCACCGCGCCGGGATTGAGGACCTCGTTGGGGTCACCGATCTGGTCGATATAGGGGGTCAGGTCTTCCCAGAGACCGAGCTGCATGCCGGCGGCGAGGCCGTCGGCCCCGGTCAGCACGATGTCGATATCCATACGATTGGCGTTCTGCATCGCCTGGATCTTGCCGGCCAGCTCGGGCGCCGGGGCCTTGGTGAAGGTGAAGCGCGACACCTTTTCGGGATTGGCGGCGAGATAATTGTCGAACACCTGCTGGGTGAGCGCCAGATTTCCCGAAACGTCGATCACGTTGATCTGGACGCCATCCGCCATGGCGGACGAGGGCATCGCGACAGCCGCCATGGCCACGCTCGCCATCAGCATACCGATTGCATTGGCTCGCGCTTTGCGGTGGCGCGAGATAGTTCCGTGTGACTGCTTGGCCATTCCAACCTCCCTGGCATTCAGTGCCGGGAAATGTATGGGCAAAACCCGGCAGCGGCCACAGAAAGTCACGCAGGCGCCGCCAAGCACTCTTACAATGTGAGATCAGACGAAAACGACCCCTATCGCCAGGGCTGTTGCGCCGCCGAGCCAAGTGTATGCTTTACGCGTAGGAAGTTCTGCTGCTGCGACAAACAATCTCAAAATGTGAGAGTGTGCGTTGCGGCAGCGGGCGCCGGGTTTTCGGAGGTACAAGAGTGACAAAGGTGGACCAGCCCATGACGGCGAGCATGCTCGACATGCTGAAGGCTTGCAGCACGGCAACGATCACAACGCAGTTGTTCAAGCGCAATTATCGCCAGCAGTTTCTGGTCGGCCTGACGCCGCTCAATCCGAACGCGGCCTCATTTGCCGGCGAAGCCTTCACGCTTCGCTTCATTCCGTCACGCGAGGATCGCGACTGGGATCTCGGCGACCTGAACAAGCGGGGCGAAGACAATATCCAGTGGGAAGCCGTCGAAGCGATCGGGGCCGGCCAAGTGCTGGTTATCGACAGCCGCAATGACGTGCGCGCCGCCTCCGCGGGCAACATGCTGATGACGCGGATGCTGCGCAAGGGCGTTGCCGCTGCCGTCACCGATGGCGCTTTCCGGGACGGCAACGAAATTTCCCAGATGACGCTGCCCGCCTTTTGCGCCGGGCGCACGGCATCGACCCGTCCGGCCTTCCATCGCGCAGCGGACATGCAATTGCCGATCGGCTGCGCCGGCGTCGCCGTCTATCCCGGCGATATCATCGTCGGCGATTCCGATGGCGTGGTGGTGATTCCGCGCCAGATCGCTGAAGAGGTCGCCCAGGACAGCCACGAGCAGGAACTGCGCGAGCAATTCCTCTTCACCAAGATCGACGCGGGTGCCTCCCTCTGGGGCACCTACCCGCCCAATGAGGAAACGCTGCGCGAATATGCCGAATGGCGCGCGCGTCCGGTGGCGAAATGAGCGCTTCCGCGGCCACGCCGGCAGCCCGGGCGGAAGCCCTGATCCGGCGCTATTTTGCCGCCTGCAACGCCGCCGACCGGGCGGAACTGATCGCCTGCTTCACCCAAGACGCGGTGCATTATTTCCCGCCCGGCCTGCCCGGCGCGCCCTGGCGCGGCGCCGAGGCCATTGCCGACGGCTGGGTGTGGTGCGTCAGGACGCTGGGTTCGCGCTGGACCATCGAAAAGGTGCTGGCCGGAGCCGATGGCCACGAGGCGGTGATCGAGTGGACGCATTGGAAGACCGGCGTCGACCAGGTGCTGCGCGGCGACGAATGGTACATCTTCAACGAAGATATCACCCGCATCAGCGAAATCCGCGCCTATTACGCCTCCCCGGTCGACCGGACCAATGCGGTGAACGGGTTGCACGATTTCGACTATGCCGCGCGCGGCTATCACCTTGCGCCACCCTCCGCCCCGCCCAAACTCGATTGAGGCCGACATGCAGTTCACCATCATCGCACGCGACGACACCGCCGAGGGCACGCTGGACCGGCGTCTCGCCAATCGCGCGGCACATATGGAACGCATTCACGAATTGAAGGCCGAAGGCGTGATCATCGATGGCGGGGCCATGCTCGACGAGGCGGGCCGGATGATCGGCTCCATCGTGCTCTGCGAAGTGCCCGATCGCGCCGCGCTCGACGCGCTGATCGCCAGCGAGATTTACTACCAGCAGGGCGTATGGAAGGATATCGATATCCTTCCCTTCCGGCGCGTGGCGTGGCACTCCGCCTAGGCCGTACCGGCATGCAGCGCGAGGCAAGAGCATGACAGTGACGACCCAGCCGGTGGTCACCACCCTCGACGACAACTGGAGCCCGGATTCCCAGAAAAAATCCGCGCTGGCCGGCACGGCGGTGCTGCAAAAGGCATTCGACCTGCTCGATCACATCGGGGAAGAACCGGGGCTGCTCGATTCGGCCGACCTGGCGCGCCGCACCGGCATGCCGCGGGCAACGCTCTACCGCATCCTGGCAGCTTTGCAGGCGCGGGGCCTGGTCCGCACCGATCCGGGCCGGCAGACCTATTCCCTGGGCTTTCACCTGATCGAACTGGCGCAGAATGTGTGGTCGTCGAGCGACCTCGTCTCGGTGGCGGCGGGCGAATTGCGCCGCCTGCGCGACATGACCGGGGAAACCTCCTATCTGGCGGTCATGCACGAGGGCAAAATGCGCTCGCTCGGGCGGTTCGACGGCGCCCATTCGCATCGCTCGGCCGCCGCGCTCGGCGTGACCAAGCCGGTGCATTGCACCTCGCAGGGCAAGGCCATGCTGTCCCATCTCAGCACTGCCCAGGTCACGGCCCTGCTCAACCAGCCGCTGCAACGCTTCACCGACAAGACCATTACCGATGTGCCGCAATTGCTGGCGCAGCTCGACATTGTCAGGGCGCGCGGCTTTGCCATCGACGACGAGGAAATCCTCGAAGGCACGCGCTGTGCCGGCGCGGCCATTCTCAATGCCGTGGGTCAGCCGATCGGTGCGATCAGCGTGGCAGGACCGACATTCCGGATCACGCCGCACCGGGCCGAACAGCTCGGCTACGAACTGGCGGCTGCCACGCAGCGCATTTCCCAGGAACTGAACCGGACCAGCGCGGTAACGACCAGCGACATTTCCCCCGCGACGGCCATCACCTCGGCCCAGGCCTTTCTCGGCGCCTCGGCGCTATGGCATGCCCAGGCGGGCGCCGTGGTCTGGATCGACCAGCTCGGGCCGACCGTGCATTGGTACGATGCAACGCCGACCGCCATAACGCTGGATACGCTCGATCGCCGTATCGACTGCGCCTTCCTGACCCATGACGGGGTCGTGCTGTTCACCCGTGGCGGGGCGATCCTGGTGCGGCGCGACGGCACCCAGCGGCAACTGCATTTCGACGCCCAGTTCCAGGCCCGGGCGGTGCGGACGGACCAGCGGGGTCGCGTCTGGGTTGCCGTCTTCAATACCGAGCGGAATATCTCTGCTATCGGCCAGTTCACCCCCGCCGGACCGGGCGATCCGGTCTGGGAAATCAGCGGGGAAGTCACCAGCCTAGCCATCAGCAGCGACGGCACGGCCTTCTATGCCTCGGTGCCGGCGCGCAACACGATCTATGTGATGAGCGAGGCCGATGGCCGCAAACGCGTGTTCAGCCGCCTGCCGGAAGCCACGGGCGCGCCGATGGGCCTGACGCTCGACGCCAATGACCGGCTCTGGGTTGGCGCCTATGACGGCTGGAGCGTGGTGCGGCTCGATGAAGACGGCGAATTCGAACATGTCGTGCCGCTGCCGGTGCCGACGCCCACGAGCCTGGCCTTCGGCGGCCCCGACCTGTCGACGCTTTACATCACCAGCGCGCGCTCCGGCCTTTCCACCGAGACGCTGCGCAATGCCTCCCAATCCGGTCGCCTGCTGGCCCTGCAATCATCGGTGGCCGGCGTCGCCGAGCCCGTGGCCGCCTTCAGCTTTCCCGACTGAAGTGGCCCGACGAAATTCAATACTGGACAGAAGATGACCATACAGCATGAGAGAATTCTGCTCACAGGCGCCAGCGGCCTGGTGGGCAGCGGCATCCGGCCCTATCTCGCCGAGCGCTTTGCCGAGATCGTGCTGCTCGACCGCACCGCGCCGGGCGACCTTGCCGGCAACGAACGGGTGGTGGTCGGCAATCTGAGCGACCGCGCCGTGCTGGCCGAGGCCATGGCCGGCGTCACCGGGGTGATCCATCTGGCCTGCGCGCATGGTTTCACCGTCAGCTTCGAGGACACGATCGACAGCAATTATCGCGGGCTGGTGCGGCTGCTGGAGGCCTTCGTCGCCGAGGGCGGCAGTCACTTCGTCTATGCCAGCAGCCATCACGGCTGGGGCTTTTATCCCCGCGGCGAACTGGTGCAGGAAACCGATCCGCCCCGGCCCGACGGCTGGTACGCGGTCAGCAAGATTTTCGGCGAGGCGGCAGTGGCGCATCTGGCCGATGCCCACGGCTTCAGTGCGCTCTCGCTGCGGATCGGCAATTGCGGGCCGGCGGTCACCGACGAACGCTGCACGCATATGTGGACCAGCTTCCGGGATGTGGCCGACCTCGCCGCGCGTGGGCTGCAGCGGCCCGAACTCGGGCACCGCGCCGTCTTCGCGACGGCCGATTGCGCCGAACCGTTCTTTGACAATAGCGGGCTCGCCGAACTCGGATTTTCAACCAGCGATCGGCCGGAGGACAATCTGGCCCGGCCATCTATATCAGGCGAGCCCAAGGCCGACGGTCTCATGGGTCTCGCGGTGGGCGGTGGCTATGCCGTCACCAACCTCAAAACCGATATCGCGACGTGGCAGCAGATCAATCAGGCCACGAGGCGTCGTTAATCGCGACTGTCCGACGTTATAACGGAGTCCTGCCAAGAAACGGCCGATCTTTGGTGTTGCAGATAACGTACCCGTGAGGGTTCGCGCGCAACGAACAGAGAGACATGCCGATGACCCGGATCCGTTACACGCTGAGCGAATATGTGGGAGACCCCAAGGACTGGTCTTACACCTGGGAACTCCGCGACGACGTAGCGCTCCAGGGCAATTGCGATTTCTGCGGCCAGACCGAGCAAAGGCTGACCTATGAAGTAGCGCGGGCGGCGGAGCGGCTGTGGATCTGCCAGCGTTGCGTGGGCCGCTATCCGGTCGGGGGCATGCTCGACGATTTCCGGCTGGGGCCGCGTTCGGCCCGCGCGCAGATTCACGGCCTCACCGCGCGGCTCAAGCAGCAGACCTGCCATGATATCATCAGGGAAGTGCGGGCGGCGGTTGCCGATCCGGCCCTCGAGGAGGTGCTGGTTTATTATGGCCGCAACCTGCAGCTCTCGCCGCAGCGTGCGGCCGTGCTGTTCGGCGCCCTGCCACAATTGCCGCGCGCCATCGATCCGCGCATTTTCGAAATCCAGAGCCGCAGCACGGCCCATCAGGAAGAATTCGGCGCGCTAACCGAAGCTCAACGCACCAGCGTCTGGCCGGCTCTGTCGCCGGTGCAGAAGCGGCGGCTGACGGCGCTCGGCTTTGCCCCGGCCGGCGCCGCTGCGCGCAAATCCGCCCGTAGCCAGCCCGCAACGCCCTCACGCAGTTGGCCGCCTCGCGCATATCTGCCGTGATCGCACCGGCAGGCTCCGAGCCGGACAGAAAAATACAGTGAGATCAGTAGCTTGGCATCCATCACCCGGCCTCGGGTGATGAGTGCTTGCTGCGGCCTCTGCCCCATTGAGAGCATGATCCATGCCGACGATTGGCGCATCGCTGCCAGACTTAAGGATGGGGATATATGCGGACTGCCCCGGACCATTTTCGATCCATTGCCCGGCTCGTCGCCTTCGGCACCCTGATGACCTTCGTGGCCGGACCCGCCGGGGCTAACGAGCCCTACATGCTGGGCGTATCCGACAAGATCAACATCAAGGTGGTGCAGTGGAAGGCGGTCGATTCCACCTTCGAGGAATGGACGGCCCTGGGCGGCGAATATGTGGTCGGCGCGGATGGCAATGTGAACTTCCCCATGGTCGGCGCCACCGCTGGCGCGGGCAAGACGTCCGCCGAACTGGCCGCCGAGCTTGGTTCCGGGTTGCAGCAGGCCCTCGGGCTGGTCACCGCGCCAACGGTCACGGTGGAGGTGGCGCAATATGGACCGGTCTATATTTCCGGCGACGTGGCCGCACCCGGCGAATACCCCTTCGCCCCCAACCTGACCGTGGTCAAGGCCTTGGCTTTGGCCGGGGGCGAGCGGCGCAGCGCCGAGGCCTCGGCGCGCCCAGAGCGCGAAATGCTGAACACCACCGGCGCATTGCAGGTGCTCGAAGACGAATATGATCGCCTGCTGATCCGCCGGGCACGCCTCGATGCCGAGCTTGCCGGACAAGGCGACATCGCCGTGCCGCCGGAGCTGGAAGGCAAGCCCGGCATCGAGAGCATGGTGGCCGCCGAAAAGGCCATACTCGACGCCCAGACGCGGCAGGCCGAGGCCCAATCCACCTCGCTGACCGATCAGGTTGGCCTGCTGACCAGCCAGATCGAGGCTTTCCAGCAGAAAGAGGGCGGCACCGAAACCCAGCTGGTGGTCGCACGCGAGCAGCTCGACAAGATCACGGCGCTCTCCGATGACGGCCTGGCTCTGGTGTCGCGCGTCGCCTCGCTCCAGACCAATGTCGCCGATCTCGAATCGCGCCTTCTCGACACGCAGACTGCCGCCCTTCAGGCGCAGCAGGACATCGCCGCGGCCAATCGCGAACAGGCACGGCTCGCCGACCAGCGCATTTCCGACCTGTCGCTGGAGCGGCAGACGGTGGATGGCCAGATCAGCGCCCTGGCGCTCAAGATCGCGACCCAGCGCGGCCTGGTGCAGGAGGCCGCGCTCTATACCGGCGCCGCCGTGCCCGGCGATGCCGCGCCCACTTACACCTATGCGATCATCCGCAATGGCGAGGAAATCGCCGCCGATCTCGGCACCCCGCTTGCAGCCGGCGATGTCGTTGTCGCCCGCCTCACACTCGCACCCTGAGACAGGAAACCACGATGACAAACACGATCTGGCTCGCCGCACTGGCACTGGCGGCGGGGCTCGGAACCACGCCCGTGCTGGCGCAGGATGGCGGTTTTTTCGACGATTTCGACCAGCTCGACCAGTCGCGCTGGTATGTTTCGGACGGCTGGAACAATGGCGCGCACCAGAACTGCACCTGGTCGGGCGATCAGGTGACAACCAGTGACGGCATGCTGCATGTCGGCTTCGCGCCCGTTCCGAAAGGCGAGCGGCAATATCGCTGCGGCGAGTTGCAGACGCGCGCCGCCTATGGTTTCGGCACTTATGAGGCCCGGCTGAAGACGCCCGCCGGCGCCGGGCTCAATGCGGCTTTCTTCACCTATATCGGGGCCCAGCAGGGCAAGCCGCATGACGAGATCGATTTCGAAATCCTGCTGCGCGACACCGGCAAGGTAGACACCACCACTTTCGTCAACGGCATCAGCGGCGATGGCGAAACCGGCAGCGGCCAGACCCATGCCCTGCCCCATAAGTCCGACAGCGATTTCGTCACCTTCGCCTTCACCTGGGGCCCGGACGAGCTGCGCTACTACATCGACGGCGAACTGGTTCGCACCATGAGCGACAAAACGACGATTCCCGACAATCCGCAGCGCATTTTCTTCAGCCTGTGGGGCACGGACACGCTCACCGACTGGATGGGGCAGTTTGCTGCGGTCGATACCCCCATTGCCATGGAAGTGGACTGGGTGGGTTTCACGCCATTGGGCGCGGACTGCGCATTCGACGCCTCCATTCTGTGCCAAGACAATGAGGACGAGTGATGAAGCTGGTATTCTTTCGCGGCAAGGTGCCGAATTTCGGCGACGAGCTGAACCTGCATGTCTGGCCTGCTTTGCTGCCCCAGGGCTTTCTGGACGAAGACGAAAGCGAGCTTTTCGTCGGCATCGGCTCCATCATCGGTGATCATCTCGATCCGGCGGCACGCAAATTCGTCATGGGCTCGGGCTATGCCGGCTATATGGGCCTACCTGACGTGCATGACGGCAGTTGGGACATCCGCTTCGTGCGCGGCCCCAATACGGCAAGGACGCTCGGCATCGATCCGACCCTCTCCATCTGCGACAGCGCCGTGCTGCTGCGCGCCCTGGACCTGCCCGAGCCTGACGACAGCGTCGATATCGCCTTCATGCCGCATTACGAGACGCTGGAGCGCGGCGACTGGGCCGAAGCCTGCCGCCTTGCGGGTATGACGCTGATCGATGCGACCGATCCGGTCGAGAAGGTGCTGAGCCAGATTCTTGGGGCGCGGCTGCTCATTACCGAAGCCATGCATGGCGCCATTGTCGCCGACGCGCTGCGCACGCCGTGGATCGGCGCCCGCCCGATCTATGGCGGCCATCACAAGAAATGGTTCGACTGGTCAGGCGCGCTCGACCTCGATGTGCGCCTCAATCCGCTCAAGCCGTGCAGCGTGCTGGAATATTACATTTCCCGCACCGGGCGCGGCGGCGCGCTGGGCAAGGTAGGGCGCTTCAGTGCCTCACCGCTCGCCACACTGCCCAATCGCATCCTGACCCAGATCGCGGCAGGGCATCTGCAGGCCATGGCGCGGCTCGAACCCCAGCTCAGCAGCGATGCGAAGATTGTCGAGGTTACGGAGCGCGCCCGCGACGCCGTGGACGCCTTCTTGGCGAGCCGCCGGGCGATAGCCTAGCGTCGGCGCAGGAAGCCGACCAGGCGCCCGATCCGCTCGCGGCCGAACAGCAATATGACGGCGCCGTAGCTCAAGGCTGCGGCGCCGATTGTCATGGTGAGGCGCAGGACGACATCGGCATTGGCCAGTTGCTGCTGCACCAACCAGCCGGCGCCCGCCATAACAGCGGTGGCCAGAATCGGCAGGGCGAAGGAGCCGAGATAGGCGAAGGCCGAAACGTGCAGCAGGCGCACCACCATATGCACCGAGGGCAGCCACATCAGGCCGTTGAGGATCACCAGCGAGATGGTGAGCGGCACGAGGCCCCAGCCTGAAAACAGGAAGATGTAGAGCACCGTCACGGCCTGCTTGCCGAGGATGTAGTAGAACCAGAGGTCGGCCTGGCCCTGGCTGCGGATCAGCGAGGACTGGAGCACGCCGACGGCGGTCAGGATGCCCAGGGCGCAGAAGGCCTGCACCACGGGTACCGCTTCCAGCCAATGGGTGCCAAAGGCCAGGGGCACGAAATCACCCGCCACCAGCGCCAGCCCGGCAAAGACCGGGAAGGCCACCACCGAAGAGGCGAACGTGCCGAGAAGATAGGCCTCGCGCAGCTTGGCTGGTTCGTGCTGCATGGAGGAGAGCAGCGAATAGGAGACGAGGTTGAGCGCCCCCGAGATCAGGTCCGTGAGGATCTGGAAGATGCGTCGGGCGAAGCCATAGAGACCCAGCCAGACCGGGCCGAGCAGCATGCCGATCAGCAATTGGTCGAGGCTCAGCGTGGAAATGAAATGATTGCCGGTCGAGAACAGGCCGAATGCCTTCAGATCGCCAAGAGCGCGTCGCTCGAAGCGCAGGCGGGGCCGCCAGCGGGCAGCGGCCAGCGCCCCGATGCAGGTTGTAACCGAGGAGGCCAGTTGCGAGGCCGCCAGCGCCCAGAGCCCGAAGCCGAACCAGAGCAGGGCCAGGCAGACGATTGCAGCCACGAGCGAGGCGATCGTGGTGCGCAAGGCGAGCATCTTGAACGACATGGTGCGCACCAGCAGCGCATTGGGCACAGCGGCCGCCATGTCGAAAATCACGCGCAGGGAAATGAACGGAATGAGCAGCAGCAGCGGCTCCTGCCCCGTGGCGCCCACGACGAAAGGTCCGGCCAGGCAGAGCGCGGCATAGATGAGCAAGGCGGCTCCGACGCAGAGCCAGAACACGGTATCGAGATGGATGGCCGCAATGACCCGCCGCTGGATCAGCGCTTCACGGAAACCGGCCGGCGCAACGGCGAGGCCGACCGTGGCAATGCTGGCCGCGAAGGCCACGATGCCGAATTCAGCCGGGCTCAACACCCGCGAAGTGGCGAGAAAGACGAGCAAGCCCAGCACCGCCGGCACGAGGCTGCTGACCAGCGACCAGATCGTGCCCTTGATGGCGGCCGAAGCGCGCCCGGTTGCAAGGTGGTCGAGCCGGGTGCCGCGCGTATCCGCCGCCAGGGTCATGCCCGGCCTGTGCCATGCCGCAGGCTGTCGCGCGAGGCGACGAAGCGGGTGAAATCAGGCGTGACGCGGCCGAGCAGGCAGATCACCAGGCCCCGCAGGCGGAGCCTGAAGGCTTCGAGAGCGGGCACATGGCCGGTCAGGCTCGCCCCGATCAGGGCCTTGCCGATGTTGATCGCGCGTGCGCCGGCAGGGGTGGCGAAACGCGGATCATGCATGAAGCGGGCGCGCTGCTCGCGGGTGGCTTCGCGCCATACCTTGCGGCGTAGGGCCTGCACCGCGCGCTTGAGGTCGAGTTCGCGCCGCAGGTAGCCGGCGGCCAGCCCGGCATTGCGGGTGGTCTGTTCCGCATTTTCTGCCCATACCGCCAGGGGATGCATGGCGACATAGACCGGCTCGATGATCGAATAGGTCCTGAGATATTCCTGCAGCGTCGCCGTGCAGGCATACTGGATTTCGAGTGGCGAAATGGCGCGCACCGACCAGAACAGCCCGCCATTCGATACGCCGATGCCCGCCAGCAGCGACATGCGGAAATCGTCTGGCTGGTAGAGACCTTCGGTGAACAGCTCGTCGAGTACGCCGCTGGTGCCGACATGTGCCTCTTGCGTGCCGCTCGCATATTCGAAGAACTGGTTGCGCAGCACGATCTCGACGCCCTGCTGCCGCGACAGCGCGATATTGGCGGCGCAGAATTCGGGCAGGATGAAATTGTCGTCCTCGACGACGCAGAAATATTCCGCGCCATGCGGGTTTTCCGCGCTGAAGCAGTGGTCGATATTGCGCGAGGCGAAGAGCTGCGGCTTGTTGGACGTATAGCGGATACGTGCATCATCAAGGGCGGCGACCACGGCGCGACCGGCTTGATCGGGATCGTCGTCATAGACGTCGCAGACCCAATCCGGCCAGCTCTGGTCGATCATGGATTGCAGTGCCCGGCGCAGCGCTTCGGGGCGCTTGTAGGTCGGGGTGCGGATATTGACGAGGCCGGATCGGTTATCGGACATGGCTCAGCAAGCCTCCGGGATGGATTTGCGGGCGCTCGGCCCGGTTGCGCCGCAAGGCGATGAGGCCCTGGCAGGCATAGATCAGCGTCGCCACGCCCATGATGGAGCGGATGGAAAACTCGAAGAACACTTCCACCTCGATGAAGCTGCGCAGGATCATCAGCGCCTGCAGCGACAGCAGCAGCGCATTGGCGGCATTGGGCCGGGCGAAGGTGTAGATGGCCATCAGGATAGCGCCGCCATACATTATGGCGACCTGGAGCCCGAGGCCGATCAGGCCGATCTCGACGGCGTTGGAAATATAGGTGTTGTGGAAGTTGAAGCCGGCGCCCGAGGGTACGTCGAACATGGCCCAGAGCTGTTCGGCCGGCCCGAAGCCCACGACCCAGAAGGAGCGATAACCCAGCCCCTGCAAAGGCCGCTCGGCGATATAGCTCAGCCCGAGCGCCCAGAGATCGGTACGTCCGGTGAGGGTTGGATCCTTGCCCGATCCCTCCAGCACTTCGGCCAGCATAGCATCGCCCGCCACCAGCACGAACAGGCCGAGCGCGGCGACGCCCAGGACGATCATGGTTGCGAGAAACAGCCTTTGCATGCCCGTCAGGCGGTCGATCAGCAGGGTCAGCAGCAGGATGGCGAGACAGGGCGCCACCATCAGGATGGCGCCCGCCGACTGGGCCAATATTAGGAGCGGCCCGGAAGCCAGCGCGCCGGCGAGGCCAGTGAGCCGCAACCAGAGCGCGGATTCCCGGTCTGCCGCAACGGCCGCGGCCACCAGCACGAAAACCGCCATATGGGCGGCAAAGGCATTCTTGCTGCCAAAGACGCCGAGCCAGGCGCCGCCCGTGCCGGTGCGGCCGAAGCCGATGCTGGCCAGCACGCCAATGCCATAGACGATAAACATCAGCCGCATCAGCGTCCGGGTCGATAGCCGTCCCGTCATGACGATGGCAAAGACCAGGGTGAAGGCAAGCTGGACGCCGTAGCGCAGTGAATTGGCGGGATAGAGCGACCACAGGGCCGTCAGCATGCAATAGGCAGGCAGCAGCAGCACGAACCACCAGCGCATGACCGAATCCATGCTCTGGTTGATATTGCTGACCATCAGCAGGCCGGCGCAGCCCATGAAGGTCAGTGCGGCGAGCGGCCCGAACATGGCGTTGAGCACCAAAGCCGCGAAGGCGCCGAAGACCAGGACCGTGGCCAGGCTGACGGTGATCTGTTGGCGAGCCATCACGATGGCTCCCGCACCAGCGCTGGCGCGGCAACTTCAGCCTCCGGGATGAAACCGGCGGCATAACGGCCGGCCGCATCGAGCGGAATGCAGCGAATGGCGCCGAGCCCGCGCCGAGCCGCAAGTTCCCGCCAAACCTGGCGCGGACGCGGGGCCGACCAGTCGGTCGCGACGGCAGAAAGATAGGCCGGCACCGGATCGGTGGCCCCTGCCGTTTCGGATGCGCCCAGCATGAGAAGCGGCGAGACGTGACGTGGCGGGATCGCCTGCCTGCGAGTCCGGCCCTCGCTGAACGAGCGCCATAGCCGCCACAGATGTTCGGGATTGCCAGCCAGCGCCGCCAGTGCTGCCGACCAGCGCCGCGCCTTGATGCTGGCCACCAGCCGCTCATAGTTCAGGCCCTGGCGCAGATTGCGCTGCCGTTGTGCGAAGGCCGCCGACAGGGCCGCATCCAGCGGTGCATGGGCATCGACCAGCGCCTGCTGGCGAGCGATCATCGCTTCCATATCCGCGACGGGAAGCCGGTGGGAGATGGAGCCGGAATGGCGGCGGTAGAGATAATAGGGCTCGGGCACGACCAGCAGGCTTGCACCATCCAGCAGAAGGCGCAGCACGAGGTCGTAATCCTCCCCGATCCGCAGGGCTTCATCGTAGCGCAACGCCCCAAGGCAGCTCGAACGGATCATGGGCTTGAGATAACCCAGAGCCGGCGAGCCATCGACGCCGGCGCGCACCCATTGCTCGGGCGAAACCGTGAAACAGCGGTCGGTCCCCTCGCCCAGCATCAGCCGTGGCGCCGTCCCGTCCTCGAAGAACAGCAGCAGGTCATCCGCGACGATATCGGCGCCGTGCTGCCCGGCGGCAGCCAGCAAGCGCTCGAAGCGTTCGGGATGAATGATATCGTCGGAATCGACGATGGCGATCCAGTGCCCGCGTGCCGCGTCGAGCGCACGGTTACGGCAGCGCGCCGGCCCGCCATTGGCTTCTGATGTCAGCAGGCGAACACGGCTGTCTTCGGCCATCAGGCGGCGCATATGGAGCAGGCTGACGTCGTTCGAGCCATCATCACTGACGATCAACTCGAGATCGGCCATGGTCTGGCGCAGCACCGAACGCATGGCGTGGATGATGCGGTCGCCGGCCTGGTAATTGGCCATCACCACCGAAACGAGCGGAGCGGCCGGCTGGTCGCGGGCAGCGGGATTCATTGCATTCCCCAGCTCAAGCGCGAACCGCTTCAGGCGGCACCATTGCCCGTCGCGGAAGCGGCAGACGCCGCCACGCCGCTGTCGAGTTCGGCCATCAATTCAGTGAATTTGCCGATCTGCACATCGAGCATCTGCAGCCGTCGCCGGGCATTGGCCGCGTTCTGCTCGGCCGAACGGATGACGGTTTCATCCGCCGCAGCGCGGGTGCCGTAATCGCCCGACGTGTCGATCATGGTCGCCGCCTGGGCATGATAAAGGTCGAGGCGTTGCTGCAGGCCATCGCGTTCGCGTCGGGCATCGCCCAGCGCCATGGCAATGGCATTGCGGACGGTTTCGAGCCGCACCTGATCGGTTTCGGCGTCGCGTCCGGGATTGCGAATGCGGAAGGCACGGGGGCGCAGGGAAAAAACCGCCATTGCAGGTCTCCTATCGGCTGCCGGTCCTGAAGGCGACCACCTTCACCGTCTTGACGAGGATGAACATGTCGCCCAGGAAGGACCATTCGCGGACATAGCGGCAGTCGAGCTGCACGCGCTGGTCGTAGTCGACATCGCTGCGGCCGCTCACCTGCCAAAGGCCGGTAATGCCGGGACGAACCGCAGCATAATGGTCAATCTTGTCCGCATAGCGGATCACCTCGTCCTCCACGATCGGACGCGGCCCGACAAGGCTCATGTCGCCACGGATGACGTTGATGAGCTGGGGCAATTCGTCGAGGCTGGTGACGCGCAGGAAGCGGCCGAGCCGCGTGATGCGCGGGTCATCGCGCAGTTTCTGCGAGGCCTCCCACTCGGCGCGCGCCTGCGGGAAAGCCTCCAGGTGCCGTCTTAGCGCTTCCTGGGAATTGACCACCATGGAGCGGAACTTGAGGCACCGGAACCGCTTGCCGTTCTGCCCGACCCGCTCATGAGCGAACAGGATCGGCCCGCGATCGGTCGAAAACATGATGACGGCGATGAAAAACATGGCGGGCAGCGCAAAGACCAGCATGGTCGACGCTGCCACGACATCGAAAGCCCGCTTGGCAGTGCCCTGGCGAGGCATGCCGGCACTGGACGAAGCGTTCGAAGACCCGAGGTCGGCATTGCTAATCGACATGACATTCTCTCTCAGATTGGCCTTGAGAGAAGAGGGTTGCCAAGCGCACCGCGCTCGATCGAGACCACATCCTCAGACTCCAGAACGGACTTCGGACTGCCGCCCGAAAAGCCGCTTCTGCTGGCCGCCGGCCCGGGGCCATTGGTGACATGAGGGGAGGCAAACATGCGGTTGAAAGCGTGGCAACGCTTGGCATGCATGGCTGTCATTCAGCTCTGCGCCATAAAATCCCCCAAAATGGAGGGTGCTTAGATATTACAAATCAGCGACTTAAGTAGATGCTGACCGCCCCGCATGCATTCTACTGTCTAGGCGGCGCCTCGGGCGGCGCCATGCGCCGGATGCAAGTATCCGTTTGGTACATTGCCACACTGACCGCAAAAAACTACAGGCTGAACAGGAACACCAGGCCGTTCCAGAGCAGGTAGATGCCGACCCAGGCCAGGGCCATCACGCCGATGGCCACGAGCCCCCATGGCCAGGCAAGGGACGGGCGGGCGTTGCTTGCCGGTGAAGCCAGCAAAGCCGGCTTGCGCGCCGGGCCTTCCTCGGGCCGCTTGCCTTCCACGGATTCCTCCCTGTCGCCTTTGATCGGCGAAACGTCGTTCAAGGACATGGCGACCAACGCGCCATGGCAGCCCTATGTCACTACCAGCACCGGGTAAATACAATCCTTGCGGGCACATTAAAATGGCCCCGGCTTCACGACTGCGTCACACCCGTGCGCCGGGCCAGGCGCTTTACTTGCTGCCTCGGATCGGCTGCACCTCAATACACTTCACAATTTCAGAACAATTTTGAACTGCTACCCAGCAGAAGTCGCTCAAATTCGACAATTCGATGAAAAAGTGCCCAAGTTTGGACAAAGAGACACAACAGCAAAACTGCAATCGAGCCATGCCGAAATATCAGTCGATTTGCCTGGATCGACTTAATTTCACATGGTCCACTTCGCGCGTAAGTTACACATCACCAGGAGAAGGTCATGGTAAAACGCGTCAAGACTGCCGTTTTCCCGGTCGCCGGGCTTGGAACACGTTTTCTGCCGGCAACCAAGGCAATGCCGAAGGAGATGCTGACGGTCGTCGATCGCCCACTCATTCAATATGCCGTCGATGAGGCCCGCGAGGCGGGAATCACCCACTTCGTCTTCGTCACCGGCCGCAACAAGGGGGTCATCGAGGATCACTTCGATCGCCAGTTCGAGCTGGAAACGACGCTGGAACAACGCGGCAAGCAGGCCGCCCTTGCCGAGCTGCAGAAGGATCTGCCCTCCGCCGGCCGCACCAGTTTTACCCGGCAACAGGAGCCGCTCGGCCTGGGCCATGCGGTGTGGTGCGCGCGCGAGATCATCGGCGACGAACCCTTCGCGCTGCTCCTGCCCGACATGCTCTTCAAGGCGCGCCGCGGCGTGCTGAAGCAGATGATGGAAACCTATGAAGAGACCGGCGGCAATGTCCTCGCCGTCGAGGATGTGCCACGACAGGACGTCTCATCCTATGGCGTGGTGAGGCGTGGTGCCGGTGACGATTCCGGTTTCCACATTTCCGGCATGGTCGAAAAACCCAGGCCGGAAGAGGCGCCCTCCAATCTCATCATCTCGGGCCGCTACATCCTGCAGCCGGAGATCTTCACGCTGCTGGCCGACCAGCCGCGCGGCGCCGGCGGCGAGATTCAGCTCACCGATGCCATGCAGACGCTGATGCACAGCCAGCCTTTCTTCGGCGTCAGGTATGAGGGCCAGAGCTTCGATTGCGGCTCCAAGATCGGCTTCCTCACCGCCAATGTCGCCTATGCGCTTGATCGCGACGATATCGGTGACGACTTCCTGGCCGCGCTATCCAGGATCGGGCTGCGCAATGCGCTGATCGACGGGTTCAAGATCGCCGCCGAATAATCCAGGAGCCCAGGCGGCGCCTTAGTTGGGCGCCGTCTGCTCGATCTGCTCGATGCGGGTTTCGCCGCGATAGGCGAACCTTTCGAGCCCCCCATTTCGGTGAATTTGGGCAGGGTGCCGAGATCCACCTTGTTGAGCACCACGCCAATGATGTGATCGGCCAGTTCCGGCTCGCGTTCGAGCATGTTGCGGACCAGACGCCGCGGAGTCTTGCCCCATTCGGCCACCAGCACGCTGGCATCGGTGAACGGCAGGACCGAGAGCGCATCGATGACAGGCCCCAGCGGCGGCAGGTCGATGATGACATAGTCGAACTGGCCCCGCGCCTCGGCCAGGACCTTCTGCATGGCAATGCCGGAAAGATCGCCGCCGCCGGCTTCCGGCGCCGCGGCGGACAGCATCACCATACCCGTATCGTGATCGGTTACCGCGACCTTGTGCCAATCGCCTTGTTGCGATGGCATGATCCGCGCGGGCAGCCCGGGGCGACCGCCGATATCGGCATCAACAAGCAGGACGCGCGCGCCGATCGCGGTCAGCATCTCGGCAAGCGAGAGCGCGAAGGTTGACTTGCCCTCGTCCGGAAGGACCGACAGGACCCCCAGCACGGCCGTGCCGCGATCCGCCATCGGCTGGAGTACGAGGCGCGTCGATTTCAGCGTCTCGATAAAAGGGGCACCCCAGCGCCGACCCATGCGCGACATCAGCGCGCCGCGCACCAGGGTGCGGATGCTTTTCTGCCTGCCGGCTGGCGAGGCGGCATCGATCCGGAGGTGCGGGATGTAACCCAGGAAGCGCATGCCGAGCTGCTTCCGTACCTGCGCGCCGGTGCGGAAGCCCCGCTCGCGCAATTCGTTGAGCATGGCCAGGACCGCGCCCATGAAACAACCGGCAATCAGCGCCGCCGCCAGCGTTATCAGCGTTCGCGGGCTGGACGGCGCGTCCGGCAGCAGCGCGTCGGTGACGATGCGCACCGATGGAATGGGGAAGCTCTGCCGCTGCACCGCCTCTTCATAGCGGGCGAGGTAGCTGTTGTAGAGCGTGCGCAGGGCGTCGGACCGCTGCTGCAATTCATTGAGGCGCACCTGTTCCTGGCTCACCGCGCCGGCGCTCTGGCCTTCCGCGTCGATATCGCTGCGCAAGCCCGCTTCCTGCTGCTGGGCGATGGCGAGCTGGGTGCGGTATTGCGCGTCGATATTCTGCAATAGTGCGAAGATGCGGTTATCAAGTGCCGATCGTTCGGCATTGAGGGCCGCGATCTGCGGGTGGTCCGAACCATAGCTCGCCTCGATTTCGGCGATGCGGCTGTTGAGCGTCGCCGCCTGGTTGCGCAGCGTGGCGATCTCGGCCGGATCGGTCTGCGAGCCGCTGAGCAGCGAGACATAGTCCGAGGCCTGTTCCGGCCCCGCTGCGACCACGCTGTTCAATTGGCCGGACAGGGCGCGCAGGCGGGCGGTTTCCGCCTGCGCCTCGGCAAGCTGGTTGGAGAGGGATTCGATGCGCCTGGTGGTGAGGTCGCGATCCTGGCCGACCGTGAGGCCGGCCTGCTGGCGATATTGCTCGATGGCCAGGCTCGCCTGGCGCTGGCTCTCACCGATTTCCGCCAGCCGCTGTTGCAACCAATCGGCTGCCGCGCTGGTCGCCTCAAGTTCGGCATTGAGCTGGTCCTGCAGCAGCGCGCGCGCATAGGCGCTGGAAATGCGTTGCGCCAGTTCGGGGGTGGCAGCCTCGTAGCCGACGCGAATGATGGCGCTGCGCCCCATGCGGTCCACCTGGACATTGGCGCGCAACATTCCCACAACCTCGTCGAGGCTGGCTTCGAGCACGGCCGGCCGCTGCGGCGGGCCCATGCCCACCAGGCTCTTCACCCGCTGCGAGAAGGACAGCGGCGGGTTGAGGAATTCCTGGTCCGCCATGAGGTTTTCCGCTTCAGCCACGGTCTTGGCGACGCGACTCGACCGCAGCACCTCGATCTGGTTGAGCACCTGCGCTTCGAGATCGGTGGCACTGGTGGGCGTGGCCGCGCCATCGCTGGTCACCTGCTGCAGGTTGCGGTCGATCAGGATCTGTCCGGCCGAAACATAGGCCCGTGGCGCCAGCACCAGATAGGCGAGGGCCAGCAGCGTGGTGACGCCGATGCATAGCCCCAGCACCAGCGCCTGCCGGCGGATCAGCGCGAAGATGCGATCGAGATCGATGGTCTTGAGGTCGGTGGGCTGCGGTGGCAGCATTTCCGGATAGCTGGTTCTGTCAAGCATGGGGGCTCCGATCAGGGCGAGGCGGGCTGGCCGTAATGTTCGGCCTGGCGCAGGCCCAGAATGCCGCCCGCCACCCCCATATGGAGGACAGCGCGCAGCCAGTTTCGGCGCCGGAGCACCGGCGAAAGGGCCGTAAAACCCGTCATGGCACAGCAATAGACAATCTTGGCGGCGACCACGGGCAGGCTGTGCCATGACGCGCCGCGCATCAGCATGCCATGCGTCTGGCCGAAGCGGAGGCGGCGGCGGACCAGCCAGGCCATGGTGGCGCGTTCGGGTGGCACCGGCTCTTCCACCACGGCGTCGGGCGCGTAATCGATGGCGCCGCCCTGCTCGACCAGGCGATAGAAGAAATCGGTGTCCTCGCCGCCCGAGCGGCCCAGGGCGCGGTCGAAGCGCAGCGACCGGAACGGTTCGGACCAGCGCATGAGCATGTTGCAGGTATAGCCCGTGCGAATGCGGCCCGAGACGAAGACCGGCAGGGTCGAATGGAAATCGCCCCGCACCATCCAGGCCGGCGCGTCATCGGCATAGATGGCGCAAACCGGACCCAGCACGGCGGCCGCGCCACTCCGCTCGACCTGGGTCACCAGCGCCGTCAGCCAGTTGGGTTTCACCACTTCGTCGTCATCGATGAAGGCCACATAATCCGCGTCAGCCGCATCGAGGCAGGCATTGCGCGCGATGCAGATATTGGCCGCGGGGGCATGCAGATATTGCACCGGGAAAGGCAGGCTCGCGGCCAACGCCGCCACCAGCGGTCGCGCCGAGGGCTCGGCATCGTTATCGGCGATGATGAGCCTGACCGCGTGCCCGCCCGTTTCCAGCATGGCGATGGAGCGCAACGTGTTAGCCAGGAACGGTCGGCGAAAGGTGCAGATACAGATATCGATGCTTGCCATGCCGCCTCACATCGCTTCGCGCCGGAACGGGCGCTGGAGGACATGCAGCCAGAAGCCGGACGACCAGGCGAAATGCATGATCATCGCAGCCCAGCCGACCAAGGGAGAAAGCCACATGGGCATGCCATATTGCGGGTAATATTTCCGCGCCGCATGCATGCCGAGCGCAATGCAGCCAATGCCCCACAGGCCCAGTGGAACGAGGAAAGCCCAGTGCCAGATGGATAAAGCCGCCAGCAGCACGACCGGCAGGATGGCAAGTGGCGCCAACTGCCGCAGCCGCGGCAGCATCCGGTGCTTGAGAATATTGCGCGCCCTGCCGCCGCCATAGCCGAAATATTGCCGGAACAGCCCGGCCATGGTGTCCCGTGGGCTATAGATCATCCCGGTGCGATCGGTGAGCCAGATCACATTGCCGGCGCGACGCAGGCGATAGTCGAGTTCGGCATCCTCATTGCAGCGGAAGTTCTCGTCATAGCCGCCCACGGCGCGAAAGGCTGCGACGCGCATCAGGGCGTGATGGCCATGATCGACCGGCCCCGACAGCTTGCCGGTGCGATGCGCCGATCCGCCAGTGCCGATGGGCGAATTCTGCGCCGTCGCCACCGCGCGCTGGAATGCCGCGTGGCCGACAGTGGTCATCGGCACGACCACGCTGCCGACCCCGCGCTCCTCGGCTTCAGCCACCAGCGTCCGGCAGTAATCGGCCGGGTAACTGCCATGCGCATCGATGCGGATGAGGTAATCCATGTCGGCGCCGAAGGTCGCGACCGCCAGGTTGATCGCGGCGGACTGGATACGGCGCGGATTGTGAATGAGCACGATGCGCGGCGTGGCTGCAGCTTTGCTGGCGACGATATCGGGCGTGCCGTCGCTGCTGCCGCCATCGGCCACGACGATCCGTGCCTCCAGCGCCTCCGCCTCGACCAGCAGCGCATCGAGCAGCGGCCCGATATGCCGGGCTTCGTTGAGCGTGGGCACGATGATCAGCGTTTTGGCGCTCATTCGGCTGCCTCCAGCGCCGGGCGGACAACTGGCGCGCGCACCAACTGGTTCACCAGTTGGCGGCATTCCGCCTCGATGCAGCGGAACAGGCGCTGATCGAGCTGCGCCACGGCGTCGGCCAGCGTGCGAAGCCGCTCCGGTGTCATGCCGGAAAAGAGTTCGACCAGCGTTTGACGCTCGATATCAGGGACGATCACGCCGATACCCAGCCGCTCGATATAGGCGGCCATCTCGGTATCTTGCAGCGCGATGGGAATGGCGCCATTCAGGCACCCTTCATAGAGGCGGTTCGGCAGGAGCCAGGTGGAGTTCTGCCCTTCCTCGAACAGATCGATGGCCCAGACAAAGTGTATGGCCGAGTAGATGCCGGCCAGGTCGCCGGGATAATTGTAGGCGCCGCCAAAATTGAGATGCGGCGCCGTGGCGACCGTGCCGTGGAAATCGGAAAACTCCGTAAGGGCCGGTCGGCCGCGCAGCGTGACCTCGATGCGGCCATCGAAAGCCGCCGCCAGCCCTTGCAGGGCCGCGAGCGACCGGCTGCAGCGCAGCGCACCGAACCAGCCGATCTGGATCGGCTGCGCTTTTCCAGCCAGAACAGGATTGCGACCCGTTTCAACCAGGTCCGGCGCGAACACCTTGTTCTCGACCAGGGCGAGTGGAGGCGGCGACTGACCTTCGAAATGGTTCGTGATGAATGCCGGGGAGCTGGTGATAAGAAGGTCGGCCTGTCGCATCAGGCGCCGCTCCACCGCACGCATCGCGCCGCCAACGCCATCCTGTCGCAGCATCAGCCGGTGGATATCGAGGCATTCGTAGACCAGAGCCGGCGCGTCGGGCCAGATCGGCAGCAGCCGGCTCGCCACTGCCAGCATTTCGAGGTTGCGCGCCACGATAACGTCGGGCCGTGCGAAGCCCTTCCCCCAGCCTTTCGCCGTGCCCCCGGCGCGCAAGGTGGCGAACAGGCGCTGCAGCATGCGTCCATCATGGGTGATGTCGAGTTCGACCACATTGGCCAGCGGCAAATCGGCCGGCGGAGCGTCTGCCCGGCGGAACCCGGCAATATCCACCTCGGCCCCGCCCAGGCGGAACATCGCCACCCGCCGCGACACGGCGGGGTCGGACAGGTTGGGCACCAGATAGAGTATTCTCGGCAACGTCGCGCCTCCTGCCAGGCGGGAAACCCACCTGCTTCGGGTTAAGCGGCGTGCAGCACGGGCTACGCCTGCTCCGGGACGGAATGCCACGGAAGGCGACAAGTTGAAGATGGGAGCATCATGCGGTCAACGGCATGGCTCGTGACGCAACCATGCGCGCCGCACATACCCAAAAGCCGCCTTAATCGCGCGAGGCCGGATGGTCAGCGGCGCCAAAATACCAGGCCATGAGTTCGGCGGTATTGCCGAGCCCGAGCGCGCGCAACAGGCGCAAGCGGTGGGTATCGACCGAGCGGCGGGAGAGGCCGAGTTCCTGGGCGATCGCCGCACTGGTCTTGCCCAGCGCGATGAGCGAAAGAATCTGGCGCTGGCGATCGGTCAGGCCGTCGCGGTGGTCCAGAACCGGCCGCGCCATTTCATCGAAACAATAGATCGCTTCCGAGAATGGATCGGCCTCGATCATCGAGCGCCCACGCACGCGACACCAGAATCGGGTGTCGTCCCGCCGCTTCATGATGCGTTCGTCGGTATAGGTCCGACCACCGGAGAAGTTCTTTCGCCACAGGTTGCCGACCATGACGAAGTCGGCGAGGCGTGGATAGAGAGTGTTGAAACTCTGGTCGACCAGCTCGTCGGGGGAATAGCCGAAGAGCGCCGAAAAGGCCGGATTGACCTCGCGAATGATCCTGTGGGTGGCAAAGACCATCGGTACGGGCATCGCCTCGAGCGCAAACTGCCGGGTCGTGGCTGGTCGTGCAGTCATGACGTATAAATACGTCTAACCGCTGCTGGCCCGCAAGCGCTAACCTCGCCGGCAATGAGCGTCGAAACGCTGCCTGAGGACCGCACATGCCCGCCGATATTCACATCGTTTCCGCGAAACGCACGCCCATCGGAACCCTTTGTGGCGGCTTGTCGACCCTGGCAGCGCATCAGCTCGGCGCCGTCGCCATTGGCGCGGCAACTGCTGCGGCAGGGATCGGACCGGACGCGGTTGAAGAGGTCATTCTGGGGCAGGTCCTCGGCGCTGGTGCCGGCCAGAATCCTGCCCGCCAGGCCGCCCGCGCCGCCGGTATGGCGGATACGAGCACTGCCTTCGGCGTCAATCAGGTGTGTGGCTCGGGACTTCGTGCGGTGGCCTTCGGCTATCAGCAAATTCTTGCCGGCGATGCCGAGATCATCGTCGCGGGTGGACAGGAATCCATGAGCCAGGCGCCCCATGTCGCCAATCTGCGCGCGGGCAGGAAGCTCGGCGATATCGAGCTGGTCGATACGGTCATGCGCGATGGGCTGACGGATGCCTTCTATGGTTATGCCATGGGCATGACGGCTGAAAACGTCGTGCGGCAATGCGGCATTGCTCGTGCCGACCAGGATAGTTTTGCCCTGGCTTCGCATCGGAAAGCGTCGGCAGCGACGCGGCAGGGGTATTTCGCCGACGAGATCGTGCCTGTGACGATACCGTCCCGCAAGGGAGAACTGGTGGTCGCGGAAGATGAATTCATCCGCCACGATGCCAGCCTCGAAGCGCTGGCCAAGCTCCGGCCGGCCTTCGACGACACCGGCACGGTGACCGCAGGCAATGCGTCCGGCATCAATGATGGCGCCGCCGCGCTGGTGCTGATGTCGGACACTGCCCGGAATCGGCATGGGGCGACGTCCATGGCACGGATCGTGTCCTGGGCGACCACCGGGCTCGATCCGCAAATCATGGGGCTCGGCCCGATTTCCGCATCCAGAAAGGCCCTGGCGCGGGCAGGCTGGGAGGCAGGCGATGTCGATCTTTGGGAAGCCAACGAGGCCTTTGCGGCGCAGAGCCTGGCGGTCGTAAGCGGGCTGGAGATCGATCCAGATCGCGTCAACGTCAATGGCGGCGCCATTGCCCTGGGCCATCCGATCGGCGCATCCGGCGCGCGCATTTTGACCACGCTGGTCCATGCAATGACCCGGCTGAACGTCCGCCGCGGTGTCGCCACACTGTGTATCGGCGGCGGCATGGGTATCGCCATGTGTGTCGAGCGCTGAGGCCGGTCATGAACGATATTCTCTGGCGCCCGACCGATATCGAACGCACCGCGATGTGGGCCTTCGCCGATGCGACGCGCGCGCTGCATGGAGCGGATCCGGCCGACTATGCCGCGCTCCATGCCTGGTCGATCGCGGCACCCGATGCATTCCATGGCGAGCTCTGGGATCGCCTTGGCATTATCGGGGATCGCGCCGACACGGCGTTCTTGCCTGCCGAGGAGCAACGTGACGTGCGCTTCTATCCTGGCGCACGCCTCAACTATGCCGAGAACCTGCTGTCCCGGAGGGACGATGGCCTGGCCATCATCGCCCATCGGGACGACGGCACGCGACGAACCATGACGCGGCAGGCCCTCTATGAGGCCGTGTCCCGCATGGTGCAGGTCCTGGCGGAAAATGGCGTCGGGCAAGGCGATCGGGTCGCGGCCATCATAACCCACGATATCGAGGCGATCGTCAGCTACCTGGCCTGTTCGGCAATTGGCGCAATCTGGTCGTCGTGCTCGCCCGATTTCGGGCCGGCAGGAGCCGCGGACCGGCTTTGCCAGGTCGATCCGAAAGTCCTCATCGCGGTCTCCAACTATGCCTATGCCGGCAAGCAGATCGATGTCGCACCGACGATCCGCGCCGTGGCCGCCGGCTGCAGGCTGAGCCGCATCGTGGTCATCGGGCCAATGTCCGACCAGTTCGACGACCTGCCCGTCATTGCCTGGGACGAGGCCCTCGGCCAGCACGCGCCGCGGGAAATCGAATTTCGGCGCATGGCGTTCGAAGCGCCCCTGGCCATCCTCTTTTCCTCCGGAACGACAGGCAAACCCAAATGCATCACCCATTCCGCGGGCGGGCTGCTGTTGCAGCACAAGAAGGAACTGGTGCTGCATTGCGACCTGCGCGCGGACGAGCGCTTCTTCTACTTCACCACCTGCGGCTGGATGATGTGGAACTGGCAGGTGTCCGGCCTGTCCGTGGGCGCCACGCTGGTCACCTACGACGGCAATCCGTTCTACCCGGCGCCGGAACGCCTGCTCGACCTGATCGATGCCGAGGACATCGCCGTATTCGGCACCAGCGCCAAATATATCGACACCTGCCTCAAATCCGGGCTGAAGCCCGGCAGCACGCACCGGCTGGACAGGCTGCGGCTGATCCTCTCGACCGGCTCGCCCCTCATCCCGGCAAGTTTCGACTATGTCTATGCGGACTGGAAGCGGGATGTGCATCTCGCCTCTATTTCGGGGGGACCGATATCTGCGGTTGCTTCCTCGGTGGCAATCCGCTGCTGCCGGTGCGCCGGGGCGAACTGCAATGCGCCCTGCTGGGCATGGATATGGACACTCTGGACGAGAATGGCTCGCCTGTCACCGGTCAGCCCGGTGAACTGGTATGTCGGACGGCGCATCTGTCCATGCCGGTGAAATTCTGGGGCGATGACGATGGCTCACGCTACCGGGACGCCTATTTCGGCAGGTTTCCCGGCCTGTGGGCGCATGGAGACTATGCCGAGGAGCGTCCGTCCGGTGGCTATGTGATCCACGGCCGTTCGGACACGACGCTCAATCCCGGCGGCGTTCGCATCGGCACGGCCGAAATCTATCGCCAGGTCGAGACCGTACCGGAAATCACCGAGTCATTGGCCGTCGGCCAGGATATCGATGGTGACCAGCGCGTCATCCTGTTCGTGCGGCTCCGACCGGGCGAACAGCTCGACGATGCCCTCGAAAAGCGCATCCGTACGACAATCCGCAAGAGCGTCAGCCCGCGACACGTGCCTGCCAGGATTCTCGCAGTCAGCGATATTCCGCGCACCCGATCGGGCAAGATTTCCGAGTCGGCGGTCCGGGACGTGATCCATGGACGGCCGGTCAGGAACACCACCGCGTTGGCAAATCCGGAATGCCTCGACGCCTTTCGTGACCTCCCCGCGCTGCGCGAGTAACGGCGGCACAGGACCTGAGGCGGTTCGGCATCGGATGATGGCGTGACATAAGAGTCCCGCGCCGGGCTTCAGGGCGTATTCGACCAATAACTGCTATAGCATTGGCAGGTCTACCCGCCCGTTTGGGTCTTCAATGGCCTTCCTCGGCAGGTCTTGGCGTCCATCGGAAGATGCGACGGTGCCGTAAAATAATGCCACTGCCACAGCGCTCCCAGGACTTGCACATCAAGATCAACTTGGGAGGACGAAATGTCTCTTGATCGCATCGCTCGCGCTGCGCTGCTGCCGACCATCTGTGCCACGATGTTTCTGACATCGCTGGCCTTTGGGCAGGAAACACCATTGGGGAATGTCGAAGTGGAAGGAGGCCTGGTCCAGGGCATTCCTTCCGACCAGGAGGGTGTCACCGCGTTTCTGGGCGTGCCGTTTGCCGGCAATGTCGGCGGAGAGAATCGCTGGAGGCCTGCACCACCTGTCGAGCCATGGGAAGGCGTGCTGGTCGCCGACACGGCAGGTCCCAAGATGCTGCAGGACTTCGATCCGGCATCCGATCCGCTCGCCAGCGACGACGGGCTCAACCTCAATATCTGGACGCCGGCCCAGAATGCCGATGCCAAGCTACCCGTCTACATGCTCATCCACGGGGGAGCCAACCGGACCGGCTCGGCGCAGTATGACGACCTGCAGGCGGAAGAACTGGCTGCGCAGGGCATTGTGGTCGTGTCGGTTCAGTATCGTCTCGGTGCCCTCGGTTTCCTGGCCCTGACAGAGCTGGCCGAAGAGGCGGATGGTGCCGTAGGCAACTATGCCGTGCTTGACCTTGTCGATGCGCTGGAATGGATTCGGGACAATATCGCCGGCTTTGGCGGCGACCCGAACATGGTCACATTCGGCGGCCAGTCGGCCGGCGGCGAGAATTCCGTCGCCCTGCTGCGAACCCCGCTCGCTGACGGTCTCTACCAGCGCGCATTCATCGCTTCGAGCTTTACCGGCTTTCTGCCCGGCAAGGTCGTCGATGGCGCGACCAAGATGGAGCAGAACCAGGCGGCGCTCAACGAACTCTTCGGCGAGCCCGTGACGCTTGCCGACCTGCGGGCCATAGAGGCCGAGGCATGGAATGCACCCTTCGGTGGCCGCAAGCAGACGCTTTACAACCAGATGGCCGGTGCCGTGGCCACCAACCAGTTCTATACGATCGACCGCCACACCATGACGGAGGATTCCGTCAATCTGTTGCAACCCGGCGCCATCGAAGGCATCGATATCATGATCGGGCAGACGGCCGACGAGCGGACCGGCCTGAACGGCGACCCCGAAGGCGTCATGTCGCCGGAGGAATACAAGACCGAAGTGATGAAACTCGCCACTGCCCGGCCCTATATGGCAGGCGGGGAGAGTGACGAAGTCTTCGATCTTTACGTCCCGATGACCGACCTGGACGCCTACCGGCTATGGCTGCGTATGCAAAATGATCGCATGTTCCAGTATGTGCGGATCGGCGCGGAATATGCGCAGGCCCACAACGACGATGCCGATATCTACCTGTACTACTGGGACCATGCCCCTCCGGGCGACGAGGAAGGCTTTCACGGAGCCTATCACGCGGCCGACAACTACTATTTCACCGGCGCCCTTGATGCGGACGCAGACGATCAGCGGCCATGGACCGATCCGGACCTCGCCATGGAAAAGCTGGCCATGTCGTACCTGGCCAACTTCATCAAGACCGGCAATCCGAATGGCGAAGGCCTGCCCGAATGGGGGACAGTGACCGCGGAATCGAATGGCCAGTTCATGCGCTTCCATCAGGGCGAGGCCGAAATGCGGACCCAGACCATCTATCCTTCACGCGACGCCTATCATCGCCGCATGGTTCTGGAAGCGCTCGGCTGGACCGACGCCGACATATTCGGGGAATAGTATATCTCATTGAGAGGGCGCTTCGGTGCCCTCTCATCGCTGGCTATCGGATACCGACACACGTCGTTTCCGAGATTTAGGACTTGCTGGCCGCCAGCCGTTTCATCTGCCCCGACACAACGTCCTGCCGGATCGGGATATCGATCAGGCTAGGCACCCGTGAAGCGGCGAACCCGGCCATCAGGACATCGAGACGTCCCAGATCGCCCAACCGCTCGCCGGTGAACCCGAAACCACGCGCAATGGTCTCAAAATCCGGCGAACCGAATACGGCTCCCGCATCGCTCATGCCGCGCGCCCGCAGTTTGTGGATTTCCGAACCATAGGCGCCATCATTCAGCACGACGACCAGCACCGGCAAATTGTGGCGCGCGACGGTTTCGAGTTCTTGAATATGCATCAACAGGCTTCCGTCACCATCAAGCAGCACCACGGGCTCGCCCCGGCGCGCGGCGGCAGCGCCCAGCGCGAACGAGGTTCCGTTGCCGATGGCGCCAAATTCCCGAATGGTCAGAAAGCGGCCGAAGGGGCGGTGCTGCATTTGCGCGGTAAAGCTGGACACGTGACCCGACGTGTTAACGATTGTCCAGTCAGGCGGAATGACCGCGTCGAGCGCCATTACCACCTGGCGTGGGTCGAAGGCTCCCTGATCGTCGCGATCCATCGTCTCGGAAAATGCGGGAGCCTGTCGCAGCCGTTCTGCCAGCTCCGGGGTCCGCCAACGAGAGGCGCGCGCCGGCAGCCGCTCCAGCAGGGCCTCGATAGCCGAGCTGGCGTCGGCCTGGACGAAGAGGTCAGCGACCGCCCGGCCCTGATTGAGGACTTGCGGATCGGTATCGACCTGCACCGTTCGCGCCCTGGGCCAGACCTTGCCGCCCATGGAAGTATGGTGCGCGAGGGAGGCTCCAAAGGCCAGGACAATATCTGCCTCGGCCAGCAGTTCGGCAGCCAGCGGACTGGAAAGGCCGCCCGCGATCCCGACCGAGAACGGATCGTCGTTGAACAGGCCGCGCGCTGGCAATGTGGTGGCCAGCAAGGCGTCACAGCGCTCGGCCAGCAACCTGGCCTGGCTGACCGCGCCCTGTGCGCCCAGGCCGCCCAGTACGACGACCCGCCGTGCAGCGCCAATCTGTTCGACGAGTTCAGATATGACCCGATGGTCGGGTGCCGCAGGATAGCGCTTCTGCAGCAGCAATGCGGCCGGCTGGGGGAGCGTCGCCTCGGCAGCCGGCAGGTCCTGCAGGTCCATCGGCACGCCCAGCACCACCGGGCGGCGCTCGACCTGTGCCTGGATAAAGGCGTCACGAACGGTCTGGGTGAAACGGGCCGGATCGTGCATCCGGTGATAGGCCGCGCCGGACGCCAGAACGAATGGCGCCTGTTCGATCATCTGATTGTACCAGGCGGCCTTGAGCGGTGGTTCGCCCGCGAAAATCACCAGCGGCACCCGCGCGATGGCGGCGGCCGGCAGGGCCGTCAATGTATTGGTCAGCCCCGGCCCGCAGGTGACGGTGGCGACGCCCACCTTGCCACTGAGCCGGGCATAGGCAAGCGCCGCTGCGACTGCCGCATGCTCGTGCCGGACATAGGTCAACCGGCACCCCCGATCGGCCATGCGGGTTGCCCAGTACATATTGGCATCGCCCATGAGGGCAAAAACCGTATCCACCCCTTCCTGTATGAAAGCGTCGGCCAGCAGGTCGAAATTGCGCCGCGTATCGGCAAATCGGGCAGCGTCAGTCATGTAGTGACCTTTCTGAGCTGGAAAATCATGGCCTCATCGTTGCGCCGGGGCAGGAGCGGCCCTGCCGGCGATTTCGTCACCGGCATCGCCTGGCAGGCGGAGCAGCAACGCCGTCGACAGCGCGGCGAACACCGCCATGACTCCGATAGCGACCTGCAGATCGAACAATGTCATGGCGTCCCCAGCGCGGAGCCATTGCGAGAGCTTCAGCGCCAGCGTGGCGATAGCCACGGCCAGGACCAGGGTCATCTGCTGAACGATGCTGATCAATGTACTGGCCGGACCACGCCGCTCGCGCTCGATATCGGCAAAAGCGACGCTGCTGAGTGCGGTGAACTCCATCGACCGGCTGAGCCCCGATAAGGCGAGAACCAGCAGGAGTGCCCAGAGCGGGATCCAGGGCAGCAATACGGCGCAGGCTGCCACAAGCAGCGCGGAGATGACCCCGTTGACGACCAGCACGGCCCGGAAACCGAAGCGGCGAAGGGTTGGTGTCGTTACCGACTTCATCGCCATGTTGCCGATGAAGTAGGCGAGCATCAGCGAGCCGGCCTGCAGCGGATCATAACCAAGGCCAACCTGGAGCAGCAGTGGCAGGAGAAACGGCATGGCATCGACGGCCAGGCGCATGTAGGAGCCCGCGGCAATGGTCGACAGGGCGAAAGTGGGCACGCGGAAGGGATCGAGGCTGATGAGCGGCTCCGGCGTCGACATCAGGTGACGCACGGCGGCAACGCAGCCAAGGATGCCCAAGGCGGCCAGGCCGAGCGACAACCATCCATATTCATCGCCCTGCACGAAGAACTCCAGGCCGATGAGCAGCGCCCCCAGCCCCCGGCCGAGAGGAGGAACCCTTTCCAGTCGAAGGGCCGCGGCCGTGCCGGCCCCTTGTCCTTGACCAGCACGAGAACCAGCATGAAACCGGCCAATCCCAGGGGGAGATTGAGCAGGAAGTTGTAGCGCCAGGAGAGATAGGTGGTGATCGCTCCCCCCAGCACCGGCCCCAGGACCGGTGCAGCCAGAGCGGGCCAGATCATTGCGGCCAGGACGTGGATCACCTCGTCCTTGGACGCCCTGTCGAGCACGATAGCCCTTCCTACCGGCACCATGAAGGCGCCGCCAATCCCCTGCACAATCCGCGCCAGGACGAATTGCGGCAGATCCCGTGCCAGGGCGCAGGCCAGCGAGGCCAAGGTGAAAACGGCGATAGCACTCAGAAAGATGCGAACCGCGCCGAACCTGTCGGCCAGCCAGGATGACATCGGCATGAAGACGGCGGCAGCCAGCAGGTAGGACGTCACGCCGATGCTCATGGACAGCGTCGGCACCCCCAGGTCCTGCGCCATGACCGGCAGGGAGGTGGCGATAATGGCGCCGTCCAGCAATTGCATGAAGACGATGCCTGCCACGATGAAGGAAATGGCGCGGGCAGAAATGGTGTGTGTTGCTCCCATCACGACCATGTTGTCGTAGAGCCGCATGTCCGGCGCGACACCTTGGGTGCGAGCCGGAGGTCGCAGCCCCGGACAAGATCGCCGGAATGCAGGCTCACGATCACCGCGGTTTCCTGGGTCAATGGAGAATACCCTTTTCGAACAGGGGCCTCAGCCGTGACTGGGGACAGGTGGCGTGCCGTGTGTGTGAAAACTCTCGATCGTTTTGAGACCCCAGGCCTGGCCTTTCTTGCGGTCGGCCTCGGTCCAGCAGACCGGCTCCCAGTCCGGGGCCAGGATCAGGCGGGCGCCGGCATTGGCCACTTCGACGCGATTCCCGGCGGGTTCGTAAACATAGAGAAAGAACGTGCCCTGCACGGCATGCTTGTGAGGGCCGGTCTCGATATGGACGCCGTTCTCAAGGAAGATATCGGCGGCGCGCAGCACATCCTCACGCTGGTCCACCGCATAGGTGACGTGATGGAAACGGCCGGTATGGCCCGTATGGTCCTCGGTATAGGCAATATCATAGGTCTTGTTGTTGACCGTGAACCAGCAACCGCCAAGCCGCCCGTTGTCGAGCTGGATATATTCGGTAACCCGGCTGCCTAGCGCCCGGGGCATCCAGTCGCGGATCGCCGATACATCCTTGGCCAGGAGATTGAGGTGATCGATACGGCGCGCCGCCACCCCCTGGCCGGTGAAGCGGCTGGCAATGTTCTTGAGCGCCGATTTCTGATTCTCACCCGGTTCCGCGCGGCGGGTGTCGTAGTAAATCTCGAACACATGGTCGTCGGGGTCGGCAAAGCGAAAGGCCTGGCCATGGCCTGCGTCACCATCGACCCAGCCAATGCCGCCGCCCAGCTTTTCGATTGCCGCAACGCGCCGGTCCAGCGCTTCCGGCGAAGAGGCCCGATAGGCGACATGGCCGAGTCCGGTCGTATCGGCTGCCGTCAGCTTGAGGCTATGGAACTCGTAGTCGTCAAAGCCGCGCAGATAGGCAACACCATCCTCAAGCAGGCTCGGCACCAGGCCATAGACGCGGGTGAAGAAATCGAGACTCTGCTCGAAACGATCCGTCAGGAGTTCCACATGCGCCAGATGCGCAATGTCATGGCAGGGTTCGCTCATTCGAAATCCTCACGCTCTGGCGGTGGTCGGGCTTGGCCGCGCTCGATCGCTCCGATTGACCCATAGCGCCGTCGGGGTAGAAACGGAAATTGGAAGCGGCAGGTCAGCCATAAGATTTGGCTATTAGTCACCAGCTCCAACGGCCCACAACCAGCTCACATTGCTATATGTGATAGCACATATAGGCATTGGCCCCGCCGCGAGACCGGCCCTAGGTTGATGACAGCCATCGGAGGGCCAAATGAAATCGACATGCGAACTCTATGACGACTATCTGGAGGCCGTTGGAACCTTGCCGCCATCGTTGCGCCATTTCGGCGGCCGCGTCCGGTTCTCGGGTCGAGTGGAAACGGTCAAGTGCTTCGAGGATAACTCGAAGGTGAAGGCCCTTGCAGAAAGCCCGGGCGACGGCCGCGTCATGGTGGTCGATGCCGGAGCATCGACGCGCCACGCGCTGGTTGGCGACCTTGTTGCCGGCGCCGCCCAGCGCAACGGCTGGGCCGGGATCGTCATCATGGGAGCGGTGCGTGACAGCGCCGCCCTCAAGGAACTGGATTTCGGCATCCTCGCGCTCGCCACTACGCCTCGCAAGTCGGTACGAAACAATGAAGGCCAGGTCGGACTGCCGGTTCGCATCGGCGATGTCCGTGTCGAAAGCGGTGACCATATTGTCGCCGACGAAGATGGCGCCCTGTGCTTTCCCAAGGCCGGCCCCCTACCCCCGGCCGACCAATGAGCGCCAGGCCGACGCAGCTTTTCGCCGACCTGGCCGCCGCCAGCCGCATCCTGGCAGCTCGCGGGGTGGTTGACGGGTTCGGCCATGTCTCCATGCGGCATCCCGATCGGCCGGATCGATTCCTGCTGTCGCGATCGCTGGCGCCCGCCCTGGTAACGCCTGACGACATCGTCGAATACGGTCTGGATGGGGAAGCCATCGATAGCGATGCGCCGCGAGGGTTCCTCGAGCGCTACATCCATTCCAGCCTCTATGCGGCGCGCGCAGATATGCCATCCCCCCTACAGGGGCAATTGCTACGAACTATCTACGATTTCAGTAAAATGAGCCGTTAATCGCTTCGTGACTCGGCGCTGTCAGACTCCGCATCATCATTGGGGGAGTTGCTTTTGGGTGTAGCCATGCACACGTCCGCTGTCATCGATATGGCCACGAGGGCCATCTACGGCCAGCCGCTGGTGAACAATGTACATCGAGCCACTTTGGCGGAGGCGATTATCGCGGCGGCCCTAGGTGAGCCGTGGCGGTGGTGTTCAGGCGACTGGGCGCTATGCGACTTCGACCACCCGGACGGCACCCGGCTTGAGGTTAAGCAATCGGCCGCCAAGCAGACTTGGCACAAGGAGGACGAGGTGTCCGCGAAGCCGTCCTTCGACATAGCCAGTCGCAAGATGGCATGGGATGGTCGTGGCTGGGTGCCATCAGCAGGTCGGAATGCAGACATCTATGTCTTTGCGTTTCACCCTGTTGTCGATGCCAGTGCCGACCATCGAGAGCCGAGACAGTGGGAATTCTATGTGGTGCCCACGTCGGCGCTACCGCCTACCAAGAAGATTGCCCTGACGGCTCTTCGTCGCCTAGCCGCTCCGGTGCCCCACGAACATCTGCGTTCCGCTGTCGATGACGCGCACGGTCATGTGCTCGTTGCAGGTCGGGTCACACAGGGGCTAGTGGAATAGCCGCTTCTGAATCCCCGCCTGCGCTGACTGCAAGCATAGATGCGCACCCTGTCGGCTGATGCCCCGACGCGCGCCCAATTTCCTATAGGGTCATGCCTTCGAGGTAGCAGAGCCGTGCGGTCTCGGCGTGACGGCGAGGCAGTGTGCCGATGGCGGCAACCAGCAATTCTCGGCGCTGCTTCAATTCCACGATGTCCTCGGCTGATGCGCGGTCGTGTTGGCGGGGGTGACGTGCCTGATCGAAGGTTCCGTCGCTGGTGTTGTTGCTGTGCCTTGGGTGCCCTCCAAGCGAGACTACAGTCCAAGATGGTCGAGTTCGTACCGCAACGAGCTATCAGTCGGGGGGATGTCGATGGATGGGGTCCACCCAGTAAACCTCTTGGGGCGGTTCAACAGGATCGATGTCCGTGATGTTCACTACAACGGCTTCGTTGTCTGACCGTACGAGCACGCACTCCAATGGAACCTCCGGATCGGCGTTGATCTCTTGGTGCGGCACATAGGGCGGCACGTAGATGAAATCCCCTGGTCCGGCCTCCGCTACGTATTGCAGCTTTTCGCCCCAACGAAGCCGAGCCCGACCGGTCACCACATAAATCACGCTTTCGAGCGGACCATGGTGATGTACGCCAGTCTTTGCATCTGGGTCGATGCGAACAGTGCCAGCCCAGATATTCTTCGCACCAACGCGAGCGTAGTTGATGGCCGCCTGCCTGAACATGCCGGGCGTCTGCGCGGTGCTATGATCGAGCTGGTTTCCCTTGATGACGCGGACGCCCTCGTTCCGCCAATGGTCGTGATTGTGCGCTGGCTGGTGCTCGGGGTCGCAATTAGGCTCACGGCTCATGGAAACCTCCTTCCGTGGTCTTATATGGGCGATACGGGACGCGTCGCCAGGGCGATAGGCTGGGCATCGTAGGCGGCGAACCAGTTCGCCAGGGCTGGATGCCTCAACCGCCATTCCAGTTCGGGCAACCTGAAGTCGAGAAAGCCCAAAGCAGCACCGATAGCGATATTGCCGACGTCGAATTCAAGATTGGTGATCGCTAGCTGATGGGTAGCCACTTCAAGCGCAGCGTCGATCTTCGCCTCCTGCCCGCGCCGCCAGGGATGCGACTGCAGTGCAGGCTCGCGCACCAGACCCTCGTAGCGCAGCAGCAGCGCGGCATCGAGAATCCCGTCTCCGAGCGCCTGCCGGGCAAGGGCCTTCCAGCGCAGGTCGCCGGGCGGGATCACCTTGGCAGCGCGCGTCCGTGCGTCGAGGTATTCGATGATGACGCGGCTGTCATAGAGAATGGTGCCATCATCGCAAATCAGCGTCGGCGCTTTGCCCAATGGATTAATCGTGGTCAGCGTCCGATCAGGCACGAGCGGGTGCGGCGCGACGGTAACACGCTCTATCGCGTCGGCAAGGTCGGTGACCATGGCGACGATTGTAACCTTCCGAACGTAAGGAGAAGTTGGCGAATAGAGAAGCTTCATCTGGTTTCGATCACTTAACAGAAAGAGCAGTGAGGTCCGCGCCTTGATTCAGCCTCGCCAAATTGGACGGGATTCGTTGTCGTCGATGACGAGGACACTGGTAGAGTTGGATCGCACCCTCCGCCATCCCTCCTCTAGAGCAGAAGCTCCTGAAGGCTATCGGCGGTCTGCCGAAGCTGGGGGATGAGATCCTCGACCATTCGTCGCCGATCGCTCCGGCTCCGATGAGAGCTGACGTTGAGCGCCGCAACATCGACGCCCGACCGCGATCGAAGCAGGACCGAGCCCGACACCAAGCCAATCTCTAATTCCTCCTCCACAACGGCCCATCCGTCGATCCGCGACTGCTGGACTATCTTGAGAAGTTCGTTCCGGTCCAGCACCGTGCTAGGGGTGTATTTGACGATAGGGGCCTCCCTGAGCACCTTTTCCACTTCCTCGTCCGGTAGTGTGGAAAGTAGTAGGCGGCCGGAGGACGTCGCTGAGACCGGCAGGCTTGATCCGGTGAGCGCCACGAAGTTAACCGGTCTCGCGGCCCCATCGGAGCGGGCCACATAGGTGATCTCCGTCCCCATCAGCACGGTCACCGAGACGGATTCCTGCACGCGCTGCGAGAGCTGATCCAGGTAGGGCTGGATGCGTCCTCCCAGATCGACGCTGGATATGAATGAGAAACCCAGGCGGAGGACCAGCGGTGTGAGCTCAAACTGCTTCCCGTCAGTTTTGAGGTAGCCAAGCTCCAACAGGGTATAGAGAAGCCGCCGTGCAACGGCCCTGTCGATGTCCGCCCGTTTCGCAACCTGGGCCACGCTCAGTCTTCGAGCGTCCGACCCGAATGCCTCTATGACGCGCAGCCCTCTCGCGAAGGCCTCTACGAAGACCTTTCCCTTGGATGGCGGGGCATTTTCATTCATGTCATCACCGATCAACAATTCGTCTCGAAATGGATCTGCGGGGATCGCTCATGCGTCCCGCCGCCAAATGTTAGGGACAACATCGGAGGCAAAGCTCGAGATGAAATCCATCGAACGCCCTGTCTCCACGTCGAACACCTGCCGGCTCAATTGCCCGATATTCCCACCGTAGACGTGCACGCCGATCGAAACACCATCGCTCAAAGCATTGCGTGCGGAATGGATGTCGCCATAAGTCGGGGGAGTGGCGCGCCACCTCGCCGGTCTCCAGCCTTCGTTCCTCAAGGGGCACGAGGCTGCCACCAGCGGTCTGCTCGAAGCCGGTGTTGATCTCGGCCCCGCGCAGCATGCCCACGACGCCCCATACTGTGTGATTGTGCACGCTCATGCCTTGTCCGGCTCCCCAGACCAGGCTAACGACTGAGAACCGTTCCAGCGGATCGCAGTGGAGCAGGTACCGGCGATAGTAGCGCTCATGCGCCCGACCGAACTGTTCTGGCAACCAGTCGTCGTTGCTCACTAAATCGGCCATCGCCGACTCTAGTTCCTGCAGGAGCATATCTTCGGCAGTCATCTCGCTGACTGCCTTCGTCGCCTGCTCCACGAAACGTTTCAACGCTACGATACTCATTTTCTCACCGCCAAATGACCCACAGTCGACCTGAGAACTGACGACATCAAGCATAGACCACTCGAACGGACCAAGGAGAGGGACTTTCGATTGACCCTCCCCACGTTGGCCATCCTCAGCCCCGGTCGTTGCATCACCGCACCGTCGTAGCCATCGACCTCTGCGATATCCGTAGGATCGCGCTGGAGGTCAGTATGACGCCCCCACCGAGCAGGAACTGCGTGGTGATTGGCTCGTGGAGATAAACCAGCCCTATAAGCCCTGACACCAGGACCTGGATGTACAGGTAAGGCGCCAGGGACGACGATTCGGCGTACTGGAACGAATACAGTATCAATCCATGACCGACCGCTCCCATCACCCCGAGGGTCATCATCAGCCCGACCTCCCGTAAAGTGGGAACGTGCCACCAGAACGGCGCGAACAGCGTCAGCATGACCGTGGGAATCGCCGCCATGAGGAACAGCGTCGCGGAGCGGCCGTTATGCGCCGAAAGCTTCTTTGTCACAACGTAATACGCCGCCATGAACAGCGCTGACAGCACAGGTAGCACCGTCGCGGCCTGCAGGTCTCCGCTGGGACGAACCATGATCGCGACACCAATAACGCCGGTCACTGTCACGCCGAGCTTCAGCCAGCTCTGCTCCTCGCGCAGCAGCACGACCGAAATGAGCACGACGAAAAACGGCGAAGCAAATTGGAGCGTGGTCGCCATCGCCAGCGGAATCTGCTGCAAGGCTTGGTACATCGCTATGGTGCTCGCCAGCAGACATAGCGATTGCAGCAGCTGGAGGCCGATTCGCTCTCGCGTAAGCAAGATACTCTGCCGCTTGTAGAGGAGCACCGCCAGCACGGCAATTGCGTGGAATGCGTATCTGGCCCAGGCGACCTGGATGGTTGCAATAGACCGCGCAAGCTCCTTGGCGATCGTGTCCATGAAGGCGAACATCACTGCCGCCGCTATCGCGGCGACAACGGCCCGAGTCCTGGCTTTGTCATCCATATCCTCAACCTATCCCGCACGGCATTGTTGCGCGCGAGCCGTGCATGGCCTCGCTCCTCATTCGTAGACCCTCACCTCAACGATCTGCTTGTAGGGGCTGCCGTTGGTCTCCATGCACACGATACGCAGGGCCGTCGTCGCGACCGGAGTTTCCAACACATGACGTCGACGCCGCTGCCTGTTTCCATCGACAGAAACTATGAGCTCCCAGCCTTGCGCCCCCTCGACCTCGAGCGTGTAGTTTTTGACAATCTCGGGAATAACCCGGAAGTCGGTTTCGTACCTGAAGAGGTTGTGAAGCCTTTCGTTGACATCATCGTTGAATGTGACCAGCACCTCCCCGACTGACCGCGGCTCGGCCCATCGCAACTCAATCCATTCGGGACCATCGCTGCGTTCCGACATCCAGAGATTCGGTCCGCTATCGGGGCGGCTCTTGCCATTGGCGACCTTCTCCGGTGAGTACGCCTCGGTCAGCGAGCGCAGGCGCATCACCGGCGATGTCCGGTTCAGGTTGCGGATCGCCCATTGGATCGGCGCGGGCGGCGTATGGTTGCTGCCGTCCTTCTGGTACCACTTGTTGGGAAGATCCTTGGCCTTCTCGGCGGTGAGAATCCCGAAAACGTAGTCCTTGGACATGTGCATGGAAACGTCCGGGTTTTCGCGTAGAACGACCAGGGCGTTTTGCGGATCGTTGGGACGCCAGTCGAAATTGGCGGAAATCCACTGATCGTCGCCCTCAGCGAGTTCGATGTCGAGGGTGGCGATCAGGTCTCCGGGGATGTAGTTCCTTCCTGTGCCGGTGTTCCAAAGCTCCGCCCTAAGCGTAGTCGGTCGGTGCACGTCGATCTTAAGATCGACCCCATCGACCTGCGGATGAACCGGAACGAGTATCGACAGGTCGGTGTTTAAGGACCTTCGGTCTTCTGGGGCGGCATCCGCAAGCGCGATTTCCTTGAGATAGGACGAAGCCGATACCTCGGCATGGCGCGCCATATCGCCCGGATCCTTGTTGGAGACACCGATCATGCTGGCGTCCGCGCGTAGCAGCGTCTGCTGCAAGTCGTCGATCCTCTCGCTGCCGACCTGGCGCGGCGAGAGGTCATTGGCCACGCAGAGCGCGCCGGCCGTCCCGACCACCTCGCCCATCGCTGCGCAGGTGGCCATCACGCGCGTGGCGCCATTGCCGGCATGGGTCGTGGAAATATTGCGGCCGGCGAACAGCAGGTTGGCAACATTCTTCGAATAGAGGGCGCGGTAGGGAATGTCGAACACGCCATCGGACACCATATGCCGATCCGGAGTGCCTTGGGCGTATGCGCCGCCGGGATCATGAAGGTCGACGCTCCACCCGCCAAACGTCACGGTATCAGCGTACGAGCGCTGGTTCATAACATCGGTCTGCGTGATGGTGTAGTCGCCGGTAAGCCGCCGGGACTCGCGCTTGCCCGGCACCGTTCCCACCCATTCCAGTGTCAAGTGGTCTGCGTCAAACCGCCCCGAGTTCTTGATGTGGTCCCATATCCCGTAGACAATCCCCCACAACTCGTCCCGGATGACGTCGTAGTCATCGATTGTGTTGAGCATGCCGCCATACTCGATCCACCAGTACTTCGCGCCGGAGTCATCTGCCGCGTCAATCCGGCTGATGGGCACGCCAGCCGCCTTGATGTCGATGGCGAAGGATGGCTTGACGAAGGGGACAGCGACGTCGCTCTTCTTGGTATAGAATAGGATGGTGCTGCCTAGGGAATAGGCATCGGCTGCCGGTTGCGCCCACTGCTCGTTCGTCTCGGCCTTCGCTTCCCGACCGAGCCGAAACTGCGCGCCCGCAGAAGCGCCGACGAAGCCATCACCAGTGCAGTCGATGTAGACTTTGCTCGATATGGTCCATTCTGTCTCCGCGCCGGAGGTCCAGGCGACAAGCTCCGAGATCGCAGCCGTTCCCGGCTCGTTGAGCGGCGTAGAACGGACCTGGTGGACCTCAGTGTTCAGTAGAAGCCGGATGTTGGTCTCGCGCTTCACCCATTCTAGCAGCAGGGCGTCCCAAATAAGGACATTGCCTGCCTTGTTGCGGTATTGGTTCTCGACCAGCAACTCGCCGATGATGCCGGTCTCCCTGGCGAACCTGTTGTGCATCAGACCCGTCGCGCCAGCGACGGGCACCCTGACCTCGCTTGAGGAATTCCCGCCCAGCACGGGACGGTTCTGAACCAGAACAACCTTGGTCCCCTGACGAGCTGCGGCGATGGCGGCGCACACCCCTGCAAGACCTCCACCAACGACAGCAACATCTACGGCTAGACTCAAAGATCTCATGGCAAACCACTTGCTTGGAAAGTTGGGCGAGCTGGGGCGCGCGCACGGCGCGCCCTGCGGCGTTTGGGAATCGCGTCAGACGCGAGGCGCCAGCGCCACGCCTGTGGCGGTGTCGAAGAGATGGAAATGGGACTGCGCCAGTCCCAGATCTATCCTGTCTCCCTTCTCGAAACCGGAGTTCGCTTCGGTCCTGACGACGAGTTCCCGCTGGACGCCGACCGTCACGTAGAGGATGAGATCGGCACCAGAGTGTTCGACCTCGCGCACCTCTCCCGATATAAGGGCGCCCTCGGCTGGCACTGGCTTCAGGGTCTCAGCGCGGATGCCCAAGGTCACGGCCTGCGAGGGTGGCGTCTCATGGGCTACCGGAACAGTTACGCCTGGGGCCGTGAACCACTGCCGACCCTGGCGCTCTTCGATAGAGCCCTCCACGAACGTCATCTCGCGTTCGCCGAGGAAGTTGGCGACAAACGTGTTGACGGGCTTGTTGTAGATCTCCTCAGGGGTCCCGAACTGCTGCAACGAACCCAAATTGAAGACGGCGATACGCGAGGAGAGGGTAAGCGCTTCGGCCTGATCGTGCGTAACGTAGACAATCGTCGCACCGAGCCGCTCATGGAGCTTCTTGATGTCCCGCCGCATGCGGATGCGAAGCCTCGCGTCGAGATTGGACAGAGGCTCGTCGAGCAGCAGAACACCCGGATCGCGGATCAACGCCCGACCCAACGCGACGCGTTGCTGCTGCCCTCCAGACAGCTCCTTGGGATAGCGTTCAAGCAGGTCTGGCACGCCAAGGACGGCCGCCGCGTCGTTCACGCGCTTGCCGATCTCGTCCTTGGACATGCCCCGGCGTGCCCGCAAGGGGAATGCCAGGTTCTCCGCAATCGTGAGATGCGGGTAGAGCGCGTAGTTCTGGAATACCATCGCGATGTTCCGACGCTCCGGAGGCACCTCGTTGACGCGCTGGCCGGCTATCTTGATTTCGCCGGCCGATACAGAAAGCAGCCCTGCCAGCATGTTCAGGGATGTCGTCTTGCCAGAGCCCGACGGTCCGAGAAAGGAGACGAACTCGCCCTCCTCGATCTTCAGGTTGAGGCCCTGCAGGGCACTCACGGATCCGAAATTTTTGCCTACTTCACAGAATTCAACTGTCTTGCCCATGTTTGGACCCCTAGCCTTTTGCGCCACCACCAGTGAGTCCGGAGACGAAGTATCTCTGGAACACGACGAAGATAATGACGATTGGAATGATTGAGATCATCGCTGCGGCGGTCAGCGGCCCCCACTCGCGGCTGAAGATTCCCAGGAAGTTGTAAATCCCCACCGGTAAGGTCTTGATGCCCTCCGAGGCGTTCATCGTGACCGCGACGATGAAGTCGTTCCACGCGAAGGTAAGCGTGAACAGGCTAGAGGCGATGACTACTGGCATGGCCAGTGGCAAGGTAACCTTGCGCATCACCGCCCCTCGCGAATAGCCGTCGATAAGGGCAGCGTGCTCGAAGGATTCTGGGATCGTCTTGATATAGTTGGAGATGAGCCAGATCGTCAGCGGCAACTCGTAGGTCGTATAGAGCAGCACCAGGCCCGTGCGCGTGTCCAGCAGGTTCAGATTGGCGAGTAGGGTGAACGTTGGCACGAGAAGCGAGGCCAGCGGGATGCTCATGATGATGAGAAGGCCGGTGGTGATTGCCCTCTTGGCCCTGAATTCCATCCGCGCCAGCGCATACGCGGCCATGAACCCCAATAGCAGGACCACCAACACCGTAATCGAGGATACCACCACAGTATTGAACAGATATCGGCCCAGGCCGCGCTCGAAGATCGAGTAGTAGTGGTCGAGCACCGGCGGGTTGGGGACGACGTCTGGCGGCACTTTCAGGATGCGGTCGGTGGATTTCAGCGAAGTCGACAGCCCCCAGAGTATTGGAAACAGCACAATGACAGTGACGATCACCGAGACGATGACGTTGACCATCTTTTGAACGGTAGCCCTTCTCATTTTGGCGTTCTCCCGGATACGCGGAACAGAATGATGATCACCGCGATGATGGCGAGGTTGAACAGGAACAACACAAACGACATGGCATTGCCCAAGCCTAGCAGGCTGTCCTCAAAGGCAGAGCGGTACATGTGCAGCACGATGTTTGTCGTCGCTCCGGCCGGACCACCGCCGGTGAGAACCAGTTGGAAGGTGAGGGAGTTGACGAAGTAGAGCAGGAGCCGGACCAGAGTGATGAGGATGGGCATTCGCATCAGCGGCAGCGTGATGCGCCAGAAGGTATAGAGCTTAGACGCCCCATCCACCTTGGCCGCCTGGTAGATATGAAGGGGAATGCTCTTGAGACCAGCCATGAGCAGCATCATGGCGAATGCCGAGTCCCGCCATACGCCGTTGTAGACTATGGCCGCCATCGCGGTGCTCGGATCGCCCAGAATGCTCAGACTAGGAATCCCGAGCGGCCCCAGCAGCAGGTCGGTCAGACCTGCGTCCTGCGACAGCACCCATTTGAGCAGGAGTGAGCCCACAAGCATGGAGATTACGTATGGCACGAGGATGATCGCGCGCATAAACACGCTGTGGCCGTTGTCCTTTACTAACCACAGGGCCAGTGCGAACCCCACGATGAACGTGAAGAACAGCGAGAACAGGCTGAACGTCATTGTGACGCCAACCGATGCGAGGAAGCGTCGGTTAGAGAATATCTCGAAATAATTCTGGAGACCGACGAAATCTCCGACGATCAAATATTTGATGTCGAAAAGGCTATAGTAGAGAGACATTCCAAGGGGCAGCAGGAGGAAAAGTGCCTCAAGGCCGATGAATGGGAGGACAAAGAGGTATGGCTTCACCTCTCCAACTCTGAATAGCTTCGATCTTCTGCCCCCCGTGCCGACCACCGTAGCAACGCCTGCTTCTGCCATTCTGTATGCTCTTTCGCAGTTATGTGGGAATCGCGGGAATGGCCCCACCGCCAGGCGGGGCCATTCGGGCCGGACTATTGACGCCGGTTGGTGCTGTCGGTGGCTTCCTGCAGCGCATCAACTGGGGAGATTCCGTTCAGCAGGACGTCCTGAGCGGCGCGGTTCCAGTCGCCCATTGTGGAGCTCTCGGCACAACCGGGCCTGGGAAAGCGCCCCGTTTCGTTGAGCGCCTCTGATGCGGCCTGGTTCAGCGCGAAGACACCGCCGGAAAGTTCGGGCAGGTTGGCGACCGATGCACGAAGCGGCAGTTGCTCACCCGTGACAGCCCACTCCTTTGCACCCTCCTCGCTGGCCATGAAGGCCATGAAATCGGACGCTTCTTCCTTGTTCTGCGAGCCGCTCCAGAGAGAGACCTGCCAGGATGCGCCCACCGAGGGGCCGTGATGGTCGGTGGTGAAGGATGGCCACGGGACGATGCCGACTGTCTCTTCATTCGCCCAATCGGAAGACGACAGCAGTGCCCCCGCCCGGGCGCTGGTCTGGGGTACGATGCTCCCTCTACCGCCGATAAAGAGGTCCCACGCGTCGTCGTTGGTCCGGGCAACAGCCTCCTGGGAGATCAAGCCGCTTTTGATCATATCCGTTTGGAGCGTCAGCGCCTGTACGCCGATGTCGGTAGCGAAATCGGCTACGCAGCCTTCGGCGAGGAGATGGCCGTCGTTGAGATCCATGTAGGCGGTCGTGGCGATCGTGCTGCTTGGTTTGTCCTCGGACAACGGCAGGAGCAGCCCGGGCAACCCGGCGTCCTGGAGCTTCTTCACCGCGGCAGCAAAGCCATCCCAGGTATCGAGGTCATCCTCGGTGAGGCCGACCTGGGCGAAGTGATCCTTCCGGTAAAACACGAGGACGGAGTAGGGGAACAGCGGAACGGCCATCAGCTCGCCGTCATAGGTGGCGTTGTCATAGGCGTTGTCGAACAGCAGGTCGTCATCGTTCTCCGCCAGCCAGTCGGCAAGGTACGGATTGAGTGACGTAACGGCGCCGGAATTGACCAGCAGCCCGAGGTCCTGAGCGCTCCAGATGATGTCCGGAGCGCGATTGGCACTATGGCTGAGAACGAACTTCTCGGTCATCGTTGCCCAATCCTGCGGCTCGACCACGATGTCCACGCCCGGATGATTTGCTTCGTATTTCTCAATCACGTTACGCAGCGCGACCTCGCGTCCCGAGGTGTTCTCGGGGTTCAGGAACGTCCACATCGTGACAGTCCCGGCATTCGCCTGGGCAATCGCGCCCAAGCTGCATGTGGCAGCCAGCACTGTGGCCAGCGTCCTTGCATAATACCTTCCCATCCGGCTTCTCCCTTTTCGCCGTCAAAGTTTATGTGCGTACAGCGCACAAATTTGCCGATTGCGCACAAATTGTGATCATGTAGAATGTTTTTGAGAAGTCAAGGGGCCTCATGACGAGGCATGGAATGGGAGGATGGGATGACGAGCGTCGACATGCATCACACGCCGGCAGAGGCGTTGCCTGTGCAGGATCAAGGGTGCTTTTTTGTCGGAGGCGCTTACGTGCCGACGCGGGACGGCCCGCAGATCCGGGGCCAGATGTATGTGGAGTATCACACCCCTGCAGAGGACCGCGGCAAGCCGCCTATCGTGCTCATCCACGGCAAGTGGCAGAGTGGAGTCAACTTTGTCTCGACGCCGGATGGCCGGGCCGGCTGGGCCACCGACTTCCTTCGACGGGGGTATCCCGTATACGTTGTAGATCAGGTCGGGCGCGGTCGCTCCGCCGCGTTCCCGGACTATGGCGGCTATGGGCTGCGTCCATATGAGTTCACCGAGAACATGTTCACCGGAACCGCCGCCTTCCGCCTCTGGCCCGGCTCTGAGCGTCACACGCAATGGCCGGGCGACACCGGCAGGATCGGTGACGCGGCCTTTGATCAATTCGCTGCTAGCTGGATTCCCAGCCTGACCAATCCGGCGCTCGCCGAGGAGATGAACTCCGCAGCGTTGATCGGCCTGCTCGAGCGCATCGGGCCGGCCGTCCTGCTTACCCACTCGGAATCCGGGGCATACGGCTGGAGGGTTGGCGATGCGCGCCCAGATCTTGTCAGGGCCATTGTGGCCACTGAATCGGGAATGGTGCCGTTTCACGACATCCAGTTCATCGGTGGAAGCGAGTTCTACACACTCTCCGACCAAATGTCCCGGCCGTGGGGCCTCACGCATGGCCCGTTGAGCTTCGAGCCCCATCTTACGGACGCAAACGAGTTGCGTGCTGTCCCGCATGACGCTCCCGAAGGACCAGAAACAGTACGCGGTTGGGTGCCAACCACAAAGGCTCGGCTGAAGAACCTGTCGCGACTGCCAATCGGCATCGTGACGGCCGAGGCGTCGTATCACAGAACGTTCGACTACCTTACCGTTGAATACTTCCGGCGGCTCGGGGCCGACGTGGACCACCTGGAACTGGGCAGGATGGGTGTGCACGGCAACGGTCACATGCTTATGCTGGAACGCAACAGCGAACAAATCTGCGAGTTACTCTGCCGATGGATCGAGGAGCGGCTGTCTGCAGGTTGAACCTGAGTCCCCGGCCACGATACTCGCCTCGAGGCCAGCGAGGGGGCCCGAAACGCGATTGCCGATCACGGTACGCACCCAGGAATCTTGCCTTCCCGAGCGTGCTCAGGGAGGGGAGGAACGGCGTCGACCGGGGCGCCGAATCGTCCCCCCTCAATCGATCAGCAGTGCTCGGTAATCGACCATACCTCTTCGAATGCTTGGCGAACCCACAGCTTGAAGGGTGGCTTAGTGGACGAGACTTTGGGAGGCTCGTGCGCCGCAGCGGTGTACTGCTCGCCCTGCATGACGGCCGTGCTCCGGATTTCAAAGACCTCTATGTGGTTGGCCTTGGTGACGATCGGTATTTCGGTCCGATCCATAGAAAAGGGCACGGCTTTCAGCCGGGTTGCACGCAGGAATCCATCAAAACGTTGCCGTTCCGTGTAGTGGCCCATCTTGGGAGCAGCCCGTTCAATACCATCATCGATGTCGTACCAATAATTGTATGCCGACTCGTCGGCCGGCTGCACGTCCTGGACGATCAGGAAGATGCTTGCCGGGTGGCTCTCGTCCAAAAACGGCCCTTGCCGCTGTGTCGGGTTTGGCTCGAAGTAGGCGCCGTGCAGCGCCCGTTCCGGCACCAGACGTTCTGGCGGTGACAGCATTTTCGAGATGCTGCCGTCCAGAAGTCCACCCGCGCGGGACAGTTCGACCATAGTCAGGAAGGTCGGCGCCAGAACGGAATTGAATATCCCCCCAGGCGGACGCGGATCGGCGCGAAATGCCAGGGCGCGGCAGAATCCCTCGGCACACCGGGAAACGTTGCCGACCGCCTCTCTCCACCATTGCTCGTAGGCGACATGGTTCGCCGCGTCGACGTTGTCGAGGAAGCAGAAGACGAGCTTGGGCCGAGTTGGGTAATGAATCATTGGAACACCTTGCCCGGCATTTGGGTCGACAGCCCGTCATCCACCATCAGGTCCGCCCCGTTGATCATTGATGCGGCATCGGATGCGAGGAAGGCGACCGCCTTGGCAATATCTTCGGGCAAGATAACCCGATTGCTCGGGTTCCGGCGGGCAAATGATGCAATCGCCTCTTCGCGCGTCGGGAACTGCTTGAGCGCAGCACCCAACGCGGACTCCGTCAGCACATATCCGGGATGCACGGCGTTGACCCTGACCTTTGTGCCCGCCTCGATGGCGCTGGAGGAGGCCTGCAGCGTCAAACCACGGATAGCAGCCTTGCTGACTCCATAAGCCACGCCGCTGCGCGCGCCGAAATAGCCGACGACGGACCCGATATTGACGATGCTGCCACCTTTGCCGGCCATAGCAGCAACACCTGCACGGACCCCGAGGAATGCACCGTCAAGATTAACACGATGCACGCGCTGCCACTCCTCGAACGGGATCTCGGCAATACCGGATGGTCCCCGCCCGAAAAGGCCGGCGCAATTCACCAGGACAGAAAAGTCGCCACCAGCCCGCTGTGCGGCTGCAATGGCGCCATTCCAGTTTTCCTCGTCGCCTACATCCAGTCGGTAGAATTGGGCCTTGTGACCCTTCTCCTTGATCTCGGCAGCCGTTCGTTCACCGGAGACGAGGTCGAGGTCGCACACTAGAATGTTTCCGCCCAGTTCGCCCAGCTTCACCGCGATTGCTCGCCCAATCTCCCCGCCAGCGCCCGTAACAAGGCAGGTCACCCCATCAAAGTTTATCACTGCACAGCCCTCCTTCATGCAGGGCGTGGTGTAGCAAACCCATTGTGTGTGCGCAAGGTGTGAAAGTGTGCGCCAGGCGCACACCTTCACACCTTGCGGATGAACTACAAGTAGGTCGCGAGCTCCCCCGCGGCAGCGAGAAGGATCGGTACGAAATCCCGCTTCAGCAGGTCAGGCGTCGTCCGCTCCACCTGCGAGCTGATACCAATTGAACCGAGGGCCTCGCCTCGGCGGTTCTTGAGCACGACCGAAGCGCTGAGCATTCCGACGTCCAACTCCTGGTTGTTCACCACAAAACCGTCACGCCGCGCCGCACGAACGATCTCCAGAATTTCTTCCGCAGTTCGTGCCGCATAGGGCGTTCGGGGCTCCAATTCCTGGCTCCGCAGGATATCCAGAACCTTCTCGTCTGGTACGGTGGACATCAGGATGCGACCCGATGCTGAATAGGCAAGCGGCAGTTTAGTACCCCTTTCCACCATGTATTTTAACCGTCGCCGCGAAATGTCGGAGCGGGCGATGCACTCGGAAAACCCGTCCTTGAGCACATAGACGGACGTTGACTCCGCAAGCTCGGACGACAGTTGATCGAGGACTGGCTGGACGAGTTCATTCAAGCTCGCGGTGGCAAATCGAGCGTAGCCCAAACCGAGGGTTCTCGGCGTCAGGCGATAGCGTCCCTCCTGCATCTCGGCGTATCCCCTCGCAACGAGCGAGTTCAGCAGTCGCCGAACGACCGCCCGGTCCAGGTTGGTCGCTCGCGCAAGATCCGCGATGGTGGGGGCAGGAAGGTACTTACCGAACGCCGCCACGACGCGAAGACCGCGAGATAAGCTCGTGTCGGGTTCGTTCGACTCCCCATCGTCCGTAGCTGATGGCAGCCGTTGCGACCGCTCGGTGGTCGACGATGTCTGCTTGGCCAAGGATATCGCCAATGCAAGGTTCACGAGGGCGGCGCCTAACCCCGCTTCTGCGCCGCCGCTTCCGTTCTGTTGACTATAAATGCTTGCATGCAGGGCTGCGAAAGGGCTGCCGCACGGATTCTTCAACGCGACGGCGACACCGAGCAGGCCCGGATCCATATCCCCCTCGAAGAGAGCAAAGCCTGTTTTTTGGGCCGCGTCGATCATGGGATCAATGGCGGACACACTCAAACCCATCGCCGCAGCGTTGGCATGAGCGCCCAGGCGGCCGTCTGGTCGAGCGGCGAAAAGCGCGATGCCGCCTGCCGTTTCCAGCGCGGGCACACGCGTCCCCGGCTTGGCGAAGAAAGTACGACGTCCAGCCGCCGCGTCGTGGTAGGCGGTCACCACGATGTCCTGGTCATCCAGCACTTGGATGGACAGAGGTACGTTGAGCCTGTCAGAGAGCTCGGGCAGGTGGATGTGTTCCACCTCCGCGAGGCCGCAACTGTCGAAGAAAGACAGGGCGAAGAGTCGGCACTTAGGAGCCAGAGAATATTGGCCCTCGTCAAAGATCACATAGCCAAGGCTTACCAGGGCCGTAAGGAGACGTTGCGTGGTGCCGCGCGGCAGTCCGGTTAGCTTGCGAATTTCGTTCTGACCTACCGGCGCGTTCGACTGTCCCAAGGCCTCGATCACGATTAAGCTCTGATCGAAAGACTTCACGGTGGTGAGGGGCTGCATAGGGCTCCTGAACATGGTGTCAACGCAGCGACCGCCCCTAAGCCGTCGCGTTGTTCACAATTCACATCGTATGCAAGATCGGGGCGTGTCCAACCTTCAGCATATCGCAAGTGGCATACAAAGCCACAATCACCCACAACCTAGCCAGTCCCTGCCCCCGAACGATGATGGCGTCTGTGTGCCGGAGGCCTGCCCTTGCGTCAGGACCAAGTCATCGCACCACCAGCTAACACATCATACCGCCCCTGAGTACCAACACTGGGCTAGCGACCGCGATCTAGCGCGGCCTGCTTCACCGACTGATGACACACGCGGCCACGTAGGCGATTACCCTACGTGGCCGCTGTCGTCCCTGTCGTATTAGCGTAATCCATCCACGTGGCCGCGTGTACGGCCGTGTGCCCCCTCCGACGCGCAGACCAATGCCCCACCATCGTCCGGGGGTGCCGCCGAGGCGAGGCGGCCGGCGAATGTCAGGTAAACCAGACTAGCCGTACGACCCGATGCTGTCTCGATGATAAAATTCCATTAGCTGGAGACGAGATGCGGCTCTCGCCGCCCCCACATGGGGGGAGCCGGCCGGAGGACCCGTCGAAAATCTACAGGGGCTGCGGTGGACCGCGGGGTCGTCTACCCGAGAAGCGCGCAACTTGGGGGTTTATCCACCATAGGACCGAGGGACGCGGGTAGATCGTGCTTCCCGTAGCCCTGGTTGCGATAAACACGCACTACACCCTTATAATGTATAGTGTTTCTTCTCTCTCCATACATAGTGACATGGTCCCACGGTCCCGCGGTCCTTGCTTAGATCTCCGGGCCTTTGCGCGCTCCGGGGTCGTGAGCCACCCGGTCCCTGGTAGAATGAGGCTGTCGGCCGATCAGCCTTGCCCATCAGAACTGCTGGGGGATGTTACCAGCCTCGGATCACGCAGCCTCGTCATCCTCGTCGCGGTGATCTTCAAAAACCACGGCGGGACCAACCCGCACGACACGTCCATCTGATCCACGCTCAACATGAAGTTCTGGGACAGAACCCACGGCAGGGCGCGCATAGCAAGGCGCCTTGCCACGCCCCTTGTACTTCCGCCGCACCCGGGTGAACCCCATGCTCGCCATGGCAGCGCCAAAGGTCTCCGCGTGCATGTTGCGCTGACCAGCGGGGATGCCCAGGATGGCCCACAATTCTTCCGAGCTGATGATCCCTTCGAGCTCGTCCGGGATATGGAATCGCAGCGTGTCCTCGAAGGGATTGTCTCGCGTGTGCTCTGCCTGCGCCGAGCGGGCGTCCTCCCATAGGTGCTTAGGTAGCGTGATGGATTCTTTGGTCTCGGCCCATTCGAGGGCCTCTGCCCATAGCTGTTCTCGCACGTCGGCAAGACCAGCGAGATCGACCGGCTGGTCGACCCAGATGGGCCAGAAGCGACGATTGCCAGTGGGATCGGATAATGACTTCGGATTGTTGGTGGACATACAGGTGACGAACTGACGCGGCACCTCTTGCACGGTCCAGCCATATGCTGGGCGTGCACGGTCGCTGGTTCGGGACATGTGGGCCTTCATGGACTCTTGGTCGACCTTGCGAGCGCCGCGCATCTCCGCGATCTCGATGATCCATTTGCCTTGGGTCTGTTCGATGATCTTCTGCTCACTGTCCTGAAACGGCAAAGAGTCGGTGAACCAGTCCGGCCTCATGGCCAGCAGCTTGATTGCGGTTGATTTCCCCACGCCCTGCGGCCCGCCGATCAGTAACGCTTCGTCAAACTTGCATCCCGGCTCCAGGAGCCTGCGACATGCAGCAATGAGGAAAATGCGGCCGATAGCACGATGAAACGGCGTATCCTCTATGTGGAAATAGTCGATGAGCCAGGTGTCGATGCGCGGCACCCAGTCCCATGACGTCTCGCGGATATGATCGAGGACAGGGTGGAACTTGTCGAGACGGGCCGTCTGTCCGATGGTGTTCCGGTAGACCTCTGTTGTGGGCTGGAACTGGAACTTGTCGTCGATCTGGACCCAGAGGTCCTTCATCTCGTCGTCGCTCAGAAATTTCGACTGACCGGCCGGGTCGATCAAAAGCACCCGGCCAGCAAAAGAATCGTAGCGCAGGACATATCCCAGGCGCTCGATGGCATTTCGGACATTGGGAGCGTTGCTGAGGATTCGCCCTTTGTCGCCGCGCACGAAGCCGTCCTCACCGGGTTCGGAGTTCGGAACACTCCCGCGCCGTTCTTGCCTGCGCATTTCCCGAGCCTGCGCGTCGATTGCCTTGAGCAAGCGCTCCGCACCACGCGGCGTGTTGAATTTGAGCGACTTGATGTGGCCCATCAGTGTCTCAAATCGTGCGGGGTCGATTGCGCGCAGGTCACACATGGCCTTGGTGGAACGCGGCTCGAAAACTACAGTCGAGTCCGAAATTTCAAACAGCCACTGGAACCTGTCATGCGTAGGAAGATCGACCGTCATTATCATCACTCCAACTCGAAGAAGAAGATTGGCGAAACCATCTCCTCCTAACTATCGGCTGCCCGGGCACACGATTTTCGAAGATCCTTCCGCACCGAAATGCGAGCCTAAGCTAAAATCTTGGTCGATATGCTGGACGCCAAGCGACTACCTATTCTGCCGCCGCTATGAACCGGTAAGGGCACTAGCAGCTCAGCAAAAGGAATATTTTCGCACAGAAAAGCCCCCAGTCAACGAGCGTTGCTTAACAGGATGCTGACGGGAAGCGATTCATATCACCGCTTATGATAAGGTCAGGCCACCCCCTACATGCTAATGTCAACAGAGGCCTCAGCGGGGCTCTCTGTGGGCCCAAATTGGCATTAACCGCCGAAAGAATTTTCTGAGATAAAAGTGACGGACATGGCCATTTGACATGGAAACAGGTCAAGATGCCGGTTTCTCTGGTCCTATCGTGGGGCCAGAGCCTTTTTCAAACTGGATTATCTGCAGGGGGCAACGTCACCAGCGTGTCCAACGTGAACCGCTGTGTACTGTTATCGGCTGCTCGTCGGTGTAACCCACGACCTCGGTCACATAGACATCGTATCGAGCGATCAGATCCTGCAGTTGCTGAGCCGTCTCCGTTTCCAGCCTCGTTCTGAAATCCGTGGACAGCACCGCGCTGCTGGTCACGAACCTGAACTCGTCGCTGCCAGTCGTGACCCGATGGAGCGGGAATGGCGTTTGTCGTCTGCTCGACGCGGATGACCACCTCGGTCAGCGTCAACCCACGGTCGACCATGGCTTGACCGATCTCCTGCGCGACCTTCAGTTCGCGCCACGCCTCGTCGGGTATCGGCTCATCAGCGAGGTTCGACGCGGGCAGCATCTGTTGCCACTGCTGACGTTCCTCGCGCAGTCTCTCCAGCTCCGCGACATCTTGGCCACGCGCTCCTGCTCCTCCGGCGATGCGGAAACTGCGCCGGCAGCCACCAGCTCATTCACACGTTGCTCAGGGGCCGCAATCTTCTCCTGCTGATCCTGAAGTAACGTGCCCGAAACGAGCAAGAGGCAGAACAGCAGAAGCAGCATCATCTCGGCCATGGTCAGGCCGAGGACGACACCACACCGGTTGCTGGCCGTCCTGCCTGATAGGCGCTACAAGGGGCTCCACTGGCTCATCCGACCTGAGGACTTCCCGTCGACGGAACATCCCGAGGAAACCGCCTCGCTGCTGGGCGATGAGACCCTGCAGTCCTCGATCGAACGGGTCACGCGGGGCAAGGTCGGTGGTCGCCGTATTCCGATGAGCGTTCAACATCGCGACCTCATCCGCGAGGCGGTCGATGCTCGTGATCGCTCGGTCACCCAATTATTCTTGCTCAGGCCTTGGCCACGCCCGCTCTACCTCTCGCCGAAGTAGCGTTTGAACCTCTGGCGGCGTCTTCCAGAAATATTCGAGGGCTATTGTCCGACGATCAGCATCAAGGCCAGCCAGGTGTGTATCCTTCACCACCCGCTCCGCGGGAGCCTTGGAGGGCGATTTTTTCAAGGAATCACAACCTCAAATCTGTGCCATTGGTGCTGACGGCGGACAGTCGAGGACCATGTCGATGGCGCGGTGGGTCGATCCGCAGCATGGATGGCATTTGGTCGCGAGCCCGACCGTCTCGATGATCGAGGTTGCGCCGAAGGCGAGATTGTCCCAACCGCGCGGATCGGGTCCACCATAGAGCTTCAGGAAGCCCTGGGAGGATTCCAGGACATCCATGCTTCCAGTCATGCCGGCTCCAGCCAGCAGCGCAGCTTCGACGGCATTGCGGGCGGCAAGACCGGCATGAAGCGGCTTCACCGGCGTGCCGAATTGCCCCTTGAGGCCACTAGCCATGCTGGCCGCAATGCTCATTGCTGCACTGATGCCGGCCTGATCCAGCCCCCGGAGCCATGCGGTTGCCGCCGCTGCGCCGATGCAACCCACGGTCGATGTCGAATGCCAGCCGGCAGTGTAATGCGATGGGTTGACGCCCTTGCCGATCGCCGCCTGCGCTTCGAGCCCGATGAGATAGGCCTCGATCAGGACGGCACCCGTGGCCCCCACGCGCTCGCCAATGGCGAGCAGGGCAGGCACGAGCACGGCCGAAGCATGCGTCGTGGCGCCATGGAAGTTATCGTCGAAGTCGAGTGCATGCGCCGCCGTCCCATTGACGAGCGCCGCAAGGGCAGCGGGAGCGCAGTCGCCGCCTGCTACACCGGCCGCGCCGCGCGTGCCGATCTCGCGGGCAAATGCTGCACGAACCGCCAACGTCGCGCGATCGCTGGCGCCTGCCAGCATGCAGCCCACCGTGTCGACAATGGCATGTTTGGCGCTCTGCCTGGCCTGGGCGCTGAAGGAATGCGGAGCGGCGCACCATGCGGCAATGACCTCAAGAGCAGCCGCGCTGGCTGTTCCGTCCTGTTTCTCCTGCATCATTGGAGCGCATCCCAGCAAGCACGCGATATCCTGCCGATGGTTTCGAGGGCTGACGTATAGCCCGGCGTTCCATCCGCCAGCGCGGCAGGCACCCCGTCGGTATAGACCGCCAATATGTATAGCGGCTCGCCAGCGCGAAACACGATCCCGGCATCCATTCGTCCCCTCTTGCCGCGCCCGCCCTTCGTGGCGAATTGCGTGTCGTAGGGCAGGCGTGATGGTATGCCATAACGCAGGATCTGCTGGCCCAGAGTTTGAAGAGCGAAGTGGCAAAGCTCCTGTGTCAGCCCCAGCCTATGCGCAGCTTCTGCGTCCTTCCGGCTGTCGCTAAGCATATCCAGTAGACGGGTTTGGTCTGCGGCCGTGGTTGTGGTTACCTCCTTGAGGCCATGGTCCGGGGCGAGCTTCAGCGGCGGAATGAGGAAGCGGTGATGCGTCCCGGTCATCCCGACGGCGCGGCAGTAGTCGTTGACCTCCTGCAAGGTCAGGCGCTCCAGCACCATCCTGGTACAGACATTGTCGCTCAGCACGATCATTCCCACGATGGCGTCGCGCAGGCTCAGGGAAATTCCCGGGGTCAGGTAACGGAAAATGCCGCTGGCGACTTCTTCGCGCAGCCGAGGTTCGTAGACAATCGGCGCGTCCAGCTCGAGCCTGCCGTCATGCACCGCCTTGAGTGCCGCCAGCATGATCGAGATTTTTCGGGTGCTGGCCGATGGCGTTTCTTCGTTGGCGCCAAGCTCGAAAGACCCGCCATGGCGTTTGTCGAGTATGCTGTAGCGCACGGTGTAGGGGACACTTTCACAGATGTTTTTCAGGCTGCCTGCGAGGTCGTTCATCGTCATTCCGCAATTGGTCTGGCCCGAAGCACGTTGCCTGGACCCGTGCACAAGAACGCCTGCAGCGGTGCACGACAAGACTATGCGGAATTCACATAGAGCGATGCGCCGCTCACCAGGTGACGCGCAAACTGTGCTCAGTGAATAGTCGGCTTGGCTGACCTCAGAGCCGCCTGGAAGCTCTTGGTGCAACTTCGGTTCAAGCAGGGTCCTCGTACTTGGCCGTCATAACCAGGTAGATCAGGAAGAGAGCATACGTGCCAAGGATTGGTGTAACAGAGCAGCCTGCTGTCGGATGGCCTGATCCATGACAATGTCGTCATCCAGCAGACCGACGGCAAGTGCCTCATAGCGAACAGCAATGCCCTGGATTGTGGTCGGCGACACAAGGGCGATCCGCTCACAAAGTCGGGCCAGGTCCGCACAGGCGTCCGACCACATCTGCCAGGCATGGTCGCTGTTCTGCCGCCGCCATCGGTGATGGAGAATGCGAGCCCTGCGCTTGCGCCTTTCCAGCTCAAGCCCGAGCCTTGCCAGCTCCTGGTCGCCGACATATTCGGCTGATCGGGATTGTGTGAATGCGGCCGGCGACAGGGCCAGCATTGCACTCGCTACAATCACCTGCCGCCGTGTTGCTCTAGCCATCGCTTTGTCCTCGTCCAGTGCAGACAGACAAAGCGGTGATTTGCCGGACAAGTCTACGCGGCTAGCCTAGCTTCTCGACAAAGGCGGAGAACAGCGATTGCGGATCGGCATTGAGGGCCTTGGCGACGGTGAGGAACTCCACCACATCGATCCGTCGCTCCCCACCCTCATACTTGGCGACAAAGGATTGCGGTCGACCGATCCGCAGGGCCACATCGGCCTGCGTCAATCCTTGCGCTTTGCGCTGAGCCACCAGCAGGTCTCGCAGAACCTGATAGTCTCGACTGTGGATGGATCTGCTCATGCCGCGCCAGGGAAAGACGATGAGCGCAGCAAGTTGATCCTGTTAGAGGATTATCCCAAATAGGGATTTATTCATGTCTCCATGGTCTGCTGCTGGCTTGGTTCCCCTTCAGCACAAGCCCATGAACCCCGTTCCAGCTTTCGTCTCTCGCACCCTTCGCGTCTATCTTGAGGATGGGACACCGCAAGGGCTCATCGTCATCGACGCTGGCAATTGGACCGGCAAGATCCTGTGTGCGCCGGCCAGTCGGGTCCAGCAACTGCTCAAAAGGCCCGAGGCCGCGCATGGCGGGGTCTATGTCATGATCGGGGAAGATATGGAGCAGCCCGGTGGCCGGCTGGCCTATATCGGAGAGGCCGATGACGTCGCCAGCCGCATGCGCACCCACTTGCAGCGCAACACGATGGACTTCGAGCGCCTCGCTCTGGTGGTGACCGTCGACAATAGCCTGGACAAGTCCCGCAGCCGCTTCCTCGAAAGCCAATTGCTCAAGCGCGTCGGTCAAGCCGGGAGAGCCCGATTGGCCAATCAGCGCTTTCCGGACTATGGCGGACTTTCCGAGATTGACCGGGTGGACATGGAGGCCTTCGTCGAGCAGGCACTGCTCATCCTGCCGCTGTTTGGCTTTGATATCTTCCGGCCGTTGAACGCTGACCGCGCACCGAGCGCCCGATCTGGCACGGTCGGAAGCGACATCTTCGCCTTTGCCCCCGGGGACGCATCGGCCAGAGCGCGGGAGACGGATGATGGGTTCGTGGTGCTAAGCGGCTCTACGGCTCGGCAATCCACAACGGCGACCTTCCCGGATACTTATCGGGCGTTGCGAGAGCAGCTGCTTGCCCAAGGTGCCTTGGCTGCAGCCCCCAGCGATAACCTGCTTCTGTTTACCCAGGATGTCACGTTCGCCAGCCCCTCCGCTGCGGCAGCCATGATTGCTGGTCGCAGTGCCAGTGGACCAGGAGAATGGCGACACGAAGCATCAGGTCAGTTGCTGAAGGATTGGAAAGCCGCCGCGATTGCCGGATAGGCTCGAGCTTCTTGCACCTTCGGCCTCAAACTCCCTGCCTTGCCGAAAGTTGATCCCCACAAAGGCCCACACAGCCGCTTATCAGGGGTCTACCGCGCTCCCATGGCAGTCTGGGTGGTAATCCCGCTGTTGGCCACGTCTGTGGCTTTGCTGGGCTTAGGACCAGTTTCGCAGTACCGACCCCAGTCCGCCATCAGCGCACGGCGCTTGGCCAGATAGTCGCTGCGGTTATAGGCCTGCTCCACCGCATTACCCACCGCATGGGCCAAGGAGGCCTCGATCAGCTCGCGCGGATAGTCGGTTTCGTCACGGGCCCAGGTCGAGAAGGTGGCGCGGAAGCCATGAACCGTGGCCCCATCCTCCCGCAGACCTCGCAGGCACTTCAGCATCGCCATGTTGGAGAGCATCTTGCCCTTGGGACCGGGGAAGACCAACTCCCCCTCCTGCGGCATGGACCTGAGCAGAGCCACGGCCGCATCGGACAGCGCCACCCGATGTTCGATGCCGGCCTTCATGCGTTCGCCGGGAATGGTCCAGGTGGCAGCTTCGAGATCGATCTCGGCCCATTTGGCCCCGATGGTCTCACCCGTGCGGGCGCCGGTCAGGATGGTGAAGCGCAAAGCTCTGGCGCTAGTGCTGTCCAGCCGGCGCAGCTTGGCCATCAGCCCCGGCATCTCCACATAGGGCACTGAGGCATGGTGTTCGATCTTCTGCACCTTGCCAATGGCGGGCAGCAGGTGGGGAAGTTCACCGCCCGCCCAGCGGGCCGGGTTCTCTCCCCTGCGATAGGTCTTGGCTGTGGCCCAGCCCAGGACCTTCTCAATCCGACCGCGCAGCCGGCTGGCCGTCTCGGGCTTGCTGACCCAGATCGGCTTGAGGATCTTGAGCACGTGGTCCAGTGTCACCTGGTCGACAGGCAGTTTGCCGATCACTGGCCCGGCATACATGCGCAGCGTGCTCTCCCACTGATCGATATGCTTCTGGTTCTTCCAGCTGGCCCGATGGGCCTCGATATATTCGCCTGCGCACCAGGCGAAGCTGGGACTGTCGGCTTTGACCTCCCGCTCCAGTCGCAGGCTCTCTTTAACCGCGCGGCGTTCGGCGATGGGATTGCCGCCATTGATGAGTTTGGCCCGTTCCACCACCGCCAGTTCCTTGGCCCGGCTCAGGGGCACATCATTGGCTGCACCCAATCCGACCCAATGGGTCTTGCCATTGCGGCTATAGCGAAACACCCAGCTCCGCGTGCCCTGCTCGCGGATCTGCAGATAGAGCTGGTTATCGACGCGATGCGTTCCATTGTCGGTGAGCGCCGCCACCTGCTGCGCCGAAAGCGCCCGCTTGCCCTTGGCCATGGTCTACCCCAACTGGTTCAGTGGGTCGGACCATCGCTCTGCCTGGGGGGCTAAGTCCAGTTATACCTCGCGGCAGACCAGTCCATTAGGACCTACAAGCCGACCTACGTTTTGGCATAACCGGCAGAGGCCCGGCATCTGGGCAGAAATTGCAAGTATGGCGGTGGCGCAGGCAGCGAAAAGTCCCGGGAATGGGGGTGCCGGGCGGAAATTATGCGCTGCTTGCGCCAGCCTAGCAAAACTGCCGGAATGGGGAGAATGGCGGAGAGAGAGGGATTCGAACCCCCGATGGAGTTGCCCCCATGCCGCATTTCGAGTGCGGTGCATTCAACCACTCTGCCATCTCTCCGCGAGATCGATTGGGGCACCCCGGAGGGTGCCGGCCGGTCGACACGGGCGGGCTTATGACATAGCAATGAAAGCCCCGCAACACCTGTTGTGGGCTTCATTCGCCTTTGGACCCGGTCCATGCTCTTCATCTATGGCACGCTGCAGGATGCCGATGTGCTCGGCGCCGTATTGGGGCGACCGGTGGCAGTGGCCGGTCTGCGCCGGGCCATGGCGCCCGGATTTCGGGCGGTGATGCATCCCGGACGGGTCTATCCGGCATTGGTCGCATCCGGCGACGAAGCGGCGCCCGGATTGCTGCTCGATAACTTGTCCCACCTCGACCTGGCCGTGCTCGATGCCTTTGAGGGCGAGGAATATCGGCGCAGGCCCATCACGGTGCTGTTCGATGGCGTCAGGCATCCGGCCGATGCCTATCTGCCACTGGCCGTCATCCCCGCCACCGCGCCGGTCTGGTCGCTGGCCGACTGGACATCAGTGCACAAGCCGGCAGTACTGGGTCGGGAGACCGAGACGGCAACGGCATTGCGCCAACGCCTCGCGGCACAGGCGCCCGATGATCGTCACGATTTCGTGCAACGGTGAACTCCGCCGCCTTCACTTGCGTTCGAAGAACGCAAGCTGGCGATCAAGGGAGGATCCGATGGTAAAGCGCCGCGACGTCGTGGCCGGACTGGCAACGCTGCCACTGGCCGGAACCGTATCATTCATGCCCGTCTGGGCACAGGAGCCGATGACTTTGGAGGGCGACGCCATCCCCACATCGGATGGCGACATCATTATCCATCCGGTTGATCATGCCAGCCTGGTCCTGGGCTTTGGCGACGCCGTGATCTATGCCGATCCGGTCGGCGGCGCCGCGCTCTATGAGGGCCTGCCCCCGCCAACGGCCATCCTCGTCACCCACGGCCATGGCGACCATTTCGACGTGCCGACGCTGGAAGCCATTGCCGGATCGGCGCCGATCCTCACCAGCCAGGAAGTGTTCGACAAGCTGCCCGAGGCGCTCAAGGCCAATGCGACGGCCATCGCCAATGGCGAAGATACCAGCCTCGATGGCATCGCCATCCGCGCCATTGCCGCCCACAATATCACCGAGGACCGCATGCAGTATCACCCGGTGGGCGCGGGCAATGGCTATGTGCTCACCCTGGGCGACAAGCAGGTCTATATAGCCGGCGACACCGAGCCGACCGACGATATGCTGGCTTTGACCGATATCGCCGTCGCCTTCCTGCCGATGAACCTGCCCTATACGATGACGCCGGAACAGGCGGCCGAGGCGATCAATACGTTCAAGCCGGCTATCGCCTATCCCTACCACTATGGGGACAGCGATCTGGCGCCGCTGGAAACGGTGGGCGACCATACCGAGGTGCGCCTGCGCGACTGGTATGCGAGCGGCGCCTGAAACTCTGACCAAGCCTTGACTCTTGGGGCATTTGCCCCGATAAGCGCCCACGAAACGTGCGCTGGCCCTGCTGGCGCGCTTTTCTTTGTTTGAAAACGCTGTTCGAGGCTGGCCGCCGGTTCGCACCGGCATCCATTCGAAGTCCGCAGGAAAAGGGCCAAAAACCTGCGGCGCCACAGAGCGCGACACAATGGGACCGGGCGTTTGACGCTCCCGGTTAAGCTATGACTTTCGCCGTGATCAAGACCGGTGGCAAGCAGTACAAGGTTGCCGCCAACGACGTTCTCAAGATTGAAAAGCTCGATGCCGAAGCCGGCACCATCGTCACCTTCGACCAGGTGCTGATGGTTGGTGACACCGTCGGTGCACCGCTCGTCGAAGGCGCGCTCGTCGCTGCCGAACTGCTCGAGACCCGCAAGCAGAAGACGGTCATCATTCTCAAGAAGAACCGTCGCCACAATTATCGTCGTCGCAATGGCCACCGCCAGTTGCTGTCGACCGTGCGCATCACCGAAATCCTGACCGGCGGCGCCAAGCCGACCATCAAGGCTGCCGGCGTCGCGACCAAGACCGATGCCGTGACCGAGGCAAAGCCCGCCAAGGCCAAGGCTGAAACCAAGACCGCTGAAGCCAAGACCGCTGCCCCCAAGGCCGCCGCTCCCAAGGCCAAGGCAGAGCCCAAGGCTGAAGCCGCGACCGAAGCCAAGGCCGCTGCGCCCAAGAAGGCCGCCAAGCCTGCCGCCGATTTCAACGATGACATCAAGCTCATCGGTGGCGTTGGCCCGGCGCTGGAAAAGAAGCTGAACGCCGCCGGCGTCACCAGCCTCACCCAGATCGCTGCCTGGAAGAAGGCCGATATCGCCAAGTTCGACGAAGAGCTCGACCTGCGTGGCCGCGCTGAGCGCGACGAATGGGTTGCCCAGGCCAAGGATCTGGTCGCTGGCAAGCCCCCGCGCGCCAAGGTCGACCAGGAAGCCGTGGCCGACAAGGCCGAAGACAAGACGAAGTAAGGAGCCCGCACCATGGCACACAAAAAAGCAGGCGGTTCATCCCGCAACGGTCGTGATACCGCTGGCCGTCGTCTCGGCGTGAAGAAGTTCGGTGGCGAAGCCGTCATCGCCGGCAACATCATCATCCGCCAACGCGGCACCAAGTGGCACCCCGGCACCGGCGTCGGCCTGGGCAAGGATCACACCATCTACGCACTCGTGGACGGCTCGGTGTCGTTCCGCACCCGTGCGAATTCGCAGGTCTTCGTTTCCGTCGACCCGGCAGAGGCCGCCGAATAACCCGGCAGGTCCTTCGAACCAGCCGGTGACCAGTTCCCCGGCTCGCGTTCGCAGCAAGCGAAATTGAAGGGGAACCGGTTCGCCGGTTCCCCTTTTCGCATTCAGGCAGACCGCAGATGGACGCTCTCAAGGACAGCCTTCCCGCCACGCTGACGACGGATCGCCTGGTGCTGGCCATGCCCACCCTGGCGCATGCTTCCGATATCGCGCGATTGGCCAACAACCAGCGCATCCATGAAGTCATGTCGCGGCTGCCCTTCCCCTATACCGAGACCGACGCCCGCTTTTTCATCGAGCAGATCGTCCCGAGCCCCGAGGAGCTGTGCTACGCCATCCTGGCCGATGCTACATTCATGGGCATTGTCGGCCTGACCTTCGCCGATGGGTCGCCGCCGGCGCTGGGCTATTGGCTGGGCGAGCCTTATTGGGGCCACGGCTACGCCACCGAGGCCGCCCATGCCGTGGTCATCGCCGCGCGGCAGGCAGGTTGCCCGGCTTTGCAGTCCCGCGCCTTGCTGAGCAATGCCGGCTCGCGCAATGTATTGCGCAAGGTTGGCTTCATCGAGACCGGCGAAACCGTTGATGCCGCCGGCACGCTGGCCGACCAGCGGGTCATGCAGATGCGGCTGGAGTTCTGATCATGAACGTCACCCTGCGCACGCCCCGCTTCATCCTGCGCCAGCCCCAGGTCGGCGACGCCGAAGCCATTGCCCGCTACCTCAACGATTTCGAGGTCGCCGGCAATCTGGCGCGCGTGCCCTTTCCCTATCACCTGAGCGATGCACGGGCCTGGCTGCGCACCCGCCTGCCCAACCTGCCGCTCGAGGAAACCAATTTCGCCATCGACCTGCCGGATAGTGGCATGGTCGGCCAGGTCGGTTTTCATCGCGGCCCCGATGGCCCCATTATCGGCTATTGGCTGGGCCGCCCCTTCTGGGGCCGCGGTATCATGACCGAAGCGGTCACGGCCAGCCTCGACTGGCTGTTTTCCGCCTCGGACATCCCAGAAGTCTATTCCGGCGTGTTCCATTTCAACGCGGCTTCGCTGGCCATCCAGACCAAGCTCGGATTTACCCAAACCGGCCGCTCCACCCTGCTCTGCCTTGCGCGCGGCGCCGAGGTGGAGCATATCGACACGATAATGACGCGCAGCGTCTGGAAGGCCTCAAGCAAATGAAGTTTCTCGATCAGGCCAAGGTCTATGTTCGCTCCGGCGACGGCGGTGCCGGCGCGGTATCGTTCCTGCGCGAAAAATTCGTCGAATTCGGCGGCCCCAATGGCGGCAATGGCGGACGCGGTGGCGATGTCGTCATCGAATGCGTCGATGGGCTCAATACGCTGATCGACTATCGTTACCAGCAGCATTTCAAGGCCAAGACCGGCACCCATGGTATGGGCAAGCTGCGCACCGGCGCCGATGGCACCGACGTGGTCCTGCGCGTGCCTGTCGGGACGCAGATCTTCGAGGACGACAACGAGACGCTGATTGCCGACATGACCGAGGTGGGCCAGCGCGTCGTGCTGCTCAGTGGCGGCAATGGCGGCTTCGGCAATGCCCATTTCAAGACCAGCTCCAACCAGGCCCCCCGTCGTGCCAATCCGGGCCAGGTGGGCACGGAAAAATGGGTCTGGCTGCGGCTCAAGCTCATCGCCGATGCTGGCCTGGTCGGCCTGCCCAATGCCGGTAAATCGACCTTCCTCGCCGCCGTCTCGGCCGCCAAGCCCAAGATTGCCGATTATCCCTTCACCACGCTCCATCCCAACCTCGGCGTCGTCTCGATCGGCGAGCGTGATTTCGTGCTGGCCGATATTCCGGGCCTGATCGAAGGGGCCAGCGAGGGCGCGGGTATCGGCGACCGGTTCCTCGGCCATGTCGAGCGCTGCGGCGTGCTGATCCACCTGATCGACGGCACGCAGGACGATGTGAAGCTGGCCTACAAGACCATCCGCACCGAACTGGCTGCCTATGACGAAAGGCTGGCGGAAAAGCCGGAAATCGTGGTGCTCAACAAGACCGACGCCATCGCGCCTGATGACCTCAAGGAAAAGGTCAAGGCGCTGAAAAAGCTCAGCAAGCAGGATGTGCTGCAGGTCTCGGGGGTTACCGGCCAAGGGGTCGACCAGGTACTCTACGGCGTGATCGAGACGCTGGATGCCGAAAAGGCAGCGCGGCTCGAAGCTACCCGCCGCAAGACCGAGCCGAACTGGGCCCCCTGATGAGCGCCAATGCCCTTGCGCCCTATAAGCGCCTGACCATCAAGATCGGCTCGGCCCTGCTCGTCGACAAGGCAGGGCGGCTCCGCGCCGCATGGCTGGCCGACCTCGCCACCGATATTGCCGCGCTCAAGGCCGAGGGGCGAGACGTGGTCATCGTTTCTTCCGGCGCTATCGCGCTGGGCCGAGGGCTGTTGGGCCTGAGCGCCGTAGCGCTGACGCTGGAACAGAGCCAGGCCGCGGCCAGCGCCGGGCAGATCGCCCTCAGCCAGGCCTGGGCCGAGGCGCTTGGCCGACACGACATCGTCACCGGACAAATCCTCATCACGCCCAACATCACCGAGGAGCGGCGTTATTACCTAAACGCCCGCACCACGATTGCGACATTGCTGGGCCTGGGCGCCATTCCCATCATCAACGAGAATGACAGCGTCGCCACTGCGGAAATCCGCTATGGCGACAATGACCGCCTGTCGGCCCGCGTCGCGACCATGATCGAGGCCGATTGCCTGGTGCTGCTTTCCGACGTGGATGGGCTCTACACCGCTCCCCCAGCCAGGGACCCCGCTGCCGAGCACCTGCCCGTGATCAAGTCCATCACGCCTGCCATCGAGGCCATGGCGGGCGGCGCGGCAAGCCACCTGTCGCGCGGCGGCATGACCACCAAGGTCGAAGCCGGCAAGATCGCCACCCAGGCCGGCACGGCCATGATCATCGCCAAAGGCACCGAGAGCCATCCGCTGCGGGCGCTGACCCAGGGCACCCGCCACACCTTGTTCCATGCTGCCCAGAGCCGGGCGCAGGCGCGCAAGCGCTGGATCATGGGCACGCTGGCCGTATCAGGCACCCTGACGGTCGATGCCGGCGCGGCGCGGGCGCTGCTGACCGGCAAGTCGCTGCTGCCGATCGGCGTGACGAAAGTCACCGGTGCATTCGAGCGCGGCGATACCGTGGCCGTGCTCAATCCCGACGGCATGGAAATCGCCCGGGGCCTGGCCGGTTTCGACAGCGAGGATGCACGCCTGGTCATCGGCAAGCGCAGCGATGCGGTGATCGAACTGCTCGGCTCGGGCAATCGCGGCGCCATGGTACATCGGGATAACCTGGTGCTGGTGGGCACGAAGGAGGACAGCAATGAGCGCGCTTGAGGCTGAAAGGTCCGTCACGGATATCATGGCCGAAATCGGCCAAAAGGCTCGCATCGGCGCGCGGGCCCTGGCCATCGCCACATCGGAGCAGAAGCGCACCGCCTTGCTCACCGCCGCCGGCGCCATCAATGCGCATCGCAAGAAAATCCTCGCAGCCAATGCCAAGGATATGGAAGCCGCCCAGTCCAAGGGCATTTCCAAGGCCTTCCTCGACCGCCTGTTACTGACCGATGCGCGCATTGACGGCATTATCGAGGCGGTGAAGACCATTGCCGAACTGCCCGACCCCGTCGGCACTACCATCGCCGAATGGGATCGGCCCAATGGCCTGCATATCGAGCGCGTACGCACGCCGCTCGGCGTCATCGGCGTTATTTTCGAATCCCGCCCCAATGTGACGGCCGATGCCGGCGCCCTCTGCATCAAGTCGGGCAATGCCGTGATCCTGCGCGGTGGCAGCGACAGTTTCCATTCGAGCCATGCCATTGTCGAATGCATGCTCGATGGCCTGCATCTGGCCGGCCTGCCGGTCGAATGCGTGCAACTGGTGCCCACGATCGACCGCGCCGCCGTGGGCGAAATGCTCAAGGGCCTCGGCGGCAATATCGACGTCATCGTGCCGCGCGGCGGCAAGACCCTGGTCGCTCGCGTGCAGGATGAAGCGCGCGTCCCGGTCTTCGCCCATCTCGAAGGGCTGGTGCATGTCTATATCGACAGGAGCGCCGACCTTGAAAAGGCCGTGAGCGTCACCCTCAACGCCAAGATGCGCCGCACCGGCATCTGCGGCGCGGCGGAGACCTTGCTGGTCCACAAGGATGTGGTCGCCACCCACCTCAAGCCCATCATCGACGCGCTCATCGCCAAGGGCTGCGAAATCCGGGGCGACGCTGCGGTGATGGCACTGGTCCCGGAAGCCAAAGCGGCGACCGAGGAAGACTGGAAGACTGAATATGAGGACGCCATCATCTCTGTGAAAATCGTCGACAGTGTCGAAGCGGCCATCGCCCATATCGAGCACTATTCGAGCCACCACACCGAGGCGATCCTCGCCGAGGATGCCGCCGCGGTCGAAAAATTCTTCAACGAGATCGACAGCGCCATCCTGCTGCATAATGCCTCGACCCAGTTTGCCGATGGCGGCGAATTCGGTTTTGGCGGCGAGATCGGCATTGCCACCGGCAAGATGCATGCGCGCGGCCCAGTCGGTGTCGAACAGCTCACCAGCTTCAAATACCGCGTCCGCGGTAATGGCCAGACGAGACCCTGACCCCTTTGACCCTGCGCCATCCCCTCCGCATTCCCGGGATTACCGAACTGCCTCCATCCGGCAGCGGCATGCGCATCGGCCTGTTCGGCGGCAGCTTCAATCCCATCCATGACGGGCATCGCCTGGTCGTCGAGGAGACGCTGCGCCGGCTGGAGCTCGATGCGCTCTGGGTGCTGGTGACCCCAGGCAATCCGCTCAAGAACCATACCGAGCTGGCGCCACTGACCGACCGCGTCCAGGCCGCGCGGCGCCTGCTCGACCATCCCAAGGTCCGCGTCACCGGCTTCGAGGCGGCACAGGGCTTCACCTATTCCTGGCAGACCATCCGTTTCCTGACCAAGACCATGCCCGACCGACGCTTTGTCTGGATCATGGGTGCCGATAATCTGGTAGATTTCAACCGCTGGGAGCGCTGGCGGGAAATCGCAGCCATGGTGCCCATGGCGGTCTATGTCCGCCCCGGCTCCAGCCGGCTGGCGCCGGTCTCGATGGCCGCCAGCTACCTGGCGCGTTGGCGCATCGATGAGGACGACGCACCGCGTCTGGCTTCGCTCCCGCCGCCGGCCTGGGTCTATCTCCATGGCCAGCAATCGCCGCTCTCTTCCTCCGCCATAAGGGCAGGCCGGCAACACGTTAAGCCAAAGTGACGCCCCAATCTTGCGAAACTGTCACGTAAAGCGCATATTGAAGCGTGTGATTTTTAGTCACCGGAACAGGAACTGACTGCTTGCCGTTTGCCAAACGCCTGCAACATTCCGATCAACAACCAAGGATGCTGACCCCACGCATGACCCATGCACTGGCATGGGCGGAAGGCCATTGCTGATGGCCGCGCTGCCCGAGAACACCGTCACCAAGTCCGAAGTGCCCGTCGCGGCCCCGGAACGCCCCATGATCGATGTAATCCTTGATTGCCTTGACGATGCCAAGGCCGAGGAGATCGTTGCCGTGGATATCACCGGCAAGTCCTCGCTGGCCGACCACATGGTCGTGGCCTCCGGCCGTTCGCAGCGCCATGTCGGCGCCGTGGCCGACCAGATGATCACCGCCCTGCGCGAGGCCGGCTACGGCAAGCCGCGCGTGGAAGGCCTGCCGCATTGCGACTGGGTCCTGGTCGATGCCGGCGACGTCATCGTCCACATCTTCCGCCCCGAAGTGCGCGAATTCTACAATATCGAGAAGATGTGGCAGGCGGACTTCGCCGCCGACGCCCACTAGCCTTCATCGATGCGCATCACGATTGCGGCTGTCGGCCGGATGAAGGCCGGACCGGAGCGGGAACTGGTTGCCCGCTATCTCGATCGCGCTGCCGGCGGCGGCAAGCCGCTGACGCTGACCGGCTTTGATGTCACCGAACTCAGCGAATCCCGCGCGTCCTCCTCGGCCAGCCGCAAGGCTGACGAGGCCAAGGCGCTGCGTGCCGCCCTGCCCGATGGCGTGGTTGTGGCGCTCGATGAGCGTGGCAAATCCATCGGCTCGGAACCATTCGCCAGACAGCTCGCCCGCTGGCGCGACGATGGCCGTCCGGCCGTGAGCTTCGTGATCGGCGGCGCCGACGGCCTGGACCCGGCCTTCGTGCAAGCAGCCGACCTGGTGCTGAGCTTTTCGCCCATGGTCTGGCCGCACCAGTTGGTGCGCATCATGCTGGCCGAACAGCTTTATCGCGCCACGACGATCCTGAGCGGACACCCCTATCATCGTGGCGATTGAACCGCCGGCAATCACGGCATGGTTAAGCAACGTTAACCTGCGGTTTGCGGGCACTTTGCTATTGTGGCCCGATTGATTCGGGCGCGTGCGCCTGTTGGAGACGTCATGGCGCTGAGGCCGGGCAAAAGACTGACAATCCTGCTGGCCGGCCTGCTGCTGACCGGCACCGCAACCCTGCCCCTGCTCGCCCAGACCGAGCCCTCTGCCACGCCCGCCGAAACCGCGCCGGTTGAAACACCCCCACCTGCTCCGGCCACGGAACCCGCCGCAGAGCCGACAAGGCCTGCGGCACCCGAAACGCCGGCCGGACCGGCCGCACCGACCCCGGCCGATCTCGAAGAAATCGAGGCCTCGCTGACGCTCAGCCAGGAGCGTATCGAGACGCTCAAGGCCGAAATCGCCGAAATGGAGGGCGATCGCACGCGGCAGAATGCTGCGCTCATCGCCGCCGCCCAGCGCGTCAGCATCGCCGAGATCGAAGTCGCCGATGTCGAACAGCGGCTGTCCGACCTCATCGTCAACGAGCTCGAGGTACGTGGACGGCTCGACGGCTCCAATGCCGAAATCGCCAATGTGCTGGCGGCGCTGGAGCGCATCACCCTCAACCCGCCGCCGGCCCTGATCGTCGACCCCGACGATGCTTTGGGCTCGGCTCGCAGCGCCATTCTCATATCAGCCATCGTGCCGCAACTGCGCGCCAAGGCAGATGCAGTGACATCAGACCTCAAGGCGCTGACCGATATCAAGCTGCAGGCCTTGGAAGAAGAGGCGACGCTCAAGGCCAATTACGCGGTGCTGGAGGAGGAACGGCTGCGCATTGCCACCCTGATCGTCGCGCGCAAGCAGGGCATCGAAGTGCGCAGCGATGAACTGGCCGCCGAGGAAGCCGAAGCCGTCGCCCTCGCCGCTCGCGCCACGAGCCTGCAGGAATTGATCGGAAGCCTGTCGGAACGGGCCAGTTCGGTTTCCACCGCTGGCCCCGCCGTCGATCCGGATGCGCCCGCGCTGACGCCCGAACAGGTTCGGGTCGCGCTGGCCAATTCCGCCCGTACCGAGCCGGCCATTCCCTTTGCTGCCGCTCGCGGCTACCTGACTATGCCGACCAATGGCGTCAACGTACTCGATTATGGCGCTGGCGACGGCTTTGGCGGCATCAGCCACGGCATATCTGTGGTCACCCGTGCCGAAGCGCAGGTGGTGGCGCCATCAGACGGCTGGGTGCTTTATAAGGGCCCCTACCTCAATTATGGCCAGATCGTCATTCTCAATACGGGGCAGAACTACACCGCCCTGCTTGCAGGCCTTGAAACCGTGACTGTCGATATCGGCCAATTCGTGCAGATGGGCATGCCTCTGGGCACCATGGGATCACGCACAATTGGGCGCTCGATAACCACCAACGCTGGCGCCGCCCAGCCGACCCTCTATATTGAACTCCGTCATAACAACGAGCCCGTCGATCCAACCGGATGGTGGGCAAACCCGACACAGAGTGGATAGAACCCTCATGCGCCTGACCTCCCTTCGCGTTGCTGCCATCGTTCTGGCGTTGTCGCTGCCTGCCGGCCTGCTGGTCGCCCAGGAAACGCCGACGCCCGCGCCCATCGAGGAGCAGACGCCGCCCGCTGAGCCGGCACCCAGCGGCGAGCAGCCCGAGCCCACCCCGGAGGAGAATGCCGCGGCGTCCCGCGATCCGCTGGAGATCTATGCGGACCTCAACCTGTTCGGCGAAATCTTCGATCGCATCCGCGCCGAATATGTCGATCCGCCGGATGAGAAGGAGCTGATCCGTGCCGCGATCCAGGGCATGCTGACCTCGCTCGACCCGCATTCGGGCTATCTGCCCCCGGCCGACTATGACGATATGCGCGAGGACACCTCGGGCGAATTCGGTGGCCTCGGGATCGAAGTCACCATGGAAGAGGGCATCGTCAAGGTGGTGTCGCCCATCGACGATACACCCGCCGCCAAGGCTGGCATCATGGCCAACGACCTCATCATCGAGATCGACGGCGTGCAGGTGCAGGGCCTGACCCTGGACGAAGCCGTGGCCAAGATGCGGGGACCGATCGGCAGCTCCATCAAGATCACCGTGTTCCGCGAAGGCGTGACCGACCCGCTCGACTTCGAGCTGACCCGCGCCATCATCGCCATGCGCGCCGTGCGCTGGAGCATGGAAGGCGGCGAGACCGAGGGTGAGGGCGACGTGGCCGTGCTGCGGCTCAGCCGCTTCTCCGAACAGGCCTTTGTCGGCGTCGAAAAGGCTATCAAGGACATCTATGCCGCGCGTGACGGCGTGGCGCCCAAGGGCATCATCCTGGATCTGCGCAACAATCCGGGCGGGCTGGTCGACCAGTCGGTCTATGTCGCCGACGCCTTCCTCAAGCAGGGCGCAGTGGTGCTGACGCGCGGCCGCATTCCCGAGGAAAGCGCCCGCTATGACGCCCAGCCCGACGCCCTCGATGCCATGATATCAGATGTGCCGCTGGTGGTGCTGATCAATGGCGGCTCGGCTTCCGCTTCCGAGATCGTGGCTGGGGCACTGCAGGATCACAAGCGCGCCACCGTGGTGGGCACCCGTTCCTTCGGCAAAGGCAGCGTGCAGTCGATCATCTCGCTGGGGCCAGACGGTGCCATGCGGCTGACCACGGCCCGCTACTACACGCCCAACAACCGTTCGATCCAGGCTTTGGGCATCACCCCCGACATCGAGATCAAACAGGTCGTGCCCGAGGAATTCCAGGGTCGCGACGAGATTATCGGCGAGGCGGGGCTGGCTGGCCATATCACCATCGAAGGCCAGGAAGAAACCAGCGTTGGCTCCTCGGTCTATGTTCCGGCCGAAAAGGCCGAGGACACCCAACTGCAATATGCCATCCGCCTGATCGATGGCGCCGAGACCGATCCGGCCTTCCCGGCCAAGGCCGAATAACGGCGGGCGAACCGCTGTGCTATGAAACCCTGCGGGGGCGAGGCGGCTGATTCGCTGCCTCGCCCCCGCTGACTTTGCATCGTGGAACGCATGAACGATGGCCAATGACCTGACGACGCCACTGACCGGGCGCAAGCGCAAGTCCGGGTCCCAGCGTCCGCATCTGCCGGTCGCGCGCACGCTCTTCGCCGTGCTGGCGCTCATTGCCGTTGCCTTCGTGCTGCGCCTGGTACTGACCGACGACCCCAATGGTGGCCGCCCCAGCCAGGAGGTAGCCATCGCTTCGACGCGCAACAGCAATGAAGTGGCCAATCAGGTCAGCACGGGCCCGGTCACCATCACTGCCGACCCCCAGCAATTCCACGCCGGCAGCTCGATAACCAGCGTGCCATCGGGCACGTCCGATGCCGGCTCCATTGCCAGCCTGCCCGACATTTTTGGCGCCCTGCCCGAACTCAGCGAGGAAACCGGCGCCGGCCCCATTCCCCGCATGTCGACATCAGGGCAGACCCCGTTTGCCGCCTATGCCCGCCCCGTGGACCCGGCAACGACCAGCGGCATGGCGATGATCGCCGTCGTGGTCACAGGCCTGGGCATCAATGAACAGGGGTCGCTCGACGCCATCGACCAGTTGCCCGACGACGTGACGCTGGCCTTTGCCCCCTATGGCAAGACGCTGACCACGACAGTGGCCGCGGCCCGTTCGGCCGGCCATGAAGTACTGCTCGAAATCCCGCTCGAGCCGTTCGATTTCCCGCAGAACGACCCCGGTCCGCAGACCCTGCTGACCGGCGAGCCCTTGCGCGCCAACCTCGAAAAGCTGTTCTGGCTGATGGCCCGCTTCGGCGGCTATGTCGGCGTCATCAACAATATGGGGGCCCGCTTCACCGCCTCGGCCGCCGATTTCTCTCCCATCATGGAAGAGCTGGGCGCCCGCGGGCTGGGCTATCTCGATGACGGCTCCTCCAACCGCTCGCTGGCCAACCAGCTTGCCGGTGGCAACAAGGTGCCCTTCTCCCGCGCCGACCTGGTGATCGACGCCAATCCGTCGCGCCAGGCCATTCTCGCAGCGCTTGCCAGCCTTGAGGCCAAGGCGTTGGAGAACGGCCAGGCAGTCGGTATTGTGAGTGCGCTGCCCATATCGGTCGCAGCCGTCACCGAATGGTCGCGCGACCTTGAAAGCAAGGGCATCGTGCTGGTACCGGCCAGCGCCCTGATGAAATAGAGTTTGCCATGCCTGCCCGCCCCGACCGTGAATCCCTGCCCTATCGCGACTGCGTCGGCATTGCCGTCTTCAACCAGGACGGCGATGTGTTCATCGGCCGGCGCAAGGCCGAAGGCGACCCCGAGCAGAGCGCCGAACTGGGTGCGCCCTGGCAGATGCCGCAGGGCGGTATCGACAAGGGCGAGGACCCGCTGAAGGCCGCCTTGCGGGAGCTGCACGAGGAAACCAGCATCAGCGCCGTGAGCCTGTTGGCCGAGGCACCGGAATGGATCTACTACGACCTGCCGGATGAAGCGCTCGGCATCGCGCTCAAGGGCAAGTATCGCGGCCAGCGCCAGCGCTGGTTCGCCTTCGCCTTTACCGGCAAGGACAGCGAGATCGACGTGCTCGCGCCCGGCGGCGGCAAGCACCCCGCCGAATTCGATGCCTGGCGCTGGGAAAAGCTGAGCCGCCTGCCCAGCCTGATCGTGCCGTTCAAGCGGGACGCCTATGACAAGGTGGTCGAGGCTTTCGCCGACATTCCCCGGCGTTTCAACCTCGGATAGGCGGCATGAAAACCATCGGCCTCATCGGCGGCATGAGCTGGGAATCCACCGCGCATTACTACCGCGCCATCAACCAGGATGTTGCTTCGCGGCTGGGCGGGCTGCATTCGGCGCCGCTGATCGTCCACTCGGTAGACTTCGCACCCATTGCCGACATGCAAGCGGCAGGCGACTGGGATGGCGCCGGGCGGCAGCTGGCGGATATTGCCCGTGGCCTCGAGGCTGCTGGAGCCGAGGTCATCGGCCTGGCCACCAACACCATGCATATCGTGGCCGACCAGATCACAAACGCCATCACGGTACCCTTCGTGCATATCGCCGATCCTACCAGCGATGCGCTGCTGGGGGATAAGTTCGAGACCGTGGGACTGCTGGGCACGCGATTCACCATGGAAATGGGCTTTTATCGCGATCGGCTGGCCCAGCGCGGTCTGACCGCGCTCATTCCCGAAGTCGATCGCACCAACCTCAACGGCATCATTTACGAGGAATTGTGCCGGGGCATCGTGCGCGAGGAATCACGGCGCATCTACATCAATGCCATTGAAAGACTGGCGGCGCGCGGGGCCGAGGCGGTGATCCTGGGCTGCACCGAAATCACCATGCTGATCGACGATTCGGTGAGCCCGCTGCCGGTCTATGACACGACCGGGCTGCATGCCAAGGCGCTGGTCAGCGCCGCTTTGGCCTGACCGCTACGCCACCCGCTTTCGGGGCGGAGCAAGAGTCGCGGTCGCTTCCGCGCTGTCCTCGATGACGAAAATATCCACGATACCATCGAGCGTCTGCGCCTGGGCCTCGGTCTGCTCAATGGCGGCATTGGTCTCTTCCACCAGAGCCGCATTGTGCTGGGTCATCTCGTCGAGCGTACGCACGGCCATCGAGACTTCGTCGATGGCCACGGCCTGATCGCCGCTGGCCTTGGCGATAGCCTCTACCAGCGCGTTGTTCTGTTGCACGGCCTCGGCCATTTCGGCCAGGCGCGCCGCGGCGTCCGAAACCAGTTGCGAGCCACCCCTGACCTCGTTGGCCGACTGTTCGACCAATGCCTTGACCTCGGCCGAAGCGCTGGCAGCCGACTGCGCCAGCCGGCGCACTTCGACGGCAACCACCGCAAAGCCCTTGCCGGCATCGCCCGCCCGCGCCGCTTCGACGGAGGCATTCAGCGCCAGCAGGTTGGTCTGGAAGGCGATATCGTCGATCATGCCGATAATGTTGGAAATCTTGCCCGAGCTTGTCGTGATGCGCTCCATGGCCGCATTGGCCTGGTCCATCACGGCACCGCTTTCGGCGGCCGAGCGCGACACCGCGCCCGCCTTGCCGGCGGCATCCTGCCCCATTTTCGCATTGACGGCGACCGTGCCGGCCAGGGTCTCCATGGCCGCAGCGGTCTCTTCGATAGTGGCGGCCTGGCGCGTGGTGCGCTCGGAAAGGTCGTTGGCACCGGAAAGGATTTCCCCGGTCGCGGCCTTGATCGAGCGCGAAGTGCCACGCAACTGGCCGACCACTTCGGCGAAGCGGGTCACCGTGCCGTTGAGGGCATGACGCAGGTCTTCGAATTCCGCCTGGAACGTCGTGTCGATCATGCCGGTCAGATTGCCTTCGGCAAGCTGCTTGAGCCCCGCCTCCACCGCCGCGACTGCCTGCTTGCGGGCGGTGACGTCGGTGGCAAACTGCACGACCTTGTAGACGACGCCGTCGAGCCCCAGGATCGGGCTGAACGTGCTCTGGATCCAGACTTCGCGGCCGTCGCGCGTACGACGGCGATATTCGCCCGCCTTGAACTGGCCCGCAGCCAGATCGAGCCAGAACTGGCGATAGGCTGGTGCTTCCGGATCGGCATCGAACAGGAAGAGCGCATTGGGTTGCCCCTGTATGTCGGCAAGATCATAGCCGAACAGCTTGCGGAAATTCTCGTTGGCGGTCAGCACCTCGCCGGTGACGCTGAACTCGGCCACCATCTGCGACATGGAAATAGCATTGAGCTGGCCAGTATGGTCTGCAGCCGCCACCAGATGCCGGTTGGTTTCCTCGCCCAGCTCAGCCACGCGCTCGGCATTGGCGCGGAACACCTCCACCGCGCGCGCCATGGCACCGATCTCGTTGCGCCGCTCGGTATAGGGCACTTCGATATCCAAGCCACCTTCGGCCACCGCGCTCATCACGCCGGAAAGCCGGGGAATGGGCCGGGTCAGGAGCCGCGAAAGCAACAGCGCCAGAAGGCCGATAATCAGCAGCGCCCCGCCGCCCACGGCGACCAGCATGGTGAGATTCTGCCCCACGACAGCCTCGATCGGCGCACGCGCCACAGCCACCAGCAGCGCGCCGATGACGGTACCGTCGGCCATGGCAATGGGCTGGTAGAGCGTGAAATAACCAACGCCCTCGACGATCTCTTCGTCGCGCACCGCTTCATTGGCCATCATGGCTTCGAAAAGCGGCGTGCCGGCGATGATGGGCGTATCGAGCCGGCGTTCACCATCGGGTTTGACGAGGCTCGACGTCCCCACGGCGAAGTCCGGACCGACCTCGGCATCATAGACATAGATGGCGGCATTCTGGCCGGAGACCCGGGCAATAGTGTCGATAACGTCATGGCTGCGGAAGCGCGGCATGGAGCGCATGGTAAGCGCTGCGACATTGCCGGCCTCGTCGGAAGCGATCTCGAGACTGGGCAGGTTGACCTGGAGAATCTCCGCCGTAATGCGCGTGGCGCTGGCCACTTCCTGTTCCGCATCGTGGCTGGCCGTATTGGTCAGGCTGATGAATAGCCCGAGGAGGACCGCGCCGATGGCAATGGTGATGGAACAGACCGCCATGGCCGCAATGGCGAAGGTGAGGCGGATATTGCCGAGCAACGAACCCATTCCTGTGTCTCCAATAGCCCTTCTGGGCCGACCGAGAAGCTCTTCCCCGGAACAGAGAATGCGGCTGTTTGGTTAAGCGAGTATTGATGCCGTGCAATTTTGATAGCCAGATCAAAGGCTTGCCCAAAGTTTGTGCAATCGATTGCACTGGACGAGCCAAAGCGCCGCCTGTGATGCGGTTGTCGATAGACGTGCGGATCCCGAGACGGCCTTCGCCTCTGGTAAATTTAGTAATGAGACGGAAGCCGTCTCGGGATGCCGGGACTTGCTCGGACGGCGCGATCGCAGACCCTGGCGGCTAGCCGTAGCACCCCGCCCAAACGCCTCGTCCGCTCGACCCGGAGCGGAGCGCGACCCCCACTCCCCCGGCTGGCCTCCGGACGCCCGTCGCTGCAGCGCCGCCCGTATCCCGGAAGATGGGGGGATGATACGCGCGGTTTTGGCGAGGGGGATAAGATGGACAAGTCGGGCGCTTCCCCCCCCGGGCTTGATCCGGGAGTCTCTCGCCACTTGTGTCGTGTTGGGAGTGACCCGCGGATCAAGTCCACGGGAGGCGCCGGTGGGTGGGCAGATGCTGGTCCAACCATGACGCAGTGGTTGTGGCTCCCCCACCCTCATTCCCTCCCCACAAGGGGGAGGGAGGCGCCAGATCGACCCTCAAAGATCATCTCAAATGTCTCCGCAAGCACGGACCAGGCTTCCCTCCCCCTTGTGGGGAGGGAATGAGGGTGGGGGTGTTTGGGCACGAGCCACCTAGCTGTGGCGTGATCTCGGGGTGGGTCCGGCTCAAGGCCGGGATGACATCGAGGTCGGGTGGGCTGGTGCCCCAGCCTGAAAAACCAAAAGACCCGGCCACGACATCAGTCATGACCGGGTCTGAAATCTTGCCTTGGGGAAAATGTCCTAGTGGACGTGGCCCTGGTTGAGCTGGCCGGCCTCGATAGCCAGGTTCAAGAGGGCGCTGACCACTTCCTGGGCGTAGGACTTGTCTTCCGGCGTCGCGGCAGCGGCCAGTTCGGCCTCTGCCGCCTTGATCTGCGCAGCGAGGTCGGCATGGTCGAATTCGGCAACCGGCACGGAACGCTCGGCCAGGATGGTCAGGCCTTCAGGCGAGACATCGGCAAAACCGCCCTGGACGAAGAAGATCGCGTCCTGGCCATTGCTGTTCACGGTGATGAAGCCGGGGCGCAGCGTCGTCATGAACGGCGCATGGTCGTCCATCACGGTGAAATAGCCCTCGGTGCCCGGAACGGTAACCGAGGTCACGACTTCCGACAGCACCAGCCGCTCGGGTGACACGATCTCGATCTTGAGGCCTTCAGCCATACTTTTGGTCCTTTGGCACTGGAGCCCGGAACGATATCCAGGCTCCACTACGAGATAGCACCCGGGCCGTAGCCCGGGCTATTGCATTAGGCAGCCTGCGCGGCCAGCTTCTGGGCCTTCTTGACGGCATCTTCGATGGTGCCGACCATGTAGAAGGCGGCCTCGGGCAGGTGATCGTATTCGCCGGCCACCAGGCCCTTGAAGCCCTTGATCGTGTCTTCGAGCTGCACGAACACGCCCGGCGAGCCGGTGAACACTTCGGCCACGTCGAAGGGCTGGCTCATGAAGCGCTCGACCTTGCGGGCGCGAGCCACGGTCAGCTTGTCTTCTTCGGACAGTTCGTCCATGCCCAGGATGGCGATGATGTCCTGCAGCGCCTTGTACTTCTGCAGCACTTCCTGCACGCGGCGAGCGACTTCGTAATGCTCCTGACCGACGGTCAGCGGATCGAGAATGCGCGAGTTGGAAGCCAGCGGATCCACGGCCGGGTAGATACCCTTTTCCGAGATGGCGCGGTTCAGCACGGTCACGGCGTCGAAGTGGGCGAAGGAGGTCGCCGGCGCCGGGTCGGTCAAGTCGTCGGCGGGCACATACACGGCCTGCACGGAAGTGATCGAGCCCTTGTTGGTCGTGGTGATGCGTTCCTGCATCGCGCCCATGTCGGTCGCCAGCGTCGGCTGGTAACCCACGGCGGAGGGGATGCGGCCCAGCAGAGCCGACATTTCGGCGCCGGCCTGGGTGAAGCGGAAGATGTTGTCCACGAAGAACAGCACGTCCTGGCCCTGGTCGCGGAAGTTCTCGGCGACGGTGAGGCCGGTCAGCGCCACGCGGGCACGTGCACCGGGGGCTCGTTCATCTGGCCGAACACCAGGGCGCATTTCGAACCGGCGGCCGAGCCACCATTCTCATGCGGGTCCTTGTTCACGCCCGATTCGATCATTTCGTGGTAGAGGTCGTTGCCTTCGCGGGTGCGTTCACCCACGCCGGCGAACACCGAATAACCACCATGCGCCTTGGCGACGTTGTTGATCAGTTCCTGGATCAGCACGGTCTTGCCCACGCCGGCGCCGCCCATCAGGCCGATCTTGCCGCCACGTGCATAGGGAGCGATCAGGTCCACGACCTTGATGCCGGTGACCAGCACCTGGCTTTCCGGGTTCTGCTCGGCAAAGCTGGGCGCGTCCTGGTGGATTTCGCGCCGGGCTTCGCCCGAGATCGGGCCGGCTTCGTCGATCGGCTCGCCAATGACGTTCATGATGCGGCCCAGCGTGGCTTCACCGACCGGCACCGAGATGGCGCCGCCCAGATCGACCACTTCGGCGCCGCGCACCAGACCTTCGGTCGTGTCCATGGCAATGGTGCGCACGGCGTTTTCGCCGAGATGCTGCGCCACTTCCAGCACCAGGCGCTGGCCGTTATTGGTGGTTTCGAGAGCGTTCAGGATCGCGGGCAGGTGGTCGTCGAACGTGACGTCCACGACAGCACCGATGACCTGCGATACGCGACCGGCCTTTTTCTCTGCCATTTGTTTGTCCTTCGCTTAGAGCGCTTCCGCGCCCGAAATGATTTCGATGAGTTCTTTGGTGATCTGGGCCTGGCGCTGACGGTTGTAGCTCAACTGCAGCTGGCCGATCATTTCGCCGGCATTCCGGGTCGCATTGTCCATGGCGGACATCTGCGCGCCATAGAACGAGGCGGAGTTTTCCAGCAGGGCCTTGAGGATCTGCACCGCGATATTGCGCGGCAGCAGGTCTTCGACGATGGCTTCTTCGCTCGGCTCATATTCATAGGGCACGGCCGCAACATCCGCCGCGCCTTCGCCCTCTGCCTTGTCCAGCTTCGCCGGAATCAGCTGCTGGGCCGTCGGCACCTGGCTGATCACGCTGCCGAACTTGGCATAATAGAGCGTCGCCACGTCGAATTCACCGGCGTTGAACATCTCCAACACCTTGTCCGCGACCTGCTGGGCCTGGACGAAGCCGACCTGCTTGATCTCGCGGAAATTGAAGGTATCGACGATATTGCTCGGATACTGGCGGCGCAGGATATCGTGGCCCTTACGGCCCACGGTGAGAATCTTGACCGTCTTGCCCTGGCTCAGCAGCTTGGCGGCATGTTCACGCGCCAGGCGGGCGATCGAGGAGTTGAAGCCGCCCGCCAGGCCGCGCTCGCCGGTGGCGACCACCAGCAGATGCACCTGGTCCTTGCCCGTACCGCCGAGCAGCACGGGGGCATTTTCCTGACCGTCGTAGACCGCGCCGAGTGCGGCCAGCACCTTGCCCATGCGTTCGGCATAGGGGCGCGCCGCTTCGGCCGCTTCCTGGGCGCGACGGAGCTTGGCCGCCGCGACCATCTGCATGGCCTTGGTGATCTTCTGGGTCGATTTGACCGAGTCGATCCGGTTCTTGAGGTCCTTTAGCGAAGCCATGGGCTTGTCGCCTCCATGATGGCCTTAAGCCGCGTAGGTCTTCTTGATGTCGTCGAGGGCAGCCTTGAGCTGGGCCCGCGAGTCGTCGCTGAGCGCCTTTTCGGTGGCGATGGTCTTGAGCAGGTCGGCATGCTTGCCGCGCATGGCCGAGAGCACCGTCTTCTCGAAATCGGCAACCTTGTTGACCGGCAGCGAGTCGAGATAGCCATTGGCGCCGGCAAAGATCACCGCAACCTGTTCTTCCGTCTTGAGCGGGGAGAACTGCGGCTGCTTCAGCAGCTCGGTGAGACGGGCACCACGGTTCAGCAGGCGCTGGGTGGCGGCGTCGAGGTCCGAACCGAACTGGGCGAAGGCGGCCATTTCGCGATACTGGCTGAGCTCACCCTTGAGCGAGCCGGCAACCTGCTTCATCGCCTTGACCTGGGCCGAGGAGCCCACGCGCGACACCGACAGACCCACGTTCACGGCGGGGCGGATGCCCTGGAAGAACAGGTTGGTCTCGAGGAAGATCTGGCCGTCGGTGATCGAGATCACGTTGGTCGGGATATAGGCCGACACGTCGTTGGCCTGGGTCTCGATGACCGGGAGAGCGGTGAGCGAACCAAGACCGTGGTCTTCGTTGAGCTTGGCGGCGCGCTCGAGCAGGCGGGAATGCAGGTAGAACACGTCGCCCGGATAGGCTTCGCGGCCCGGCGGACGGCGCAGCAGCAGCGACATCTGGCGGTAGGCGACGGCCTGCTTGGTCAGATCGTCATAGGCGATCACGGCATGCATGCCATTGTCGCGGAAGAATTCGCCGATGGCGCAGCCGGTGAAGGGCGCGATGTACTGGAGCGGCGCCGGATCGGACGCGGTGGCGGCGATCACGACGGAATATTGCAGCGCGCCGGCTTCTTCGAGCTGACGCACGAACTGGGCCACGGTCGAGCGCTTCTGGCCGATGGCGACATAGATGCAATAGAGCTTGTCGGTTTCCGACTCGTTGGCGTCGTGGGCCGGCTTCTGGTTGAGGAAGGTGTCGAGAATGATCGCCGACTTGCCGGTCTGGCGGTCACCGATGATCAGCTCGCGCTGGCCACGGCCGATCGGGATCAGCGCGTCGATGGACTTGAGACCGGTCGACATCGGCTCATGCACCGACTTGCGCGGCAGGATGCCCGGCGCCTTGACGTCGACGCGGCGGCGTTCGGTATGCTCGATCGGACCCTTGCCGTCGATCGGGTTGCCCAGGCCATCGACCACGCGGCCGAGCAGGCCCTTGCCGACGGGGGTATCCACGATGGAGCCGGTGCGCTTGACGACATCGCCTTCCTTGATGGCGCGGTCGTTGCCGAAGATCACGACGCCGACATTGTCGGTTTCGAGATTGAGGGCCATGCCCTTGACGCCGCCGGGGAATTCGACGAGCTCGCCGGCCTGCACATTGTCGAGGCCATAGACGCGGGCGATACCGTCACCGACGGAAAGCACCTGGCCGACTTCGGAAACCTGGGCTTCCTGGCCGAAATTCTTGATCTGGTCCTTGAGGATCGCAGAGATTTCCGCGGCTTTGATGTCCATTTATCCGACCTCTTTCATGGCGATCTTCATCGCGGTCAATTTCGTCTTGAGGGAAGAGTCGATCATCTGCGATCCGACCTTCACCTGAAGGCCGCCGATCAGCGACGGGTCGACAAACTGGTTGAGCGTAACGGTCTTGCCGATCTTGCCCTTGAGCGTCGCGGCCAGCGACTTGACCTGCGCCGCGCTGAGCGGGCTGGCCGAGGTCACGTCGGCAGTCATTTCGCCACGCGCCTTGGCGGCCAGTTCGCGGAAGGCCACGATGATGGCATCGAGCGCAAACAAGCGCCCGTTGCGGGCAATGAGCTTGAGGAAGTTGGCGACCAGCGCATTGGTCTGCCCCTTGGCCAGCAGCGCATCGAGCGCCTTGGCCTTGTCGTCGCCGGCAATGACGGGCGACCGCAGGAAGCGCGCGAAATCAGCACTTTCCCCGATAAGGCGGGACACGTCCGAAAGCGACGTTTCCACCGATGCCAACTGGTTCTCGCTCTCGGCGAGATCGAACAGCGCCGACGCATATGGCCGGGCGATCTGGGTAAGCACTGAATTCTGCGCTGCCAATGCCGCTACACCCTCTTGGTTGCCTGCCCGCTCCACCGCCCTAGTTCTCTCTGGGGAAACCCGGGCGGTTGCCGACGCGTATTCTTGTCTGGGAAAGAGGCCGTCCGGAGACCCCTTCAAAGTCGCGCTCGCTCTAGCACAAGCCCCGCGCGGCTTGCAAGACGTGGGGGCGCGATTCAAATGCGGCGAAAGTGTCGCAGGGGAGTGGGGTCCCTGCTTGCAGCGTGTACCAAAAATTGGTACCCTTGCGGCCAAGGAGCATGATCATGGCGCGCAACACTTCGGTTTCACTGAACGACCATTTCATCGATTTTATCGACACTCAAGTCGAAGCGGGCCGCTATGGCTCGGCCAGCGATGTAGTGCGCGCGGGACTGCGGCTTCTTGAAGAGCACGAGGCCAAGGTCAAGGCACTGCAGGATGCTTTGATCGAGGGGGAGAAGGGGCCGTTCACCCCGTTTGACCCCGATGCATTCCTCGACGAAATGCATCACAAGTATCTCGGCTAGCATGCCACGAATCCACATTTCCCAAAGAGCCCGAAGGGACCTGGATCTCGATCTGGCGCTATTCTTTCGAGCAATGGTCCAAAACGCAGGCGGACGAATATTACCTGGCCCTTCGGAACCAACTGAAAGCTGCCCTTGCCAACCCCGATAGCGGCGTGCCCGTTACCATACGTCCAGGCCATCGGAAGCTACTTTCCGGATCGCACTTTATCTATTACCGGGCGGTCGATGATGGCATCGAGATCATTCGCGTGCTGCACCAGAATATGGATGTGCGCCGTCATCTCTGACTACATAAAACTCATCGGGTCGATATCCACCTGGACCCTGAGATTCCCGGTCACCTTCTCGGCCGAACCCAGCCAGAAGCGGACATAGCCGGAGAGGTCGAAATCCTTGCCGGATTGCGCCAGCAGTCGCACGCGATGGCGGCCGCGGACCATGGCAACGGGCGCGTCGGCCGGGCCGAACAGGCGGACGCCATCGGCCATGGGGGCGGCCGAGAGCAGCTTTTTGGCAAAGCCCATGGCCACCTCATGCTCATTGGCCGAGACGATGAGCGCGGCCAGCCGGCCGAAAGGCGGCAATCCGCCGGCTTCACGCGCCATCAGCTCATGGGCATAGAAGGCCTCGCGGTCGCCTGTGACCATGGCACGCATCACAGGATGATCGGGGTGATAGGTCTGGAGGAACGCCTTGCCGGTCTTGGAGGCGCGGCCGGCGCGGCCCGCCACCTGGGTCAGGATCTGGAAGGTCTTTTCGGCGGCGCGCGGATCGCCATGTGCCAAGCCCAGATCGGCATCGAGCACGCCCACCACGGAGAGTTTCTCGAAGTGGTGGCCCTTGGACACCAGCTGGGTGCCGATGATGAGGTCGAACTCGCCCCGCTCGATCTCGGCGAAGCGCTCGCGCAGCTGGGCATTGCTGCCCATATCCGAGGAGAGGATCACCCGCCGCGCATCGGGGAAGCGGGCAGCGGCCTCTTCGGCCACCCGTTCGATGCCGGGACCGACGGCGGTGAGGCTTTCGGTGTCGCCGCACTGGCCGCAGACCTTGGGCGTGCGCACTTCGTGCCCGCAATGGTGGCACATCAGCACGCCGCGAAAGCGGTGCTCGACCATCCAGGCGGAACAGTCCGGGCATTGATATTGATGGCCGCAGGATTTGCACAGCGTCAGCGGGGCATAGCCGCGCCGGTTGAGGAACAGCAGCGCCTGCTCGCCCCGGTCGAGGGCCGCGAAGACCTCGCGCGCCAGTTGCGGGGCGATCCACTGGCCCTTTTCCGGCCCGTCCACCCGCATGTCGATGGCCGTGACATTGGGCATGGCCGCCTCGGCAAAGCGCGAGGTCAGCAGCACATGGGCATAGCGCCCGGCATTGGCATTATTGCGCGTTTCGACCGATGGCGTGGCCGATGAGAGGATGACGCGCGCATTGCTGAGATGGGCGCGCACCACGGCCATGTCGCGGGCATGGTAGTTGACCCCGTCGGACTGCTTGTAGGCGCCGTCATGCTCTTCATCGAGCACCAGCATGCCCAGTTCGCGGAAAGGCAGGAACAAGGCCGAACGGGCACCGACCACGGCGCGCACCGAGCCATCGAGCACGCCGCGCCAGACTTTTGCCCGCTGCGCCGGGGTCATGTCGGAATGCCATTCGGCGGGCCTCGTGCCGAAGCGGCGGGTGAAGCGGGCGATGAAGGTGTTGGTCAGCGCGATTTCGGGCAGCAGGATCAGCGCCTGCCGCCCAGCCCGCAATGTGTCGGCCACCGCCTCGAAGAACACCTCGGTCTTGCCGCCGCCAGTGACGCCATCGAGCAGGGCGACGCCGAATTGCTGCGGGTCGAGCGCGGTGATCTCGTCCAGCGCCCGTTGCTGCTCGGCCGAGAGCGTGGCAATGGCGCCATCGGGATCAGGCGGCAGCACGACGGGGGGCGGCGGCATTTCGAGCCGTTCGACGGCCCCTGCCCGCTCCAGCCCCTCGATGACAGAGGGCGAAACGCCGGTGGCGCCGACCAGCGCGGCCTTGGGCCAGGCCATGTCGTCCAGCAGGGTATCGAGCACGCGCAGCCGGGCCGGGGTAAGCTTTTCCGGCTCATGGCCGGTGCGGCGATAGGCAATGACCGGCCGGGGCGGATCGAGCGCCTCGGTGGAGCGCAAAACGGCGCGCAGCACCATGCCCGGCGTTGCCAAAGTATAGCGGGAAACCCAATCGACCAGCTTGAGCAGTTCCTCGCTGAGCGGGGGAATGTCATAGGCAAGGGCGATATCGCGCAGCCGGTTATGCGCCACCATGTCCTTCGGCGCACCCCAGACCACGCCCAAAGTCAGCCGTGGACCCAGCGGCACGGCCACGATCGAGCCGCGCGTCACCACCATGCCCGGTGGAACGCGATAGCTATAGGGGGTCTCTACCGCGACCCCCACCATGACGGCGACGATATCTGGACGGTCTTCCATTTGTGCCCGTTCTGTTCGCATCCGAACATAGGGAGCGCAAGTGATTCTGCCAGCCCCGGCTATCGAAACGCTTTAGGCGACGACGAGCGTCGCGCCGGTCCTTACCGCATCATGCAGGTGGATGATGTCCTGCTGCAGCAGGCGCACGCAGCCGCTCGACACCGCCTGCCCGATGGAACGCTCGTCGGGATTGCCGTGAATGCGGTAGATCGTGTCGACATTGCCCTGGTGGATATAGAGCGTGCGCGCGCCCAGTGGATTATCGATGCCCGGCTCCATGCCGTAGCGATAGGGCTCCAGTTCGGGCTGGCGATCGATCATTTCCGAGGGCGGCGTCCATTTCGGCCAGGCACGCTTGTAGGCGATATGGGCGCGGCCCGACCAGGCATAGCCGTCACGGCCGATACCCACGCCATAGCGCGTGGCCATGCCATCGTTGCCCACGTGATAGAGGAAGCGGTTGGCCGTATCGACGACGACCGTGCCGGGCTTTTCTCCCGTCGGATCGATGACCTGCTGGCGCCAGTAGATCGGATCGACCAGCGACATGTCGGCAGCACGCAGCGGGAAAGGCTCGTCATAGACCGGGCCATACATCAGCTGCACATCGGCGGGGACCGCATGGCGGATCGGGGCGGCGGGCACGCTGGGGCGCTGGGTCGTGGTGGCACACCCCGCAAGGGCCAGGGCGGAAAGACTGGCGGCGCCGGCCATGAACTGGCGGCGGCCAAGGGAAAGACTGGTCATGACAATACTGGATAGGCGGCCTTATGGCCGCGGACAGGGAAATGGTGAAGGACGAAAAGCTCAGGCCGCTCTGGGCGGCGGCAATTCGGCCTCTGGCTGCGGCGCCGCGAGTGGCACCACCACATCGCGCCACGACCGCTGCCGGATCGAGGGGAAGACAAGTGACGCCTGGCTGACCATGACTCCGAGATCGGGATGGCAGGGCAGCACGCGCTTGCCACCCAGCGACTTGCAGGGCTTTGCCGCCATCAGGTCACCCGATGAAACATGGAGCTGGGTCGATGTCGGCGGATAGGCGCTCACGCCCAGTGACAGACTGGGCGCGGCAAGGGCGACCAGGGCCACGATCAGGACGGCAATGCTGAGCAGACGCGTCATGGCCCGGCCTTAGCCCGCCCGCCCGGCGGGTAAAAGCCTGCTCACGCCAGCGTGTTGGCCCGCCGGACATTGGGCTTCGGACATGGTGCAATTGGGCCACAGGCAGGGCGCCGTCGACTGCTGACAGGCCCTGTCAGGGATCGGGTGCAACATGACGTCCCAAGCACAGGAGAGTGTCATGACGCAGATGATCGATCGCCTGAACCATAGCGACGAGCTGGTCGCCATTGCCGAAAAAGCCGGTCTCTATGCCCTGCTGCAGCAGGCTTTGCGCCGCCAGCGGATACCGCAGCAAGTGCCGGCGCGGCTCTATGACGATCTGGGCATTCCGCCCAGCCAGCGCCCCGATTTCACCCTGCATGTCCGCTAGGGCCTTGTTTTGTCGCGTTTCCGAACCGCAAAACAGTGGCCACTTTTGCTGGAAACGCTCTAGAAGGAGCCCTTGATTCCCGCCGTGATCTCGGCGCTGCGCAGACCGGCCGCGGCCGTGGCTACCGTATTGCTGATCAAGGTATCGGTATTGGCGTCGTAGACCTTGGTATCGCCGCGCTGCTCGAAGATGTGGTCATAGCGGGCCGCCAGGGTCAGCTCGGCATTGCGGCCAAGGGCGAAACCGACATCGACGCCGGCGGTAAAGGTCGGCGCGACCCACAGCGAATCCACGAAATGCAGCGGCGGAATGCGCAGATAGTGATCGTCGGTGGCGACGCCCAGGAACGTCAGCCCGCCCCGCAGCAGCCCGCCGACGCGGAAATTGCCGTAATGCTCCTCGCCGTCGACGCCCAGGAACAGCTCCGGGAGTTGCTGGCGATAGGTGATGCCCGCCACACCATCGGGAATGCTGCCGGCAATGTCGCGGAAGCCGCCGCCGCTGGAATAGGTGTAGGTGCCGCCATAGGCGGTCCATTGCACATCGGAATATTTGATGCCGCCATGCGCCCGGATGACCGCGCTGCCGTCATTGACCAGTTCGTAGCCCAGCGCGGCCGCGCCGGTGAAATAATGGTCGAGCCTTGTATCGGGATGCTGGCTGCGATGGGACCAGTCGGCAAAGGTATCGTCGCCCTTGAGCCAGTCGTAATCTTCCATATAGCCGCTGCCGAAACCGGCCATGCTGCCTTCGAGGCTGGCGCTGAGGCCGCCACCGAAATCCACGGCAATGCTGCCACGCAGCACCGGCGTCAGGGTCTGCCAGATCAGGTGGCTGACCGTATAGTCGCCGCTGAGCACCTTTTCGTTGCCTTCAAGATACATGACGCCGAGGCTGGCATTGGCGCGCACCGTATCGTCGGGAGCGTAGTTCACCGTGGCGCCGCCGCCCCAATAGGGGTCCTGCCGCCACATATCGGGAGACTGGGCCATGGCGGTTCCGGACCCGAGCGACGCCAGAATGCCGAGGGCGGGAATGAATGAAATGCGCATCGGCCTGTCTCCTTTGCAACAACCATGGCCGAGCCGGGTTAAGGTTGGGTTTACCATGCCGGACCAGACTGCAGCCATGGTCGATTCCGCCTTTGCCAGTGACGAATTCATCCGCGCCCAGCTTGCCGGCTGGCAGCGCGAGCTCGGCTCGGTGCGCCGGCTGGCACCCAATACGCTCGAAGCCTACAGCCGCGATGTCGGCCAGTTCCTGAGCTTTCTCGCCGGCCATACCGGCGGGCCGGTGACGCTGGCAACGCTGAAGGAGCTGCGCGGCGCCGATATTCGCGCCTTCATGGCGCAGAGGCGCGCGGAAAGCCTGGGCTCGCGCTCGCTGGCGCGGGTGCTGTCGGCGCTCAAGAGCTTCTTCCGCTTCCTCGAACGCGAAGGCGTGGTGGCGACCGAGGCGCTCAACGTGATCCGCACACCCAAACTGCCCAAGAGCCTGCCCAAGGCGCTGACCGTGATCGAGGCGCGGCAGACCATCACCACGACTGCTGACATGGAGGAGCGCCCTTGGGTGGCGGCGCGCGACATGGCGGTGCTGTCGCTGTGTTATGGCGCGGGCCTGCGTATTTCCGAGGCTCTGGCGCTGACCTCGGGCGATCTCGAAAGCCAGGTTCTGCGGGTGACCGGCAAGGGCGGCAAGGTGCGGCTGGTGCCTGTCATCGAACCAGTGCGCAAGGCGATCGACCTCTATATCGAGCTCTGCCCGTTCAAATCCTGGCCGGAGGAGCCTTTGTTTCGCGGGGTCAAGGGCGGGGTGCTGTCGCCGCGGCTGATCCAGCAACGGATGGTGCAGTTGCGCAGTGCATTGCAACTGCCACCCTCGGCCACGCCGCATGCGCTAAGGCATTCATTTGCAACGCATTTACTGGGTCGCGGCGGCGACCTGCGGGCCATCCAGGAACTGCTGGGCCATGCCAGCCTCTCCACCACGCAGATCTATACGGCCGTCGATACGGACCGCTTGCTGGAGAGCTACCGCAAGGCGCATCCGCGGGGCTAATGTTAACGGACTGTTAGCATCGACGCGAAGAAGAAGGTGCGAACGCATTTGGCGATATCGGCCTTGCCGAACCGTCGCGCCGGTCCTATCAAACTGGCATGCACGCCACCGCGATCCTCATTTCCGCGATCCTTCTTACCGGCCCCATCAGGGACCGGAACGAGCGCTGACGTCCAGCCCTTCGTCTCACCGGCCCGCCATTCTGGCGCTCCGGTGACTGGCATGGCGGCTCCTCCCAGGACCCTTCCATGACCTCGACCGCACCAACCGCTCCCGCCCGCAACGACCCCATCGGTTACGGCCTTGCCGTGTGCGGCGCGATTCTGTTTTCCACCAAGGGCATCTTCATCAAGCTCGCCTATGGCGAGGGCGTCTCGACCGAAATGCTGCTGAGCCTGCGCATGCTGGTGGCCCTGCCGGTCTATCTGGTCATTCTCGTCACCATATTGAGCCGAGAGCCCAGATTGCGCGCCGGGCTCAGCCCGAAGCTGGTGCTATCGAGCATGGCCATCGGCATTCTGGGTTATTACCTGTCGAGCTATCTCGATTTTCTCGGGCTCAATTTCCTCACCGCACAATATGAGCGGCTGGTGCTGTTCACCTATCCCTTCTTCGTCGTGCTGTTCGGCGTCTGGTTCTTCGGCGACCGCATGGTTTGGGGCGTGGTTCCCGCCATGCTGGTGAGCTACGGGGGCCTCTTGGTGATTTTCGGCTGGAACCTGGCGGTCGATCCTGATGGCATCGTGATCGGCACACTGCTGGTGCTGGGCTCGGCCATTACCTTCGCGCTCTATCAGCACCTGGCCAAAAGGCAGATGCTGATGCTGGGTTCGGCGCTGTTCACCTGCATCGGCATGTCCACCGCCGCCATCTGCGCGATTCTGCAGAACCTGATCATCGCGGGACCACAAAGCTATCTGGCCCTGACGCCGCAGCTCTGGACCTATGGCCTGGCTTTGGGCGTGCTCGGCACGGTGCTGCCCAGCTTCCTGATGAATGCTGGCATGGCACGGATCGGGGCGCGGGCCACTTCCTCCACTGCCGCCTTCGGGCCTATCGTGACAATTGTCATTGCCGTCATCGTGCTTTCCGAACCTTTCACCCTGTTTCATGGGGTGGGCACGGCGCTGGTCCTGCTAGGATCGGTGCTGTTCACCCGTGCCGAGCGCCGGGCGCGTGGCGCAACGGGCTGAATCTTTTGCCGACGGCTTTTGGCCGCCGCAAAGCCGCTGTAATGTCCAGCCACGACTTGCGGCAGACATCTGGGAAGGGACAACCGATGAACGCATTCCAAAAGGTTCTGGGCGGAGCCGTGCTCGCCCTGGTCCTGGCCGGTGGGCTTGCCGCGCCAGCCATGGCGCAGAAGCTCGACAACAAGAAGAATCCGCCAGCCACAACCACCGCCGTGACCGGCGATATCGACTTCGGCGATGATTCGAGCCCCTGGGCCAATGACGGGGAATGCGACGATCCCCGCTTCGAAGGCTCCGGCTCGGCTGCCGAGCTGGTCGACAGCGATATTCTCAAAGACGCCACCGACTGCCGCGCCGCCTTTGCGGCCGGCACCGTGACCCTGGTCGAGGGCGGGGCAGCCGCCACCAGCGCTGCCGATATCGACTTCGGCGACGATTCCGGCCAGTGGACCAATGACAGGGAATGCGACGACCCGCGCTTTGCCGGCACCGGCTCGGCCAGCGAACTGGTCGATGACGACATTCTCAAGGACGCTACCGACTGCCGCGCCGCCTATGAGGCCGGCACGGTCCAGTTCGTGGGCGATGGCGACACGCCTGATGTCACGGAAGCCGATATCGACTTCGGCGATGATTCGAGCGAATGGGCCAATGACGGCGAATGCGACGATCCGCGCTTCGAGGGTTCGGGCACGGCCGCCGAACTGGTCGATGACGATATCCTCAAGGACGCCACCGACTGCCAGGCCGCCTATAACACCGGCACGGTGACCTTCGTGGGCGATGGCGACACACCGGCCGCCACGGCGGAAGATATCGACTTCGGCGACAATTCCAGCGAGTGGGCCAATGATGGCGAATGCGACGATCCGCGTTTCCAGGGCACCGGTTCCGCCGCCGAGCTGGTCGATGCCGACATCCTCAAGGATGCCAATGACTGCCAGTCCGCCTATGACCTCGGCACGGTGACCTTCGTGGGTGACAGCGCCGATATCGACTATGGCGACAATACCAGCGAATGGGCCAATGACGGCGAATGCGACGATCCGCGCTTCTCGGGGTCAGGCGTTGCCAGCGAACTGCTCGACGCCGATATGGGCCACGATGCCGACGATTGCCGCGCCGCCGTGGAAGCGGGCACCGCCACCTTTGGCGGCTCCGCCACGTCCCTCGCATCCACCGCCGCCTTCGACTATGGCAGCGACTGGAGCAAATGGGCCAATGACGGGGAATGCGACGACCTGCGTTTCCAGGGCCCCGGCACCGACAAGAAGCTGATGACCGACGACATGTATGGCGATGCCACCGACTGCCGCACGCTGGAAGAAGCCGGACAGGTATCGATCCGCATGGTCTATTCGCCCGAATATGCCGCCGGCGCGCCCTATGACAGCAGCCACATCGAATTTGGCGACAACAAGTCGAGCTATGCCAATGACGACCAATGCGACGACCCGCGCTTCGAAGGCCCGGACGCCGCCTCGGTGCTGCTGGACAGCGACGAATATCACGATGCCAATGACTGCAAGGCCGCCTATGAGGCCGGCACGGTCATCCTGAGCAGCGAAGCCGAGTAATTCGGCAGCAGCGGGATTTATGGACGGCGGGATGAAAGCCCCGCCGTTTTCGTTTTAGGGTGGCATTCTCGGCTCCTGCCCACCTCGCCCTTTGAGGGGTGGGACCGAGGTGGGATGGGGCCGCAACTCCCGTTTCCCTTCTCCCCTCGTGGGAGAAGGTGCCCGAAGGGCGGATGAGGGGGCTTTGAGCTACCCGCCAGCATTGAAGCATGGGATGGCGCACCATTCGGGCGTAGCCCTCATGGCCTTCTCACCTAAAATCGCTCCGCTGGAGCGATTTTGCCTTCGGCCGGTTCGAAGCCCCTCACCCGGTTTTCCGCTGAACGCGGAAAACCACCCTCTCCCACAAGGGGCGAGGGGTGGCTCCGCGCCTGGGGCAAGATCGAGCCTAACGCGAAACAGGCTCAGCGCTCGGCATTGGCCTTGATGCGGCGCAGGCCGGCAAGGATGACCTGTTCGTCGGCATCGGAAATGCCTTCGAGCAGGGAGCGAAACAGGCGCCAGCCCTGGTCGGTCATGTGGCGGAAGACCGGCACCACCTCGTGGCGCAGATAGACGCGGCGCACGCGGCTGTCATTGGCATCGGGGCGGCGCTCCACCCAGTTCTTGGCTTCGAGCCGTTCCAGCAGCTTGCCCGCGGCGGCCCGGCCCATATGGAAGATCTCGGCCAGTTCGGTCTGGGTGGCCCCTTCATGCTCGTAGATATGCATCAGGCCCCACCATTGCGCGTGAGTGATGCCATGGGCGCCCAGGCCGCGGTCGGACAGGGTCGAGACCAGTCGCGACACTTCGTGGATGGAATAGAGCACATCGGAATGCTGCCGATAGGTCGTGTCGGTCATCGATCGGATCGCCGCGCCAACCGACCCGGCCGGGTCCTGTTCCGCCTGTTTGGCCATGAGAGGTCTCCCGCATCACGCAAGGCGCACCTTATGCATCCTGTTCCTGCCCGATTCAAACAGAGAAAAATATGCATGCATACAAACTTGCGCCGGCATAATCGTATGCTAGGATACTAGCTGACGACCCCCATAAGAACTGAGCAACAGTCGGGTGGAGGAAAAGTCATCAGCATGAGTTGTTTAGGGAGCCGCGCACACAACGTGCCGGCTGGAGGAGAAGGCATGTCCAAAAAACCGGATGACGACGACGACAATGCGCTGAGCCGGCGCGAATTCTTCAAGCAGGGCGCCGCGGCCGGCGTGGGAGCCGTGGGCCTCACCGCCATCGGCGCCACGGGCGCGCAGGCGGCCGACGCCAACGATACCGAATGGGACTACGAGGTCGACGTGGTCATTCTCGGCGGCGGCGGCGTAGGCCTCACCGCGGCGGTGCGGGCACGCGACCTGGGCGCCTCGGTGCTGGTGGTCGAGCAGAATTACGACCTGGGCGGCAAGCTGGCCCATAGCGGCGGCTGGACCTCGCTGGGCGGCGGCGACGCCATCCAGGAGCGCGATCGGCTCGGACTGGACCCCGACGGGCTGGGCCTGACCGCCCCGCTGCATCCGTCCGAGGATTTCGAGGACGACCCGGAGCGCCTCTTCACCGACATGACCGACTGGTCGGTGGTCAATGACGGCGCGGTGGCCGAATATCGCTACAACGACCGCGAACTGCACCGCGCCTGGGCCGACAATGCCCCTGCCGTGCGGCAGTTCCTGATGGACAACCATATCCGCTTCAGCCGCATTGCCGGCACCCATTACGGCGGCGGCGTGAGCCGGGCCCGCGCGCCCTGGGCGATGATCAAGCTGGGCGACGTCACCGATATCGAGGCAGGCACCATCACCACCGAGGATGCCGGCAGCACCGAGGAGGAACGCAGTTCGCCCTTCAACCACCAGTCCATGGGCCCGGCACCCTCGGCCACCGGCTTCGGCGCGCCGGGCTGGATCTATGGCGGCTTCGTCATCGCCCGCTCGCTCGAATACAGCGCGCGCAAGAAGGGCGTGCGCTTCATGGTCAACCGGCACCTGGACGAGGTGATCCGCGAGCAGCAGTTTTCGGGCCGCGTGCTCGGCGTCAAGGCGAGCTATACGCCGCGCTTCGACCCCGAAACCGGCGAGCGCCTGGAAAGCTGGTGGAGCGACGGCAATATCGACGAGACCAAGGAGGTCATCAATATAAGGGCGCGCCGCGGCGTCATCATCGGCACGGGCGGCTATATGGGCAATATCCCGTTCCGCACCATGTTCGACCCGCGCATGAGCGAGCCATCCATCCAGTATGGCGACGGGCTGATGGGCGTGCGCCATGAGGATGCCAGCGGCATCGTCGCCAGCATGCGGGTGGGTGCCAACCTGGCCGGCATGCTGCAGCCCTATGGCTATAGCCTGGGCACGCCGCACCTGGTCGGCACGATCGGCACGCGCGCCGTCTATGACGCCGTGATGCCGGGACACCCGGTCTTCAAGTTCATCCGCGCCTTCGGCATTCCGATCGGCGGGGGCGGCTGGGAACATGTCATCGCCGTCAACCAGGTGGGCAAGCGCTTCTACAACGAGAGCTCGATCGCGGCCAATGCCGATACCCATGCCGCCTATCCGCCCGGCTCGTCGGGGACGAACAACCCGTTCACCCCGCTCGACTGGCGCAACAGCAGCGTCGAGCATGTGCGCGACACCTATAACAAGGGCGCGGCGGCCGATGCGGCCCTGGCCATGAATGAAGGCTCGCGCGGGCCGGACTATGCCTCGGGACCGGTCTGGGCGATCTTCGACCAGAATGCGGTGGACGCCAATGGCTGGGACCTGCGCCACCCCTATATCGCCGAGCCGCCGGACGGGTTCTTCCACAAGGCGGACACGCTGGCCGAACTGGCCCGCAAGGTCACCGAGAACCCCTACCAGCATATGCCGCTCAAATATCTCGAGGAGACGGTGGCCAAGTATAACGCTGCCGCCGAAGCGGGCGTGGACGACGAGTTCGAAAAACCCGTCATGCACAAGATCGAGACCGGCCCCTTCTATGCCGCGATCATCCCGCTGGCGGTCAACGATTCCTATGGCGGGCTGCGCATCAACGGCAAGGCCCAGGTGATGGACATGAACGGGCAGGCCATACCCGGCCTCTATGCCGGCGGCGAAGCCAGCGGCGGCGGCCGCCAGCACGGCATCGGCCGGGCCACGGTCACCGGCTATATGGCCGCGACCAATATCGTGCAGGAACCGCTGATCTGATCATGCCTGTCCCGGCGGCAGCCATGCCGCCGGGTTCCACCAATGGAAGGGAGAACGATGACTTCAGTGAAAGGGGGCCGAAAGCTCTGGCTTGCCGTCCTGGGCGGGGCGGCACTGTTCGCCGCAGCGGGGCCAGCCACGCTGGCCCAGGACAATACCGATGCCGACATGCTCAAGGAGGGCCGCCGCGTCTATGTCGAAGGCAGCTGCGCCAATTGCCATGGTCCCAAGGGCGCCGGCGGGGTGAGCGTCGACTTCCCCAAGGGCCCCAACCTGCGCACCAGCGCGCTGGACCGGCAGACCATGCTCGACATCATCAGCTGCGGCCTGCCCGGAACGCGCATGCCGGGCTGGCTCAAGGGCGCCTATACTGACGTGTCCTGCTTCGGCGAAGAGCTGGGGCCGATCCCCGCAGGCGTCCAGGTCAACGGCGCCTTCACGCTCGAGGAACTCGAGGCGCTGGTGACCTATATCGAAAAGGACTTCATGCGGCGTTAAAGCAAGGCGGCTCAGGCCGCCTTGCGCTCCACCATCATCTTCTTGATTTCGGCGATGGCCTTGGCCGGGTTCAGCCCCTTGGGGCAGACCTTGGCGCAGTTCATGATCGTGTGGCAGCGATAGAGCTTGAACGGATCTTCGAGGTCATCGAGCCGCTCCTGCGTGGTCTCGTCGCGCGAATCGATCAGCCAGCGATAGGCTTGCAGTAGGGCCGCCGGGCCGAGATATTTTTCGCCATTCCACCAATAGCTCGGGCAGGAGGTGGAGCAGCAGGCGCAGAGAATGCACTCATAGAGCCCGTCGAGCTTGGCGCGCTGCGGCACCGACTGGGTCCATTCCTTTTCCGGCGTGGGCGAAGTGGTCTTGAGCCAGGGCTCGATGGCGCGGTGCTGGGCATAGAAGGTGCTGAGGTCGGGAACGAGGTCCTTCACGACAGGCATATGCGGCAGCGGGTAGATCTTGATCGGGCCGGTGGAGTCATCCATGCCCTTGGTGCAGGCCAGCGTGTTGAGCCCGTTGATATTCATCGAGCACGAACCGCAAATGCCCTCGCGGCAGGAGCGGCGCAGGGTGAGGGTCGGATCGACCTTGTTCTTGATCCACAGCAGGCCATCGAGGATCATCGGGCCACAATCGTCGAGATCGACGAAATAGGTATCGATGCGCGGATTGGCGCCCTGGTCGGGATCGTAGCGATAGATGTGATACTCGCGCAGCCTGTTAGCATTGGCGGGCTTGGGCCAGGTCTTGCCCTTGGTGGGGCGATCGGCCTTGGGGAGCATCAGTTCGACCATGGGTCGGTCTTCCTTCTCAACACACGCCGCTCAACCGGCGCGAAATTCTAGTAGTTCGGCTTGCAGATCTGGTTCGATTTGGCGACGTAGGTATTGTAGGCGTTGTAATCGCCCGATGCCGGCGAGGCAGTGCCCTTCATCGCGGCGATGACCACACCCATGAAGCGCTCGTCGATCAGCGTCATGGCCGCATCGGCCTTGCAGCCGCAGAGCTGCGCATCCTGCGCGATGCCCATGCAGACGGCATAGAATTCATCCTTCTGCGCCTGGCTGGGCGCGGCGAGAGCCGGGACGGTCAGCAGGCCCAAGGCGGCCAGAATGGCGAAAAATCTCATCTCAGCTCCTTGCGAATGACCTTGCTCATTGCCCGATCGCCCGCTCATAGACCACGTCGCCGATGGCTTCGGCCGCAGCCGGCGCGACCACCCATTGGCAGTTGCGCAGGGTGAATTGACGCCCCGCCTCGAGGAACACGTCGCAACTGTCGCTGCCCCCGGCCAGCAGGCCATCGTCATAGATGCGCTGGAATTTTTCGGCGGCGAACACATAGCGCCCGCCGGCCTGGTTACACTCGACCAGGTTGTTGACGCCGCCACAATCGAGCAGGGTCAACGCGCCTTCGACGCCGCCCGACAGGCACATCTGGCTGGATATGGAATAGCCGGGATCGGCCCGTTGCGCGTCGATATCGGCGCTCCAGCTGGCGCGGTTCCAGCAGCCCTGCATGGCCGCGGCAAAGCCTTCGGCGGTCTCCGATACGGCATGGGCGGGAGCCGAGGCTCCCGCCAGCATTGCTGCAATCGCGAGTGCCAGAGGCTTCATCTCAATACACGCGCGCCTTGGGCGCGATCTTCTTCAAATCGATGCCGCCTTCGCTCTGGGGGGTCAGCGGATCGACATGGACCGGGCGATAGCCCAGCCGCACGGCGCCGGTATCGGTGTCGATCCAGCTCAGCGTATGCTTGCGCCAGTTCTCGTCGTCGCGGCTGGGATAATCCTCATGCGCGTGGGCGCCGCGCGATTCGTGGCGCGCCTCGGCCGAAACCACGGTCACCATGGCATTGGCCATGAGATTTTCGAGCTCGAGCGTTTCGACCAGATCGGTATTCCAGATCAGGCTGCGGTCGGTGACCTGCACATCGGCGAGGCGGCCATAGATCTCGGTCATGCCCTTGACGCCACTCTTGAGCGACTCGTCGGTGCGGAACACGGCGGCATCGGCCTGCATGGTGCGCTGCATCTCGTCGCGCAGCTTGGCCGTGGGCTGGCTGCCCGACGCGTTGCGCAACCGGTCGAAGCGGGCGAGAATCCTGTCGTCCTGCGCCTTGTTGATGCCGGGAACGGGCGCGGCCTTGTCGAGCACCTTGCCGGCGCGCAAAGCGGCGGCGCGACCGAAGACCACGAGGTCGGTCAGCGAATTGGAGCCCAGCCGGTTGGCGCCATGCACCGAGGCGCAGGCGGCTTCGCCGACGGCCATCAGGCCCGGCACGACGCGATCGGGATTGTCCGGCGTGGGATTCAGCACCTCGCCGTGATAATTGGCGGGAATGCCGCCCATATTATAGTGCACCGTCGGCAGCACCGGGATGGGCTCGCGGGTGAGGTCGACGCCGGCGAAAATCTTGGCCGACTCCGTGATGCCCGGCAGGCGCTCATGGAGCACCTTGGGGTCGAGATGGTCGAGATGGAGGTAGATATGGTCCTTCTTGGGACCCACGCCCCTGCCCTCGCGGATCTCGAGCGTCATGCAGCGGGAGACCACGTCGCGGCTGGCAAGGTCCTTGGCATTGGGGGCATAGCGCTCCATGAAGCGCTCGCCTTCCGAATTGGTCAGATAGCCGCCCTCGCCGCGCGCGCCTTCGGTGATGAGGACGCCGGCGCCATAGATGCCGGTGGGGTGGAACTGCACGAATTCCATGTCCTGCAAAGGCAGGCCGGCGCGGGCCACCATGCCATTGCCGTCGCCGGTGCAGGTATGGGCTGAAGTGGCCGAGAAATAGGTGCGGCCATAGCCGCCCGTGCCCAGCACGACCAGTTTGGCGCGGAAGCGGTGCAGGGTGCCGTCGTCGAGCTTCCAGGCAATGACGCCCTGGCAGGAGCCATCCTCGCCCATGATCAGGTCGAGGGCGAAATATTCGATATAGAATTGCGCATTGTTGCGCAGGCTCTGGCCGTAAAGCGTGTGGAGGATGGCGTGGCCGGTACGGTCGGCGGCGGCGCAGGTGCGCTGCACCGGCGGGCCTTCGCCGAATTCGGTCATGTGGCCGCCGAACGGGCGCTGGTAGATCTTGCCCTCATTGGTGCGGCTGAAGGGAACGCCGTAATGTTCGAGCTCATAGATCGCCGCCGGCGCCTCGCGGGCCAGGTACTCCATGGCGTCATTGTCGCCCAGCCAGTCCGACCCCTTGACGGTGTCATACATGTGCCACTGCCAGGAATCCGGCCCCATATTCTGCAGCGAGGCGGCGATGCCGCCCTGCGCCGCCACGGTGTGTGACCGGGTGGGGAAGACCTTGGTGATGCAGGCGGTGTTGAAGCCCTGCTCGGCCATGCCGAGCGTGGCGCGCAGACCCGCGCCGCCGGCGCCAACCACGACCACGTCGAATTCGTGGTCGATGAGTTCGTATTGCGCCATTGCGTTAACCCCAGAAGACGAGCTTGAGAAGCGCGGCGACCCCGGCCACCGCGACGAGAATGCAGAACAAGGTGTTGAGCAGCATCAGCAGGCGATAGATTCTGCCCGCGAAATAATCTTCGAGCGTATCGCGCATGCCGTTGCGCATATGCACTGTCACCACGACCAAAAGCGCCGCCAACGGCAGGCCGATCCAGGCATTGCCCAGCACGGAGACCATGTCCGGCCGATCCTGCCCGGCCAGCCGCACCACCACGAACAGCAGAAAGATCAGAAAGGCGATATTGATCGCCCCGGTCACCCGCTGGGTGATGAAATGCCGGGTCGAGGCCCGCGCATTGCCGTATTTGGTCTTGGGATTGGCGACCATGTCGCGGGTAATGACGGTGTCGCGCATCATGCCATCCAGACGAAAACGGTCCAGACCAGGAGGGTCAGGACGATGGAAGCGATCAGATTGGCCCAGGCCAGCGCCTCGCGCTGCCCCGGCTCCATGCCGATGATGAAATCCCAGATGAAATGGCGGATGCCGCCCAGCATGTGATGGATCAGCGACCAGGTGAAGCCGAACAGCACCAATTGGCCGAACCAGGAGCCATAGATGGCATTGACCACATTGAGCGCTTCCTGCCCGCTGGCGGCGGCGACCAGCCAGGCGACCAGCAGCACCGTGCCGGCATAATTGGCGATGCCGGTAGCCCGATGGACGATCGACATCGTCATCGTGATGGTCCAGCGGTAGATTTGCAGATGCGGCGAAAGGGGGCGGGAGCGAACCGTCATGAAGCCTCGCTGGCGCGCGGCTCTGCCGCTCGCAGTTTGGAATGGTTTGAGACTTCTAGCGCCCAAAGGTTACAAAATCAAAGCGCCGGACTGCAACTTTTGGCGCATTCCGCACTTTGTTCGTGGAGCGCACGAGGTGTGCGCGGAACGGACGAAGTGGCCTGCGGTGGTGGTTTGGACCCTGGGGACATCGGGCAATCCGGCACAATCCCGGAGGCAGCCGGTCCGCTCGGCTGCCATCACTCTCGCGGGGCGAGCGGTCGGCATGTTTCGGTCAGCTAACCAGAAAGAAGCCACCGACCGGGCGGCCCATGACCACCGTAGATCGCCGGCCCCCGGCTGGCGCTGGAAAGTGAGGTGCACGGTCCCGCTCTCGGCGGTTTCTGCCTTGACGGTGTAACCGGCTTCCAGCCCGCGCAGGTCGTCCCACAGACGGATGCCGCGTCCGAGCAGGATGGGTGTGATGGCGACATGCAGCCTGTCGACAAGACCGGCCTTGAGAGCGTCGCGAACGATGGTGAGGCCGCCGCCAATGCGTATATCCTTGCCATTGGCGACGCGCGCCGCCTGCTGGAGCGCATCGGCGAGCGCGGTGCTGAGAAAATGAAACGTGGTGCCCCCTTCCATTTCGATGGGGGGCCGCGGCTTGTGCGTGAGAACGAAGACCGGAACGCGGAAGGGCGGCTCTTCTCCCCACCAGCCGCGCCAGTCGGGATCGTTGGGATGCGCGTGAAGCCCGAACATGCCGCGCCGATAATCTCGGCTCCGATAGTTGAGAAATAGGCCTGGGCATATTGCTCGTCGATGCCGGTAGTGCCTGCTCCGGACCTGTCCTTGAACACGCGCTCACGCACCGTTCGGGTGGCGGCATAGGCAGCAACCAGACGCGGCCAGTCATCGCCGAACGGATTGTCGGGCGTCTGATCCGTGGTGGTCGCGAAACCGTCCAGGGAAATGTTGAGATCGACACGAACGGCCATTGGCGCCTCCTGATAGTAAGGTAGATGCCTTAATAATTCAGATGGAATACAAAGGCAAGTGCCTTATTGTTGTTGACGCAACTGCACGATCCACCTTACCGTGGCGCATGCCTTATCATTCGACCCCGCTCGACCTTGCCTTTCACGCCCTCAGCGACCCCACCCGCCGCGCCGTGGTGTCACGGCTTGCCGAAGGGGAGATGCCTGTGACTGTTCTGGCCGAGCCCTTCGACATGGCGCTGCCCTCCTTCGCCCAGCATCTCAAAGTGCTGGAAGAGTGCGGGCTGATTGCCAGCGAGAAGCGCGGGCGCAGCCGCTGGTGCCGGCTGGAGCGGGCGCGCTTCGACGAGGCGGCAAACTGGATGGAAGCGGAGCGCCGCGGCTGGGCCGAGCGGCTCGACCGGCTGGAAGCCTATCTGGACAGGACGGAAAGAGAATGAGCATGGAAAAGCTGTTCGAGACCTGGTCGCTCGATCGCGAGATCGTTCTGGTCAAGGTGCTGAAGCATCCGCGCCGCAAGGTCTTCGCCGCCTGGATGGATCCGGAGGCGCTGGCCCAATGGTATGGTCCGGCCGGCCTCGTCATCGAGAATCATGAGGCCGATATCCGCGAGGGTGGCGTGTGGCGCTTCGACATGGTGGGCGAGTTCGAAGGCCAGCAGCAGCGCTTCCCCAACATGATGCGCTTCCTCAAGATCGTGCCCGGCGAACTGATCGTGGTGGATTACGGCACTCCGGAGCCCGACGATCCCGAGCGCTTCTACATGACCATTACCTTCGATGAACAGGCCGACGGCAAGACCGTGCTGACCATGCGCCAGCTTCACCCAAGTCGCGAGCGGCGGCAGGCGGTCATCGACTTCGGCGCGGTGGAATATGGACTGCAGACCCTGGACGGCCTTGCCACCTGGCTGGATGGCTGAACGCTGCTGCCGCATCGGTTCGGGCGGCGGCGTTTATTGTCGGGTGGAAGGCGAAAGCAGGCCTTGTCGGATGCAGGACTGCAAGATGTCGAATACACGTTCGTCCATCTGCGCAACGTTGAAGCGCATATAGGCGCCCGCAGTCTGTGCGACGCTGAAGGCGTTGCCCGGTGCGAGAACGAGCCCCGAAGCCAGAGCAAGGCGCGCCACCTCGGCAGAATCCATGCCGGCGGGCAGGCGGCACCAGAGGAATATGCCGGCGCGCGGCTCAATCCAGGGCATGACGCCGATCTCGCGGAGACGCTCCCCCACTTCGCGGCGCGCGCGTTCGAGCCTGACCCGCAGGGCGGCGGCATGTTTGCGAAAGCCGCTATCGCTCAGCACGGCATGCATGAGTTCCTCGTTCAGCCGCGCCCCGCCGAACATGGTCGCGATCTTGAGATCGATCAGCCCCTCGATCCATTCCGGCCGGGCCGCAACGAAGCCGCAGCGGGCCGATGCCGACAGGGTCTTCGAGAAGCTGCCGATCTGGATCACCCGATTGAGCCCGTCGAACCCGGCAAGCCGCGGCGCCGGCACATGCTCGAAGTCAGCGAAGATGTCGTCCTCGATGATGATCAGCCCATGCTGGTCGGCCAGCTTGAGGACGCGGTGCGCGGTGACCGGCGACAGGATGGCCCCTGTCGGATTGTGCACGGCGGAATTGGTGATGTAGAGCCGCGGGTGCCGCTCGGCGAGAATGGCGGCGAAGGCGTCGATATCCGGCCCGGTCGGCGTGTAGGGCACGCTGACCATCCTGATGCGATGCGCCCGCAACAGGGCCTGGAAATTGAAATAGCATGGATCGTCCACCAGCACGGTGTCGCCCGGCTCGAGCAGGTATCGACACAGCAGATCGATGGCCTGCGTGCCGCTTTCGGTCAGCATGATCTGATCGGGAGATGCTTCCACACCACGCTCGCCCAGCCGCCGGCTGATCAACTGGCGGAGCGGCGGCAATCCCAGTGGCGAGCCATAATTCGCCAGCGCTTCGGCACGGCCCCGCGATACGGTACGCAGAGCCTTGCGGATAACCTGCTGCGGCAACCACGATGCCGGCATCCAGCCGCAGCCCGGCTTCAGCACGGCCTCGTCCCCTTCCAGCGATTGCCGGGATATCCAGAGCGGATCGATGGCGCGGTCCAGCTTCGGCTCCAGCGCCGACAACTCCATCGGGGCAACCTGGGAGGCGACATAGAAGCCCGATCCCGGACGGGAGAGGATCGCCCCTTCGGCGACGAGCCGGTTATAGGCCTCCACCACGGTGGACACCGAGACCTGCATGGATCGCGCCAGCGCCCGCACCGATGGCAGCTTGGAGCCGGCGACCAAGGTCCGGGCGGCAATCCGCTGGCGAATGGTCGCCATCACCATGCCGATGCGGCTTACCGGCTCTGTCTGTATTGCTTCAGTGGCCATAACAGTTCGCTCAAACCGTACCGCACTGTAGCTGGCACTTTCGCCAGCGGCAACGGATAAGGGCCCGCGACAGGGAGCGGGTCATGGAACAGGCAAGAAGCGGCTGGATCAACGGGTTGATCGGGGTCATCATCTTCAGCGGGTCGCTGCCTGCCACCCGTGTGGCCGTACAGGCCTTCGATCCGGTATTCCTCACGGTGGCCCGCGCCGCCATTGCCGGTATCCTGAGCCTGGCACTGTTGCTGCTGTTCCGGGAGCGCCGGCCGGCCCGTGGCGACCTGGCATCACTGACCATCGTGGCCCTGGGTGTCGTCGTCGGCTTCCCGCTGCTGACCGCCCTCGCCTTGCAGCATGTCACTTCGGCGCATTCCATCGTCTTCATCGGTCTGCTGCCGCTGGCGACGGCAATCTTCGGCGTCGTCCGGGGCGGGGAACGTCCAAGGGCCGCCTTCTGGGCTTTCTCGCTGCTCGGCAGTGCCCTCGTGGCCGGGTTCGCCCTGTCGCAGGGGCTGACGGCTTCGCCGGTCGGCGATGCGCTGATGCTTGGCGCAATCGTCGTTTGCGGGCTGGGCTATGCCGAAGGCGCCAGGCTCTCGCGCAGGCTCGGCGGCTGGCAGGTGATCTGCTGGGCGCTCGTGCTGTCGCTGCCGCTGATGGGGTTGCTGACGCTGCTCTACTGGCCCGGCTCATTTGCCGATGTCGCCGCACCGGCCTGGATCAGCCTGGCCTATGTCTCGCTCTTCAGCATGTTGATCGGCTTCGTCTTCTGGTATCGCGGCCTTGCCCAGGGCGGCATTGCCGCGGTCGGCCAGTTGCAATTGCTGCAGCCGTTCTTCGGCCTGGCGCTGGCCGCCACATTGCTGCGCGAAGAGGTGACCCCGATCATGCTGCTGGTTACGGTCGCGGTCATCCTGTGCGTTATCGGGGCTCGCAGGTTCGCCCAATAGAAAGCCCGGCAATGCCGGGCTTTCGAGGAATCGCGCCGGGGTCTATTGCGCGGCGGCATCGAGGAAGGCGATGGCGGCTTCGCCGGGACGGGTGTCGTTGAAGATGTTGTAATGAGTGGCATTGGGGATGATGCGAGGCGATTGGCATTCATGCCCGAGCCGTCCCAGAGCGCATCCTGCAACCCGCCACCAAGCAGTTCGAAAAAGCTGGCGACATGGCTGGTGCGCACCGCATCCCAGTCGGCGAACATCAGAAGAGTCGGCGCCTCGATCTCCCTGACCTCGGCGGCCCAGTCGAAATCATGCATCATCATCGCCGTGACCTGCTCGATCAGGACCGGGAAGTTGTTCACATCGGGCGCGACCGCCGCATAGGATTCATAGAGCGGCGTGCCCTTCATGCCTTCGGCCATGTCGGGCGTCATCGAGCGCATGCCCTGCTGATTGTAATCGTGCCAGCCCGCCCAGGCATAGGGGGCGGAGACGGCGACCAGCCGGTCCACCAGCTCCGGATGCTGGATCGCCACGCGCAGGGCCGTACCGCCGCCCAGCGAATAGCCCATGAGGTCGGCCTTTTCGAAGCCGAGATACTGGATCACGCCGGCGACGTCGTCGGCCATGGCCTCGTAGCTCATCGGGCGATCGAAGGGCAAAGTGTGGCCATGGCCCTGCAGGTCGATGGCGATGACCTGACGGCCTTGCGCCAGCAGGGCGACATTGGGCCCGAACATGTCGATATTGGCCAGGCCCCCATGCAGCAGGACGAGCGGATCGCCCTCGCCATAAACGGCATAATAGACTTCGACGCCGTTGACGGGGGCGTAGCCGGATTTCGACGGGGCGGGCAACATGGCGGCTCCTGGAGCGGGTTGGTCGGATTGCTGGGCGGTTGCGGGCAGCGCCATGAGCGAAGCCAGCGCGGCGGTCAGGGACAGGAAGGTGCGTCTCAGCATGGGAAATCTCCTCTTCTCTGCCTTGACGACGAGCAGCAGGGAGAGAAATCGACACGCCCGGCAAATTAGCTGGCTGCCGGCGCAGGCGAATGATCGCCATCAAACGGCGCCCGGCTACGCATAGTGCTCGCAGCCAGCTATATTATGGTCTGCGGCATGGCATTGGGAGATCACGCATGGACTTCATGAAGCTGCTCAAATCGATCGAAGAGCTGCTTTACGAGATCGTCTCCTGGGCTCTGTTCTATCCGATAACGCTCTGGCGCTGCCTTCGGCATCCGCACAACATGATGAATTACGCCAAGACCGAACTCCAGGACGACGGCGTGGGGCGGTTCGATGATGCGCTCAGCCCGCCGATCTTCCTGCTGCTCACCATGTTCTTCGCCTATCTGCTGCAACTGATCGTCGAAGGGCCGTCTCCCCCGCTCGGCGGATTCTTCGACAGTGAGCAGAACCTGCTGTTTTCCCGCGCGGTGGCCTTCAGCCTCTTTCCACTCATTCTCGCGCTGCGCGATGTCAGGCAGCGTGGCGCCAGGGTCACCAAGCAGGTCCTGAAGCCGGCCTTCTACAGCCAATGCTATGCGACGGTGCCATTCGTCCTGGCGCTCGATCTGGCGCTAATCGTCAGCCAGCACGGCACGACCGCAACGACGATCGCGGCCATACTGATCTTTCTGGCCGGTCTGGCCTGGTATTTCTCGGTCGAAGTCGCCTGGGTCGAGAGCCAGGGCGAAACCCGCAGGCTCCGGGCCATCCTCGAAGTGGCAGGCAATATCCTGCTCGGCTTCGCCGTGATCCTCGCCGGCCTGACGATGGTGGCGCTTTCGATCATGAACCACGCTACCTAGTTCTCGGTCTGGAATGTCGCTGCGGCCGCCTCACGCCTGTTCCAGCAAGGCCGCCAGTTCGTCCGGCATGAGCAGGGGCACGTCGTGACCGCAGGGCAATTCATGAACCGTCCAGGCCGGATCGTCCCGCAAGGGCGACGCGACCTGCTGGAACCCCTCCCAGCCGGTGGCCAGAATGTAGGTCTTGCGCGCGACCTGACGATAGGCCCCGCTATGCCTGAGGCGTTCGGTGAAGGTGCCGGTGGGCTGGGCCGTGGCAAGCGCGGCGATGCGGTCGCGCTCGGCCTCGGTGGGATATTCGTTGCCGCCGATCTCGGGGGCCGGCACGACAGGACCGGTGAGCTTCTCGCCGATAATGTCCGCGAAGGACTGGCCATCTTCGGGGATGAAGGCGTCGAGATAGACGATCGAGGCGATCCGGTCGGCGGCGCGCTCGACGACGCCGGTGGCGACAAAGCCGCCATAGGAATGGGCCACCAGCACGACATCATCAAGCGCATGCCAGACCATCTCGTTGACGATGTCGTCGATATGGGTGATCAGGTCGATCGGCAGATGGGCCAGATGCGAGCGCTCGCCCAGACCGCTGAGCGTCGGCACATGCACGCGGTGCCCGCTGGCCCGCAGCCGCTCGGCCACCGGATCCCAGCCCCAACTGCCCGCCCATGCGCCGTGTACGATGACAAAGGTCGACATTGGCTCCTCCTTTGATTGCAAAATGCAAGTGATTGCTTTTCGCAAGCATTCATCTTAGAGTCAAGCCATGACTGATCGTACCTATCGCTCCGGCTGCCCCATCAATCTGGGTTTGGAAATTTTCGGGGACAAATGGTCCCTGCTGATCATTCGCGACATGATGTTCGCCGGCAAACGCCATTACCGCGAATTCCTGGCCTCGGATGAAGGCATTTCGAGCAATATCCTGGCCGACCGGCTGGCCATGCTGGTGGATGCCGGCATCCTGAGCAAGGCTGATGACCCGAACCACCGGCTCAAGGCCATCTATTCGCTGACCGAAAAGGGGATCGACCTGCTGCCTGTCATCGCCCAGATCAGCCGCTGGAGCCGCAAATACATGCCGGTCGACCCGGCAATGGCGGCGACGGGCGAAGCGCGCGACCGCGGTGGGCCCGGTGCGGTGGAGCGACAGATGGCGGCGCTGCGGGACGAGCATCTGGCGCAGGCATAGGAAACAGAACTGCCCCCGGATGTATCCGAGGGCAGCATGACGCGATGGGTGTGGCTCAGCCGTTGTTGAGCGGCAGGTCCGGCAGGTCGATACCGCCACCGCCGCCACCATTGTCGAACGGCAGGTCCGGCAGGTCGATGCCACCGCCGCCACCACCATTGTCGAGCGGCAGGTCGGGCAGATCGATGCCGCCATCCTTCTTGACCGGGCCGCCGGCGCCGCCGCCGACCGAATGGGCGGGCTGCATGCCGATGATGCGGTTGACCGCGACCTGGCCTTCGATGCCCGGCCACTGGCAATGGGCGCGGTTGAGCGTCACGAAGCTGCAGACGATGACCGTATCGGGCGTCTGGCAGGCCACGGCAGGGCTGGCGGCGGTCACCACGCCGCCCTGGGCGATACAGCGGTTGGCGAACAGCTCGGCATGGATATCGACCGCGCGGGTGGCGGCCTGGGCCGGAATGGCGGCAGCGAGGCCGGCAAACGAGGCGATGGCGAAGGCAATGGCGAAAGTCTTGTTGGACATGATTTATTCCCTTGAAGCGTGCGGCGCCGTTGTGGTCGCCGCTGATGGGGCGCCTTCTAGCGAGCCCCACTTCACTCCGGCGTGAACTGCGCGTTTAGCTGGCATTCAGGATTGTGGGCTGGCCCGGGACGGCGCTTTGGGGCAGAAGACGGACCGACAAAGGAGCCCGCATGACCGACCGCGTGACGATACTGAGCACCACTCCGCTGGCGCATGGCTGGGGCAAGCTGGACCGCTACGAGGTGGACCACGCCCGCCGCGACGGCACGCGGCAAACCGTGCAGCGCGAGGTCTATGACCATGGCAGCGCCGCCGCGGTGCTGCTCTATGCCCCGGCCACAAGCACGCTGATCCTGACGCGCCAGTTCCGCCTGCCCGCCCATCTCAATGGCGATCCGGCCTGGCTGATCGAAGCCCCGGCGGGGCTGACCGATGGCGAGGATATCGAAACTGCCGCCCGGCGCGAGGCCGTGGAGGAAACCGGCTATGAGCCGGAAGCCATGATCTTCCTGTTCGACGCCTATATGAGCCCCGGCTCGCTGACCGAGAAATGCGCCTGCTTCCTGGGCCGCTATACGCCGGGCCGGCAGGTGAGTGCCGGCGGGGGCCTGACCGAAGAGGGCGAGGATATCGAAGTGTTCGAACTGGGACTGGACGAAGCGCTGGCCATGGTGGGCAGCGGCATGATCAGCGACGCCAAGACGATAATGATGCTGCAGGCGCTGGCGCTCCGGCTGGCGGCTGGGGAAGAGGTTTAGGGGTAGGCTCCCAGCCCTCGTGTCCCGGCCGCGAGACCGAATCCCTTCTCCCCTCGTGGGAGAAGGTGCCCGAAGGGCGGATGAGGGGGCGCCGCGCTATCCACTTACATTGATGCATGGGAGGGCGCGCCATTCGGGCGTAGCCCTCATGGCCTTCTCACCCGTAATTTCCTCTGAACGAGGAAATTACACCCTCTCCCACAAGGGGCGAGGGGTGGCTCCACTCGGGGGCGATCATTGAGGCCCTCTCTTATGAAGCAGCTTGGCTAGTAATCCACCAGCTTCCTGTCCGGATCGTAGGGCTGGTCCTTGGCATTGCGGGTGACGGCCTGGCCGGCCTTCATTTTCTTGGCGACGGCATCATAGGCATAGGTGGGGGAGCCGTAGAGCTGCCAGCCTTCGCTCAGGGCCTTGGTGACCTTGTGGCAGAAACTGGAATCATCCTCGCCGGTGAGGAAACGATAGATAAGCATGCAAGGCCCCAATGCGCGCCGACAGATGCGCAAACAGTTGATCTCGGCCAAGCTTAGCGCTAATCGAAAAGCCATGCACACCTTTCCCGAACACCTGCTCCAGGGCCACGCCAACTTCATGGCGGGCCGCTACATGCGTGAAAAGGACCGGATTCGGGACCTGGCCAGCGAGGGCCAGAACCCGTCCACCATGATCATCGCCTGCTGCGACAGCCGCGCGGCGCCCGAAATGATCTTCGATGCGGGGCCGGGCGAACTCTTCGTGCTGCGCAACGTGGCCAACCTGGTGCCGACCTACCAGCCCGACGGCGGCCAGCATGGTACCTCGGCCGGCATCGAATTCGCGGTCAAGGCGCTGGAGATCGAGAATATCGTGGTGATGGGCCACGGCCGCTGCGGCGGCATCAAGGCGGCCCTGGCCCCCAACCAGGCCCCGCTCGACGAAGGCGACTTCATCGGCAAATGGATGGCCATGCTGGGCGAACTGCCCGGCCAGCTTGGCAAGAACGGCCTGATGACGCAGGCCGAACGCCAGACCGCACTCGAGCGCATCTCGATTCGCAACTCGCTGCGCAACCTGCGCACCTTCCCCTATATCGCCGAGCTGGAAAAGGCGGGGAAGCTCCTGCTGCACGGCGCCTGGTTCGACATTTCGACCGGCGAGCTGTGGATCATGGACGCCAAGAGCGGCGATTTCCAGCGCCCCAATATCTGAGCGCCCCCAGTCTTTCCGCCGATTTCAGCCGGCCTGACACGAGCCATGGAGGGTCGATCACTTCGCCGTGATCAATCGCCTCTTTTTTGCCGGGAATCTGTACCGGCCCTGCCGTAATCGTGAACGGATACGGTAAATGATATGCATTCAAGCGGCGTGCAGGCCCGGCTTTTCTTCTTGAAAGGCCCGGAAACCGGGGGGTTAGCCCTGCCCGGAAAATGCCCCGACATCGATCCAGCCCGGCCAAGGAGCCGACCCGCGAGGGCCATGATGGACCAGCAATGTCTGTCCCACGGGCCGCAGGAGAGCGGCTCGTCGGAGACTGGCTAACCGGTCACCGTTTTTCTCCCCAACATTGGAGCTTACCTCCCATGAAGAAGATCATCCTGTCGTCCCTCGTCGTTCTCGGTCTCTCGACTGCCGCGTTCGCCCAGGCTGCCACCGATTTCGCTTCCGTCGATGCCGATGCGAGCGGCGGCGTGACCCTGGCCGAAGCCCAGGTTGCCTGGCCCGACCTGACCGAAGAGGCCTTCACGGCCGCCGATACCGACGCCAATGGCGATCTGTCGGCTGAAGAGTATGACGCCCTGGTCGCCTCCCTGGCCGCCCCGGCGAACTAAGCCGCTAACGCCCAGTTCCTGGGCGCCCAATGAAGCCACCCCATGCCTCCCTGGGGTGGCTTCTTTTATACCCGGTCGCACCCTGCGACCCTCCAGTGGAGTTATCCCATGCACAAACTTGTCCTGAGCCTGGCCGTTCTCGGTCTGGCCACCACGGCCACCCTGGCCCAGACGCCCACCAGCTTTGCCGATGTCGATACCGACGCCAATGGCGAACTGAGCTTTGCCGAGCTGCAGGTGATCTGGACCGACCTGACGCAGGAAGAGTTCGACAGTGCCGATGCCGATGCCAGCGGGGGCCTGACCCCCGACGAGCTCAATGCGCTGCAGCCGACCACCCTGCCGGCAACGCCGGCCGAATAGGCCCGCCCTCAGTCGAGCCGGATAGCCGGCTCGGCTGCCCGGCCGCGCAATACCGTGACGACCAGTCCGGCAATGACCAGCGCGGCGCCGCCGATCTCGATCCAGGTAATGGTCTCGCCCAGCACCAGATAGCCCGACAGCAGCCCGGTGATCGGCACCAGCAGGGTAAAGGGCGCCACGACCGAGGCCGGATGCCGGCCCAGCAGCCAGCTCCAGATGCCCCCGCCCAACAGCGTCGCCGGATAGGCGAGGAAGGCGATCAGCCCCGCATCGCTCCAGCCGAAGCCGGCCAGCGCATCGAGCACCACCTGCTGCCCCTCGACCAGCAGCGACAGGCCGATCAGCGGCACCGGCGCGGCCAGCGCGCCCCAGACGGTGAAGGCCAGCGCATTGACGCGGCCGGCTTTCTTGGTCAGCACATTGGCCATGCCCCAGCTCAGCGCCGCCAGCAGCACCATGCCCAGAGGCAGCAGCGCGGTGGCGGCCAGCCGCTCGATGGCGATGACGCCGATGCCGGCAAAGGCGATCAGCGCGCCGATGACCTGGAAGCGGCTGGGCCGTTCGCCCAGCAGCAGGAAGGCCAGCGCCATGGTGAAAAAGGCCTGCGTCTGCAGCACCAGCGAACTCAGCCCCGCCGACATGCCCCAGGCGATGGCGAGGTTGAGGAAGCCATAGAGCGCAAAGCCGAAGGCCAGCCCGAACCCCACCACATAATACCACTGCGTTTTGGGCGGCCGGATGAAGAACACCGCCGGCAAAGCCGCTGCCACGAAGCGCAGGCCGGCGGCCAGAATGGGCGGCAGCGCCTCGACGCTGAGCTTGATGATGACGAAGTTGAAGCCCCAGATGACGACGACGAGCAAGGCGAGCAGAACGTGGCGGATGGGCATCAGGCCACCCGCAACCGCGCCAGCAGGCGCGGCCCGAACACATTGAGGACAAGGCCGGCAAAGATCAGCAGGCTTCCCGCCACTTCCAACGCGCTGACCTGTTCGCCCAGGAAGACGAAGGCGGCGGCAAAGCCGACCACCGGCACCAGCAGCGAGAAGGGCGCGATGACGCTGGCCTTGTGCCGGCCCAGCAGCACCGCCCAGCAGCCATAGCCGACCAGGGTCGAGCCATAGGCGATGAACAGCACCGAAAAAGATGGCCTGCGGGCTGATGGTGAGAAGCCCGGCGACGGCCTGCGGCCCTTCGGCCAGCAGCGACAGGGCCAGCATGGGCAGCGGTGGCACCAGGCTCCCCCAGACCACGAAACCCAGCATGTCGACCTGGCCGGCCTGCTTGGTGAGGATATTGGAAATGGCCCAGAAACCGGCGGCGACCAGTGTCAGCAGCAGCGGCACCAGCACGGCCCCGCCGATATGCTCGGCCCCGATCGTGCCGAGGCCGACAAGGGCAATGGCGGCACCTGCCAGATGCAGCATGGTCGGCCGGTCGCCCAGCAGCAGCACGGCCAGCGCCATGGTGAAAAACACCTGCATCTGCATGACCAGGCTCGCCAGCCCGGCCGGCATGCCCAGCCCGACGGCGGTGAACAGGAAGCCGAATTGCAGCACGCCGACGGTCATTCCATAGGCGACGAGCAGCCCCCAGCTCACTTTGGGCTTGCGGATGAAGAAGACGGCCGGCAGGGCGCAGCCGAGATAACGCAACGCGGTCAGCAGGAAGGGCGAAATCTCGTCGACGCCCCATTTGATGGCGACGAAATTGAGCCCCCAGATGAGGACGACGCCGAGGGCCAGGGCTATGTCGCGGAGGGGCATGGGTACTTGCAGTTTGGAGTGCGAGGCGGCAGGCGCTCGATCTGGCTCCCTCCCCACAAGGGGGGGGGGGCAGTCTGGTGCGGACCCTACGCCGCCAGGCGCGCCTTCAGCCCGCGCGCAATGAGTTCTTCGGCGATCTGGATCGTATTGAGCGCGGCGCCCTTGCGCAGATTGTCGGAAACGACCCAGATGGCCAGACCGTTTTCGACCGTATTGTCCTCGCGGATGCGGGAGACGAAGGTGTCGTATTCGCCCACTGACTCGACCGGGGTGGCGTAACCGCCCGGCTCGCGCTTGTCGACGACCGAAATGCCCGGTGCCTCGCGCAGGATGTCGCGCGCCTCGTCGGCCGAAATCGGGTTCTCGAATTCGATATTGACCGCTTCGGAATGACCCACGAAGACCGGCACGCGCACGGCAGTGCAGGTCACCTTGATCTTGGGATCGAGAATCTTCTTGGTTTCGGCCAGCACCTTCCACTCTTCCTTGGTGTAGCCGTCTTCCATGAACACATCGATATGCGGGATGACGTTGAAGGCGATCTGCTTGGGGAACTTGCCGGGCGTCGCCGTATCGTTGACGAAAATGCCCTTGGTCTGGTTCCAGAGCTCGTCCACGCCCTCCTTGCCGGCGCCGGAGACCGACTGATAGGTCGAGACGACGATGCGCTTGATCTTTGCGGCATCATGCAGCGGCTTGAGCGCCACCACGAGCTGGGCCGTCGAGCAATTGGGATTGGCAATGATATTGCCGCGCTTGGGATCGGCCAGCCAGCGGTCGAGCACCTGCCCGTTCACTTCCGGCACGATCAGCGGCACGTCCGAATTGTAGCGCCAGTAGCTGGAATTATCGATGACGATGCAGCCCGAGGCGGCGATGCGCGGGGCCCAGTCCTTGGAGATGGAACCACCCGCCGACATGATGGCGAAATCGACGCCCTTGAAATCGAAATCGTCTAGATTCTTGGCCTTGAGGATCTTGTCGCCATAGGAAATTTCCCGGCCGATCGAGCGGGACGACGCCAGGGCAATCACCTCGTCGGCGGGGAACTTGCGTTCGGCCAGAATATTGAGAACTTCCCGGCCCACATTGCCTGTGGCACCGACGACAGCGACGCGATAACCCATTTTGGAACTCCAGTCCCTTGCCATTTCCGCCCCCGCGCGATGGCTATCCATCGCGGTCAGTGCTTTGAGCCTCTCCCCGTCGGGAGACGACCCGGGGAAAAGCGTCAGGCGGTTTTGGTGGTTTTGGTCATCGACACAGCGACGCCACCGGCGAAACGCCGGGTGGTTGCGAGGTCCGCACTATCGAAAAGGCTGCGCATCGAATGACTGCTTCGGTTGAAAAGCAGGACTTCTCATACGCCCAAATAGGAAAGAGTCAATGAAATTGCCACACCGCCAGCATCGGTGATGCGCCATTGCAACAAGGACTATGTTAAGACGCCATTAAGGGTTTAGATTATTGCGCTGTGAAGGTCTTCGCGCGGCAATAGCGCGAGACGGGGGATTGGTCATGCGTGCTGGCGTATGTGTGGGGGTTTGGGCGGGTCTGTTGGCGCTGACGGGCGGCGCGGTAGCACAGGATACCGCGCTTTATTTCAGCCCCGACATCACTGCAGAATTCACCGCGCCCAGCGCCTTTGACGGGCTCTATGCCGGCGTGCTGCTCGGCCCGATCTCGGCGCGCAAGAACAATTTCAACACCACCGGCTGGGAAATCCGCCCCGAAATCGGCGCCGTTATCGGCTGGAACCAGCCCGTCGCGCCGGGCGTGGTCGTGGGCGCCGAATTGCAGGCGACGGTGGCCACCGATTTTTCCAGCTCGGCCTATCTGCGCGCCATGGCCCTGGCCCGGCTGGGCTTTGCCGCCGGCGACAATACGCTGTTCTACCTGCTCGGCGGCGCCGGCCGCATGGGCGAAGGCTGGGCCTTCGAGGCCGGCATGGGCGCCGAGGTGATGGTGACGTCAAATATGGCCCTGCGGCTGGAAGCGGCCGGCATCGGCCAGCTCGGCCCGGTGCCCAATGGCAATGACATCCCGGCCATTTCGGCCATGCGGGTGACGTCGGGGGCCATATGGCAGCTCGATGGCGGACCGGCTGCGACGACATTCAATACGGGTCCGGTGACCGATTTTTCCGGACTCTATGCCGGCATCAATATCGGCGGGCTGACCGATCCGCAGTTCAACTTCTACGACGATTACGGCCATGGCTGGCACCTGAGCCGCTTCGAAATGGGAGGGCTGGCCGGCTATAATCATGCGCTGGGCGATATGATGCGGGCCGGCGTCGAAGTGCAGCTCGGGGCCAATTTCGACACATCGGGCGATGCCGGGCTCGATGCGCTGGCGCTGGCCCGCATCGGCGTGGTGCCGGCGCCGGGCGTGCTGGCCTATGCCGCAGGCGGCGTGGGGCTGGTGGAGGCGTCAGGCGCCTATGCCTTTGGCGGGGGCGTTGAATATGCGCTCTGGGGCAAGAGTGCCTTGCGCGGTGAAGCGCTGCTGCTGGGTCGGATGGATGGCGTTCCCGGTCCCAGCACCAAGCGCTATTCCATACCGACAACCAAGGTCACCCTTGGCCTGGTGCATCACTTCGACTAAGAGCGGGCATCAAGCCACCAACAGCCTCATGGTGAGCCTGTCGAACCACGAGGCGTGGCACGATCTCACCACGACCTCGTCCTTCGACAAGCTCAGGATGAGGTCTACTCCTGGTCGCTCAATGAACAGGACCAGCCATGCCCCATTATGATGTCGTGATCCTGGGTGCCGGTGCCGCCGGCATGATGGCGGCGATCGAGGCCGGCCGGCGTGGGCGCTCGGTGCTGCTGGTGGACCACGCCAGATATGCCGGCGAGAAAATCCGCATCTCGGGCGGCGGACGCTGCAACTTCACCAATATCAACGCTACTGTGGACAAGGGTCGCGACCGGTTCCTGAGCGCCAATCCGCGTTTCGCGCTCTCCGCCCTGAGCCGCTATACGCCCGACATGTTCATCGCCCTGGTGCGCGAACATGGCATCACCTTCCACGAGAAGACGCTGGGGCAATTGTTCTGCGACGGACCGGCGACACAGATCATCACCATGCTTCTGGGCGAGATGCGCAAGGCTGGCGTGACGCTGGTGCTGGAAACCAGCGTTGAATCCGTGAGCCGGGACGAGAGCGGCTTTGCGGTGCAGCTTTCGACCGCGTCGGTGACGGCAGAGAGCCTCATCGTCGCGACCGGCGGCAAATCCATTCCCAAGATGGGGGCGAGCGGGCTGGGCTATCAGCTGGCGACGCAATTCGGTCTGCGGCTGACCGAAACGCGCCCGGCTCTGGTGCCGCTGACCTTCGAGGCGGGGGCGCTGGAAAAGCTCAAACCGCTTTCCGGCATCGCCACACCAGCCATTGTCAGCCATGGCCGGACGGCATTCGAGGAGGCTTTGCTCTTCACCCATCGCGGGCTCAGTGGGCCGGCAATTCTGCAGATCTCGTCCTATTGGCGCGAAGGCGACGCCATTGCGGTGGACCTGTTGCCGCATCGCGATGCCGGCGACATGCTGCGAGCGGCCCGCAAGGCGACGCCCAAGCTGCAGGTGCAGACGGTATTGGGCAATGTACTGCCGAAAAAGCTGGCGCAATTGCTCGGCGACGAGCTGGATATGGGTGGCATGATCGGGGATTTTTCCGACAAGAAACTGGCTGTGGTGGAGGCCATGCTGAAGGCCTGGACGCTGAAGCCGGTGGGTTCGGAAGGCTATCGCACGGCGGAGGTGACGCTGGGCGGGGTCGATACGCGCGATCTTGATGCGAAAACCATGGCAGCGCGGGATGTGCCGGGGCTGTATTTCATTGGCGAAGTGGCTGATGTGACCGGCTGGCTCGGCGGGTATAATTTCCAATGGGCCTGGGCGTCCGGCTGGGCTGCCGGACAGGTGGCTTAAACGACAAGCCATTAGACCTCATGGTGAGCTTGTCGAACCACGAGGGCGGGCACGCTGTACCTTCCAGCCACGACCTCGTCCTTCGACAGGCTCAGGATGAGGTCTACTGCTACTACCGCCTAAAACCTGAAACCCAGCCGCATCCCGACATTGGTATTGGCCCTGGTCGCCCCGCAGGCGCCGAAATCGGGCAGGTGTTCCACCGTGCCGATCAGTGACGCGCCCAGCGGCAGGTTGACGCCCACGCTGCCGGCGACGCGCACCCCCACGCCACAGCCGAAATTGCGGGCCGGATCGTTTTGCGGCGCGTTGAACATCGAACTGCGCACCACACCGCCGGCGCTGGCCTCGACGAAGACGGGCAGGATCGGCGCCTGGAAGGTCCAGCTCAACCCGGCATAGCCGTAGCTGTCCTGGCCGCGAAAACTCATCGTGGCGCCCAGATGCGGCCGGAGCTCGCCAATGACCGACCAGGCATTGAGGTCGGGCGCGGTGAACAGCAATTCCACATTGGCATCGCCGATCCTGGCGGGATCGAGCAGGTTGCCGCCGCCATCGACGCCGCGTGCCGAGATGCCGGCCCGCACCTCGGGCAGGAAATTGAACTGGGCCTGGGCGGCTGGTGCAGCGGCGAGCAGCAGCGCCAGGACAAGGCTCAGTCGGGAAATCAGGCTGCGCATGGGCTGGCTCCTTGCCGTCAATCTTCGATTGAAGGGAGGGGGCGGTCCCTCGGCAAGATTTGAGTAAAATTGTAATGAACCAGACGCTAACGCAGATATCTCGCTTTCATCGCATTTTGCCGATAGAAGAAGCCGGAATCGCCGCATAAGGATATGACCATGGCCGCTCCCTTCGCCCTGTCGCTGCAGGACCTTGCCCCCATTGCCGAAGGCACCACGACGGCCCAGGCCATGGCCGAAACCATCCTGCTGGCGCAGGAAGCCGACCGGCTGGGCTATACGCGGCTGTGGTATGCCGAGCATCACGGCATGCCCTCCATCGCCTCCTCGGTGCCGGAAATCCTCATCGGCAGCGCCGCGGCGCATACCAAAGATATCCGCATCGGCTCGGGCGGCGTCATGCTGCTCAACCATGCGCCGCTCCGCATCGCCGAGGCCTATCGCACGCTCGAAGGGCTGTTTCCCGGCCGCATCGATCTCGGCATCGGCCGCGCGCCGGGCGGCGACGGCCATGCCATGCGGGCCCTGCGCAGCGGCGGCGGCGAGGAATTTTCGGCCTATCTGGCCGAACTGATGGCCTTCGACGAGGATGGCTTTCCCCAGGACCACCCGTTTTCGCGGGTGCCCGTCTCGCCCGGCGGGATCAGGCTGCCGCCCATGTGGCTGCTCGGCTCGTCGGGCGCCAGCGCCCAGGCCGCCGGCCAGTTGGGCATGGGCTATGCCTTTGCCGCCCATTTCAGCCATACACCCCCTGCCCCGGCCTTCGAGGCCTATCGCTATGGCTTCAAGGGAAATGAGGCCTTCCCGAAGCCGAAAACCATGCTCTGCCTTTCGGTGGTCTGCGCCCCGACGGACGATGAAGCGCAGTACCTGTCGCATTCGCAGGCGGTGAGCTGGGCCCTGTTCACCACGGGCGAGCAGCGCAAGCTGATGAGCCCGGAGGAAGCCCATGCCCGCGTGCTGACGCCGCAGCAGCAGAGCGTCATCGACCATCAATCGACGCTGTGGATCGTCGGCTCGCCCGAGACGGTACGCGATGCCATTGCCGAAAAGGCAGAGAGCTGCGCGGCCGACGAGGTGATGATCACGACGACCATGCACAGCTACGAGCTGCGGCGGCGCAGCTACGCGCTGATATCAGAGGCGTTCGGGGTGGCGGGACGCTGAACCTTCAGTCGTCTCCCCTCTCCCTTGAGGAGGGGTGACTTTGGCGTCTTCCCTTCTCCCCTCGTGGGAGAAGGGGCCCGAAGGGCGGATGAGGGGGCACTGAGCTCTCCCTCAATATTGGAGCATGGGCGAGCGCAGCCCCTCACCCGGAAATCCGCTGGACGCGGATTTCCACCCTCTCCCACGAGGGGAGAGGGTAGGTCCGGTGGCTCGACCGCCCCAACTTTGCCCCGTTAACCTCACGTTTCGCCCCTGTCGCTACCATTGCGGCAGTTGACGTTTCGGGTCGGGCCATGAGCGCTGCTGCCTTCGTTCTGGCAATCAATCTCTTCATCGCCGGGGTCTTCGCCACCGCATTTGGCGTGGTGGCGGCCTATGCGCGCTCCTCGGTCGGTGCGCGCTGGCTGGCGCTGGCCTATGGCGTGGGCATGCTCAATCCGCTGCTCGAGCTCATCCTGCCCCTGCAGCAAGACCCCTGGCTGGTGCAGTTCGGCATCTTCGCCGCCTACCTCTTTGCCGCCAACTTCATCGTCGTCGGGCTGGCGCGGCACTATCGCCTCACCCCGCCCTGGTCTGCGCTGGGCGCCCTTGTCGTCGTCGCGCTGCTCATCAACAGCCAGACCATCTCCATGCCGCGCGACTCCATCCTGCGTGGCCTGGCCTACCAGTTGCCCTATTCCATCGCGTCCCTGATGTGCCTGGCGATCGTGCTGCGCTTCAGGCGCCGCAAGGTGCTCGATGTCTGGCTGGCGGTGCTGTTCGGCCTGTCCAGCCTGCAATTCCTGCTCAAGCCCTTTGCGGCCGTGCTGCTGGGCTCGGGCGACAGCGCCCAGGCCTATATCGGCACCACCTACGCTGCCCTGTCGCAGAGTTCGGGCGCGATGCTGCTGATCGCCAATGGCCTGCTCATGCTGCTGATCATCGTGCGCGATGCCATGGCCGAAATCACCGCGCGCTCGGAAACCGATACGCTCAGCGGCCTGCTCAACCGGCGCGGCTTCGAGGAACGGGCCGAAAGCCTGCTGGCCACCGCCCTGCGCACCGGCATACCCGGCGCCATGGTCGTGGCCGATCTCGATCACTTCAAGACCATCAATGACAGCCATGGCCACGAGGCGGGCGACCGGGTGATCCGCGCCTTTGCCGACATGCTGGGCGCCACCGCCGACGAACGCGCCGTGATCGGCCGGCTGGGCGGGGAGGAATTCGCCGTGTTCATTCCAGGCACCAACCTGCCCACGGCACGGCTCTATGCCGAAAGCGTACGATCAGGCTTTTCCAGCCTCTCCATCGCCAATCTGGGGCCGGACTGCCGCGTCAGCGCCAGCTTCGGCGTCGCTTCGCTCAAGGCCGGGGACAGCCTGTCAGACCTGCTGCGCCGCACCGATGCGGCGCTTTACGAGGCCAAGAAAGGCGGGCGCGACCGGGTCTGCGTCTCGGAGCCCGACGCGGAAATGCCGCCGGCGGCCCTGCCCTATGGCGAACGCCGGCAGGGCTCGCGCCAGCGCGACTGATCAGGAATTGGCCGCGCCGATGCGGGCGGTGACCTCGATCTCGATCTTCATGCCGGGCTCGATCATCGAGACGATCAGCATCGAGGCGGCCGGGCGGATATCTTTGAACACCGGACCCACGGCCTTGACCACCGCATCCACATCATTGCGGTCGCCGACATAATAGACCACGCGCACCGTATCCTGGATGGACGAACCGGCCTCGCGGAGCGCCTTGTCGATGGTGGCCAGCGCATTGCTTGCCTGCTGGCCGATATCGTCGGGCATGGTCATGCTGGCATAGTCATAGCCCGTCGTGCCCGACACATAGACCGTATCCTCGTGCCTGACGGCACGGGAATAGCCGAAAGTCGCCTCGAAGGGCGAACCGGTGGAAACGCGCTGGACCATGTTTTGCCTTTAAAGCCAGGGGCGGTCGGCGGCCATCTTCGTCTCGAAGGACGTGATGGACGGATCGGATTTCAGCGTGCCGGCGATATCGTCGAGGCCTTCGAGCAGAATCTGCTTGCGGCTGGGGTCGATATCGAAATGGATGGTACCGCCATCCGGACCCTTGATGGTCTGGCTTTCGAGATCGACGGTCAGCGTGGCATTGGAGCCGCGCTCGGCATCGTCGAGCAGCAGCTTGAGCTGCTCAGGCGTGACCACGACCGGCAGGATGCCGTTCTTGAAGCAGTTATTGTAGAAGATATCGGCGAAGCTGGTGGAGATGACGCAGCGCACGCCGAAATCGAGCAGCGCCCAGGGGGCATGCTCGCGGGAAGAGCCGCAGCCGAAATTGTCGCCGGCCACGATGATGGAGGCCTTGCGGTAACCCGGCTTGTTCAGCACGAAATCCGGATTCTCCGTGCCGTCCTCATTGTAGCGCATCTCGGAAAACAGCGCCGTGCCCAGACCCGTCCGCTTGATGGTCTTGAGGTACTGCTTCGGGATGATCATGTCGGTGTCGATATTGATGATCGGCAGGGGCGCCGCGACACCGGTCAGGCTGGTGAACTTGTCCATGGCTGGAAAACCTCGCTTTGGGGCGGTTCATCGCGCGAAAGCAGGGTTTGGGTCAAGTCGGGATAGGGTGAAAGCGTTCGGCTGGGGATGCCGCAGCCAGTGCTCCCCTTCTCCCCTCGTGGGAGAAGGTGCCCCGAAGGGGGCGGATGAGGGGGCGCAGAGCCATCCACCAGCATTGAAGCATGGGATGGCGCAGACCCCTCACCCGCAATTTCCTCTGAACGAGGAAATTGCCCCCTCTCCCACAAGGGGCGAGGGGGAGCCGGTGGGTGGACAGCGATCAGGCCGCCAGGCTCTCTTTGGCGCTCACGCCCAGCATCAGGTTGAGATTCTGCACCGCGGCGCCGGAGGCGCCCTTGCCCAGATTGTCGTAGACCGCCACCAGCACGGCCTGGGCGCGGGCGTCATTGGCGAAGACGTGCAGCGTCATCGTGTTGGTGCCGTTATGCATCTCGGGGTCCAGATCAGGCGTCTTGGCGATCTCTTCATAGGGCGCGACGGTAACAAAGCTGTCCCTGATACCGGCGAAGTGATCGGCAATGGCGGCGTGCAGGTCACGGCCCGTGGGCACCTTGGCCAACTGGCCGAGCTGCAGCGACACGAAAGTGGTCATGCCCTGGGCGAAATCGCCGACGGTGGGCACGAAAAGCGGCGCGCCGGCGAGACCGGTATATTTGGTCATTTCCGGCACATGCTTGTGATTGAAGGTCAGCGCATAGGGCATGAAATGGCTGGCAGCGCTGCCGGCCGCCTCATATTCTGAAATCATCTGCTTGCCGCCGCCCGAATAGCCGGAAATGCCGTTATAGGTGACGGCAGTATCAGCCGGCAGCAGTCCGGCTTCCACCAGCGGCCGCACCGTGGCGATGAGGCCCTGCGGCCAGCAGCCGGGATTGGCGACGAAGCGCGCCGTGGCGATCTTCTCGCTCTGGCCCTTGTCCATTTCGGCAAAGCCATAGGCCCAGTCCGGATCGACCCGGAAAGCGGTAGAAGCGTCGATGACGCGCGTCGTGCCATTCTCGATCAGGCTGACGCTTTCCCTGGCCGCATCGTCGGGCAGGCAGAGAATGGCGATATCGGCCGCATTGAGCAGGCGCTTGCGCTCGTCCTGATCCTTGCGCTTGTCGGCTGATATGGAGAGCACTTCGAGATCACGCCGGCCGGCCAGGCGCTCGCGGATCTGCAGACCCGTGGTTCCAGCTTCGCCATCGATGAAAATCTTCGCGACCATTGATCTATCTCCAGATGCGGCAGCGTAAATGGACCTCCGGCATGACCGGGTCAAGACCGGAGCGGCTAAAGCACCGAATCGAGGCCTTCGAGCATGGCTTGCCAGCCTTTTTCCGTCTGCGGGACATAGTCGGCCCATTGCGCATCCATGGCGTGATAGAGCGTGGCAATGGCGCCCGGCCCGTCAGGTTCCGGCTCGATGATCAGCGTGACCTCGGAAGGGTCATCCTCCTCGCTCTCGTCGACGATCCAGGTAAACGCGATCCTGGTCGGCCGCTCCAGATCGAGGAACATGCCCCAATGGCGCGCCTCGCCATCCTCGCGCTTGTCGGCGAAAAGGAAGGTGCCGCCGACGATGGGGTTGAGTTCGCTCGCCGTGACATCGCCGCCCATGCCGCCATGGCGGAGCCACGCCGCCTGCCAGTCACGCACCCTGTCGGGATCGAGAAACGTGTCATAGACCCGCTCGGGGCTGGCCGCGAAGCGGTGGGTGACCTTGGCTTCGACCGTGTCGGACATGAGAGGCCTCCTTGGTGTCTGGAAGGCAAACGAAGCGCGGCGCTTGCCGTTCCCGCCGACCTTGCCGTTCCCGCGGACGCTTGCCGTTCCGCCGGGGCAATGGCATTGATTTGACCAAGTGGACAAAAACGAGGAGCCGCCATGACCCCCCATAACCACGCCAAGCAAGGCGACTATGCCGAAGCCGTGCTGCTGCCGGGCGACCCGCTGCGCGCCAAGTGGATCGCCGAGACGTTCCTCGATGATGCCAAGCTGGTCAATTCGGTGCGCAATTGCCTGGGCTATACCGGGACATGGAAGGGCAAGCGGGTTTCCGTGCAGGCCACGGGCATGGGCCAGCCCTCGCTCTCCATCTATGTGCATGAGCTGATCAACACCTATGGCCTCAAGACGCTGATCCGCGTCGGCACCTGTGGCGGGCTCAATGCCAGGGTGAAGGTGCGCGACCTGATCCTGGCGCAGGCCGCTTCGACTGACAGCGCCATCGTGCGCGACCGCTTCGGGCCGTATAATTTCGCGCCCATCGCCGATTTCGGCCTGCTGCGCGCCGCGGCGGAAAAGGCCGAGGCGGCGGGCATGCGCTTTCATGCCGGCAATATGCTGAGCAGCGACATCTTCTACCATGCCGACGGCTTTGCCGGTTACGACAAGCTGCCCGACCATGGCGTGATCGGCGTCGAAATGGAGGCGGCGGCACTCTATACGCTGGCGGCGCGTTTCGGGGTCAGGGCGCTGACCATCTGCACCATGACCGATTGCCTGATCACCCATGAGGAAATCGACGCCAATGAGCGGCAGACCTCGCTCAAGGAGATGGTGACGCTGGCGCTGGATGTGGCGGTGGAGGCCTGAACCCTCAATAGACCTCATGGTGAGCTTGTCGAACCACGAGGTCATGGCAATATCTGTGTGCCCGCCCTCGTGGTTCGACAAGCTCACCATGAGGGCTTACAGAACAGGTTGCCATGACCGTACTCGACCGACTCTCCCGGCGCGCTGGACCGGCGCGATGAACAACCCAATGTTGATCTGGCCGAGGATATCGTGGCCCGCGAGGACAAGGCGGCCGTGGCCGAACTGGCGGAAGCCGTGCGATCGGGGCCGGCGCGGCAGGCCAATGATGCGCTCAAGGTGCTTTACGAGGTCGGCGCGCGCAATCCGGCTCTGGTGGGCGGGCAATGCCCTGTTTTCATCGAGGCGTTGAAAAGCTCCAACAACCGCAAGGTCTGGGGCGCCATGACCGCTTTGGACGCGGTGGCCGAACAGCGCGCTGCGACCCTGGTGGCGGAACTTCCCGCCATTATCGAAGCGGCCGACCGTGGCTCTGTCATCGCCAAGGATCATTGCAATTCGATCCTGGTGAAGCTGGCGCGGGCTGGCTATGGCGACAAGGCCGTGCCCATCCTGGTGGAGCGGCTGAAACATGCCGCGCCCAACCAGTTCCCCACCTATGCCGAGCAGACGGCGACGGTGCTGACGCCGGAGCAGAAGCCGGGATTTCTGGCGGTGCTCAAGGACAGGCTGGGCAGGATCGGGCAGGACAGCAAGCGCAAGCGCGTGGAGAAACTGCTGCGGAAGCTGAATGGGTAATTGGCCACCGGCCCCTCTCCCTCCCCCTTGTGGGGAGGGTGGCCCCGAAGGGGTCGGGTGGGGGTCCTCTCCGCGAGTCCGGCGCGTGTGTACCCCCACCCTCGATCCCTCCCCACAAGGGGAGGGAAGGACGACTGCAATATCGGCGGTTCCTTCTCACGCTACCGTCATTAACCCCGCACGCTCTCCGCCTACATCTTGCCGCCATCGCTGTGTTAACCTCCTCTTAACAGTCGGGGCCCGGAACACATGCAGCTCAAGCCAAACGCTTACCGCCTCAACGAAACCGTCAAGGGCGTCGAGACGATGTCGCGCTTTGCCCTGGCCGTGCTGGCGCTGGCTTCGGGCGTCTATACCTATCTGGGCGTGCGCGGCCTGCTTGATGGCTCGGCCAGCTTCGTCTTCTTCGCGGCAGTGATCTATTCGGCCGCCGTATCGGTCGCCATCTATGCCTTCTGGAGCTTCATGCTGCGCTTCGTGCCGCTGGTCACATCAGGCGTGCAGCGCATCGCGCTGTTCCTCACCATGGCGGTAGGCTGCGCCATGATCATCGCCATGTCGAGTTGGCTCAATGCGGCGGCTTTGGCCGGCTCGGCCGCGCTGGAACAGCATATGGCCGTGACCCTGCAGGGCTATGCCGAGGATCTCGACCAGGCCCATGCCAATGCTTTGGCCAGCCAAAGCCTGCTGCCCGATGTGGAACGGGCGGCCGAGCGCTTTGCCGGGCTGGCCGCCGACGAGCGCGAAAGCGGGGCGCTGACCGGCACGCAGGGCTCGGGCAGCGTGGTGCAGTTGCTGACGCAGATGAGCGCACAGATGAACCAGCTCGCCGCCACCATAACCGGCAGCCGCGAAGAGGTGGCCTTGCTGTTCGAACAGGGTTCCGCGCGGCTCGCCACGATGCGCGAACTGGTCTCGACGCCGGGCGCCATCGAGCCGCGCTCGGACAGTTTCCAGGCCGAAGCCGTGCAGCTTTCCGCCGTTATCGCCGCCCTGCAGCAGACCGATGTGGCCGCTTCGGTGAAGCGCGCCTCGGCCGATCTCAGCGCCGGCTTCATCGCCCCGGTGGCCGATGGCCGCTCGGGCGACCTGGCCCTGCGGCAGGACCAGGTGATGGAAACCGTGCGCGTCTCGGTGGCCTCGCAATCGCTGGCGCTGACCACGGCGGCCGACGAAATCCTCGCCAATCCGGCGGTGGAACAGCGCCGCTTCGTGCCGCTGTCCAGCGCCGAGGCGGTGATCCGCTACTGGCAGGATTTCATCCCGAGCTGGGCCGGCGCCATTTCCATCGACCTGCTGCCGGTCGTGCTGGTCCTGGTGCTGATGATCGTGCATGACGCCATGCGCCGGGATTCCGCCTCGCTGGAAGAGGCCGAGAACATCACCGCCGCCGAAATGCTGCGCGCCATGGCGCTCTATCGCCAGATGGAAGCCGCCGGCATCGACGTGACGACGGGGCGGCCCAAGCCCGAACCAGCCGAGCCGGAGCCGGTGGAGGAAGTGGCCGAAGCGCCGGCCGAGGATGGCACGGTAACCCCGATCGACGCGGCACAACGCAAGCGCACCGATACGCCGCGCCCGGCATGAAGACCGAGGCCAATGCCCCCGCGGCAAGCGAGAGCGGTTCATTCTACCAGCGGGCCATCCGCGCCGTCGCCGCCATCGAGGATGGCGCCATCCTGCGGGTGGCGTTTTTCGCCCTGCTCGCCGGTACGGCCTCGGTGCTCTATGTCGATTATCGCGAACTGACCGCCAATGAGGGCGCGGCCCTGGCCATTCCTACCCGGCCCATCCTGCCGCCATTCAACCCGGCAGGACCGGGCGACGCAAATGCGCCACATGTAACCACCAGCCCGGAAGTGCTTGAACAGCCGCTGGAAATCGCCCTAGCACCCGGTGGAGAACTGCGCCTGACCGGCTCGATCGACCTCGGTTCGGCCGAGCGCTTTGCCGCCGAGATTGCGGCGCGGGGCGAATACGTGGAAACTGTGGTTCTCGATTCGCCTGGAGGATCGGTCGTGGATGCACTCGCCATAGGCAGTCTGATCCATGAAAAGGGCCTTGCCACCAAGGTCGCTGCCGGCTCCCTTTGCGCCTCGTCCTGCCCCATCATCTTCGCCTCGGGCAAGGAACGCATCGCCAGCGCCGAATCCGCCATCGGCGTCCACCAGATCTATGCCGCCGCTTTGTCGGGCGAGCCGCAGAATGCCTTGCGCGTCGCCGGCACCGCCATGAGCGACGCCCAGACCACCACCGCCGAGATCATCAGCCACCTGACGAAAACGGGCGTAGACCCGGCGCTCTGGCTGCATGCGCTCGAGACCCCGCCGGACCGGCTCTATTACTTCAACCCCGAGGAGATGACGCGTCTCAACCTTGTCACCCAACTGGACGACAATTGATCCCGGAGCGGGGAACCGGCGGAGGACCGGACCCGTTTTACGAGGTTAGTAACCATATTTTGGAGGGGAGGCCATGACCCAGATTCACACGCTTACGCGCCACCGGGACATCCAGAACTGGGTGACCGACCGGCACGGCATTCCGGCCATCGCTCGGGTGCGCAACCGCTTCGGCGAGGAGCGCGCCCAGCTCAAGCTGAGCTTCCAGCGGCGCCGCAAACCACAGATTGACAGCCAGGACGACGGCATGAGCCCCTGCTCCTGGACCGCCTGGCTGGCGGAACTCGACCGCCAGCAACTGGCGCTCAAGGTCGATCTGGCGGCAGACGACTTTGAACTGGTGGATCGCAGCCAGGCGAATTGAATTCATTGCTTGCTGCCGCGAGCTTGGTGCTTGTGGCCCACCCCCACCCTTGATCCCTCCCCACAAGGGGGAGGAAGACGATGAATACGGGCTTCGGAGCTGGCGCCTCCCTCCCCTTTGATGGGGAGGGATTGAGGGTGGGGTGGAATCGGGTACACCGATCTGGGGCCATTGCCCAATTCCCCATCTTCTGACTCAATGCGGGTTCCACCGGAACAAGCCGCCTCCATGACCCGCCCACAAATTGCTCTTGTCCTGCATGCGCTGGTGCTGATCGCGGCGCTGGTCTTTATCGTGCCTGTTCTGACCGAAGCCCTGGGCGGACCGCGGGGCTTTCTGTTGTCCCTGCTCGTCTATTGGCTGGGCTTCTGCCTGCCGGTGATTTTCTGGCATGTGCGCGGGCGGCGAAGCCCGAGGCTTTTTTCCGAGAAACTGGCCTGGCGCGACTGGTTCGTACCGGGCCTGCTGCTGTTGCAGGTCGGCGCGGTGGCCATGGTGGCCTTCGTGCCCAATACCGCCCTGCTGACCACGCATGCCGCCATGCTGGCGGGACTGGTGGCGCTGATCAACGGACCATTGGAGGAAGCGGCCTGGCGCGGCGGCTTCCTGACCCGTTTCGCCGAACGACCCCGACTGGGTTTCGTGCTGAGTCTGGTGCTGTTCACCGCCTGGCATATACCGCTGGCGCTGAGCCACGACATCGCCTTTGACGGTGGCTGGCTTTACCTGGTCGGCGGCGCAGCGGGCCTGGGCCTGATCTGGAGCTGGATCGCCTGGCGCACCGGCTCGATCTTCTGGACGGCGCTGGCGCATGTGCTGACCAACGCCCTGACCTTCTGGGTACTGTTCGACACCAATGGCTTCGTGGCGGCGGTCGGCTACCAGCCGTAATCGAGCACGGTCAGCGTGCGGGTGCGGCCGTCATCGAGCCATTCGATGGATGAATTGCGATGCATGCCGATCAGCGCGGCGCCGACCGGGCCCAGGATCGGCACACTGCCCTTTTCGCCAAAAGCGCGGTTGGGATAGATCAGCCGCCCGATCCGGGTCAGCGGCTCCTCGTCGAGCCGGAACATGACGCGCTGGCCCATGGAAACGCCCGCCGGGTCCCAGGGCTGGCAGACCTCGGCCCGGTTCAGCTCGCGCTCCAGATAGGCCGAGACATAGGGCATGGTCATGCTCACCCGCTCGGCGAGCAGCATGACGCGATTGTAATCGTCTGAATTGACCAGGATTTCGGGCAGTGGCTGCGAGGGGAACACGTCTGGGCTCATGGGTTCGTCATATCACGACATTGCTGGCGAGAAAATGCACCGTCAATAGGCGAAAAGCATCAAATCTGAGCAACTTGCGTCAGCTTTATTGACCTAAGCACGCCGTCATGGCAGATCAGTGCCGCATATTTATGCGTTATGCACATTTTCCGCTCATGAGGGCTAACCATGACCGACGACACCCTGCTAGACCGCGCCTTGATCCGGCTCGAAGAGGCTGCAAGCCACCTTCAGATCGACCAGGATGTCATCGAGAAACTCAAATATCCGCGCGAGACCACCAAGACGCGCCTGTTGATCCGCATGGATGACGGTTCGCGCAAGTCGTTCCTGGCCTGGCGCTGCCGCTATGACGATACGCGCGGCCCCACCAAGGGCGGCATCCGCTTCCATCCGGACAGCACGATCGAGGAAGTCGAGACGCTCGCCTTCTGGATGACCTTCAAATGCGCCGTGATGAACCTGCCCTATGGCGGCGGCAAGGGCGCCGTGCGGGTCGACCCGCATGCTCTGTCCAAGACCGAGCTGGAGCGCCTGTCGCGCGCCTATATGCAGGCCTTTGCCAGCACGGTCGGCCCCGACCGCGATATTCCGGCGCCCGATGTCTATACCAATGCCATGATCATGGGCTGGATGGCCGACGAATATAACCAGATCACCGGTTCGGTTTCGCCCGCCGTCATCACCGGCAAGCCCATTGCCCTGGGCGGCTCGCTGGGCCGCAACGATGCCACCGCGCGCGGCGGCTTCTATCTGGTGCGGCACCTGGCGCAGGAACTGGGCCTGTCCGGTTCGCGCACCGTCGCCATCCAGGGCTTTGGCAATGCCGGCCAGTTTTTCGCCCAGTTGGCCGATGAGGATGGCAACAAGATCGTGGCCGTGTCCGACTCCACCGGCGCTATCCACAAGCCCGACGGGCTGGACGTGGCGCGGCTGATCGAGGGCAAGAATGCCGGCCGGCACGTCGCCGACATGGCCGCTGAACTGGGCGCCGCGGTGATCCCCTCCGATGACCTGATCGCCGTCGATGCCGATCTGCTGGTGCCCGCGGCGCTGGAAGAAATGATCACGGTGGACAATGCCGCCTCGATCAAGGCCAAGGTGGTGCTGGAACTGGCCAATGGCCCGGTGACCGCCGAAGCCGACAAGATCCTGACCGACAAGGGCATTGTCGTCCTACCCGATATCCTGGCCAATGCCGGCGGCGTCACCGTGTCCTATTTCGAATGGGTGCAGAACCGCCAGGGCTTCTACTGGGACCTCGAAGAGATCCATGCCCGCCTCAAGAAGATGATGGAACGCGAAGGCCGCGCCGTCTGGGCCATCGCCCAGGACCGCAGCGTCTCGGTGCGCTCGGCCGCCTATATCCATGCGCTGGGGCGCCTGGCCACCGCCATCGAGGCGCACGGCACCCAGCCCTTCTTCGCCGGCTGAAGCGGGCCGCAGCGCTGAACGAGCAAAGCCGGCCCTCGGGCCGGCTTTTTCATATCCGCCAGGACCGATCCGCCCTGCACACCCTTGCACAGCGGGCCAAAATGCCTCTATGTGCGCGGCAAAGGCGTAACCACCAGTACGGCGAGGATTTTCATGGCCACCCATTCCCTATTCCTGCTGCCCGGCGACGGCATCGGCACCGAGATCATGCTCGAGGTGGAAAAGCTGATCAAATGGACCAATTCCGAACAGCTCACCGATTTCTCGACCGATTCCGGCCTGGCGGGCGGCTCGGCCTATGACAAGTACCAGGTGGCCATATCGGACGAGGATACCGAAAAGGCCAAGGCCGCCGATGCGGTGATCTTCGGCGCCGTGGGCGGACCGAAATGGGACGATGTGCCCTATGAGCATCGCCCGGAAGCCGCCCTGCTGCGCCTGCGCAAGGAAATGGCGGTCTTCGCCAATCTGCGTCCCGCCATCTGCTACCCGGCTTTGGCCGATGCCTCCTCGCTCAAGCGCGAACTGGTGGAAGGCCTCGATATCCTGATCGTGCGCGAACTGACCGGCGGCGTCTATTTCGGCGAGCCCAAGACCATTACCGACCTCGAAAACGGCCAGAAGCGCGCCATCGATACCCAGGTCTACGAGACCTATGAAATCGACCGCATTGCCCGCGTCGCCTTCGACCTGGCCCGCACCCGCAACAACAAGGTGCATTCGGCCGACAAGAAGAATGTGATGAAGTCCGGCGTGCTGTGGGACGAAGTGGTCAAGGGCGTCGGCAAGGATTATGCCGATGTCGAGCTGCACCACATCCTGGCCGATAACGCCGCCATGCAACTGGTGCGCAATCCCAAGCAGTTCGACGTCATGGTGACCGACAACCTGTTCGGCGACATCCTCTCGGACGTCGCCGCCATGCTGACCGGCTCGCTCGGCATGCTGCCCTCGGCCAGCCTCGGCGCACCCGACCCAGTGACCGGCAAGCGCAAGGCCTTCTACGAGCCCGTGCATGGCTCGGCCCCCGACATTGCCGGCAAGGGCATTGCCAACCCCATCGCCATGATCGCCTCGGTCGCCATGGCCCTGCGCTACAGCTTCGGCATGATCGAGCTGGCGACCAAGATCGAGAATGCCATTTCGGCCGTGCTGTCAGACGGGTTGCGCACCGGCGATATCGCCCAGGACAACCGCAAGACGGTGGGAACGGAAGAAATGGGCGCGGCGATCCTGGCCAAGCTTAAGGCCTAGCCACCGCCACCTCCCCACCCGCGATGTCACCCGGGGCCCATCCTGAGATGCGGCCACAGCCGCAAGGTGGATCACTCGGACCACCTTGCGGCAGAACGGCAATATCGAGATGGATCCCGGCTCAAGGCCGGGATGACACCGAGGAGTTGGAGAGTTCCGAGACAACAAAAAGCCCCGGCGCTCGCGCACCGGGGCTTTCGTATTTTCGGTGCCGGACTTACTCGGCAGTGGTTTCCGCAGCAGCTTCCTCGGCAGCCGGAGCCTCAGCGACTTCTTCAACGACAGGAGCTTCTTCGACCGGAGCTTCCTTGGGAGCGTTCTTGGCTTCTTCGACGGCGGCAGCCTTGGCGGCCTTGTCTTCAGCGCGCTGGGTAGCCTTCTCGCCCGGCTTGGCCTTTTCCGGGTTGTTGCGGGCATCGCGCTTGGCAATACCGGCGGTATCGAGGAAACGCAGCACGCGGTCGGTCGGCTGGGCGCCGACATCGAGCCAGTGCTTGGCGCGCTCGGTGTTCAGCACGACGCGGTTTTCCGCATCCTTGGCCAGCAGCGGGTTGAACGTGCCGAGCTTTTCGATGAAGCGGCCGTCGCGGGGCGAACGGGCATCGGCAACGACGATGTGGTAGAACGGGCGCTTCTTGGTGCCACCACGGGCGAGACGGAGCTTGAGGGCCATTTTCTTGGTATCCTAGGTTTGGTTGAAACGACTATTTCTTCTTGCCCAGGCCGGGAAGGCCGGGGAAACGGGGAGCGCCACCGGCGCCGAGACCGGGCAGCAGCGGGCTGCCGGAATTCTTGAGCAGGGCGCCGACATTATCAGGCAATGCCTTGGGCGCAGGCAGGTCTGCCGAGGGCAGGCCCTTGAGAGCGCTGGGGTCGATGCCGGCCTGGCGGGCCATCTGTTCGAGCTGGGCCGGGTCCATCTTGGACAGATCGGGCATGCCACCGAGCATATTGCCCATCTTGCCGCCAAACATGCCGCCCAGCGCACCCATGCCGCCCTTGCCAACCTTCTTCATCATGTCGGCCATCTGGCGGTGCTGCTTGCTCAGCTTGTTGATCTCGCTGACTTCCACACCCGCGCCGGCGGCGATGCGCTTGCGCCTGCTGGCATTGAGCAGGTCGGGATTGGCCCGCTCCTTCCTGGTCATCGAATTGATGATGGCGATCTGGCGATCGAACACCTTCTCGTCGACATTCGAATTGGCCATGGCCTTCTTGATCTGGCCGGCCCCGGGCAGCATGCCCATGAGCCCGCCCATGCCACCCATCTTCTTCATCTGCAGCAGCTGGGCACGCAAATCCTCGAGGTCGAAAGAGCCCTTCTTGAGCTTCTTCGCCATCTTCTGGGCGTCTTCGGCCGAAACGTGCTCGGCGGCCTTTTCGACCAGCGAGACGATATCGCCCATGCCCAGGATGCGGTCGGCGATGCGGCTGGGATGGAAATCCTCCAGCGCATCCATCTTTTCGCCGACGCCGATCAGCTTGATCGGCTTGCCGGTGGCCGCGCGCATGGAGAGCGCCGCGCCGCCACGGCCGTCGCCATCGACGCGGGTCATGACGATGCCGGTCACATCGAGCCGGCTGTCGAAGCTGCGGGCAACGTTGATGGCGTCCTGGCCAGTGAGAGCGTCAACCACAAGAAGTATTTCATGCGGATTGGCGATGGCCTTGATCTCGGCCGTTTCGGCCATCAGCTCTTCGTCGATATGGGTGCGGCCGGCCGTATCGAGGATCAGCACATCATAGCCGCCGAGACGGCCTTCGCGCTCGGCGCGGCGGGCGATCTCGACCGGGGTTTCCGACGTGACGATGGGCAGCGTATCGACGCCCACCTGTTCGCCCAGTACGCGCAACTGTTCCATGGCGGCGGGGCGGCGCGTATCGAGCGAGGCGAGAAGGACCTTCTTCTTCTGCCGGTCGGTGAGGCGCTTGGCGATCTTGGCGGTAGTGGTGGTCTTGCCCGAGCCCTGCAGGCCGACCATGAGCAGGGTCACCGGCGCCTTGGCATTGAGGTCGATGGCGACGGCACTGTCGCCCAGCACCGAGACCAGCTCGTCATGGACGATCTTGACCACCTGCTGGCCCGGCGTCACCGAACGGGTGACTTCGGCGCCAACCGCGCGCTCCTTGACCTGCTCGACAAAGGCCCGGACCACTTCGAGGGAAACGTCGGCCTCGATCAGCGCGCGGCGGATTTCGCGCATGGCTGCCTCGACATCGGCAGCGTTCAACGCGCCGCGGCCGCGGAGTCCATCGAAGATTTTGCCAAGCCGGTCTGAAAGGCTCTCGAACATAAACTGGTCCTTCTCTGCGGGTTACCCGCGAGACATAGGATCCATCGGTCCAAACGCCAAACCCACCCGCGGGCGCAACGCGCTGGCGGATGGTGGCCTCCGGGATCGGTTTATACCACTGGGGGTCCCGGTCGGCTGGTCAGGAACTTGTGCCTGATGAATGGGCCAGCGTTTAGGGGAAAGGCGCGGGAGAGTCAAGAAAAGGCGCTAGGCCTCGGCCCGGATGACCGTGACCTTGCCATGAGCCGGCAACAACGTGGCCCTGAAACCCACCGCCGCCAGCCGGTCGAGGGACTTCGTGGCAAAGGCATGGCCCTTGCTGCTGTCGGGCGGCGGATCGAAAGCAAGGACGATACGCCCGCCGGGCCGCAGCAGGTTTTTCAGCATGGAAGGCCAGCGCGTGCCCAGCCGCAGGTTGAGGTCGACATTGACGGCGAAGATGGCGTCGAAGGTGGCGCCGCCGAAATCGGCATCTTCCAGTGCTTCGGCCCGCGTCACCAGCCGACCGGTGGCCAGCGCGGCATCATTGCCGGCCGCGACCGCATCGATCATCTTCGCCGAACGGTCGAGCGCGGTAATGGTGCCTGACGTGAGCCGATCCAGCACCAGTCGCACCGCGACGCCATGACCGCAGCCGATCTCGAGCACGGATTCGGTACCGGTCAGGGAAAGCGCCGAGACGGCAGCGCTATGTCTATGGGCAATCGGCATGTCGAATAACCAGTAGACCTCATGGTGAGGAGGTCTCAAGACGTTTGGTTCAAGTCCGGACTAAAGCCCCCGGCCGGCCAGCTTCATCATCAGGCTGCGCAGCCCCTTCGGCATACGCAATACGGTCTGCTTGAACAGGGGCCGCATCGTCTTGTCCCAGATATGGAGCACCAGCATACCGCGCGGGGTGACCGGCAGGGCATAGTCGCGCACCGTCACCACTTCGGTGGCCCAGGTGAGCTTGTAGGGCATGACCGGCACCATGAGGTCGGCACCGGCAAGGCCGCGCTCGGCGCAGGCATGAATGACTTCACCCAGATGCAGCTTGCCGGGGCTTTCGTCGGAATTGGAGAAATCCCGGGAAGCGACGAAGGCATAGTAGCGCTGCTTGTGGATGAAGCCCCATTGCTCGGCAATGGGCTCGTCCTTGTGGCGCAGCGACATGGCCAGCACAGGCAGGTCCGCTCGCGCGGCCATGGCAGTGCAGAAACTGGTGAAGGCGGTATCGCGGAAGGCGCGGGAGGTCAGGCCCTGGTCCTTGAGGCGATTGGCGCGGCCGCTGAGGGTCCGCTCGATGACATCAAGCGTCTCCTCGGCACTTTCGGCAATATGGTGGGTCACCGCGCCGTCGCGCTCCAGTCGGTTGCGCGCATTGCGCATATTCTTGCGCGTCTTGGACTTGATGGTCTGGAAATAGGCGGCGTAGTCGGCAAAGGCGCTGAGCGCGACATAGGGCGCGCCCTGTTCGGTGCCGGTTACCAGGTGATTGTCCGGCATGCCCTTGGCCAGCAGGCTGTCGCCGCGCACCTTGAGGAAACTCACCGCGTCGCAGGGTGCGGCCTTGATGGCGGTGCGCAGCAGCCGTGCGATCACATCGCGCGGCTCCAGCCCGGCCCCAACAAGCACATCGGAATATTGGCTGAAGGCATGGCCGAGCGGCGCCAGCACGGTGCGGGCGCGGGTGCGGATGCGTTCGAGCGGCAGCACGGCGACGAGCCGCTGCCCGTCACTGAGCGTGACCACGACCGGATCGAAACCGGCATTGCCGCGCGCGGCCTCGAAATCGAAGATCGCCCTGGCCCAGCCGCTGCCCTGGAACAGCACGGCGCCATCGGCCTGCCACTCCAGCCCCTGCCACTGATGGGCCATGGCATCGAACGCCTCGCGCGTCCGCACCACATCGGCACGCAATGCGGAAACCTCCGCACCGATGCGGTCGGCAGCATGAAAGTGCCGCCGTTCATCGGTGCGGGGAAGAGCCGAGAGCGATGTCATTTGCTGAAGGAATAGCCCTCGATGTCGCGCACGCCTTCGGGCGCGGCCGGATCGACCTGGAAATCGACCGTATAGACCTTCTTCTTCTGCGGATTGAGCGGGGTGAACTTGACGAGACCCGCCAGACCCAGCTTGGCCAGATACGAGGCGCCGGTCACCTGCTGGCTGAGCTTGTTGAACCCCAGCTTCGAGCGCAGGAACCCATTGGCATAGTTGACCGCATAATGCTTGCGCAGCTCGTCGGTCCAGTGCTCGGTGGTGAAAGAGACATTCATCATGTTCTCGTTGACCACGCGATGCGGCCCGTTGAGCGGCCAATGCAGCATCTTGCCTTCTTCCAGCATATGGACTTCGGCATAGTCGTCATACCAGCCCTCATAGGGCATGTCGGTTTCGCGCAACTGGCCCAGGATCAGCTTTTCCAGCGCCGGCTGGGAAATGAAGGGCTTATTGGCGGGATAGACATAGACCTTCTTGGTGCCGCGCACCTGCCACAGGCTCTGGCCCGGCACGTCGGAATGATACTTCACCGAAACATTGGGCGAAGAAATCAGGATGGTGAGGTTCCGCTTGTAGCTCTTGAAACCCGGGACGCGCTCCTCGAATTCGGCATAGAGGCTGTCGAGCAGCTCGCCATAGGCCGGATCGACGCTGGCCGGCGCGGTGAGATTGACCCAGATATTGCCATTCCTGACGACATCGAGCACCTCCTTGCCGGACAAACCCTTGATCTCGCCCTCGCGGCGCTTGGGCGGGTTGCCCGGCGTCTTCTGCGAATAATTGACGTGGTAGGCCTCGCGCGGGCTCTTGTCGATCAACTGCGCCAGCGCGTCATCGCTGAACAGCGGCGAGGCGGCCAGGCGGTGACTCAGCGCCAGCGAATGATTGCCCCACAGGGACGGGAAATGCGGCTGCCAGTCGGTGATGATCTGGTCGGTCTGCATGGTCATGTTCATGGGGCCGGGCTCCTAAGCGATGACAGAATGGGTCGATCCTCAACATCTGCGGTGAAGATAACCGACAAGCCGGGCTTTGACCCGCCCAGACTGGTATGCTGGTTAAAGCGCCATGAAGTGCGAAACCCTTACAGAATATGAACAATTTTAGGTTTTCCGCGGTACGTATGGCGCCGTGCCGGATGGGCTGCATGGCGGCTGTTCATTCCGGCCACTGGCAATTTCGCGTGCTATCCGCCATATAGGGCCATTCGTTGCAAAACCTCCGGCGAGGCAGACCATTGAGCGGCGTGCCGTTTCTCAAGATGAACGGGCTGGGCAACCAGATCATCGTGGCCGACATGCGCGGCCGCGCCGACCGGGTCACGCCTGAAGCGGCCATCGCCATCAATGCCACCGAGGGCACCAAGTTCGACCAGATCATGGCCGTGCATGATCCGCGTACGCCGGGCACCGCGAACTATATCGAGATCATCAATTCGGACGGCTCCATCGCCCAGGCCTGCGGCAATGGCATGCGCTGCGTCGTGCAGGTTCTCACGTCAGAGCAGGGCCGGCAGCGTTTCACCTTCGAGACCGTGGCCGGGATCCTGTTCGGCGAAACCCGCGACGATGGCATGATCACCGTCGATATGGGCACGCCCAAATTCGCCTGGTACGACATTCCGCTTGCCGAGGAATTCGCCGATACCCGCAAGATCGAATTGCAGATCGGGCCGATCGACGCGCCGGTGCTGCATTCGCCTTCGGTCGCCTCAATGGGCAATCCGCATGCCACCTTCTGGGTGCTTGACGATGTGTGGAATTACGCGCTCGATCGCTTCGGGCCGATGCTGGAAAACCACCCCATCTTCCCCGAACGCGCCAATATCTCCATTGCCCAGGTTATGGCGCCGGACAGGATCATCCTGCGCACCTGGGAACGCGGCGCAGGCCTGACCGAGGCCTGCGGCACCGCGGCCTGCGCCGCCGTGGTCAATGGCGCCCGCACCCGCCGCACGGCGCGCGCGGCGACCGTCACCCTGCCGGGTGGCGATTTGTTCATCGAATGGCGCGACGACGACCATGTCGTGCTGACCGGCCCCGCCGAGCGCGAATGGACCGGCACGCTGGACCCGGCCACCGGCATCTGGGCGCGCAACGAGGTGGCGGCCTGATGGCCGTGGAAACGGTAACTTTCGGCTGCCGGCTCAACGCCTATGAAGCCGAGGTGATGAAATCAGAGGCCCAGAAAGCCGGGCTCGACAATGCCATCATCATCAACACCTGCGCTGTCACTGCAGAGGCGGTGAAACAGGCCAAGCAGGCCGTGCGCAAGGCCCGTCGCGACAATCCCGAAGCCCGCATCATCGTCACCGGCTGCGCCGCCCAGACCGAGGCCCGCAGCTTCGGCGACATGGCCGAGGTCGACCTCGTCATCGGCAATGCCGACAAGATGAAGGCGCAAAGCTATGCGCCCATGGTCTTCGGCACGCCGCTCAACGACAAGGTGCAGGTCAACGACATCATGAGCGTGCGGGAAACCGCCGGCCACCTGATAGAGGGCATGGATGGCCGCGCCCGCGCCTTCGTGCAGGTACAGAATGGCTGCGACCACCGCTGCACCTTCTGCATTATCCCCTATGGTCGCGGGCCTTCCCGATCCGTGCCCATGGGCATGGTGGTGGAGCAGGTGAAAAAGCTCGTCGCCAATGGCTATCGCGAAGTGGTGCTGACCGGCGTCGACATCACCTCCTACGGCCCCGACCTGCCGGGCAGCCCGACGCTCGGCAAGCTGACCCAGGCCATCCTGCGCCATGTGCCCGACCTGCCGCGCCTGCGCATTTCCTCGATCGATTCCATCGAGGCCGACGAAGCGCTCTATGACGCCGTGGCGTCAGACCGGCGCCTGATGCCGCATCTGCATCTGAGCCTGCAATCGGGCGACGACATGATTTTGAAGCGCATGAAGCGCCGGCACAGCCGCGACGACGCGCTGGCCATTGTCGGCAAGCTGCGTGCGCTGCGCCCCGACATGGTATTCGGCGCCGATATCATCGCCGGCTTCCCCACCGAAACCGATGCCATGTTCGCCAATACGCTTGCTATCGTCACCGAGGCGGACCTGACCTATCTGCATGTCTTCCCCTATTCCCCGCGTGAAGGCACCCCCGCCGCCCGCATGCCGCAGGTCAGCAAGCGCGTGGCCCGCGACCGCGCGACACTGCTGCGCGCCGAGGGCGACAGGCAATTCGCAAAACTCTGCGCCAGCAGGGTCGGCGTGGTCGAGAATGTGCTGATCGAGCGTAACGGGCTGGGCCGGACCGAACAATTCGTGCCGGTGGCCGTAGCGGGATCACAACCGGGCGAGCTGCTGGCCGTTCGCATTACCGGCATTGCCGCCGACGGGTTGGTGGGCGAGGCTTTGCGCGAAGCGGCTTGATCTGGGCACGCCCTCGTGGTTCGACAGGCTCACCATGAGGGCGACTTAAAGAACGAGCCAACCAGTAGACCTCATCCTGAGCTTGTCGAAGGACGAGGTCGTGGCACGGACCAAAGGCATACGCATGACCGACAAGAAGCCGGGATTTTTCAAGCGCCTGTTTGGCGGCGATACGCCGGCGCCGCCCGAAACGCGTCCGGAAACGCCGGTCCCGGCGCCCGACCCTGTGCCGCCCACGCCAGCGCCACCGCCGGACGTGGTGCCAGAGCCCGAGCCGGTCCCATTCCCCGGTCCGCCCGAGACCACGCCTGACTATGTCGAGGATATCGAGGACGAAGCCGCCGCCGCGCCGCAGCCTGAACCGGAGCCTGACGTCGAGACCATCCCGGTCGCCATCGACCCGCCCGCCGTGGTTGAAGTGCCTGTCGAAGCGCCGCGCCAGGGCTGGTTTGCCCGGCTGGCCACCGGCCTCAAACGCTCCTCGGACCAGCTCACCGGCTCGATCACCTCGGTCTTCACCAAGCGCAAGCTCGATGCGGCGACGCTCGACGAACTGGAAGATGTGCTGATTCAGGCCGATCTCGGCATCGAGACGGCCATGGCAATCACCGAAACCCTGCGCCGCGACCGCTTCGATCGCGATGTATCAGGCGAGGATGTGCGCGCCGTGCTGGCCGCCGAGGTCGAGAAAGTGCTGGGCCCCGTGGCCAGACCGCTGGAAATCGATACGACGCAAAAGCCCTTCGTCATCCTGATGATCGGCGTCAACGGCTCGGGCAAGACCACCACGATCGGCAAGCTGGCGCAGAAATTCGCCGCCGAGGGCAAGTCGGTGATGCTGGCGGCCGGCGACACGTTCCGCGCCGCCGCGATCGAGCAATTGCAGGTCTGGGGCCAGCGCACCAATGCCCCTGTCATCAGCCGTCCGGCCGGCGCCGATGCCTCGGGGCTCGCCTTCGATGCCGTGACGCAGGCCCGGGCCGAAGGCCGCGACGTGCTGATCATCGACACCGCCGGCCGGTTGCAGAACCGCGACGAGCTGATGAACGAGCTCGAAAAGATCATCCGCGTCATCAGGAAGGTCGACCCCACGGCGCCCCATGCCACCCTGCTGACGCTCGACGCCACGACGGGGCAGAACGCGTTGCGGCAGGTGGAAATCTTCGGCCAGCGCGCCGGGGTAACCGGGCTGGTCATGACCAAGCTGGACGGCACGGCGCGCGGCGGGATTCTGGTCGCCATCGCCCGGAAATTCGGCCTGCCGGTGCATTTCATCGGCGTGGGCGAAAGCGTGGGCGATCTCGAACCATTTACCGCCAGCGACTTCGCTCGGGCCATTGCCGGGGGGAATAGCCCCAATCTCACCACGCTTGCGGTCTATCCCGCCTTGCATCACCCGGCGCTTGCCCTCACATTGCAACGCGTCGAACTGAAAGCCTTGCCCATGGTCGAAAAAGCCACCGAGAAAGCCGAGCCCGAAATCAACTGGGACGAGTTGCGCCCGCAGCTCACCAAGATGGCGCTCGAACTGGGCCCGCTGGTGGTGTTCTTCATCGCCAATGCGCGCGCCGACATCTTCGTCGCCACCGCCTGGTTCATGGGCGCCATGGTGATCTCGCTGGTCCTGACCTGGATCATCCTCAAGAAGATCGCCGTCATGCCGCTGGTGACCGGCGTCGTCGTGCTGATCTTCGGCGGGCTGACGCTGTGGCTGCAGGACGACACATTCATCAAGATCAAGCCGACCATCACCAATTCGCTGTTCGCGGCAGTGCTGCTGGGCGGCTTGCTGTTCGGCCAGTCGCTGCTGAAATATGTGTTCGGCGACGTCTACAAGCTGCGCCCCGAAGGCTGGAGCCGGCTGACGCTCAACTGGGGCCTGTTCTTCGTGGTGCTCGCCGTGATCAACGAGATCCTGTGGCGCAACTTCTCGACCGATATCTGGGTGGCCTTCAAGGTCTGGGGCGTCATGCCGCTGACCGTGATCTTCTCCATCACCCAGGTCGGCCTGCTGAACAAATACGCCCCGCCGGCCGAGCCCAAGCATGTGCCGCCCATCGTGGTGGAGAGCTGAGGCGCAAACGCCTCAACCGAATACCCCGATTATAGCGCCATCGATCAGCAGCACCGCCAGCAGGTAGCCGCTATCGATCAGCGTCAGCGACCAGCGCGCGCCCTGGTAGCGGTGATTGAGCACCATCGACGTGACGATAAAGCCCAGCCACATATGCGCACCGACGATGAGGCCATTGGTGACGCTGAGCGAGCCCGTCAGCAGCGGCGTCAACAGGGCGATGAAATAGGCCATGATGGCGAGGCACAGCACCGACCAGAGATAGGGCGTGTAATCGGCCTTGTTGATATCTTCCGGCTTCTTGCCGATGGCGGCGGTCCACTGCCTGGCCAGCAACATGTACCAGCCGGCCCCGAAGCCCCAGCTCACAACAGTGGCCAGGATCACGGCCAGCCAGTTGACGGCGAAATGCGACATGATGTTCTCCCCCGAAGCGCTGTTTTGCGCAGGGGGGAAGGATAGCGCCCGAAGAGCCTATAGCCTAGCGTCTCTCGACCGTGGCTCAGTGGCCCCCGTCACCCCACCCTCAGTCCCTCCCCATCAAGGGGAGGGAGGCGCATGGGCGAGGGCAGTGGTCCAATGCTACCTCATCCACCGGCCAGGCTTCCCTCCCCCTTGTGGGGAGGGAATGAGGGTGGGGGTAAAGCCACGAACACCAGCCCCAGGAAACCTAAAGCCCACCCATCTTGCAGATCAGCTTCCACTCATCCTCGCCGACCCGCGACACCGACAGGCGCGAGAGCCTGACCAGTTCGAGATTGGCGAGTTCGGGCGTCGCCTTGACCTCGGCCAGGGTCACCGGCCGCGGCAAGGGTTTCACCGCTTCCACATCCACGCATTGCCAGACCACCTTGCCCTTGTCATTGGGCTCGGCGGTGGTGTCGGGATGGGCCAGGGCGATCACCTTGATGATGCCAACGATCTCCTTGCCGATATTGGAATGGTAGAAGAAGGCCAGGTCCCCCAGTTGCATTTCCATCATGTTGTTGCGCGCCGTGTAATTGCGCACGCCATGCCACTGCTCGGGTTCGCCGTGTTTCGTCTTGGCCATCATGTCGTCGAAGGAGAAGACATCAGGCTCTGATTTCATCAGCCAATAGGCCATGGCTAGAACTCCCGTCCGCTATGATTGAAAGCGATGCGCCAGGGCTTGACCTCGACCGAGCCGAAAATACCCTCGGAGACGAAGGGATCGGCCAGCAGCACCGCCTTGGCCGCCTCGAGATTATCAGCTTCGAGCACCAGCAGCGAACCTTCCGGATTGCCATCATCCCCCATCAGCGCGCCGGCAAAGACCAGCTTTTCGCCCATGGCGGCAAGGTGATCCATATGCACCGGACGCGTGGCGGTACGCTTGTCGCCGGTGCCCGGCTTGTCCTTGGCGATCATGACGAAGAGCGGCATGGGATCAATCCTCCCGTTTGAGTGGGCGGGACATCAGCCCCGCAACGACTGTGGCAATATCGGCGCTGCCACTGAGCACGGCATGCACCGCCTGGATCAGTGGCGCCTCGACAGCGAGGCTTCTGGCCAGCGCATCGGCAACCGGCGTGGTGGCGACGCCCTCGGCCAGTTTGGCCCCGCCGGCCATGATTGCCTCGACCGACTGGCCGCGGCCCAAGGCCATGCCGAACTGGTAATTGCGCGACTGCACCGAGGTGCAGGTCAGCGTCAGGTCCCCCAGCCCGGCCAGCCCGGTGAGCGTCGTGGCCGAGCCGCCCATGGCCGCGACCATGCGCGCCATTTCGGCATAGGCCCGGGCAATCAGCGCCGAACGGGCGGAGGCGCCGAGCCCCGCGCCTTCGACGGCACCGCAGGCCAGGGCATAGACATTCTTGAGCGCCCCGGCGATTTCGACCCCGATCCGGTCATCGGCGGCATAGGGGCGGAAGCTGGGGCCGGCCAGGGCCGCTGCCAGCGCCGAGGTCTCACTGGCATCGTCGCCCGCCAGCGTCACGGCGGTCGGTCGACCCGCGGCCACGTCGGCAGCAAAGCTGGGGCCGGACAGCACAAAGGGAATGGCTTCGGGCGCCATGTCGAGCAGGATTTCGCTCTGCCGCTCCAGCGTGCCGGTTTCGAGCCCCTTGGCCGATAGCACGACCGGCTTGCCGGTGAGCAAGGCCGGGTCGAGCGCGCCCAGGGCCATGCGGCTCGCCTGCGCCGGCACGGCGAGGATGACGATATCGGCCAGGCTCGCACTGGTCGCGGCAGTAATGGCGGGATGCAATTGCTGCGTCCCGAGATAGCGGACATTGGTGCGGCTGGTATTGATTTCGTCGACCTGGGCCGCATCGCGCGCCACCAGCGACACCCTTCGGCCCGCCATGGCGGCCGCCTGTGCCAGCGCGGTGCCCCAGGCGCCGCCGCCGATGACCGATACCGTTTCAAGCCGCATCGGGCGCAACCTTCATGTCTTCGAGATCGAGCGGCCAGCGCGGCCGCGCGGTGAAGGTGAGCCCGTCATGTACGCCGAGAGCGAAACGTTCCGCCCCGGCCCAGGCGACCATGGCGCCATTGTCGGTGCAGAGCGCGATGGGCGGCACGATGAGCGCGGCACCTGCCTCGGCACAGGCGGCACGCAAAGCCGCGCCGATGGCCTGATTGGCAGCGACGCCACCCGCCACCACCAGTTGCGGCGTGGCCTCCGGCAGTTCGGCCTTGAACTTCGCCAGAGCCTGCCCGGCCCGCACGGCGACAATTTCGGCCACCGATGCCTGGAAGCTGGCGGCGATATCGGCCACATCGCGGTCGCTGAGCGGCGCCAGCGCCTCGGCCTGCAGCCGCACCGCGGTCTTGAGGCCGGAGAAGGAAAAATCGAGCCGGGCCTCGCGCAGCAGCGGGCGCGGAAACTTGAAGCGTTTCGGATCGCCCGATTTGGCGATGGCTTCGACGGCCGGACCGCCGGGATGGCCGAGGCTCAGGAGCTTGGCCACCTTGTCGAAGGCTTCGCCCAGCGCATCGTCTATCGTCGTACCCCAGCGCTCGTAGTCACCCACGCCGCGCACCAGCACGAACTGGCTGTGCCCGCCGCTCACCAGCAGCATGAGATAGGGAAACTGCACCCCATCGGTCAGCCGCGCCGTCAGCGCATGGGCTTCGAGATGATTGACCGCGATCAGCGGCTTGTCGAGCGCCGCCGCCAGCGCCTTGGCCGTGGTGAGGCCCACCAGCACGCCCCCGATCAGCCCCGGCCCGGCCGTGGCCGCAATGGCGTCGACATCACCAAGCGTCACGCCGGCCTCGCGGCAGGCCTGGGCGATGATGTGGTCGAGATAGGTGACATGGGCCCGCGCCGCCAGTTCGGGCACCACGCCGCCGAATGCCGCATGTTCATCGAGCTGGCTGCGCACCACATTGGAACGAATCGTGCCTCTGCCGGATTCGTCGCGCAGGACTACCGCCGCCGCGGTTTCGTCGCAGCTGGTCTCTATGCCGAGGATAATGGCTGGCGCTTGCCCGGTCACGACGAACTGGTTACTCCCTCTGGGGATGGTTCTGCCTACTATAGGACGCAAAGACATTGCAATCGCCCGCCCCCTTCGCCCGCATCGGAACTCGTGGCAGCCCGCTGGCTCTGGCCCAGGCGCGGCTGGTGCGGCGCCTGCTGTCGGAGGCCCATGGCGTCAGCGAAGATGATATCGCCATCGAGGTGATTTCCACCGGCGGCGACCGCAGCCAGGCCAGCAATGCCAGCCTGATCGAAATCGGCGGCAAGGGCCTGTTCACCAAGGAAATCGACGAGGCCATGCTGGCCGGGCGCGTCGATATCGGCGTGCATTCGTCCAAGGACGTGGCGACCCGTCTGCCCGACGGCATCCGGCTCGTCGCCTTTCTCGAACGCGAGGACGTGCGCGACGCCTTCCTGTCGGTCAAGGCGCGGGATATCGACTACCTGCCCGAGCGCGGCAAGTTCGGCACCTCGTCCATCCGCCGCGCCGCGCAGGTTTTGCGGGCGCGGCCGGACCTGACCATCGTACCCTTCCGCGGCAATGTCGGCACGCGGTTGCAGAAGCTGCTCGATGGCGTGGCCGATGCCACCATGCTGGCCATGGCCGGGCTCAACCGCCTGGGCGAGGGCCACCGCGCCACCGCCTTGCTCGACCCCGAAATCTTCATGCCGGCCCCGGCGCAGGGCGCTATCGGCCTGGCCGTGCGCAGCGATGACGCGCGCATGGCCGAACTCGTCGCGGCGCTCGACCATGAGCCGACCCACCGTTCTATCGCGGCCGAACGCGCCATGCTGGCCGTGCTCGACGGCTCCTGCCGCACGCCGGTGGGCGCGCTGACCCGGCTCGATGGCGCAACCCTCACCCTCAAGGGGCAGATATTGAGCCTGGACGGCCGCACCGAATTCAACAGCGCCGCCACCGGCAGCGACCCCGAAGCGCTTGGCCGGCAGGTGGGCGACGACCTGATCGCCCAGGCCGGCACCGACTGGCTGGCACAATGGGCGCAACGCTCATGAAAATGCTGGTGACACGGCCCGAGCCCGACGCACAGGCGACGCTGGCGCGGCTCGATGCGCTCGGCATCGCCGGTGTTGCCGTGCCGCTCATGGTACGGCAGACGCTCGATTCCAGCCTGCCGCCGCCCGATGGCTTCACCGCCATGGTGCTGACATCAGCCAATGCCGTCCGTGCCCTCGCCGACCGGGACATGCTGGCGCCCTATCGGCACCTGCCGGTTTTCGCCGTGGGCGACCATACGGCGCGCGAAGCCAATGAAGCCGGCTTCGAGCGAGTCAGCAGCGCGGCGGGAGCCTTTCAGGATCTGGTCAACGCCATGACCATTGCCCGCATGAAAGGGCCGATCTTCTATCCCGCCGGCAAGCACCAGAGCGCCGACCTCGCCAAGGCGCTGGCCCCTCTGGGCGTGATGGTGGCGACAGCAAAAGTCTACGAAATGGTAGCGGCCGATGCCCTGCCTGATGCTGTTCTGGCCGAGCTGGGCGAGGAAATCGGCGCGGTGCTGGCCTATTCGCGGCGCTCGGCCGAGGTCTTTGCCCGGCTGGCCGACGCCCTGCCACGCACCCGCCGCAGCCGGCTGGCCATGCTGTGCATGTCCGAAGCGGTGGCCGAACCGCTGCTGGAAGCCCGCTTCAGCCGCATCAGCCTGGCTGATCGGCCCGACGAAGACGCCATGATGTCGCTCGCTTTGGCTTTTGCCCGCGAGCAAACTGGGCCATGATCGGCTCCGAGAAGAGGACAGTCAGCAATGGCGGATAGCAAGGACAGTGATCCCAAGCCGACCGAGAGCAAGACCGGCCCGGTCAAGCCGCCGGTGCTCGACCTCAAGGCGCGCGAAACCGGCGCCGGCAAGCCCGAAGCCAAGCCTGAAAGCAAGCCTGCCCCGGCGAAGGAACCACCCCCGCGCGCCAAGCCGGCCGACACTGCCCCGGCATCCGGCGGCTTTGCCTTTGGCGCCGCTGTGGCGGGCGGCGTGCTGGGTCTCGTCGCAGCCTATGGCCTGGCCTGGCTCGGCCTGTGGCCGACCACGCCGGCCCCTACCCCCGCCGCGGACCCGCGCCTGGCGCAATTCGCCACCGCCATTCCCGAACTCGAAACGGTGACCCAGACCACGCAGAGCGAATTGGCGGCGCTCAATCAGCGCATCGGCGCACTGGAATCGGCCGAGCCGGCAGCGCCCGCCACGGCCAGCGCCGCTCCTGTCGATCTCGGCAATATCGAGGGCGACATTGCGGCATTGACGGCGCGGATCGACAGGCTCGCCAACGCACCGGTGCCTGCCGCCGATACCGGCGCAGTGGAAACGCTGCGCACCGACCTGGCGGCCCTGACCGCACGCCTCGATGAAGTCGCCGCACGCCTCGGCACCGCCGAAGCCGGCTTGCGCACGCTCGACACCACGATGTCGGCAGCCACCGCGACCCTCGCCGAGCAACCCGGCGATATCGGTGCGGTACTGCAATTGCCGCTGATCCTGTCGGGGCTGGAAACCGCCTTCGACACCGGCCGGCCCTATGCCAACGAACTCGGCGCCCTCCGCGCCGCGCTGCCCGCGGCAACCGTGCCGTCAGCCATCGCCAACAATGCCGAAACCGGCCTCCCCCGACCCGACATCATTGCCAGCCGCTTCGCCACCGTGCTGCCAGCCATGCTGGCCGGGCGCCCGGCCGACCCCAATGCCCAATGGCAGGATGGCGCGCTCGACTGGTTCCGCTCGGCCATTGCGCTTCGGCCTACCGGCGAAATCGAGGGCGACACGCCCGACGCGGTGATGTCGCGCCTCGAAGGCGCCATTGCCCGGCGCGATTTCATCGCCGCCGAGACCCTGCTCGCCTCGCTGCCCGCCCCGATGCTGGCAGCCGGCGAGGACCTGCCTTCCCTGGTCGCCGGCCAGGCCGAGGCCACGCGTTTCCTCGACAATCTGCGCGTCAGCGCCCTGTCCGGCGAGGCCGGCCAATGATCCGCCTCGCCTCGTGGATAACCGGCAGCCTCGTCGTCACCGCCTTGGCGGCCTGGCTCATTTCGCTGCCTGGCACGCTGACGCTGGAAGCGGCCGGCTATCGCATGCAGCCGCGCTTGGGCGCCGCTATCGTCATTTTCATCGTCATCGCCATCCTGGTCATCGGGCTCTGGGCGATAATCCGCCGCATTCTCTCGGCGCCACGCAACATGGCCCGTCGCCGCAGCGAACGCCGACGTGAACAGGGCGTCGAAGCCCTGTCCGACGCCATCGTGGCCCTGCAGGCGGGCGATCCGGCTCGCGCCCGCATGCTGGCCCAAGATGCGCAAGCGCGCCTGCCGACCAATGCCGCCGCACGTCTGCTCGAGGCCCGTGCCGACCTGGCTTTGGGTGACATGCCGGCCGCCCGCGAGCATTACCGCGCCCTTATCGCCAGCGAAAAGACCGCCGTGGCGGCGCTCACCGGACTCTATGACCAGGCGCGCGCCCAGCACCGGCCCGAGGCGGCGCTGACCTTTGCCCGCAAGGCTTTGGCGCTGGCGCCGCAAAGCGGCTGGGCGGCCGATGCCGTGTTCGACGACCTGGCGCGGCGCGGCCAATGGGCCGCCGCCGTGGCCATGGTCAATGTCGAACAGGCGCAGAGCCGCGAGGACCGCGCCCGCAAGCGCCGCCGCCAGGCGGTGATCGAAACCGCCCGCGCCCGCGAGGCCGAAACCAGCGATCCGCTGGCCGCGCTCGACCACGCCCTGACCGCGCTGAAACTGCTGCCCGATTTCGTGCCCGCCGCACTGATCGCCGCCCGCATCCACATCAACAGGGGCGATACGCGCAAGGCCATGAGCCTGCTGCGCCGCATCTGGCGCGCCACCGGCCATCCGGATGTGGCCACGCTCTATGCCCATGCCCAGCCCGGCGCTTCGGCGGTGGAACGGCTCAAGCGCCTGGGCGAGATCATCCAGACCCCGCCGCCCCATCGCGCCGCCGGTATGGTCCTGGCTCGATCAGCCATCGACGCCTATGACTGGCCTTTGGCCCGCAAGGCGCTGGCGCCCTTTATCGGCGCCGATGCGACGCAGGGCGTGGCGAGCCTCATGGCCGAAATCGAGGAGGGCCAGAGCGGCGACCAGGGCAAGGCCCGCGAATGGCTGGCCCGCGCCGTGCGCGCGCCGCGCGACCCCGCCTGGACCGCCGATGGCCTGGTCAGCGACGAATGGGAACCCATGTCGCCGGTCACCGGCAAGCTCGACGCCTTCGAGTGGAAAATCCCCATGACCGTCACCGGACGCCCGGCCGCCGATCCCCTGCCACCGCAATTGCCCGCGGAAGCCCCCTTGCCTCTTGCACCGGCCGCAAACCCAACGTAAAAGGCCAGCCGTTGCCGCTTTAGCTCAGTTGGTAGAGCACATCATTCGTAATGATGGGGTCGCGTGTTCGAGTCACGCAAGCGGCACCACTTCCCTTCAGCGTCAGGCTTCTTCCGTTGCGCCCACCAGGCGCAGGCGGTGTGCCTGGCGTGCCGTGGGCGCAATGGCCTGGATCGCACGGGGTTCGGCGCCGAACAGGATTTCCCGCTCTTCCGGCGTCGACATGAAGAAGGGATAGCGCTCGATGATGCGGGGCAGCGTCACCGGCAGATAGGTCGCATAGAGGCAGACGGGAAAGGCCAGTTCGCCCCAGTGGCCCTCGCCGGCCAACTGGGTCGAACCGAACACCCTTTTGTAGAAAGGGGCATGTTCGGGGCGAACCGAAGAAAGACAGTAAGTCGCGCCGAAATACTCGCTGGCCATGACGCCGAGACGCAGCGTCAGGTAGGGCAGAGCCGGGAAGGCGAGGGTGGCGTCGCGGTCGGCAGTGAAGCGGCTGGGGTCGAGATAGGTCTCGCCATTGTCGAGAATGCCGCCCAGCACGTCGGGCCAGATGCCCAGGCTGGGCGAAGTCCGTTGCTCTTGCGTGGCAAAATGCAGGCGGATCGAACTCACCAGCTTGTCGTCGATATAGACGCCGAAAGCATAGCAATTGGGCGCTTCGTCATAGGTGTCGCGGGTGATCTGCTCGGAATTGACGGGGATGAAATCCTCCCGCCGATAGGCCTCGTAGCGCAGCCGGTAGATCGGATCGAGCTGATCCTCCACCGAGACGCGCCGGTACTGCACCCGGTCGAGCAGATCGATCAAGGTCAGGGCGAAACGGGAGGGCGCACTGCTTTGCTGGGATGCCGAACTCATTACCAAGTCCCCTAGTCTGCGGGGATATTAATCTTTTGTTAGGCATGTCGGCATTGGAAAAAATGATGATCGCACCGACGTGAAGACCTGTCGGGCAAGAATTAATACTCGTTTACAAAGTGTTAATGCAGATTAACCATGCCGAAGGTTTGCCTGGGGCGTGGCCTGGGCAGCATTGAGCCGGCCGATCAGCTCGCCGATATCGCGCTCGGGCAGCGGCCGGCTGAAGAAATAACCCTGCACCTGCTGGATCTCGGTATGCGCCAGCATGGTATTGAGCTGCTCTTCGGTCTCGACCCCTTCGGCGATGACGGTGAGGTCGAGATCGCGGCCCAGCCGGGCCACATTGGCCAGCAGGCGCAGCGAACGCGGATTGCTGGCAATATCGGCCACGAAGGAGCGATCGATCTTGAGCTTGGTGAAGGGCAAAGCATTGAGATAGCTCAATGACGAATAGCCGGTACCGAAATCGTCGAGCGCAATGGCAATGCCCTTGGCGGCCAGGTCGCTGAGCACACGATGGGCGATCTCGCGCTCCTCGATCACGGCCGTCTCGGTCACTTCGATCTCGAGCCGCGCCGGATCGAGGCCGGACCGGGCCAGCGCGTCTTCCACCAGGTTGCCGAGGTCGCTGCCACGGAAATCGCGCGCCGAAATGTTGACGGCTACGCCGACATTGCCCGGCCAATGGCTGCATTGCTCGGTCGCATGCCCGATCACCCAGGAGGTGATGGTGGAGATCAGGCCCATTTCTTCGGCCAGCGGAATGAAGGTCGAGGGCGGAATCGGGCCCAGTTCGGGATGGTTCCAGCGGGCCAGCGCCTCGCAGGTCACCACCTTGCGGGTGGCGATGTCCAACAGCGGCTGGAAGGAAAGCGACAGGGCGCCATCCCGCACCGCATCGCGCAAATCGGCCTTGAGCCGCTGGCGATAGTGGTAGTCGATATCCATCTGGGCGTGGAACAGCTGACTGCGGGCCTTGCCGTCGCCCTTGGCCGAATAGAGCGCCAGGTCGGCCTTGGTCATCAGGTCGTCGAGGGCTTCGGTGGCGATGGCACTGGTGGTCAGCCCGACGCTGACCGTAACCGACAGCGTCAGCCCTTCGAGCCGGAATGGCTCGGAAAACGCACCGAGAATAGCGGTGGCATCGGCCTGGGCCTGCGCCGCATCGCCCACGGCGCCGCGATAGATGACGAATTCGTCGCCGCCCAGCCGCGCCAGCACGGCTTCGGCCGGCACGGTCTGGCGCAGGCGGTTGGCCACCTGCATCAGCAATTCGTCGCCCACGATATGGCCGAACGTGTCGTTGACATGCTTGAAGTCGTCGATGTCGATGATCATCAGCGAGACCAGCCGCGGCCGGGCTCCGGCGAAGCGGCGGGCCTCCATGTCCTCGGTGGCCAATTCGCCGAAATAGGTGCGGTTGGGCAGCGCGGTCAGCGTATCGTGGCGCGCCATGAAATTGATGCGCTCTTCCGAGGCGATGCGCTCGCTGATGTCTTCGAACAGCAGCACGCTGCGCTCGAGGCGCGAGCTGACCGAAACTTCGTAATAGCGGCCCGCCGGCAGGCAGAGCAGCACCTTGCCCGACGTATGCTTGCCGATGACGTCGAGCAGGCGATCGACTGCGGTGCGTGGCAGCACGCCGCTATCGCCCAGCGTGCCGAGCACGGCGCTGACCGGCTGGCCCAGCAGGTCGGACTGGCCCATGAGGTTGAACAGGCGCACCGCCCGCTCATTGGCGACCGAGATGACGCCGCGCTCGTCGAGCATGCACAGGCCATGCTCGAGCGTGGTCATGGCCATGTCGAGTTCTGCCGCCAGGCGCGAGGCCTCGACGCGGCCATGCACGGCGCTGAGCAGGATGGAGCGGGTGTCGGCGGCCAGTTTGCGGAAGCTCGCCAGCATGATGCCGAGCAGCAGGGCCAGCACGATATGGTAGATATCGCCATGCATGGCATAGCCGACCGACAGCGGCAGGATGACCAGCACCATCTGTATGGTGACCAGGCGATCCAGCCCGAAATTGCGGGCCACCAGGCCCACCATGGCGGCCGTGGTCAGCGTGGCACTGGTCAGCGCGGCGAAAGGATCCCTGACGACGACCATGGAGATGAAGCACCACGCGCCATAGACGATGCCCGTCAGGGCACCGGAAACCACGGCGCGGTTTTCCCAGTGTTCGGCCGCTTCGGCATCGTCGCTGCCGATATCCGCCCGCTGGAAGGCGCGCGAATCGGCATAGCGCAGCACGCCCATGATGATGAAGGCCAGGGCAATGGCGAAAAGCGGCAATGATTGGGACTTGTAGGCGCTCAGCGCCGCTGCCAGCGCCGTTCCCCACGCAGCCGCCAACATCGCGCGCCGGTCCCTGTAGACCGAGCGGATGATCGACACATAGTCGAGGGCCGGCATTGTCTTTCGCGCTGAGGTAAACACGTAGTTCCCCTGGTTAGCAGCTATAGAAACCCCTAAGCCCTTAAGAACGCCTTGCTTTGAGCAAAACGCCTATGGGGTCGCGGAAATTCCCGATGGCAGGGTGAACAACAGCTTAACACCGGCTGCTTCGGCAGGGGGCGGGCGCTAGAACGCCGTTTGGGCGGCCTTGAGTGCGGCAATCGCCGCTTCCGGCGTCATGGCCGGATCGTTCCAATAGGCGTTGGCGATATCCCACACCGCCGCAATCCAGGCCGGAGGCGCCGTCAGGTGTGGCGTGGGCCGGGCGAAATCCGGCCGGTCCAGCGCCGCCAGCACCTTTTGCGAGCAGGCATCCGCGCCGCCGCGCGCATCGAACCGAACCGGCGTGGAGCCCTTGGCCGCGGCGAAGCGCGCCTGCACATCGGCATCGACCACCACATCGGCGAAGGTCCGTTCGGCGGCTTCGACTTCGGGCGGGACGCCGCCCAGCAGGCCCCAGCTATCCACGGTGACCGGCAGATGCGCCGCGCCGGGCAGGAAAAGGCAGCCATAGTCCTCGGTCTCAGTCTTCCCCGCCGCGCGCCACTCTCCCTTCATCCAGTCGCCCTGCACCTGCAGCAAAGCCGCGCCGTTGATCACCATATTGGTGGCCATGTTCCAGTCGCGCTGCGCCGCCCCGGCATCGGCTTCCTGCTGGAAGCGGCGCAGCCAGGCAAACACCTCGCGCAGGCTGGCATCGTAGAGCACGGCCGGATCGGTGACGGCGCCGTAAAGCCCGGCATAGACGCCGGGGGCAGCCAGGCTCGCCACCAGCGCATGGGTCAGGTAGCCGACCTGCCAGGGCTGGGCGCCCTGCGCAATGGGCTGGAAACCCGCCTCCCGCACGGCATCGAAATCGACCCACATATCCTCTAGCGAGGTCCAGCTTTCGGGGTCGATACCCGCGGCCTCCGCCACGGCGCGGCTATAATAGATCATCGCATCGGCGTGAATGGAGACCGGTGTCTTGACGATGGCGCCATCGACGGTGATGGCGTCGCGCACCACGGGCGGAAATTGCGCCAGCACGCCACTCTCGGCAAACTGCGCCTCCAGATGCAGCACTTTTCCCTCGGCATCGAGGCTGCGATAGATATCGGGCTGCAACTGCAGGAAGACATTGGGCGTGGCCCCGGCCTGGATCAGTTGCACCACATCGATATCGCCATTGGCATCATGCGGAATGGCCAATGACACCCAGCTGTGCCCACGCGCTTCAAGCGCGTCGCGCAGCACGTTGAGCGCCGTCAGCTCGGCCGGCGAAGCCCAGTTGTGATAAACCACCAGCTCGGTCGCAGCGGCGGCCGGAATGGCCAGCGCCCCGATCAGGCCAAAGGCCGCAACTCGTCTGGTCCAAACCACGCGCCGCCCCCTCGCTCGCGGATCTGAATTTGACCCGGCCGGCTATCGGCCATCCGGGTTGGTCATCACGCTGCGGCCAAATTGCTTGCCGCCGCGTTAACACCCGCCACGGAAGCGTCGCTTTGCCTGTCTAGGGATGCGATGCTGCAGGTCTGGAACAGGTGAACGGCATGGTCGAAAAGCTGAGCGACGCGGAACGGGAAACGGGCCTGCGCGGCCTCAATGGCTGGATTTATGACGAGGCGGCCAGCGCGATCGACCGCGTCTTCAAGTTCAAGGATTTTTCCGAGGCTTTCGCCTTCATGAGCCGGGTCGCCCTGGCGGCCGAAAAAGCCGGCCACCACCCCGACTGGTCCAACAGCTATAACAGCGTCTCCATCCGCCTCTCCACCCACGACGCCGGCGGCCTCAGCGCCCGGGACATCGCTCTGGCCAAGGCGATCGACAAGATCCTGATCTAGAGCGTTTCCAGCAAAAGCGGCAACGGTTTTGCGGTTCGGAAACGCGACAAACGAAGGCTCTGGCCTCAGTGGAAATTGCGACCGCCGGGCAGCGCCGCATAGGCTCGTCGCCGGGCCATTTCAACTTCGCGCTGGGTATTGCGGTCATGGCCTCCGTTGCGGGGCGGAGCGATCTCTTCGATATCCCGGCCATTGCTGATATCGAGCAATTGTGGGGTGAGATCGACCATGTCCTCGGCAATGATATGGATCACGAGGCCCTCCTTCTGCAATTTGCCATGCACGGCCAGCAGGCGGCTCGCCAGCAGCGTCCGGCGCATCTCGTCTTTCTCGAAGAGCTTTGGCCAGATGACGATATTGGCAATGCCCGTCTCGTCCTCCAGCGTGGCGAAGATCACTCCGCTTGCCGTGCCCGGACGCTGGCGCACCAGCACCAGCCCGGCAACCTCGATCCGGTGTCCGGGCTCCACTTTGCCCAGGTCCGCCGCTTTTATCGTGCCCCGCTTGTCCAGCATGGGCCGCAGGAACTGCACCGGGTGGCCTTTAAGCGACAGCGACAGCGTCGCATAATCGTGGATCACCTCTTCACCCAGTTGCATCAGCGGCAGGTTGGTCTTCTCTTCCGCCGGCGCGGGCAGTGCCGGTTGCGTGGCGGCAAAGAGCGGCAGCACCTCGGCCCCATGCGTGCCCATCAAGCCCTTGACCGCCCAGAGCGCCTCGCGCCGGTTGAGCCCCAGCTCGGCAAAGGCATCGGCCCGGGCGAGCTTTTCGAGGCTGGCAATGGGCACCCCCGTGCGCAGCCACAGGTCGCGGATGGACGTATAGCCTTCCCCACGCAGTTCCACGATCCGCTCGATATCCTTCTTGGCCAGGCCTTCGACTTCCCGCAGGCCCAGCCGCAATGCCTTTTTCGACCAGATGACCTCGCGCATGGGGGCATGGCGCTCCCAGACATGGTCACTGGCGCGCCATTTCGTATCCTCCAGCGTGCTGTCATGATCCGACCGATTGATGTCGGGCGGCCGGACCTCGACCCCATGCTCGACCGCATCGCGCACCAGCTGGCTGGCAGCATAAAAACCCATGGGCTGGGAATTGAGCAGCGCGCAGGCAAAGACATCGGGATAATGGCATTTGAGCCAGCACGAGGCATAGACCAGCAGCGCAAAGGAAGCCGCATGGCTTTCGGGAAAGCCATATTCGGCAAAGCCCTTGATCTGGTCGAAGGCGCTGCGGGCGAATTCGGGCTTGTAGCCATTCTTCGCCATGCCGGCGAGAAAATCGGTCTCGAACTGCTCGATCTGGCCGGTGCGTTTCCAGGCGGCCATGGCACGGCGCAATTGATCGGCCCGGCCGGCTGAAAAACCGGCGCCTACAATGGCGATCTGCATGGCCTGTTCCTGGAACAGCGGCACGCCCAGCGTGCGCTTGAGCACCTCTTCCAGTGCCTTGCTGGGATAGGAAACCTGCTCGATGCCCTGCCGGCGCTTGAGATAGGGATGCACCATGCCGCCCTGGATCGGCCCCGGCCGCACGATGGCAACCTCGATGACGAGATCGTAGAATTCGACCGGCTTCAACCGCGGCAGCATCGACATCTGCGCCCGGCTTTCGATCTGGAACACGCCGATCGTGTCTGCCCGATGGGTCATCTCATAGACGGGCTTTGCCCTGTCTGGATGGTTGAATTCTTCATTCTGCAGCTCAGCCAGTTCCACCTCCCGCCCATAATGCTCCTTCATCAGGCCAAAGGCCCGCTGCAGACAGGTGAGCATGCCCAAAGCCAGCACATCGACCTTGAGAATGGCCAGAGCGTCGATATCGTCCTTGTTCCACTCGATGATATTGCGATTATCCATGGCCGACTTGCCGATGGGCACCAGGCTTTCCAGCGAATCTCGGGTGATGACGAAGCCGCCGACATGCTGGCTGAGATGGCGCGGAAAGCCCTTGAGGACCTTGATGACTTCGAACATCTGCGCCAGCACCGGATCGTCAGGATCGAGCCCGATCGAGCGGACCTTGCCCAGCTCGACGCTCGACCCCCAACCCCAGTTCAACTGGTTGAAGGCATTGATCACATCGTCGGAAATGCCGAAGGCCTTGGCGGTCTCGCGCATGGCGCTCTTGGAGCGATAGGAAATGACATTGGCGGTCAGTCCGGTGCGCTTGCCGCCATATTTGGCATAGACATACTGCATCACTTCCTCACGCCGCTCATGCTCGAAATCGACATCGATATCGGGCGGCTCGTCACGCTCGGTCGAAATGAAGCGGCCAAACACCAGCTTGGCCTTGCGTGGATCGACCGCAGTAATTTCGAGGCAATAGCAGACGGTGGAATTGGCCGCCGATCCGCGGCCCTGGCACAGGATGTTGCGCTCATCGCGGGCGAAGCGGACGATGTCGTGCACCGTCAGGAAGTAGGCGGCATAGCCCTTGTAGGCGATGAGGCAGAGCTCACTCCAGATCGAGCGCTTGATGCTGTCAGGCACCCCCTCGGGAAACCGCTTCGCCGCCCCTTCCCAGGTCAGCCGTTCCAGCGTCTGCTGGGCGGTTTCGCCATTGCCGATGGTTTCCTCGGGATAATTGTATTTGAGCTGGCCGAGCGAAAAATCCACGCGGGCGATGAAGCGCCCGGTTTCGGCCAGGGCATCGGGATGGTCGCGGAACAGGCGGGCCATTTCACCCGGTGGCTTGAGGTGCCGCTCGGCATTGGCGGCGAGGCGCCAGCCGGCACTTTCCAGCGTCAGATGCTCGCGGATGCAGGTCACCACATCCTGCACCATGCGGCGGTCGGGCTCGTGATAGAGCACATCATTGGTCGCAATCATCCGGACGCGGTGCACCCGGGCCAGTTCGGCCACCCGGTTGAGGCGGGCCCGATCCTGCCCATCGAAACGCGGCGTGCCGGCCAGCCAGACGCGGCCGGGCACCTGGCGCGCCAATGTATCGAGCGTCCTTGCCGTCAGGCCCCAATCGCTCTCATCGGGCATGAGGATGAAGAGCTGGCCCTGCGCATAGTTTTCCGGCGGTCCCTGCTCGCTGTCTGAAGCCGGATTGCCCGTACCGAAAAGATCCGGGAAATAGAGCAGCGGCTTGCCCTTTTCGCCGCGCTGATTGCCCACGGTGAGCAGCTTGCACAGCCGCCCATAGGCCACCCGGTCGGTAGGATAGGCGATGATATCGGGCGTACCATCGGCAAAGACGAGGCGCACCCCGACCAGGTAGCGGAAATCGGGAAAGCGGACCTTGTCCCGGTCGCGCGCCACCACATAGCCGCGCACCACCCCGGCAAAGCTGTTGCGGTCGGTCACCCCGAAAGCGGTGAGCCCTAGATGGATGGCGGCCGAGACCATTTCCTCCGGATGCGAGCCGCCGCGCAGGAAGGAGAAATTGGTGGTCGAAACCAGCTCGGCATAGTCGGCAGCAGGTTGGCCCGCCGGGGGCCGGGAACCTGCTCTTGGCTCGAAGGCAACGACCTGGCTCATGCGAAAAATCCATGCAGGTACCAGACCGCCGGCTCGCCCGCCCGATGGAAACCCTGCCGGAAAATCCAGAAGCGGCGACCGGTTGCGTCCTCGACCACGAAATAGTCGCGCGTGCCGGCCTCGGGATCGAATTGCGGCAGATTGGGAATATAGGGCGGGGTTTCGCCCTTTTTCGGCGGCCGGGGCGGCACCAGTTGCAACCGCTGGCCGCTGCGCCACCATTCCGCGCCCAGCCGCTCGGGGCCGGAGGCCTTTTCGATCTTGTAGCTGTCGCGCCGCCAGATCATCGAAGCAGGCAGCCCGTCGGGCACTTCGGCATTGATGGCCACCCGTTCCGGCATGGGCAGCAGCCGTAGCGGCCGCGGCGGCACGGGCCAACCGGCATCGCGCAACGCATCATTGGCCGCCAGCGCCGGCACCAACCGCGCTGCCTGTTCGGGGATATGGCTGGCCACCAATTGCGTTTTCAGCACAGCCATCGTGCCGAGCCGGCTGCTCATCCGGTCACTGAGCTGGTCGAGATCCTCGGCCACGCCCTGATGCGAGAAGGCGCCAAGCTGCACCGCATCGAGTTCGGAAACCGAGCTGACCGCCAGCCGGATCATGTCGATGCCGAAGCCGGCATGGTATTCGCCTTCCAATCGCTCGGAGCGGTTGGCGAACAGCTTGGTAATATGCTGGGGATCGCGCGTCAGCCGTGCCGAATTGACCGACAAGGTCATGACCTTGTGGTCGACGCGATAGAGGAAGAGATGAAAGGCCTGTCCGCCCTGCCCCTCGGCCTCCAGCCTTATCGCGAGCTGGATGGCCAGGTCGTGGCAGGTCATCAGCACGTCATCCATCAGCCCGATCGGATCGGCGAAGCGCCGCTCGGCATAGCGTTCGGCCGGCGGCAGGCGCGGCGTCATCCGCTCCTCGACCATGCCATAGGCCTGGTCGAGCCGGGTCAGCAGCGACAGGCCGAACCGCGCCTGCAACGGCTTGCGCGGCCGTGGGCGGAGCTGGCCGATTGTCTTGAGCCCCATCTGCGTCAGGCCCGCGATCTGGACCGGCGTCAGTCGCAGGGCATGAACCGGCAGCGCATCGAGAATGTTTTCGAGATCACCCGCCTCGACCACCTGGCTGCGGGCAAAATGGCTGATGCCCCAGGCCGCCCCGATGGTGGGGGCAATGGCGCCGGCCACGGTATAACCGAGGTCGCGCAATCGCGTCAGCAACAGACGCAGCATGGGTCGCTCGCCGCCAAACAGATGCGCCACCCCGGTAATGTCGAGCACCAGGTTGCCGAAGCCGCTGACCTCGTTCATGACAGCCACCAGCGGGCTGGCATTGGAATGCCAGTCGGCAAAATCGGCAAAAGCCGCTTCGAGCTGTGGACGATCCATTTCGCGCACGGTCAGTCCAGGCACCATGGCCCGCGCATCGGCCAGGTTCTGCCCGGCGCTGAGCCCCAGCCGCATGGCTTCGGCATCGACTTCAGCCAGCCGCAACCCGCCCTTGACGGGTTCGTAGAGCACCAGCGGCCCCCCAAGCTGCGGATCACGCCGTTTGAGATAATCCGTCGGCCAATGCGGCAGGAACAGTACGAGGAAGCGCCGCGCGCCCGGCGAGCCGGTTTGCATGGCGGCGCTGAGCAGGGAGTGTTGTGAATCCATTTTCCGTCCAACCCAGCACAAATTCGGTCTGGTTCCTGATGAGGGCGCCCTTTTCCAGTTCCGCCCGCCAGCGCAGCGGCCCCGGCGCCTTGGCGTCGTAGCGCGAACGGGCACTGTGGATGGGCATGAGGCGCCAGCGCAGATGCGCCGCGCTCGCCGCCCGCCCCTGCCCGTAGCGCAGCATGAAGATCGAGCCGCCCGTGGCGGCAGCGCGCAGGCTGAGGCGCCGGCTGGCGGTGAAATCGAGCAGCTTGGAGTGGCTGCCGATATCGGCCACCACACCTGCCACCGCCCGACAGGCAATGGCTTCCTCGACCGCCCAGAGCAGCTCGCCCATATTGGCTGCCCGCACCAGCACCAGCGCATCGGGATCGAGCCCGAAGCTCAGCAGACCCGGCCCATAGGGCAGGCCCAGCTTCTGCGCCTCGTCGGCCAGTTGCAGATAGATGACGGCCCGCCTTTGCGCGGTCAGCAGGCCTTTGGCCTGCGCCAGGGCGAAGCCGAGCAGTGCCCCGGCATTGCGCCGCTCGTCGGTGAATATTTCCTGCAGCAATCCGCCGGCCAGCACCGGGAAGGCGCTGCCCTGCTGTTCGACCAGCACCCGCGCTTCGGCCAGGGCCGGCTTGCGCTCGATATCGGCAATGGTTTCCCGCAGCGCAGCAAGGCGCTGTTGCAGGTCGGGTGCGGGCATCGCACCAATCCTTATGTGAACAAAACAGGAACATTTAGACTCCGAATCCCCGCGGAGTCGAGTCCTTTTCGCGGGAACGGGTGTGGCGCTTCCGCATCAAGCACGGTCAAGAGCGCGTGACCTGGCGCCTCGCCCATTCACGCCACAAGGCCGGACTGCTAATTCTGCCGCCTGCCTGCCTCCCGGCGTGCAAACCCTTTCGCCACTCCTGCCGCTCCCCGAAGGAGGCTTGCGCCATGTTCGAGGCCATTACCCGCCTGTTCAACAAGCCAGAAGCCATGCTGTCCAACCACGACCCCAAACTGGCCGTGGCTGTGCTGCTGGTGCATCTGGCCGCCGTGGACGGGCAGATGAAGGACGAGGAGCGCAATGCCATCAAGACCGCGCTGGCCGACCATTATGACATGGACGAAACCGCCGTGGACAAGCTGGTCCGTGAGGCGGCCCTGCGCGATGCCGAGGCGGTGGACTTCTACAAGTTCACTTCGGGCCTGACCCAGCTCGACATGGAAGACCGCATCGAAATCGTGCGCATGATGTGGATGGTGGTGTTTTCCGACAAGCAGAACCACGAGCTGGAAGACAATATGGTCTGGCGCATTGCCGAACTGATCGGCGTCTCCAGCCGCGACCGCACCATATTGCGCAATCAGGTCGGCAAGGCCGAAAAGGCCTAATAGGCCTCGAACGTGCCGATGATCTCCACCTCGTCATTGACGCAATCGAAATCACCCGATGTATCGGCCGCCTCGCGCGCCAATTCGTTGGCATTCTCATTAGCCACGGCGTCGATATAGGCGATGTGGCAGATATTGCCCTCGACCAGCTGCGTCACCACCAGCACCTGCCCCTTGTCCTCGCCGGTTTCCGGATCGGCGGTGTGATAACGCACGATCGTAGCGATCGGCATCCAGCGGCCGAGATCGTTGCTGAGCCGCCATTCGAGCCTTTCGCCCAGGCGGTTGAACGGCGGCAGCGTCTGCCAGCGATCGGACGGATCGATATTGAAGCCATAGGCCAGCGAAAAGCGCAGGTCGCCTTCGCTGACCATCAGCGGATAGCCCTTGTAGCCGGGGCAGGCCCAACTGGCCCCGAAATCATCGGCATCGAGCACCAGGCATTCGTCCAGGTCGAGATCGGTATAAGCGCTGTTGAACGCCGCCTGTGCGGGCGTGGCGAGGGCGGCAGTTGCAAGCATGGCGGCCAGGATCTGTTTCATCACGTTCCTCGCTGGGCAAGAAGGGACAGGCAGGGTTGCGCCAAACTGGCTTGCCTTTGCGGCCTGTTGTGGGCACAAGTCCGCGACTTTGTCGCCTCCCCCGATGAATGAGACCTGAATCATGAATATCGACGCCATCCCGACCGGCAAGAATCCGCCCGACGACCTCAATGTCATCATCGAAGTGCCCATGGGCGGCGAGCCGATCAAGTACGAAATCGACAAGGCCAGTGGCGCGCTGTTCGTCGACCGCTTCCTCTATACGCCGATGCGCTATCCGGGCAATTACGGCTTCGTGCCCCACACTCTGTGCGGCGATGGCGACCCGCTCGATGTCATCATGATGAATTCGCGGCCCCTCGTTCCGGGGGCAGTCGTCCGCTGCCGCCCGATCGGCGTGCTGTTCATGGAAGACGACGGCGGCCAGGACGAAAAGATCCTCGCTCTGCCGGTGCCGAAGCTGACCCGCATGTATGACGAGATCAAGGATATCGCCGACATGCAGGCCATCCAGGTGGAGCGCGTGAAGCACTTCTTCACCCACTACAAGGATCTCGAGCCCGGCAAATGGGCCAAGATCAGCCATGTCGGCGGCTATGAGGACGCCAAGAAGGTGATCCTCGATTCCATCGAACTGGCCAAGACCGCCAAGTAAGCCGGCCTCATCCCTGCCGCATGGATTGTGCATGCCGGTACGCGGTCCATGCACAATCCGGAGGCTCCGATGCAACGCGCCTTTGCCGCCCTCGCCACCGTGGCCCTGCTCGCCACGCCCCTCATGGCGCAGGAGGCCACCATGCCGCCTGACGCCGCGATCGAGCAGATCCTGGCCGACCGCATCACCCGCGACCAAGCCAATGTGGCAATCGCGGTGGCGGTGATCGAAGGTGGCGTGTCGCGCTTCATCTCGCATGGCACGCTGTCGAAGGACGATCCGACGCCGGTCGATGAGCACACCTTGTTCGAGGCCGGCTCGATCACCAAGCTCATGACCAACCTGCTGCTGGCACAACTGGTGGTCGATGGGCAGATCGATCTCGACGCACCGCTGACCGACTATCTGCCCGAGGGCACCGTGCTGCCCGAGCGCGATGGCAAGGTCATCACCGCCTTCGATCTCGCCACCCACAGTGCCGGCTTTTCCGGCCTGCCGGAGGCCCTGATCGCCAAGGGCGCCGCCAATCCCTATTCGGGCTATGGCGCCGACGAGCTCATGGCCTGGATTGCCAGCTATGAGCTGCCGCGCGCTATCGGCACCCAATTCGAATATTCCAATGTCGGCATCGCCCTCTTGGCCCAGGCCATCGAACATGTGAGCGGCAAGCCCTATGCCGAATTGCTGCAGGAACAGATTTTCGATCCCCTCGGCATGACCGAAACCAGCCTTGCCACCGCGCCCGGCACCATTGCCGGCATGGCGCAGGGCCACGACGCGGCGGGCGAGCCAGTGCCCAACTGGGACATGGAGGCCTTTGCCCCTGTGGGCGCGCTGGTCACCAATACCACCGACCTCGCCAAATTCATCGCCGCCGCCAGCGGCGCCGTGGAAAGCCCGCTCACACCGGCCTTCGCCATCATGCTGGACCGCACGAGACCCACCGGCGGGGCGGGTGAAGTCATCGGCCTGGGCTGGTTCAACCTCACCGAAGGCGGGCGCGACATCGCCTGGCACAATGGCATTACCGGCGGCTATCGCAGCTTTGCCGGCTATGACCGCAAGACCGGCAATGGCGTCGTAGTGCTGTCCAGCATGGTCACCGAAGCCGGCATCGAGGATATCGGCCTGCATCTGCTGGATTCCACTTTGCCGTTGCGGCCCCAGCCAAAGCCGCGGGAAGTCGCCGAAATCGATCTTTCCATCCTGCCCGATTATGCCGGCCAGTATCTGCTGGCGCCCGGCGTTACCATCGCCATCACCACCGAAGATGACCGGCTCTTTGCCCAGTTGACCGGGCAGGAGCGTTTTGAAATCTTCCCGGAAAGCGAACGGCGCTTCTTCTTCCGTGTCGTCGATGCCCAGATCACCTTTGCCGATCCGGTGGAGGGCGCCGCGCCAAGCCTGATGCTGCACCAGAACGGACAGAATATGACAGCGATCCGCGTGCCATGACCGGTCGTATCGTCATCCTCAACGGCGCTCCCCGCTCCGGCAAATCCTCCATTGCCAAGGCCATGCAGGCGCGATTGCCCGGCCACTGGATCAATCTGGGCGTCGATGCCCAGAATGCGAGTCTACCCGAAGCGCTGAAGCCGGGGATAGGTTTGCGGCCGGGCGGGGAAATGCCCGAACTGGAGCCCGATGTGATGCGGCTCTACCTGGCGCTGTATGACGCTATTGCCGCTCATGCCAGGCAGGGTTTTGACGTGGTTGCCGACCTCGGCCATCATGACTTCTATTCGACCCCGCTCGGCATCCTGCCGCGTTGCGCCCAGCGCATGGCGGGGCTCGATGTGCTGTTCGTGGGGGTGCTCTGTCCCATCGAAACCATCATGCGCCGCCGCAATGCCGATCCGCAGGGCGGCTTCTATGCGGCGGGCGAGGGCGTGCCCGAGCCGGTGCGCCGCTGGCAGGAAGCGGTACATGTGCCGGGCATTTACGACCTCGTGGTCGATACCGGCACGATGACCCCGGATGGCTGCATCGACGCCATCGCCGCGGCTTTGGCCAAGCCACCGCAGCAGCGGGCCTTCGAAAAGCTCGCCGCTATGAGCCCAGCCCCATCCGCGCCAGCAGACGATCGCGCCTGACGAACTGGTGCCACAAAGCCGCTCCGACATGGCCGATGAGCAGCACGATCAGCGCCCGCGCCAGCAGCCCATGCACCGTGAAGGGCGGCGCCAGGGTGAAATCGGGCAAGGGCAGCGGCGCCGCGCCGGCCAATTGTGCGCCGCCGCCGCTGAGGATGAGCGTGGCAATGCCGCTCGAGACCATGACGAGGATGACGGCGTAAAGCCCGTAATGAACGAAGCGGGACGCCAGCACCTGCCCGCGCGACAGGCCGGCGGCAGCGGCAGGGCGCCGGTCGAAGGCCAGAAACCACACGATGCGCAACAGGGTCAGCACCCCGATCAGCACACCGGTGACGGCATGGCCGCGCAGCAGGGTGAGCTTGGCCGCCTCGTCACTCGTATTGGCGGCGGTGAGGCCGCTGGCCAGCATGCCGAGAACGGCAATGGCCGTGATCCAGTGGATGGCGATGGCGACGCTGCCATAGCGCGTTGGACTGCTGGTGAGCGACATGACGGGCTCCTTGCGGGGCATTGGTTGAGGGGTTATAGATAGCACACTATGTATTTAGATAGCAAGCTATGTAAATGGTCCTGACCCGCGAAACCTCCGCCGGCTACATGGCCAACTGGGCCGCGCGCCTGTTCAGCCGCGAACTGGAGCGGCAGCTCGCCCCAACAGGCATCGCCCCGGCCTATATGCCGGTGCTGTTCGCCCTGGCCGATGGCGGCACGCTGACGCAGAAGGAACTGACCCGCCGCGCCGCGGTGGAGCAGCCCACCATGGCCGCCACGCTCAAGCGCATGGAACGCGACGGCATGATACACCGGCGGCAGGACCCCGGGGATAAACGCAGCGCCCTGGTCGCGCTGACGCCGCTGGCGCTGGGCAAGGTGGAGACGGTGGAGCGCGTGGTGACCGCCATCAACGCGCTGGCGCTGGAACAGCTCGATGTCGGAGAGCGCAGGCAATTTTTGAGCCTGCTCGGCCGCGTCATCGCCGTGCTGGAAGCGCAGGATGCGGATTTGGGGTCGTAACTTGCCCACGCCGCGCACCATCTCCCTTCTCCCCTTGCGGGAGAAGGTGCCCGAAGGGCGGATGAGGGGTCTGCGCTGTCCACCAGCATCAAAGCATAGGCGAGCGCAGAACCCCTCACCCTGACATTTCTGCTGAACGCAGAAATGTCGTCCCTCTCCCGCAAGGGGAGAGGGGAAGGGCGTCAGTCCGCCCGCTTGCCATAGGTCAGCAGGGCGTTGCCCTTGCTGGTGATCTGGCTGTTGATAAGCTCCAGTCGCGTGGTGGGGGTGCCGTCTTCGAACAGGCGCTTGCCCTTGCCGGCAATGACCGGGTGGACGATGAGGGTCAATTCGTCCAGCAGCCCGGCCAGCGTGAGCTGGCTGACCAGCGACAGGCCGCCCATGGCGGCGATCGTGCCGCCCGCCTGCTGCTTGAGATCGCGCACGAAGGCTTCGACATCGCCTTCGATCAGGGTGGAATTCTGCCAGGTCAGGTCACCCTGCTTCAGCGTGCGCGAGGCGACGAATTTGGGAACATTGTTGATATAGGCGGCGAAATCCATGTCCTCGCCGGCATTGGGCCAATAGCCCGCCCATTCCTGATAGCCCTTGCGGCCCAGCAGTACCGTATCGACATCGACCATGACGCTGCCGAGCAGCGCGCCCAACTCATCGTCAAAGCTGTCGAACTGGAACTGGTCCGGGGCCTCGGCCACGCCATCGATGGAGTAGAACAGGCCTGCAGTCACTTTACGCATTGGTATTCTCCCGTGTGTCCGGCGACCCTCCCGGCCGCCATCTGACAGGGCGACGAGCGGGGGGAGCGGAGTTCGACATTTTTCCGCGAAGTTTTTTGCAACGGTGACGGCCGGACGGCTCTCCAGCCTCCGGTTCTACAGGTGAGCGGACCCCGAGACGGCTGACGCCTCTAAGTAATTAAGAGTGAGACGGAAGCCGTCTCGGGGCGCCGGTTTTTGGAACTGTACGGGGGGTCGCGCACACGCTTCCGCCCGGGCTCGAACCTGCGCGGCGGCGAGCCACGCCCGGCCCCCACCGCCACTGTTCGCCTGCAGGCCGCCGCGCGGGGTGATGGAAGGTTTTGGGGGCGGAGATAAGATGGATAAGTCGAGGATGTCGAGCGCCTCACCCCCTCCTGCCTCCCCCATCAAGGGGGGAGGATGGGAGGGGGTGACGAGAGCCACGATGACGGTGTCTAGGCGGTGGGTCCGCTTGCACCCAGCGCCGCCGCAACGGCATCGTATACCGCCTCTTCATTGTCCATCACATCGAGGTTGGTAAAGCGCAGCACGCGGTAACCTTCACCGACAAGGAAGGCCGTCCGGACCGCATCATGGGCGATGCCGCGGTCCGTATAGTGACTATCGCCATCAATCTCGACCACCAGCCTGGCGCTGTGACAGGCGAAGTCAACGACATAGCGTCCGATCGGTGCCTGCTTGCGGAAGTGCCAACCCTGCTGCCTCAAGGAATAGATCAGGCGCCAGAAGCGGATTTCTGCCTGTGTCGGCTGTTGGCGCAGAATTCTGGGCAGGGATGACTTGGGCATAAGGACGAGCACTCCTCCGTCTTAGCCTCGATGCCTCAGTCGACACCCTCCCCCTTGTGGGGAGGGATCAAGGGTGGGGGTGGGATTGGCCCCGACATCGTGGCTCTCGTCACCCCCTCCCAACCTCCCCCATCAAGGGGGAGGTGCCGCCCGGTGGGTGGGGCGCAGTCCTCGTGCTCAATAAACGACGGCCGGGAATGACCCGGCCGCCACAGTTTTCGTCCAGACTGATGCCTCACCCCAGATGCGCCAGCACGGCGAGCAGCAGCAAGGCCACGATATTGGTGATCTTGATCATCGGGTTGACGGCCGGGCCGGCCGTGTCCTTGTAGGGGTCGCCGACGGTGTCGCCGGTGACGGAGGCCTTGTGGGCATCCGAACCCTTGAGGTGCTTGACGCCGTGGCTATCGGTGAAGCCGTCCTCGAAGCTCTTCTTGGCATTGTCCCAGGCACCGCCGCCGGCGGTCATGGAAATGGCGACGAAGAGGCCGGTGACGATGACGCCCATCAGCATGGCGCCCAGAGCCGAGAAGCCGGCAGCGGCGCCCGCGATCCAGTAGATCACGAAGAACACCACGATGGGCGACAGCACGGGGAGCAGGCTCGGCACGATCATTTCCTTGATCGCCGCCTTGGTCAGCATGTCGACGGCCCGGCCGTAATCGGGCTTTTCGGTGCCGGCCATGATGCCCGGCTTTTCCTTGAACTGGCGGCGCACTTCCACCACGACCGACTGGGCCGCGCGGCCCACGGCGGTCATGCTCATGCCGCCGAACAGGAAGGGCAGGAGGCCACCGAACAGCAGGCCCACCACGACATAGGGATCGGCCAGCGAGAAGGTGAGCTGACCCACGCCCTGGAAGATGGCGGGAGCATCGGGCAGGCCCGAGAAGTAGATCAGGTCCTGCGTATAGGCCGCGAACAGCACCAGGGCGCCCAGGCCCGCCGAACCGATGGCATAGCCCTTGGTGACGGCCTTGGTGGTGTTGCCGACCGCGTCGAGCGCGTCGGTATTGTGCCGCACGGCCGCGTCGAGGCCGGCCATTTCGGCAATGCCGCCGGCATTGTCGGTGACCGGGCCAAAGGCGTCGAGCGCCACCACGATACCGGCCAGGGCCAGCATGGTCGCGACGGCGAAGGCGATGCCGAAGAGACCGGCAAGATTATAGGTGACGATGATGCCGGCGATGATGACCAGCGCCGGCAGGGCCGTCGATTCCAGCGACACGGCGAGGCCCTGGATGACGTTGGTGCCATGGCCGGTGACCGAAGCTTCGGCGATGGAATTCACCGGGCGACGACCCGTGCCGGTATAGTATTCGGTGATGACGATGATGAGGCCGGTAATGACCAGGCCGGCCACGCCGCACCAGAACAGGGCCCATGGGGTGAAGGTCTTGTCGGAGGCCTCGATGGCGACATTGAGATCGCCGAAGACGAACCACAGGACCGGGAGCAGAGCCACCAGCGACAGCACGCCGGTGGCGATGATGCCCTTGTAGAGCGCGCCCATGATGTTGTTGTCGGCACCGAGCTTGACGAAATAGGTGCCGATGATCGACGTCACCACGCAGGCGCCGCCAATGGCCAGCGGCAGCACCATGCCGATGAGCTTGAAAGCGTCGGGCAGGATGATGGCGGCCAGCACCATGGTGGCGACGATGGTCACCACATAGGTTTCGAACAGGTCGGCGGCCATGCCGGCGCAGTCGCCGACATTGTCACCCACATTGTCGGCAATGGTGGCCGGGTTGCGCGGATCGTCTTCCGGAATGCCCGCTTCCACCTTGCCCACCATGTCGCCGCCCACATCGGCACCCTTGGTGAAGATGCCGCCGCCGAGACGGGCGAAGATGGAGATCAGCGAGGCGCCGAAGCTGAGGGCCACCAGCGCGTCGATGACGATGCGGCTGGTGGGCTCGAAGCCCAGCATCTGGGTCAGCACGATGAAATAGAGCGTGACGCCGAGCAGGCCGAGGCCAGCCACCAGCATGCCGGTGACCGCGCCCGACTTGAAGGCCAGGTCCAGCCCCTTGCCGAGCGAGGAGACCGCGGCCTGGGCCACGCGCACATTGGCCCGCACCGACACATTCATGCCGATGAAGCCGGCGGCGCCGAGACAGCACCGCGCCGAGCAGGAAGCCGATGGCGGCATAGATGCCGAGCAGGAAGAAGGCGGCGATCAGGATGACCACGCCGACAATGCCGATCGTGGTATATTGCCGCTTGAGATAGGCCGATGCGCCTTCCCTTACGGCCGCCGAGATTTCCTGCATGCGGGCCGAGCCGCTGTCGGCGGCAAGCAGTTGCTGGGTGGTGATCACGCCATAGACGATGGACAGAGCGCCGCACAGGACGATCAGCCAGAGTGCCAAAGTCATTCGAAGTCCCTCTAGATTTTCCTCCGGGGACTCAACGCAAGATCCGATGCCAGTCCTCCAACCCGCACGGCCTGCCCTCCTAGAGCCCCTTCCGGGGAGGAGATTAACGGGATTGTTTGGTTAAGCAATGGATATTGCGATGCTTTGTCGCAGTCGGACCTAGCGTGTGATCGTGAGGCCACCGGGCCTGGGCGCGACCGATGGCTTGCCGCCACCCGGCGTCCGGCCCGGATCGGCGATGACGCTGTCGACATTGACATGCGGCAGGCGGGCGCCGCCCACCCGGGTCCAGACCTCGCACTCGCCTTGCGGGGTGGGGCAGACGATCGTCGAGCCATCGACGACGATGACGATCACGTCGCCACCGCTATTGTCATAGATCACCTTGCAGCCGGGGCGCGCCTCGCAGGCGCGCGCGGCGTCGATCCCCTTCATGGCAAAGGCGGGCAATGGGGAGAGCATGGTCAAGGCCGCGACTGCGGCACACAGCAAACGACGTTCCATTTCAAATCCTCCGGTTCAGGACCGATAGTCCTGTCGTCAGGATTGTCATCTACGGGCTGAATGGCGGCTGAATGCGCTCAGCCGAGCGCATCGACGCCCGCGGCCAGCACGGCACCATCGCCGCTGACTGCCAGTGTCTTGAACCGGCTGGTGTCGCCTGCCGCGACTGATATGGCCGATTTCGGCACGCCCAGTGCCTTGGCCAGCAGCGCCACCGCCGCCGCATTGGCCTTGCCCTTGTCGGGCACCGCCTTGACGCGGATGCGCAGCACGCAGCTTCCGTCATCGCGGATTTCGATGCCCTCGATAGCATCGCGCCCGGCATTGGGGGTGACGCGGACAAACAGGCTCAGCCCCGTGGGGCCGAGCCGATAGGGCTGTCCCGCCACCGCCAATCAGCTCAGCAGCATGCGCGGCAGGTCGTTGGCGATGAAGGATTGCAGGAAGAAGATGATGACGAAGACGATGATCGGCGACAGGTCGAGCCCGTTGATCGGCGGAATCACCCGACGGATCGGCCGCAGGATCGGATCGGTGATGGAATTGACCACCCGCCACAGCCCGGCAACGAACTGATTGCGCGTATTGATCACGTTGAAGCTGATCAGCCAGCTCATGATGATCATGATGAGAAAGACCCACCAGACCAGGGTCAGGATCATCGACAGGGTTTGCAGCAGGGCGATCATGGCGCTCTCGGGTGGTTGCACTGCCCGCCTATGTAAGGCCAAGCCGGGCGGCTCACAAGTGGCGGGCCCAAAGCGTTTTCAGCAAAAGTGCCCACGGTTTTGCGTTCGAAAACGCGAACAGACCAAAGCATGAGGGTCCCGCTCCGGTCGCACGGAACGAGACCCCAATGACTGACATCCGGTACGCAATACAAAGTCTGCCGGACGGCGGGAGCAATGCACGAAGCGTGCCAGACCGGACAGGCCCGGAAATGCTGGCTATAGAGATTAAAGTGCTGTGAACATTCGCGTTTTGCAGCGGTTCCTGCCTCGCAGAATGCGAGGCGCATTGCATTTTGCGACAGGCATCAGGGGTTCGGCGGCGTCGGCTTCCTGGCCGGCTTCCAGGTGATGACGCGGAAGAGATAGAGCAGCACCACGCCGGCCAGCACGATATAGCTCAGCGGATCGAGCACGACTTCGACCAGCTCGTAATGCTCATGCAGGATATAGCCGGCCAGGGTCAGGATCGTGTTCCAGATCAGCGCCCCGGCGGTAGAGGCGAGCAGGAAGACCGGCAGCGGCATGCGGGCAAGGCCGGCCGGAATGGAGATCAGCGTGCGCACGATGGGCATCAGCCTGCCGACCAGCACGATGATGGGGCCGAACCGGCGGAAGAAGCCGACCGCCATGTCGATCTCGTCTGCATTCATGGTCAGCAGCCGCCCATAGCGGTCGGCCAGCCAGCGCACCCGTTCGAGCCCGAACAGCCGCCCGGCGAAATACCACGGCAGCATGCCCACCACCGCGCCGACCGTGGCGGCGGCCAACACGCCGAAGAAGTCGAGCTGGCCATTGGCGGCGGCAAAGCCGGCAAAGGGAATGATCAATTCGGACGGAATGGGCGGAAAGATCGATTCCGCCAGCATGACGAGGAAGATGCCGAGATAGCCGAGATCGGAAATGGTCTGGATGATCCAGTCGGTCATGGGGGCTCCTCGAAGTCTTGCGCTCGTGGCCCCACCCCACCCTCAATCCCTCCCCATCATGGGGAGGGAGGCGCAGACTGAGACCCCGCAGCTCCATCGTCTCCCTCCCCCTTGTGGGGAGGGATCAAGGGTGGGGGTGCCGGCGAAGCCGGCTCTCCTTACGCCGACTTCGCGGCGCGGCTCATGCGCTTGCGATCATTGGGGTCGAGCCACATCTTGCGCAGGCGGATCGACTTGGGGGTGACCTCGACATATTCGTCATCGGCGATATAGCCGATCGACTGTTCCAGGGTCAGCTTCTTGGGCGTGGTCAGGCGCACCGCCTCGTCCTTGGACGTGGTGCGGATATTGGTGAGCTGCTTGCCCTTGAGCGCGTTCACTTCCAGGTCGTTCTCGCGGCTATGCTCGCCGATGATCATGCCTTCATAGATGTCGACACCGGCATCGATCATGATCGGGCCGCGATCTTCCAGGTTCCACAAGGCGAAGGCCACCGACTGGCCGGTGCCGTTGGAGATCAGCACGCCGGTGCGGCGGCTGGCCAGTTCGCCCTTGAACGGTGCGAATTCATGGAACAGACGGTTGAAGATGGCGGTACCGCGCGTGTCGCTCAGCAATTCGGCCTGGTAGCCGATGAGCGAGCGGGTGGGCACCAGCAGGCGAATACGGGTGCGGCCGACGCCCGAGGGACGCATGTCGGTCAGCTCACCCTTGCGCTCGGTCAGCTTCTGCACCACGGCGCCGGTATGCTCATCATCGACGTCGATGATGACTTCCTCGATCGGCTCCAGCTTGACGCCGTTTTCTTCCTTGTACAGCACTTTGGGGCGGCCGATGGTCAGCTCGAACCCTTCGCGGCGCATGTTTTCGATCAGCACGGCCAGTTGCAATTCGCCACGGCCGGCCACGTCGAAACTGTCATTGTCGGTGCCCGGCGTCACCTTGATGGCGACATTGCCTTCGGCTTCGCGCATCAGGCGCTCGCGGATGACGCGCGACTGCACCTTGTCGCCTTCGCGACCGGCCAGCGGGCCGTCATTGATGCGGAAGGTCACCGACAGGGTCGGCGGATCGATGGGCTTGGAAGCCAGCGGCACGGTGACCGAGGGCACGGCAATCGTATCGGCCACGGTCGTGGTCTCGAGACCGGCAATGGCGACGATATCACCGGCTTCGCCGACATCGATCGGATTGCGCTCGAGGCCGCGGAAGGCCAGCACCTTGGAGACGCGGCCCTTTTCGACAATCTTGCCTTCGCGGTTGAGCGTGTGGATGGCATCGCCCGCCTTGACCGAACCGGAGAAGATGCGGCCGGTCAGGATGCGGCCGAGGAAGGGGTTGCGCTCGATGGTGGTGACCAGCATGCGGAACGGGCCCTCTTCAACCTTGGGCTCGGGCACATGCTCGATGACCTTGTCGAGCAGCGGCGCCAGGCTTTCGCGCGCGCCATCGGGCTCGTTGGCCATCCAGCCCAGCTTGGCCGCACCGTAAAGCACGGGGAAATCGAGCTGTTCGGGGGTCGCGTCGAGCGCGATGAACAGGTCGAAGATTTCCTCGAGCACTTCGAGATGCCGCTCGTCGGACTTGTCGATCTTGTTGATGGCCACGATGGGACGCAGGCCCTGGGCCAAAGCCTTGCCGAGCACGAACTTGGTCTGCGGCATCGGGCCTTCGGCCGCGTCGACCAGCAGCACCACGCCATCGACCATGGAAAGGATGCGCTCCACTTCGCCGCCGAAATCGGCGTGGCCGGGCGTATCGACGATATTGATGCGGGTGTCTTTCCAGAGAAGGGACGTGACCTTGGCCAGAATGGTGATGCCGCGCTCGCGCTCGATATCGTTGCTGTCCATGGCGCGTTCTTCGACGCGCTCATTCTCGCGGAAGGAACCGGACTGCTTGAGCAGGACGTCGATCAGCGTGGTTTTGCCGTGGTCGACGTGGGCGATAATGGCGATATTGCGCAAGGACATATGGGGTCGGCCTCTGGGTGGCATGATCCCAGAACCGGGTCCGCGTCTTGGGGAGGCGGACTGCAACGGACGAACCATGCGGGATGAACGCACACCAGCTCCCGCGAAACGCAGGACCGGCGCATTTGGCGCTGCCATACAGGAACAATGGGTTTTCCACAAGCGCAGCACGCGCAGAGGTGGGTTGCGGCGTTAACGACGGCGACCGTGACAGCCGCCCGCATCGATCATTTGTTAACCATGATTGTTCATCTTTGGCGGCACTGACGATGTGGAGCGCCTGCCATGACGCGTTGCGTGTGCCTCTTGGTATTGTCGAGCCTGACACTCGTTCCCGGCGCAAAAGCGGCCGACACCTATCCCGCATTCGACGGTCGCGGCAGCTACGGCCAGAGCGGCTATGACTGGTCCGGCGCCTATATTGGCGGTCATGTCGGCTATGGCTGGGGCGGCGCCAGCAATGACTTTCTCCATGTCGTGACGCTGACCTGGGATCCCGATGGCGACATTGCCTATCAGAGCGTCACCGGGGGCCTGCAGGCCGGCTACCAGCAGCAGCATGGCAACATGGTCTTCGGCGTCGAGGCCGATCTGGGCCTGGGCCGCTTTGTCGGCGACGATTCCCAGGCCGCTGGCCGGATCAACGAGATCGAGATCAACGCCCTGGCCACCCTGCGCGGCCGCCTGGGCTGGGCCGCGGACAATCTGCTGGTTTACGGCACGGCGGGCCTCGCAGCGGCAAGTTTTGCCAAGCGCGAAGCCGGTGACCCACCGATTGCCGCGCAACTGGCCACGGGCTGGACGGCCGGCGGCGGCGCCGAGCTGGCGCTGGACGAACATTGGCGGGTCCGCGCCGAATACCTGCATATTCGCCTCGGCGATGTCGAGACATTCATCCCGGCCGGCTACCGGCACCGCGCCAATGCCCCATCGGTCAATCTGCTGCGCGCCGGCATAAGCTACAGCTTCTAGCACCGGCGCGCCCGGCCAGACCTATTTCAGCGAGCGCGGAAACTCTTCCGACTGCCAGAGCCCGAGGCCAAAGCCATCCGGGTCCAGAAAGTCGGCGCTCCAGCCGCCCGGCGCCTCCGAAACCGGGGTGACGATGGTGACGCCCTGCGCGACCAGCGCCGCCACGACATCGTCAATGCCGCCGCCCTCGACGGTAAAGACCAGGGCCGGCGTATTGCCGCGCACGCCGTCCATTTCGAAGAAGACGAGATCGAGTCCGCCCTCCAGCGTGCCGGAAAGCCAGAACGGCTCGGCACCCTCCATGCGGACAAGCTCGAGACCCATCGTCTCGTTGTAGAATTTTTCGGTGCGGGCGATGTCGCTGACATAGAAGACGATGCTGGCGCTTTTGGGTTTGAAGCTCATGACGAGCCCTCCATTGTGGTTTGCACTGCCTGTTGCCGCGAGGTCGGCTTTTGTGAGCGCGCGACGATGAAAAGATGCCCATCTGGGTCATGGCTGGCGAACAGGCCGCCATGCCGCAACAGGCTCGGCAGCAGCGCATCGCGGATGCGGCCATAGGCGAGGTCGAGGCTGAGCCCCGGCAGACCGGCCGGCGCGGCCAGCCCCGCCTGCACCACGCGGCGACGCAAGGCGCTGATGCGCTGGCGCAGGGCGGCATCGGAAAGATCGAGCAGAAAGGCGATCTCCCGCCGGTTGTGACCGGAAAGGGTGAGCGCCGCCACCGCCCTCAGCGCAGGCGGCAGCGCCACGAGCAGCGCCTGGACGTCAGTGGGTTCTCCGGCCACAGGCGGCGTCACCGCCTGGGCCTGCCATTGGGTTTCGCGGCCCCGCCGGCGCATAGCGCCACGTGCGGCCATGCGCGCCCGGTTGCGCACCACGCCGCTGAGCCAGCGCGCCGTATCGCCGGCGTCGAAATCGGTGCGGCCGGCCAGCACCGCAGCCAGCAGCGCCTCCTGCACCATATCCTCGGCCGCCCCCGCGTCGCGGGTCTCGCGGCGGGCTATGGCACGGAGCTGGGCATAAAGACCTGGACGCATAGGCCGAGTCTGGCAAAGGCCCTCGCCAAAGGCAATCACCGCACCCCCATTCCAGAGGATGCGGTGACCGCCGGAATCAGGTCACTTGCTCTCGACCGTCCCTTCAGGTCCGGGGCTGGCGCGCAATACCGCAATTGCGTCCTCCCAGGCCGGGTTGCCCGGATAAAGCGCGCTGCGCAGATAGGCGGTGGAAAGCCGCTGGATGGCTGCGACCCGCGCCGGACTTTCATCGCTGGTTTCCTTTGCCTCGTAACCGGAGATGCCGCCGAGCGAATGCTCACCTCCGAAAACGGTGAAGAGGGCCTTGCCGGCAGGGCTCAGGTCATAGGCTTCGCGCCACCATTCGGGACCTCGCACCGTCATCGCGCCCTTGTCATTGTCACCGGCAATCACGAGGGCCGGCGTGGTCATCGCGGAAAAATCCGGATGCATGAACGGGAAATGCTCGGCCGCAAAGGGGCTGAGATTGGTGCCGCCCGTGCCCGGCACCGCCAGCAGGATGCCCGCCTTGATCCGCTCATCGGCGATATCGACAACCGAGCCGTCATCGGGATCGGGGTGGGTCGCGCCGAGCAGCATGCTGGCGGTCTGGGCGCCCCAGGAATGACCTGCCACGGCGATACGGTCGCGATCGAGCCGCCCGGCTATGGCGGGCGCCATGGTCTCGATGCGGTCGAGCTGGTCGAGGATATCGGTCAGGTCGGTCTCCCGGAGCCGCCAGACCTGGCGCTGACGCGGATCGTCTGCCGCCATGCCCAGCAAGCGCGAATCGAGATGGGTGGGCTGGATGACCACGAGGCCCTGCCCGGCCCAATGATGGACCAGCGGGCCATAGCTATGCAGCGACTGGCCGAAGCCATGCGAGAAAATGACGACGGGCAGCGCCTGCCCGCCGACCGGTGCGGAAATGCGCAGATGCAGGTCCGTCCCGCGCCGGGGTGCGGCGAGCCGGAGAGGTGCGTAGGAGACGACAGGCGAAGCGGTTTCGGTTTGATGATCGGACATGAGAGCCCCTTGCTTGGCTGCTGGCCGAACCGGCCTGGCTCGGCTATAACAAGAAATCGGAGCGACGCTCCGTTTGCCTTTCGCATATACGGAGCATTGCTCCGTTTAGCAAGAGGCGCTGCCTGCTGGACATGAATAATGAGGAAGCCGGCCATGGCCGATGCCCGACAAAAGCCGAACCGACAGCTGCGCGCCGATGCGCAGCGCAGCGAAGACGCTGTGCTGGAAGCGGCCAGGACAGTCTTCGCTGCTTCCGGCGTCGATGCGCCGGTGCGCGAGATCGCGGCCAGGGCCGGGGTGGGCATGGGAACGCTCTATCGCCGCTTCCCCAAGCGGGCGGACCTTGTCGCGGCGGTATTCCGTCGGGAAGTCGATGCCTGCGCCGCAGCAGCACCGGCGCTGGCGGCCGAATATGCGCCCGGCCAGGCACTGGCCCGCTGGCTGCAGCGCTATGCCGAATTCATCGCTACAAAAACGGGGCTTTCGGCTGCCCTCCATTCGGGCGATCCCGCTTTCGATACGCTGCCTGCCTATTTCCGGGCCAGCTTCGAGCCGGCCCTGGCCATGCTGCTCGATGCGGCAGCATCAGCGGGCGAAATACGGCGGGATATCGCCCCCTATGACCTGCTGCGCGCCATCGGCAACCTGTCGGTGGCCGACCAGGCGCATACCCGGCGCATGGTCGATCTCATCGTGGATGGCCTGCGCTTCGGCGCGGCGGAATAGGCTCAGGACGCCTTCTTGCTTTTGACCTGAGTGCTGACCGCTTCGGAATGCAGCAGGTTGGCCAGAGCCGCCGGCGCCAGGGGTGGGGAGAACAGGAAGCCCTGCACCTCGGACGCGCCCTGGGCGCGGACCATTTCGAGCTGTTCCTCGGTCTCGACACCCTCGGCCGTGGTCGACATGCCCAGCGACTGCCCCAGCCCGATCACCGCCTTGATGATGGCCTGGCTGTCGCCGCGGCTGGTCAGGTCGCGCATGAAGCTGCGGTCGATCTTGATCTTGTCGAAGGGGAAGCTGCGCAGATAGCTCAGCGAGGAATAGCCGGTACCGAAATCGTCCATCGAGATGCGCACGCCCATGGCGCGCAAATCGTGCAGCACCTTGAGATTGGTGTCGTTCTCGGCCAGCAGCAGGCTTTCGGTGATTTCCAGCTCCAGCCGCGTGGCCGGAATGCGCGCCTCCGATAGCGCCGACTTGACCAGGCCCAGCAGGTCCCGGCTCTTGAACTGCACCGGCGACAGATTGACCGCGACGCGGATTTCGCCCGGCCAGGTCGCGGCCGTCTTGCAGGCCTCGCGCAATACCCATTCGCCGATGGCGACGATGAGCCCGGTTTCCTCGGCAATGGGAATGAATTCGACCGGCGAGATGGTGCGGCCTTCATGGTCCCAGCGCAGCAGGGCCTCGACGCAGGTAACACGGTTTTCCTTGAGGCCCAGCAAGGGCTGGAACATCAGCCGCAATTCCTCGCGCTGCAAAGCCAGCCGCAGCCCGGCCTCGATGGAGCGGCGCTGCTGCAGGTCGGCATCCATGCCGGTCTCGAAGAAGTGGTAGGTCGAGCGGCCTTCGCTCTTGGCCCGATAGAGGGCGAGATCGGCATTCTTGACCAGGGCATCGGTCTTGACCCCGTCGCCCGGCCCGATGGCAATGCCCACGCTGGCGCCGATCTCGACCTGCTGGCCGCCGATCGACATGGGCGCACCGATGGACTTGATGATGCGATCGGCCACCTTGGCGGCGTCGGCGGCGCTGTCGATGGGCCGCATCAGCAGCGCGAATTCGTCGCCCCCCAGCCGCGCCAATACGTCGGTTTCGCGCGTCGTGCCCCAGAGGCGGGCCGAAGCCTGCTTGATGACCTCGTCGCCCACGGCATGACCCAGCGTATCGTTGACCGCCTTGAAGTGGTCGAGATCGATATAAAGCACGGCCGCCATTTCACCGCGGCTGAGGCCGGCCTCGGTCTTGGCCATCTGTTCGAGGAATTCGATGCGGTTGGGCAGGTCGGTCAGCGCGTCGTGCCGGGCCAGATGCCGGATGCGCGCCTCGTTCTGTCGCTGCTCGGTAATGTCCTCATGCGTCGAGACCCAGCCGCCATCCTTCATCGGATGGTGCTGCATCATGATGGTGCGGCCGTTGAGCTCGTGGATATTCTTGCCATATTCGCGCCGGTTGATGACGTCGCGGCGCCAGACGATATATTCATCGCGCGTGCCCCCCGCGCTCATGCCCATGTCGAACAGGTGGCTGAGGATGTCTTCGAGCTGCGTGCCCGGCCGCAACAGGCTCGAAGGCAGGTTGTAGATGCGCGCGTAGGGCTCGTTGCAGATGACCAGCCGCCCCTTGGCGTCCATCATGCATAAGCCCTGGCTGATATTGTTCACCGCGGCATCGAGCCGGATATTCTGCCGTTCGAGCTCCAGCTTGCGCTTCTGCGCTATTTCGATGCGGGCGATCTCGTCGGTAATGTCTTCATGCGTCACCACCCAGCCCAGGGCGTCCGAATAGATATGGGCGGTTTCGATGGTGCGGCCGCCACGCACCGCTTCCTGCCGCTTGGCGCGCGCACCGCCGCGATTGGCCAGCAACTCGCCGGTATAGATTTCGTAGAATTCTTCGGGATCTTGCCCGGTATGGTTGCCGAGCCGGTTGGCCAGCTGCACCACTTCTTCCAGCGTCATGCCGCGATAGATGGCATCGGCCGAGAAGCCGTAGAGATCGCGATAATGCTTGTTCCACATCACCAGCCGGAACTGGGGGGACCAGACGCAGAAGCCATAGGGGATGTTCTCGAGCGCAGCGTCGAGCAGCAAAGCTTCAGCCATCTCGCTCAAGCTGCCAGCGTCTTCTGCTCGCACCCGCCGCTTCTCCCGTCCCAATGCTTTCTGCAATGACGCCGCACGAAAGCTAGATCGTTCTTGTTAACGAGCGATTAAGTTCGGATGGTGAAGGCCGGCCCGGACCATTCAGGGATGATCCAGACCGCCCGCAGATGCATGGCTCAGCCGCGCGCCTTCTTGTTGCGCGCCGCCCAGGTCTTGAGCCGGAGGCCATTGAGGCGGATGAAGCCTTCGGCATCCTTGTGGTCATAGGCCACCGCGCCTTCTTCGAAGGTCACCAGATCTTCCGAATAGAGGCTATAGGGCGACGTGCGCGCCACCACATTGGCGCTGCCCTTGTAGAGCTTGACCGAGACTTCGCCGGTGACGAATTCCTGGCTCTTGTCGATCAGCGCCTGCAGCATTTCGCGCTCGGGCGAATACCAGAAGCCATTATAGATAAGCTCGGCATATTTCGGCATGATCTCATCCTTGAGATGGGCCGCGCCCCGATCCAGCGTGATCGACTCGATGCCGCGATGGGCATGCCAGAGCACGGTGCCGCCGGGCGTCTCATAGACACCGCGCGACTTCATGCCGACGAAACGGTTCTCGACCAGGTCCAGTCTTCCCACGCCATGCTTGCCGCCCAGCTCGTTGAGCTTGGTGAGCAAATCGGCCGGCGACAGGCGCACGCCATTGACCGAAACCGCATCGCCCTTCTCGAAGCCGACCTTGATCACTTCGGGCGTATTCGGCGCCTGTTCGGGATCCACGGTGCGCTGATAGACATAGTCGGGCGCTTCGACGCCCGGATCTTCCAGCACACGGCCCTCGGACGAGGTGTGCAACAGGTTGGCATCGACCGAGAACGGGGCTTCGCCGCGCTTGTCCTTGGCGATCAGGAATCTGGTTCTGCTCGGCATATTCGAGCAGCTTGGTGCGGCTGCGCAGGTCCCATTCGCGCCAGGGCGCGATCACCTTGATCGACGGGTCGAGCGCATTGGCCGTGAGTTCGAACCGCACCTGGTCATTGCCCTTGCCGGTGGCGCCATGGGAAATGGCGTCGGCGCCGGTTTCCTGGGCGATCTCGACAAGGCGCTTGGCGATCAGCGGACGGGCAATCGAGGTGCCGAGCAGGTAGAGCCCTTCATACATGGCATTGGCGCGGAACATCGGGAACACGAAGTCACGCACGAATTCCTCGCGCAGGTCCTCGATGCGGATATCCTTGATGCCGAACATTTCGGCCTTCTTGCGCGCCGGCTCGAGCTCTTCGCCCTGGCCAAGATCGGCGGTGAAGGTCACCACTTCGCAATCATAGGTTTCCTGCAGCCATTTGAGGATGATGGAGGTGTCCAGCCCCCCGAATAGGCCAGCACGACCTTCTTGATATCTTTTGCCATTGGCATCCCGCTCCCGGTTTAATGCTGACATAATAGGCCAATCATCGCGCAACAATCTTGCGATAATCGCAATTTTGGCGCATCTGTTGGCATATCCTGCCACATGACACACTAAATTGCGTGCGACATGCCAGAAATACTCGACGCCATCGATCGCCGCATCCTCCGAGCATTGCAGCGCAATGGCCGCATGTCCAATGTGGAACTGGCCAATGAGGTGGGTCTCTCCCCCTCCCCCTGCCTGCGCCGCGTGAAGTTGCTGGAGGACCGGGGCGTCATCGACCAGTATGTCGCGGTGCTCAACGGCCCGGCCATCGGGCTGGGTCTCACGGTCTTCGCGCGCATCTGGTTCAAGACGCAGGATGCCGAAACCACCCATCAATTCGCCGAGACGGTGCGCAAATTCCCCGAAGTGGCCGAATGCTATCTCACGACCGGGGAATGCGACGCCATCATGCGCGTCGTCACCACCGACCTGCATGCCTATTGGCGCTTCCAGTCCGACTATTTGATGCGCATTCCCAGCGTGCAGAGCGTCAAGACCGACGTGCCGATGGAGACCATCAAGCGCAGCCACGAATTGCCGCTGGGCTGATCGCATTGACGCAGTGGCCAGCGGGAATGACGCGGTGATAGAAGAGTGCACCGCACCTCTTTCGGCAGCAATCCGATGCCCACCTTCATCCCCGATCTGTCCGTCATCCTCGCCTTCGCGCTGGCCGGTTTCGTGCTGGCAGTCACGCCCGGCCCCGACATGGCGCTGTTCGTCTCCCGCACCATGAACTGGGGCCGTTCGCATGGCTTCGCCACCGTGCTGGGCGCCATGACCGGCATTGCCGTGCATACGACGCTGGTGGCTTTCGGTATTTCAGTGCTGATCGTCACCGCCCCGGCCGCCTTCTGGGTGCTCAAGATCGTCGGGGCGCTCTATCTCGTCTGGCTGGCCATCCAGGCGGTGCGCTCGGGCGGCGGCATTCTCGTGGTACGCACGGCCGGCAAGCAGCCGAGCTGGTGGCAGAGCTACATGACCGGGCTGGGGATCAACCTCACCAACCCCAAGGTCGCCCTGTTCTTCGTGACCTTCCTGCCGCAATTCGTCTCTGCCGACGATCCTGTGGCGGTGGGCAAGCTGCTGTTCCTCGGCGTCGAATTCGTCGTGGTCTCGCTGCCTGTGGTCATCGCCATCGTGCTGTTCGCCGAATGGCTGACCCGCACGCTCAGGGAAAATGCCTGGGTCGGCAAGGCGCTCAACTGGAGCTTTGCCGCCGTTTTCATGGCCTTCGCCGCGACCATCCTGCTGGCAGAAGGCCGAAAATGATCTTGATGGTCGCGCTCGCGAACCGAAAAAGTCTGCAACTTTTTCTGCTCACGCTCCCATGAACTATCGCCACGCCTTCCATGCCGGCAATTTCGCCGACGTGGTCAAGCACCTGATCCTCACTCGCATCGTCGAATACCTCAAGCGCAAGCCCGCCGCCTTCCGCGTGCTCGATACCCATGCGGGCGTCGGCCTCTACGATCTCGAAGGCGACGAAGCCGGGCGTACCAGCGAATGGGTCGATGGCATTGGTCGGCTGATCGGTGCTGCTCTGTCCGGCCCGGCGACGGAGCTGGCCGCACCCTATCTCGACGCGATCAGGGCCCAGAATCCGGGTGGCGGCCTGCGCTTCTATCCCGGCTCGCCGCTCATCGTCAGGCACCTGCTGCGCGAGCAGGATCGGCTCTTTGCCCTCGAACTGCATCCCGACGATGCCGCCGCTCTGCGCGAGAACTTTGCCGGCGACATCCAGACCCGCGCCACCCATCTCGACGGCTGGGCCGCCCTGGGCACCCATCTGCCGCCCAAGGAAAAGCGCGGCCTCGTGCTGGTGGACCCGCCCTTCGAGGAAAAGGGCGAATTCGCCCGCATGGTGGCCGGCCTGGTGAAAGCCCACCAGCGCTGGCCGGGCGGGATCTATGCCTTCTGGTATCCGATCAAGGAACCCGCCGAAGTCGAGCAATTCATCCGCGACCTCAAGGCGACGGGCATGACGAAAATCCTCCGCATCGAACTGACGACCCGTGCGCCCAGCACGCCTCCAAGGCTGCATGGCACGGGCATGATCGTGGTCAATCCGCCCTTTGTGCTGGAAGAGGAAATGCAGGTTCTGCTGCCGGAACTGGCCAACCTGCTGGCCAGTGAGGGGCAGGGAAAGTGGCGGATGGACTGGGTGGCGGAAGAGTAATTTCGCGGCAGCCGCATGGTAAATGCGCCGGTAACCTGTCCTTCATTTGAAGGATGTGCCTTCCCGCGCGCTGCCGCACCATGCCGCCACCGATGTGGGAGAGCGCCATGGCCAATGTCTTCGGCAAGAAGCTGCATGTGGAAATGAACAAGTGGCTCGGCCACAACTTTTCCGAAACCTCCGGCAACCGCTACGAGCTCGAGCTCTATGTCGACTTTGGCGGGCAGCAGGCCTTCAGCTTCGAACGGCGAAGCGTGCATCAGAATCTGGTGCCGACGGGTTTCGTCGAGAACAGCTATTACAGGCCCGTCATCTATCCGGTCGTGACCTCCAACAAGTTCAAGGTGCGGTTGCGCGCCATCGAGCGCGACTCGCCCGATGCCGATGACCGGGCATCCGGCACGATCGAGATCGACCTCGACAAGGAGCCGCCCCATAGCACCTGGTCGATCATCGCCGCCGCCAATGGCACCGACCTCAAGATGCAGGTGTGGTTCAACATCCTGACGCTGGACTATGTCAATTTCGACGATGGACGGCGGGAAACCGCCATCCAGAACCAGGACAACTGGCCCTATCCCTGGAACGACATCCGTCTGTTCGAGCACTGGCTCGGGCTGGGTCACAATGTCGGCGTCCCCTGGCGCGCCGGCAATATCATCTCCGAGCGCGCATACTGGATGATGCAATGGCCCAGCGGGCCGGCGCGCAAATATATCCAGCGGGTCTATCGCTACGAGATCACCGAACTGGGCATGGCCCATGATGTGGTCAGCAGCATTTTCCTGCCGCGCAACACCACCGTGATCCTGCACGAGCATGGCCCGAACGACAGTCGTTTCGATCCGGCCAAGGGGCGGCGGCTGGCCAGCTTCGGCCTGCACAATCTCAACGACATCGGCTGGAACGACAAGCTGTCGACCATCGATCTCATCACCACGACGGGTGAGTCATCGCCGGTGAACTGACGATTACACCCCCGCCAGCGCCTCTCGATCCTTCTTGCTCAAGCGCTCGCTTTCGCTCTTGAGCTGGCCGCAGGCGGCGAAGATGTCGCGGCCGCGCGGAGTGCGGACCGGGCTGGCATAGCCGGCCTTGTTGACGATGTCGGCGAAGCGCTCGATGCGGCTCGACGGCGACGTCCCGTAATTGGCGCCGGGCCAGGGATTGAACGGGATGAGGTTGATCTTGGCCGGAATGCCGGCCAGCAGCCGCACCAGTTCGCGCGCTTCCGCATCGCTGTCATTGATGCCATCGAGCATCACATATTCGAAGGTGATGCGGCGGGCATTGGAAAGGCCCGGATAGTTGCGGCAGGCCTCGAGCAGCTCTTCGAGCGGCCACTTCTTGTTGATCGGCACCAGCACATCGCGCAGGTCGTTATTGGTGGCATGCAGCGAAATGGCCAGCATGACGTCGATCTCGCGCCCGGTGGGCTCGATGAACGGCACGACGCCCGAGGTCGACAGCGTGATGCGGCGCTTGGAAAGGCTCATGCCGTCACCGGCCGAGGCAATCAGCAGGGCCTGCTTGACGTTGTCGTAATTGTAGAGCGGCTCGCCCATGCCCATCATCACGATATTGGTGATGGCGCGGGTCTCGCCCGAGGGGACCAGGCCCCCATCATCGGGGCGCGTGCCGCCGGGGAAATCGCCCAACCGCTCGCGCGCCATGAGGATCTGGCCGAGGATTTCGCCGGCCGTGAGGTTGCGCACCAGCTTCTGCGTGCCGGTATGGCAGAACGAGCAGGTCAGCGTGCAACCGACCTGACTGGAGACACAAAGTGTCCCGCGATCCTGCTCGGGGATATAGACGGTTTCCACCTCGACCGGCGGATAGTTGGGATTGGCCGGATCGCGGAAGCGGAACAGCCATTTGCGCGTGCCATCACTCGACACCTGCTCGGTGACGATCTCGGGACGATCGAGGATGAAGGTGTCGGCCAGCTTCTGCCGCACCGGCTTGGCCACATTGGTCATGCGGTCGAAATCGGTGGTGCCGTTGACATAGAGCCAGTTCCACAACTGGCTGGCGCGCATGCGCGCTTCCTTGTCCGAGGCAATGCCGGCATGGGTCAGCGCCTCGGCGAGCTGGGGCTTGCTGAGACCGATCAGCGACGGACGACTGGCCGCGACGGGGCGGACGGCAGTCGAATGGTCAAGGTTCAGCGCGATGCTCATGGCGTGGCGAAAGGTCCGGAAGATGCGGGATTGGCGCGGCCAATAGCATATCGGTGATGGTTACGCAAAGTCACCGTGCCGGGAGGAAGGCATGCGTCCGGGCGAGACCTCATGGTGAGCTTGTCGAACCACGAGGTCGGGAACGCCGATATTGCCACGACCTCGTCCTTCGACAGGCTCAGGATGAGGTCTATTGGGAACTCAGCAGCCGCTTCCGATCGACTGCTGCGCCGCAGTGGCGCCGGACAGCGAATAGGTTTCCGTCACCTTGATGCCGGCAGCCGTCGTACCCTCCACTACCATGCTCGAGCCGGCGCGGATGGCGCTGGCCAGCGTCGAAGCCTGGCCGGCATCGTCGAGCCAGGCCGCGTCGTTCTGGGTGAAGAGGTTGAAGGTCTGGCCGTCGACGGTCACCGTGGCCTTGCTGTCGGGCTGGAAGGGGAAGCCGGCCACCAGGTTGAACTCGGTGGTGACATTCTCGGCCGGGCGGTTGGTGATGTAGATATAGGCCTGGCTATAACCATCGGGCGTCGGGGTCACCGCTTCCGGCTTGGTCATGGCGAAGCACACGGCGCCGGCCGCGTCACTGGCGGCATAGCTCGACCAGGCGCGATGCTCACCCAGCATCCGCACCTGCTGGGCGCTGGCGGCAGTGGTGAGGATCAGGCTGGCGACAAGGGCGAGCGCCACGGCAGATTTGGACATCGGGGCCTCGTGGAAGCGGAGGGGCAACGGGTCATTCGACCCAGGCCAGATAGGGCGGATTGCCCCGGCGGGGCAACCCAAAAATCAGGCGCAGGCGCCGTCGATGGCGTTCATCGCCGCGGTTGCACCCGAAAGCGAATAGGTATCGACCGTATCGGTGCCGCGCTGGCTGGTGCCGCGCACGACGAGCTGGCTGCCGGCCTTGAAGGCCTGCACGAACCCGCTCTCGTCACCGGTCGAGGCCAGCCAGGCCGCCGAGCCTTCGGTGACCATGGGATAGGCCTTGCCGTCGACCGTGGCGCTGGCCTTGGCATTGGTCGTGTTGAACGGATAGCCGATAATGGTCTGCACCTCGTTCTTGGTGCCCATGCCCTTGCGGTGGATGATCATGAAATGGATGGGATCGCGGTTGGCGCCAGCGGGCTCGGACTTTTGCGGGGTCGCCGAAACGTAGCAGATCACGCCGGAAGCATCCGTCGCCTGCCAGGCCGTCCAGGCATTGAAAGTGCCGAGCTCGGTCGCCTGCTGTGCCTGGGCTGCAGGGGCCAGAGCCATGATCGCGCCGACCGCGAGCCCGAATGCGAGGCCACCGGTTTTCGTCGTCATCGCCAATTCATCCTTTGTTTCGAAGGTCCCATCCGGGAGGAGCTGCCCGCGAACTCTGCCCCCAACATGGTTACCAAGGTGTCAAACGCCGCCACGTTCGATCGAATTTGCTTCAACTGCGAGTCAATCGCGGCGGCATTTTGGCGGGCCCGCACGAGTTGCTCCCGGTTTGCGCCGCTTGGGTTAACAATGTGTTGATACGGGCAAGACCGTGATCAGGCCGCCAGAAGCACGGCTTAAGCGGCCAGGGGATAGCTCTGCTCGACCACATAGGGGCCGCCGCCCACCGAATCCTTGCTGGAAAACAGCACGAACCGCCCGACCGGAAAACTGAGCGGCTCGAACCGCCCGGCCTCGGCCATGAAGCGGGCCACCTCCCCGGCGCTGGAGCCACGCAGCCGCGCCAGCGAGACATGCGGCACGAATTTGCGTCCCTCCGGCGGCAGGCCGGCACGCTGCAGCACCCGCTCCTGCGCCGCCTGCAGCCGGGTCAACTGCTCGCTGGGCTCCACCCCGGCATAGAGTGCCCGGGGCTTGTCGCCGCCAAACGTGCCCAGATGGGTCAGCCGCACCGAAAAGCGCAGCGAATTGGACAGCCGGTCGAGGCTGTCGGCCACCTCATCGGCGGTCTGGTGATCGACATCGCCGATGAACCTCAAGGTAATGTGATAGTTTTCCGCATCGATCCAGCGCGCGCCACTGAGGCCGCCGCGCTTCAGCGAAAGCGCAAATCCAACATCGGCCGGGATTTCAAGGCCGGTAAAGAGCCGGGGCATGGGGCCCTCCTCTTCATCAGGATTTCAAACACGCGATTCGCCCCCGACCGTAACACAGACCGACTCCGGGGCCAGCCCATTCGTCGCAGGGTCGCAAGATCACTTGTAAACGCTTGGGGTCACATCCATATTGTCTCATCAAGTGGCAACCAATGCCCACCGGCGGTATCAAACCGCATCACCTGGGAAAGGAAACCGACTATGGCTGAATATGACCGTCAGACCCTCGGTGCGCGGGCCGGCTCGGCCTTGGCCATCGACGAGGGCCTGCGCAGCTACATGCTGCGCGTCTATAATTACATGGGCATCGGCCTGGTGGTAACGGGCCTGGCGGCCTGGTTCGCCGCCGCCGCCGCCATCACCACCGATCCGAACGCCGCCGTTGGCCAGCTCGCCAATGGCCAGCTGGTGACCCAGTGGGGCGCCCTGCTCTATGCGAGCCCGCTGCAGTGGGTCGTGATGCTCGCTCCACTGGCCTTCGTGCTGGTGCTGAGCTTCGGCATCAACAAGCTCTCCGTGGGCGCGGCACAGGCCACGTTCTGGGCTTTCGCCGCCATCATGGGCGTGTCGCTGAGCTCCATCTTCCTGGTCTATACCGACGCTTCGATCGCCAAGGTGTTCTTCATCACCGCCGCGACCTTCGGTGCCATGAGCCTTTACGGCTACACCACCAAGCGTGACCTGACCCAGATGGGCAGCTTCCTGTTCATGGGCCTGATCGGCCTGATCATCGCCTCGGTGGTCAATATCTTCATGCAGTCCTCCATGCTCGAATTCGCCATCTCGGCGGTCGGCGTGCTGATCTTCGTGGGCCTCACCGCCTACGATACGCAGAAGATCAAGGAAGGCTATTCGGAGTCGCATGGCGCCGATGTGCTGGCCAAGGGCGCCATCATGGGCGCGCTGAGCCTCTATCTCGACTTCATCAACCTGTTCCTGATGCTGCTCCGCCTGTTCGGCAACCGCGAGTAAGCAACGGCTTGCTTGATCGCTGAATCAAGCAATTTGGTTGGACGATATCGGGGACCGCAGCCTAAAAGGGGTGCGGTCCCTTTCTTTTGCCGGAAATCTCGTCGTGCCAGACTATCGCCTGCGCCCCTTCGAATGGTCCGACGTGCCCGCCATCACGGCGATCTACAAGCACTATGTCCACAATTCGGTAGCCACTTTCGACCTGGAGGCACCGGGCGAAAGCCATATGGCCGAAAAATTCGGGCATATGCAGGCCCTCGGCCATCCCATCGTCATGGCGGAGGGCGACGACGGCGCCCTGCTCGGCTACAGCTATGCTTCGGTCTACCGGCCTCGGCCCGCCTATCGCTTCACCTGCGAAAACTCGGTCTATTGCGCGCCGGCCGCGCAGGGGCGCGGGCTGGGCTCGGCAATGATGACCGAGATCATCGCCCAGTCGCGGGCCTTCGGTTTCAAGCAGATGATCGCCGTCATCACCGCCGAGGGCACCGGCTCGATCCGCCTGCACGAAAAGCTCGGCTTCCGCCATATCGGCCGCCACGAAGCCCTGGGCTTCAAGTTCGACCGCTGGCTCGACATCGTGCATATGCAACTGGCGCTTTAGCCGAACTTGCAGACCTCATGGTGAGCTTGTCGAACCACGAGGTCGGGCGCGTGGAGCTCTTCTGCCATGACCTCGTCCTTCGACAGGCTCAGGATGAGGTCTACTGCGAGATCGGGCCGCGCACGACACAAGAATTGTCGTCATCGACGAGGCTCACCCCACCACCGCCAGTTGCGGATCGAGCACGCGCAGCACCAAAGCCAGGTCATGGCCACGCTTGAGGATGCGGCCCTGCTGGTTGGTCACCGCATACTGTCCCTGCCGGTTGCGCAGGCGCGGCGTCTTTTCGATGATGAAGAGCGGCCGCTCGGACACGCGCGCATAGATGGAGAACACCGCCCGCTCGCGCAGGAAGTCCATCGCATAATCGCGCCAGTCGCCCGCCGCGACCTTGCGGCCATAGACATTGAGGATGAGCTGGAGCTCCCTGCGGTCGAAGGTGACGATGGCGGGCAGCTTGCTGGATGCCGGACTCGGCAAAGCCTCGCTGGCATGCACCAGCGACAGGCTGACGGTTTTTTCCTTCGGCGTGCGGCCCTGCACCGGTCGGCTCGGCTCCCAGAGAATCCAACTCGTCAACACACTGTCATGATTGCGGTAATCGCCTGAGGATGCAAGGGCGAGATAGCGGAGTGCAAAAACCCCAATTCGGTCACAATCTGTCCGTGAACGCGCCAGAATGGCCCGGCATTGTCCAGTCATTGCCTCCAGTGGCTGGCATCCGGGCCGACCGAGCCCCCAAACCCAGAAGCCCGGGTGCCAGCCGCCTTATTTGAGTTGACCAGTCAGACTTTCCCGTCCCTGCCCCCAGGGGCGGGATTTTTGTGTCTCAAACTCAGCGCTCGTAAGTCGCAGCGCCCAGAATGGGGCCGGGCAGGCCATTGCGCTCCTGCTGCACGATCACGGCAATGCCGGTGCTGCCCGCGCTGAGCATTTCGGGCAGCGGCAGCTTGAGATCGGCGCCACTATCGCTTTCCCACATGCCCAGCGCCTGCCGCCCGGTCACCACCTGGGTATAGACCATGGCCTTGCCGGCATTCTCGCCCTTTTCGATCGTGACATCGGCGCGATCGAGATAGGTGACCATCCAGACCACCGCATTATCCAGCCCCGTATCGGGCGGAATGGCCACCTTCAGCATGTCGCCGTCGCGGGCGATCTCGACCGCCAGCGGCAGGCTGGCGCCATCGATGGCACCATGCACCTCGTTGCGCCGCGACCCGACCACGCCCTTGGCGCCGTTGACCACCATTTGCGGCGTATAGATGCGCGACGAGCCCCAGCTCTTGGCATAGGCACGCTGGCGGTCGGAAAAATCCTCGTTGCCGAACGTGTCTTCCCAGCCGACATAATCCCAGTAATCGACGTGATAGGCGAGCGCCACTACGTCATCGGCCTCGGCGAGGCTGGTGAGCAAAGCATCGGCCGGCGGGCACTGGGCGCAGCCCTGGCTGGTGAACAATTCCACCACCGCCTTGGGGCGCGCGCGCATGCTTTCGGCACTGGCCGGGTGGACCAGCGAGGCAAGCGTGACAAGGCCAAGGGCGGCGCCAAAGAGAGGTTTGAGCGTCATGGGCAAGGTTGTAAGCCGGGCCGGCGGAGCGCCGCTAGTCAAAAGAGGGTGAGAGATGTCTTTTGCCGCCCGACTGCGCGAAATTTATCTTTGGTTAACCATTAGGGGCAATGCTGGACCCGTTCTGAGCAGGATATGGGGGCTCAGAAAGTGATATGACATGCAGGACTTCAATCCCGATATCTCGGCCGCCGAGGCCTTGGTGGGATTACCCGTTTCCGACGTCGAACTGAGCCTGATTCTCGCGACCCTGCGGCAAACCAACGGCAACCGTACACATGCCGCCGCGATATTGGGTATCTCGATCAGGACGTTGCGCAACAAGCTGAAGGACTATTCAGAGCGCGGCTTCGACATTCCCTGATCGAACAACAGCAAAAGAAAAAGGCCCCGCTTGCGGGGCCTTTTGCATTTCGATCTGAGCGTTTCCAGCAAAAGTGGCAACGGTTTTGCGGTTCGGAAACGCGACAAACAAAGACCAGGCGGTTACGCCGCCACCAGGCTCCGCAGCACATAGTGCAGGATGCCGCCATGCTTGTAATAGTCGAGCTCATTGGCCGTATCGATGCGGCACAGCGTTTCGACATTGACCACCGAGCCATCGGCGCGGGTGATCCGGACATTGACCTTGGCACGCGGCGCGATTTCGGTGACGCCGTCGATATCGACCGTCTCGGTGCCGTCGAGGCCGAGCGTCTGCCAGCTCTCGCCGTCCTTGAACTGCAGCGGGATGACGCCCATGCCGACCAGGTTGGAGCGGTGGATACGCTCGAAGCTCTGGGCGATGACGGCGCGCACGCCGAGCAGGTTGGTGCCCTTGGCCGCCCAGTCGCGCGACGAGCCGGTGCCATATTCCTTGCCGGCAAAGATCACCAGCGGCGTGCCGGCGGCCTGGTAGGCCATGGCGGCATCGTAGATCGCCATCTGGCTGCCATCGGGGCCCTTGGTATAGCCACCCTCGACGCCATCCAGCATCTGGTTCTTGATGCGGATATTGGCGAAGGTGCCGCGCATCATCACTTCATGATTGCCGCGGCGGGCGCCGTAGGAATTGAAGTCGCGCGGCGCGACCTGACGCTCCTCGAGATACTTGCCGGCGGGCGTCGAGGCCTTGAACGAGCCGGCCGGGGAGATGTGGTCGGTGGTGATCGAATCGAGGAACAGCGCCAGCACCTTGGCCTTTTCGACATTGGTGACCGGCTTGGGCTCCATCGACATGCCCTCGAAATAGGGCGGGTTCTGCACATAGGTCGAGGACGAATTCCAGCCATAGGTCTGGCCGCCCTCGATGACGATATTCTGCCAGTTGGTGTCGCCCTTGAAGACGTCCAAATAGCGGCCCTGGAACATTTCCTTGGTGACATGCTTGCGCACGATCTCGGCCACTTCGTGGTTCGACGGCCAGATATCCCTCAGATAAACCGGCTTGCCGTCCTTGGAGGTGCCGAGCGGCTCCTTGGTGATGTCGATATTCATCGAGCCGGCCAGGGCATAGGCCACGACCAGCGGCGGGGAAGCGAGGAAGTTCGCCTTCACGTCCGGATTCACGCGGCCTTCGAAATTGCGGTTGCCCGACAGCACCGAGGCGGCGACGAGGTCACCCGACTGCACGGCCTTGGAAATCTCTGCCGGTAGCGGCCCCGAATTGCCGATGCAGGTGGTGCAGCCATAGCCGACCAGGTTGAAGCCGATGGCGTCCAGATCGTCCTGCAATCCGGCCGAGGTCAGGTAGTCGGTCACCACCTGGCTGCCGGGGGCCAGCGAGGTCTTGACCCAGGGCTTGGAATCCAGCCCCAGCGCCCGCGCCTTGCGGGCCACCAGGCCCGCCGCGACCAGCACGGACGGGTTGGACGTATTGGTGCAGGAGGTGATGGCGGCGATCACCACGTCGCCATGGCCGATGGCGTAATCCGTGCCTTCGACCTGCACCTTGGGATTGTCGGTCTTGCCGAATTCCTTGGGCAGGGCGGCAGCAAAGGCCTGCTTGGCATTGTCGAGCGCGATACGGTCCTGCGGGCGCTTGGGGCCCGAGATCGAGGGCACGACGGTGGTGAGGTCGAGTTCGAGCGTCGAGGTGAAAACCGGATCGGGCGAATTGGTCTCGCGGAACATGCCCTGGGCGCGGCTATAGGCTTCGACCAGCGCCACGCGCTGCGGATCGCGGCCCGACGTGGTGAGGTATTTGAGCGTGTCGCTGTCGACGGGGAAATAGCCGCAGGTGGCGCCATATTCGGGTGCCATATTGGCGATGGTCGCCTGGTCTTCGAGGCTGAGATAATCGAGGCCCGGGCCGTAGAATTCCACGAACTTGCCGACCACGCCCTTCTTGCGCAGCATTTCGGTGACGGTCAGCACCAGATCGGTGGCGGTAATGCCTTCATTGATCTTGCCGATCAGCTTGAAGCCCACGACTTCGGGGATCAGCATGGTGATCGGCTGGCCCAGCATGGCCGCTTCCGCCTCGATGCCGCCCACGCCCCAGCCCAAAACGGCCAGGCCATTGACCATGGTCGTGTGCGAATCGGTGCCGACAAGCGTATCGGGATAGGCGACGGTCTCGCCATTCTCGTCCTTGGTCCACACGGTCTGGGCCAGATATTCGAGATTGACCTGGTGGCAGATGCCGGTGCCGGGCGGCACGACGCGGAAATTGTCGAAGGCCGACTGGCCCCAGCGCAGGAATTCGTAGCGCTCGCCATTGCGCTCATATTCCAGTTCGACATTCTGCCCGAAGGACAGAGCCGTGCCGAAGCTGTCGACCATGACGGAGTGGTCGATGACCAGATCCACCGGCACCAGCGGGTTGATCTTCTGCGGATCAGCGCCAAGCTTGGCGGTGGCGTCGCGCATGGCGGCCAGGTCGACCACCGCCGGCACGCCGGTAAAGTCCTGCATCAGCACGCGGGCCGGGCGGTAGGAGATTTCATGCTCGGAAGTGCGGGTGGTGAGCCAGGTGGCCACCGCCTCGATATCGGCCTTGGTGACCGTGCGGTTGTCCTCGAAGCGCAGCAGGTTTTCCAGCACCACCTTCATCGAATGGGGCAGGGCCGAAACGCCCTTGAGGCCGTTCTGTTCGGCTTTTTCGATGGAATAATAGGTGTAGGTCTTGTCGCCGACCGTAAGGGTCGATTTCGACTTGAAGCTGTTTACCGAGGTCATGGTTTCCGCCCTAATCTTGTTCGGTTGCGGCGGCGCGCCGGCCCGGACGAGACGCCCGTAAACCGCTCAACAGCGCTGCCTTTCCTGGAATGAATCCAATCTATAAGGGCTTATAGAGAATTGCGATTGGGCTTGCCAGCCTGACCTTGGGTTCAATACGAGAAGGGGTCATGACGTCTAGGCAAGTCTTCCCCCCGCTGAGCCTGCGCGCGACCGGCCTCGTTTGCGGGCGCGGCGGCATGGCATTGACGCGCGCACTGGATTTTTCCGTCACCCCCGGACGCTGTCTATTGCTGCGCGGCGCCAATGGATCAGGCAAGACCACACTGCTGCTGACCCTGGCCGGCATCGTCGCCCCGCTCGATGGCGTTTTTGCCCTTGAGGGCAGTGACGCAGAAACCGGCCCTGCCCTGCACTATTGCGGCCATCGCAACGCCGTCAAACCGCGGCTGACCGTGGCCGAAAATCTCTGCTTCTGGGCCGCGGTCAATGGCGCTACAGGCCTATCCATCGACGCTGCCTTGCAGCAGGTCGGACTGGAGCGGCTGGGCGATCTCGATGCCGGCTATCTCTCCGCCGGCCAGTCGCGGCGGCTGGCTTTGGCACGGCTACTGGTGAGCCTGCGTCCGCTCTGGCTGCTCGACGAACCCACCGCGGCGCTCGACGCCGAAGGCCATGACCTGGTGACGCGGCTGCTCGACAACCATCTCGACATGGGCGGGCTGGCCATCGCGGCCACCCACGATCCCATCACCCTGCCCGACCCTGCCCGTATGGAAACAGTGGTGCTGGGGGCACGGCCATGAGCGCCTTTCGCGCCATGCTGGTCCGCGAATTGCGCCTCGCGCGGCGCGGTGGCGGCGATGTGCTGACGCTGGTGCTGTTCTTCATCATCGTCGGGGCCATTGTGCCCTTCGCCGTGGGGCCCGATCGGGAACTGCTCGCCCGTATCGCCCCCGGCATGGTGTGGATCGCCGCATTCCTCGCCATGCTGCTGGGGCTCGACCGGCTGTTTCGCCCCGATCACGAGGATGGCTCGCTGATCCTGCTGCGTCAGGCGGACCTGCCCTTGAGCGCGGTGGTTGCCGCAAAATTGATCACCCATTGGCTGGTCTCCGCCCTGCCGCTGATCGTCGCCAGCCCCTTCCTCGCCATGCTGCTGGCCATGGATGTCGAGACCTTCTGGCGCATGCTGATCTCGCTGCTGGTCGGCACCCCCGCTTTGGCCGCCTTCGGCGCCGTGGGAGCCGCCGTCACCGTGGCAATCCGGCGCGGCGGGCTGATCGCCCCCATCCTCGTCGCCCCCCTCTCCATTCCGGTGCTGATCTTCGGCACCGGCAGCATCAGCGCCACCCAATCCTCCGCCGCTTTGCTGTTTCTTGCGGCATTGAGCCTCATGGCCGTGGCTTTGGCTCCCTTTGCCGCCGCCCTTGCGATAAGCTCGGGCGAAGACTAGAGCATGACTGCCCCGAGACCTCGTGGTGAGCTTGTCGAACCACGAGGTCGGGCGAGTGGAGAGCCTTGTGCCACGACCTCGTCCTTCGACAGGCTCAGGATGAGGTCTACTGAGATCATGAGCATAGACACCACACCCAAGCAGAGCTGGTGGAACCGGATTGCCCATCCGGGACAATTCGTGGCCTGGACCACGCCGCTGCTCTGGCCGCTGACCATTCTCACTGCCGTTCTCTTCGTGGTCGGCCTGTGGTTCGCCTTCTTCAATTCGCCCGAGGACTACCAGATGGGCGATACCGTGCGCATCATGTATGTCCACGTGCCCAATGCCTGGCTGAGCCAGTTCGTCTATGGCGTCATGGCGGTTTCCGCGCTCGGCACGCTGGTCTGGCGCCACCCCATGGCCGACGTATCGATGAAAGCCGCCGCCCCGCTGGGCGCCCTCTTCACCGCTTTGGCCCTCTTCACCGGCGCCCTCTGGGGCCGGCCCACCTGGGGTACGTTCTGGGAATGGGACGGCCGCATGACCTCGACCCTGGTCCTGCTCTTCATCTATCTCGGCATCGTCGCCTTGTGGCGCGCCTTCGACGACCAGTTGCGCGCCGCCCGCGTCATTGCTGTCTTCACCCTGATCGGCGCGGTCAATATCCCGATCATCAAGTTCTCGGTCGATTGGTGGAGCACCCTGCACCAGCCGGCATCAGTGTTCCGCGCCGACGGCCCGACCATGCCCGGTTCGATCCTGACCCCGCTTTTCGTGATGTTCTTCGCCTTCACCTTCCTGTTCATCACGCTGCAGCTCAAGGCCATGCATACCGAAGTCCGCCGCCGCCGCGTGATGACCCTGCAGCGCAAGGCAGCGCAGGGGAGCACGGCATGATCGATCTCGGACCCCATGCCGTCTTCATCATCTGGGCCTATCTCGGCGTTGCGACAGGCGTGGCCGGACTGATCGGCTGGACCCTCTACGATGCCCGCGCCACCGCGAAAAAGCTCGCTTCGCTAGAAGCACGCCGCCGCTGATGCGCTACCTGCTCTTCGCCCTGCCGCTGATCGCTTTGGTCGCCCTCGTGGCGGTCTTCGCCTTTTCCATCGACCGGGATCCGGGCCTGGTGCGCTCTGTGCTGATCGACAAGCCCGCCCCGGTCTTCGCCATGCAGGAAGTGCCCGAACTGGGCGTGCCGGGCTTCGATACCGCTTCGCTCAAGGGTGAAGTGACCGTGGTCAATGTCTTTGCCTCCTGGTGCATTCCCTGCCGCGACGAGCATCCCCTGCTGGTGGCACTGAAAGAGGTAACCGGCGTCCGCCTCTTCGGCATCAACCAGGCCGATGCACCGGAAAATGCCCGCGCCTTCCTCGCCGAACTGGGCAATCCCTATGACGCCGTCGGCACCGATCGCGACCGGCGCGTCTCGATCGACTGGGGCGTCTATGGCGTGCCGGAAACCTTCGTGGTCGATCCCCAGGGCATCATCACCTTCAAGCATGTCGGCCCGCTGACCCCCGACGCCATCGAAACCGAATTGCTGCCGGCCATCGAAAAAGCGCGCGGCTAGAGCGTTTTCGGCACCACTTTCCGCGTCGGAAACGCGACAAACGCCTTTCGTTCAGATTATATTCAGCCAGACCGAGGCATGGTCCGGGTTCGACCTATTGCGAAAGCGTCTCATGTTGTCTGTTGTTTTGCGTTTTGCCCGCGACGAGGCCGGAATTACCCCGGTTGAATATGGCCTGATTGCCGCCATCCTGACCGTTGCCACCACCGTCGCCGTTTCCGCCGCCGGCTTCAGTCTCGCCGATATCGTCGGCTGACCGCGTATGGCCGGCGCGCCGCGCAGCACTCGCCTCAGAAGTCGCTGGTCAGGCCCTTGATTTCCCAATCGCCGTAGCGGCCGGGTTCGAGCCCGCCGCGACCACCCTGTTCCTTGGGCGCGAAGGCGCCCTTCGCGTCGATCTCGGCGCGGCGCGCCTTGGCCTCGGCCAGCGCCCGTTTGGCCGCTTCGCTCAGGGGTGGGCGCGGGGCTTCCTCCGCAGTCTCTTCGTCGCTCATGGTCGTATCCGGATTACGATTTGGTCATGCCGCTTGCATGACCCCCTTTCCCACACAACATAATTGCTTGAGAACTCGAACCCAAGGGCTCCTGATGTTCAATGCGTTTCGTACCACTGTCCTGCTGGCCGCGCTGACGGCTCTGTTCATGGTCGTCGGCTATTTCATCGGCGGCACGTCGGGCATGATGATCGCCTTTCTCTTCGCGCTGGTGACCAACCTCTTCAGCTACTGGAATTCCGACAAGCTGGTTTTGCGCATGCAGAATGCCATGCCGGTCGAGCGGAGCCGCGTGCCCGAACTCTACGACATGGTCGATATCCTGTCCCGCAAGGCCGGCATTCCGACGCCGGCGGTCTATGTGATCAATACCGACCAGCCCAATGCCTTCGCCACCGGCCGCAATCCGAACAATGCCGCTGTCGCCGTATCCTCGGGCCTGCTCAAGCATCTCGAAACCCGGGAAGTCGCGGCGGTCATCGCCCACGAACTGGCCCATATCCGCAGCCGCGACACGCTGACCATGACCATTACGGCCACCTTTGCTGGCGCCATTTCGGCCCTGGCGCAGTTCGGCCTGTTCTTCGGCGGCGGCAATAACCGAGACAATCCGCTGGGCGGCATCGGCGCCTTGCTGATGGTTTTCCTCGCGCCTGTCGCCGCCATGCTGGTGCAGATGGCGGTGAGCCGTACGCGTGAATACGAAGCTGACAAGGACGGCGCCGAGATTTCCGGCGATCCGCTGGCCCTCGCCTCGGCCCTGCAGAAAATCGCCGGCGTCGCCGGGCGGCAGGTCAATATCGCGGCCGAGCGCAACCCGGCCATGGCCCATATGTATATCATCAATCCCCTTTCGGGGCAGCGCATGGACAACCTCTTTGCCACCCATCCCGATACCGGCAACCGCATCGAGGCCTTGCGCAAGCTTGCAGCGAGCATGCAGGTAGCCGATAAGGACCGCAGGCCTCAGCCCCGCCCTGCTCCGGTTTCGACCGGCCGCGATACCGGCGGCGGCTGGCGCGTGCCGACCGTCGGACGAACCGACGAGGACGGCGGACAACGCGGTCCCTGGGGATAAAGAAGAAGCGTGAAAGCAAAGACCGAACCGGCGGGGCTCAGGCTCCGCCTCGTTGCCGCACAGCGGCTGAAGCAAGTTCTGGCGGGCGACAATTTCGTGCCTCTCACGGCCGCCGAGCTGGCGGATGGGCGCGATCGCGCCCTGGCCAACCGGCTGATCACCACTGCCTTGCGCCGGCAGGGCCAGCTCAATTTCATCATCCATGCGCTGCTCGACAAGGGCATGCCCGGCAAGTCTGGCAGTTTCGAAGCCGTGCTGCGGCTCTCGCTGGCGCAACTGGTCTTCCTGCCCGACCTCGGCGCCCATAGCGCCCTGTTCCTCGCCGTCGAAGCCACCAAGCGCGACCCCAAGGCGCGCCATCTGAGCGGCCTGATGAATGCCGTGCTCCGCAACGCGCAGGCCAATTCCGCCAAATTCGGCATGCTCAGCGATGACCTGCTGATCCCTGACACCTTCGGCGATACCTGGCTCGAGGCCTATGGCGAAGCGGCGATCGACGGCTTTTCGACTGCTCTTCTGGCTGGCGCACCGCTCGATCTGACGCTCAAGACCGACGATCAGGACCTGATCGATTCCCTCGGCGCCGAGCGCGTCATGGCCGATACGATCCGCATCGACCAGCGCGACAGGCCCGTGGAAGCCCTGCCCGGCTTTGCCGAAGGCCAGTGGTGGGTGCAGGACGCCGCTTCGGCCATTCCGGCCCGCCTGCTCGGCGCCAAGGCCGGCGGTCGCGTGCTCGATCTCTGCGCCGCGCCGGGCGGCAAGACGGCCCAGCTCGTCAAAGCCGGCTACAAGGTGACGGCGCTCGACAGCGACGCCGTCAGAATGGAGCGGCTCAAGCAGAATCTCGCCCGGCTCGACTACACGGCCGAAACCGTGGTGGCCGATGCCGGCAATTATGCCCCATCTACGGCCTATGACGGGGTGCTGCTCGACGCCCCCTGCTCGGCCACCGGCACGTTCCGCCGCCACCCCGAGGTGATCTGGCACCGCTCGGTCGGCGATGTTGCCGGAAGGGTACGGTTGCAGCGCGCACTGCTCGCCAACGCCTTCCGCTGCCTTGATGCATCAGGTGTGCTCGTCTATTGCGTCTGCTCACTGGAGCCAGCGGAAGGCGAGAATCAGGTGGAATGGGCGCTCGATGCCCTGCCCGGCCTGGAGCTCTGGCCGGTAACGCCGGCCGAACTGCCGGGCCTCGAAACGGCCGTGACGGCGCTTGGTCTGGTGCGGACCCATCCCGGCATGGCACCGGGTGGACGCGATGGTGGCATGGACGGATTCTTCGTGGCGCGCTTCCGCCGCCGCTGAAAAAACAAACTGATGGTGCCGTTGGGGAAGGGCACCGAACAGGGAATGGGTCGTTGACGGGCAGAGACGAAGCAACGCTGGCGGATACCGCGCGGCGGAAGCAGGTGCGCTGATGGCGCCCCCGCTTCTCCATGTGCTGCGTCGTTTCGCCTTCGGCTTTGCCGATACGGTGGTGACGCTGCCCATCCTGCGCTGGACCTGGCGTGGGCTGGCCGATGATGCCTTTGCCGGCGAATTGCCCGAATTCCGCCCCGCCGACCGCGAAGCGGTGCGCGACATGATGTCGGGACGGTACCTGCTGGCATCCAAGCTGGTCGAAACCGGCGGCGCCTCCCCCTTCAGCCTCGATGTTGACCATGTCGACTGGTGGCTCAACCTGCACGGCTTTTCCTGGCTCAGGCATTTCCGCGACGTGCGCGACCCCGGCGAACGCCGCTTCGCCCGCATGCTGGTGCTCGACTGGATCGGGCGGGAAGGCCAGTTCCAGCACGATACCTGGGATCCGGCGCTGACCGCGCAGCGCGTGCTCAACTGGTTGCGCCACCTGCCGCTGCTGCTCGATGGCGCCACGCAACCCGAGGCCCGCACGGTGCAGCGCGTATTGGGCGCGCAGATCCAGAGCCTCAAGGTGCGCGGACCCCTGGCCAGCGATCCGGCCGATGCCCTGTTTGCCGCCATTGCCCTGCTGGGTGCCGAGCATTGCGAGCAGGACGACAAGACCGATGTGCCGCGCCGGGTCGAACTGCTCAATGCCCTCTTGGCCAACCAGCTCGATGCCGACGGAATGCACAAGTCGCGCAACCCGCGCCTGCAGATGCAACTGCTGGTCGACCTGGTCAGCATCCGCCGCATCGCCGCCGCGGTGAAATCGGAGGCGGGCAACGAGCTGGGGGCGCAGATCGACCGCATGCATGAAAGCCTCGACGCGCTGACCCTGTCGAGCGGCGAACCGGCCTATTTCAATGGTTGCGGCCACCTGCCCCATGACGTGCTGATCGCCATCCAGGCCAATGGCCCCAATCGGCGGCAGCGCTCCATGCTGCTGGGCGGCTATGGCATCTTGCGCGACGGCGAGGCGGTGGTGATCGCCGATTCCGGGCTCCTGCCCGAACCGGGCCTGGCCGGCGATATCCATGCCAGCGCCCTGGCTTTCGAATTCTCCCATGGCAGCGAGTTGATCCTGGGCTCCTGCGGCCCCGCGCCATCCGACCTGCCCGACAGCAAGGCCCTGTTCCGCCAGGGCGTGGCCCATTCCGGCCCCACCATCGATGCCGAAGACGCCATTGGCGGCACGCCGACCATTGCCCTGGACTCGGCCGACCACCTGCTGACGCTGGGCACCGATGCCTATGCCAGGCATTTCGGCGTCACTCTCGAACGGCGGCTCACGCTCCTCTCCGGCGGCACGACCCTGGTCGGGCAGGATCGCATGATGGCCGGCGGCACGCCTTCGGGCCTGCTCGCCATCCGCTTCCACCTCGCACCGGGCGTCATGGTGCGCCGCAATCGTGGCGAGGGCATTGTCCGGCTGGTGCTGCCCAATGGCGCCGTCTGGAGCTTCCTCTGGGAAGGCGCCCAGTTCCGCGAAGAGGAAAGCGTGCGCCAATCGGCCTATCTCGGCTTCCACAAGACACGCCAGCTGGTACTGGAAGCCGATGTCGCCGCCGATGCGGAAGTGGCGTGGATTTTTACGCTCGAGCAGAGCTGACGATGTTCGACAGACCTCATCCTGAGCCTGTCGAAGGACGAGGTCGTGGCACCATCCAGTCACGCCTCGTGGTTCGACAGGCTCACCATGAGGCTGTTGAGAATAGGGTGGCCCCTGACAAAGCTTCGTGCTAGCGAGCGCGCAACTCACAGCACAGGGCGAGACATCCTCATGAGCAAGACGGTCAAGGTCGGGCGGGCGCTGCTTTCGGTATTCGACAAGTCAGGCATGGCCGACTTCGCCCGAGGTCTGAGCGCCGCCGGCGTGGAACTGGTCTCCACCGGCGGCACGCACAAGCTGATCAAGGATGCCGGCCTGCCGGTACGCGAGATCGCCGACCTCACCGGCTTCCCCGAAATGATGGATGGCCGTGTCAAGACGCTCCACCCCAAAGTGCATGGCGGCCTCCTGGCGGTCCGCGACAAGGCGGACCATGCCGCTTCGATGGCAGAACACGAAATCGGCGCCATCGACCTCGTCGCGGTCAACCTCTATCCCTTCGAAAAGACCGTCGCTTCCGGCGCCTCCTATGACGATATCATCGAGAATATCGATATCGGCGGCCCGGCCATGGTCCGCTCCGCCGCCAAGAACCACGCCTATGTGACCGTGGTCGTCGACCCCGCCGATTATCCGGAAATCCTCGGCCACATCACCGAGACCGGTGGCGTGCCCTTCGCCTTGCGGCAGAAGCTGGCGGCCAAGGCCTATGCTCGCACCGCCGCTTATGACAGCGCCATCTCGACCTGGTTCGCCCGGGCAATCGACTATCCCGAGATCCCCTTCCGCAGCTTTGCCGGCTCCCTGCGCGAAGTCATGCGCTATGGCGAAAACCCGCATCAATGGGCCGGCTTCTACGCCAATGGGGAGGACCGTCCCGGCGTCGCCACCGCCACCCAGCTGCAGGGCAAGACCCTGAGCTACAACAATATCAACGACACCGACGCCGCTTTCGAGCTGGTCAGCGAATTCGACCCCGCCGAAGTCGCCGCCGTCGCCATCATCAAGCATGCCAATCCCTGCGGCGTGGCCGTGGCCGGTGACCTGCTGACCGCCTACAGGGACGCCCTGCGCACCGATCCGGTCTCGGCCTTTGGCGGCATCGTCGCCACCAACCGCGAGATCGACGCCACCACCGCCACCGAGATCGTCAAGGTCTTCACCGAGGTGATCGTCGCCCCCTCGGCGACGCAGGAAGCCCAGGACATCATTGCCGCCAAGAAGAACCTCCGCCTGCTGCTGACCGGCGGCATCGCCGACCCCAAGGCCGATGGCCTGATGGTCAAGTCCGTGGCTGGTGGCCTGCTGGTCCAGTCGCGCGACAACAGAAATGTCGATGATTGCGACCTCAAGGTCGTGACCAAACGCCAGCCCACCGCGGCCGAAATGGCCGACCTGCGCCTCGCCGCCAAGGTGGCCAAGCACGTCAAATCCAACGCCATCGTCTATGTGAAATCCGGCGCCACCGTCGGCATTGGCGCCGGGCAGATGTCCCGCGTCGATTCCGCCCTCACCGCCCATCGCAAATCCATTGATGCGGCGAAAGCCGCCGGCATCGAGGGCGCGCTGACCCGGGGTTCGGTGGCCGCGTCCGACGCCTTCTTCCCCTTCGCCGATGGTCTGGAAGCACTGGTCGCGGCCGGCGCCACCGCGGTGATCCAGCCGGGCGGCTCCATGCGCGACGACGAGGTCATAGCAGCCGCCGACGCCGCCGGCATCGCCATGGTCATGACCGGCATGCGCCATTTCCGGCACTAATCGGGGCGGGCCGACCTTACCAATATGTAACCTGCCTGTACCGGCTCAGGTAAGAGCTTCCTAAGACTGGCATGGCAGATTGTCGGGATCGCGGCCGGATGGCCCGCGGCCCCGAGGCGTCTCATGCGACTACCCATTCCCTCAGATCTGTCGGCTCTGCTGCATACGGGCTTGTGGCGTTCCTTCGGCTCGCTGGGCATCAAGGTGGCGACTGCCGGCCTCACCTATCTCACCTATGTCGCGCTCTCGCGCACCATGACTCCGGACGAATACGGCCATTTCGCCTTTGGCCTGGCCATCGCCACCGTGCTGGCCATCGCGGCCGGTGTCGGCCAGCCCATGGCCGTTCTGCGCCTCTGGCCGCAGGAAAGCGTGGCTGGGCAGAAACAGGCCGCCATCGCCGCGGTCCGCTCCGCCTCGATGCTGACCATCCTGGCCAGCCTCGTGGCCAGCCTCGGTCTCGCCACCATCGTCTTTGTCGCCCTGCAATTCGTCACCATCGAAGACACCGCCAGCCATTTCTACGGCGCCGCCTTCCTCGTCCTGCCCATGGCCCTGGCCGAATACAATTCCTCGGCCCTGCGCGCGCAAGGCTCGCTCTGGACCGCCCTGGTGCCGCGCGACATCCTCTGGCGCCTGGCGCTGCCCGCCGCGGTGCTGGGGCTCTTCGCCCTGGGCATCGTGCTCAGCGGCCCTGACGCCCTGGTCCTGTCGGCCGCCTTGCTGTCCGGCATGCTGGGGCTGCAATTCTGGCAGGCCATGCGGGCCGGCTATGTGCTGGCCCCCACCTGGCGTGGCGTGCGCGCCTATTGGCAGCGCTGGGGCGGCATCAGCCGCTGGCTGATGTTGGGCGCCCTGATCGAAACCGCCGCGCTCAACGCCGACGTGATCCTGGTCGGGCTGATGCTCGATCTCGAAAGCTCCGGCGTCTATTTCAACGCTTTCCGCACCGCCGGCCTGATGACGCTCTTCACCTTCGCCATCGAACTGGTCATCGCGCCCATGGTGGCCGAGCATTATCACGCCGGCCAGATGCGCCAGGCCCAGGCCATAACGGCGCTCTGCGCCTGGGCGGGTTTCGCCTTCTCGCTGGTGATCTTTGCCGGCTTCGCCTTCTGGGGCGAATGGATCCTCAGCTTCTTCGGTCCGGCCTATGCCGAGGGCACGCTGGTGCTGGTGCTGCTGGCCCTGGGCCTGCTGTTCGATGCCGCCACCGGCCCCTCCAAGATCGTCATGATGATGACCGGCCACGAACGCGCCTATGTCGGTATTTTCGGCATCATCATGGGGCTGGGCTTCCTGGTGCAGATCGCCGTCATCCCGACCTTCGGCATTGTCGGCGCCGCCGCCGCCAATATGGGCGCGCGCATTATCGCCCAGCTTGCCATTGCGCTGTGGTGCCGCCAGCGCATCGGGCTCGATACCAGCCTGTTCGGCGTATTTTCGGTGCGCCGCGCCGTGGATCGCCCTGCCTGACCATAACCGTACCCATGAGTACGGTTATGCTTGACCGCCAGGCCCTCCCGGCTTAGAACCACTCCAAACTTTCCCTGCCGGAATACCGCAATGACCAAGGCCCGCACGCTCTACGACAAGATCTGGGACGACCATCTGGTCCAGAACAACGAGGATGGCACCTCGCTGCTCTATATCGACCGGCATCTCGTGCATGAAGTGACGAGTCCGCAGGCCTTCGAGGGCCTGCGCATGAACAATCGCAAGGTGCGCCACCCCGAGCGCACCCTGGCCGTGGTCGACCACAATGTGCCCACCACCGACCGGAGCCTGCCCAATCCGGACCCGGAAAGCGCGATCCAGATCGCCGCTCTCGCCGAGAATACCAGGGATTTCGGCATCGAATATTTTGACCCCTTCGACAAGCGCCAGGGCATCGTGCACATCGTCGGCCCCGAACAGGGCTTCACCCTGCCCGGCATGACCATTGTCTGCGGCGACAGCCACACCTCGACCCATGGTGCTTTCGGCGCGCTGGCGCACGGCATCGGCACCTCGGAAGTGGAACACGTCCTGGCCACCCAGACGCTGATTCAGCAGAAGGCCAAGAACATGCTGGTGCGCGTGGACGGCAAGCTGCCGCCCCATGTCACCGCCAAGGACATCATCCTTGCCATTATCGGCGAGATCGGCACGGCCGGCGGCAATGGCCATGTCATCGAATTTGCCGGCGAAGCCATCCGCTCGCTATCCATGGAAGGCCGCATGACGGTCTGCAACATGACCATCGAGGGCGGCGCCCGCGCCGGCCTGATAGCGCCCGACGAAACCACCTTCAACTATGTGAAGGGCCGCAACCGCGCACCGACCGGCAAGGCCTGGGACATGGCGCTCGATTACTGGAAGACGCTCTATACCGACGAGGGCGCGGTCTACGACAAGGTGGTCATTCTCGACGCCGCCAAGCTCCCGCCCATCGTGTCCTGGGGCTCTTCGCCCGAGGACGTCATCACCGTCACCGGCGCAGTGCCCAACCCCGACGACATCGAAGACGAGAACAAGCGCGCCTCCAAGTGGCGGGCCCTGGACTATATGGGCCTCAAGCCCGGCACACCGATCACCGAGATCGGCGTTGACCGCGTCTTTATCGGCTCCTGCACCAATGGCCGTATCGAAGACCTGCGCGCGGCGGCGGCCGTGATCGGCGACCGCAAGGTCGCCGCGTCAGTCAATGCCATGGTCGTGCCCGGCTCGGGCCTGGTCAAGGATCAGGCCGAGGCCGAGGGCCTCGACAAGATTTTCAAGAATGCCGGCTTCGAATGGCGCGAGCCCGGTTGCTCCATGTGCCTGGCCATGAATCCGGACAAGCTGAAGCCGCAGGAGCGCTGCGCCTCGACCTCCAACCGCAATTTCGAGGGTCGCCAGGGCTTCAAGGGCCGCACCCATCTCGTCTCGCCCGCCATGGCCGCGGCCGCGGCGATTGCCGGTCACTTCGTCGACATCCGCGAGTGGCAGTAAGTCACGATGATTGGGGGGCGCGTTTCGCGCCCACCCTCGATGACATCGAGGCGCTGGCCACGGCCGCGCTGAAAGACCTGCCCGAGCCGTTCCGCTCGCTGGCATCGGATGTCACCTGCTCGGTCGCCGAATTCGCCGAGGACGACATTCTCGACGGCTTCGGCATGGAAAGCCCGTTCGAGCTGATGGGACTGTTTTCCGGCATCGGCATGACCGAGGACGGCGCCGTGCCGCAGACCGGACAATTGCCCAACACCGTCTTCCTCTATCGCCGCGCCATTCTCGACTATTGGGCCGAGCATGACGACAATACGCTGGGCGAAATCGTCACCCATGTGCTTGTGCATGAACTGGGCCACCATTTCGGCTTTTCCGACGAAGACATGGAAGCAATTGAAGCCGCAGCCGACCACGACTAGACGATGCTGTTGTCGCGCCCGGCCGCTGTTAAGGTAAACCAACGGTAAATCTTGGGATTTCCACGCTACAGGCTATTACTTGCACCACTGCGCTCCCGATAGCCGCTGGCCCGTCGATTCCGCGCAGGATGTAATCAAGATGTGGGAAACACCGAAATGACCGTGCGGTCCAAGACGACCCTCAAGATTGTACAGCCCGAAATCGAGCAGATCGAAACCGTCCTTCAGGATGCCGCCAAGCAGGCCGCGCCCATGGTGCAGCGCCTGGCCTCGCATCGTGACCGGATCGACCTTGCCCTCAAGGAACTCGAAAGCGAACGCTTCGAGCTGATCTCGCGCCGCGACCTGCTGCGCCGTCAGGTGGAGGCCGTCGAGCAGGGCCTGGCCATGCATATCGAAGATATCGAAGCCACCATGCACCTCTACGAGGGCGGCCTCAACGCGCTGCCGGCCACCAACTGAGCCGGCTTCACCCTGCGGACGGCATATGACGAGGCGCCTGGAGCCATCGCGCTAGCGTTCGACGAACTCGAACTCCGCCTCGTTGCCGCCCGCCGGGTCATCTGACACGCGCAGCGCCAATCCACCCTCGTCCAGCGCCGCGAACCATTCTTCCCAGCTGACCAGGTGAAAGCCGCCAATGCGGTCGGGCCCTTCATTGCCATCGGTATTGATGGCGTGCTGGCCGAATGTCAGTTGCAGCAGCGTCCGCATGCCGGTGCCGTCAGGCGTATCCATGAGCATGGGATTGCCGCCCCGGGCCTCGGCCCATTGGCGGATATCGTCGCGATCGGTGAGAATTCTGGGCATGGCGGGCTCCTTGCTGGCTTTGCTTGCACAAGTGTCGCGCCGCCTGCTTGGTTCCGCAACAATTCCCAAGCCGCCCAGCGCCTGCTAATACGCTCCACAAAGCTGGCGGAGCGAGCATGACGACGAAGACCAACCAAATCTTCCTGGGCCAGATCGGCGCCGCGCATGGCATCAAGGGCCAGGTGCGCATCGCCACCCACACCCAGGATCCCGAAGCCATCGGCAGCTATGGTCCGCTCGATACCGACCGCGCCGGCCTCACCGTCACCTTGACCAAGGTGCGGCTGCAGAAAAATGTGGTCATTGCTCACATCAAGGGTATTTCCGACCGCAATGCTGCCGAGGCGCTCAACGGGGTGAGCCTTTTTGTCGATCGCGCCCGCCTGCCCGAGCCTGATGACGAGGACGATTTCTACCATGCCGACCTGATCGGGCTCGATGTGCGGCTCGATAATGGCGTCAGCATCGGCAAAGTGTCGGCGCTGCCCAATTTCGGCGCCGGCGACCTCATCGAGGTGCGCGATTCCCAGAGCGGGGATACCTATCTCTACCCCTTCACCAAGGCCGTCGTGCCTGACGTCAATATAGCCGAAGGCTATCTCACCATCATCGTGCCAACGGATGCCGCCGAGGGCGAGGAAGAGCCCGATTGAGCTTTTCGGCTTCCATCATCACGCTGTTTCCCGAGCTGTTTCCCGGCCCGCTGGGCGCCTCGGTGCTGGGGCGCGGACTGGCGGACGGATTGTGGTCGCTCGAGGCGACCCACTTGCGTGATTTTGCCACCGACCGGCACCGCACTGTCGATGACACCCCTTCAGGTGGCGGCGCCGGCATGGTGCTCAAGCCCGATATCCTGGCCAGGGCCATCGATACGGTAGCGCCCGCATCCGATCCCCGCCCGCGCATCCTGATGTCGCCGCGCGGCACGCCGCTGACCCAGGCAAGGGCCCGCGAGCTGGCACTGGGGCCCGGCGCGGTCATCGTCTGCGGCCGTTTCGAGGGCGTGGACCAGCGCGTCATCGATAACCGGCAGCTCGAGGAAATCTCTATCGGCGACTATGTGCTGGCTGGCGGGGAAGTCGCCGCCATGGTGCTGCTGGAGGCCGTGATACGGCTCATTCCGGGCGTGCTGGGCGGCGCCGACAGCCATGCCGACGAGAGTTTTGAGAACGGACTGCTGGAATATCCGCAATATACCAGGCCGCAGAGTTTCGAGGGCATGGACATCCCCGCCATACTGACCTCGGGCGACCACGGGAAAATCGCCAGATGGCGCGCCGAACAGAGCCAGGCCCTCACCGCAACGCGCCGGCCGGACCTGCTGAAGACGACAAAGTCATAAAACCGCAGCAAACGCTGAACTCAGCGGCCGTTTTCGCCTATAGCCGCGCCACTATTGCGATGTCGGGCTTATCGGACCCTGATCGCATCAATAAAAAGACGAAAAACCTCCGTTACCAACCAAGACCGGGCGACGAGCCGAAAGGCCCGATAAACGCTCCTTTGAAAAGATTCAGAACGGAATCGACATGACCAATATCATCGAACAGCTTGAGGCCGAGCAGGTTGCTGCTCTCGCCGCCAAGCGCGAACTGCCCGACTTCACCCATGGCGACACCATCAAGGTGTGGGTCAAGATCCGTGAAGGCGACAAGGAACGCCTGCAGGCCTATGAAGGCGTCGTGATCGCCCTCAATGGCGGCGGCATCACCGCCAGCTTCACCGTGCGCAAGATTTCGTATGGCGAAGGCGTCGAGCGCGTGTTCCCCTATTACTCGCCCAACGTGGCCAGCGTGGAAGTGCTCAAGCGCGGCAAGGTCCGTCGCGCCAAGCTCTATTACCTGCGCGATCGTCGCGGCAAGTCGGCCCGTATTTTCGAATCGACCAATTCCCGCACCAAGAAGATCGAGGCCGGCGAGCGCGAGGCTGCCCAGGCTGCCCGCGAGGCGCGTGAAGCCGAAAAAGATCGCTGCTGCCGAGGCTTTTGCCGCCGAGCAGGCCGCCAAGGATGCGGAAGCCGCAGCCGCTGCTGCCGCCGCCGAACAGGCTGCTGCTGCCGAAGAGGCCCCCAAGGCAGAATAAAACGGGTTCTCATACCCGCCCTTGCCTGAAGCAATTCAGAGCCCGGCCCCGCAAGGAGCCGGGCTTTTTCGTTATCGGAAGGAGGAAGCAAGATGGATTTACGCGAAACATCCCGGCGCCTGCGCCAGCAGGCCCAGCTCATTCTGGACAATACCGGCTGGCCGGATCTGTTCACCGAGCGCTTCGGCACCTGCGCACTGACCGGCAGCGCCCGCTATGACCTGATGGTCTGGCCCGATATCGACATCCACATGCCCGTGCCGGCCAGCTACCGCATCGAATGGGCCGCCATGCTGGCCGCTCTCAATGCCGGGCTGGAACGGGCCGGATTGCGGCTGCACAAGGCGCAGATGTGGGATGATTATGTCGACCCCCACCCGCTCGGCGCGGGCCTCTATTGGGGCATCCAGTTCGTCGAGGCCGACGGCACGGCCTGGAAGTCGGACATCTGGGGCTGGGAGCCGGACGACTATGCCAGGCGCCAGGCCGGGGATGCCGCGCTGATGGCGCGGCTGGCCGACGCCGACCGTGACCTGATCTTGCGCCTCAAGACCCAGGCTATGGCCCGGCCGGACTATTATGGGCCGGTAGTGGGCAGTTGGCACATCTACCACGCCGTATTGGCGGGCGGCGCGAGCCTGGCCGATGTCGAGCGCTGGAAAGCCGAAAATCCGCAGTGGTAGGGGCTGCGCTCGGCGGCAATCGAAAAAACTTATCCCCGTGCCGAATCTCGAGCGCATACTCCTGTCCATTCCCGCCATTCACGCGGCCCCGACGCAGGGCCGGGCGGGGAGGCTGGAGACGGGGGCGCCCGTTTGGCCGGGCAGAAAGTCGGCAGCTGGGCTTGCGATATAGTCCCACCTGTGTCCGGACCCGGTGAGGAAACTCCAGATCCGTGATGGGCGGCCCTTGGCTCCCTGAGTTAGTAAACTGGATCGAGTCAAAGGCCGCCCATTACCCGTGTAACCGCAAGCGAAAGCCGGGCGGCGATTTCGGCTGTCTGCATAGGTCATTTGCGGCTTGTGGTCTGCCGCCGGCTTGGCGATAAGGGACGCGTTCCCTCTCCGTTCGAGTCTTGCCATGCCCGTCTCCATCGTCACCTGGAACATCAATTCCATCCGGCTGCGCCTGCCCATGGTGCTCGATTTCATCGCCCAGCACGCGCCCGATGTGATCATGTTCCAGGAGATCAAGTGCCTGGACGACCAGTTTCCGCGCAATGCCTTCATCGAGGCCGGCTATCCGCATATGGCCGTGCATGGCCAGAAGGGCTATCACGGCGTCGCCATCGTTTCGAAATTTCCGCTGACGGATGTATCGAGCCGGGTGTTCTGCGAAATCCCCGAATCGCGCCACATCTCGGCGCTGACCGATTTCGGCCACGGCCCGGTGACCCTGCACGATTTCTATATCCCGGCCGGCGGCGACGAGCCCGACCCCGAGGTCAATCCCAAGTTCAAGCACAAGCTGGGCTTCCTGTCCGAACTCACCAACTGGTTCACCGATCCCGTCTTCCAGCGCGGGCATCTGATTGCCGGCGACTTCAACATCGCCCCGCATGAAAATGACGTCTGGAGCCACAAGCAACTGCTCAAGATCGTCAGCCATACCCCGGTCGAGACCGAAGCGCTCAATGCCATCCTCAATGGCGGGCATGGCTGGACCGACCTGGTGCGCAAGCATGTGCCCTATGACCAGAAACTCTATTCCTGGTGGAGCTATCGCAGCGCCAATTGGGAACTGGCCAACAAGGGGCGGCGGCTGGACCATATCTGGTCGACGGCTGATGTGGCAGAACACTGCATCGGCGCCGAAATCATCAAGCCCTTCCGCGGCTATGCCAAGCAGCCGAGCGACCATGTGCCGGTCATTGCCCGCTTCGCCGGAGTCTGAATCTGCTAGTTCAGCCAGTCGTCATCGGCATTGAGGAAGTGCTCCTCCCACTCGCCCCGGGGGATGGCGGGACCCATCGCATATTCGAAGGCGCTGACACTGGCAATATCGGGCGCCACGGCGCAGTGATAGCGGAAGTGAAACCACTTTCCGCCGCTGCGTACGGCGCCCCCCTCGGCATCGAGCGCGTTGCCGCTGACCTCCATGCTGTCGAATGCATAGCCCACCAGCGCATCGGCCATGACGGCTGGCTCGGCGCTGCGCAATTGCTCCAGCGCCTCCATGTTGCAGAGCTGGATGACCTGCTCGCTGGTGGCCAGCAGCGGAAAATTCCTGCGCACTTCCGCATTGGCCGGATCGGACAGGATGCCGGAAGCATAGAAATCCGTGGCCACCACCATGCCGTCATCGTCCCCGGCAGTTTCGGGTGGTGCCGGCTCGACCGGTGCAGCCGGCATGGCTTCGGTTGCAGGGATAGCGGGTGGAGGCGGCTCTGCTTGCGCCGGCACCAGCTCCACGGCGATCGCCCGCATCGGCACCCGCTCCAGCGTGCGGGGCACCGTCAGCAGCAGCAACGCGGCCAGCAATGCTCCATGAGCGAGGAGCGAAGCCGGCAGCGTCCATCGAACGAGAATGTCGGGCCTATGGGGCATGTCCGGTTGGCGAAGGCGGCTGATATGGCCGTCGGTGACAGGACTTTGCGGCACTTTGCGGGCCCCCAGCCCTATTCCGCCTTCATCTTCCGCCGCACCGGCTCCAGCGCATCGAGATAATTGCCCAGGTCGCGCTCGACGCGGGCCACGGCGCGCTGCGCCAGGTCGGGCGATTGCTGCACCAGCTTGAGGAAGGCGGTGCGCGGCACGAACAGCGTCCTGACATCGGTGACGGCGGTAATGGTCACCGGGCGCGGCTTGGCCAGGATCAGCGCCATGGCCGAGACCACGCTGCCCGGCTCGGAAATCGCATAGGGCTTGCCGGCGCCCGGGCCTTCGGGCTTGGCCTTGAGCGTGCCCTCGATCAGCACGAACGCGCCCTGCGGCACGTCGCCGGCCTTGTAGAGCACCGCATCGGGATCGAAACGGTGCATGTCGCCGGCAAAGGCCAGCATGCGCCGCTGCTCGTCGTCGCAGATATCGAAGAATTCGGCCTGGGCCAGCGCCTCGGCCGCATCGTCCCTGATCATAGGCCCAATCCGGATGCACACGCGGCTCCGCCGGAACGGAGCCGCTTCAACCTATAGGGCATTTTGCTTCGCTTTGTACCGGATTTTGCGACGGTCCACCGGGTTTGTCCTCCCGATAGGGAAGGCGGGACCCCGAGCGTCGCCGGCGACCTGCCGCGCTTCAATCGCGCACGGACAGCCCCGCGAGAAGCGGAGCGTATGCGGCGAGCCTGTGGGATACAAACTCCGTGAAGAGCCGCACGCGCTTCGTCTTGCGTGTCTCCCCCTGCGTGAGAAGCCAGAGCGTTCCATGCATGGGCAAGTCGGTGCCCGGCACCCTCACCAATAGAGGGTCGGTATCTCCGACGAAGCACGGCAGTTTCGTCATCCCGATGCCTTGCCGCGCCGCAACGATCTGCGTCTCGGCGTCCGGGGTCCTGAACGGAACTCCCGTAGTGGGAATCTCTCCCTCGCGCGCCCAGCCCGGAATTCCATGATTGTCTATGACGATCCACCGGATGGGATCAGGCGCGCCCGCATGCCAGGCAGCCAGTCGATCGCGAGACATGTAGACGCCGCTGAACAGCTCCGGTCCTTTCAGGCCGTGAAGATTGAGCGGCAGGGTCTTGCGGTCGGCGACAATGCGGATCGCGATGTCGGCCTCCCGGTTGGTCAGATTCGCCACCGCTCCGGACGACAGGACTTCTATCTCGATGTCCGGGTGCAGACGCGCGAAGTCGGCGAGATCCGGCATGAGCAGATGTGTGGCGAGGAACGGTGGAAGCGTCACCCGCAAGAGCCCGCGCGCACTCTGGTCGCGACCGAAGACACGCGTCTCCAGCAAATGCGACGACGCCTCCATCTGGTTGGCCAGTTCGAGGACCTCGCCGCCCGCTTCCGTCAGGCGGTAGCCAGAGGGCAGCTTTTCGAACATATGCGCCCCGAGGCGTTCCTCCAACTGAGCGATGCGGCGCAGCACGGTCGAGTGATTTACCTCGAGGCGCATGGCGGCCGCCCGCACGGAGCCTCCGCGCGCGACGGCAAGAAAATAGCGAACGTCGTCCCAGTCGATCATGGTGCAGCTCCGCACCGCGCGGTGCGCCTTCCGAAGCCCCGCATCTAACACATCGAACAGCAATGCGGGCTGTTATCATAGCCCCCATCGTCAGTGCGCCACCCGATTCCGAGCGGCGGATAATGATCTTCGCGGCCGACGCCAATCGTCCAGCCGGATCGATTTCGCACCACCGATATGCGCGCTTCCGCACTCAACGCCTGGCTCCGGCGGACCCATGTTGAGGTCTCGAGGGACGATCCAACCAACAGAACGGAGAAGCATTATGAGCTACGCGATTATAGGATTCGGCAAGATAGGCCAGGCTCTCGCCCAGGCCTTTGCCCGCAAGAACATCGACGTGATCGTCGCGAGCCGCCGTCCGCCCGAGGCATTGGCGCCGCAGGCTCGGGCGATCGGACCCACGGTCGTCGCCAAGTCGCTGCAAGAAGCAGTCGGGGCTGCCGACACGATCATCCTGGCAATCCCGTTTGGGGAGCATCGCGCGGTTGCGAAGGCCCTGCCGAACTGGGAAGGCAAGACAATCATCGACGCGACGAACGTGTTTGGAGTGCCTCCTGGAGAGCTGGACAATCTGCCATCCTCCGCCTTCGCCGCGAAGGCGTTCCCCGGCGCCAAGTTCGTCAAAGGGTTCAATCACCTGATTGCAGCCACCCTGGCGACCGATCCGGTCGTCGAGGGCGGCCACCGGGTGGTCTTCCTGTCGAGCGACAACGCGGACGCCGTCGCGCCCGTGGCGGCCTTGGCCAGACAACTCGGCTTCGCGCCCATCGAGCTGGGAAAATTCGACGAGGGTGGCGCGCTGGTGCATGCACGCGGCCGTGTCTGGGGGCAGTTGATCTTCCAGGACCTGCTCAAGAAGGAGCAGTAACGGCTTTACCGCACCCGTGGCGGCGCCATCTCCTGATCAGGTTTGCATAGCCTGGGGGAAATGGCGCCAGAGGCCGTCTCTACGGCACCAGGCGATAGCCGCCCTCTTCGGTGACCAGCAGGCGCGCATTGGAGGGGTCGCGCTCGATCTTCTGGCGCAGGCGGTAGATATGGGTTTCCAGCGTATGGGTGGTGACCCGGTTATTGTAGCCCCAGACCTCCTTGAGCAGCACGTCGCGCGTGATGGTCTTGGGACCCTGCCGGTACAGATATTTCAGAATGGAGGTTTCCTTGTCGGTCAGCCGCACCTTGGCACCGTCATTGGCCTCGAGCAGCTTGGCCGAAGGCTGGAAACTGTAGGGGCCGATGGTGAAGACCACATCCTCGCTCTGGTCATGCTGGCGCAAAGCGGAATTGATGCGGGCCAGCAGCACCGGAAAGCGGAAGGGCTTGGTGAGATAGTCGTTGGCGCCGGAATCGAGCCCGCGGATCTGGTCGGCATCGCTGTCATGCCCGGTCAGCATGAGGATAGGGCTCTTATAGCCCTCGCTGCGCAGCACCTTGACCGCCTCGCGCCCATCCATATCGGGCAGGCCGACATCGAGAATCATCAGGTCGATATTGTTTTCGCGGGTCACCTTGAGAGCATCATTGGCGGTTCCCGCCTGCATAATCTGGAATTCATGCTGCGTTTCCAATTGCTCGACCAGGGTCTGGCGAAGATCAGCGTCGTCGTCCACCAGCAGGATGCGTCGCTTGTTCATTGTTTTCTCCGGTCTTTTTGCATCGGCCCCCGCCATGGGTCACAATATTGCGACCGGTTTTTGGCCAGCCAATCACAACGGCGTTATTGCCCACAGCAACGAAGAAAAGCGGCGGAAGTTGCAGTGCCTGCTGTAATGACGACAAAATAGGGTGTGGCACTTTCGCAAGGTCTGTGCGTGTGGCGCACCCCCACCCCTTGACCCCTCCCCACAAGGGGAGGGAGACGATGAACACCGACATTCGAGCTGGCGCCTCCCTCCCCATGATGGGGAAGGATTGAGGGTGGGGGTGGGGCCACGCGCACCAATGCTAGGGCTGAGGCCGCGCCCCGAACAGGGCCGAACCCACCCGTACATGCGTCGCGCCCATGGCGATGCCCACCTCGAAATCGCCGCTCATGCCCATGGAGAGGCGGGCAAGGCCGGCGTCGCGGGCCAGGGTGGCGAGATGGGCGAAATAGGGCCCGGGCGGCACGCCGTCGGGCGGGATGCACATGAGGCCGATGATATCGAGCCCGTGGACATCGCGGCAGCGCTGGACGAAGGCCACGGTTTCGGCCGGGGCAATGCCCGCCTTCTGGTCCTCGAGCCCGATATTGACCTGGACGAAACAGGGTAGCTTGCGGCCAGCCCGCGCCATTTCGGCCGCCAGCACGCCGGCCAGCTTGTCGCGATCCACTGTTTCGATGACGTCGAACAGGGCCACCGCCTCGCGCGCCTTGTTGGTCTGCAGCGGCCCGATCAGGTGCAGCTCGATATCGGGATAGCGGACCCGCAGACCGGGCCACTTGTCCTTGGCCTCCTGCACGCGATTTTCCCCGAAGACGCGCTGCCGGGCCGCCAGGAACGGCTCGATCGCCACAGCCGGAAAAGTCTTGGAGACGGCGACCAGCTCGACCCGTTCGGGCGGGGCGCCGAAGCGGGCATGGGCGCGGGCGATGCGCTCTTTGATGGCAGCGAGGTTGCCGGCGGCGGCCAAGTCCATGCTTTCGCCCTGTTCCTGTTGACCTTGGTGGGGATTTCTGGTGATGGTCCGGTAGCCAAAATCCCCCTAAACGCAAGCCGCGCCGGACTTTACCCGGTGCCTGCGCCAAATCATCCAAGGACGAGTTCAGTGAGCGGCGAACGCTACAATCCGCGCGAAATGGAACCCAAGTGGCAGAAGGTGTGGGACGATGCCCGCAGCTTTGTCAGCGCCAATGACGATCCGCGCGAGCCCTATTACGTCCTCGAGATGTTCCCCTACCCGTCCGGCCGCATCCATATGGGCCATGTGCGCAACTATTCCATGGGCGACGTGGTGGCGCGCTATTACCGCGCCAGGGGCCGCAATGTACTGCACCCCATGGGCTGGGACGCCTTCGGCCTGCCGGCGGAAAATGCCGCCATCGAGCGCGGCATGAATCCGGGCACCTGGACCCGCCAGAACATCGAGGCGATGAAGGCCCAGCTCAAGTCCATGGGCCTGTCCATCGACTGGACGCGCGAAATCGCCACCTGCGAGCCCGAATATTACAAGCACCAGCAATCCATGTTCATCGACATGATGGCGGCAGGCCTGGTGACGCGCAAGAAATCCAAGGTCAACTGGGACCCCGTCGACATGACCGTGCTGGCCAATGAGCAGGTCATCGACGGGCGCGGCTGGCGCTCGGGCGCCGTGGTGGAGCAGCGCGAGCTGACCCAGTGGTTCTTCAAGATTTCCGACTATGCCGAGGACTTGCTGCAAGCACTGGACGAACTGACGGGGTGGCCCGAGAAAGTGCGCATCATGCAGCGCAACTGGATCGGCAAGTCCGAAGGCCTGCGCCTGCTGTTCGAACTGGTGCCTGATGAGGCCACGGCGGCGACCAGCGTGGACGTTTTCACCACGCGTCCGGACACCATTTTCGGCGCCTCCTTCATCGCGCTGTCGCCCGACCACGCCCTGACGGCCGAATTGGCCGCCAACAATCCTGACCTGGCCGAATTCGTCGCCGAATGCCATCGTCAGGGCACGGCGACCGAAACGCTGGAAAAGGCCGAGAAAAAGGGCGTGTTCACCGGATTGCGCGTGAAGCATCCGGTCATCGAGGGGCAAACCCTGCCCGTCTATGTCGCCAATTTCGTGCTGATGGACTATGGCACCGGCGCCATTTTCGGTTGCCCGGCGCATGACCAGCGCGACCTGGACTTCGCCCGCAAATATGACCTGCCGGTGGTGCCCGTCGTGCTGCCCTCTGGTGCCGACGCCGCCAGCTTCGCCATTGCCGACGAGGCCGTGACTGATCCCGGCGTGATCTACAATTCCGGCTTCCTCGACGGGCTGACGGTGGACGCGGCCAAGAAGGCTATTGCCGAGCATTTCGCCGCCCGCAGCGTCGACGGCCAGCCGCAGGGCAAGGTGGAAGTCAACTACCGCCTGCGCGACTGGGGCCTGTCGCGCCAGCGCTACTGGGGCGCGCCCATCCCGATCATCCATTGCGAGACCTGTGGCACCATTCCCGTGCCCAAGAAGGACTTGCCGGTCGTGTTGCCCGCCGATGTCAGTTTCGACAAACCGGGCAATGCGCTGGATCATCACCCGACCTGGAAGCATGTGAACTGCCCGCAATGCGGCGGCGCGGCGCGGCGCGAAACCGACACGATGGACACGTTCGTCGACTCGTCCTGGTATTTCGCCCGGTTCACCGCCCCGCATGCCGATACGCCGACCATTCCCGCCGTGGCCAACCGCTGGCTGCCTGTGGACCAGTATATCGGCGGCGTGGAACACGCGATCCTGCACCTGCTCTATTCGCGCTTCTTCACCCGCGCCATGAAGGCGACCGGCCATGTGGACCTGGACGAGCCATTCAAGGGCCTGTTCACCCAGGGCATGGTGACTCACGAGACCTACAAGTCATCAGCGGGCGAATGGGTGCCGCCGACCGAGGTGGTGCTGGAAGCCGCGGGCGAGCAGCGCTCCGCCCGGCACATCGAATCCGGCGAGCCTGTTACCATCGGCTCCGTGGAAAAGATGAGCAAATCCAAGAAGAACGTGGTTGATCCCGACGAGATCGTCGCCACTTACGGCGCCGATACGGCCCGCTGGTTCATGCTGTCGGATTCTCCGCCGGAGCGCGACGTGCAATGGACCGAGGCCGGCGTCGAAGGCGCCAGCCGCTTCCAGCAGCGCGTCTGGCGACTGGTCAGTGAAACTATTGCATTGATGGAACAATCTTCCGAGATTGTTCTTGGAACGGACGATGATGAAGCCAAGAACCTGCGCAAGGCGGTGCACCGGGCCGTGCATACGGTCGGCGAGGATATCGAGGGCCTGCGCTTCAATCGCGCCGTAGCGCAGATCTATGAGCTGACTAATGCGCTGGTGCGCGCCGCGGGCCTGGCTTCGGCCGCTCCAGCGGCGCGGATCGGGGCGCTGCAGGAAGGCGTCGAGCGGCTGATCCAGCTCATCGCGCCGATGATGCCGCATCTGGCCGAAACCTGCTGGCAGGCCTTGGGCAAACCGGGCCTGGTGACCGACGCGCCCTGGCCGGAAGTCGACCCGGCGCTGCTGGTGGACGACACGGTGACCCTCCCCATCCAGGTCAACGGCAAACGCCGCGGCGAGATCGCCGTGGCCAAGGGCACGCCACCAGCCGAGGTGGAAAAGCTGGTCTTGTCAATGGACGAGATTGTCCGCATTCTGGCCGGACAGGTGCCGAAAAAGATCGTCGTCGTGCCGGACAGGATCGTCAATGTCGTTGTTTAAGCCCCTGCGCCATCTAGCAGCCGCAAGCCTCGCGCTGGGCCTCGCCACGGCGTTGGGCGCCTGCAGCTTCACGCCGGTCTATAGCGGCACGGCGGCCAATCAGCCCCTGCTGGAGCTGGCCTATGCCAAGCCGGCAACGCGGCTGGAACAGATCGTCTATCAGGAACTGGCTTTGCGTTTCGGCCGCTCCGAGAATGAAACGGCGCCGCTGGCGCAGGTGCGGGTCTCTTCATCCGCCCCGGCCATCGGCTATTCGGCCACGGCCAATCCCAACAAACCCTACCGCGCCACGGTGACGGCAACGCTGACCCTGACGCGCCGCGACGGCACCACGGCCGAACCGCTCGTCCTCACTCGCCAGGCCAGCGCCGAATATACGACCAGCGGCCAGGTTCTGGCCGATACGGCCGCCCGAACCGATGCCGACGAGCGCGCCGCCAAGGCCGCCGCCGAATCGCTGCGCCTGGCCCTGCTGGCCGCGCTCAGCCGCTGATGACGGCTCTCAAGGCGCATGAAGTCGCCCGTTTCCTGGCCCGACCCGACCTGAGCGAGGGCATTTTCCTCGCCTATGGTCCCGATGCCGGCCTGGTGCGCGAAACGGCGCAGCGCCTGATCCGCCAATTGAGCAGCGACGACCCCGAATCGGCCAGCGTGGTGGTGCTTGACGGCGCCGAAGTGGATGCCGACCCTTCCATTCTCGCCGTCGAAGCCCGCACCATGTCGCTGTTCGGCGGCAAGCGCATCATCCGCGTGCGCGGCGCCGGCAAGTCGCTGGTGATGACGCTAACGGAATTGCGCGACGACCCCGCCGGCGCGGCCATCGTGCTCGAAGCCGGCAACCTGCCACCGCGCGACGCACTGCGGGCGCTGGTGGAGGCGGCCAGGCTGGGTCGCGCCCTGCCCTGCTACCCCGATAGCGACGAGACGCTGCAGGCGCTGATCCGTGAGACCTTCAACCAGCACGGCATTCGCATCGACCCCGATGTAGTGACCACCTTGCGCGAAATCCTCGGCAATGACCGGGAAATCACAAGGCGCGAGTTGGAAAAGCTCTGCCTTTATGCCGCAAGCAGCAAGATGCTGACCCGTGAGGACGTGCTGCTGCTCTGTGCCGACAATGGCATGCTGGTCATCGACGCTATTCTCGACGCCACCGGCGCCGGCCACGCCGAAAAGCTCGAATTGGCGCTGGACCGGGCTTTGTCGTCGGCAGTCGATCCGCAAAGGCTACTGGCCATGTCCACCATCCATTTCGCCAATCTGCGCCGCTGGCGCACCGAGGTGGATACCGGCAAGACGCCACGCATGGTGCTGGAAGGCCTGCGCCCCAAGCCGCATTTTTCCCGGATTTCCAGCCTCGAGCAGCAATTGCGCCTGTGGTCGGACACTGCGCTGGCCACGGCCTCGGAACGCATCCTGCAGGCCACGTCAGACAGCCGTCGGCGCCCCGCTTTGGCCGAATCCAGCCTGCGCCGGGCCTTGCTGGCCATCTGCATGATGGCTGCGGCGCATTAGCGTTTCACGTGAAACCCCAGCAAGGACCTCATGGTGAAGTTGTCTAATTGCTGCCCGTGAGCTTCACGCACAGCCCATCGAGCTGTTCCAGCGTCTTGTAGCGAATCTCCAGCTTACCGCCGCGTTCGCTATGCGACAGTGACACCGAAAGCCCCAGCGCATCCGATAGCCGCCGCTCCAGCGCCACCGTATCGGCATCGCGCTCTGCATGCGATTCGCTCGGCTTTTTCTTGCCGGCAACCTCGCGCTGCTGGCTCAGGGCCTCCGCTTCACGCACCGAGAGGCCGCCAGCCACGATTTGCCGCGCCAGGGTCGCAGGATCCTCGGCGGTGATCAGCGTCCGGGCATGGCCAGCCGTCAGCGTGCCGCTGGCCACCATGCCGCGCACATCCTCGGGCAGGCGCAGCAGGCGCAACGTATTGGCGACATGCGAACGGCTCTTGCCGATCACCTGGGCCAGGTCCTGCTGGGTATAGTCGAACTGTTCGATCAGCTGGCCGTAGCCCATGGCTTCTTCGAGCGGATTGAGATCGGCGCGCTGCACATTTTCGATAATGGCGAGCTCGAGCGCTTCCTTGTCGCCCACTTCGCGCACGATGACCGGCACGTCATGCAGACCCGCCTTCTGTGCGGCGCGCCAACGGCGCTCGCCGGCGATCAGCTCGAAAATATTGGGATCCTCGCTCGGCCGCACCAGCAAGGGCTGCATGACGCCCTTTTCGCGAATCGAATTGGTCAGCTCCTCGAGCTGGTCGGGATCGAAACTGCGGCGCGGATTGGCGCGGTTGGCGATGATGAATTCGACCGGCAGGCGCTTGACCCCGCCCGATTCGGTGACGCGGGCGCCTTCTACCGTCGCCATGTCGCCAATCAATGCCGCGAGCCCGCGACCGAGGCGTGTGGGTTTGTCGTTCATCTCGGGCTCTCCTGGAGTGTTTTCAGCAAAGGTGGACACCACTTCTGCGCTTCGAAAACACGACAAAACAAAAAATTACGGATCATCCCGGCCATGATGATCTATGCCGCGTTGAGCTGCCGCTCGCGGCGGATGACTTCGGTAGCCAGACGCAGATAGGCCTGGCTGCCGGCGCATTTGAGATCATAGAGCAAAGCCGGCTTGCCATAGGACGGCGCCTCGCTGAGCCGCACATTGCGTGGAATGACCGTGTCATAGACCAGCGCGCCCATTTCCTGACGCACATCCTGCAACACCTGTTCGCTGAGGTTGTTGCGCTTGTCGAACATGGTCATCACAACGCCCTGGATCGATAGGCGCGGATTGAGCGTCGAGCGGATTTGTTCAATGGTTTGAAGGAGTTGGCTCAGACCTTCCAGCGCAAAGAACTCGCATTGCAGGGGCACCAGAACCGCATCCGCCGCGACCAGCGAATTGACCGTCAGCAGGTTGAGCGAGGGCGGGCAATCGATGAGGATATAGCTCACGGGTCGCTCGTTGATCGTCAGGTCGCCGAGTTGCTTGAAGGCATTGCGCAGCTTGAAGGCGCGATCGGCCTGGCCGGCAATGGTCAGTTCGACCCCGAGCAGGTCCATGGTCGAGGGCACGATGGCCACATTGGGCACCGACGTCATGATGGCGGCCTGCGCTACCGTCGCTTCGCCCACCAGCAGGTCATAGGACGACACGTCGCGGTCGGTGCGCGAAATGCCGAGGCCCGTCGAGGCATTGCCCTGCGGATCGAGATCGACGATCAGCACGCGCTCGCCAATGGCGGCCAGGGCGGTCGCAAGATTGATCGCGGTCGTGGTCTTGCCCACGCCGCCCTTCTGGTTCGCCAATGTCAGGATACGGGGCGCCACAATGGCCTCCAGCTCGTTCGCCGCTAACTAACTCACTGTTTTCGCACGCAAATCTGTAAGCGTGAGCAGGACACCTTCTGCATCGGTGTCACTCTTGGTTACTACCACGTTAAAGTCCCAATGCGGAACCGCTTCCGCCAGTTCTTCAACATGTTCCCTGCCCTTATGCAGGATTGCCCGCGTTTCCGGGCCAAAGAAAGGCTGCATCCAGCCGCATAACGTGGGCAAACCGGCCAGCGCACGCGAGGTAATCACATCGGGCACTGGTGTTTCACGTGAATCAACCTGATCGCTGCGCACACCTTCTACCGCGACGATAAGGCCCAGTTCGCGGGCTACAGTGCGGAGAAAACTCACTTTTCTCCCATTGGGCTCGATAAGGGTGAAATGGTGATTCGGGCTCTTGAGCGCAATGGCCAGTGGCAGGGCCGGCAGGCCACCGCCGCTGCCCAGGTCGAGAAAGGCGCGATCACCCGTCTTCAGCAATTTCAGAACCTGCAAGCTGTCGGCAAAATGCCGCGACCAGACGGCATTCAGTGTTTCACGTGAAACAAGATTCTGTACCGCCTGCCACTTGCGGAGCAGCTGAGCATAGGATTCCAGATCGGCGATCACATCGGCGAGTGGCCGCGTGAAATGCGCCGCATAGGGCGCGATGGCATCACTATCCGCCATCAGCCTGCCTTGCGCAGGTCGCCGCGGCGGATCACCGCCAGCAGCAGCGTGACGGCCGCCGGTGTCATCCCGTCCATAGCCTGGGCCTGGGCAATAGTTTGCGGCCGATATTGCTGCAGCTTCTGCCGCAATTCCATCGATAGGCCGGGAATCGCGGCATAATCGAGTTGATCAGGAATCGGCTTCTGCTCGTCGCGCCGGACCGCATCGATATCGTCACGCTGCCGGTCGAGATAGACAGCATATTGCGCGTCAACAACCAGTTGCTCGATGATTTCAGATGGAATTTCAAGCACTTCCGGCCAGAGCCGAGCGGTGTCAGCCGGCGTCACATCGGGATAGGACAGAAGGTCAAAAGCCGAGCGCAGCTTGCCATCTTCATTGACAGCAATACCCGCCTTGCGCGCCGCATTGGGCGAAGCGGTGAGGCGGTTCAGCAAGGCACGACCCTTGGTGAGGGCGGCGGCCTTTTCGGCGAACAGCGCGCCGCGCTCTTCCCCGACCAGGCCCTTTTCCATGCCCAGCGATGTCAGCCGCTGATCGGCATTATCGGCACGCAGATGCAGCCGGAATTCGGCGCGCGAAGTAAACATGCGATAGGGCTCGGCCACGCCGCGCGTCACCAGGTCGTCCACCATGACGCCGAGATAACTTTCGGTGCGCGACAGGATCAGCGGCTCGCCACCGATTGCGGCCAGTGCGGCATTGGCGCCGGCCAGCAGGCCTTGGGCGCCGGCCTCTTCATAACCCGTCGTGCCATTGATCTGCCCAGCCAGGTAAAGCCCGGGCTGGCGCTTCACTTCGAGCGTCGGCCGCAACTCGCGCGGATCGACATAGTCATATTCGATGGCATAGCCGGGCCGGATGATCCGCACATTTTCCAGCCCCGGCATGGTGCGCAGGAAGTCTTCCTGCACCTCTGCCGGCAGCGAGGTGGAGACCCCGTTGGGATAGACCGTTTGGTCGTCAAGTCCCTCTGGCTCAAGGAAAATCTGGTGGCTGCCGCGATCGGCGAAGCGCACCACCTTGTCCTCGATGGACGGACAATAGCGCGGGCCGCGGCTCTGGATCCGGCCGCCATACATGGCGGAACGATGCAGGTTTGCCGTGATGATCCGATGCGTCTCGGCTGTGGTGCGGGTGATATGGCAGGAGACCTGCGGCGTGGTGATTTCAGCGGTCAGGGCGGAGAATGGCTCGGGCACATCGTCACCCGGCTGTTCCTCCAGGGCAGTATAATCGATACTGCTACCATCGAGCCGCGCCGGCGTACCGGTCTTGAGGCGACCGAGTTGCAGACCGAGGGCTTCCAACCGGGTGGAGAGACCGAGCACCGGCTTTTCGCCGACGCGCCCCGCCGGCGTGGTTTCCTCTCCGCGATGGATCAGCCCGCGCAAGAAAGTGCCTGTTGTCAGCACGACCGCTTTGGCACCGAGACGGCGGCCATCCAACAGCACGACGCCGCTGACCACGCCATTGGTGACTTCGATATCGTCGACCTCGCCCTCGATCACGTCGAGATTGGGCTGCGCGGTGATGGCAGCCTGCATGGCTTGGCGATAGAGCTTGCGGTCGGCTTGGGCGCGGGGACCGCGTACGGCGGGGCCCTTGCGGCGGTTGAGCACGCGGAACTGGATGCCGGCCTGATCGGCCACGCGACCCATCAAACCATCCAGCGCATCGATCTCGCGTACGAGATGGCCCTTGCCGAGGCCGCCAATGGCAGGATTGCAGCTCATCTCGCCGATCGTGGCAAACTTGTGCGTCACCAAGGCCGTGGGAACGCCCAGGCGCGCCGAAGCCGCCGCGGCTTCACAGCCGGCGTGACCACCCCCAACGACGATGACGGCATAGTCGCTCATGCAATGTCTCCGAAGGCGGTCTCAATAGGCCAATGTTTCACGTGAATCAATTCCAACGGCGATCGCAGCAGCCATTCGAGATCGCCGCGCGTGTTTCACGTGAATCATTTGCCGATACAGAAGCTGGCAAACAACCGGTCCAGCACACGCTCGGCATCGAGCCGGCCCACCAGTCGTTCCAGCGCTTGCGAGGCAATGCGGAGGCTCTCGGCTGCCAGTTCGGGCACCGCCAGTTGCCGCGCCGCCGCCTCCAAAGCCGCGGTGGCGCTTTCCAGAGCCAGGCGGTCGCGCTCGCGGCTCAGCAAGGCCGGTTCACCGCTGGACAGCGTCTGGCCAATGGCCTCTATCCGCTGCAGCAGCACGTCCAGGCCAGCGCCCGATTGCACGGAGACGTCGACATCCATGCCGGGCATCGTGCCCAGATCGTGTTTGGTGCCAACCTTGATGATCCTGTCACCATTGGCGGGGGGCGTGCCGGTAATATCGGGGGCGTGCAGCCAGAGCACGATATCGGCCTGTTCGATGGCCTGACGGGCGCGGCGCACGCCTTCGGCTTCGGCCTTGCTGTCGGTGTCGCGCAACCCGGCCAGATCGAGCAGGATATAGAGCTGGCCGCCGATATCGAGCGGGACTTCACGAACATCGCGCGTCGTGCCGGCTTCGTCGGTGACGATGGCGATGTCGGACTTGGCCAAGGCATTGAGCAAGCTGGATTTTCCGGCGTTCGGCGGGCCGGCCAGGGCAACACGAATGCCTTCGCGGACGATGCGGCCATGTTCCAGCGAAGCCAGAGCGGTAGCTATATCGGTCCGCAGGGCGGCGATGCTGTCGCCGAAGCTCGCGGGTAGCGCTTCGGCCACATCGCCCTCGTCGGAAAAGTCGAGCCTTGCCTCGATTTCGGCCCGCAGATCGAGCAACTGGTCCCGCCAGGCATCGACGCGTTGCGACAACCCGCCCTCGAAGCGGGCCAGAGCCTGGCGACGCTGGTTCTCGGTTTCGGCCTCGAGCAGGTCGCCCAGACCTTCGATTTCGACCAGGTCCAGCTTGCTATTCTCGAAGGCACGGCGGGTGAATTCGCCGGCTTCGGCAAGCCGCGCGCCGTTCGAGGTGATGAGCTTGAGAATAGCGCGGACGCCGGCGGGGGAGCCATGCACCTGCAATTCGGCGCAATCTTCGCCGGTAAAGCTATGCGGCGCCGGAAACCAGGCGACGAGGCCGCGATCGAGCAGCGAGTCACGGCCAATGGGTCGCAGCGTCAGCCGTCGCGGTTCGGGGGGAGTGCCCGATATGTCCTGGAGAATAGTCTTCACATCGGGCCCGGAGAGGCGGATGACCGCCACTCCGGACGGCGGTGCCCCGGAGGACAGCGCCACGATGGTATCGCCCGACCGCATGGGAGCGGCTTAGGTATTCATCGAATCGAAGAAGTCGGAATTCGTCTTGGTCTGGCGGACCTTGTCCATGAGGAATTCCATCGCGTCGATCGTCCCCATCGGATTGAGGATGCGGCGCAGCACATACATCTTCTTGAGAATATCGGGCTCAACCAGCAGCTCTTCCTTGCGGGTACCCGACTTGGTGATGTCGAGCGCCGGGAAGATGCGCTTGTCGGCAACCTTGCGGTCGAGAATGATTTCCGAGTTACCGGTGCCCTTGAATTCTTCGAAGATCACTTCGTCCATGCGGCTGCCGGTATCGATCAGCGCCGTCGAAATGATGGTCAGCGAGCCGCCATCCTCGATATTGCGGGCGGCGCCGAAGAAGCGCTTGGGGCGCTGCAGCGCATTGGCATCCACACCGCCGGTGAGCACCTTGCCCGAGCTCGGCACCACGGTGTTATAGGCCCGGCCGAGGCGGGTGATGGAATCGAGCAGGATAACCACGTCGCGCTTGTGTTCGACCAGGCGCTTGGCCTTTTCGATCACCATTTCTGCGACCTGAACGTGGCGGCTGGCCGGTTCGTCGAAGGTCGAGGAGATGACTTCGCCGCGCACCGAGCGCTGCATATCGGTCACTTCTTCCGGCCGCTCGTCGATCAGCAGCACGATCAGATAGCATTCCGGGTGATTGGTGGCGATCGACTGTGCAATATTCTGCAACAGTACGGTTTTACCGGTACGTGGCGGTGCAACAATCAGCGCGCGCTGGCCCTTGCCGAGCGGCGCCACCAGATCGAGCAGGCGGGCCGAGCGATCCTTGAGGGTCGGATCGGGCAGCTCCATGCGGAGCCGTTCTTCGGGATAGAGCGGGGTAAGGTTGTCGAAGTTGACCTTGTGGCGGACCGCCTCGGGATCTTCGAAATTGATGGAATTGACCTTGAGCAGCGCGAAATAGCGCTCGCCATCCTTGGGAGACCGTATCTGGCCTTCGACCGTGTCGCCGGTGCGGAGACCGAAGCGGCGAATCTGGGATGGGCTGACATAGATGTCGTCGGGGCCTGGAAGGTAGTTGGCGTCCGGGGAGCGCAGGAAGCCGAAACCATCGGGGAGGACTTCGACGACGCCTTCGCCGGTAATGTCCACTTCCTGGGCGGCCAGTTCCTTGAGGATGGCAAACATCAATTCCTGTTTGCGCATGGTCGAGGCATTCTCGACCTCGTGTTCTTCAGCGAACACCAGGAGTTCGGCCGGGGATTTGGCCTTGAGCTCGCTGAGCTTCATATTCTGCATGTAGCGGGAGACCCTATTGGGAAACGGTAATCGTCGATGTCGGCGATATATCTGGGAGGGGTAGGCACCGCGCAGCGACCGGGGAGGTCGGCTATGTTTGGGATGCGTTGGCAAGGCATGTAGCGCGATCCGACGGCAGTTTCAAGAACGAAACCGTCGCAGAATGCGGGCTGAGCGCAGATTCACGTGAAACTTCCTGCCTCAAGTGCAGGACCCTCGGGTCAAGCCCGAGGGTCACGCGCGGTGAGTGGGCGTATCAGAACGGCTTCACGATGACCGCGATGACGATGATGATGGCGATGACGAAGGGGATTTCGTTGATGGCCCGGTAGAAGGTGTGCGGCCGCGTGTTCTGGTCATTCTGGAACTTGCGCAGCAACCCGCCATACCAGCCATGGACACCCGATAGGGCCAGGACCATAGCCGCCTTGAGCCACATCCAGCCCATGGAAAAGTCGACAATTCCAAAGCCGAAGGCCAGCCACAGGCCGAAAATCCAGGTGGCAATCATCGCCGGGGTGATGATGCCCCGATAAAGCTTGCGCTCCATGACCTTGAAAGTCTCGGACTTCTCGGAGCCGACAGGCGATTCGGCGTGATAGACGAAGAGGCGCGGCAGATACATCATGCCGGCCATCCAGGCGATGACGGAAATGACGTGCAGCGCCTTGACCCATTCATACACTTTTCGAACTCCTCAACAGTCCGGTTGCGCTAACCGTGTTTGACCCGGTTCACCAGCCGCTCGACATGCTCGATCGGGGTTTCCGGCACGATACCGTGGCCCAGATTGAAAATATGCGGCCGATCGGCGAAGGCGGCAATGATCTGGTCAACCCGCGCATCGAGCTGCGGCCCGCCGGCCACCAGACGCAGGGGGATCCAGATTGCCCTGCACCGGCAGCGATGACGGCAGGTGCTGCGCCGCAAAATCAAGCGGCGTGGCATAGTCGAGCCCCAGCGCATTGACGCCGGTCTGGTCGGCATAACGGGCCAGGTTCCCCGCCGCACCGCGTGGAAAGCCGATAACAGGCGCATTGGGCACTCTGGCCCGCACGCCCTCGACGATCCGTCGATTGGTTTCGATCACCCGCTCGGCGAAAGCCACATCGTCCAGATTGAGCGCCCAGCTCTCGAATAGCTGCACCACATCGGCGCCGGCCTCGAACTGCGCCACCAGATAATCCACGCTGGTTTGCACCAGCACATCCAGCAGATCGGCAAAAGCCTCCGGATGCTGCAGCGCAAACAGCCGGGCCGCCGTCTGGTCTGGCGAACCGCGGCCACCGATCATATAGGTCGCCACGGTCCAGGGAGAGCCACAGAAGCCGATCAGGGTCTTTTCCGGCGCCAGGGCCACCCGCAGCCGCCGCACTGTCTCAAGGACCGGCGCAAGATGGTCCAGCGCATCCCTTTCCTTCCCCAGCCCGGCAATACCGGCAGCGCTCACGGGATCAAGGACAGGTCCCTCACCCGCTTCGAAGCGCACCGATTGGCCCAGGGCGTCGGGCACGACGAGAATGTCGGAGAAGAGAATGGCCGCATCGAGATCGAAACGCCGCAACGGCTGCAGCGTGACCTCGGTAGCGAGATCGGGCGTATAGCAGAGCTCGAGGAAGTTCTTCGCCTCGGTCCTGACGGCGCGATATTCGGGCAGGTAGCGGCCTGCCTGGCGCATGATCCAGATCGGTGGCCGTTCCTGGCGTTGGCCGAGCACGGTGGCAAGCAGGGGCTTGTGGGTCACGTCACCCTTCCCTTCCATTTCCCTAAAGAGTCTTTCTGACTTAGTATCAGTATTATCATGGCGGTGTTTTGAGCTAATTCAGCGCCGTCCACAATCGCCCGCATGGCGGCACAAAGGCGCAGGCCTATGGTTAACGCATTGTTAACACCGCCTGTGGACCAATCGGGCCGTGCCTGCGCCGCAATGGTTAAGCAAGCCTTAACGCGGTGACTCCCGAGTCAATGATTCGCACCATGCTGTGCAAAACCGGTTGGTGGCCCGGATTGTGCGCTGCCGGGTTATCCCCAGACCTATCCAAGGCCTGTCGCGGGACGGGTGCGGAGTCCAAATGTTAATGTTTTGGTAACCAGGTCGAACAAATCGGAGGCGCGGCCAAAACCATGAGTCATAGTCACAGGTCGGGCTTGAGCTGGGGATGACAGTGTGGAAAACATCGTCCCCATGCTGATCCTTGCCAGCCAGAGCGCCACGCGCAAAGCCTTGCTGGAGCAGGCGGGCCTCGCCTTTTCCTGCCTGCCGGCCCATATCGACGAACGCCTGCTGGAAGAGGCGGCAATCGATGGCGGCGGCAATGGCAGGGACGTTGCCCTGCTGCTGGCCGAGAAGAAGGCCGCGGCCATCGCCGCGACCAATCCCGGCGCCATTGTTATCGGCGCCGACCAGACGCTGAGCCTGGGCCCCACGCTTTTGCACAAGCCGGCCAATCGCGCCGAAGCGGCGGCCCAGCTCGATTATCTGCGCGGCAAGACCCATCGCCTGCATGCCGCCGTGGCGCTGGTGCGCGACGATGTGCTGCTGTGGTCCGGCGTCGAGACGGCCGAATTGACCATGCGCGATTTCACGGCCCGGGAACGCGACGACGTGCTGGATCGCGAAGGCGATGCCGCCCTCACCTCGGTCGGCGGCTATCGCCTCGAAGGCCCGTCCATCCGTCTGTTCGAAACCGTAACCGGCGACTATTTCACCATTCTGGGCCTGCCGCTGCTGCCCCTCCTGGCCGCCTTGCGCACCTTTGCCCCCGAGACCCTCAATTGACCACCAAAGCCTTCATCATCGGCCATCCGATCAACCATTCCCGCTCGCCGCTGATTCACGGTACCTGGCTCGCCGAACACGGCATCGATGGCAGCTACGAGGCGATCGACGTGGCGCCGGACGGCCTGCCGGCGTTTTTCGAGCGGCTGCGCAGCGGCGAATTTGCCGGCGGCAATGTCACCATTCCGCACAAGGAAGCGGTCTTTGCCCTGTGCGACACCGTTGATCCGCTGGCGCGAAAGATCGGCGCGGTGAATACGCTTGTCGTTCGATCAGGCAAGGTGCTGGGCAGCAATACTGACTATCTCGGCTTTCTCGGCAATCTCGATGCGGCCGCGCCCGGCTGGTCCGACGGGCCCGATGACGCCATGGTGATTGGCGCCGGCGGCGCGGCGCGGGCCGTACTGGTGGCTTTGCAGCGGCGCAATGGCGGCAAGGTGCATATCCTCAACCGGACCCTGGCCAATGCGCAGGCGCTGGTCGGCGAGATCGAAGGCCCGTTCGAGGCGCATGCTTTTGACGCTTTCGCCAGTCTGGCGCCGCGCACCGGCATCGTCATCAACACCACCTCCATCGGTATGCATGGCACACGCTTTGATTGGCTCGATTTTGCCCTGCTGCCGGAACACACGCTGGTGACCGATATCGTCTATGTGCCGCTGGTCACCCCGCTGCTGGCCGAGGCGGCGGCGCATGGTTTCAGGACCGTCGATGGCCTGGGCATGCTGCTGCATCAGGCCGTGCCCGGCTTCGAGGCTTGGTTCGGGGTGCGGCCCGAGGTGACGCCGGCGTTGCGCGCCCGTATCGAAGCGACATTGGGGCATTGAGCATGTGGCGCATCGGCATGACCGGCTCGATCGCAACAGGCAAATCCACCGTGTTGAAGGCCTTTGCCGATCTCGGCGTGCCGGTCTTTTCCGCCGATGAGGCGGTGGCGGCGCTGTATGAGGGCGAGGCGGTGGCCCCGGTGGAAGCACTTTTCCCCGGAATTACCACTGATGGCAGGATCGACAGAAGCCTGCTGTCGCAACGGCTTGCGGCGGATCCATCCGGCTTCAAGCGCCTGGAAGCGGTGGTCCACCCGCTGGTCTGCGCGCGTATTGCCCGTTTCATGGACGACGCCGAAGCGCAGGGCCATGCTCTGGCGGTGGTGGAAGTGCCGCTGCTGTTCGAAAGCGGCCATGATTACGGGTTCGATGCCGTGGCCGTCACCTGGGTCGATGAGGCCATCCAGCGGCAACGTGCGCTGGCCCGGCCGGGAATGACTAGTGGAAAGCTCGAAACCATCCTTGCCCGGCAGATGCCCCAAGCCGACAAGAAGGCTCATGCCACCTATCTGTTCGACACGGGCCTGCCCATCGAACAGACGGTCGGCCAGGTCGCCGACCTTGTGGCGGAACTCCGAGCCAAAGGGCCAAAACAGTGAATCGCGAGATCGTGCTCGATACCGAAACCACCGGCCTGTCGCCCGCAGCGGGCGATCGGCTGGTCGAAATCGGCTGTGTCGAGCTGATCAACCACATTCCCTCCGGCCGGCATTACCACGTCTATATCAACCCGCAGCGCTCCATGCCGGAAGAGGCCTTTCGCGTGCATGGGCTGAGCGACGAATTCCTCGCCGACAAACCGCTCTTCCACACACTGGCCCAGGAATTCCGCGATTTCCTCGGCGATGCGCGGCTGGTCATCCACAATGCGCCCTTCGATATGGGCTTTCTCAATGCCGAGCTGGAACGCGCCGGCCAGCGCCCGCTGGATAATGACGTGCTCGATACGGTCATGCTGGCGCGTGAAAAGCATCCCGGCGCGCGGGTGAGCCTGGATGCCCTGTGCAAGCATTACGGCATCGACAATTCCCGCCGCACGCTGCATGGCGCGCTGCTCGACAGCGAAATCCTGGCCGAAGTCTATCTCGAACTGATCGGCGGCAAGCAGGTGAGCCTGGCCCTGGTGGCCGAAAGCCGCGTCTCGGGCGCCGACGCCATCGCCACTCGCGCCATTGCCCTGCCCCGGCCGGTGGCTCTGCCGCCACGCATCACCGAAGGCGAAATCGCCGCTCATGAGAGGCTTGTGGCCACTTTGGGCGCCGAGTCCATCTGGGCTCGCTATGGCGTCGAGAACGGCGTGGCGGCGGAATGAAAAAGGCCCCGCACTGGGCGGGGCTTCCTGATCATGCAGCAGACCTCATCCTGAGCCTGTCGAAGGACGAGGTCGTGACGGAATCGTGCCACGCCTCGTGGTTCGACAAGCTCACCATGAGGCTTCTGTAGGATTTCTCAGTTCGGCTTGTCAGTCTCGGCGGCATTGGCCGTCAGCGGTGCGGCCCCCTGCTGGGCGGCCAGCTTGGCCAGGTTCTGCCGGTAGATGGCGGCGAAATCGACCGGTTCCATCATCAGCGGCGGGAAGCCGCCCTGCTGGGTGGTCGAGGCCAGCACCTGGCGCGCGAACGGGAAGATCAGCCGCGGGCATTCGATCATCAGCAACTGGCTGAGCTGGTTTTCCGGCACATTCTTCAGGCGGAACACGCCGCCATAGACCAGCTCCACATTGAACAGCACGGTCTCTTCGCGGTTGGCCTTGGCATTGAGCGTCAGTTCGACCGCATAGACGTCGTCGGCCTGCTTCTTGACGCCCACCGAAATGGAGACGTTGAACGCCGGATTGCCGCCGCCGGCCATGATCGAGCTGGGCGCGCCCGGATTTTCGAAGCTGAGGTCGCGGATATACTGGCCCACCAGGTTCATCGAGGGCAGGTTTGCGGGATTGGGGGCCGCGCCGCCCTGGGTTTCGTCAGCCATGTGCTGCAGTCCTTCACGAGCATATTGTTGCGGCGTGGCTACCACCTTTGTCGGGAAGCGACAAGGCTGGCACCCATTCAATAGCGCCGTCAGCGTGGGCGGTAATCGTCCTCGTCGAGATCGATCGCGCCTTCGATGCGGCCGGCCGACGGATCGCGGCGGCGATAGGTGGTGGTCGTATCCACCACCGTCACGCGGCTGGCCAGGGCGGCATAGATCCAGTTGCGCACCGGGGGCAGCAACAGGGCCAGGGCCACCACGTCGCTCAGAAAGCCCGGCAGCACCAGGAACAGCGCCGCCAGCCCGATCATCATCGCATCGGCAATGGTGCGGCCCGGCATGCGGCCGGTATTGACGTTGTCACGCAACTGGGTGAGGACGGAGAGCCCCTGCTGGCGCAGCAACAATCCGCCCAGTATGGCGGCGCCAATGATCAGCGCCAGCGTCGGCAACAGGCCGATGGTCTGGCCCACCTTGATGAGAACAGCGATCTCGATGATTGGCAGGGCAATGAGCCCGAGAGCGAAAAATCGTGCCAAGGTCGGGGTTTCCTTCTTTGTGCCAGTACGGCAAAACGCTGTCTCGCCCCATCGTGAACTGGTTTTGGGGTGAGGCTTTGCCTATATATAGGCGAAATGATGCGCTCAACGAGCGCCCAAGCGTCGATTTTCTCCGGCGCGCTCAGGTAAGGTACATTGCGCAATGGATGAATTCTTCGATCTGCCGACCCTCATCGTGATTGCTGTGGCAGTCTTCGTGCTGTTCCGCCTGCGCTCGGTGCTGGGCACCCGCACCGGCAATGAGCGGCCCCCGATGGAACGCCGCAAACCAGCCACGGCAGAGGCGCCCGAGGAAACCGTGGTGCCCCTGCGCCCGCGCGGTACCGGCGCCCCCGATCTCGACGACGAACGCCGCGCCCGCAAGACCGAAGCCGAGATCGAGCAGTTCGCCCATGGCGACGAGCAGCTGGCCGCCGGCTTCCGTTCCGTGGTCGCCGCCGACCCCAGCTTCACCCCCAAGAGCTTCCTCGATGGCGCCAAGCAGGCCTATGAGATGGTCGTCACCGCCTATGCGGCCGGCGACCGGCAGACGCTGAAGAACCTGCTCGACAAGGATGTGTTCGACGGCTTCCAGCGCGCCATCGCCGAGCGCGAAGCCGCCGGTCAGAGCGTGGACTTCACCTTTGTCGGCCTGCCCAAGGTCGAGATTTCCGAAGCCGAATACGATCGCAAGAACGTGCTGATCACCGTGCGCTTCCATGCCGAAGTGGTCTCGGCCACCCGCGATAAGGATGGCAACCTGGTCGATGGCAATGCCGACCAGGTCGAGACCGTGGCCGACGAATGGACCTTCGCGCGCAATCCCAAGTCGCGCGACCCCAACTGGAAGGTCATCACCACGAGCCAGCTCGACTGATCCCAGGCGGCAGGTAGCGGCGCATTGCCATGTCCAAGCGTGATCCCAGGCGCCTGCCGCACGACTTCCATCTGTGGACTGCCGTGGCATCGACGGTCGATCCGCTGCGGCGCAAGGGCCTGCTGAAATTCGCCGGCACTCCGCTGCCCCTGCCCCCCGAGGAACCGGCGCCGGTGGCTGTGAGCAAGGCGCCGCCTCGCCGGCAGCCTGCGCGAAAAGCCTTCCTGCCGCCCTATCAGGCGCCCCTGCCCTCGGCAGCCTTGCCCGACAAGGCGGTCGATCCGGCCATCCGCAGGAAGGTCGGCCGCGGCCGTATCGAGATCGATGGCCGCATCGACCTGCATGGCATGAGCCAGAACGAGGCAAGGGCGGCGCTGCATCACTTCATCCATGCCCGTTTCATGCGGGGCGACCGCACCGTGCTGGTGATCACCGGCAAGGGCGTCCGGACCGACAATGACTATATCGCCGCCATGACCGAACGCGGGGTGCTGCGCACCATGCTGCCCATCTGGCTCAACGAGCCGAGCCTGTCTCCCATGGTCTCGGGCTGGAGCGTGGCGGCGCGCGGCCATGGTGGGGAGGGAGCGTGGTATGTACGCCTGCGGCGCGCATGAGAACGCAACAATGACGCCATTGGGGGCAAAAATCCGTGAACTGCGCGAGGCGCGCGGCATTTCATTGAAGGAAATGGCGGCGGCGCTCAATGTATCGAGCGCCTATCTCTCGGCCTTGGAACACGGCAAGCGCGGCCGCCCCACCGGCTTCCTGCTGCACCGCATGATCGCCTTTTTCAACGTGATCTGGGACGAGGCCGAGGAACTGCAGCGCCTGGCGGAGATGAGCGACCCCAAGGTGACCATCGACACCGGGGGCCTGGCGCCGGAAGCGACGGAACTGACCAACCGGCTGGCTGCCGATATCGGCAAGCTCGATGCCGATGATTTGCGGTTTCTGAGGGATGAGGTGGTGCGGCGGAGCGGGAGGAAGCGATAGCTGGTTATCGCCACCCCGACCGCGGTGTCATCCCGGACTTGATCCGGGATCCATCCTGAGATGCCGCAACCTGCTGTGGACGTGGCGTGACCTCAGGATGGACCCCGGCCGGCGCCGGGGTGATGCCGTGGGTGGAGTGGTTGTAGCCCCTACAGCACGAACTTGCTCAGATCCGTATCGCCGGCCAGCACGCCCACCTTCTCCGCCACGAAAGCCGCGTCGATGGTGATGGTTTGGCCCTGCTTGTCGGGGGCTTCGAAGCTGATGTCTTCCACCAGCCGCTCCATCACCGTCTGCAGGCGCCGCGCGCCGATATTCTCGACCGAATTATTGACCTGCACCGCCGCATCGGCAATCGCCTCGATGGCGTTCTGGGTAAAGTCCAGCGTCACGCCTTCGGTGCTCATCAGCGCCACATATTGCTTGATCAGGCTCGCATCGGTGTCGTTGAGGATGCGGATGAAGTCCTCGCGGGTGAGAGCCTTGAGTTCGACGCGGATCGGCAACCGGCCCTGCAATTCGGGCAGCAGGTCGCTGGGCTTCGAAACATGGAAGGCGCCCGAGGCGATGAACAGGATATGGTCGGTGCTGACGGGGCCATACTTGGTCGAAACCGTCGTGCCTTCGATGAGCGGCAACAGGTCCCGCTGCACGCCTTCGCGCGACGGCCCGCCCTGCGCCCCGCCTTCGCGATGCGCCACCTTGTCGATTTCGTCGATGAAGACGATGCCGTGATTTTCCACCAGCTCGATGGCTTCCGTCTTGAGCTGTTCCTGGTCGAGCAGCTTGTCGGCCTCTTCGGCGATCAGCGGCTCATAGGCGTCCTTGACCTTGATCTTGCGCTTGACGCCGCGCCCGCCCATGGCCTGCTTGAACATGTCGGAAAGGTTGATCATGCCGATGCCGCCATTGGGCATGCCGGGGATTTCGAAACCGCCGGTGCCGGTGGACGGCGTCATCTCGATTTCGATCTCGCTGTCGTCAAGCTCGTTATTGCGCAGCTTCTTGCGGAAGGAATCACGCGTCGAGGGGGCGGCCGAATTGCCCACCAGCGCGTCGAGCACGCGGTTTTCGGCATTGGCATGGGCCTGCGCCTGCACATCGGCCCGGCGCTTGTCGCGCAACACGGCAATGCCGGCTTCCACCAGGTCGCGGATGATCTGCTCCACGTCGCGGCCGACATAGCCGACCTCGGTGAATTTGGTGGCCTCAACCTTGATGAAGGGGGCCTGGGCGAGGCGGGCCAGCCGCCGGCTGATCTCGGTCTTGCCGACGCCGGTCGGCCCGATCATCAGGATATTCTTGGGCGTGATCTCGCGGCGCAGCTCGGGGCTGAGCTGCTGCCGGCGCCAGCGATTGCGCAGGGCCACGGCCACGGCGCGCTTGGCGTCGTCCTGGCCGACAATATTGCGGTCGAGCTCGGAAACGATCTCGCGCGGGGAAAAATTGGTTTCACTCATTTTTGGTCTCCAGGTGCCTTGTCGAGGAAGCGCACCATCATGTGTTCGTCGATGTATCGACCGTTCACGTAAAGGCAGCGGGGATCGGTGCCATAGGTCTTGAACCCCGCCTTTTCATAGAGCCGGATGGCCGGCGCATTATGCGCGCCCACCATCAGGTGGAGCTGGATCACTTCGGCCCGGGCATGGTCCACCGCCGCTTCCAGCAAGGCCACCGCCGCACCCGTGCCGCGCATATCCGGCTTCACATAGACCTGCAGCAGCCAGCCGCGATGGGTCTCGCGTTCGCCGTCATCGCGGGCATAGGCCACGATACCCGCCAGCTCGCCACTTTCCGTCACCACGCCGAAAACCGCCATGCGATCCATCATGGTCTGCAGGGCCGCAAGCGGGCGGGTGGCGAAACTCTGCGGCGAGGTGCCATAGGACTCGGGATGATCGGTCAGAGCTTCGAGCCTGATGGCCCTGTAAGCGTGGACATCATCCCGGATCAGCCGGCGGATCGAGAAAGTCACGCGCCGAGCTCGATGGTTTCTGTTGTCACATTGCCATTGGTATAGACGCAGATTTCCTCGGCGATCTTCATGGCCCGACGGGCGATATCCTCGGCATCGAGCTCGGTGGCCTGGTGGAGGGCCAGCGCGGCGGAATGCGCATAATTGCCGCCCGAGCCGATGGCGATCACGCCGTGATCGGGCGTCAGCACATCGCCGGTGCCGGTCAGCACCAGCGTATCGCTCTTGTCGGCCACGATCATCATGGCTTCGAGCTTGCGCAGATAGCGGTCGGTGCGCCAGTCCTTGGCCAGTTCCACCGCGGCCCGCATCAGCTGGTCGGGATATTGCTCGAGCTTGGCTTCGAGTCGTTCGAACAGGGTGAAGGCATCGGCGGTGGAACCGGCAAAGCCGCCGATCACCTTGCCGCCGGCCAGCCGCCGGACTTTCTTGGCCGTATGCTTCATCACCGTCTGACCCATGGACACCTGGCCATCGCCAGCCACCACGACCTTGTTGCCCTTGCGCACGGAAACGATCGTCGTCCCGTGCCACCCGGGGAAGTTGTTGTCACTCATTTGGGGAGGTACTCCAGAACTGTTGAGTGATATTTAGGCGGTGGCGACGGGATTGCAATGCGCCTACATCCCCGCCGCCACCGCCTCGGCCAAGCTCATCGTATTTTCACTGGGCAGACCGTAGGTTTCCACCGTCACCGTATCGTCCTTGTTGATGAAGGTGATGCTGTAGACCTGGTCGGGGTTGGGCTCCGTCGTCACGTCAACCATATAGCCGGCCTGCCAGGGTCCGACGATCTCATGCGCATTGGCCGGGGTCAGGCTCTCGATCTGGTAGTCCTGGCTCTGCCGGAAATAGTCGAGCGGTGTACCGCCCACGATATTCTGGCTCATGGCCGTGATCGAATGCAGCCTCACGCCCGCGCCCTCCCCACTGCTCCAGTGGCAGAACGATACGCCCGTGCCCGCGCCATGCTGCTCCACGATGTCAGGCGCCGGGCCGAGCAGCGCTTCCAACCCGTTCTTGTCTATCATGTCGCAGGCATCGCGACTCGCCTGGGCAAAGGCGGCGGGGGTGAGCAGCAAAAGGGCCGCGACAGCAAATATTGGACTCATGGATCGATCCTTGTCGTTGAGGCAATCAGCCTGCACCGAAATGTGAAGCGGCGATGGCGCGGAAACCCAATCTTCACGCAACCGTGCCTATCTGCTACTGAGCCGCCGACCCCGGAGAGTGCCATGCGCAAAGCCAGTATCACCCGCAAGACCACCGAGACCGAGATTTCCGTCTCGGTGAACCTCGATGGCACTGGCGCACACAACATGGCGACCGGCATCGGCTTCCTCGATCACATGCTCGACCAGCTCAGCCGCCACTCGCTGATCGACATGGACGTGACCTGCAAGGGCGACCTGCACATCGATTTCCACCACACGGCGGAGGATGTGGGTATCGCTTTGGGCCAGGCCGTGCTCAAGGCGCTGGGCGACAAGAAGGGCATTCGCCGCTATGCCAGCGCCGACCTGCCCATGGACGGCACGCTGACCCGCGCCGCGCTGGATGTTTCCGGCCGCCCGTTCCTTGTGTTCCGGGCCGAGTTCAGCCGCGACAAGGTCGGCGAGATGGATACCGAGCTGTTCCGCGAATTCTTCCAGGCTTTCGCCATGAATGCCGGGATTACGCTGCATATCGAGAATTTCTATACCGACAATAACCACCATCTGGCCGAGTCCATGTTCAAGGCCGTGGCCCGCGCCCTGCGCGAGGCGGTGGAGATCGATCCCCGCGCCGGCGATCGCGTGCCGAGCACCAAGGGTACGCTGTAGGCCTTTCGTTTTCCGGCCTTTTGCACTAATCCAGCCACAACCACGGTGTCACCCCGGCCTCGAGCCGGGGTCCACCCTGAAATCTCGAGATGGATCCCCGCGTTCGTGGGGATGACATCGCGTTTTTGGAGCGTCCGGTGACCCTCTACGCCATTTTCGATCCCAAGCAAGGCAAGCCGGCTTTGCCCGCGGCCGTGCCGGAGAAGTTCTCCTGGTTCGCCGCTATCCTGCCGCCCCTCTTCCTCGTGGCGCATGGCCTCTGGCTCGAGCTGGTGGCCTGGGTGCTGAAAGTTGTCGCGCTGGTCGTGCTGTCCCGCTTCATCGGCGGCGACACCACTTTCCTGCTCTATGCGCTTGCCGCCATCTGGCTTGGCTTTGCCGCGCCCGGCCTGCGCCGCCATGCCCTCACCTGGCGCGGCTGGACCCATCGCGGTGAGCGTGTCGCTGTTAGCGCCGACATGGCGCAACTGGAGGCTTTGCAATGAGCCTCGTCACCATCGTGGATTACGGCGCGGGCAATCTCCACTCCGCCGCCAAGGCATTCGAGCGCATGGCCAACGGGCTGGGCGGCATCACCATTGAAGTGACTGCCAATCCCGACCGCGTTCGCGCCGCCGATCGCATCATGCTGCCCGGCGTGGGCGCCTTCGCCGATTGCAAGGCCGGGCTCGATGCCGTCTCCGGCATGGTCGAGGCGTTGGAAGAGCGCGTTGTCAGGGGCGGCGTGCCGTTCCTGGGCGTCTGCGTCGGCATGCAACTTATGGCATCCGAGGGCCGCGAGAAGGTGGTGACGCCGGGTCTGGGCTGGATTCCCGGTGCGGTCGAAAAGATCGCCCCGTCCGATCCGGCGCTGAAGATTCCGCATATGGGCTGGAACACCATTTCCATTACCCGCCCGCATCCGCTGCTGTCGGGCATTCCCGATGGTCCGGATGGGCTGCATGCCTATTTCGTGCACTCCTATCACCTGGTGACAGAGAGCGCCGATACGCTGTTGGCGACCACCGATTATGGTGGGCAGGTCACCGCCTGTGTCGGCCGCGACAACATGTTCGGCACCCAGTTCCACCCGGAAAAAAGCCAGGCGCTGGGACTGCAACTGATCGAGAATTTCCTGAGGTGGACGCCGTGATCCTGTTTCCCGCCATCGACCTCAAGGACGGCCAATGCGTGCGCCTCAAGCTGGGTGACATGGACCAGGCCACCGTGTTCAACGACGACCCGGCTGCGCAGGCGAGGAGCTTCGAGGAGCAGGGCTTCCAATATCTCCACGTCGTCGATCTCAACGGCGCCTTTGCCGGCGAGAGCGTCAATGGCGCGGCGGTGGAAGCCATCCTCAAGGCGGTGAATTTCCCGGTCCAGCTTGGCGGTGGTATCCGCACTTTGGCTCATATCGAGTCCTGGCTGGCCAAGGGCCTGAGCCGCGTCATCCTCGGCACGGTGGCGGTGCGCGATCCCGCCCTGGTGAAAGAGGCCGCAAAACAGTGGCCCGGCCAGGTCGCTGTCGGCATCGATGCGCGGAAGGGCATGGTGGCGGTTGAAGGCTGGGCCGAGACCTCCGAGCTGTCGGTGATCGAACTAGCCAGGCGCTTCGAGGGCGCCGGCGTGGCCGCCATCATCTATACCGATATCGACCGCGATGGCGTGCTGGCTGGCATCAACTGGGACTCGACGCTGGAACTGGCCCGCGCCACGTCCATTCCGGTCATCGCCTCTGGCGGCTTGGCCTCCATGGCCGATATCGAGCGCCTTACACGGCCGGATGCCGCCGTGCTCGAAGGCGCCATATCCGGCCGCGCGCTCTATGACGGGCGGATTGATTCACGTGAAGCACTCGCGCTTCTGAAAGCCACAGCATGACCCTTAAGACCCGCCTCATCCCCTGCCTCGACGTCATGGGCGGCCGTGTGGTCAAGGGCGTGCAATTCGTCGACCTGCGCGATGCCGGCGATCCGGTGGAAGCCGCCATCGCCTATGATGCGGCGGGCGCGGACGAGCTGACTTTCCTCGACATCACCGCCAGCCATGAAGGTCGTGACACGATTTTCGACGTCGTGGCGCGCACGGCAGAACACTGCTTCATGCCGGTGACGGTGGGTGGCGGCGTGCGGACCATCGAGGATATCCGCAAGCTCCTGCTGGCCGGGGCCGACAAGGTGGCGATCAATTCGGCGGCGGTGAACGATCCCGATTTCATCTCCCGCGCCGCCGACAAGTTCGGCAATCAATGCATCGTCGTCTCGGTCGATGCCAAGCAGCGGCTCGACCAGCGAGTCGGGGGCGACAATCGCAGCGAATGGGAAATCTTCACCCATGGCGGCCGCAAGCCGTCCGGGCTCGACGCGGTGGAATTTGCCGTTGCCATGGTCGAGCGCGGCGCTGGCGAATTGCTGGTCACCTCGATGGACCGGGACGGCACTAAGTCCGGCTTCGACCTCAAGCTCACCCGCGCCATAGCGGATGCGGTGGAAGTGCCGGTCATTGCCTCGGGCGGCGTCGGCACCTTGCAGGACCTGGTCGATGGCGTGAAAGAGGGCCATGCCAGCGCCGTGCTGGCCGCCTCCATCTTCCACTTCGGCACCTTCACCATTCCCCAGGCCAAGGCCTATCTCCGCGACCACGGCGTGGCGGTTCGCATGGATGCGCCGGCAGCGGCTTAAGTCGAACGTGACGGCGCCGGTGCTTTTGCTTTAAAAGCTGCCCCAAATGCGATGTCACCCCGGGCTCGACCCGGGGCCCATCCTGAGATCTCAAGATGGATCCCGGCTCAAGGCCGGGATGACATCGTGCAGGAGGAGACTTCTCTGCCATGACCCTCGACGACCTCGAAGCCCGCATTGCCACCCGCGCCTTGGCCTCGCCCGACGAGAGCTACACGGCAAAGCTCATCGCCCGCGGCATGGAGAAATGCGCCCAGAAGCTGGGCGAGGAAGCCACCGAAGCGGTGATCGCAGCCGTGACCGGCAATCGCGCCGAACTGGTCAAGGAATCGGCCGACGTCCTCTATCACCTGCTCGTCGTGCTGCGCGCCGCCAATCTGCCGCTTTCCGAAGTCATGGCCGAACTCGATAGCCGCACGGCCCAGTCGGGCCTCGCCGAAAAGGCATCGCGGAAGGACCAGGCTTGATGGCCCGCCGTCCCCCGGTCCTCGCGCCCTACCATCATTTCACCAAGGCGCAATGGAGCGCCTTGCGCGACGGCCAGCCGATGACGCTGGATGCCGCCGATATCGAGCGCCTGCGCACGCTGAGCGATCCCATCTCGCTCGAAGAGGCCGAAGAGGTCTACCTGCCGCTGACGCGGCTGCTGTCCTATTATGTCGAGGCCATCCAGGGCCTGCATAATGTGTCGACCCGCTTTCTCGATACGCCCGACCAGAAAGTGCCCTTCATCATCGGCGTGGCCGGTTCGGTCGCGGTAGGCAAATCCACCACGGCGCGTATCCTCCAGGCTCTGCTGCAGCGCTGGCCCTCGAGCCCCAAGGTCGATCTCGTCACCACCGACGGGTTCCTGCATTCCAACGCGGTGCTGGCCGAACGCGGCATCATGGAGCGCAAGGGCTTCCCCGAAAGCTATGACCGGCCCCGCTTCGTGCAGTTCCTCAGCGATATCAAATCGGGCAAGGCCAATGTGCAGGCGCCGGTCTATTCGCACCTGGTCTATGACGTGGTGCCGGGGAGCGAAGTGACCATCGACCGGCCGGATATCCTCATCGTCGAAGGCCTCAACATCCTCCAGCCCGGCGAGCTACCCAAGGATGGTGCCCCCATCCTGTTCGCCTCCGATTTCATGGATTTCTCGGTCTATATCGACGCCGACAATGACGATCTCGAAACCTGGTTCATGGAGCGCTTCTTCCGCCTGCGCGAAACCGCCTTCAAGGACCCGACCTCATTCTTCCGCCGCTTCGCCGAGATGAGCCAGGAAGAAGCCGGCGAATTCGGCCGCACAGTCTGGCGCACCATCAACCTGCCCAACCTGGTGGAAAATGTGCTGCCGACGCGGGGGCGGGCGGATTTGATCCTCAAGAAGGGCAAGAGCCATCTGATCGAAACGGTGCAGTTGCGGCGGGTTTAGCGGGGCGCAGTATTCGCCTCGCCCACAACCGCCTCCCCCGGACTTGATCCGGGGGTCTCTATCCGCTTTGTGCCGTATGGAGAGTGACCCGCGGATCAAGTCCGCGGGAAGCGATTGTGGATGGGAGGGATCGGACAATCGACCCCTCTCAATACGTCCCCGGCTGCGGTTGGCTCAGGATGACCTGGTTGCCATCCCCGTCCCGGAACTTCGCCGTCTTGAAAAAATCCCCGATCGCCTTGGAAACCGGCTTCAGCCCCTGCAGCTCCAGCCGGCCCAGTTCCTCGCCGAGGTCATCGACAACAAGCGTCAGCGACGAGGCGCCGGCACGGTCGCCATCGGTGAAGACCTGCACCCAGCCGCCGCCGGTCAGCTTCCACTCGGCAACATCCTTCATCGGCCTGGCATCGGCCTGCCGGCCGAACAGGCGCTCATAGAAGTCGAGCGCGTCGGCAATATCGTCTACCGCGATGCCGGCCAGCGCATTGGTGATGGTCAAATCACTCCCCTTGGTTTTACAGCAACCTCAACCTTACCATGTTGACGGCAATGGGGCAGCGCTGTTGGCGTTTGGCCAAGGCGCTGCTATAGGGCAAGCCGAATTCGGGAGAGCGCAATGGCGGAACTCAAGGTCGTGGTGGCGGGCGCCGGTGGGCGCATGGGCGCGGCCAATATCCGTGCCGTCGCCGCGCTCAACGGTCTCGCCCTGCACGGCGCCGTCGCCAAGCTCCATGCCGCCGTCGACCGGCCCGGCACGCCAGCCATCGGCCAGGATGCGGGCCTCTTCGCCGGCATCGGCCCGCTGGGCATCGCCATTACCGACGATATCGACGCCGCCCTTGCTGGCGCCGATGCCATCATCGACTTCACTGCCCCCCAGGCCAGCGTAGCCCTCGCCGCCAAGGCCGCCGAACGCGGCCTCATCCATGTCATCGGCACGACAGGCTGTTCCGAGGCCGACGACGCCGCCATCGCCCATGCGGCGCAGGCCGGCGCCCGCGTGGTCAAGTCGGGCAATTTCTCGCTTGGGCTCAATGTGCTGGCCAGCCTCGTGCGCAAGGCCGCCGCGACGCTGGCCGAATACGACATCGAGATTCTCGAAATGCATCACGGCCGCAAGGTCGATGCCCCCTCGGGCACCGCTCTGATGCTGGGCGAAGCCGCTGCCGAGGGCCGCAATATCGCCTTGCGCGACCATTCCATCCGCGTCCGCGACGGCCATACCGGCCCGCGCGAAGCCGGCACGATCGGCTTTGCCACCCTGCGCGGCGGCACGGTCGTGGGTGATCACTCGGTGATCCTGGCCGGCCCCTCCGAGCGCATCGAGCTCAATCACCGCGCCGAGGATCGCGCCATTTTCGCCAATGGCGCCGCCCGCGCCGCGCTCTGGGCCGCCGGCAAGCCCGCCGGGCTTTATTCCATGACCGACGTGCTGGGGCTGTGACCGGCATGGCCACGCCGACCTGCTGGATCGGTGTGGCGGCGGCGGCGCATGTGCGCGTGGGTCGCCAGCAGGGCTTCGTCATGTTCGCCCATGGCAAGCATAGCGCTGTCAAACGCCTGCAGCCGGGCGACGCCTTCGCCTATTATTCGCCGACCGAAACCCTGGGCGGCAAGGATGCGGTGCGCCGCTTCACCGCCATCGGCACCATTGCCGAAGGCGCGCCCGGGCCCAGCGCGGTCATGGGCGCCACCGAAGCCTGGATGCGCCGCGCGCATTATCTCGACGCCCAGGAAGCCGATATCTACCTGCTGCTGCCCCAGCTCGATTTCGTCAGCGATCCCGCCCATTGGGGCATGTATTTCCGCAAGTCGCTGTTCTCAGTCAGCGCCGCCGACTTTTCCCGCATTGCCGCCGCCATGAGCGTCGGCCAAACTTCAATCTCGGAGACTAGCCAATGACCGGTACCCTGATCCTCGTGCGCCACGGGCAGAGCGAGTGGAACCTCAAGAACCTCTTCACCGGCTGGCGCAATCCGGACCTGACGGAAAAGGGCATCGAGGAAGCGCGCGCCACGGGCAAGGCGCTCAAGGCCAAGGGCATTGTGCCTGATTGCTACTATACCTCGGCCCTGCGCCGGGCCCAGCACACGCTCGACCTGATGCTGGAGGAAATGGCAATCGACAATGTCACCATCGTCAGGAACACCGCCCTCAACGAACGCGACTATGGCGACCTCTCTGGCCTCAACAAGGATGATGCGCGCGAAAAGTGGGGCGAGGAACAGGTGCTGGTTTGGCGCCGCAGCTTCGACGTGCCCCCGCCCGGCGGCGAAAGCCTCAAGGACACCGCCGACCGCACCCTGCCCTATTACCAGGCCGAAATCGTGCCGCTGCTGCAAGCCGGCAAGACCGTGCTCGTGGCGGCGCATGGCAATTCGCTGCGTGCGCTGGTCATGGCCATCGAGGGGCTGTCGCCGGATGAGATTTTGAAGCGCGAGATCGCTACGGGGGAGCCGACGATCTACAGGATCGGGCCGGACGGCAAGCTGGTGGAGCGGGTGGCGCTTTAGGGTCCACTCTCGCCACCGGCGCTTCCCCAACCGCGATCGTCACCCTCGGGCTTGACCCGAGGGCTCTATACTTGCCGCAAGTCCATCAAGTGCAGTGTCCTCGGGTCAAGCCCGAGGATGACGGCTGGTGGGTGTGGCACTGGCGGTGGGCAGATGAGACCTCGCGATTCACGTGAAACTTCGAACCGGCCGAAGGCAAAATCGCTCCGGTGGAGCGATTTTAGGTGAGAAGGCCATGAGGGCTATGCCCGAATGGCTAATGCGCCGCCGAAACCACCCCGGCTTCCCAGCCCAGGATGGCCCGCTTGCGCGGCACGCCCCAGTGATAGCCGGTCAGCGCCCCTGACGTGCCCACCACGCGATGACAGGGCACGACGAAGCTGATCGGGTTCTTGCCGACCGCTGCGCCGACCGCTCGCGCGGCCGTGGGCCGGCCGATCTGGTTGGCGACACTCTGATAGGTCGTGGCCTGGCCGCAGGGAATCTTCAGCAGCGTCTCCCACACCTTGACCTCGAAATCGGTGCCGATCAGCACCACGCGCACCGGATGGTCGGGCGACCAGCGCGCCGGATCGAAGGCCTGCGCGATCATGGGGGCCACGCGGGCATCGTCCCGGACGAAGCGCGCATTGGGCCAGCGATTGGCCAGGTCCTCGAAGGCCTGCTCGATCGTCATGTCCGCATCGGCAAAGCCCAGGCCCGACATGCCGTAATCGGTGGCTGTCACCACCGCCATGCCGAAGGGCGATGGCGCGGCGCCCCAGACCATGTCGATGCCTTCGCCACCGGCCCGGAAAATGCCGGGCGGCATGGCTTCATAGGTCACGAACAGGTCATGCAGCCGCGAGGTTGAGCTCAGGCCCACTTCATAAGTGGTGTCGAGCACGCTCTCCTTGCTGCGCAACAGGCTCTTGGCATGGTCCAAAGCCACGGCCTGGGCGAAGCTCTTGGGCGAAAGGCCGCACCAGCGGCGGAACAGCTCGGTCAGCTGCCGCTCCGTCATGCCCAGGCCCCGCGCAAAGCGGGCAAGATCGGTGCCATCGGGTCCGTTCTCGCTCAGGTAGCGGATGGCGGCGCGGATGGTGTCATAGTCCGTCGCAGGGGTCATATGCGTGATCTGGTTCATCGGAACACCCGTCATTTGTCTGGGTGTCTATGTAGGAGAGGCAGGCCGTGGATGCGACCCGGTTTTGACGGCTTCAGGCAGCCTGTCGTGCCCGGCGCAAAGCCGTGCCGAAGGCCTTGGCGAAGCTCGAGCGATCCTCGGGCTTGAGGAAGGCGCCAAGCTCCATCTCATCGGTGCCGGCGCGCAGCCGCATGGCGACGGTTTTCTCGTTCTCGTCGCGCTCCAGCACCAGCCTGACGCTGGCCGGATCGAACCGGCGCAAGGTGCGCACGCCATGGCGGTCCGTACTGGCGATTTCGAGCTGGTCGGGCCAGAGCGTGACCTGCTGCGTCAGCTTGCGTCGCCGTGATTGCCGCAGCGACAGCGCCACGAGGCCCGCCCCGCCGATGGCGAAGGCAATGGCGGTGGGCTGCAGCACGCCGGGCACCAGCACGGCCAGCGGCATGACTGCGATGGCGGCCAGCACGAAGGCCAGCCAGCCGCCGAACAGGCGCGGCGATTGGTCCGGCTTCAGCGCGGCGGCGAACAGGGGTGTGGTGGTTGTGGCTTGCATTGGCATGGCTGACTCTTCACCACTGACTATAGGCGCAGAATCAGAGGCGAGAGAATGGCGGCGGCGAAAAAAGTGAAGGCCCTTCCCAAGGCTGATATCGAGGCGATCTTCGCCCGCTTTCACGAAATCGAGCCCGAGCCCAAGGGCGAGCTCGATTATCTCAATGCCTTTACCCTCCTGGTCGCCGTGGTGCTCTCGGCCCAGGCCACCGATGCCGGGGTCAACAAGGCCACCAAGCGCCTGTTCGAACTCGCTCCCTCGCCAGCGGCCATGGTGGCCCTGGGCGTTGAGCGCATCACCGAACTGGTCAAGACGATCGGGCTCTATCGCGGCAAGGCCAAGAATGTCTTCGCGCTGAGCCAGATCCTGCTCGACAAGCATGGCGGCGAAGTGCCCGACGACCGCGACGCGCTCGAAGCCCTGCCCGGCGTCGGCCGCAAGACGGCCAATGTGGTGCTCAATATCTGGTTCAGGCAGCCTACTATTGCAGTGGATACCCACCTGTTCCGCGTCGGCAACCGCACCGGTCTCGCCCCCGGCAAGACGCCGCTGGCTGTGGAGCAGCAATTGCTCAAGGCGGTGCCGACGCAATATATGCTGCATGCCCATCATTGGCTGATCCTGCACGGCCGCTATGTCTGCAAGGCGCGAAAGCCCGAATGCTGGCGCTGCGTCATTGCCGAATGGTGCCGCTTTGAGCCGAAGACGCCGCTGCCGACCGGCAAGTAACGCGCCGGTTCTCGCTCAGCTCACGCCATATCCGCGCGCCATGGCGGCCGCGAAGATCGGGATCAACACCAGCATCCCTGCCTGTAGGTGGATGAACCGCCGGCTCGCCGCGATTTCCGTATGCGGCACGGCATAGCCGGCATCGCCCTTTCCGGCACTGTCCCAGCGACGAATGGCCAGCGTCGGCTGGATGCTCAGCAGGCCCACCGCGAGAAAGGCGGCCATTTTGGCCCAGAAGGCATAATTGGCGACGTAATACTCCCAGCCACTGGCGCCGAAGATCACCCGCAGCACGCCCACCACGATGACCAGCATCGCCATGCCGCCATAGGCCGCGTCGATCCGCGCCAATTGCCCGACGCGCGCGCCGGCCAGACCCGGCCGCAGCAGGGCGAATTCGGCGGCGAGGATCGCCACCAACAGGAACACTGCAAGGTGATGGCCGATGGCCAGGATCAGGTCGATATCCATTTGCGCGCTCAACAGGTCATGTTATCAATGCTTACATATATCCGCCCAGAAGTAAGCAATGTCAACATCTCTTCCAAACGCCCCCTATCACCATGGCGACCTGCGCAATGCCCTGCTCGAGGCGGCTTTGGTCATTCTCGAACGCGACGGCGAGGCCGGGCTCGGCCTGCGCGACCTGGCGCGGGCGGTGGGCGTGTCCCCGGCGGCGCCCTATCGCCATTTCGACAACCGCGCCGCTTTGCTCGAAGCCTTGGCCGTCACCGGCTATCAGCGCTTCACCCGCGCCATGGAGGATGTGGCCGAAGCCAATCCGCCCGACATGCTCTCGGTCATGGGCAAGACCTATGTGCTTTTTGCCCTTCGCAATGCCGCCCTGTTCCGGCTGATGTTTTCGCCCCAGCTCAAGCGCGACAACCGCCCCGGCCTGCGCATGGCCGCCGATGCCGCCTTTGCCACGCTCCGCCATGTCGGTGGCAGCGGCGATACCCGCGCCAGCCGCGTGACGGCTTTGGCCGCCTGGGCACGGGTGCATGGCCTCGCCGTGCTGTTGCTGGACGGCCAGATCGCCCTGCAGGCCGGTGAGGATATCGAGGCGCTGATCAGCGACATCATTGAGCGGCACTAGGTTGCCGAGCTTTCCCTCATGCTCTAAACCGGCTGACGGCTTTTCTCGCGCCGGAACCTCCTGATGACCCAGACCCGCTTCGACGTCCTCACCATCGGCAATGCCATTGTCGATATCATTGCCCCGGTGGAAAAGGGCTTCATCGAAGCCGAAGGCATGAAAGAGGGCATCATGCACCTGATCGATACCGATCGGGCCGAGGACCTCTATGGCAAGATGCCGCTGGGCCGGCAGCAGATTTCGGGCGGCAGCGCCGCCAATACCGCGGCGGGCGTCGCCTCCCTGGGCGGCCGCGCCGCCTTTGTCGGCAAGGTGGCAGACGATCCGCTGGGCGACGTGTTCGAAAGCGATCTCGACGCCATCGGCGTGCATTACGCCACCTCCCGCCTCAAGAATGGCGCCCTCACCGCCCGCTCGATGATCTTCCTCAGTGAAGATGGCGAGCGCACCATGAACACCTATCTCGGCGCCTGCCACCAGCTCACCGAACAGGATATCAAGCCCGACGAGATCGGCGCCGCCGCCATCACCTATATGGAAGGCTTCCTGTGGGACCCGGTGGAGGCCAAGAAGGCCTTCGTGCTGGCTGCGCACTATGCCCACAAGAACGAGCGCGCCGCCGCCTTCACCCTCAGCGACCCCTTCTGCGTCGATCGCTACCGCGCCGAATTCCTCGACCTGATGCGCTCCAAGACCATCGATTATGTCTTCGCCAATGTGCATGAGCTGAAATCACTCTACGAGACCGACGATCTGGGCGAAGCGGTGCGCCAAGTGGCTAAGGATACCGAACTGGCCGCCATCACCATGGGCGCCGATGGCGCCATGGCCATCTATAATGGCGAAGTGACCTCGGTCCCCGCCTTTCCCGTCGACAAGGTGGTCGACGCCACCGGCGCCGGCGACCTCTTCGCCTCGGGGTTTTTGCTCGGTATAGCGCGGGGGCAGACGCTGGAATCGGCGCTCAAGACGGGATGCCTGGCTGCCAGCGAAGTCATCTCCCATATCGGCGCACGGCCGCAGTTGGATCTGCAGGACCTGACGGCAGAACATGGGTTGGTGGGGTAAACCCCAGCGCCTGCTCGTGTGAGTATCCCCACCCTCATTCCCTCCCCACAAGGGGGAGGGGAAGCCCGGCCGGTGGTCGGGAAAATATCCGAGATGATCCTTGAAAGATCGATCTGGCGCCTCCCTCCCCTTGATGGGGAGGGATAGAGGGTGGGGTGGAGCCAAGAACGCCGAGGCTAGCGGAGCCCCAAGCTCCCCCGCATCTGCCGCAGCGCATCCGCCGTCGTCCCCGTCGGCTTGAACTCCAGCCCCACGGCGCCGGCATACCCCTGCCCCAACAGCCAATCGAGCTTCGGCTTGAGCGGCAGATATCCGCTCCCCGGCTGGTTACGCCCCGGATGGTCGGCGACATGCACATGCACGATGCGGTTGAGCCGTCCGGCGGCCACCACTTCGGGGTCCTCGCCCATCACCATGGAATGGTAGAGATCGTAGGTAATGCCGATTTCCGGCCGGTCGACCTTGTCGACGATATCGAAGCCCTCGGCACTGCTGGTGAGGTAATAGCCGGGGTGATCGACGCGATCGTTGAGCGGCTCCAGCCCCAGCTTCACGCCCGAGCCGGCCAGCACCTCGGCCGAACGCGCCATGGCCGTCACCAGCGCATCATGCTGGCGCGCACGGTCCACGCCATCAAGCAGCGGTCCCGATTGGCAGATCAGCACCGGCGCACCCAGCCTTATGGCCACATCGCGACTCTTTTCGAGCCCGGCGAGGAACCGGTCATGGTCGGTTTCGCGCGTCAGTTCGGCAAAGGGCTCGGCCACGATGCCGGCCAGCTTCACACCGGTCTCGTCGAGGGCGCCTTTGATGGCGTCGAGATTCTTGCTGGACCACAGCCAGAATTCGACAAATTCGAAGCCTTCGGCCTTGGCGAGACGGATACGCTGCGCAAAATCGTCCGTTTCGGGGACGAACAGCATTTCGATACAGGCGGAAAGCCGCATCACGCCACGCGCAGGCCGGTATTCATGTCGGCCAGGATAGCCCGCGCCGCCGCGGCGGGATCAGCGGCGGCAATCACCGGGCGTCCGACCACCAGATGCGTCGCGCCGGCGGCCAGCGCATCGCCGGGGGTCATGGCGCGCTTCTGGTCGCCCATGGCCGAGCCGGCCGGCCGAATGCCGGGGGTGACGATGGCCATTTTCGGCCCGATGATGGTGCGCACCATTTCGGCTTCATGCGCCGAGGCCACCAGCCCGCCAATGCCCGCATCGCGCGCCTGCTGCGCCCGCAGGGCCACCAGCCCCGCCGTGTCGCGGGCAAAGCCGGCTTCGGCCACGTCGGCATCGTCCATCGAGGTCAGCACCGATACGCCCAGCACGCAGAGGTCGGAGCCGGCGGCGCCACGCACGGCCGCCCGCATGCATTGCGGATAGGCATGCACGGTCAGCATGGTCGCGCCGCTCTCGGCAATCGCCGCCACGCCCTTTTCGACCGTATTGTCGATATCGAGGAGCTTGAGATCGAAGAAGACTTTCTTGCCCGCCTTGAGCAGGTCCTTGCCCAGCGCGAAGCCGTCTGCGCCATAGAAGCACTGGTAGCCGATCTTGTAGAAATCGACTGCGTTCCCCAGTAGCGACACGATTTCCTCGGCGCGTCCGCGTGACGAAACGTCGAGGGCCACGATCAATTGGCCTGCCATTGAGTCTTCCTCCGATGTCGCTATTGGACCTGCGTTAGAGCAAAAACCGCCGCTTCGCAAGTTGCGGCAAGCTCCGGCATATCCAGTAGACCTCATCCTGAGCTTGTCGAAGGACGAGGTCGTGGCACCAAGCCTCCACTCGCTCGACCTCGTGGTTCGACAGGCTCACCATGAGGTCTTTTGAAGCACTAGTCGAACCAGCCCGGCGCCAGAGCCTCCATGGGCATCCAGTCGCTGTGCAATTCCATGGCCTCGAGATCGAAGACAAAGGCATTGCCGCCGCCCGGATCGGCCATGCGGCGTTGGTCTTCGTCGCGGGCAATCACGCGGCTGCCCACGAAACATTTGAGCAAGGTCCCCACCGCCCCATGTCCGCAGAAGACCGCGGGCCTGCCGGCCAGAACATTGTCCAGCGCCCGACGCACCGCCGTGACGATGCGCGCCTGTGCATCGCTGGCCGTCTCCCAGCCCTCGATGCTCTGCCCCGGCTCGGCAAAGAAGCGGTCGGCCGTCGCCTCGAATTGCTCGGGCGCCAGGAAGCCGGTGCTGCTGCGGTCATTCTCGCCCATGGCGGGGTCGACGATCACTTCTGCGCCGATGGCCGCCGCTATGGCCCCGGCCAGATCCGTCGCCTTGGTCTCGTCGCTGGAAAAGATCATCGCCGCATCGGGCACCACGCCGCTTGCGGCAAAGGCCCGCGCCCGCGCCAGGCCTTTTGCATTGAGCCCCCAGCGCGGCGTCGGCACATTGGGGTCGATCACCACCTGCGGATGGGTGAGGTAAAGCGCCTTCATGTCAGCCCCGCCTGATATGGATGAGATCATGCACCAACTGGTCCACCTTGCGGATAATGGCCGGTTCGACGAAATCGCCATTCTCGTCGAACACATCCTCGTCCGGCCCGATGCCCAGCAGGCCCGGCGCCACCAGCCCGCCCACCTTGGACAGGCTGTCGCGCAGGTGGCTCAGCGCCCAGATCGTTCCGTATTTGCCCGAGCTCACCCCGCCAATGCCGATGACGGGGTGGCGGAAGGGGCTGGGCTTCTGCCGGCTCAGCCAGGCCAGCATATTGACCAGCAGCGGCGGCAATCCGCCATTATATTCGGGCGTGGCGATGAAGACCGCGTCATGGCTCCGCCACAGCTCGGCCAACCGTCCGGCGGCCTCGGGCACCTGGTCGGGCTCCAGGTCTTCGTTGAAGATCGGCATGTCGAAATCGGCCAGGCTGATGGCATTGACCGTGACACCCGCCGCGACGAGCTTGCGCCCCATATGGTCCTGCAGCATCCGGTTGCGCGAGCCCTGGCGGATGGAGCCGGAAAGCGTGAGGGCGGTCGTCATGGCATGTCCTGTATTGCCGGCCATCGCGTGCGGCGCGGCCCCGTTCGTCGTTGCTAGGACATTGACGGAATGGCGGCAATACCCCGGCCTCGCCGGAGCCTGCCCGCAGACGCTTGCAGCCAGTCGCGGCCGCGAGCCAGCGCACCGCTGGTCCTCGGCGCTCAGGCCAGCTTGAGCCAGGTCCTGACCATCCGCACCATCCGTTCGCGGCGATACAGGTAGTAATATTCGTTGGTCATCAGGTGCCGATAGGTGCGCTTGAAGGCCACCCGCGACCAGGCGAACCACGGCTTGGGATTGGCCGAATAATGCACGATGGCGGGGTTGAACACTTCATGCGCCGGTTCGGCATTCTGCAGGTTCCAGCGCGGATCGACCTCCAATATGCGCCCCCGGAAGCAGAAATTGATCATGTCCTGATCGTAGTAGAACAGGGCGAGTTCCGCGGCCGGCAGCCGCGCCAGCGCCGCGGCAAAGTCCATCTGGCGATATTGCGCCATGTCGATCAGCATGACCCCGGCATTGAAATAGGGCTGCGCCATGGAAAAGGCATTGCGGGCGCGCAGGTCCTTGCCGGCAATGACATGCATGCGGTCGGGCTGCAGCACGGCGGCAATGGCATGGCCCTGCATGTCCATGCCATAGAGCGGATCGAGCGCCGTCCGCACGAAGATATCGCTGTCGAGATAGAGCACCCGCGCGATATCGGGATCGAGCAGGTCGCCCAGGAAAAGCCGGGCATAGACGATGGGGTTGAGCCGCCGCAGCTTGATGCGGGGGAAGTTCGCGATGCGATCGGTCAGGATGCCGCGCGCATCGATATCGATGAAATCGAGCCGCGCCCCATAGTCGTGCCCGATGCTGGCGATTGCCGCCTGGTGCTCCGGCGTCAGCGTGCGGTGCAGCAGGTGGAAGCGCAACCGCTCGGGATGGGGCGTCGTCAGGCAGATCGAGCGCATCGTGGCATAGGTCGGCGCCCAGAAGGCGTCGTCGAACGCCAAGGCGATCTCGATCGAACCGCCCGCCTCCTCGCCAGGTTGGGACACGTCAGGCCTCGAACATTTTCTTGAGCTTGGTGAAGAACCCGCCCGAGGTCGGGCTGTTTTCCTCGGTCTCCAGCTTGGCGAATTCTTCCAGCAATTCGCGCTGCCGCCGGCTCAGCGCCTGCGGCGTCTCGATGTCGAGCTGTACATAGAGATCGCCGACATCCTTGCTGCGCAAAACCGGCATGCCCTTGCCCTTGAGCCGCACGCGCTGGCCCGGCTGGGTGCCGGCGGCGACCTTGACCTTGGCCCTTGCGCCATCGAGCGTCGGCACTTCGAATTCCCCGCCCAGGGCCGCCGTGGTCATGGCGATGGGCACCCGCGCATAAAGGTCGGCGGCATCGCGCTGGAACAGGTCATGCGGGCGGATGGAGATGAAGATATAGAGATCGCCCGGCGGGCCGCCGCGCAAGCCGGCCTCGCCCTCATTGGCGAGGCGGATGCGCGTGCCGTCCTCGATGCCCTTGGGGATATCGACGCTGAGCTTGCGGTTTTCCTGCCGGCGGCCCTGGCCACCGCAATCGGTGCAGGGCTGGTCCATCATCTGGCCACGGCCCTGGCAGACCGGGCAGGTGCGTTCGATGGTAAAGAACCCCTGCGCCGCGCGCACCTTGCCATGGCCGTTGCACTGCCGGCAGGTATGGGTGCCGGTGCCCGGCTTGGCGCCCGAACCGTCGCAGGTGGTGCAGCCCACCAGCGTCGGCACGTCGATTTCGACCGTGCGGCCCTCGAAGCTCTCTTCGAGGCTGATTTCCAGATTGTAGCGCAGGTCGCTGCCGCGGAGCTTGGCCGCGCCGCCCCCACCGCCGCGCCCGCGACCGCCGCCCATGAAGTCGCCGAAAATATCGTCGAAGATATCCGACATGGACGAGGTGAATTCCGGCCCGAAGCCGCCCGGTCCCCCGCGGCCGCCGCCATTCTCGAAGGCGGCATGGCCGAACCGGTCATAGGCGGCCCGCTTCTGGCCGTCCTTGAGCGTGTCATAGGCCTCGTTGATTTCCTTGAACCGGGCTTCCGCCTCGGCATTGCCGGGGTTGCGGTCCGGATGGTGCTGCATGGCCAGCTTGCGATAGGCGCTCTTCAGCGCCGCGTCGTCGGCGCCCTTCTGAACGCCGAGCACCTCGTAGAAATCCCGTTTGGACAAAAACCCGTTCTCCGATACGGCCGGTCGCGACAGACGCGCCCCGCCAAAATCCTAGCCCCTAGATGGCAATCGACCCCTCGCCCCGCAAGGGGGTCTGGGGCCGCTATAGGCAAAACCACTGGTCCGCTCCTTAGCAAGACAGACCGCCGGCTTCAACAATGCTGATTCGGAGGACTAGCTGTGCCGGGCCGGCGCAAAGGCCTTGCCCAGCGCGTCGGCCGTGTCCGATTGCGCGAACAGCGCCTTGGTGACGACGAGGCCGAGCCCGAAAAACCCTGCACCACGCCCTCATAGGTCCAGCAATTGACCGCGACGCCAGCCTGCTCCAGCATCTCGGCCAGCGCCTCGCCCTCCGAGCGCAGCGGATCGATCCCCGCCAGCACGATGGTTGCCGGCGCCACGCCGGCCCAGTCCTCGTGCGCGACGAGATTGATGCGGGCATCGGCCGATTCGGCCTCGTCGGCAAACACCTGCCGGAAGCGCCAGCGCATGGCCGGCAGCCCGATCGGGCGTGCCCGCAGCGTTTCGCCATAGGAGGCGGTGGTCATGTCATTGCCGGCAATCGGGTGGATCAGCACCTGATGCACCGGCTGCGCGCCGCGCCCGGCTCGCGCCCGCAGAGCCACATGGGCGGCCAGGTTCGCCCCGGCATCCTCGCCCGCCAGGGCCAGCCGCTTCTTGTCGCCGGCCAGCGTCTTGGCCTGCTGGTTCAGCCAGTTCCAGGCCGCCCAGGCATCGTCATGGGCGGCGGGAAACGGGTGCTCAGGCGCCAGCCGGTAGGCCACCGACACCACGATGGCCCCGGTGCGCCGGGCAATGGCCCGGGCGGACGCATCATGGCTGTCGAGATCGCCGGTGACGAATCCGCCGCCATGGAAGTAAAGCACCATGGGATTGAGCCGGCTCAACAGGCCCAGCGGGCGATAGATCCGCCCCGGCAGGTCCCCCTCGGCCCCGTCAAGGACGATATCTTCCGCCTCGACGCCATCGTCCGGCCGCTCGCGCCCCTGCCGGCCCAGAATGGCGCTGATCGCCTCGGCGGGTCGTGGCTGGCGCCGCGCCACGTCGGGCGACAGCAGTTCCAGCGGCCGGGCGCCCATTTCGGTCAGCCGGTCCAGCACATGCTTCATATCGGCATCGAGCCGCTGCATCGGATCACCGCCGATCAGCTCGGCAATGCGGCCGATGGAATCGTCCTTCCGGTCGTGGGACGGCTCATGGCTATGTGGATCGGACATGGCGAGGCCTCGCGCTTTCGTGAAAGCTCCTTGGACAGCCAAAACCGGGAGGGAGTTGGGCGCGATTGGGCCCATTTTGCGGCGCCCGACAAAAAGGCCCCGGATCGCTCCAGGGCCGAAAGACGGATTCACGTGAAACTTCTCGTCGGCCCTTTGGACAAAAAACGCTCCAGCGGAGCGTTTTTAGGCGAGAAGGCCATGAAACCTGCGGTCGAATGGCAGGAGTCAGCGGCATGGAGCCATGGCCCTTTGCAGCAAGCTCAGGCGGCAACAGTCGCGGTCATCGCCACGCCATGGTCCATCAGCTTCTTGCGCGCGGCATTGACGGCGTCGATGCTGAATTCGTCCTCGTGGCCGACCACGATCGCCTCGCCCGTCAGGTCGCCGCGGCCATGGGCCACCAGCTTGTCGAAACCGTCGGATAGGTCCGGCGTCATCACCTGTTCGGACAGCACGCGCACCGCGCCGAACTTCTTGTGTTTCGCGCGGACCTTGATGAGCTTGGTGGCGCGGCCATTCTCGGCGGTGCGGAATTCCTCGGCAGCCACCAGGCTGGTCCAGAAGGCGCGCTCGACGCCCGCTTCGTGCTCGGCGCCGGCCAGTTCGGCAATACGGAGCTGGCAGCCGAAAGCCAGGTCGTCATAGCCAAGCCGCACGGCATTGGCCATGAGCTTGCGCAGTTTTTCAGGGTCGGTGAAGGTCTTGGGGTCTGGAATGTTCATTCGTCACCCTAAGCCATCGGGCAGCAAATAGCGAATGAATAGCTCGTCCGATGCCATCCCAGGGCCGGATCGCGGGGTGCCCGCGATGGGCGGAGCATTCCTGATGGACGGGAAGCTCAGCCGTCCGGCGTGAGCTGGGCATTCTTTTCGGTCGGGTTGAGCCGCCCCACTTCGCCGATGCGCACATAGAGTTCGAGCAGCGGCACCACCAATGCATTGGTCGCCGCCATCACCTCGGCCTGATAGGCCGCCACCTGCTCGTCGGTCTCGATGACTTTGCCGGCATTGGCGAAAATCACGTTGATCATGCCATTCATCGCCGCATTGACCTCGGCCGTCGCCCTGGGCCCGGCTTCCGCGGTGAACATGGGCAGCAGCGCCAGGTTCTGCGCACCGACCCGCGCCACCAGTTCCTGCAGGCGCAGCACCTCGTCCTGCACCGGTTCCCCGGTCACCAGCTTCTGCGCCACCACCGAATAGAGGCCCTGGAAATCCTCCATCTTGACGCGGAGGTCGTTGTAGTTGCGCACTACGAAATCGGTGCGCAGCTTCTGCGCCTCGAACTGGGCGTTGACCTGCGGAGCGAGGAAATAGGTGCCGGCTGCGCCGGCCAGCAGCATGATCAGCGTGAACCACATCGGGGTGCGATCGCCCCCCAGGAAGCTGGTGACGATGCGGCGCCTGGATGGGGGCGGCGGGGGCGTGTCGGTCAAAGCTGGGCCGTGGCGTTGTTGTCGCGGTGGCCGATCCTAATCCATGCCCCTCATGCCGACAACGAAAAGGGGCCCGGCGCGCGCCGGACCCCTGCAATCTGCCTGGAAGAAGTTTTAGGCCGACTTCTTGTCGTCGTCGTCGTCCTTGACCTCTTCGAAGTCGGCATCGACCACGTCGTCATCTTCCTCGTCGCTGGTGCCATTGGCCTTGGCTTCGGCTTCCGCCTGGCTGGCCTTGTACATGGCCTCGCCCAGCTTCATCGAGGCCTGGGCCAGCGCGTCGGTCTTTTTCCTTGATGGCGTCGCCATCGTCGCTTTCGAGCACGCCCTTGAGGTCGGCAATGGCCGTCTCGATGGCGGCCTTGTCCTCGGCCGTGACCTTGTCGCCATATTCACCCAGCGACTTTTCGGTCGAGTGGATCAGGCTTTCGCCCTGGTTCTTGGCTTCGACGGCTTCGCGCTTCTTCTTGTCGGCCTCGGCATTCTGCTCGGCTTCCTGGACCATCTTCTCGATGTCGGCGTCCGACAGGCCACCGCTGGCCTGGATGCGGATCTGCTGCTCCTTGCCGGTGCCCTTGTCCTTGGCCGAAACCTGCACGATGCCATTGGCGTCGATGTCGAAGGTTACTTCGATCTGCGGCACGCCGCGCGGGGCGGGCGGAATGCCGGTCAGGTCGAAATTGCCCAGCAGCTTGTTGTTGGCGGCCATTTCGCGTTCGCCCTGGAACACGCGGATGGTCACGGCACTCTGGCTGTCCTCGGCGGTCGAGAAGGTCTGGCTCTTCTTGGTTGGGATCGTCGTGTTGCGATCGATCAGGCGGGTGAACACGCCACCCAGCGTCTCGATGCCCAGCGACAGCGGGGTCACGTCGAGCAGCAGCACGTCCTTGACATCGCCCTGCAGCACGCCGGCCTGGATGGCCGCGCCCAGCGCCACGACTTCGTCCGGGTTCACGCCCTTGTGCGGCTCCTTGCCGAACAGCTGCTTAACCGCTTCCTGCACCTTGGGCATGCGGCTCATGCCGCCCACCAGCACGACTTCGTCGATCTGGCTGGCTGACACGCCGGCATCCTTCATCGCCTGCTTGCAGGGCTCGATGGTGCGGTTGATCAGGTCATCCACCAGCGTTTCGAGCTTGGAGCGGCTGAGCTTGAGCGTCAGGTGCTTGGGGCCAGAGGCGTCGGCGGTGATGAAGGGCAGGTTGATTTCGGTCTGCGTCGCGCTCGAGAGCTCGATCTTGGCCTTTTCCGCAGCTTCCTTGAGGCGCTGCAGCGCGAGCTTGTCGGAGCGCAGGTCGATGCCCTGCTCCTTCTTGAACTCGTCGGCCAGGTAATCGACCAGGCGCATGTCGAAGTCTTCGCCACCCAGGAAGGTGTCGCCATTGGTCGACTTCACCTCGAACACGCCATCGCCGATTTCGAGGATCGAGATATCGAACGTGCCGCCACCCAGGTCATAGACCGCGATCGTGCCGGTATTCTTCTTGTCGAGGCCATAGGCGAGCGCGGCCGCCGTCGGCTCGTTGATGATGCGCAGCACTTCAAGGCCGGCAATCTTGCCCGCATCCTTGGTGGCCTGGCGCTGGGAATCGTTGAAATAGGCCGGAACCGTGATGACGGCCTGCGTGACGGTCTCGCCGAGATAGCTTTCGGCGGTTTCCTTCATCTTCTGCAGGATCATGGCCGAGACCTGGCTCGGCGAATACTTGTCGCCCGACGCTTCGACCCAGGCGTCGCCATTGTCGGCCTTGACGATCTTGAAGGGGACGAGGTCCTTGTCCTTGGCCACGACCTGGTCGTCGAAACGACGGCCGATCAGGCGCTTGACGGCAAACAGCGTGTTTTCCGGATTGGTGACCGCCTGGCGCTTGGCCGGCTGGCCGACGAGACGTTCGCCATCCTTGGAAAAGGCGACCATCGAGGGGGTGGTACGCGCCCCTTCCGCGTTTTCAATAACCTTGGGATTGGCGCCATCCATGACGGCGACGCAGCTATTGGTGGTACCCAGGTCGATACCGATGACTTTAGCCATTACTCTAGCCTCTCTTTCAGCAAACCCATGGTGGAACCCCTCTCGCGAGGCAGCCCCGTGGCCATCACGGCCGGGTTCCTTGCAACTGGAATGCGCCCATTGCTGGGCTTGCTGGCTATATAGGGGGGTGGCCCGGTCGCTTCAAGCGCTTCCCTGCGCCAAAAGCAGCGGCACCGCTCCGGCCGGAACGGTGCCCCTTGCTGCCGATGTGCGGCCAGACCGCCGGCAGGCTGCTCAGTCGTAGATCGTGTAGCTGCCCAGGTCGCAGATATTGATGTCATTCACGACCGTCTCGCTGCGGTCGGCCATGATGAACTTGAAGTCGTAATAGCACTCGGTCGAACCATCGGCGATGGTGACCGTGCCGTTGTAGCCGGCCCGCAAGGTATGGCCGCCGCGCAGCAGGTCCGGCCCCCAGCGCGTCGAGGCCGACGGGCTGGCATAGAAATAGTGCAGCGAGCGGTTGCTCTCGTTGTAGAGCGTGAAATAGATGTCCTCGGCTGCCACGGGCAAGGCGCTGCCCAGCAGCACCAATGCGGCAGCGCCACCCCTGATGATCGTCTTCATGACTGCGTCCCCAGATGACCGGCCTTGCATCCCGCGGCCGACCGGCGAAATTTGCCTCCGGGCGAATTACCCTCCAACCCCTGTTCATGGGGGCGGGTTGAGGCAGTGCGCCATCACTTCCCTGTTCCACCCCGACCCCGAAATGCTCTAGAAGCGCAGGCATGTTCGCCCCCGGCTCAGTCCTGCTGCACGATACGCTCGCCCCATCGGGGGAGAATCTGTTGTTCACCGAGCCGCGCGATATCCTCGTCGTCCATGACGCGGAAGGGGCCTACGCCGCCCTGCGCCGGCTCGAAGCTGCGAATGCAGCCGGCCTCCATGCCGCCGGCTTCCTTGCCTATGAACTGGGCTTCCTCTTCGAGGAGCGGCTGGCCCCATTCCTGCCCCCGCCCGGCCCGACGCCCCTGCTCTGGCTCGGCCTCTACCACGCGCCCGAACGTCTGACCGCCGCCGAGGTGGAAACCCGCCTAGCCGGCGCCGGCACCGGCGTGGCGCTCGATATCGCCCCCCGCATGGATGAAGCCACCTATGGCCGGGCCTTCGACACGGTTAAGGCGTTGATCTCAGCCGGCGACACCTATCAGGTCAATCTCACCTTCAAGGCCGGCTTCCGCCTCGAAGGCGACCCGCTGGCGCTTTATCGCGACTTGGTGCGCAAGCAGCCCGTCGCCTATGGCGCGCTGGTCAATACCGGCAGCCAGTGGATACTGTCCCGCTCGCCCGAACTCTTCGTGTCCAGCCGCGCCGGCAGGCTCGCCGCCCGCCCGATGAAGGGCACGCTGAAGCGCGGCCGCACCCTGGCTGAGGACGAGGCCGGTCGCGCCGCCCTGGCCAGCGACGAAAAGAACCGCGCCGAGAACCTGATGATCGTCGATCTGCTGCGCAACGATCTCGGCCGCGTCGCCGACATCGGCTCGGTCAGGGTCACCGACCTCTTCACGGTAGAAACCTATTCGACGCTCCACACCATGACCTCGGGCATATCGGCCAAGCGCCGCCCTGGCATCACCACGTCAGATCTGCTGGCCAATCTCTTCCCCTGCGGCTCCATCACCGGCGCGCCCAAGCTGCGCGCCATGGAAATTATCCACCAGGTCGAAGTCGGCCCGCGTGGCGTCTATACCGGCTCCATCGGCCATTTCGCCCCCGACGGCGATCTGACCCTCAATGTCGCCATCCGCACCGCTGTCATCGACAATGAAGGCAATGGCGAAATCGGCATTGGCGGCGGCATCGTCGCCGACAGCGTTGCCGCCGACGAATATCGCGAGGCTCTGCTCAAGATGGCTTTCTTCACCACCCCGGCCGAACCGGTCACCCTGATCGAAACCCTGCTCTGGGAGCGGACGGGCGGCTATTCCCTGCTCGACCGGCACCTCGATCGCATGGCGGCTTCATCAGCCTATTTCACCTTGCCCTTTGATCGCGCGGCGATTGGTGCCCTGCTGGAATCGCAATCCTTCCCCGCCGACACCATGCGCGTCCGCTTGACGCTCGATGCATCAGGCCCGGCCATCACCGCCGTTCCGCTGCCGCCCAATCCGCCGGTCTTCCGCTTTTCCATCGCCCCGGAAAGGCTGGATTCGCAAAGCCTCTGGCTCATGCACAAGACCACCAATCGCGCTTTCTACGACACTCCCCGCCAGCAGGCCCATGCCGCCCGTGGCGTGGACGAAGTCCTCTTCCTCAATGAGCGCGGCGAACTTACCGAAGGCTCGATCACCAATCTCTTCATCGAACGTGACGGCAAACTGCTCACCCCACCTTTGTCCTCCGGCCTCCTCCCTGGCACGCTGCGCGCCGAGCTCATCGCTACGGGCAAGGCTGAAGAGCAGATCCTGACCCTTGCCGATCTCGAAGCCGCCGAGGCAATCTGGCTGGGCAATTCCGTACGCGGCCTCATCCGCGCCGAATGGGTAAAGGAGTGAGCATGACCATCGAAATCAGGCCGACCGATGTGCTGGTCGTCGTCGACATGCAATACGATTTCCTGCCCGGCGGGAGTCTCGCCGTATCCGGCGGCGACGAAATCGTGCCGCTAATCAATACGCTGGCCAGACGCTTCACCAATGTCGTCCTGACCCAGGACTGGCACCCGGCGGACCACATCTCCTTCGCCAGCCAGCATCCCGGCAAGACCCCGTTCGAGACCGTGGACCTGCCGTATGGCAGCCAGGTCCTCTGGCCCGATCACTGCATGTGGAACACCCGCGGCGCCGAACTCTCCGATGATCTCGACATCCCCCACGGCCAGCTCATCATCCGCAAGGGCTATAACCGCCTTATCGATTCCTATTCCGGCTTCCAGGAAGCCGACCGCGAAACCCTGACCGGCCTGGCCGGCTATCTGAACGAACGCGATGTCGACCGGCTTTATATCGTGGGCCTCGCCACCGACTTCTGCGTCGGCTGGACCGCCATAGACGGCGCCGCCGGTGGCTTCGACGTGACCGTCATCGAAGACGCGACGCGCGCCATCGACAATGCCGGGAGCCTCGCCAAGGCTTGGGCCGATATGGCGGAAGCTGGCGTGGAGCGGGTGATGAGCACGGACATATTGGGGTAGCTCCGTGCTACGCCCTCGTGGTTCGAGGGTCGCTGCGCTCCCGCCTCACCATGAGGCTACTTGTAGCGCGGTATTTCAGTAGCCCTCATGGTGAGGTGCGCTTCTTTAGCGCCTCGAACCACGAGGGCGTGGCCCAATATTCCCCAAACGAAAAATCCCCGCTCGCGCGGGGATTCACGTGAAACTTCGAGGCCGCCGCCTATGGCCGAATGGCAGGCCAGAAAGCCTTACGCGCTCTTGTCCACGGCCTCATCGACCGGCGCCTGGCTCGGGCCGCCCTTGGCAACACCGACCATGGCCGGGCGCAAAACCCGGTCGCCGATGGCGAACCCGGCCTGCACCACCTGCACTACCGTACCTTCCGGCTTGCTCGGATCGGGCACTTCGAACATGGCCTGGTGCTTGTGCGGATCGAATTTCTGCCCCTCGGCCTCGATCGGCGTCACGCCATGCTTGGCCAGCAGGCGCTGCATTTCGCGCTCGGCCAGTTCGATACCCTCGATCAGGCTCTTGGTCGTGGCGTCGCCGTTTTCGCGCGCCTCCGCCGGCAGCATGACCAATGCGCGGCTCAGCGCATCGGTGGCGCTCAGCATGTCGCGGGCAAAGCCGGAAATGGCGTAGCTGCGCGTATCGTTGACATCGCGCTCGGTGCGCTTGCGCAGGTTTTCCATCTCCGCGATGGTCCGCAGCACGCGATCCTTGAGTTCGGCATTTTCGGCCCGCAGCGCCTCAACGGGATCGATCTCCGGCTCGGCCGGGTTTTCGACTTCAGGGTTTTCGTCCGGGGCGGCGTTCTCGTCGCTCATCATTGTTCTGTTCCGCAAGTTTTGAGATTTGTGCCGGATATCGGCCAAAGCGGCACGCATTTCAAGCCTGACGCGACTTAGGGCCGCTTCCGCGCCATCATCGCGCTGATCACATTGGCGGTATAATCCACGACAGGCACGATGCGCGCATAGTTGAGCCGCGTCGGCCCGATCACCCCCAGCACGCCCACTACCTTGTCATTGGCATCCTTGTAGGGGCTGAGGATCACCGAAGACCCCGACAGCGAAAACAGCTTGTTTTCCGAGCCGATGAAGATGCGCACTCCCCTCGGCTTTCTCCGCGTCGCCGAGCAGGTCCAGCAATCCATCCTTGCTTTCCAGCGCGTCAAACAGTTGCCGCATGCGCAGCAGGTCGTCGCTCGCCATGGCGTCGTTGATGAGGTTGGCCCTTCCGCGCACGATCACCGTCGGCTGGCTGGCCGGAGAAGCCTGCGCCAGCGTGGCAATGCCGGCATCCACCAGCTTCTGCGTCAATTCGTCCAGTTCGGCCCGCTGCTCGGCCCGCAGCGCAGCCAGCGCCTTGCGCGCCTCGGCAATGGTGCGGCCGACCACGTGATGGGCCAGGTAATTGCCCGCCTGGGTCAGATCAGAGGCGGTGAGGCCGGGCGGAATGTCCATGATGCGGTTTTCCACCTGCCCGTCCTGCCCCACCAGGATGGCCATGGCCCGCGTGGCGTCCAGCCGCACGAATTCGATATGCCGCAAAATGATATCGGCCTTGCTGGCGATGACCACGCCCGCGCCCTGGCTCAGCCCGCTCAGCAACTGGCTGGCCTCTATGAGAACATCCTCCACCTGCCCGCGATGCTGCCCCTCGATGCTCTGGGCGATCTGGCTGCGCTCGCTCTCGTTGACGGCGCCCACTTCCAGCATGGCATCGACGAAAAACCGCAACCCCTCCTGCGTCGGCGCCCGCCCGGCCGAGGTATGGGGCGCGGCGATCAGCCCGAGATCCTCGAGATCGGCCATCACATTGCGCACCGAGGCGGGCGACAGCCCCACCTGCAGCATGCGGGAAAGGTCACGCGATCCCACCGGCGATCCGGTGTCCAGATACCGCTCGACGATCTTCTTGAAAATGTCCTGGCTGCGCGCATTGAGCACGCTCAGGAAGTCTTCCGGCGGTCTGACCATGGGGAGTTCGATAAAATCGTCCGCTTTAACCGTGCAACCTCATTTAAGCGCATTGCAGCCATCAGCCAAGCACCCGCGGCTTGTGAGCCGGCCCGGCTAGGGTTAAGAGGCGGTTAACTGCAATTTCTGACGGATACCCGATGCGCCCTTCCGGACGTGAGCCCAACCAGATGCGTCCCGTGACGTTTGAGCGCAATGTCGCCCAGAAGGCGGAGGGCTCCTGCCTCGTCAGCTTCGGCAATACCAAGGTGCTGGTCACCGCCTCGGTCGAAACCAGCCTGCCCGGCTGGCTGCGCGGCAAGGGCCAGGGCTGGGTTACCGCCGAATATGGCATGCTGCCCCGCGCCACCGGCTCGCGCACCCGCCGCGAAGCCACGGCCGGCAAGCAATCCGGCCGCACCCAGGAAATCCAGCGCCTCATCGGCCGCTCGCTCCGCGCCGTGGTCGATATGCAGCTTCTGGGCGAAAACCAGATCACCGTGGATTGCGATGTGCTCGAAGCCGATGGCGGCACCCGTACCGCCTCGATATCGGGGGCCTATGTGGCCCTGGCCGATGCGATCAAGTGGATGGACGAGCGCAAGCTGACCAAGGGCAAGGCCCTGCGCGATTCGGTCGCCGCCGTCTCCTGCGGCATCTATCGCGGCGCCCCGGTGCTCGATCTCGACTATCTCGAAGATGTCGAAGCCCATACCGACGCCAATTTCGTCATGACCGGCTCGGGCAAGTTCGTCGAAATCCAGGGCACCGCCGAGCAGGTCCCGTTTTCGCGCGAAGAATTGAACAGCCTCATGGCCCTGGCCGAATCCGGCATCGGCGAACTGACCCTGATGCAACAGGCGGCGCTGGAAGCATGATGTTTTTCGGCAAGAAAACCCCTCATCCGGCGCTACGCGCCACCTTCTCCCGCGAGGGGAGAAGGGTGGTTCTGTGGCTTCCGTACACGCGGTGTCCCCTTCTCCCCTCGCGGGAGAAGGTGCACGAAGGGCGGATGAGGGGGCCTTTTCGCCGAACGACTGTGTCATCTGGCAAGATATTCGCCGCGCGCTGGAGGGAAGCAGATGAGCATCCCCCGTCTCCGCGAAGGTGACCGCCTCGTCCTGGCCACCCACAATGCCGGCAAGCTGAAGGAATTCCAGGAGCTGTTCGAGCCCTTTGGCCTCGAACTGGTCTCGGCCGGCGAGCTCGGCCTGCCCGAGCCCGAGGAAACCGGCACCACCTTTGCCGAGAATGCCCGCCTCAAGGCCCATGCCGCCGCCCATGCCTCCGGCATGCTGGCGCTGTCGGACGATTCCGGCCTCTGCGTCGATGCGCTCAATGGCGATCCCGGCGTCTATACCGCCGACTGGGCCGGCGTGCCGCGCGATTTCAACCGCGCCATGAAGCGTGTGGAAGATGCGCTGCAGGCAGCCAATGCCACCGAGCCCTCGCGCCGCCGCGCCGCGTTCAACGCCACGCTCTGCCTCGCCCATCCTGATGGGCGCGACGTCATCTATCACGGCGTCTGCCCCGGTACTTTGGTCTGGCCGCCGCGTGGCGAACGCGGCCATGGCTACGATCCCATGTTCATGCCCGATGGCTACGACATCACCTTCGGCCAGATGCCGCCGGAAATGAAGCATTCCTGGTCCCCCGGCCAGCAGGGCCTGAGCCACCGCGCCCGGTCCTTCGCCAAATTCGTGGAGGGTCAGATTGAGCGCTAACCCGAATGACATGTTCGGGGTTTACGTGCATTGGCCGTTCTGCGCGTCCAAATGCCCTTATTGCGACTTCAATTCCCACGTCCATCGCGGCCCCTTCGACGAGATCGACTATGTCGCCGCCTATGAGCGCGAAATCGCCACGGCTGCCGAACTGGCGCCGGGCCGCGTCGTGCAGTCGGTGTTTTTCGGTGGCGGCACCCCGTCGCTGATGAACCCGCAATCGACCGGACGGATTCTGGACGCCATCGCCAAACACTGGACGATGGATCGCAATGCCGAAATCACGCTGGAAGCCAATCCGACCAGCGTCGAGGTCGACCGCTTCAAGGGCTATCGCGCCGCTGGCGTCAACCGCGTCTCGCTCGGCGTGCAATCTTTGCGCGAAGGTCCGCTGGCCGAACTGGGCCGCCGCCATACGGTGGATGAAGCCATCGCCGCCGTGCGCATCGCGCAATCGGTCTTCGAGCGCTCCAGCTTCGACCTGATCTATGCCCGTCCGAAACAGACGCTGGAAGATTGGGAAGACGAGCTCAAGGAAGGCCTCTGGCTCGCCCAGGGCCATATCAGCCTCTACCAGCTCACCATCGAGCAGGGCACGCGCTATTTCGACCTGCACCAGGCCGGCAAGCTCAAGATGCCCAACGAAGACCTGGCGGCCGATTTCTACGAAATCACGCAGGAGCTGACATCGGCGGCCGGCCTGCCCGCCTACGAGATTTCCAATCATGCCCGTCCCGGCCAGGAGTCGCGGCACAACATGCTCTATTGGCGCTATGGCGAATATGCCGGCATCGGTCCCGGCGCCCATGGCCGGCTCATGATCAACAACCAGCGCCACGCCACCGCCGCCGAAAAGATGCCCTTCGACTGGCAGAAGAAGGTCAAGGCGTCAGGCCACGGCATGGTGGTGGACGATGTCCTCACCTGGGAAGAGCAGGGCGATGAATTCCTCGTCATGGGCCTACGCCTCAAAGAAGGTATCTCCCCCGCCCGCTTCACCGCCATTTCCGGCCGCCAGATTTCCAAGACCCAGATCGAAGCCCTCAAGGGCTACGGCTTCGTCGAAAGCCTGCCCAACGGCAACCTCCGCGTCACCGACAAAGGTTTCCCGGTGCTCGATGCCGTAGTCGCGGATTTGGCGGCTTAACCTCAAACCTGATGTCTCGGCTCCTACTCACCCTCCCCCTTGAGGGGAGGGTAGCGCCGCCTGGCCGCAGGGCCTTGGCAAAGCTGGGGAGGGGGGTGTCGAGGCTTCATCTGGCACCGAAGTCGTGGCGGGCCCGACACCCCCACCCTTAATCCCTCCCCACAAGGGGGAGGGAGACGATGAACACCGGCCTCAACGCTGGCGCCTCCCTCCCCTTGATGGGGAGGGATTGAGGGTGGGGTGACGGGGAGCCAGAGAAGCTTGGGAACACTCTGGAAAGAGCCCCCTACTCCAACGCCCGAATATATCGCGCTGCCGACCGCGCCACGACATCCTTGCCGTTTGCCTGCACCACCCGGTCCCACCAGCCGCCATAGATGCGGTCGAAGCGCAAAGCCGCCGCCCGGTCGGCAATGCGCCGCACCTCGCGCGCCGGCAGCGGGATCATGTTGGGATAGGAGCGCATGAAGCTGACCCAGTTCGGGTCGGGCGCCACCTGGATCGTATCGCCGACCAGGATCGCCCCCTTGCCGCCGGCACCCGCCGTCCATTCCAGCACGCTGCTGCCGGTAAAATGCCCACCCAGCCGATGCACGGTGACGCCGGGCAGCACCTCCAGCACATCCCCGCTCCACGGCTCGATCCGCGAACTCGGCCGCATCACATTGTCCAGGTCCGCCTCGGGCAGCTTGATCGGCACGCCGCCGAGGGCCTCGCTCCATTCCACCATGCCGGTATAGAAATGCGGATGCGAGAAGGTGATGGCCGTGAGTCCGCCCAGCGCCCTGATCCGGTCGACGGTCTTGCCATCGACCATGGGCACGCAGTCCCACAACACATTGCCGTCAGGCGTCTGCACCAGCAAAGCCCGCTGGCCAATGCCGATCGTCGGCGTCAGGCCAATACCCGCAAGCCCCGGCTCGATCTCGCGCCAGTCATTGGCATGGCTGGCGGTGATGGAATCGCGGTCGATCCATTCCTGTCCACCGGCGCCGACATATTGCCGCTCGTCGTCACAGATGGCGCAATGGTCCGGCGGATTGGCGCTCGGCGCATGCTGCGCCCCACAGGTCTTGCAGATCCAGATCGTCATGGGCAGGCTCCTTTGCGCCCACCTTACGTCCGCGCGGCGAGGACCTAAAGCCCCGCCCCCTCCACTATCTGCGCGCCGCCCGGTGCGATTCTCTTGATCGCCAGCGCATATTCCGCCCTTCCATTGCCGAGGAAGCGGAATACCCCGTCGCGGCCATTAAAGCCCTGCGCTGATGTCATCAGCACCGGATTATAGGGCGGCGTCGCCATGGAGAGCGTGTTCACATTGGCCAGGATCACAGCCGTATAGGCAATGGTCGCCAAAGCATGCGGCTGACCGCCGAACTGCCGCTGGTAATCGGCCCGGATCGCCGTCATGCCGGCCGGATCGACCGCGGGATAGATGGCGCCGCTGAGCTGGGTCGCGCCGGCAATGGCCGGGTCGCCCTCCCAGTCGGCCGAGCCGACGATCTGCACCATTTCATTGGTGATGCCCGCCTGCGCCAGCAGCGCGCCGAAGCTCGGCGCCGTCGTGCGGTCGGGCAGGTAAAGCGTATCGATCATGCCCTTCTGGATTTGCGGCAGCGCCTGGTCGATGATCTGCCGGGCCTCGCTGACATTGGAGAATGTATAGACCGCCGATGGCGCAAAGCCCGCGATCACGGCCTGCTGGCGGAACGCGGTCTGCTGCGCCTGCCCGAAATCGGTGGAAGGGAACACCCCGGCAATGCCGCGCCTGCCCTGTTGCTTGACCCAGTTGAGCGAGCGCTTCATCTCCATGTCGGGCAGAACGCTCAGCAGGTACACGCCCGGGCTCGCCGCCGTCGGATTGTTGGAAAAGCCTATGACCGGCACGCCGCTTGAGCGCGCCACCGCGCCCACCGCTGTTACCGCGTCGGCCTTGAGCGGCCCCAGGATCAGCTTGGCCCCGCCGGCCAAAGCCGCATTGGCCGCCGCCGTCGCCCCGGCCACAGTGCTGCCGGTATCGCGCAGGCTGATGGTGATATTCTCGGCGATATTGGGATTGGCCTCGATAAAGTTCATGGCCAGCCGGCTGGCATTGGCCAGTGACTGCCCCACCTGCGCCAGTCCCGGATCACCGGTCAACGGCAGCAGCAGCGCCACCTGCACCGGCCCGCGGCCAATGCTCTGGGATGGGCCTGATGGCATCATGCCGGTCTGGCCGGGAATGGGTTGGGCGGGCGCATCCCCACCGAAGTCGAGCACGCGCGAGCCGATCTGGATGGGCGAACAGGCGGCGAGCGCAAAGACGCCCACCGCGCCCAACCCCCGTGCTATGACTTTCCCGAGCTTCCGCATGTCGGGCCTCTCAACGCTAGCAGTCTGTTAACAATTGGCAGCAAAGTGCTAACCAATTCTCAACCCCGTGAAAGCATGACCGTCCCCACGCAAGGCTATTTCATCGCTGGCTCCGCCTTCACCGCGCCCCCGCTTTCGCCCGGCCTTTACGTCGTCGCCACCCCGATCGGCAACCTGCGCGATATCACCATCCGCGCCCTCGAAACCCTGGCCGCCGCCTCGGTAATCCTTTGTGAAGACACAAGAATGTCGGCCCGCCTGCTCGATCACTATGGCATCAAGGCCCGCCGCGTGGCGCTGCACGAACACAATGAGCGCGCCAAGGCCGACGACATCGTCGCCCGCGTCGCCGCCGGCCAGGCCATCGCGCTCATCTCCGATGCCGGCACCCCGCTGCTATCAGACCCCGGCTTCCCGCTGATTCGCGCCATGGCCGAGGCAAACCAGCCGGTCTTCCCCATTCCCGGCGCTTCCGCCTTGCTTTCCGCTCTGGTTGTCGCGGGCCTGCCCACCGACGCCTTCGCCTTTCACGGCTTCCTGCCGCCCAAATCCGGCGCCCGCGGCAATGCCTTGAAGGCACTGAGCGATTCACGTGAAACCATGGTCTTCTACGAAAGCCCGCGTCGGCTGGACGATACGCTGGCCGCCATGGCCGAGCTCTGGGGTGAGCGGCAGGCCGCAGTGGCTTTGGAACTCACCAAACGCTTCGAGCGGGTCCATCGCGGCACGCTGCCCGAACTCGCCGCCGAATTCGCGGGGGCCGAAACCAAGGGCGAAGCGGTCATCGTCGTGGCCGGCGCCGACGCCCCCACCGCGCCCGATGCCGCCGATTGGCAGGCGGCGCTGACTGCCGCGATGGAAGACCAACCCCTGCGGGCTGCAGTCGACGAAGTGACCACAAAATTCGGGCTCAAGCGCAAGGAGGTCTATGATGCCGCCCTCGCCCTCAAAGCCGAAAAGTAAAGCCCGCGTAGAGGCTTATCTCGGCGGCCATCGCGGCGAGGCGCTGGCCGCCTGGTTCTTACGCCTCAAGCTCTACCGCATCGTCCAGCGCCGCTGCAAAACCCCAGTCGGCGAGATCGATCTCATCGCCGAGCGCTTCGGCACCACGGTTTTCATCGAGGTCAAGGCGCGCAGCGTGGCCGCCCGCGAAATGGAGGCGCTGGAGGCGGTCAACCGCTCCCGCATCACCCGCGCCGCGCAATATTGGCTGGCGCGCCATCCCGCCAAGGCGGGCACGAACCTCCGCTTCGACGTAATTTTCCTTGCACCCGGCCGATGGCCGCGCCATGTCATCAACGCCTTCGACGCTTCCTCCTGAGACCTAAATGGCCAAAAAACTCAAAGTCGCGGTCCAGATGGACCATGTCGCCACGATCAATCCGCGCGGCGATTCCACCTTCGCCATGATGCTGGAAGCCCAGGCGCGCGGCCACCAATTGCTGCATTATACGCCCGATACGCTGGCCCTGCGCGGCAATGTCGTCTCGGCGCTAGCCGCGCCCATCGAGGTGTTCGACAAGCCCAAGGGCGAGCATTTCACGCTGGGCGAAGAACGCCGGGTCGATCTGTCGACGCAAGACGTGATCCATATGCGCCAGGATCCGCCCTTCGACATGAACTATATCACGCTCACCCATCTGCTCGAGCGCCTGCATCCGAAAACCCTGGTGGTCAATCCGCCCGCCGCCGTGCGCAACGCGCCGGAAAAAATCCTCGTCACCGAATTCCCCGAACTGATGCCCCCGACCCTGGTGACGCGCGACCGGGCGATGATCCATGATTTCCGCAAGGAACACGGCAACATCATCGTCAAGCCGCTCTACGGCAATGGCGGGGCCGGCGTGTTCTTCATCCAGGAGGGCGACCACAATCTGGTGAGCCTGCTCGAACTGTTCGAGAACAACTACCGCGAACCCTTCATGATCCAGAAATATCTCCCGGATGTGCGGAAGGGCGACAAACGCATCATCATTATCGACGGCGAGCCGGTGGCCGGCCTCAACCGCATCCCCGCCGAAGGCGAGGCGCGGAGCAACATGCATGTCGGCGGCCGCCCGGAACTGTCGCCGCTGACCGAGCGCGAGAAGGAAATCTGCGCCACGATCGCGCCCGCGCTGAAAGAGCGCGACATGATCTTCGTCGGCATCGACGTCATCGGCGATTATCTCACCGAGATCAACGTGACCTCGCCCACCGGCATCCGCGAGATCAAGCGCTTCGGCGGGCCTGACATTGCCGTGATGATCTGGGACGCCATCGAAAAGCGCCGCGCCTGATGTATCTGCTGGTCACGGCGATCCTCGGCGCGGTTGGCTGGTTCCTGTTCCGCCGCTGGCGCCGGAACCTGCCGGTCGATCCACGCCTGACGGCCGCCTATTGGCAGAAATCCGGCATCGTGCTGGCCGTCTACCTGCTCTCCATCCTGGCCGGCGCCGGCGTGACCCGCATCATGGTCGGCTTCAATCGCTCGGGCTGGGCCGACCTGCTCATGGTCGCGTTCTTTGCCGTCTGGGTACTCTATGGCGCGATCTGGCTGCTGCGCTTTCTGCCCACCGATCGACCCCACCCCACCTGGCTCACCCGCTCGCGCGGCTGGATCGACGTGCTGGCCTTGCTGCTGCTGGCCGGCCTGGCAGCGGGCGCAAGGATGCTCTAAACATAGCGATCAGCTGAGCCGGAGGGGGTCGTTGAAGACAATCGTTATGACCGCTGGCGCTGCTAAAATGTTTGATGCACTTCCAACGGCGGCGCAGCAACAGATAGCATCTGGACTGGACCTTTACGCAACCCGTGGCGTCGGTGATATAAAGGCCTTGCAAGGGCAATCGGGATACCGACTGCGGATTGGCCGATATCGTGTGCTGTTTGCTGAGGATCGGCAAACCATTCTCGTGATCCAGGTCGGTAAGCGCGAGACGACGACCTATCGTTAGGGAGAAAACATGGGTATCCAAACCATCACCACGCCGGCCGGGGAAGAAATGGTTGTCATGCCGCGCGCCGAATACGAGGCCCTCGTTGCTGCAAGCGAGGAGGCATTTGAAGACGGAGCCGACGTCGCTGCCTATACTGCGGCATTGGCAGCGGCCTCGCCTGAGGAGATATTGCCCGCCGATATCACCGCGGCGATCCTGCAGGGCAAGGGCCGGGTCAGAGCCTTCCGGGAATGGCGCGGTTTGAACCAACATGAGCTGGCCGAGGCAAGCACACTACCGCTGGACCATCTGATGCAGGTCGAAAGCGGGCAAGTCCTGTTGTCGCGCGATACTGCAGCCCGTATTGCATTGGCGCTCAACCTGCCGACCGGCTGGCTTGCGGTCTAGCCCATGCCCACCACCACATTTCTCGTCGCTTTCGCGACCCTGTTCGCCACGGTGGGTGTGGCTGATATCGCTTTCATTTTCGCGGCGCTCACCAAGCACAACACGGCCAGGCAGCGCTTCGTCTTCGCCACGCGCGGCGTCATCATCGCGGGGGTGATCCTGCTGCTGTTCGGCGTGCTGGGCAATCCGATCCTCGAAGTCTTCGGCATCACTATCCCGGCTTTGCGCACCGCGGGCGGATTGCTGCTGTTTCTGATCGCCATCGACATGGTCTTCGCCCGCCATTCGGGCGGCACCGGCACGACCGACGAGGAAGAGGTCGAGGCCCGCCAGCGCGACGATATCGCCGTTTTCCCGCTGGCCATGCCGCTGCTGGCCGGGCCCGGCGCCATCAGCGCCGTCATCCTTTTGACCACGGGCACTCAGACCGACCTCGAATTCTGGGCCGTTCTGGTGGCCGTCGTGGTGATCCTGTTCCTGGCCTGGCTGACCTTGCTGGTCGCTATTCCCATTCAGCGCCTGCTCGGCGTCACGGGCCTTGCCGTGGTGTCGCGCATGGTTGGCATTCTGCTGGCGGCCCTGGCCGTGCAGTTCGTTTTCGATGGCGTCAGGACCAGCGGCCTGCTGAGTGGCGCCGCCTGAAAAACTGCGTCGCAATTTCGTAAAATTGCCATGTTAATCAAGTCTTAACGCTGTCGTTGACTATGAGGGCCCGGCGAGCGCATCTGAATGCCTCAGACCCCTCTGTCCGAGGACCCTGATTCCATGCGCGTCGCCACTGCAATCGCCCTGATGATCCTGGCCATGCTGGCCGCCAGCTCGGCCCAGACCACTGTCGCCCGCTCCGAAGTCCTGTTGCCGATCGAGGCTACTTCCCTTTAGCGCATTGGGCAAAGCAAAGGCGGCCCGCACCAGCCGGCCGCCCATTCAGGCGTACTCCATCGCGTTTTCCGGACCCACTTTTGCGGAAAACGCTCTGGTGACCGGAGCCTATTTCTTGGCAGCGTTGCCGGCGCTGCCAGCGCCCAGGCCGGTTACCGGCTTGGCGGCGGCCAGCTTGTCCTTCTTGGGCTTCTTGGCTTCCTTGTTGCTACGCATCTGACCTTTGGCCATTCCATCCTCCTGGGGGCATTCACCCGGTTCGTAACGCGCAAAGGCTAGCTCTGCCCCCTGATACTGGCAAGCCGAACCCGCTGGTATCGGCACCCGATTTGACTTTCCGGCGGGTTCTGCTTTGATAGTGAGCATGTGCGCATCTTTTTCCGATCAACGCCCGCATCACCGGTTTCGCCTCCTTCGAGGCGTTTGACCTGGTTCGGCGACCTGCTTCTGCAAGGGCCGGGCCAGGCTAATCTCCCCATTCCCCGCTGATCTCTAACCCGCGCAAGCGGGTGACCTGTCATCGCCTATGCGTCTGTTTCCCATGGAAGCCGGCCGCGGCGATGCGCGTGCTCGGACAAAATCACCATGACGTTCAAATATTCCCTGACCCTTCCCATCAGCGGCAGCCACAAGCTGCAGCGCTTCACCGACTGGGCCACTGCGACCCTGCCGGGCCTTGAATATCGCCTGCCTCCGCAGACCCCGATCAAGACCGAAACCATGACTATCCGCCTGCGTGCGCTCGAAGACCGCGCCCGCATCCTGACCGCCCTGGGCTCGTCCAAGCCCTGACCGGACCATGGCGCCGTGCCGTCGGTTCGGCGCCCTTCTTCCCCATTCCGGTGACAAGGAGCTTCAACACAATGTCGGACTTGCCCCAGTTCGTCATGACCGATCGGGACTATGCCATTCTGCGCGGCATCGCCATGGCGCGTCCCTCTGGAGAGCGCGGCTATTTCGACCTGCTGCGGCACAAGCTGGTGCAGGCCGATATCGTCGATTCCGAGCGGATCGATCCGGGCGTGGTCACCATGAACAGCCAGGTGCGCTATCGCGTCGGCGATGGCCGCTGGCTCGAGCATCGCCTGGTGCTGGGGGCGGCCCGCGAAGTCATCGGGCAGACCGTCTCGCTTCGCTCGCTCTACGGCCTGGCCCTGCTGGGCATGCGCGACGAGCAGGAATTCACCTATGATGCGGAACAGGGGCCCATCATCGTCAGCGCGGTTCTCTACCAGCCGGAGGCCGATGCCGAGATCGTCGATTATGGCCGCGCCCGGATGTGGCGCGGGCAGTAGAGATTTTCAGCAAAAGTGGCTGCCGGCTTTGCGGTTCGGAAACGTGACAACAAGCTTCGCTATTTGGCCGACTGGCACCGCCCGGTCGGCCCCAGCGAGGCAATGGCGCGCGGATCGCAGCCAGTCAGCAGGAAGGTGATCCAGTCATTCTGGTTGCCGTAGAAGGCATTGCGGTCGACCTCCCCACGCACGCCGCGGACCACGCCGGTCTGCGTCCACTGCCAGAAGGTCCAGGTGCGGTTGCCATAGCGCTCATGCGGCTCGGCCGCGGTCGAGCGCAGCCAGAAGGCATTGGGGAAATACTCGCCTTGCAGAATGTCGCGGTGGAAGGTCATGTCGGTATAGATGATGGGAAGCTTGCCGGTATGGCGCTCCATCGCATCGAGCATGTAGCGGATCTTTTCCAGCGCATCGGCCCGGCTCGGCTTGTTCTTGCAGCTCGAATGGTTGTTCCATTCGAGATCGAGTACCGGCGGCAGCGCGTCGAAATCGTTGGGCACATTCTGCACGAACCAGGCCGCCTGCTCCGAGGCCAGCGAACACCAGGTCATGAAGTGATAGGCACCGCGCGGCATGCCGGCATCGCGCGCCCGCACCCAGTTGGTGCGGAAATTGGGGTCGAGATAGTCCTTGCCCTCGGTGGCCTTCATGAAGACGAAGTGGATGCCGCTCTGGAAGGCGGAGCGGAAATCCACGTTTTCCTGGTAGCGCGCCACGTCGATCCCCTGGATCGGCATATTGCGCGCCCGGTCCACCCCCGAATGGGGCCGGTTGTCGCCCTGGATGGGGCCATAAAGCCCGCCACCCGACGAACAGGCTACCAGCAAAGCCGCCAGCATGGCCGAAGCAGCGCCCTTTGCGATCGCGGAAAACGAGGGAAAAGGCCGGCTGGCAAGCATCGGGACAGAACTCTACGCATGACGAAACTGAGCCTTTGATTCAACATGGACCGGTTAACGCCAGATTAGGTTTACCAGTGTGGCAAGCGGCGTGGTTAACAGGCCATAATTCGTTCGCTTTACGTTCTTGTTATCCGACACGTGCCTTGCTAAGCTGTCCCCAGGGCTTGGGGCATTGGGCGATGGTCACCCGTGTAGCGACAGTGGCGTTTCAGGGCATCGAGGCTGTGCCGGTCGATGTGCAGGTGCAGATCACACCGGGCTTTCCGAAATTCATCCTGGTTGGCCTGCCCGACAAGGCCGTCAATGAATCGGGCGAGCGCGTGCGTGCCGCTTTGGTCGCCTCGGGCCTGGGCCTGCCGCCCAAGCGCATCACCGTCAATCTGGCGCCGGCCGACCTGCCCAAGGAGGGCAGCCATTACGACCTGCCCATCGCGCTGGGCGTCATGGCCGCCATCGGCGCCATTCCGCAGGACGCGCTCGATGGTTATCTGGCTCTGGGCGAATTGGGGCTCGACGGGCGCCTGGCCCATGTCGGCGGCATATTGCCGGCCGCCATCGCCGCACAGGCGCGCAATCTGGGCCTGATCTGCGCCGAACCTTCGGGTGCCGAAGCGGCCTGGGCCGGCGACGGGCTCGATATCGTGGCGGCCGAAAGCCTGCTCGCCATCGCCAATCACCTGACCGGCCACCAGCTTGCGGCCCGGCCCGTGCCCAGCAAATACCTGCCGCAGGGCGGCTTGCCCGACCTGGCCGATATCCGTGGCCAGCAGGTGGCCCGCCGCGCGCTGGAAGTGGCGGCGGCCGGGGGCCACAACATGCTCATGGTCGGCCCGCCCGGTGCTGGCAAGTCCATGTTGGCGGCGCGCCTCCCCTCCATCCTGCCGCCGCTCGAGCCGCGCGAACTGCTCGATATCTCGATGATCCAATCCATTGCCGGTGAGCTGGCCGGCGGGGCAATTTCCGATCGCCGTCCCTTCCGCGCGCCACACCATTCCGCTTCCATGGCAGCCCTGGTGGGCGGTGGCCTGCGGGTGCGGCCGGGCGAGGTAAGCCTGGCGCATAATGGCGTGCTATTCCTCGACGAATTGCCCGAATTCGCCCCCAGCGTGCTCGACAGCCTGCGCCAGCCGCTGGAATCAGGCGAAACCGTCATCGCCCGCGCCAATGCGCGGGTCAGCTACCCCAGCCGCGTCCAGCTTATCGCGGCGATGAATCCCTGCAAATGCGGGCTGGCCGGTACGCCCGGCCATATCTGCCGCCGTGGCAAGGCCTGCGCCGACGACTATCAGTCCCGCGTATCCGGGCCTTTCCTCGACCGCATCGATATCCGCATCGACGTGCCGGCTGTGACCGCCGCCGACATGATCGCGCCATCGGCGGCGGCCGAAAGTTCGGCAGCCGTTGCCGAACGCGTGGCCCGCGCCCGCCAGAGGCAGCGGCAGCGCTTTGCTGAACATGGCGCGCCGGACGTGTTCACCAATGCGGCGGCAAGTTCGACGCTGATCGAGGCGGTGGTCAATCCCGACAAGGAAAGCCAGGCCCTGCTGCTGCAGGCGGCCGAGCGCTTCAACCTCTCGGCCCGCGCCTATCATCGCGTACTCAAGGTCGCCCGCACCCTGGCCGACCTCGCCGGAGTCGAACGCGTCGGCCGCCCGCATATCGCCGAAGCGTTGAGCTATCGGCTCAATTTCGGGGCGGCCTGAAGGAGCGGCTCATGGCAGTCGATTTATATGCCGGCATCTATGTTCGCGACATCCGGGCGGCCACGTCGTGGTATGCGCGTCTATTGGGCTCCGAGCCCAGCTTCGTGACCTCCGCGACCGAGGCGGAACTGGCCGAGCATCGCTGCATTGCCATCGAGGAGAAGCCCGGTCACGCCGGGCATTCGATCGTCACCATTTTCGTCGATGATTTCGATATCCGCGTAGAGCAGATTGCCGAGCGCGGTATCGAGCCGACGGAGCGGCTGACCTATCGCAATGGCGTCCGCAAAGCGCTCTACCGCGATCCTGACGGCAACGAGATCGGCTTGGGCGGCGCGCCTGTGGGGACCGGCTAGGCGGCACCCTGTGCATAAGCCTGTGGATAAGTGTTTCACGTGAATCCGGGTCAGCGGATGCTTTGATAGCCGCCTGGCACGCCGCCCGGTGACAGCACCACCTGCCACAAGCTGATATTGCGAGCGCGGAACAGGGCAGCGAAGACGGATAGGTAATAGCGCCACATGCGCCGGAAGCGCGCGTCATATTTCTCGCTTTCGAGCCTGGGCCAGGCGGCGTCGAAGCGATCGCGCCAGGCCATCAACGTGCGGTCATAATCGGCGCCGAAATTGTGCCAGTCCTCCATGACGAACAGGCCCTCTATGGCTTTGCCGATCTGCGCGATGGAGGGCAGCATGCCATTGGGAAAGATGTATTTTTCGCTCCATGGGTCGCCATGCGTGGTCGATGTGTGCCCCCCAATGCTGTGCAGCAGGAAGAGCCCGTCCGGCTTGAGCAGGCTGGCGGCCTTCTCGAAATAGGCGCGATAATTCTTGTAGCCGACATGCTCGAACATGCCGATCGAGATGATGCGGTCGAACTGCCCGTCCAGTGCCTGATAGTCGAGCAGCCTGGTTTCGACCGGCAAGTCTTTGGCTCTTTCATTGGCCAAGGCCGCCTGCTCCTTGCTGACGGTGACGCCCAGCCCCGATACGCCATAGCGTTCGGCGGCAAATTGCAGGAAACCGCCCCAGCCCGAGCCGATATCGAGAATGCGCATGCCGGGCGCCAGCCCGATCTTGCGGCAGATGAGGTCGAGCTTGGCCTCCTGGGCCGCGTCGAGATCGGTGGCATCTTTCCAATAGCCGCAGGAATAGATCATCCGCCGGTCGAGCATGGCGGCATAGAGATCATTGCCGATGTCATAATGCTTCTCGCCCACCTCGGTCACCCGCAGGCGCTGCAGGTTGAGCAGCCGCCCCTTGGCCACGCTCCACATCACGGCAAGGTCCTTGGGGAAAGCGTCCTGCACATTGGCGCTGATCAGGCGGAACAGGAACTGGTCGAGCGCCTCGGCATCCCACCAGCCATCCATATAGCTTTCGCCCAGCCCCAGCGTGCCATCGCGCAGCAGGCGGGCCCACAGGCGATCGTCATGGATCTGCGGATCCCAAGGATCGGTGCCATTGAGGGTGACCCCGATATTGTTCAACTGACTGGTGACGAAACGCTTGGCGGACGCGGACATGGCAGCAGCATAATTGATCGGCAATGTGACAGGTTACCTCCATCGTCGTTTGACGATCAACCGCTTATTTGCACGATCAGGACCCGTTAACGAAGCGGGAATATTGGTCATGCTGATAGGCCGGCAGGATAGTGATGCGCAGATCGGGCGAACTGGTTCAGTGGAACAACAAGGGCGGCTACGGCTTCGTCCGCGATGATGCGGGGCGGGACTATTACGTGCACATTTCCAAGGTCGCCGCCGGTAGCCGGCCGCGCATCGGCGATCGGCTGAGCTTCGAGATCGCCACTGGCCGCAAGGGTCGCCCCTCCGCCATCGATGTCAGCATCACCACCGCCAGCCCGGCGCCCCAGGCTACCCTGCGCGAGGTCAAGCAGGCGCCAGGCAATGTTTCCCGCTTCAAGCTGGGCCTGCGCACTGCCGCGGCGACCTTGATGACCCTGTTGATTCTCGGGGCCATCGGCGCGGGACGGGCGCCGGAATGGATCGGCCTGCTCTATGCCGCCATGGGCGCCGGATCGGCCCTGCTCTATCGCTTCGACAAGCTCTATGCGCTGACGGGAAAATATCGCGTCAGTGAGAACAACCTGCATGTCGTGGACATGGCCTTCGGCATTATCGGCGGCCTGGCCGCCCAGGAAGTCTATCGCCACAAGACGGTCAAGCCACGCTTCGTCGCCACCACCTGGGTCATTGCACTGGTCCATACGCTGGGCCTGGCCGCTTTGACCTTTGGCTGGCTCGGTCTGCTGCTGCCTGCGGGCTAGATGTCCGTCTTTCACCGTAATCGCCACCCCGCGGTGTCACCCCGGCCTTGCGCTGGGGCCTGTCCTGAGATCGTGGTTGAGGCACGATCTCAGGCTGGGTCCCCGCTTTCGCGGGGATGACATCGAGGGAGGACGATCCCCCCAGGGAACGCTCGATTTCCTTAGTGGAACTGCGCTGTCTCCGTGCTTTCGCCCATGGCGGTCGTGGCGCTCTTGCCTTCGCTCACGGCCAGTGACACGGCGTCGAAATAGCTGGTCCCCACTTCGCGCTGGTGGCGCACCGCCGAAAAGCCATGCGGCTCGGCGGCGAATTCGGCCTGTTGCAGCCTGCTATAGCCGGCCATGCCGTCTGTCTTGTAGGCGCGGGCCAGTTCGAACGTGGTGAGGCTGAGATTGTGAAAGCCCGCCAGCGTGATGAACTGATACTTGTAGCCCATGGCGGCGATTTCGCGCTGGAAGCTGGCCATGGCGGCCTCATCCATATGCTTGGCCCAGTTGAAGCTCGGAGAGCAATTATAGGCCAGCATCTGCTCGGGATGGACCTTGCGCACCGCTTCGGCGAATTTTTTCGCCTCGGCCAGATCGGGCTTCGATGTCTCGCACCAGATCAGGTCGGCATAGGGCGCATAGGCAATGCCGCGGGCAATGGCCGCTTCGATCCCACCCTTGAGCCGATAGAAACCCTCGGCAGTGCGCTCGCCGGTGACGAAGGGCGCATCGTATTCGTCGATATCCGACGTGATGAGCCGCGCCGCCTCGGCATCGGTGCGCGCCATGATCAGCGTCGGCACGCCCATGACATCGGCGGCCAGCCGCGCCGCGTTGAGCGTGCGGATGAACTGGCTGGTCGGTACCAGCACCTTGCCACCCAGATGGCCGCATTTCTTCTCCGAGGCGAGCTGGTCCTCGAAATGCACCGCGGCGGCACCCGCTTCGATCATCGCCTTCATCAATTCGAACACGTTGAGCGCCCCGCCAAAGCCGGCTTCGGCATCGGCGATGATGGGAACGAAGAAATCGAGATCCGTGGTAGCGATGCCGTCGGCCTGCTCCATGGTCTGGATCTGGTCGGCGCGCTGCAGGGCCTTGTTGATGCGCTTGACCACCGACGGCACGCTGTCGACCGGATAAAGGCTCTGGTCGGGATACATATTGCCCGACGAATTGGCGTCGGCCGCCACCTGCCAGCCACTGAGATAGATGGCCTTGAGCCCGGCCTTGACCTGCTGCACCGCCTGGTTGCCGGTAAACGTGCCGAGGGTCGGTACGAAATCCTCGCGCTGCAGCAATTCCCACAGGCGCTTGGCGCCATTTTCCGCCAGCGTATGGCGGATAGCCAGCGAACCACTGAGCCGCGCCACATCGGCCTGGCTATAGGTGCGGGCAATATTGCGCCAGCGATCGGGGGCATAGTCGGGCGTCGGGAAAATCGGCTTGTCGAGCATTGCTGTCTCCTCCTTGGGACATGGCTTCGCCACTCCCGCCGCAGCGGGTGGCGCTGATTCACGTGAAACTTGGAGTTGGTTAGCCGGCGACCTTCCGGCTGAAGGTCGCGGCGATCATGCCGCTGCCGGCGAACAGCTCCGTGCTGCCCTCGCCGCCCACCAGCGAAAACTGGTGCCGGCCGATCTTGCCGGCAATGGCATAGCCCTGTTCGTCAAGGTGCCGTGCCTTGAACTGCGCCATGGCTTCGCCCGCCGTAGGGGCGATGATGGTCAGGTATTCCTCGCGTTCGCTGCTGGACGGGCTCATTCGAAAGTCTCCTCACTTCGTTGATGTAAAGATTTGACAATCGCGTCAAAGATGCAAGAAATAAGCGCATAGCGGTCAGTAAAGCTGTAAAGGCGTGGTCAAGTTTCAGCGGTGGATTTGTAAAGTCTGTCAAGAAATGCCGGAGGAGAACGCATGAACGATGTCAAGGACATGCAGATCGGCGGCCGCATCAAGCGGCTGAGGCGGCAGAAGAAGATCGCCCAGGCCGACCTGGCCCAGGCGCTTGGCATTTCCGCCAGCTACCTCAATCTCATCGAGCATAACCGCCGCAAGGTCACGGTGCCGCTGCTGTTCTCCATTGCCGGCCATTTCGGCGTCGAGCCGGGCGAACTGGTCGATGGCGACGAAGGGCGGCTGGTCGGCGACCTGATGGAAGCCTTCGGCGACGATCTCTTCGCCGATAGCGACGTCACTAATCTGGAAATCCGCGACCTGGCCCATGCCAATCCGGCCGCCGCCCGCGCCATTCTCAAGCTCTATGACCGTTACCGGCTGGTGGCCAAATCCGGTCCGGCGCCCGTTGTCGCAGGTGAAGCCGAACCCTTCCATCTCGCCACCGACGCCATTTCCGATTTCCTGCAGGAAAACGCCAATCATTTCCCTGATCTGGAGGCGGCGGCCGAGCGCATCCGCGCCGATATCGACCATGCCGGCGACAATTTCGACTTCGGGTTGCGGACCTACCTGTTCAACGTCTTCGGCATGGAGGTGCGGCTGGCTTCTCTGCCCCATGGCATCGCCCGCCAGCTCGACCAGCGGCGCAGCCACCTGCTGGTGTCAGACATCCTGCCGGCTGAATCGGCTCTGTTCCTGGTGGCCCACCAGCTCGGCCAATTGGCCGCCGGCAGCGAGATCGCCGCCATCATCGCCGAGTCCACCCTGCCGGAAGGCGATGCGCCGGCTCTGGCCCGCAATGTCCTCTCGGCCTATTTTGCAGCCGCGCTCATCATGCCCTATGAGCCTTTCCTGCGCGCCTGTCGCGATTATCGCTACGATATCGAGCGCATCGCCCGCCGATTCGGTGCCAGCTTCGAGCAGGTCTGCCACCGCATGACGACACTACAGCGCAAGGGCGCGTCGGGCATTCCGCTGCACCTGGTCCGCACCGATATCGCCGGCAATATTTCCAAGCGCTTCTCGCTGTCCGGCATCCACATTCCGCGCCATTCGGGCGCCTGTCCGCGCTGGAATGTCTATTCGGCCTTCCTGAGCCCCGAGCGGATCAATATCCAGCTCAGCCAGATGCCGGACGGGCAGCGCTATTTCTGCATTGCCCGCACCATCGCCAAGGGCGATCACCGCTACAATGCGCCGCGCCGCTACATGTCCATCGGGCTGGGCTGCTCGATCCATCACGCGCGGGAAATGATCTATTCCGACGGCATGGACCTGACGGGCGACAGCCAGCTCGTGCCGGTCGGGGTCGGCTGCCGCATCTGCCCGCGGCTCGAATGCGGCCAGCGCGCCCATCCCCCGGCCGATCATCGCTTCCGGCTGGATGACGATATCAGGCCGGAAAGCCTCTATGCGCGGATGTCTTAGTCATTGAGACCTTATGGTGAGCCTGTCGAACCACGAGGGCACAACCTCGTCATTCGACAGGCTCAGGATGAGGTCTACTGAAGGATCGCGACATCTAAGAGCCGCCCTGCCAGCGCGGATCGTGTTGCCAGCTATCGCGCCATTCCCGCTCCAGCACGGCGCGGCGCTTGCCATAGCGTTGGTCGGTCACGGTCAGCTCGACAATTCGGTCGGTGCGGAAATTGCGGAAGGCGGTGCGCAGGCAGCACCAGGCGGCGATCACCTGCTTGCCTTCGTAATAGGCCAGTTGCACCGGCCAGATGGCGCGCTCGCTCGGATTGCCACCTTCGTCCTCATAGGAAATCTGCAGCGCCTTTTCCGTGCGCATGGCCTGGCGCACCTGGCCCAGGATCGGCATGGGCTGCCGTGAATTGGCGCTCCACACCGCCACCGGCCAGAGGCCCGTATCGTTGATGCGGTCGCGCAGGTCCTCGGGCGAGGCGGTGGCGATCTTGCCCAGCGCATTTTTCGCCGCCGCGCCCAGCCCGTCATCGGGCTGCGCCCCGACCCAGCGCGCGCCCAGCACCAGCGCTTCCAGCTCCTCGGGCGTGAACATCAGCGGCGGCAGGAAGAAGCCGGGTTTCAGCATATAGCCCACCCCCGCTTCGCCATCGATAGGCGCGCCCAGCCCGATAAGCGTCTGCACGTCGCGATAGAGCGTACGCACGGAAACGCCCTGTTCCTCGGCCAAAGCAGCTGCCGTGACGGGCCGGCGATGGCGCCGCAGCGCATCCATGACGGCAAACAGGCGCTCGGTTTTGTCCATGTTTCGTTCTCCCCTGGCCGGTCTGGATGCCAGATTCCCGCCCCGGAGCCAAGCGCGCTGTCGCTACGCGATCTGGCCATGGAACGCACGGATGTCATGGGCTAGCGTTTCGGGGATTTCGAGCGCCGGAAAATGGCCGCCGCAGGGCAGTTCCGTCCAGCGCACGATGTTCCACAAATGCCGCTCGCCCCAGGCCCGCGGCGCCGGATTGTCGGCCGGTGGCAGCAGAATGGCGTGCGGTACGTCGTGTTTCGGCGCCTTTTTGGGCAGTTCTGTGTCGGCAAAGGCCTCCTTGTAGAGCCGCACCGAGGAACCGATCGTCTGGGTGAACCAATAGACCGAGAGGATTGTGCAGAGATCGTCCAGCTCGAAGGCGTTGAGCACGTCGCCGCCGGTATCGCCCCATTTCTGGTACTTTTCGAGCACCCAGCTCGCCAGCCCGGCCGGGGAATCGTTGAGTCCCACCGCCAGAGTGGCCGGCTTGGTGCCCTGGATCATGGCATAGGCGCCCTCGGCAAAGGCCCAGTAATCCGCGGTGCCGAAATAGGCCTGTTCTTCCGGCGTCGGCTGCTCGGGTCGCGGAAAGCCGGAATAGACATTGACGTAATGGGCCCCGATCAGCCGTTCAGGAAAATCGCGCACCAGCGCCATTTCAGCGCCTGCGCCCATATCCGAGCCCGAGATCAGGAATTTGGGGTAGTTGAGCCGCGTCATCAGCTCGGCCCAGAGCGGGGCGACTTTGCTCAGATTCATGCCCGGTTTCGTCGGTTGCCCCGAAAAGCCGTAGCCGGGCAGCGAAGGAATGACCACGTCGAAACCCACACCATCGACCGGCTCGGTCAGCAGCGGCACCAGCGGCAGCAATTCGACGAAATTGCTCGGCCAGCCATTGGTCAGCAGCAGCGGCACATTGCTCTCGCCCCGGCCGCGAACATGCGCGAAATGCACGCTTTCCCCGTCGATCACCTCGATGAATTGCGGGAAAGCATTGAGCCGGACCTCGGCGGCGCGCCAGTCATACTGCTCGCCCCAGTAGGCGACGAAGCGGCGCAGGAATTGGTCTTCGGTGCCATAGTCCCAGCCGACGCCATCCAGCGTCCGGGGAAAGCGGGTCGCGGCCAGCCGCGCCTTGAGGTCGGCCAGCTCGGCATCCGATATCGCAATGGTGAAGGGAGGTCATGCTGTCTCTCCAGGGTCATTGGAGAGACAATGCATCAAGGCCCTGACAGGTCCCGTCAGCAGCCTCTCCGATGGCCAGACGTGCCAAAAACGCCGCCTGCAGTGCGGTTTTCACGGGAGATGGGCGGCCTTTGACTCGATCCAGTTACTAACTCAGGGAGCCACAGGCCGCCCATCACGGGTCTGGAGTTTCCTCACCGGGTCCGGACACAGGTGGGACTATATCGCAAGCCCAGCTGCCGACTTTCTGCCCGGCCAAACGGGCGCCCCCGTCTCCAGCCTCCCCGCCCGGCCCTGCGTCGGGGCCGCGTGAATGGCGGGGATGGCAGGAGTATGCAGCAGGTTTCGGGGAGGGGGATAAGATGGATAAGTCGGGGCTTGCGGCCAACCCCCTCACTGGGGAGTGTTTACCTCGAGCGCTTGGGACTTCCCCTTCTCCCCTTGTGGGAGAAGGTGCCCGAAGGGCGGATGAGGGGGCGCTGAGCTGTCCGCTGGCAATGAAGCATGGGATAGCGCAGCCCCCTCACCCGGAAATCCGCTGAACGCGGATTTCCACCCTCTCCCACGAGGGGAGAGGGGTAACTGGCCTCATGCGTCCAATGTAAACACTCCCCCTCTGTGGGGAGGAAATGAGGGTGGGGTGTTGGTCCGACTACCTCGCGGCCGTGGCGTGATCTCGGGATGGGTCCCGGCTCAAGGCCGGGATGAGATCGGGGGTGGGATGGCGCCACCACCACCCTGCCTCAGAGCGTCGTAAATGCCTTGGTAGAGGCCGGCGTCAGGCGATTTCGAACTCGCACCAATGGCGATAGGGCCGTTCGGGCGAGTGGATGATATTGGGGAAATGCGGATTGTGCACCGCATCGGCAAAGGCCTGATCCTCGAGGCAGAAGCCGGCATGCTTGCCATAGTGCCTGCCGTTGAGGCCCGGCACCGGAATATCGGTCCACACGCCATTATAGACCTGCACACCCGGCCGGTCGCTCCACAGCTTCAGCGTCAGGTCCTTGTCCGGCGAGACCACCGTCGCAATCGGGTCGGCATTGCTGCGGCCGGTATCGAGCGCCATGCCGATATCGTAGTCGACCGGTTTGCCCGCCGCATCGCGCATGCTGCGGGGCGCGCGCAGGTCGTAGGCGGTGCCCCGCGACGGCAGGATGGCCCCGGTCGGCGCCAGGTCTTCGCCCAGCTCGGTATAGGCGCTGGAATTGACCTGGATCGTGTGGTCCAGCACATCGGCTGACGTGCCCAGGTTGAAATATTGATGCTGCACCAGGCTGATCGGCGTCGGCTGGTCGGTCGTGGCGCTCAGCTCCAGCCGCAGGCGATTGCCCCGCAGCGTATAGGTGGCCGAAAAATTGACATTGCCGGGATAGCCCATGGCGCCATCGGGCGAGAAATGGGTGAAGCGCACGGCATTGTTGGCCTCGTCCACCTGCCCGTCCCAGACCTGCCGTCCCAGGCCTTCCTCGCCGCCATGCAGTTGCAGGTCGCCGGCATTGGCCGTCAGTTTGTAGGTCTTGCCGTTGAGCTCGAACGAGGCGCCCTTGACGCGATTGGCCACGCGCCCGGCCAGCGAGCCGAAATGCGGGCTGTGGGCGGCATAGGCGTCGAACGTGTCGAAGCCCAGCACCACCGAGCGCTCGCCGCCCGCCACCGGCACGCGCCAGTCGCGCACCACCACGCCATAGGAAATGAGATCGACCGTAACGCCGGTATCGCTGACCAGGCGGAACTGATCCACCCTTTTGCCCCCAAACGCGCCGAACGCCGTTACCGCGATACCCATTAGCCGTCCCCTGAAATTTGCGGGCCACGTTTAGCCTGCTTTCTCGCCCGCCTGCAACGATGCACTTGACGTTTTGTCGCGGCCTGACGATCCTTCGCACCAGCATAAGGGAGCCTCGGGTGAACGAGATCGGGTTGCGGCGCCGGGCGACGGTGCATGATGTGGCGCGGGCGGCCGGCGTTTCCCTCGCCACGGTCGATCGCGTGCTCAATGGAAGGCCGGGCGTCCGCGCCGCCACCGCCGAAAAGGTCGAGGCGGCCATTGCCGAAATCGGTTTCCAGCGTGATCTCAGCGCGTCCCTGCTGGCCCGCGCCCGTGATCTCAAGCTCACCTTCATCATCCCCGACGGCTCCAACGAATTCATGGCGAGCCTTGCCGATGCGGTCGCGCGGCGGGTCGGCCCGGCCTTGGCCGATCGCATGCATATCGAAACCCACCGTATCAAGGCGCTGGACGCCCATGCCTTGGCGCGAAGCCTCGACGCGCTCGATATCAGGCATTGCGATTGCGCCGTCATCGTCGCCGGCGAAGAGCCTTCCGTGCAGGCGGCGGTCGATAGCGCCACGCGCCGCGGCATTGTGGTGATGACGCTGGTTTCCGACCTGCCCGGCACGCAGCGCCGCCATTTCATCGGCATCGACAATGAAGCCGCCGGCCGTACCGCGGCATCGCTGATGGGCCGCTTCCTGCCCCAGGGCGGCAAGGTGGCGGTCATCGCCGGCTCGCTGCATCTGCGCGACCATTCCGACCGGCTGGCCGGCTTCCGCGCCGCTTTGGGGGCCGAATTTCCCGCCATCGAGCTTATCGGCCCCGTCGAGGGCCATGACGAGCGCAGCGAAACCCATTCCATCGTCGCCGACCTGCTCGAACGGCATGGCGATCTCGCCGGCCTCTATAATCTGGGCGCCGGCAATGCCGGGCTGGTCGCGGCGCTGGAAGCCTCGAACCGATCAGGCGCCATCCGCGTCATCGCCCATGAGCTGACCGAGCCGACGCGGCGCGGCCTCCGCTCGGGCGCCATCGATGTGGTGCTGGACCAGAACCCCGATGGCGAAATCCGCGAGGCCATTGCCGCGGCGCGCAGCCTGGCGCTGGGCGGCAGCGGCAAGGCGGCGACCGACCCCATTGAAATCGGGATTTTCCTGCGCGACAATCTGCGCTAAGAAGCGCCACTCATCACACCGGCGTGGCCCGAAAACGGGCCGGGAGGACGTTCCGATGATTTCTGCTCCCCGCCATGAGGTACGTGCCTCATGACCTATCTCGGCATCGATATCGGCACGTCAGGCGTCAAGGCGCTTGTCATCGACGAGCATGGAAGGGTGTTGGGCGAAGCCTCGGCTGCGGCGGTCGAGCCGGTGCGGCCGCATCCCGGCTGGTCCGAGCAGAACCCGGCCGATTGGTGGACGGCAACGCTGGAGGCGGTTGACAAGCTCAAGGCGACCCATCCGTCCGAACTGGCCTCGGTGCGCGGCATCGGCCTTTCCGGCCACATGCATGGCGCCACCCTGCTGGGCAAGGATGACGAAGTGCTCCGCCCCTGCATTCTCTGGAATGATGGCCGCTCGGCCGCCGAATGTCAGGAAATGGAAGCCGCGCTTCCATCGCTCCGCCGGATATCAGGCAATATCGCCATGCCCGGCTTCACCGCCCCCAAGATCGCCTGGCTGCGCAAGCACGAGCCTGATATTTACGACAGGATCGCCAAGGTTCTCCTGCCCAAGGCCTATGTGCGCCTGCTGCTATCGGGCGAATATGTGGAAGACATGTCCGACGCGGCGGGCACGCTGTGGCTCGATGTCGGCAAGCGCGACTGGTCCGACGAACTGCTCGCCGTGACCGGCCTCGACCGCTCGCATATGCCGCGGCTGGTGGAGGGCTCGGCGGTGTCGGGCACGCTCAAGCGCGAACTGGCGCAGCGCTGGGGCATGGATGGCCTCGTGGTGATCGCCGGCGGGGCGGGCGACAATGCCGCTTCCGCCTGCGGCATCGGCGCCATCCGGCCGGGCGAGGGCTTCGTTTCGCTCGGCACATCGGGTGTGCTCTTCGTTTCCAACGAGCGGTTCAGCCCTAATACGGAAGGGGCCGTCCACGCCTTCTGCCATGCCATTCCCGAGACCTGGCACCAGATGGGCGTCATCCTCTCGGCCACCGACAGCCTCAACTGGCTGAGCAGGATTACCGGCCAGAAACAGGCCACCCTCTCCGGCGCCGCCGAGGCGCAATTCACCGGGCCGGGCGAGGAAATCTTCCTCCCCTATCTCTCGGGCGAACGCACACCGCATAACAATGCCGATGCGCGCGGGTCATTCGTCGGCCTCAGCCACCTGTCCGACCCGGCCCGGCTGGCCCAGGCGGTGATGGAGGGCGTGACCTTCGCCTTCCGCGACAGCCAGCGCGTTCTCAACGATGCCGGCACGAAGATCGACCGGCTGCTCGCCGTCGGCGGCGGCTCCAAGTCGGCTTTGTGGCTCAGGATGATCGCCACCAATCTCGACATGGAAATCGCCCTCCCCGAGGATGGCGATTTCGGCGGCGCGCTCGGCGCTGCCCGGCTCGGCCTCTGTGCTGCCGAGGGCGCCAGTCCCGCAACGGTCATGACCATGCCGCCCATCAAGACTGTCATCGCACCCGACAGGAACCTGTCGGGTGCCTATTCCGACCAATATGCGCGGTATCGCGCGCTCTATCCTGCCATCGAGGAGGCACGTAAGTGACGGATTTTTTCAAGGGCCTGAACCAGGTCAAGTATGAAGGCCCCCAGAGCAAGAACCCGCTGGCCTATCGCCACTACAACAAGGACGAAGTGATATCAGGCAAGCGGATGGAAGACCATATCCGCCCCGCCATCGCCTATTGGCACACTTTCGCGCAGGAAGGCGGCGACCCGTTCGGCGGCCGCACCTTCGATCGTCCGTGGTTCGACAAGGGCCTTGAAGGCGCAAAACTCAAGGCCGAAGTGGCTTTCGAGTTCTTCGACCTGATCGATGTGCCGTTCTTCGCCTTCCATGACGTCGACATTGCCCCGGAAGGCGCGACCCTGGCCGAATCCAACACGAATCTCCGTGTCATCGGCGACATCATCGCTGCAAACATGCAGAAGAGCGGCAAGAAGCTGCTCTGGGGCACGGCAAACCTCTTCTCCAACCGCCGCTACATGGCCGGCGCTGCCACCAATCCGGACCCGGAAGTCTTCGCCTATGCCGCCGGCCAGGTGAAGTCGGTGCTTGAGCTGACCAACGAACTGGGTGGCGAGAACTACGTGCTCTGGGGCGGTCGCGAGGGCTATGAAACCTTGCTCAACACCAGGATCGGCCAGGAACAGGACCAGATGGCCCGTTTCCTCCATCTCGTCATCGACCATGCCAGCAAGATCGGCTTCAAGGGCCAGATCCTGATCGAGCCCAAGCCGCAGGAGCCGTCCAAGCACCAATACGACTACGATGTCGCCACCGTTTATGGGTTCCTGCAGAAATACGGGCTCGAGAAGGATGTGAAGTGCAATATCGAGGTCGGCCACGCCTTCCTCGCCGGGCATTCCTTCGAACACGAACTGGCGGTCGCTTCCTCGCTGGGCATGCTCGGCTCGGTGGACGCCAACCGCAACGACCTGCAGTCGGGCTGGGATACCGACCACTTCCCCAATAATGCGGGAGAAATGGCGCTGGCCTTCTATTACATCCTCAAGCAGGGCGGGCTGGGCAAGGGCGGCTTCAACTTCGACGCCAAGGTGCGCCGGCAGTCACTCGACCCAGCGGACCTGCTGCATGGTCATATCCTGGGCCTCGACACCCTGGCCCGCGGCCTCAAGGGCGCAGTGGCGCTCATCGAGGACGGCGAGTTCGACAAGCTGCTGGACGATCGCTATGCCGGCTGGAATTCCGGCATTGGCAAGGACATCCTTGCCGGCCAGCTAAGCCTGGCGCAGATCGCCGACAGGGTTCATGCCGAGAACATCAACCCGCAGCCCCGTTCCGGCCGCCAGGAATATCTGGAAAACCTGGTCAATCGCTTCGTTTGATCAACTGAACCAACCGCCGGTGCCCCTCTCCCCTCAGGGGAGAGGTTGGGGTGAGGAGTGCGATGCTCGAGCATGCTGTGTGTCGCAGCATCGCACCCCTCGCCCGGCGCTGAGCGCCGACCTCTCCCTGAGGGGCGAGGTGAATCAGAGCCGTCACCTGCGAGGAACCCATGCCCCAGCTTACCAATCCCATCCTGCCCGGCTTCAATCCGGACCCGTCCATCCTCCGCGTCGGCGACGACTACTATATCGCCACCTCCACCTTCGAGTGGTTCCCCGGCGTGCAGATCCATCACAGCAAGGACCTCGCAAATTGGGAGCTGGTCACGCGACCGCTGACCCGCAAGACCCAGCTCGACATGCGCGGCGACCCTGATAGCTGCGGTGTCTGGGCCCCCTGCCTCACCCATGACGGCGAAAAATTCTGGCTGGTCTATACCGACGTCAAGCGCAAGGACGGCTCGTTCAAGGACGCGCATAACTACATCGTCACCGCCGACAGGATCGAAGGTCCGTGGTCGGACCCGGTCTATGTCAACTCGTCCGGCTTCGATCCCAGCCTGTTTCACGATGACGACGGGAAAAAGTGGTTCGTCAACATGCTCTGGGACCACCGCACCCGCCCGCTGAAATTCGCCGGCATCGCCTTGCAGGAATTCGATCCCGAGGCGGGCAGGCTGGTCGGACCGATCAAGAACATCTACCAGGGCACCGATCTCAAGCTGGTCGAAGGCCCGCATCTCTACAAGCGTAACGGCTGGTATTACCTTCTCACGGCCGAAGGCGGCACGGCCTATGACCATGCCTGCACTTTCGCCCGCTCGCGCAACCTCGACGGGCCCTACGAGACCCATCCGCAAAAGCACATCCTGACCGCCAAGGATGCCCCATTGGCGCCCCTGCAACGGGCCGGCCATGGCGATATCGTCGAAACGCCCGAAGGCAAGACCTATCTGGTCCACCTCACCGGCCGCCCGACCACCCAGGAGCGCCGCTGCGTGCTGGGCCGCGAAACCGCGATCCAGGAGGCTTACTGGGGCGATGACGACTGGCTCTATGTGAAGAACGGTCCGGTGCCCTCGCTGCATGTCGACGTGCCCGGCACCCGCGACGAGGCAAAGTACTGGGCCGAACAGCTTTATACGTTCGAAAACGGCCTGCCGATCGATTTCCAGTGGCTGCGTACGCCCGAAACCGACCGCATTTTCAAGACCGAAGCCGGCAAGCTGACGCTGTTCGGTCGCGAGTCGATCGGCTCCTGGTTCGAGGAGGCTTTGGTGGCCCGCCGGCAGCAGCATTTCTCCTACGACGCAGAGACGGTGGTGGACTTCAACGCCACCGACGAGCGCACCATGGCGGGGCTGACGGCCTATTACAGCCGCTACAACTTCTTCTATCTGGCCGTGACAGCCCATTCCGACGGGCAGCGCGAATTGCTGCTGATGAGTTCGGAAATCTCCTGGCCCGATGGCAATCTGAATTTCCCGGCCGCCCCGGTCACGATTCCCAACGAGGGCAAGGTCAAGCTGGCGCTGACCATTCGTGGCCGCAAGCTGCAATTCTTCTACGCGCTGGAGGGCCAGGAGCTGCAACCCATCGGCCCGGTCTTAGACGCCTCGATCCTGTCCGATGAATGCGGTGGCCATCAGGCCCATGGCAGCTTTACCGGCGCCTTTGTCGGCATGGCGGCGCAAGATCTCAACGGCACCGCCAGCCCGGCCGATTTCGACTATTTCATCTATCGGCCGGTGCATGACGAGACGGATCGCTACGAAATCTGAGTTCGCAGTCGACACCTCCCTCCCCCTTGTGGGGAGGGTGGCCCCGCAGGGGTCGGGTGGGGGTATGCTTCCGCAAGCTCGGTGCTTGTGACTCACCCCCACCCTTGATCCCTTCCCACAAGGGGAGGGAGACGACTGCGAGTGCAACGTCCCGATCACAATTCTACGAACTGTAGCGACAATCGGTCGCACCGGAGCTAAACTCCTGCCATTGCTGGTCGCGCGTTCGCGGTTTGTCAGCGAGTCCGCGGCCTCCGTTATGGAGGAGCAAGGTCATGTCCACTTTCCACGTCATTTCCGGCGCGGGCGACAAGCTCGATATGCCGGTCATCCGCACGATAAGCCTGGGCGACCTGGGCGATGCCCTGCGTCGCGGCATTGCCGATTTCTGGGAGAAGCCCAGCCATTATGTCCTGCTGGTGCTGATCTATCCCATTGTCGGCATCGTGCTGACGGTGTGGATGAACGGCTATTACACCTGGCCTTTGCTCTATCCGCTAGTGGGCGGCTTCGCGCTGATCGGCCCCTTCGCCGCCATCGGGCTCTACGAGATTTCCCGGCGGCGCGAACAGGGTCTCGACACCTCCTGGCATCACGCTTTCGAAGTGCTGAAATCCCCCGCCATCGGCTCGATCGCCGCCCTCGCGATCATGCTGCTCGCCGTCTTCACCCTGTGGCTGACGGCGGCGCAGGCGCTGTATGAAAGCCTCTTTGGCTCATCGACGCCGCAGACGCTGGGCGGGTTGATGAACCAGATCCTCACCGAGCCCGGCGGCATGACGCTGCTCATATCCGGCACCATGCTGGGTGCGCTCTTCGCCATCTTCACCCTCTGCACCACGGTCATCGCCTTCCCCTTGCTGCTCGATCGCGATGTAGGGGCATTCGTGGCCGTCGAAACCTCGTTCCGTGCTGTCATGCACAATCCGGTGCCCATGCTGGCCTGGGGCATTATCGTGGGGGCGGGCCTGTTCATCGGCGCGCTGCCGCTCTTTGTCGGTCTGGCCGTGGTCATTCCCATTTTCGGCCACGCGACATGGCATCTCTATCGCAAGGTGGTGGAGCCGGCCTCTGTCATCAGGGGGATGTGAGGCGCCGTCTGACCCTCGATCGTCACCCTCGGGTCAAGCCCGAGGATGACGATCTGTGGAAGGGAATATTCCGGGCGGCAATTCGGCCCCTTGCGGTTGGAATCGACCAGCAAAACCCATAAGGTCTCGGCTTCCTTGCCGAGACCCTTTGCCCCTATGGATCAGTCGCCCATCGAACAAGCGCAGACCCCGGCTTTGACGCCGATGATGGCGCAGTATTTCGAGATCAAGGCGGTCAATCCGGGCTATCTGCTGTTCTATCGCATGGGCGATTTCTACGAGCTGTTCTTCGAGGATGCCGAGATCGCCAGCGCCGCCCTGGGCATCGTGCTCACCAAGCGCGGCAAGCATCTGGGCGAGGATATCCAGATGTGCGGCGTGCCCATCCATGCCGCCAACGACTATCTCAACAAGCTGATCAAGCTGGGCCATCGCGTCGCCATCTGCGAGCAGGTGGAAGACCCCAAAGAGGCCAAGAAGCGCGGCGCCAAGTCGGTGGTGAAGCGCGACGTGGTGCGGCTGATCACGGCAGGCACGCTGACCGAGGATGATCACCTCGATGCCCGTGCCTCCAACTTCCTCGCCGCGCTCGCCATGGTGCGGCATGGCGAGACCGATTTCGCTTTGGCCTGGGCCGATGTCTCGACCGGCGAGACCTTCACCGCCGATCTGTCGGCCGAGCAGTTGCAGGACGAACTGGCGCGCATCGACCCGGCCGAATTGCTGCTGACCGAAGCGACGCGGGCGGCACTGACAGAGCGGCATCTCTTCGCCCCGGCTTGGGCCGCCATCACCCATGCCGCGCCAGCCGACAGCTTCGACAGCGAAACGGCCACGTCGAGCCTGCGTGCCGCTTTTCCCGACAGCGCCTTCGACCCCACATCGCTGTCCCGCGCGGCGCGGGCGGCCCTGGGCGCGGTGGTCGCTTATGTGCGCGAGAGCCAGAAGGGCGTCGGCGTGGCCCTGCGCGCGCCCGTGGCCGATACCGCGACCCGTCGCATGGCCATCGACCAGGCCACCCGCATGAGCCTCGAACTGCACCAGACTCAGCGCGGCCAGGCCAGGGGTTCGCTGCGCCAGGTGATCGACCTCACGGTGACCGCCCCCGGCTCCCGCCTGCTTTCCGCCCGGCTGGCCGCGCCCCTGGCTGATGCCGCTGGCATCAACGAGCGGCTCGATGCGGTGGGCATGCTGGCCAATGATACGCTGCTGACCGGCCGCCTGCGCACCGACCTCAAGGCTGTGCCGGACCTGGCCCGCGCCCTGACAAGGCTGGCGCTCGACCGCGGCGGCCCGCGCGACCTCGCCGCGATCGGCAAGGCCGTTGCTGCCGCCTCGGCGCTATCGGGCCATTTTGCCCGCCTCGACGATGTGCCGGCCGTGCTCGCCCGCCTGGCCGCCACGCTGGCCGCCGCCCCGATGCCGCTGGCTTCCGAGCTGGCGCTGGCGCTCGATGACGAATTGCCGCTGCTGAGCCGCGATGGCGGCTTCGTGCGCAAGGGCTATGACCAGGCGCTGGACGATGAACGCGCCCTGGCCAGCGAAACCCGCGCCGTGGTCGCCGCCCTGCAGGCCCGCCTCATCGAGGAAACCGACGTCCGTTCCCTCAAAATCCGGCACAATGGTGTGCTCGGCTATTTCGTCGAAGTGCCGGCTGCCCATGGCACGCGCCTGCTCGAAGAGCCGCATCGGCAGAGCTTCATCCATCGCCAGACTCTGGCCAATGCCATGCGCTTCACCACGACCGAACTGGCCGATCTCGAAGGCCGCATCGCCCGCGCCCACGAGGCGGCGCTGGAAATCGAGCTCAAGGTCTTCGCCAGCCTGCGCTACGACGTATTGAGCCGCACCGACATCCTGCGCATTCTGGCCGATGCCCTGGCCGAACTCGATGTCACTGCCGCCCTCGCCCATCTGGCGGCCACGCGCAGCTATACCCGCCCCGAAATCGACACCTCCCTGGCCTTCGCCATCCAGGGTGGACGCCATCCGGTCGTGGAAGACATGGTCTCGGCCGAGGGCCAGAGCTTCGTCGCCAACGATGCCGACCTCAGCGGCGACGACGCTATCGGCGGCGGGCGGTTGTGGCTGGTCACCGGCCCCAATATGGGCGGTAAATCCACCTTTTTGCGGCAGAATGCGCTGATCGCGATCCTGGCGCAGATGGGGTCTTTCGTGCCGGCGACATCGGCCCATATCGGTGTCGTCGACCGGGTCTTTTCCCGCGTCGGCGCCAGCGACGATATCGCCCATGGCCGCTCGACCTTCATGGTCGAAATGGTCGAGACATCAGCCATCCTCAATCGCGCCACGCGGCGCAGCCTTGTCGTGCTCGACGAAATCGGCCGCGGCACGGCCACTTTCGATGGCCTTTCCATCGCCTGGGCGGCCGTGGAGGCTTTGCACGAAACCACCGGTTGCCGGGCCCTCTTCGCCACCCATTTCCACGAACTGACCAGCCTCGCCAAGACATTGAGCCGCGTCAGCAACGTCACCATGAAGGTGCGGGAATGGGAGGGCGAGGTCGTATTCCTGCACGAAGTCGGTCCCGGCGCCGCCGACCGCTCCTATGGCATCCAGGTGGCCCGGCTGGCCGGCCTGCCCGAACCGGTCTTGGCGCGGGCGCGGCAGGTGTTGACCGTGCTCGAACAGCGCTCGGCGGGCACGGCCTCTTCCAGCCAGAAGGCCAGCGTGCTAGACGATCTGCCACTTTTCGCCCACCAGCCTCCTCCCAGGCCGGTGGGGCCGGACCCCGTACATCTAGCGCTCGACGCCGTTCGACCCGACGAGATGACCCCCAAACAAGCGATCGAAGCGCTCTACGAGTTGAAGAAAATCCGCGATGACGCTCGCCGAAGCTGAGGCAAAGCCGCGAAAACCTCTATTCGCGCTGAAGTCCGCCGAGACCATTCTCGGCGAGCTCGACGCGGCGATCGGCGAGGCCGCGCCGAAATCCGCCGCCGCCCGCGCCGCCGTGCTGACCCATATCCGCCAGACCCTGGCCGAGGCACGGCGACAGGCCGAGGCCGAACTGCTTGCATCGGGCAAGGGCACGCGCTGTGCGCAGAACCTTTCCAATGCGCAGGACGAGATCATTTCAGCCGTCCATCTCTTCGCCACGCGCCGGGTCTACCCGGTCGACAATCCCAGCGGCGCCGAGGCCATCGCGCTCTCCGCCGTCGGTGGCTATGGCCGCGGCACGCTGGCGCCGGGCTCGGATATCGACCTGCTTTTCATCCTGCCCTACAAGCAGACCCCCTGGGGCGAGCAGGTTACCGAATATATCCTCTATATGCTGTGGGACCTGGGCCAGAAGGTCGGCCACGCCGTCCGTTCGGTCGATGAATGCATCCGCATGGCCCGCGCCGACATGACCGTGCGCACCGCCACGCTCGAAGCGCGCTTCCTCACCGGCGACCGCACTTTGTTCGACCAGATGGTGCAGCGTTTCGAAGCCGAGATCATGCCCAGGACGGGCCCCGAATTCATCGCCGCCAAGATGGCCGAGCGCGACGAGCGGCATAAGCTCATGGGCAATACCCGCTATGTGGTCGAGCCCAATATCAAGGACGGCAAGGGCGGCTTGCGTGACCTCAATACGCTGTTCTGGATCGGCAAGTATTTCTACCAGGTCAAGACCAGCCATGAGCTGGTCGGCAAGGGCGTGCTGTCGGCCGCCGAATACCGCCTGTTCTCCCGCGCCGAGGATTTCTTGTGGGCGGTGCGCTGTCACCTGCATTTCGTTACGGCCCGCGCCGAGGAAAAGCTGACTTTCGACATGCAGCCCGAACTGGCCGAACGCATGGGCTATGCCCAGCGCGTCGGCATGCTGGGCGTCGAGCGCTTCATGAAGCGCTATTTCCTCGTCGCCAAGGATGTGGGCGATTTGACCCGCATCATCTGTGCCAGCCTCGAATTCAACCACGCCAAGGATATGGACCTGGTCGGCCGCGTGCTGGCGCCGTTCCGCTCGGGCAGGAGCCGGATCAAGGGCGAAACGGATTTCGTGCTCGATACTGGCCGGCTCAACATTGCCAGCCCGGACGTGTTCGAGAAGGACCCGGTCAATCTCATCCGTATTTTCCTGGTGGCCGGGCGCGAGGAATTGTTGTTCCACCCCGATGCCATCAAGGTCATCACCCGCTCGCTGCGGCTGATCGACAACAGGCTGCGCAACGATCCCAAGGCCAATGAGCATTTCCTGACCATCCTGACCGCACCGCAATCGGTCGAGCGCATCCTGCGGCAGATGAACGAGAGCGGCGTATTGGGCAAGTTCGTGCCCGATTTCGGCAAGATCGTCGCGCTGATGCAGTTCAACATGTACCACCACTATACGGTGGACGAGCACCTGATCCGTGCCGTCGGCGTCATGGCGCAGATCGCCAATGGCGGCCTGCGCAACGACCTGCCGTTGACCCACGAATTGCTGCCCCAGCTCAACGATACGCGCCTCATCTATGTCGCGCTGTTCCTGCACGATATCGCCAAGGGCCGCCCGGAAGATCATTCCATTGCCGGCGCCCGCATCGCCCGCAAACTCTGCCCCCGCTTCGGCCTCTCCCCCGCCGAAACCGACACCGTCTCCTGGCTCATCGAATATCACCTGCTGATGAGCGAGATCGCCCAGGCCCGCGATATCCAGGACCCCGAAACCGCCAAGGCCTTTGCCGATGTGGTGCAATCGCCGCAGCGCCTGGCTCTGCTGATGATCCTCACCGCCTGCGATATCCGCGCCGTCGGCCCGGGCGTCTGGACCGGCTGGAAGGGCAGCCTGCTGCGCGCTCTCTACTATGCCACCGAGCCCCTGCTCTCAGGCGGCCACAGCCAGGTCACCCAGTCCGACCGCATCCACGATGCCCGCCGCGCGCTGGCCCAGGCGCTCGAAGCCTGGCCGCCGGCCGAGGTCGATGCCTATATTGCCCGCCACTATGACCATTACTGGCTGCGCGCCGAACCCGAATTGCAGGTCGAACATGCCCGCATGATCCGCCAGGCCGACCAGACGGGCGAAGGCTTTGCCGGCTCCATACGGGTCAAGGCCTTCGAGGGTATTACCGAAGTTTCCTTCTATACGCCCGACCACCCGCGGCTGCTCTCGCTGATCGCCGGCGCCTGCACCATGCAGGATACGTCCATCATCGGGGCGCAGATCTTTTCCACCCGCGATGGCCATGCGCTCGATACGTTCCGCCTGCGCCGCTCCTTCACGTCAGACGAGGACGAAAAGGTCCGCGCCACCCGCATCATCGATACGGTCAAGCAATTGCTGCAGGGCAAGCGGCAGATCCTGATCGACCTGGGCAAAGAAAGCCGCCACAACAAGCGCCTGCGTCCCTTCGCGGTGCCGTCGCAGGTCACCGTGTCCAATGCGCTGTCGGAAAAATTCACCGTCATCGAGGTGTCCGGCCTCGACCGCATGGGGCTGCTGCACGCGCTGACCCGCCAGATTTCCGACCTCAACCTCACCATCGGCTCGGCCCATATCGGCACCTATGGCGAAAAGGCGGTGGACGTCTTCTACATCACCGATCTCACCGGCCAGAAAATCACCTCCAAGCCCCGCCAGCGGAAAATCCACGACGCGCTGATGGGCGTGTTCCATCCGCAGGGCGAGAAGGTGGCCAATGGGTAGCGGCCCGTGCCACGCCCTCGTGGTTCGAGGGTCGCAAGTGCTCCCGCCTCACCATGAGGGCTACTGGGATACCGAGCCAAGAGTAGCCCTCATGGTGAGGTGCGCGTTCTTCACGCGCCTCGAACCACGAGGGCGTGGCAGGTGAGCCTCTACCGCAATTTCCTCTCCGTCGGAGGCCTCACCCTCATCTCCCGTGTCGCCGGCTTCGTGCGCGATGCGCTGATGGCGGCAGTGCTGGGCACCGGGCCGGCGGCCGACGCCTTCTTCGCCGCCTTCCGCTTCCCCAACCTGTTCCGGCGCCTGTTTGCCGAAGGCGCCTTCAACACCGCCTTCGTGCCGCTCTTCTCCGGCGCGCTGGAACGCGAAGGCCGCGAAGCGGCGCTCGACCTGGCCTCGCGCATCATGGCCTGGCTCGTCGCCATGCTGGTGGGCGTGACCATCCTGGCGGAAATCTTCATGCCGCAGATCATGGTCGCCTTCGTCCCCGGCTTTACCGATGATCCGGAAAAATTCGATCTCACCGTCCTGCTGACGCGGATCATGTTCCCCTACCTGGCCTGCATGTCGCTGATGGCCGCCTATGGCGCGATCCTCAATTCGCTGGGCCGCTTCTTCGCCGCTGCCTTCGCCCCGGTCATTCTCAACCTGGTCAATATCGCCGCCATGATTCCGCTGGTGACCTTCTGGGTCATGGACCCGGCCGGTTCAGCCATGTGGGTCTCCGTAGCCACCATGGCCGGCGGGCTGGCGCAACTGGCGCTGGTCTATGCCGCCATCCGCCGGGCCGATTTCGTGCCGGCTTTGCGCCTGCCCCGTCTCGATCCGGAAGTGCGCCGCTTCTGGGTGCTGGCCGTGCCGGCCATCCTTACCGGCGGCATAACCCAGATCAACATCTTCGTCGGCACCATCATCGCCTCGGGCGCCGACAATGCCATTTCCATCCTCAATTATGCCGACCGGCTCTACCAGCTTCCGCTCGGCATTATCGGTATCGCCATCGGCACGGTGCTGCTGCCCGAGCTTTCCCGCCACCTCAAGGGCGGCCGTGACACCGAGGCCCGCGCCACGCAGGACCAGTCATTGCTGGCCGCCATGCTGCTCTCCATGCCGGCAGCCACCGCGCTCATTGCCATGGCCGAGCCCATCGTGCGGGTACTGTTCGAGCGTGGCGCCTTCGACGCGCTGGCCACCACCCAGACGGCGCAGGCCCTGATCGCCTTTGCCACCGGCCTGCCCGCCTATGTGCTGATCCGCGTGCTGCAGCCGGGTTATTTCGCCCGCGAGGACACGGTAACGCCCACCGTCTTTGCCGGCATCTCGGTCGTGGCCAATATCTCGATATCGCTGCTGCTGTTCCCGAGCCTCGTCCATGTCGGCATTGCCATCGCCACCTCGGCTTCGGCTTGGCTCAATGCGGTATTGCTGGCCGTATTCCTGGCGCGGCGCGGCCATTTTGCCCTGACCCGCGCCGAATGGCTGCGCCATGGGCTCATTATCGCCATCAGCGCCGTTATGGGCGGAGCACTTTATCTCCTGGTCGAGCGCGGCGCCGCCCATTTCGCCAGCGGCGCGCCCCTCTGGAGCCAGGGCGGCTTGCTGGCCATACTCGTGGTCTTCGGCATGGCCATCTATTTCACCCTGGTCCACATCACTGGCGCCCAGAAGCTGGGCCTGCTGCTGCGCCGCCTGCGGCGCTCAAAGTAGCCCTCATGGTGAGCTTGTCGAACCACTGACGCGTGGCGCGATAGCTCCACTCGCTCAACCCCATGGTTCGACTGGCTCGCCATGAGGTCTCCGAGAAGACGGTTCCAAAGTACGGCTTTCGGCTATAGAAAGTCGCGACTATCGCGAATATCGGGCTCTCCATGACCTTCACCAATCGTGTGTTTTCCGGCATCCAGCCTTCGGGCGACCTGCATCTGGGCAATTATCTCGGCGCGATCCGCCGCTTCGTGCCCCTGCAGGACACGCATGACTGCATCTATTGCGTCGTCGACATGCATGCCATCACGGTCTGGCAGGACCCGGACGACCTGCGCCGCGCCACCCGCGAAGTGGCCGCGGCCTATGTCGCTGCCGGCATCGACCCCAAAAAGGCTGTTATCTTCAACCAGTCCCAGGTCATGCAGCATGCCGAACTGGCCTGGGTGTTCAACTGCGTCGCCCGCATCGGCTGGATGAACCGGATGACCCAGTTCAAGGACAAGGCCGGCAAGAATTCGGAAAATGTCTCGCTGGGGCTCCTGGCCTATCCCAGCCTGATGGCGGCCGATATCCTGCTCTACAAGGCCACCCATGTGCCTGTCGGCGACGACCAGAAGCAGCATCTCGAACTGACGCGCGACATCGCCGCCAAGTTCAACAATGACTATGCTGCCTCCATCGCTGCTCAGGGTGTCGGGCAGGATGACGGGAGCTTCTTCCCGATCACCGAGCCGCTGATTGCTGGCCCGGCCACGCGTATCATGAGCCTGCGCGACGGCACCAAGAAGATGAGCAAGTCGGACCCGTCCGACCAGTCGCGCATCTCCTTGCTCGACAATGCCGACGGCATTGCCAAGAAGATCAAGAAGGCCACCACCGATCCCGAGCCCCTGCCCGAGACGGTGGAGGGCCTGGCCGGCCGGCCCGAAGCCGACAATCTCATCGGCATCTATGCCGCGCTGTCGGACCAGACCAAGGCCCAGGTCATCGCCGAATTCGGCGGCAAGGGCTGGGGCATTTTCAAGCCGGCTTTGGCCGATCTGGCCGTGGCGCAGCTCGGCCCCATGGGCGACGAAATGCGCCGGCTGATCGAAGACACGACCACGATCGACGCCATCCTGCGCGACGGCGCCGAGAGGGCGCGCGTCATTGCGGAGGCGACAATGGTCGATGTCCGCTCTATCGTCGGCTTTATCCGCTAACAGCGTTTCCAGGAAAAAGTGCGGCGCGGGTTTTCCGCCCGGAAACGCGACAAAGGAACAATCCAGGGGAGCGGCCGTGGTTTCACAGACCGAATACAAGCGCAAATTCCTCGTCGTCATCGACGAGACGCCCGAATGCGAACGGGCGCTGACCTTCGCGGCTTACCGTGTGAAGCGTACGGGCGGTACCGTGGTGCTGATGAGCGTGATCCAGAAGCCCGAATTCATCGGCCTGGGCGTCGAGGACGTGTTGCGCGCCGAAGCCGTCGAGGAGGCCGAGCGCAACCTCGATGCCCGCCTTGCCCGCATCCGCGACATCGGCGAAGTCCGCAGCGAATCGGTGATCCGCGAAGGCAGTGCCGCCGAGGAGATCGAGCACGTCATCGACCAGGACCGCGACATCGCCATCCTGGTGCTGGCGGCGTCCACTTCGAATGAAGGCCCCGGCCCGCTGGTCATGCACTTCGCCAACCGCGCCAATGCCCTGCCCATCCCGCTGACCATCGTCCCCGGCCGCATGAGCGACGAGGAGATCATCGCCATCTGCTGAGCGGGCAGCGGGCAAATCGCGCCGAATGGCGGGGTGGCGTATGCCTTACATGGAACATGCAGTCGTCTCCCTCCCCCTTGTGGGGAGGGATCAAGGGTGGGGGTGAGTCCCACGCACTGAGCTTGTGGAACCTTACCCCCACCCGAGCCCTTCGGGCCCACCCTCCCCACAAGGGGGAGGGAGAGGCATCCAGGATGCGGCACCCCTGGGCCATTCGGCCGTAGGCCTCATGGCCTTCTCGCCTCAAATCGCTCCACTGGAGCAATTTGCCCTACGGGACGGCTCGAAGCCCCTTGCATCCTGAGCGCAAAGGTCTATTTTAGAAGCGTTCTAATCGTAAATTGCAGGCGCCCCGATGTTCATCCAGACCGAAGCCACGCCCAATCCCGCGACCCTGAAATTCCTTCCGGGGCGCGATGTGCTAGTCGGCGAGCCGCGCGATTTCCGCAGCGTCGAAGCATCCGGCAATTCGCCGTTGGCGCAGGGCCTGTTCGGCATCTCCGGCGTCACCGGCGTCTTCCTCGGCTCCGATTTCATCTCGGTCACCAAGGACGACACCAACTGGGCCCATATCAAGCCGGCCATTCTCGGCGTCATCATGGACCATTTTCTGTCCGGCAAGCCCGTCATCGTCGAGGGCGGCGTGGAAATCGCCAATTTTGACGAGGTCGATGAATTCTTCGAGGAAGAAGACAGCGAGACGGTGGAAGTCATCAAGGAATTGCTGGCCACCCGCGTCCGTCCGGCCGTGGCCATGGATGGCGGCGACATCACCTTCAAGGGCTTCAAGGAAGGCACCGTCTTCCTGCATATGCAGGGCGCCTGCTCGGGCTGCCCCTCCTCCACCGCCACGCTCAAGAGCGGCATCGAAAACCTGCTCCGCCACTTCGTGCCGGGCGTCGAGGCCGTGCAGCAGGTCTGAGCGATATCAGTTAAGCAGCAAGCCAAGGGTCTGGAGAGCAATCTCCGGACCCTTAGTTTTTACGTAGGGGCAATGCCACGCCCTCGTGGTTCGAGGGTGCTTCGCTCCCGCCTCACCATGAGGACTACTGGGATACCGAGCCAAGAGTAGCCCTCATGGTGAGGTGCGCGTTCTTCACGCGCCTCGAACCACGAGGGCGTGGAGCCATCTACAAGCCTACTCCGCCGCCGCCTTCTGCGCCGATGTCCGCTGATCGGTAATCGCCAGCGGCTCGGCGCTGTCGCCTTCCCGCTTGCGCCGGATACGCAGCCGCTTGATGCGCCGGCTGTCGGCGGCGAGTATTTCGAATTCGAAGCCGTCGAGCCGCGTTACCCGCTCGCCCCGCTTGGGCACATGGCCAGCCAGATCGAACACCAGCCCGCCGATGGTTTCCACATCCTCGGCATATTCGCCGGGGTCGAAATCCGGCCCGATCAGGCTGCGCACGTCGCTCAGTTCGGCGCGGGCATCGGCGATATAGGTATCGGCCCCCACCTTGCGGATCAGCGCGGCGGCCAGTTCGTCATGCTCGTCCTCGATCTCCCCGACCACCGCCTCGAGCAGGTCCTCGATGGTGACCAGGCCGTCGGTGCCGCCATATTCGTCGACCACGATGGCCATATGCACGCGGCTGGCGCGCATCGATTGCAGCAGGTCGCCCACCGGCATGAAGGTGGGCACGAACATGGCGTCGCGCGTGATGTCGAGCTTGATGATCTTCTGCTTGAGCACGCTCGAAACCAGCTTCACCGGCACATCCTTGGCCGGATCGGTCACCGGTTCGGTGATCCTGCCCAGCGCGTCCTTGACGTGGATGAAGCCCAGAATGTTGTCGAGATTGTCGTCATAGACCGGCAGGCGCGAATGATGCACCTGGCGGAACCGGGCGATCAGCGTGCCCAGATTGACATCGGCCTCGATGGCCTGGATGTCCGACCGTTCCACCATCACGTCGCCGACCGACACATTGGAGAGCTTGAGCACGTTCTGCAGGATCGTGCGTTCGCTTTCGGAGAAATCGGCGGCTTCCGAACTCCCCTGCTCGTCGAGCGCCACCTGCAGGTCGTCGCGCAGCGACACCGTGCTGCGCGCCAGCATGGCCTTGATGCGGTTCCAGATCGTTGGCCCCCGTGCGGGCACGGAGGCGGTGCTAGAAGGAGGCTCGGGATTGGTGGGCGCCGTCTGGGGGCCCGGACTGTCACTGTCGTTCATGATCTCTCGCCGCAACAAGCGGCTTATCTGTCCTCGAAACGGAATACGCCCGGTCCATTCTGGCGCCGGCCCTAATCGGCATAGGGGTCGTCGACCCCGAGCGCTGCCAATATCTGGGTTTCGAGGCCCTCCATTTGAAGAGCCTCCGCTTCATCAAGGTGATCATATCCTAAAATATGCAGAAATCCATGCACCACGAGATGGGTGAAATGCGCTTCGAATGTGACGCCCTGCTCCTCCGCCTCGCGGATCAGGGTTTCACGCGCCAGGGCGATGTCGCCGAGAATGCCCATAACGGGCCCAAAGGGCTCGATTTGCGGGAAGCTCAGCACATTGGTGGACAGATCCTTGCCCCGCCATTCCCTGTTGAGCGCGTGTTGTTCCGCGTCATTGGTGAGCAGGATCGACAGTTCCGCCACGCCCTTGACCCTGGCCTTGCTCTGCTTGAGCGCCTCCAGGACCGCCGCTTCGGCGCGGGCCTCCAGATTTTCGGGCCAGTCGTCATCGTTGCGAATGACGGCGATGTCCAGGGGTGGTGTGGTTTTCGGCATCGATCTTCTAATTTTCCACGGTGTCATCCCGGCGCAGGCCGGAATCCATCCTGAGGTCCATCCATACACGCGGTGAGCCAAGTCATCTCAAGATGGATTCCGGCCTGCGCCGGAATGACATCGCGTGAGTGGGGGTATCCAGGGCTCAGGCCCGCGGTGGCAAGGTCCCCAGTGTCCGCGCCAGGCCCTCTGTGTCCTTCTGCGCAAGTCGCCTTGCCGAATCGGCCTCATAGGCCCGCACGATGCGGCCGACCAGCGCATGGCGCACCACGTCCTTGTCGCCGAACCGGCTGATATGCACGCCCTCGACGCCATCGAGCAGGTGCACCGCCTCGATCAGCCCCGATTTCTCGCCGCGCGGCAGGTCGACCTGGGTCGGATCGCCGGTGACGATCATCTTGGAATTTTCGCCCAGGCGCGTCAGGAACATCTTCATCTGCATCGACGTCGTGTTCTGTGCCTCGTCGAGGATCACCACGGCATTGGCCAAAGTCCGGCCGCGCATGAAGGCGAGCGGCGCCACTTCGATAATGCCCGAAGTGATGCAGCGCTCGACATTCTCAGGCTTCATCATGTCGTAAAGCGCGTCATAGAGCGGGCGGAGATAGGGGTCGACCTTCTCCTTCATGTCGCCGGGCAGGAACCCCAGGCGCTCGCCGGCCTCGACGGCCGGACGGGAGAGGATGATGCGGTTGATGTCGCCGCGTTCCAAGAGGCTCGCGGCATGCGCCACGGCCAGATAGGTCTTGCCGGTACCGGCCGGGCCGACGCCGAAGACCAGTTCGCTCCGCTCCATGGCGCGCATATAGGCGTCCTGTGCCGGGGTGCGCGCCACGATGGTGGATTTGCGCGTGGCGATCTGGGCCATGCGCACCTTGCCCTTGCGTTCCAGCGTCGGCAGGGTGAGCTGGCTGTCCTCGGTCTCGATCATGCGGATGACGCCATCGACATCGGAAATGTCGACCGCCCGACCCTCTTCGAGCCCGGCATAGAGCGATTCCAGCACGCGGCGGGCCTGGTCGACCGAAGAAGCGGCACCCTTGAGCAGCACATGGTTGCCGCGCGGCGTGGCCGACACCTTGAGCCGCTGTTCGATCAAGGCGAGGTTCTGGTCGAAATCGCCATAGAGCTGGGCAGCGAGGCGATTGTCTTCAAAAGCGAGTTCGAGTTGCGATGCGAGTGCGTTGTCTGCGGTCGGTGACAAATGCCTGCTCAAACTGGTGTGGCTCCCGGAAGGGGGCGGCGCGGGCGCGCCGCGATGATGACAACGAGGCTAGGATGATTTGGGTGCAATGTCTGTAGCAATATTGTGACTGCGGAGGGCAGCCACAAGAGCGCCGAAGGCAGGGCCACAATCTGGCCCAAAACGTCCTGCAAAACCACTTGCAATGTACAAGCGGTTTTGGAGAGTGTGACATGCCCAAATTCATTACCATCGGCTACGGTGACGAAGCAGGATACAACAGGACGGACAAATCCGTGCGGGACGCGGCGCATGCCCACGACGCCTGGCTCGTCGAACGCGGTGCGGAGATGGGCATCGCCGGCCGGCCGGTCCAGGTGCGGAATCACGACAACAAAGGTGTCGTGACCGCGGAGGGTCCGTTTCTTCAGGCGAACTTTCCCATTGCTGGCTTCGGCCTTATCGAGGCGGCCGACATGGATGAGGCGATCCTGCTGGCGTCCAGGTCACCCTGCGCCGTAGCCCACGGCGTGATCGAAGTCTGGCCCTTGCAGCAGACGCCCTAGATCAGGCGGCAACGGCGACCTTGAGCCGGCCCACCAGCGAATTGGTGCTCGTGCCGATGATTTCCACCTGGTGGATCGCGCCGATCAGGTCCGTGCTGCCCTCCAGGTGCACCGCCTGGAGATAAGGCGAGCGCCCGCCGACCTGCCCCGCCTGGCGGCCAGGCCGTTCGATCAGCACCGGCAGGGTCTTGCCGACGCAGCTTGCGTGGAAATCCGTGGTCTGCGCATTGACCAGTTCCTGCAGGCGATAGAGCCGCTCGGTTTTCACCTCTTCGGCGATCTGCCCGTCGAGATTGGCCCCCGGCGTGCCGGGTCGCGTCGAATATTTGAACGAATAGGCCGAGGCATAGCCGACTTCGCGGATGATGCTCAGCGTATCCTCGAAATCCTGGTCGGTTTCGCCGGGAAAGCCGACGATGAAATCGCCCGATAGCGCCATGTCCGGCCGCGCCGCCTTGATGCGCGCGATCACATCGAGATATTCGGCCGCCGTATGGCGCCGGTTCATGGCCTTGAGGATGCGGTCGCTGCCTGACTGCACCGGCAGGTGCAGATAGGGCATCAATATATCGAGGTCGCGATGCGCCGCCATCAGCGCGTCGTCCATGTCGCGGGGATGGCTGGTCGTGTAGCGCAGCCGCTCCAGCCCCGGAATGTCCGCCAGCAGATAGGCCAGCTCGCCCAGCCCCACGGCCCGGCCCTTGTCGTCCACGCCGTGATAGGCGTTGACGTTCTGACCCAGCAGGGTGATTTCCTTCACCCCGGCTTCCACCAGCCCGCGCGCTTCCGCGATCACCTGCGCCACCGGCCGGCTGACTTCGGCGCCGCGCGTATAGGGCACGACGCAGAACGAACAGAATTTGTCGCAGCCTTCCTGCACCGTGAGGAACGCGGTCAGCCCGCGCTTGATGGTCACTTCCTTCTTCGCCGCCGGCAGGTGCTCGAACTTGTCTTCCTCGGGGAAGTCGGTATCGACAACTGCCCGCTTGAGGCTGGGATGCATGTGCCGTTGCGCTTCGGCCTGCACAAGCATGTCGGGCAGCCGGTGATAGGCCTGCGGCCCGAACACCATATCGACGACAGGCGCGCGACGCGCGATTTCCTCGCCCTCTGCCTGCGCCACGCAACCGGCCACGCCGATCATCATGTCGCCGCCCAAGGCGCGGCGCTCGGTCTGCAATTCCTTGAGCCGTCCGAGTTCGGAAAAGACCTTTTCCGAAGCCTTTTCGCGGATATGGCAGGTATTGAGCAGCACCAGGTCGGCCTGCGCCATGTCGAGCGTGGTTTCATAGCCGTGCGGCGCCAGCGCATCCATCATGCGGTCGCTGTCATAGACGTTCATCTGGCACCCATAGGTCTTGATGAACAGCTTCTTGGAATTGGCGCGCGTCTCGGTCATGCCGGCTCTTTACCAGTGGCTGGTGAAGACTCCAAGCCATCTCCGGCGTCTGCAACCTTGCCCCGTGCCGCGGGTTTCTCTCCCAACAAGGGAGTTTGCCATGACCCAGAGCCACAAGACCCACAAGACCGACAAGGCCGCCGCCATGAAGGACGGCAAGAAGCCCGGCCCCGAGGATGCCCCGGTGCAGGTGCGCAATGCCGGCAAGGAGGCCCAGGCCGACAAGCCCAAGGACTGGGATGAACAGGACGAAGCCCTCGACGAGAGCTTCCCGGCCAGTGATTCCAGCGCCAAATACTGATCGGGATTGCCCGGATAACGTGGCATTTCTGCCAGCCCTGCCAAACATTTGCACAAAGATTGCTGCTGCCCGCTTCCGGGCGGTGCCTGTCTGACGCTATGGTTGGGCCGCGGCTGAAGGGTATGGTGTGATAGCAGCCGCGGAAAGCGCGGCATGGCGGGGGCGACGCAGAACAGGGTGGACCAGACTGCACTGGCCTTGGGCAGGCGGCCTTGGCCTGTCGTACTCTATCTCGTCGCTTTGATGCTGGTCATCCTGATCCCGGCACTGGTCGTGTCGCTGGTCCTGCTCAACCGCAATAACGACGCCCAGGAACAGACGATCCGGGCCCTCACCACCGCAACGGTCGAGGCCATGGCCCAGGCCGTGGATAATGAAGTGGGCGGCATGCTCACCACGTTGCGGGTGCTCTCCACCTCCGAATTGCTGCGCAGTGGCCGGCTGGCCGATTTCCGCGAAGGGGCCCTCGTGGCGCTGGAGCAGATGGGCGCCAATCTGGTCGCGCTCGATGCCGATCTCGACGTCGTGCTGAACACCGATGCGCCCTATGGCACATCATCGGGGCAAACCTCCGATCCGGCCTCGGCCCAGCGGGCACTCGCCGCCGGCGTCGCCGTGTCCAACCTCTTCACCGGCAAGGTAACCGGCCGCTCCCTCTTCAATGTCCTGGTGGCGCTGCCCGACAATCCGTCCGGCGTGGCCCTGCTCGCTTTGACGCAGGAAGCCGGCAGGCTGACATCGGCATTGCAGGCGCGCCAATTGCCGTCCGGCTGGCATGCCGCGCTGGTCGATACCAACAATGTGGTGATCGCCGCCACGCCGGAGGCCGAGCTGCAGGCCGGCACCACCCTGCCCGTGCGCCATCCGGTGCCCGACGCCGCGCCCGACCAGTGGCGGCGCGAATTGTTCGACGGCAAGACGGTGGTGACGGCCGAGCGCCGCGCGCCCATCTCGGGGTGGCGCGTCGTGGCCTGGGCTTCGACCGATATTGTCGGCCGGCCGATCGATGACAGCCGGTTCTGGCTGGCGGCCTGGGGCTTGCTGATCGCTCTGTTCGCCACCGGCGCGGCTTTGCTGATTTCCCAGCGCGTCGCCCAGTCGGTGCGCGGCCTGCGCCGCGAGGCGCAGAAGCTCGGCCGGGGCGAAGCCTCGGTGCCCAGGGCCTATCCGGTCGCCGAAATCGCCGAAGTGTCCCAGGCCCTGGCCGAGGCCTCCGCCCAGCGCCAGACTGCCGAAAACGAGGTGCGCTTCCTGATGCGCGAACTGGCGCATCGCTCCAAGAACCAGATGACGGTCATTGCCGCCATGGCCAAGCAGACCGCCCGCGGCGCCGACAATGTCGAAGATTATGTGCAGGGCTTCGAGCGGCGCATCCACGGCCTGGCCCGCTCCACCGACCTGCTGCTGGCCCATGGCCTGGCCGGCGTGCTGCTCGGCGAATTGGTGGAAAGCCAGATCGCCCCGTTCAGCCCGCCCGACGCCTCGCGGATCGACGTGGCCGGGCCTACGGTGCGGCTCAACGTCCAGGCCGCCCAGATCATGGGCATGGCGGCCCATGAATTGTCCACCAATGCGGTCAAATACGGCGCCTTTGCCGGCGATGGCGGCGCACTCAAGGTGCGCTGGCGCATTGTCGACCAGCGGCTGGACTTCAACTGGCGCGAAACCGTGCCGCACCGGGTTGCCACCAGCGACCGGGTCGGCTTCGGCACCACGGTCCTGCAATCCATGGTCGGCCGCTCGCTGGGCGCCGAGGTCGAGCGGCATTGCCACGACGACGGCATGGAGTGGCGGTTCCTCATTCCGCTCAGCGCCATCGACCCGGCCGCGGCGCCGGCTGCCGCCGAAGACGAGCCATCCGAATAAATTCTGGCGTTATTCCGCGCTTTGCACTATAGGGACGCCAGCCTCGGGCCTTCGGGTCCGGGCCTTCACGGCCCCGCCTGGACGACATCCCGGCCGGGGCGACCCGATCCTCCTTTGAAAGGATATGCCCGATGTCGATCACGCCCGAGCGCAAGAGCGCTCTGATCCAGGAATATGCAACCAAGGCCAACGATACCGGCTCGCCGGAAGTCCAGGTTGCCATCCTGTCGGAACGCATTGCCAACCTCACCGAACACTTCAAGGGCCATGGCAAGGATAACCACTCCCGCCGCGGTCTGCTGAAGCTTGTCTCGACCCGCCGCCGCCTGCTTGACTACGTCAAGAAGGTCGACGAGAGCCGCTACAAGACCCTGATCGAAAAGCTCGGCCTGCGCCGCTAACAAGCGCGCAACCGAATTGCGGATGCGGGGGCCAGCCTCCGCCTCCGCTCTCTCGCCCTCCGGGGTGATTAAGAGACCATTTGAAAATTCGCTGTGGCGAGTCAAATGGCGGTGGCTTTCGAGAACCGGAGCGGAACGTACGCTTGTACGTGAACACCGGAAGCGCAGAAAACGCCGACAGTTGGCCGTCACAGTAGAGTTTGAAAACGGTCTCTAGCGTAGACCGGCGATTGCCGGAGCATGGCAGGATTATTGGCCGCTCCCCGCCTCACGCTCGCAAGATCAATCCCTCAGGCTTGATCCCGTGAGGCACCCAGACGTCAAGTGTGGGAGCTGCTTGTTGTCTTGCCCATGTTTCGTCACCGCCAGACGTAAACAGCGCCTGATTTTGAGCTTGAACTGCACATGGGGTGCAGTGGCGAGTGCGGGTGCACCGGATGAGTTCGCGGGATTTTCCTACGCCCCGCGTTCCCGCTCAGCCGGCAGAATGGAAAGACTAGATATGTCCACGATCAATTTCGATTACCACAAGGTCGAGCTCAACTGGGGCGGTCAGCCCCTGACGCTCGAGACCGGCAAGATGGCCCGCCAGGCCGATGGCGCCGTGCTCGCCACCCTGGGCGAGACCGTGCTGCTCGCCACCGTCGTGTCAGCCAAGTCGGCCAAGCCCGGCCAGGACTTCTTCCCGCTGACCGTCAACTACCAGGAAAAATACTTCGCCGCCGGCAAGATCCCGGGCGGCTATTTCAAGCGTGAAGGCCGCCCGACCGAGAACGAGACCCTGGTGTCGCGCCTCATCGACCGCCCGATCCGCCCGCTCTTCCCCGAAGGCTACAAGAACGAGACCCAGGTGGTCGTGACCGTTCTGCAGCACGACATGGAAAACAATCCCGACGTGCTGGCCATGGTCGCCGCCTCGGCTGCCCTGACCATTTCCGGCGTGCCCTTCATGGGCCCGATCGGCGCGGCCCGCGTCGGCTATGTCGATGGCGAATACGTGCTGAACCTGGCCGTTGACCGCCGTTCGGAATCCAAGCTCGATCTCGTCATGGCCGGCACCGAAGACGCCGTGCTGATGGTCGAGTCCGAAGCCAAGGAACTGAGCGAAGAAGTCATGCTCGGCGCCGTGATGTTCGGTCATGCCGAGAGCCGCAAGGTGATCCAGGCCATTATCAAGCTGGCCGAACTGGCCGCCAAGGAGCCGCGCGATTTCGTGGCGCCCGACTATTCGGCCCTCGAAGCCGACGTGCTCAAGGTTGCCGAAGCCGATCTGCGCGCCGCCTACAAGATCACCGACAAGGCCCAGCGTTACGCTGCCGTCGACGCCGCCAAGAAGGCCGTCAAGGAAGCCTTTGCCGCCAAGGTCGAGGCCGGTGAAGTCTCCGCCGAAGACCTCGGCGAAGTGATCCACAACCTGCAGGCCAAGATCGTGCGCTGGAATGTGCTCGACACGGGCCTGCGCATCGACGGCCGTGATCTCAAGACCGTTCGTCCGATCGTTTCGGAAGTCGGCGTGCTGCCCCGCACCCATGGTTCGGCTTTGTTCACCCGCGGCGAAACCCAGGCGCTGGTCGTTGCCACGCTCGGCACCGGCGAAGACGAGCAGTATATCGACTCGCTCGAAGGCACCCACAAGCAGAACTTCCTGCTGCATTACAACTTCCCTCCCTATTCGGTGGGTGAAGCTGGCCGCATGGGGTCCCCGGGCCGTCGCGAAATCGGCCATGGCAAGCTCGCCTGGCGCGCCATCAACCCGATCCGTCCCTCGGTCGAAGAATTCCCCTACACGATCCGTATCGTGTCCGAGATCACCGAATCCAACGGTTCCTCCTCGATGGCCACCGTCTGTGGCACTTCGCTGGCGCTGATGGATGCCGGCGTGCCGCTGGCCCGTCCGGTTGCCGGTATCGCCATGGGCCTGATCCTCGAAGGCGAGAAATTCGCCGTGCTGTCCGACATCCTGGGTGACGAAGATCACCTCGGCGACATGGACTTCAAGGTGGCCGGCACCGATCAGGGCGTCACCTCGCTGCAGATGGACATCAAGATCGCCGGCATTACCGAGGAGATCATGAAGATCGCCCTCGAGCAGGCCAAGGGCGGCCGCATCCACATCCTGGGCGAAATGGCCAAGGCCATCACCGCGTCCCGTTCGGAAGTGGGTGAATTCGCCCCGCGCATCGAGACCATGAAGATCCCGACCGACAAGATCCGCGAAGTGATCGGCACCGGCGGCAAGGTGATCCGCGAGATCGTCGAGAAGACCGGCGCCAAGATCAATATCGAGGATGACGGCACCATCAAGATCGCCTCGTCCGACGGTAGCCAGATCGAAGCGGCCATCAAGTGGATCAAGTCGATCACCGACGAAGCCGAAGTGGGCGCCATCTACCAGGGCACCGTCGTCAAGACCGCCGATTTCGGCGCCTTCGTGAACTTCTTCGGCGCCAAGGACGGTCTGGTCCATATCAGCCAACTGGCCGAAGCCCGCGTTGCCAAGACCACCGACGTGGTCAAGGAAGGCGACAAGGTCTGGGTCAAGCTGCTCGGCTTCGACGAGCGCGGCAAGGTCCGCCTTTCCATGAAGGTTGTCGATCAGGCAACCGGCAAGGAAGTCGTCAAGAGCGAGGAAGCTGCCGCCGAATAAGCGGCAATCGCAGGAAATCCGCAGGAAGGCCCGGAGCGATCCGGGCCTTTTGCATGCGTTGCAGCCTTGCAACAGCTTTGGCCCATCACATTACGGAGAGGAACCCTCTTCACCAAAGCTCGTTGGGCGAGTGAGGCTTTCCTGCACTAGCGAACCTCCTGGCGGCAGCTTAACCACTGACCGATCAGTATAATTGCGTCACAAGCTTACCCAGGGAATTGCCCTTGCTCTCTCGCCGCTTGTTCATGATCGGCCTCCCCGCCGTCGCCCTCGCTGCCTGCTCGTCCACCCGCACCCCCGTGGTGCAGGAGCCGCAGATCGATCCCTATTACCTGCGCATGTATGGCGCGGTCCTGGGTGAGCCCTTCCCCATTGCCGCCATGGACCTGCGCCGCGTCGATCCGCGCTGGTGGCGCCAGGAAGTGCCCTACATGACCACAGAGCGGCCGGGCACCCTCGTCATCGATACCCCGCAGCATTTCCTTTACCTGGTGCTCGAAGGCGGCCGTGCTTTGCGCTACGGCATCGGCGTCGGCAAGGACGAGTCGCTGGTCTTCCGCGGCACCGCCACCATCGGCCGCAAGGCCGAATGGCCGCGCTGGACCCCGACCAAGTCGATGATCGCCCGCGAACCCGACCGCTATGGCCCCTATGCGTCAGGCATGCCGGGCGGCCCCACCAATCCGCTCGGCCCCCGTGCGCTCTATCTCTACAAGGATGGCCGCGACACGCTGTTCCGCCTGCATGGCACCACCGAGCCCTACACGATCGGCACCAATGTCTCCTCGGGCTGCATCCGCCTGATGAACCAGGACATTATCGATCTCTATGCCCGCGTGCCCACCGGCGCCCGCGTCGTGGTGATCAACTAACCCGCTTTACCCGGGTCGCTGCCGCGGCAGCGGGGCGCCTTGTTTCGGAATCCGTAGTCACCGAAGCAAAGTTTCCTGCTGCCGCGACAAAGGCCCGGGGCTGAAATTGAAAAAGCCCGCTCCCGAACAGGGGGCGGGTTTTTGTTGGATACCCCACAGCCTCCCCCTGATAGGGGGTGTTCACTTCGGAATCCTTCTTGGTCCGGCGCGTGTGATCTACCCCCACCCTTTGATCCCTCCCCACAAGAGGGAGGGAGACGATGAACACTAACTTCGAGCTGGCGCCTCCCTCCCCTTGATGGGGAGGGATCGAGGGTGGGGTGACGGGAGCCACAGAAATCCGAAGTGACACTTCCCCCTCCTCCCCCTGTCAGGGGGAGGTTGGGAGGGGATATCCCAAACGAAAAAAGGGCGCGGTCTGCACCGCGCCCTTTGTAACTTCGATGATCCAGCCTTTTACAGCGTGCGCTGCACCGTCTCGACGCGGAAGCATTCGATGACGTCGCCCTGGCGCATGTCTTCGTAATTCTCGAAGGCCATGCCGCATTCCTGGCCGGTCTGGACTTCCTTGACCTCGTCCTTGAAGCGCTTGAGCGTCTTGAGCTTGCCTTCGTGGATGACGACGTTGTCGCGGATGAGGCGCACGCCGGCGCCGCGTTCCACGATGCCCTCGGTGACCCGGCAGCCGGCGACCTTGCCGACCTTGGTGATCGAGAACACTTCGAGGATTTCGGCATTGCCGATGAAGGTTTCGCGGCGTTCGGGCTTCAGCAGTCCGCTCATCGCATTCTTCACGTCCTCGATGAGGTCGTAGATGATGTTGTAGTAGCGGATTTCGATACCGTCGCGCGCGGCCAGCTCGCTGGCCTGCTTGTTGGCGCGGACATTGAAGCCGATGACGATGGCGTTGCTGGCCGAGGCCAGCGTCACGTCGGATTCGGTAATGCCGCCCACCGCACTCATCAGGATCTGCGCCGACACTTCGTCGGTCGAGAGCTTGTTGAGGCTGGCCACGATGGCTTCCACCGAACCCTGCACGTCGCCCTTGATGATCAGCGGGAACTTGGCGATGCCCGCCACCTTGAGCTGATTCATCATCTGCTCGAGGCTGGTGGCGCCGCCGCCCGCCGTCTTTTCACGGATGGCGCGCTGGCGATATTCGGTGACTTCGCGGGCACGCGCTTCGGTCTCGACCACCGAGAAGCGGTCGCCCGCGCTCGGCACGCCGGTAAAGCCCAGCACTTCCACCGGAATGGACGGGCCGGCTTCCTTGACCTGCTCGCCCTTGTCGTTGATCAGCGCACGCACGCGGGCAAATTCGGTGCCGGCAACCAGGATGTCGCCGATGGCGAGCGTACCGCGCTGCACCAGCACCGTTGCCACGGCGCCGCGGCCGCGATCGAGCTTGGCCTCGATGACCAGGCCCTCGGCGCGCCCGTCGCGGGCCACCTTGAGCTCCAGCACTTCGGCCTGCAGCAGGATGGTCTCGAGCAGCTTGTCGAGGCCGGCCTGCGTCTTGGCCGACACTTCCACGTCGAGCACGTCGCCGCCCATCGATTCCACGAACACTTCGTGCTGCAGCAGCTCGGTGCGGACGCGGGTCGGGTTGGCTTCCGGCTTGTCCATCTTGTTGATGGCCACGATGATCGGAACCCCGGCCGCCTTGGCATGCTTGATGGATTCGATCGTCTGCGGCATCACGCCGTCATCGGCCGCCACGACAAGCACGGCAATGTCCGTTGCCTGGGCGCCGCGGGCACGCATGGCGGTGAACGCCTCGTGGCCCGGCGTGTCGAGGAAGGTGATCTTCTGGCCGTTCTTCTCGACCTGATAGGCGCCGATATGCTGGGTAATGCCGCCGGCTTCGCCACTGACGACATTGGCCTCGCGGATGGCGTCGAGCAGGCTGGTCTTGCCGTGGTCGACGTGACCCATGATGGTCACGACAGGCGCACGATCGGTCAGGTCCTCGGCCTTGTCGTCCGAAGCGATATCGAACAGGCCTTCTTCCACGTCCGCTTCCGACACGCGCTTGACCGTATGGCCCAGCTCGGTGGCGATCAGCTCGGCCGTATCGGCATCAAGCACGTCGTTGATCGTGGCCATGCGATCCATGCCCATCAGCATCTTGATGACCGTGACCGAGCGTTCGGCCATGCGGTTGGCCAGTTCCTGCACCGTGATGGCTTCCGGAATGGTCACTTCACGGCTGAGCTTGGGCGCATCCTGCTGGTTGCGGCCCATCTTCTTGTCGCGGCGGCGGCGCATGGCGGCGAGGGAGGGACCGCGATCGCGATCGCTCTCGGCGCCGGCATTGGTCACCGTCAGGCGGCCACGGGCATTGGCGTCCTCGCCGGCGCGGCGCGTCGGCCGTTCCGGTGCGGCCCTTGATGCACGCCGTGCATTTTCGAGCTCGGCTTCGGTCGTCGGCCTGGTCTGCGGTGCGCCGGTGCGGATCTTGCGGCCATCGGCTTCGCTGGGCGGGGCCGGCGGCACATTGCCGATCGGCGCCATGCCCGAACCAGCCGGACGGCGTTCACCGGCCGGACGGCCGGCCGTGCCGGATGGGCGGGTACCCGGAGCGCCCGGACGGGCGCCGGCGGCGCCGGGACGAATCAGCGCATTGGCGCCGCGTTCGCTTTCGGGGCGGGTATTGCTCGGACGCTCGACACGCGGCGGACGCGGCGGCTGGCCGGGGCGACCGGCAACCATGCGCACGCTGGACGGGCCCGGATTGCGCTGCGATGCCGGCGTATAGCTTGCCGGTGCCTCGGGCTGCGCTTCGGTTTCGGCTGTGGCCTGCGGCGCGGCGGCTTCCGGCGCCTCGCTGGCGGCGGGCTCGGGGGCGCTGCCTTCGGCCTGGCGGCGTTCCTCTTCGGCGCGCTCGGCTTCTTCGCGAATCTGGCGGCGGCGCGCATCGTCTTCCATGCGGCGCGCTTCTTCGGCGGCGAAGCGTTCCTTGTCCTCGGCCTGGCGGGCGCCGGCCATCGCCAGTGCCTGGCGGCGGGCCTCGGCCTCGGCGGCGCTCAGTCCCAGCGGTGCGCGCGGCGCCGCGGCCGGACGGCCGGCGGCAGGACGCTGGCCCTGCGGGGCACCCGAACCGGGTTGCGGGCGATGCGGTGCGCTTGGAACATTCGGCTTGGGAACCAGGCGCGTGCGCTTTTCGACGACAACCGTCGAGCGCGAGGAGCCGCGCGACATGCCCGGACGGTTGCCCAGGCCTGGGCCGCCCTTCAATGTCAGCGTCTTCTTCGCGCCAGTGTCGTCGGTGCGCTTGTCGTCGTTATCAGCCATGTATCTCGCGTCTTTCGTCGGTGGCCTCGGGCAAAAGGTCACCGTCAACCGCAAGGCGGTCGGTGTCCTTTTCCGTCGGTTTGGCAGTGTAAAGGGCCAGTCTACGGGCCTTTTCCACTGCCGCTTGGGCTGCCGCCCCTCTCGTGAGGGCAGCATGTATCACATTTTCAAGGCCAAGTGCCAAACCCATTTGCTCTGAGGAGAGCAATTCGAAATGGGGCACTTCGAAGCCGTTAATTTCTTCCTCGGCAGCCGCGTAATGCAGCGCCTTGAGCGGCCCGACCATCTTGCTGCGGCCATCCGCGGCCGCATCGGTAGCGGTGATCAGGGCGATCAGGTTTCCCGTCTCGATCAGGCCGCGCACCTTGGTGGCGCCAAAGGTCAGTTGCCCGGCCTTGCGGGCCATGCCCAGCGCATTGAGATAGCGCTGTTCGAGCCGCAATTGCGTGAGCCCGGGCAGGTCGTCCGGCAGGCGAACCTCGGTCTTGAGGCTGCGCGCGAACACTTTCTTCTTGACCGCCTCGGCCACCGCATCGCGGCTGAGGCTGATCCATACGCCCCGCCCCTCGGCCTTGGCTTCGGTATCGGGCACCAGCACGCCATCGGGCCCGAGCACGAAGCGGATCAGCTCCGCCACGGGCTTTTCGGCCCGCGTCAGTGCGCATATCCGCGTCGTTTCTTCGCGCCGGGCCATCTCTGGTGCCCTCGCTCGGATTCGGCCCTTAGGCCGAAGCCTCTTCGGTATAGTCGTCGCCTTCGACCGGCGGCAGATCTTCTTCATTGATCCAGCCGGCCTTGATGCGGGCCTGCAGGATCATGTCTTCGGCTTCCTCGCGGCTGACAGGGAAATCCTTGAACGTGCCTTCGAAACGCTTGGTCTCGCCGTCCTTGCGCTCGCTCCAGCCGATCAGGTCGTCCGCGGCGCAGCCGGCAAAGTCTTCCACATTCTTCACGCCATCCTTGCCCAGGGCAACCAGCATGGCAGCAGTGAGGCCGGCAATCTCGTAAAGCTCGTCCTCGACGCCGAGCGCCTTGCGCTCTTCATCATGGGCCTTGTCGATGGCCGCCAGGTATTCGGCGGCGCGGTTCTGGATTTCGCCGGCGGTTTCTTCGTCGAACCCGTCGATCGACGCGATTTCATTGGCGTCGATATAGGCCAGTTCCTCGACCGAGGAAAAGCCTTCCGAAGCCAGTAGTTGGGCAACCATCTCGTCAACGTCAAGGGCAGCCATGAAGAGGCTGGAGCGTTCGGTGAATTCCTTCTGCCGGCGCTCGCTCTCTTCCTGCTCGGTCAGGATGTCGATATCCCAGCCGATGAGCTGGCTGGCGAGGCGCACATTCTGGCCGCGGCGGCCGATGGCCAGGCTCAGCTGCTCGTCGGGCACCACCACTTCGATACGCTCGGCCTGCTCGTCCAGCACCACCTTGGCCACATCGGCCGGCTGCAGCGCCGAAACCACCAGGTCGGCAATGGAATCGGTCCACGGAATGATGTCGATCTTTTCGCCCTGCAGTTCGCCCACCACGGCCTGCACGCGCGAACCGCGCATACCGACGCAAGCGCCCACGGGGTCGATGGAGCTATCCGACGACGTCACGGCGATCTTGGCGCGGCTGCCCGGATCGCGGGCGATCGAGCGGATGGTGATCACGCCGTCATAGATCTCGGGCACTTCCTGCATGAAGAGCTTGGCCATGAACTGCGGATGGGTGCGGCTGAGGAAAATCTGCGGCCCGCGCTGCTCGCGGCGCACGTCATAGACATAGGCGCGCACGCGGTCGCCATAGCGGAACATTTCGCGCGGGATCAGCTCGTCGCGGCGGATAATGGCTTCGCCACGGCCCAGGTCGACAATGACATTGCCATATTCGACGCGCTTGACCGTGCCGTTGACGATTTCGCCGATGCGATTGAAATATTCGTCATACATGCGCTCGCGCTCGGCATCGCGCACCTTCTGCACGATGACCTGCTTGGCGGACTGCGCGGCGATGCGGCCGAATTCCATCGGCGGCAGCGGCTCGGTCAGGAAATCGCCGACCTTGGCTTCGGCCGACTTGGCCTGCGCCTGCTTGAGGTCGATCTGGCGGCTGGGCTCCTCGACTTCGTCGACGATTTCCAGCAGGCGCCACATGCGGGTTTCGCCCGAGCGCGGATTGATCTCGACCTTGATCTCGGTCTCGGCGCCGTAGCGGCCCTTGGCGGCCTTTTCCATGGCGTCCTGCATCGCCTCGATCACGACCATGCGGTCGATCGACTTTTCGCGGGCAACGGCATCTGCGATCTGCAACAGCTCAAGGCGGTTCGCGCTAACGGCCATTTAGTGGATCTCCTGGGAGTCTTCAGTATCGTCGTATTCGACGGTTTCGGTGTCTTCGTCGTCGATGGGGTGGGCTTCCTGGTCCAGCCGCGCCTTTTCCATCAGTGCGTCGGTCATCACCAGCTTGGCCTCGGCCAGGGTGGACAGGAGCAGCCGATGGTCGGGGTCGGTGCCGCCGGGCGCGTCGGGCAGGGTGATGGTCACCGCCTCGTCGTCCACGCCCTTGATGAAGCCGCGGAAGCGCTTGCGGCCATTGATCATGTCGGCCAGCTCGATCTTGGCCTCATGGCCGATATAGCTCTCGAAATCGCGCTTGCGCACCAGCGGCCGGTCGATGCCGGGCGAGGAGACTTCAAGGTGATATTCGCGGTCGATCGGGTCTTCCACGTCAAGCACCGGCGAGAGGTCTTTCGACAGCGTCTCGCAGTTGACGATGGTGAAGCGCCCCTTCTCGTCCTCGGCCATGATCTGCAGCGTCATGCCGTTTTCCTGGGTGATTTTCACACGCACCAGAGAAAATCCCAGGCCATTGGCCACCGGCTCGACGATACGGGAAATCCGGGCTTCCAGGCCCGTTTCCTTGATGTAGCGTTTTTCGGTGAGATCGAAGCTCATCGTTCCCCAAGGTAATAAAAAAGAGCGGGGCCGGGCGGCTCCCACTCTGCAAAACTTGCTGAGATGTTGGCGCCTATATAGCGCCGTTGACCCGGAGTGGCAAGGGCGGCACGCGTCAGTGGTTCGACAGGCTCACCATGAGGGCTGCTCGATATCTCGGTAGCCCTCATCCTGAGCCTGTCGAAGGACGAGGTCGCTGCACGGTCCCAGTCGTGCCCCCTATTTCTCCCAGGTCACGCTGGCCACGTCGGCGCCCAGTTCCTCCAGCGACGCGCGCAGGTCTGCCACCATGGCGTCCGGCCCGCAGAGATAGAAGCGCTGGTTGAAGTCGGTGATATGCTGCTTGAGGAAGGCTGTGTCGATCCGCTCCTGTAGCAGGCGCGACTTGGGATCATCGGTCACCGTCCACAGCGTCTCGAGCCCGTCCATGGCCTCGAATTCGTCGCGCAGGATGATGTCCTTCTCGGTTTGGTTGGAAACAATCAGCCGATTGCCCTTCAATCCGCCCTTGGCATTGAGGCTGCGCAGGATGGCGATGAAGGGGGTGACGCCCGCGCCTCCGGCAATGAACGTGCCCGGCCCCTTATACTGGATCGTGCCCCACACATCGCGCAGCAGCAGATGGTCGCCCGCTTCGCAGCCCCAGAGCGCATTGGTGACGCCAGGATGGTCGCGATAGCTCTTGATGGTGAATTCCAGCGTCGGCTCGCCCTGGAGCGAGGTGAAGGTGAACGGCCGCTTCTTGTCCGCCCAGTCGGGCTTGTCGATGCTGACTTCGGTGGCCTGTCCGGGGCCGAAATGAAAATTCTTCGGCTTTTCGACGCGATAATGACGGACATTATGGGTGACCATCTCGGTCTTCAGAATCTGGACGCGCGTGGGCATGGTGATCTCCTTGTGCCTGTTAGACGCCTGCCCCGCCCAATGGTTCCCATCCCCCAACCCCCGCGACGGCTTGGGTTGTCGGCAGGAAACGCGGTATCGCCGGGGAAACCGGGGTTCCCCGAAACCCCTTGATTTCCCTCGCAAAACCTTCGCCACGATTGGCCGGACTTCAAGAGCAAGATTCTACAAAATCGTCACTTGAGAGTGGAGCCGGGCGCGATCATTTCCGTTGGGTCAAACAAAAGGAGACCCTCAAATGGTCAAGAACACGATTGTTGCTTTGGTTGCCGCTGCCTCGCTGGCCGGCATTGCCGTTCCCACCTTCGCCGCTGCGGCGCCGGTGATTGAATCCGAAAGTGGTGTCGATACCGTCTTCGGTGGCGGTACCCCCGAAATGCGCGCCTTCATGGCCGATTCGGTCCTCGCCCAGCTCCAGCAGCAGGGCGTCAACGCCACCTCCGTCGAAGACTGGAGCGGCCTGATCCGTGCCTATGTCACGCTGGATGACGGCACCCAGACCATGCAGTTCTTCAAGCCGGGCTCGCTTGAGCAGGTTCTGCTCTAATCGCCGCCCACGGCGCCGCCGGCTCGCCGGCGGTGCCCGTAGCGGGAGCGTTCCAGCCAAGCGGCTTCCGCTTTTCGGTCCGGAACGCGACCAATGACGAACTTAGTCGGAGTGGATGAGGCGGATGGCCGGCTCGCCACCCGAAGCGTCGAAGCGCTCCCGTGCCGCTTCCACCTGCGCCCGGTTGCGGCTGGCAAACACCCGCCAGCTATCGGCCAGTTCCAGCAATTCGCGGCCCAGATCGGTCAATTCGTAATCGACGCGCGGCGGAATGGTCGCGAACATGGTGCGGGTCACGAACCCGTCTCGCTCCAGTTCCCGCAGGGTAATGGTCAGCGTCTTCTGCGAAATGCCGCCGGCATGGCGCTTGAGCTCGTTGAAGCGCAGGGTCTGCTCACGCAGCAGCGTGACCACGGTCAGCGTCCACTTGCCCGGCCGCACCACCAGCATCTCGTCATCATGCTGGAAACTTGCGGAAAGGGCGGACATGGCGAACCTCGAAAATTTCAGGAATCGAGTTTCGCATATGGGGCGTGATTGCGGCGCTTCCAGTGCGCGCCGCCATTAAACTTTGACATGACTGCAATCGATACGGGTGATTAAACCCGCGTGAAGCTGAAATAAAAGCTGATCAGCCGCCCCTCGCGGCGCGCCTTCTGCTCATAGCGCGTCGCCTCCCAGCCGGGATAGGGCTCGTGCCAGAAACCCGGCTTTTCCGGGGCAAAGCGGAATGCCGGCGCCCGCACCACATGGGCCAGCGTCCAGTTGGCATAATCCTCGATATCGCTGGCAAAATGGAACACCCCGCCCGGCCGGATCACCCGCGCCAGTTCGTTGAGCGTCGTGGGCGAGACGAAGCGCCTCTTGTGGTGCCGCGTCTTGGGCCAGGGATCGGGATAGAGCAGATAGACCTCGTCTATGGATGCGTCGGGCAGTTCCATCAGGAGCTTCAGCGCATCGTCGGTGAAGAGCCGGATATTGTTGAGGCTCTCGGCCGCAATGGTCTGCACCATCTTGCCGATGCCGCCGGTAAACACCTCGCAGCCGATATAGCCGGTCTCGGGGTGGCGCCCCGCTTCCAGCGCCAGGTGCTCGCCCCCGCCATAGCCGATCTCGATGATGATGCGCCCGGCATCGGGAAACAGCGTCCGCGGATCGAGCCTGCCGGTCAGCTTGATTTCGAGATCGGGCAGGGTGGCGTCGAACACCGCCTGCTGCCCGCCATGCAGCTTCTTGCCCGACCGCCGCCCGAAAAAGGCGCGCGGCTCACCGGAGCGGGTCTTGGGGAGTTGATGGTCGGTCATGCTGTGGCTCCATAGTGCCACGCCCTCGTGGTTCGAGGCGCGAGCTCTTCGCGAGCCTCGAACCACGAGGGCGTGGCAGGTGCCCTACTTCACCGCAGCCTTGAGCGCGCCGACCAGGTCGGTCTTTTCCCACGAGAAGCTGCCGTCGCGGCCGGCCTTGCGGCCGAAATGGCCATAGGCGCTGGTCTTGGCATAGATGGGCTTGTTGAGATCGAGATGGGTGCGAATGCCGCGCGGCGTCAGGTCCATCACCTTGCCCAAAGCGGTTTCCACCACCCCTTCCTCGACCTTGCCGGTGCCGTGCAGGTCGACATAGATCGACAGCGGCTGCGCCACCCCGATCGCATAGCTGAGCTGGATCGTCGCCCGTTCGGCCAGGCCCGCCGCCACCACATTCTTGGCGAGGTAGCGCGCGGCATAGGCGGCCGAGCGGTCGACCTTGGTCGGGTCCTTGCCCGAAAAGGCGCCGCCGCCATGCGGGGCCGCGCCGCCATAGGTGTCGACGATGATCTTGCGGCCGGTCAGGCCCGCATCGCCATCGGGGCCGCCGACCACGAATTTGCCGGTCGGGTTGATGTGCCACACCGTGCTGGCGTCGATCCAGCCTTCCGGCAGGGCCTCGCGGATATAGGGCTCGACGATGGCGCGCACATCGGCCGAGCTCAGCGTCTCGTCCAGATGCTGGGTCGACAGCACGATCTGAGTCACGCCCACCGGCTTGCCGTTCTCGTAGCGCACCGTCACCTGGCTCTTGGCATCGGGGCCGAGCTTGCCGGCAGCGCTGTTATTAGCCTTGCGGGCAATGGTCAGCGTTTCGAGGATCTTGTGGGCATAATAGATCGGCGCCGGCAGCAATTCGGGCGTCTCGCGGCTGGCATAGCCGAACATGATGCCCTGGTCGCCCGCGCCCACATCCTTGTTGCCCGCTTCGTCCACGCCCTGCGCGATATCGGCCGACTGGCCATGCAGCAGCACGTCGATGCGGCAGGTCTTCCAGTGGAAACCGGCCTGCTCGTAGCCGATGGAACGGATCGCCTTGCGCGCCGCCGATTTGAACTTGGAGGGGTTCACCACCGGATGGCCGGCGGCATCGCGCAGCACTTCGCCATCCTTGCTCCTCTTGAGCAGGGAATCGGGCACGCGGACCTCGCCGGCGATGATCACGCGGTTGGTCGTGGCCAGCGTCTCGCAGGCAATGCGCACCTGGCTGGGATCCATGCCGGTCTTCTTGGCCTCACGGAACACCAGGTCGACGATTTCGTCGGAAATCCGGTCGCACACCTTGTCCGGGTGCCCCTCGGAGACCGATTCGGAAGTGAAGAGATAAGAAGACCGCGCCAACCGTAAATCCCCTGAATCTATCGAAAACCGCTCAAAATGAGCCAATCCGGGGGGTGTTTGTGACACCCGGAGCCGCCGCGGTCAAGCGGGATATAAAGAAAGCTTTATGCCTCCACGCGCCTTTTGGAGCATAGTTTGGTGCGGGCGGCATCGTCGCCCGGCAAGCGGTTGGGGGCCACGCGCTTCCCCCAACCACGGTGTCATTCCCGCGAAAGCGGGGACCCATCCTGAGATGGGTGAGCCTGCTCGATGGAAACGTGACCCACCTTGTGGCTGTGGTGCGATCTCGGGATGGATCCCGGCTCAAGGCCGGGATGACATCGTGGTTGGACATTCCGCCAGTGCAGAGCACGCGGCCACCAGCACGGCCATAAACCAAAAGACCCCGGCCACGACATCCGTCGTGACCGGGGTCTTGAAACTTGGTGCCCAGAAGAAGACTCGAACTTCCACACCTTGCGGTACACGGACCTGAACCGTGCGCGTCTACCAATTCCGCCATCTGGGCAAGCGCGGTGTAACTAGGGGCAGCGCCGGGCGATGTCAACCGGGATTGTTGCCGGGCTCACCAGTTTGCGCCGTCCCAGTGCTTGATGGCGTTGCGATCCACCGCTACGGGCGGCTCAAGGCAGTTCACATTGATCATCACCGTCTCGGCGCCCTTTCCGTCGCGGCCGCGCGCAAAGCTCTCGACACCGCAGGTCTTGCAGAACAGATGCTCGATATTTTCGCTATTGAACCGATAGGTCGTGAGGTTTTCCGCCCCGCTGGTCAGGGTGAACTGGCTGGCCGGCGCCGATTGCAGCACCCAGCCCAGCCGCCGGCAACGCGAGCAGTTGCAGTCGCCCATCGAGCCGAGATCGGTAGTCACGTCATATTGCACGGCCCCGCAATGGCACTGGCCGTGATAGGTCTTGCTTTCGGGCATTGTTCGCCTCTCCTCTGTCTTTGGAACGAACCAAGAACAATTGTCCGCGCGAGTCAAGTCGTTTCCTGCTCCGGCCCTCGACAGCGGCGGCGGCCATGGGCTAGAAGCGGCAAAGCAGTGAATGCCGTGTTGCCGGAGCCTCCAGATGGACAGAATTGAACCCAGACTCGTCACGATTTTTGGCGGTTCGGGCTTTGTCGGTACCCAGATCGTGCAATTGCTGGCCAAGCGCGGCCATCGCATCCGCGTCGCTGTGCGCCGGCCCGATCTGGCCGGCCACGTCAAGATGTTCGGCAGCGTCGGGCAGGTCCAGCCCATCCAGGCCAATATCCGCAATGCCGCCTCGGTGCAGCGCGCGGTGACCGGCGCCGATATCGTCATCAACCTGGTCGGCATCGGCTTTTCGCGCGGCGCGCAGAATTTCGATGCGGTGCATGCCGATGGCGCGGCCCATGTCGCCGCGGCCGCCAAGGCAGCCGGCGCATCGACCCTCGTCCACATGTCGGCCTTGGGCGTCGATCGGGCCGCCGAGGTCAGCGCCTATGCCGCCAGCAAGCTGGAAGGCGAAGCCGCCGTGCTCGAGGCCTTCCCCCAGGCCGTCATCATGCGGCCCTCGATCCTGTTCGGGCAGGGCGACGGTTTCTTCAACCTGATGGGCGCGCTGTCGCGCCTCTTCCCGGTCCTGCCGCTGATCTCGGGCGACACCCGCTTCCAGCCCGCCTATGTCGGCGACGTGGCCGACGCCTTTGTGCTGGCCGCCGAGGGCGGGGGTGAAAACCGGCCGCATCTATGAACTGGGCGGGCCGCAGATCGAGACCCACCGCGAATTGCTGGCCCGCGTGCAGCGTGAAGCCGGCCGCAACCGGCCCATGCTGCCGCTGCCCTCGGGCCTGGCCAAGCTCATGGCGCTGCCCTTTGCCATCTTGCCCTTCCCGCCGCTGCTGACATCGGATCAGGTCAACCTGCTCGGCGTCGACAATGTCGTTTCCGACGCGGCCATCAAGGACAAGCGGACCTTTGCCGCCTTCGGCATCACGCCGACCGCGATGGATACCATCCTGCCGACCTACATGTATCGCTACCGCAAGCACGGCCAGTTCGACCGCGACAACGCGCCAGCGCCGGTCCTCTAGCGCTCCGCTATTCGGCCACGACCACCAGGGCGAGGCCGCCCAGTATCGTCAGCGCACCATAGATCAACAGCCCGGGCAGCCCTTTCGGCTTTCCGGGCTTTTTCGTGTCGCTTGGCTGCTTTGGCTTGGACTTGAACATCGTCGCCTCCTCCGGACGAAATCCTCCACAAGGGAAACGCCGGACAGCGGATTTTGTTCCGCCAGGCCGTCTCAAAAACTATCGTAAGATATATCTTGAAACCGCCGCAAACCGCGCCGATATTCAGCGTCAATGGAACACAAGATATATCGGAGACCCATCATGAATGGATATTGGAGAAACGGCGAACCCAATTGGCGCCGCATGGAAGCCATGGCTCGTCGCGGCTGGGGCCGCTTTGCCTCAGGCATGGAAGGCGAAGGCTGGGGCAATATGGCCGGCAATCTGCGCGTCGGGCGCATGCTCGCCTCGGGCGATCTGCGGCTCGTGGCGCTCTTCCTGATCGAGCAGCAGCCGCGCCACGGCTATGACCTCATCAAGGCCGTCGAGGAAAAATCGGCCGGCTTCTATACGCCGAGCCCGGGCATCGTCTATCCGGCGCTGACCTTCCTCGAAGAGGCCGGCTACGTCACCTCGGAAGCCGATGGCAACAAGAAACTCTATACCATCACCGACGAGGGCCGGACCCATCTGGCCGACAACCGGGAAGCCATCGAATCGACTTTGGCCTTCCTCGCCAAGGCCGGTGAGCAGATGAACCGCTTCCGCGAATTCGCCCGCGCCGACTGGCCGTTCAACCGCGAGGACGCTCCCGATTTCGGCAATCGTCCGCCCCATCGCGGTCATGGCCCCGGCTGGGCTCCGCGCGACGAGGCCCGTGCCGATCGCGACCTCAAGGGCGTCGTGCCCGAACTCAACGAAGCCCGCCGCGACCTCAAGGCCGCGATCAAGAAGACCCGCAGGGGCTCCGAGGACCAGCAGCGCGCCGCTGCCGACATCCTCAAGCGCGCCGCCGCCGAAATCGACGCCCTGGGCGATGACGACGTCGATATCTGACGGGAAAACAGTTCCCCCTTTATGGCTCCCTCCCCTGTCAGGGGGAGGGTTTACTTCGAGCGCTTGGCGCCTTCCCCTTCTCCCCTCGTGGGAGAAGGTGCCCGAAGGGCGGATGAGGGGGCGCCGAGCTATCCGCAAGCATCGGAGCATAGGATGGCGCGACCCCCTCTCCCTCTCCCACGAGGGGAGAGGGTGGAACCGGCCTCATGCGCCCAAAGTAAACACTCCCGCGATGAGGAGGGATTGAGGGTGGGGTGACGGGAGCCACGGAAGTCCGGGCAATCCGCTCTTCCTAGCGCCAGAGGCCCAGGATCAGTCCCATCACGGCAAAGCCGATGGTCAGATAGCCGCCATTGATCAGGAAATAACTGAGTGGCCTCCGCTCGAACAGGGTGAGCACGCCGACGCTGAGCGCCGCCCATCCCAGGCCTGCCGCCACGGCCGCGCCGATGGCAAAGCTCAGCGTCACTTCGGGCCCGGCGATGAAAAAGGCCAGGTTGGCCGCCATGATCAGGCAGAGCACGAAGGCCACGCCGAAGATGACCGGCGGATTGCCCCGCGCCACATCCGCGTCGCTGAGATTGGCGGCGCGCCGCCAGGCCTTGTCGAACAGCAGCGGCGAGTACCACAGCCCGCCGATCACGAACATCGAAAGCGCCGCGGCAATCACCGCCAGCCAGTTGACCTCGGGCATTCTGTCCTCCCCTTGCCCGGCGCCGCCGTCGGGTCAATCCGGCGGTCCGGCGCCACCGCGCCAGCAAATCCCTGCCCGTTGGTGCTGACAAGGCCTTTCGCAATCCGGCACTAACATGTTAGTGCTTGCTCATGCAGCAAGCCACCATCGTCCCCGATTCCGTCCAGCCCCCTGCGCCCGACCGTCAGGCCGCCGGCGAGCGCGTCGCCGCCCGCCTCAAGGGCCAGGTGCGCGGGCGCATTCATACCGATCCGCTGATGACCTATGCCTGGAGCGGCGATGCCAGCTCCTACCGGCTGATCCCGGCTGTGGTCGTCTTCATCAATACCGAGGACGAGGTCCGCGCCGTCATGGCCGCAGCCCGCGCCGAAGGCTTGCCGATCACGTTTCGGGCAGCGGGAACGTCATTGTCCGGCCAGGCCGTGACCGATGGCGTGCTGGCGGTTTTGGGCGATGGCTGGCGCAAGCTCGACATCCATCCCGGCGCCGAACAGATCACCCTCGGCCCCGCCATCATCGTCGCCAATGCCAACCGCGCCCTGAAGCCCTTCGACCGCAAGATCGGCCCCGATCCGGCCAGCCAGGCCACCTGCAAGATCGGCGGCGTGGTCAACAACAATTCCTCCGGCATGTGCTGCGGCGTGACGCAGAATACCTATCACACCATGGCGCGGCTCAGGATCGTGCTGACCGACGGGACCATGCTCGACAGCGGCGATGAGCAAAGCCGCGAAGCCTTCCGCGCCAGCCACGCCGCCATGCTCGAAGGCTTGCACCAGCTTCATCACGAGGTCATGGCCGATCCCGATCTCGTCGCCCTGATCCGCCACAAATACCGCATCAAGAACACGGTCGGCTATTCGCTCAATGCGCTGGTCGATTATCACGACCCGCTCGATATCCTCATCCATCTCATGGTGGGCTCCGAAGGCACGCTCGGCTTCGTTTCCGAGGTCACCTACAACACCGTGCCCGAGCATCCCTTCAAGTCCACGGCCCTGGTGCCTTTCCCCGATCCGCAATCGGCCGGCCGCGCCATCATCGAAATGGCCAATGGCGGCCTGCAGGTGACGACGGGCGTCACCGCCGCCGAATATATCGAGCGCCGCGCGCTGGCCACGGTCGAACACCTGCCGCCCATGGCGCCGTTATTGCCCTGGCTCAGCGAAAATTCCCCCGCCGTGCTGATCGACGTCACCGCCCCCGATGCGACGACGCTCGAGGCCGAAGTCGCCAAGGCGGTGGAATTGCTGACCCGCCACGGCGCCACAAAGGTCGATTTCTCCACCGACGAAGCCAGGAGCCACGCGCTCTGGGACATCAGAAAGGGCTTCTTCGCCTCGGCTGGCGCCGCCCGCCCCAAGGGCAGCATCATGCTGACCGAAGACGTGGCCGCCCCCATCGAGCGCCTGGCCGATTTCGTCGTCGACCTGCGCGCCATGCTCGACGCGCATGGCTATGAGGATGCCGTGATCTTCGGCCACGCCCTTGCCGGCAATCTCCATTTCCAGATGGGCGACGACTTTTCCAAACCCGGTTCGGCCGAAAAGTTCGACGCCTTCTCCAAGGCCCTGAGCGACCTAGTCTCGGTGCAATATGGCGGCTCGCTCAAGGCCGAGCACGGCACCGGCCGCGCCATCGCCCCCTTTGTCGAGGCTGAATGGGGCGCCAAGGCCTATGCCCTGATGCACCGTATCAAGGCCCTGTTCGATCCCGAATTCCTGCTCAATCCCGGCGTATTGCTCAACCCGGATGACAAGATCCACGTCAAGCATCTCAAACTCATGCCGCTGGCCGATGAGCTGGTCGATCTCTGCATCGAATGCGGCTTCTGCGAGCCGGCCTGCCCCAGCCACCAGATGACCCTGTCGCCCCGCCAGCGCATTGCCGTCACCCGCGAGCGCGAACGCCTGCGCGCCAGCGGCGAAGACCCCGCCCGGCTCAAGCGCCTCGATGACGATTTCCAGTATGCCGGGCTCGATACCTGCGCCGCCTGCAATCTCTGCTCTTTGCGCTGCCCGGTCGGCATCGAAACCGGCACCATGATCATTGGCCAGCGCGGCCAAAGGCGCGGCGCCACCGCCCGCTCCGTGGCAGGCTTCGCCGCCGATCATCGCGGCGCTGTCGAAACCATGATGCGCGGCGGCGTCGCCCTGGCCGATGCGGCCCGCTCGGTCATCCCGGCGCCGGCGGTCGAAGCCATCACCGACACCGCCCGCCGCCTCACCGGTGACCGCGTGCCGCGCGTCTCGCGCAGCCTGCGCCATGGTCCCGGCGCGCCGCGCGCCAAGCCCAGCCGGCAGGACCCGCGCCAGACCGGTTTCCCGGTTCCCGTCGCCCAGACCGGGCGCCAGTCCATCGTCTATTTCCCGAGCTGCGCCACCCGCATGTTCGGCGCCCCGAAAAGCGAGCATGACCTGCTTGATGTGCCCGATGCCATGCTGGCTCTGCTCGAGCGGGCCGGCTTCGACGTCATCCTGCCCGATCATCTCAATGGCCAATGCTGCGGCCAGCCGTTCCAGTCAAAGGGTTTTCCGGAACAGGCGGCCGAAGTCGGCGGTGAATTGAAGCGTACCCTCTCGGCTTTGTCCGATGCCGGCCGCCTCTCCGTCGTCACCGACGCCTCGACCTGCGCCAAGCATCTGCGCGAATTCCCCGGCGATGCCCCGGTGCTCGATTCCGCGCAATTCCTGCTCGCCCAGATCCTGCCCCGCCTCGCCATCACGCAGAAGCTGCCGGTCGTGGCCGTGCATCACAATTGCTCGGCCCAGCGCCTCGCCGAACAGCCCATGACCGAAGCCATCGCGCGTGCCTGTGCCGACGAGATCGCGGTGCTGAGTTCGGTCACCTGCTGCGGCTATGCCGGCGACAAGGGCCTGTTCTTCCCCGAGCTGAACCAGCACGCCACCCGCTTCGCCAAAGCCGACATTCCCGCCGGCTGCACTTTGGGCGTCTCGACGGTCTCGACCTGCGCCTCGGGCCTCAGCGAACATGCCGGCCTGCCCTTTGTCGGGCTGGCCAGCCTGCTCGAATGGGCCAGTCGGCCTACCGCCCCACAAACCGCTCCATCCCGAACGGCTTGATATCGATGGCCGGAGCCTCTCCGGTCATCGTCTGCGCCAGCAATTCTCCGGTCGCCGGCCCCAGCGTGAAGCCGTGATGGGCATGGCCGATGCCCACATAAAGTCCGTCATGCCGTGGCGCCTTGCCGATAATGGGCATCATGTCCGGCGTACAGGGCCGCGCGCCCTTCCACGGTTCCGGGTCGAGCCGTTCGCCCAGCGGGAACAGTTCCTTGGCCGCATGCTCGGCCTTGCCGAGCTGGATCGGCGTCGGTGCCGCGTCCCGCATGGCAAATTCCGCGCCCGTGGTGAGCCTGATGCCCCGCGCCATCGGCGCCAGCACATAGCCCACTTCGGCATCGAGAATGAGCTGGTTGAGCCTGGCCCCGCCTTCGGTGCCGTAATGCATGTGATAGCCGCGCTTGACGAAGAGCGGCAGCCGATAGCCCAGCTTGTCCAGCACATCGGGCGCCCACGGCCCCAGCGCGATCACCGCCTGCTTGCCGCTATGCGCCACGCCGCCCACATCGGCGGTCCAGCCATCCGCCTTCTGCACCAGCCCGCTCGCCGCGCCGGATACGAAAGTCCCGCCCAGCCGCTGGAACAGCTTGAAATATGCGCTTACCAGCGCCCCGGGATCGCTCACCGTCCACGGATCGGTCCAGTGGATGGCCCCCGCCAGCCCGCCCTTGAGATCCGGCTCCATCGCCTTGAGTTCGGGCCATTCCACCACACGGTGGGAAATGCCGAACTGGTCATGGTCCTGCCGCGCCTTATCCGCTTCCCGGCGCAGGCCCCTCTCGCTGCGGAAGGCCAGCAGCCACCCGCTTTTATGCACCAGCGCCTCGGCTTCCGGCCCGGCCTGCGCCATCAGGTCGGCATGGGTCACGATCGAGCGGCCGATCAGCGGCGCATAGCTCTGCACCACCTTGCGATAATGCTCGGGCGAGGATTCCCACCAATAGCGCAGCAGAGCCGGCGCCAGCCGCGGCAGCGCCAGCGGCTCATAACGCGCTGCGGTGGATAGGTGCAGCCCCACCTGCATCAGCATGGCCAGGTCGCGCGGAAAGGCATGCGGCCGCACGCCCTCGCGCTGGATGATGCCGGCATTGCCGAAACTGGTCTCGCGCCCCGGCTCGTTCTTGTCGATCAGCGTGACGCTCCGCCCGCGCCGCAACAGGTGAATCCCCGTCGCCACGCCGACAATCCCCGCCCCCAGAATGATGACGTCGTCCATTTCGGCCCCTCAAAACCGTACCCAGTCAGCATGATGCTACCACGCCCCCGCCGCCAGTTTCCTGCAATCGTGGCAAGCCGGCCTGCCATCCATGCAACACCATTCAGGGAAATAGCGCTTCTGCGCAATAAAATCCGGCTAGAAGGCCTGTCGGCGATCAACCACTTCGCCATCTTCCTTGACGAACCGTCCGATATCCGGGTTCTCCAATATCTCCAGCACCACTTCGCTGGGCCGGCATAGCCGCACGCCGCGCGGCGTCACCACAAAGGGCCTCTGCAGCAATATCGGGTGGGCCGCGATAGCATCGAGCAAAGCCGCGTCATCCAGATTGGGATCATCCAGTCCCAGCGCCGCATAGGGCGTATCCTTCTGCCGCAGTGCCTGCCGCAAACTCAGCCCGGCCGCCGCTACCAGCTCCAATATCCGCTCCCGCCCCGGCGGCGTCCTGAGATATTCGATCACCTCGGGCTCCACGCCCGATTGCCGGATCATCACCAGCGTATTGCGCGACGTGCCGCAATCGGGATTGTGATAGATGGTGACAGTCATGATGCCTGTTCCTCCAGGGGGCGCAACAGCCAGCCCGTCAGTGCCAAGGCCAGCAGCGCTCCCACTATCTGCGCCAGAATGAAGCCGGGCGTATCCCCCAGCCTGATGCCGGAAAAGCTGTCGGTAAAGGCCCGCGCCAGCGTCACCGCCGGATTGGCAAAGCAGGTCGACGCGGTGAACCAGTAGCCCGCCACGATATAGAGCCCCACCAGCCAGGGCAAAGCCGGTCGCGCCAGCGCGCTCCCGACCAATATCGTGGCAACCAGCCCGAAACCGGCCACGCCCTCGGCCAGCCACAGCCCGGCGCCACTACGCGCCTGCCCGGCCAGTTCCAGCAGCGGCGCCCCGAACATCGCCTGTGCCAGCATGGTTCCGGCCAGCCCGCCGGCCACCTGGCTGGCGATATAGGCCAGTCCGCGCCGCCATGCCCAGCGGTCCCGTATCGCCAGCACCAGCGTCACCACCGGGTTGAAATGCGCGCCCGAAAGCGGCCCCAGCAGCGCGATCAGCACCACCAGCATGGCCCCGGTCGGCAGCGTATTGCCCAGCAGCATCAGCGCCATGTCGTCGGTCAGGCGCTCCGCCATGATGCCCGACCCCACGACAACAGCCACCAGCAGCCCCGTGCCCAAAGCCTCGGCCACTGCCTGCCGGCCGAGATCCACCTGAGGTTCACGCACTGATATCACCGCTCGGGCGGCAGCACGGCGTCAGCTCGGCAACCAGCGGCTCGCACAGTTCCGGCCGACCACCGCAGCAATCCTGCACCAGGAAGCTGGCAATCTCCCGCACCCGGTCCAGTTCGGCCCGATAGCGAATGGTCCGCCCATCGCGCTCTGCCGCGATCAGTCCGGCCCGGCTCAGAATGGCCAGATGGCTCGACATCGTATTCTGCGGCACAGCCAGCGCCCCGGCAATGTCGCCCGCCGGCAGCCCCGCCGGCTCATGCTCCATCAGCAGGCGAAACACCGCCAGCCGCGTCGGCTGCGACAGCGCGGAAAACACGGCAATGGCGTCATTTGATTCCATATATCGAGATATATCGAATTATGGGAAGGCGTCAACGACGATGGCAGTTTATGTTGTCCTGTGATGGCTTGACCGGATCGTGCCCCCGAGTGGAGCCACCCCTCGCCCCTTGTGGGAGAGGGATAGGAAATCCTCGTCCAGAGGATTTCCGAGGGTGAGGGGTTCTCTCCGCGAGTCCGATCTCAGCGGACAGCCATCATCTCCGCCAGTTTCAGCACGGTCCCCCAGCTCCTGATCGTCATCGACAGATAAAGCGGGCTCGCCATCATCCGGTTGAGCCGGCTCTTGGTCCGCAACGCGCTGAGCCTTTGCGAATAGATGACGCCCTTGCCCGGCCAGATCGTATCGACGCCTTCCTTGGGCGAAAACGCCGCCAGCGCTTCCGCCATGCCCAGCCTCATCAAGAAAATGGCGTCGCTGTGATAGAGGTCCGGCGTGTCGCCGAAGCCCTTGGGCCGGTCATCGATCACCGCCTGCAATTGCGCCTGGCTCAGCACCAGCACCTTGATCAATGCGCTGTCCAGCCGGAACGCCGCGGGCAGGGCCGCCTCGATCCTGCTTGCCACCGCCTCCGCCGCCAGCTCCGATTGCACGACGGCATTGCCGCTTTGCAGATAGGTGGCGACACCGGCAAAGCCCAGCGCCTCCAGCACCTGCCTGAGCCCCGCCATGGGGATCAGGTTCTTGCCGCCGACATTGATGCCCCGCATCAGCACCAGATAACTGGTCACGGCCGCGTCCGTCATTTGCCGGCGGGCGGGTTGAGCGCGTCGATCACGCGGCAATCGCCCACCACGCCATGGCTGCAGCTCTCCAGCATGCGTTCCAGCTCGGTTTCGAGCGCGCGCAGCGCCGCGATGCGTTTCCGCACCTCGAGCAGCCGTTCCGTGGCGATCGCGTCGATGCTGGCGCAGGACTGGTCGGGCTGGTCCTGCAAGTCGAGCAACTGCCTTATGCTGTCGATCTGGAAGCCGAGTTCGCGCGCATGGCGGATGAAGCCGAGCCGGTTTATGTCATCGGCGTCGAACAGGCGCCGGTTGCTGCCGCTGCGGCCGGCCGGCCGCAACAGGCCAATCTCTTCGTAATACCGGATGGTTGGTACCTTCACGCCGGCTTGTTCGGCCGCCTTGCCGATGAAAACGCCCATCGAAAATAGCCCTTGATCCTCTAGTCACTGGAGATTGTAGGCTCATGCCCGACCATCGAACAAGGAACACGCATGAGCGCCCATTGCTGCGACCACCACGCCACCCCGCCAAAGCCCGATATCGGCGCAGGCCATCGCCTGGCGCTATGGCTGGTGCTGGCCATCAATGGGGCAATGTTCCTTGTCGAGATCAGCGCCGGCCTGCTGTCCGGTTCGGCGGCGCTGCAGGCCGATAGCCTCGATTTTCTCGCCGACACCGCCAATTACGGCATCAGCCTCTTCGTCGTGGGCATGGCGCTGCATGTTCGGGCCCGTGCCGCCCTGGTCAAGACCGCCAGCATGCTGGTCTTCGGCGTCTGGGTTCTGGGTGTCGCGCTCTGGCATGCCATGACGGGCACTCTGCCCGAAGTCCATACGATGGGCATTGTCGGCGCCACGGCGCTGGTTGCCAATGCGGCCTCCTTCGGCATCCTCTGGCGTTTCCGCGCCGGCGACAGCAATATGCGGTCCGCCTGGATTTGCACGCGCAACGACGTCGTGGGCAATATCGCCGTGCTGCTGGCGGCGCTGGGTGTCTTCGGCACGGGCACGGCCTGGCCCGATATCGCCGTTGCCGCCATCATGGCCCTGCTGGCCATCCAGGGCGCGGCCACCCTGCTGCCGCAGGCTCTGGCGGAACTGCGCGCGACCGCTAGAACGGACAAGCCGTCCTCCGAAATCAGGCCGGAGGGGGCCTCTCAGCCCCGGCTCTGATACACATAGCCGCGCACGCTGGCCGGCACCTCCACTTTCAGCCAGTCGCGAAACGCCCTGATCTTGCGGCTTTCCCGCCGTCCCTTGGCCGTGACCAGCCAATAGCCCTGCGGCCCATCCACCGAATGCGCGAAGGGCCGCACCAGCCGCCCGTCGCTGACCGCGTCGGCGCTCATCATGTCGGCCGCCATCAGCACGCCCTGCTCGGAAATCGCCGCGTCGAAGGCCAGCGACGCATCCGAATAGACCGGCCCGCTCAATTTGATCGCCGGGTCCAGCCCCACTTCGGCCCGCCAGGCGTCCCAGCTCAGCATGGTCGTCTCGTCCTGGATCACAGGCACATGCGCCAGGTCCGCGGGGTGTTTCAGGTGCTCGGCCACCACTGGCGCGCAGACCGGCTGATATGCGGTACCGCCCACCAGTTCCGCATTCACTCCCGGCCATTGCCCATGCCCATAGCGGATGCCGCAATCCACATCGGGGCGGCTGAGATCCAGCATGGCCGCCGTCACATTGAGCCGCACTTCGATATCGCGATTCTCAGCGGTGAATTTGTTGATGCGCCAGATCAGCCAGCGCGAGGCGAAGACGCTCCCCACCGTCAGGTTCAGCACGCCTTCGTCGCTGCCCTTGAGGCTGCCCAGCCCGTCCTGCAGCGCGGCAAAGCCCGCCGCCAGTTGCGGCAAGGCCGCCTTCAGGGCCGGCAGCGGCCGCAATCCGGCCGGGGTGCGCTCGAACAGCTCCATGCCCAGCCGCTCCTCGGCCCGCCGCAAATGCTGGCTCACCGCCCCGATGGTCACGCCCAGTTCCTCCGCGGCCGGCGCCAGCGCGCCCCGCCGCGCCACGATTTCGATGGCGCGCAGCGCATTGAGCGGAATGGGGAAGGGGCTAGCCATATAGTTTTTCTACAATGGTCCTGCGACCTTGTCCATTGCGGTCCGCGCTCGCAAGGCGCAAATACCAGTCATTGCCAATGCAGCGACCTGAAAGGAGGTCACAAAATGTCCAGTCTTCTTCTGCAACTCGGCCGCCTCTTCGCCGGCCTGTTCGCGCCGTCAAGCGCTCCGCTCGATCCTGAAAGCATGAGCCTGCATGATTGGGCCGATCTGCCGGTCCATCACCCGGTCTGCGATCGCGCGCCGTGCTGAAGCCATAATCGGGCCTTTGAAGGGGGGTAACCAGACCCGCCCTTCAAGGAGCCCCCGATGATCCGTCCGCTCGCCGTGTTCGCCGCCCTCGCCCTCACGCTCGGCACATCAGCCGCGCAGGAAATCGCGCCACCCGCGACGCCCGACATCGTCGTCGATCCCGCCGCCACCCTCAACACCACGCCCAAGCAGGCCAATATGCTGACCGGCTTCTATGCCACGCTGGCGGTCATCGATATCTGCGCGGTCACCATCGAGCCCGACATCACCGCCGGCATGGAAGCCGATCGCAAGCGCCTCGAAACCGCCCTCGGCATGGACCCCGCCATGGCGGCAACCGCCTATGACCAGGTCAAGGCCGATGTCGAAAAGACCGCGCCCGACTGCACCGAAGGCAGCGAGGATCGCCGCGGCGTCGATGCCGTAACCGCCATCTACGCCACCCCGGCCACGTCAGCCCCCGCCGCCCCGCCGGCCGGCACCGTCACCACCGAACCGCCGGCGACCCCGGCTCAGTAAGTTTCCGAGGCACTTCCCTTCTCCCCTCGTGGGAGAAGGTGCCCGAAGGGCGGATGAGGGGCTGGGGAGCTATCCGCAGGCATTGAAGTATGGGATAGCGCAGCCCCCTTCTCCCACAGGGGAGAGGGGAAGCTCACTCGCAGATCCGCGCCGTGCAGCTCGCCCCATGGCAGCCCAGGTCGAGATGCAGGTGGTCCTTGTGCTCTTCATTCGCCTCCGGCCCCAGCACGGTGCTGAACCCCGAACACGCCGCGTCATGCGCCAGCCGCAGCAGCCGTCCCTCCGGCTCCGCCGCCGGCAGCCAGTCGCCCTCGACGCCAATGCTCCGCCCGTCTTCCAGCGTAAATCCGGTCACGTCGACGGCATTGGCAAAGCCATGCTCGGAGGTAAAGCCGGCCTCGGCATTGTTGCGGTTGCGGCACATATAGCTGGTGCCCGCACCGATCTCCGCTACGGCGCTGCCCAGCATCGCCTCGGCATATCCATCCACCGTCTCGACCCAGCGGGGCAGGGCGCTCGCCATCTGGCAATTTGTCGTCACCGGACTTGATAATGGCACCATCCGCCCCCGGCTCATCACCCCTGTCACCACCAGCGGCGATTGCTCCCCGCATATCCCCTCGCTGAGCGGCGGCGCCATCTCGGCCTCCACCAGCCCCATGATCACGGCCGGGCAGGCCACCTGATAGACGCGTTCGGGCTCGGGATCCGGTTCCGGCTCGGCAACCGGCGCCGGGGCAGGGGCCTCCTCCGGCTCTGCCTCCACGTCAGGCGCCGCAATCGGCGGCCGCGGCGGCTCCACCACCGGCTCGTCGGGCAGGCTGGGCGGCCGTGGCCGCGGCACCGGCGGGGGTGTTGCCGGCTCCGCTTCCGGCGCCGGTCCTGGCGTCGCCGGTCGCTCGGTCAGCGTGTCCACGAAGTTCTGCAGGGGCCCCAGCAGGTCCTGCCCCGCGGCGGGGGCGGCCATCAACAGGGGCAGGGCGATCAGCAGTCGAAATTGGGTGCGCATGCCTGCCTAACGCACGAACCATGCAAAAGGCACCGCTCAACCGCTGTTAACGTGGCGGAAACCATCTTTCTCGCCCCCCGCGCTTCTGCTATCAGCGCGACATGACAACGCCGCTTTCCCGCATCCGCAATTTCTCCATCGTCGCCCATATCGACCATGGCAAGTCCACCCTGGCCGACCGCCTCATCCAGATGACCGGCGGGCTGGAGCTCCGTGAGATGAAGGAGCAGGTGCTCGATTCCATGGATATCGAGCGCGAGCGCGGCATCACCATCAAGGCCCAGACCGTCCGGCTGACCTATAAGGCGCAGGATGGCGAGACCTATATCCTCAACCTCATCGACACGCCCGGCCATGTCGATTTCGCCTACGAAGTCTCCCGCTCCATGGCCGCCGTGGAAGGCTCATTGCTGGTCGTCGACGCCTCCCAGGGCGTCGAGGCGCAGACGCTGGCCAATGTCTACCACGCGCTCGATGCCAATCACGAAATCGTCCCCGTCCTCAACAAGGTCGATCTGCCCGCCGCCGATATTCCCCGCGTCAAGCAGCAGATCGAGGATGTCATCGGGCTCGACGCCTCCGACGCGCTGGAGATTTCCGCCAAATCGGGCCTGGGCATCGATACCGTGCTCGAAGCCATCGTCCACCGCCTGCCCGCCCCCAAGGGCGATATCGAGGCGCCCCTCAAGGCCCTGCTGGTCGATTCCTGGTACGATACCTATCTCGGCGTCGTCGTGCTGGTGCGCATCATCGACGGCGTGATGAAGAAGGGCCAGAAGATCCGCATGATGGCCTCGGGCGCCACCTATGAGCTCGATCGCGTCGCCGTCAACACGCCCAAGCTGGTCGAGGTCAAGGAACTGTCGCCGGGCGAACTGGGCGTCTTCACCGCCTCGATCAAGGAAGTGGCCGATACCAATGTCGGCGACACCATCACCGACGATCGCCGCCCCACCACCAATCCCCTGCCGGACTTCCGTCCGGCCCAACCCGTCGTGTTCTGCGGCCTCTTCCCCGTCGATGCCTCGGACTTCGACGAGCTGCGCGCCGCCATGGGCAAGCTGCGGCTCAACGATGCCAGCTTCTCCTTCGAGATGGAAACCTCAGCCGCCCTGGGCTTCGGCTTCCGCTGCGGGTTCCTGGGCCTGTTGCATCTCGAAATCATCCAGGAGCGCCTTTCCCGCGAGTTCAATCTCGACCTCATCGCCACCGCCCCCTCTGTTGTCTACGAGATCGAGATGACATCGGGCGATACGGTCATGCTGCACAATCCGGCCGACCTGCCCGACGTGATGAAGATAGCCGAAATCCGCGAGCCCTGGATCAAGGCGACCATTCTCACCCCCGACGAATATCTCGGCTCGATCCTGAAACTCTGCCAGGATCGCCGCGGCATCCAGCGCAACCTGAGCTATGTCGGCTCCCGCGCCATGGTGGAATACGATCTGCCCCTCAATGAAGTCGTGTTCGATTTCTACGATCGCCTGAAGTCCATTTCCAAGGGCTATGCCAGCTTCGACTATACGCTCGATACCCACCGCCCCGGCGACCTGGTCAAGCTCTCCATCCTGGTCAATGCCGAACCGGTCGACGCCCTCTCCATGCTGGTCCACCGCACCGTCGCCGAAAGCCGCGGCCGCCTCATGTGCGAAAAGCTCAAGGAACTGATCCCCCCGCATCTCTTCGTGATCCCGATCCAGGCCGCCATCGGCGGCAAGATCATCGCCCGCGAAACCGTCCGCGCCATGCGCAAGGACGTGACGGCCAAATGCTACGGCGGCGACGCGACGCGTAAGCGCAAGCTGCTGGAGAAACAGAAGGCCGGCAAGAAGAGGATGCGGCAGTTTGGATCAGTGGAGATACCCCAGGAGGCGTTTATCAAGGCGCTGAAGATGGGGGATGACTGAGCGCTCGATTGCTACTCGTAAACGGGCGCCCGCCTCATGAGCGTAACGACCTTTCTCCGCGCACCGCCAGAATAGTAGAACCGAAGGCCGTGTCTGTATATTTCAGGGACATAATATTCGTCTCTATCTCTGAAAAGAACGCCATTCTCATCTAGCGCTCTTACGGATTCCGCACCCATAAACTGGATGGCATCTTCAAGTCGCCATGGCAACTCTCGCTGCTCGCTGGTCAACTGTCTAATTCTCTCGAAGATTTGGCGAAGCTCATTATTTTCCTCACCAGTTTCTACGACACGAGCCTCGCTGCAAGGATCAATCGAGTCACGCATGGCTCTTGGGCTAAGGATTCGATTGTCATAGTATATCTGGTCGTCCGTAGACCTTTGGCTAGATTCAAACATGAATCTAACCAGATCGCGAGCTTTGACGCGCCTGTTGAAATCAGAAAGCGAAGACATCACCCACTCCTGAGAGCGCGCTTCTCGTGAGGTGTTGGGCCCCATCTTCAGACCCCAAAGTGCTTCTAGCTCGCGACCGCGAGTCTCTTCGTCCATCTCCACCAAGTCGATTGGAGATCGTGTCGAGTCTAGGGCGCCAGCCTGCTGCGCAATCCAGAATGCCAAGGCCGACGCTTCTGACCAATTCCATTTCAGAGCATAGGCTCCGTATCTGTCTTCGAATTGTTTGAAGTTATTCGGAAGTGCAGCTCGAGCCACATCCTCCCGTATGAAGATTAATGTCCCCAACGGTCTATCAGGAAGTTGCGCCAACCAATCGGGCACAGCCCTCAGCAAAGCCTCTACCGCCGTGCGCTCCACAATGGAGGACTTTATGTTGGTAAAGAGCGTCTCGATGCCGTCAAAGATTGCTACTAGACGACGCGATGTGTGTGTCGCGACTAGCGTTTGAAATGCCCCAGCCACCTCCACATCTATGCCGCAGCGCCAGGCGATCAAGTCCAGCCAAAAATCGCGCCAAGAACTCAAGCTTTCTGATCCATCTGATGCCTTCTGACGCTCTATCACGTCCGAAAGCCGCTGATCGTTTAGTGGTGGCAGGCCGGAAACTGCGGTGGCTACCTGGCGGGTAATTTCTCGCTCACTCGCTCGTCCACCTTCACCCAAATCTTGGGGAGGCGTAACCGGCAGTATAAGATCGTCGCCCACGACAACTGCTGAGGGCGAAACTCTACCAGCAAACTGCCTCCATGTGCGGGACAGGGCCAAGGACATAAAGGTGTAGGTCTTCCCCGCACCCTTATCTCCAAGTACAACAATCGTTGGCAGGGAACGCTGATGCCTATCAACCAAGTTCATTAGTGAACGGGTTGGAAAGATTTCTTGCCTTGCCCCACTCTCCGCGAATACCGCACCTTTTGCGTAGTCGGCTAGTTTCCGACGACGATCTGAGACGGGAGCATCTATTGTCTGCGCAGGAGATGGCTCTTTCTCAGGTAGTATCTGAATAAATTTGTCCAGAAACTCTCTGTGCGTAAAATGTTCCGCCAACAAACGACGTGCAGCAGAAAGATCCCTTGGCAAGATCGCTACAGCAGGTGTGCTTTCTATAATCAACGGCACAAGTGGTGAGTCAAAAAACGGGTTGGCACTACTGGAACTCGCGGAGTCTGACTGCTTCTCAGAAATGCGTCTCAATGCGTCGTCAAGCGCAGTCATTGAGTTTGCAGCAATTGTCTCGGAGCTCGGACCGCCGGAAGTGATTCCGCTTGGCGCTTGATTGACCACTACGGTCAAGGATCCCATTAGAGCCTCGCCAGTGGCCTTACGCCACTCCATCGCGGCACGCTCGGACTCGTTAAGGAGCGCTATTGTACCATCAATAGCTTGGCCATTTAGAGTTGTGACTAAAACGTGCTCAAGTCGCGGGTCCAAAAACAGTGACGCTGCAAGTTCGGATAGACCAGCCCGTAAATCTACGATCACCAAGTCAGCGCCGACCAACTGGGCCAGCTTCGCAAGGATGTCACCCACAAAAAAAGGCGATCTCGCCGGGGAGAACGTCAACGCCTCTGGCGTTATGTGAGGCAGGCTCAAGTCTCTGGTGCATGGCAGGACGACGATTCCTTCGACCTCTTGGTCGACAAGGCGTTCGGCGACTAACTGTATGGAATGTTTGGCTAAAGGGTCAGGATCAGCATGTGCCAACGCTAGCAAGTCAGCAAAAGAAACGCGAGGTGCCGGCATAATGTGCCTTAGCATGCTGGATATTCCGGGGGCCTCAAAGTCCCCATCCACAAAAAGAACTTTATGATTACCTCTGCTCAGGGAGTCAGCGAATGCAAGTGCAAGCGTTGTACGACCCATGCCCCCTTTAAAAGAATGGAAAGTCATCACAGGCGGCAAGCCGGCTAGGCTATCCTTCGGCAACGGCTCGTAAGTGTTCTCAAAGGCCACAAACCGAGATTTAGACAGTGTTGGCCTGAGTCGGACTTTTACCGGCGCATCGTTTTCATCATCGGAACGAACAATATCAATTGCCAAACGGCGTGCTTGTTCTTCGCCCGCCGTTTCAAGGGACAAAAACCCCCCCTCTTGCGAATAGCGAGGCCCGAAGGTTTCCTTGAGCCACGCCATCACCTGCTGAAGATTGGTGTTGGCGCTTATAGTTATGGCTAGGCGAGTTGGCGTTGCGTCTGCTCGAACTGTGCCAGCAGGAGGGCGCTTTTCCGGCTCAAGATCACGGAGTCGGTCAAGCACATCCAGGTATGTATAGTACTCTTGCATGTAGCCTAAATCCTCAGAGAAACCTGCGTGGCGATGTTTCTCAGCCAGTTTTCAACAGCGACTAGATAAATGTCGGGTAACTTAACGCCATATCGCGCTGCCTCGTGAATTCTATAAGAAGCGAACGTTGCTCCGTTGACAACGAAATCGCTAGGGGTCGCGCCTACATCGCTCGGAAGAATAGACGCTTCGATACAAAGCGCCTCAATGTCATGCAGATCTGATTTCCCGTACTTTGTCTTGAATATGGGCTTAAGATCCATGACGTTAGTCAGGTTAGCCGATGCCATAAGTACGCACTTTAGGCCGCATTCTGCAGCATAAAACAATGCCATAACACGCGACCGCCGAGACACTTGAAGGTTGCCTTCAAGCTGGCGATGCGCACCAAACGCTCTCTTTAGGTCTGTTACATCAGACGGCACATTAGCCATCGGCGGCTCCAATGAGCTTGCTTCCCCACAGAAGCTGTACCGAAAATTGCTTGAATGTCGATGCCACAAAACTAATCCCCACCCCTCCACCCCGCTCTATCCTCTCCTGTCCGGCATCCCACCCCAACAGGAGAACACCATGACCCCACACACCACCCAGCCGTCCTTCGGGCAAACGCCTCAGGACCAGCCTGCGCCGCAGGCTGCGCCTGTCTCCGCCCATCCCGCCAGGCCGCGCAAAAAATCCCTGCCGCGCGTCACCCACGCCCTCGCGGCCCGGCACGAAGCCCTCTGGCTCCGGCTCAGCGCCCTGCAGGCCCAGATCACTGCCGTGGCCACGCGCCGCCCGGAGGCGCCGGTTTCCCGCCACACCAGCGGCGTGGCCGAGGCGCTGTTGCGCGACGCCAGGCCCTTCCTTGCCCATGATGATCCCCTGCCGATGGCGGCCCCCGACCATGGCGGGCTTGCCACCCAGCTCGGCCAGGCTCTGGCGGAGCTCGATGGTTGGGAGGCGGCCAACAGCGTCTGGCGCAGCGATCTCAAGGCCTATGTCTGGCTGGTGAAGGACAAGGTGCCCCTGCCGGTGCGGCGGCTGCGGCCGCGGCTGGAGACGCCGCAGGCGTCGCATGCCGATCCGAAATATGCTGCCTACCAGGCGAAGATGCTCGATCTGCGCCAGAAGCTGGCCAAGCGCATCGAGCAATATCGCAATCGCTAGAGTCCCAAGCAAAGTTATCCATCTTATCCCCGCGGGCATCACCGCGCGTATGATGCCCCCAGCTTTCGGGATACGGGCGGCGCTGCAGCGACGAGCGTCCGGAAGCCAGCCGGGGAAGGCGGGGTCGCGCCTGCTTTCGGGTCGAGCGGACGAAACATTCGGGCGGGGCGCTACGGCAATCCGCTGGGGTTTGCGATCGCGCCGTCCGAGCAAGTCCCGGCACCCCGAGGCGGCCTTCGTCTCATTAAAAAATACCTTTCGAGGCGAAAGCCGTCTCGGGGTCCGCTCGTTCAACCTTGCACCCGGAGGCGCTCGCGCCGTCCGGCACTGCCGCCTGCCCGGGCGAATCGTTTGCTTTGTGTCGGCGCCTTCAAGCTGATAAAGTCGGTTTTTGCCGGAGTTCCCCACATGCACAAATACAAGGTCGGCCAGACGCTCGACCTGCTGCCCAATCGCGCCAGCAGCAGCCGCAAGGCCGGCGAATGCCAGATCGTCGCCCTGCTGCCCTATGAGGGCCACCAGGTGCAATACAAGGTCCAGGCCAAGGCCGAGACCCATTTGCGCATCGTCTCGGAAAACGATCTGCAGCTCATCCGGCACTGAGCCCTTGCCGCGCCCGGCAGCGGGGCCTACCTATCCCCGACCATTGGGATTCTTGCCCGCCATGACCAGCCTCAGCGCCTTCACCCTGCCTTTGCTCGATGGCACGCCCCAGCCCCTCGCCGCCTATGCCGGCAAGGTCGTGCTGGTGGTCAATACCGCCAGCCAATGCGGCCACACGCCCCAATATGGCGGGCTCGAGGCATTGTGGCGCGCGCATGGGGATGAAGGCCTGGTCGTGCTGGGCTTCCCCTGCAACCAGTTCGGCGGGCAGGAGCCGGGCACGGCGGTCGAGATCGCCGAATTCTGCGAAGTCAATTTCGGCGTCAGCTTCCCGCTTTTCGCCCGGCTCGATGTCAACGGCCCCCATGAAAGCCCGCTCTATGCCTGGCTCAAATCCGGGCATCCGGGCGATATCGAATGGAATTTCGCCAAGTTCCTCATCGGCCGGGACGGGCAGGTTGCCGCCCGCTTCGCGCCGGATGTGCAGCCGGCCGATCTCGCCGGTGCCATTCTGCAACAGCTCGCCGCCTGATCCTCACATCTGCGGAACGAACCGCCACGGGCTCCCGTTGCAAACCCACGGGGCGGTTAACCGCGCGCCGCCGTCATTGGCCCCGCGCAATCCGCAATGAGCCGGCCTCCGGCCTGCTCGCTTACGTTAGGATCAAGACAATGAAAAAGCTTCTCCTGGCCTCCATGGCCGCACTTTCGCTCGCCGCTGCCCTGCCTGCCGTCGCCCAGGACCGGGTCGTCGGCGTCCAGCCTGATGCCGATGCCGGCGCCGTCATCGGCGCCACCGGCGGCGGCACCACCGGCGCTGTCGTGGGCGGCCTGCTGGGCGGCCCCATCGGCGCCGTCATCGGCGGCTTTGCCGGCGCCACGATCGGCGCCGAAGCGGGCATCGCCACCTCGTCCATCGACTATGTCGCGGCCCATCCGGTCGAGCCGATCTATTTCGACGGCAGCGCCGATATCGGCTTTGTCGTGCCGACCGACGTCACGGTCTATCCCATCGAGGGCGACCCGGCCTATGGCTATGTCTACGCCAATGACCGCGTCTGGATCGTCGATCTGGAAAGCCGCGCCCTGGTGCAGTCCCCGGGCTATCTCGTACCCCAGACCGCCGCCGATTTCGCCGTGGCCAATCCCGTGACTTCGGTCGAGGTCGAGGGTGACGCGGTGGTGGGCTATGTCCTGCCCGACGGCACCGAAATCGCCACCATTCCCGATTCGCGCTATGGCTATGTCTATCTCGGCGACCGGCCGGCTTTGGTCGATTCTACCAATCGCACGGTGGTGTGGATCAACTGATCCTTGCGCCAGCCCTCTCCAGCCGCCCGGTTCGCGCCGGGCGGCTTTGCTTTGACCGGCCGGGACTTTGCGCGATATAGAAGGCCGGCAGGCGGAGGGAGCACATGGCCGACATTCTCGAATATTGCCAGGGTCTGAATCAGGTGACGTTCAAGCCGGGCGCCGTCATGTTGCCCGAAGGCGAGCGCTTCGGCCGGCTCTACGTGCTGGTCGAGGGCCAGGTGGAAGTCATCCGCGAGCGCACCCAGGTCACCCATGTCGACGAACCTGGATCCATATTCGGCGAAATGGCGGTTTTGCTCGATATGCCCCATTCGGCCACGGTCAAGGCGCTCTCGGCGGTCACCGCCTATGAAATCCCCGATGCGCTGACCTTCCTCGATTCCCGCCCCGAATTCTCGCTGCATATCGCCACCATGCTGGCGCGGCGGCTCTATTACACCACGTCCTACCTGGTCGACCTGCAGCAGCAGGCCGCCGGCAAACGGCAGGATCTCGACCTCGTCGACCAGATTCTGGCGAGCCTTGTCGATCCCGCCGACCTCAAGAAGCGCAAGAAGGCCTAGGTGAGCGACAACGGCAAGCCGGCGCTGACCATCACCTATTGCACCCAGTGCAACTGGCTGCTGCGCTCGGCCTGGATGGCGTCCGAAGTCCTCTCCACCTTCAGCCTCGAAATGGGCTCCGTGACCCTGGTGCCCGGCACCGGGGGTATTTTCGAAATCCATCTCGATGGCGAGCTGGTCTGGGAACGCAAGCGCGACGGCGGCTTTCCCGACGTCAAGCAGCTCAAGCAACTGGTCCGCGACCGCATCGATCCCGACCGCGACCTGGGCCATATCGACCGGACATAGAGGGCTTCCCTTCTGCTCCCATGCCGCTAAGCTACCCCCTTGTGAGGGCAGTCGGGTCGCGGCTGTCGAAGAGGAGTCCCAGCGTCATGGCGCATAAATTCAACGTCACCCCAGCCGCCAACGATCAGTTCAAGTTCGATTTCTCCTACAATTCCGAGAAGATTTTCTGGTCGGAGAATTACAAGCAGAAGGCCAGCGCCAAGTCGGCCATCGAGTCCCTGAAGAAGAATGCGCCCGGCGCCGCCACGGTCGATCTCTCCAAGGACGAGACCGGCTCCGGCTACCGCTTCGAGATCGTCGCCTCCAAGGATGGCCAGCATTTCGTGCGCTTCGTCGCCGGCAATGGCGAGACCATGGTCCGCACCGAAACCTATACATCCAAGGCCTCGGCCAGGAACGCTATCGAGTCGCTGCAGAAGAACGGCCCCGGCGCCGACGTGGTAGACGGGGCATAAAGCCCATTTCCAAGCTTCGACCGAATGCTCTAGTCTCCCGGCAAAACATTGACCGGGAGACTGCCGCCTCATGCCTTCGCTCACCAAACTCCTCGCCGCCGCAGCGGCCGTTGTTGCCCTTGGCCTGCCCGCCGCCCAGGCGCAGGATGCGCTGCCCGATCTGGGCGGCCGCACCATCGTCGCCGTCACCGAAAACGCCTATGTGCCGCTCAACTTCGCCGATCCAGCGAGTGGCGAGGGCATCGGCTTCGAATATGACCTGTTCAACGAAATCGCCATCCGCCTCAATGCCGAGGTCGATTGGCAGCTCGCCAGTTGGGACGTGATGATCCAGGCGGTGCGCGACGGCCAGTTCGAAGTCGGCATGGATGGCATCACCATCAATGACGAGCGCAAGAGCCAGATCGATTTTTCCGACAGCTACCTCACCAGCCAGCAGCTCATGCTGGTCCGCGCCGATGAGGACCGCTTCACCGATGCGGCCAGCTTTGCCGCCGATGCCGCCAATCTGGTCGGCGCCCAGGCCGGCACCACCAATTTCTACGTCGCCGTCTACGACGTGCTCGATGGCGACGAGGCCAATCCCCGCATCAAGCTGTTCGAAACCTTCGGCGCCTCGGTGCAGGCCCTGGCCTCGGGCGATGTCGATACCGTCTTGATGGACCAGACCTCGGCCAATGGCTATATCGGCGCCAATCCCGGCGCCTTCAAAGTCATCGGCGAGCCCCTCGGCACCGAGGATTTCGGCTTCATCCTGACCCCGAGCTCCGACCTCGTCGCCCCCATCAACGCCGCCCTGGCCCAGATCAAGGCCGACGGCACCATGGATGCCCTGCAGCAGAAGTGGTTCTACGAGTACAACGCGGCGCAGTAGGCGTCGGTCCGATTACGATCCATCAGTCAGCACCCTCCCTCCCCTTGTGGGGAGGGAAGCGAGATAGGACTTAGCTTGCTAAGTCCGTTGAATCGAGCAGGGTGGGGGTGTCGAGGGCTCCACAAACTCGGCGCCTGTGGCACCCTCGACACCCCCACCCTCGATCCCTCCCCACAAGGGGGAGGGAAGAACGACTGAGCCTGCGGGGCAAATAAAACACCATGACCTACATCCCCCGCCGTCCCTCCATCTTCGCCCGCATCCCCTGGTGGCTGCTCGCCATCGGGCTGCTCTTTGTCACCGGGCTCTGGGCCATCACCAATGATGCCGGCTATAGCCAAATCTTCCGGGCCCTCTCCAGCGGCGTCCTCACCACCATCTGGGTCACGCTGGTCGCCTTCACATCGGCCACGCTGATCGGCCTGCTCGTCGCCCTGGCCCGCACTTCGGGCAACCGCATCCTGCGCGAGATCGCCACCTTCTACGTGGAAATCATCCGCGGCATTCCCGTGCTGGTCTTCCTGTTCTACGTCGCCTTTGTCGGCGCTCCCGGCATGGTAGCCGGCCTCAACTGGCTGCTGCAGCCCTTCGATACCGTGGTCACCATCCGCCAGTTCGATTTCGTCTGGCGCGCCATCGTCGCGCTCACCATCTGCTATTCTGCCTTTATCGCCGAGATTTTCCGCGCGGGGATAGAATCTGTCGATCGCGGCCAGCTCGAAGCGGCGCGCTCGCTCGGCCTTTCCCGCTGGAAATGCTTCCGCCTCGTCACCTTCCCCCAGGCCCTGCGCACCATTCTGCCGCCGCTGGCCAATGACTTCGTCTCGATGATCAAGGATTCCGCCCTGGTCTCGGCCCTCGGCGTGCAGGATATTACCCAGCTCGGCAAGGTCTATTCCTCGGGCACGTTCCTGTTCTTCGAAACCTACAATGTCGTGGCCTTCCTCTATCTCACCATGACCATTTCGCTGTCCCTGCTGGTGCGCCTGCTGGAGCGATATCTGAAAGAGCGCAGCTACTAGGCAACCAACACCGCGCGTTACCCTCGGGCCTGACCCGAGGGCTCTGCACTTGCGAAACGCTGGCACAAGTGAAGTCTCCTCGGGTCAAGCCCGAGGATGACGACCGAGGATGAGGCTCATTTGTGCCCCGCCCATTGCACTCACCCCCAAACATCCCATCTAATCCCCGCAACCAGGGAGCCTGCCCATGAACCGCCTCGCCGCAATCGCCATGACTGCCGCCCTTGCCGTCACCCTTGCCGCCTGTGGCGACAGCCGCGAAGTGGGCAGCGTCGGGGTCGACTGGACCGGCAATGATATCGCCATCGATGCGGTGGCCGATCCGGAAGTCGATGGCGTCGTCTGCCACCTGGCCTATTTCAACCGCTCCTTCATCGATCGCCTGCAGCAGGGCAACTGGTTCGAGGACCCCTCCTATTCGGCGCTCGATTGCTCTGTCACCGGGCCGATCACCATCGGCGATATCAATACCCGTGCCGGCGGCGAGGAAATCTTCAAGGAAGGGCGCTCGCTGATCTGGAAGTCGCTGCGCGTCACCCGCGTCTACGATGCCACCAACAATGCGCTGATCTACCTGGCCCATGCCCGCGAGATCCAGCAGGGCTCCGGCAAGATGAGCCTTTCGGTCATTCCCCTCGCCACCGAGCAGGTCACCTGGAGCAATGGCGCTCCCGCCACGCGCTGAAGGCTTTCCTGTTCCCGGCCGCACCTTTGGAACGCCATGGCGTTCCGGCGCGGCAAAACATAAAAGGATTTCGCTTCCGGCCGCTGCATTCTGCGGCCGGGAAGACGATATTCCTTGTTAAAGCGAGTAGGGGCCCTTTGCTGGCCCGGTAAGGATCAAGACATGGCAATTCTGATTGGCGATACCGCCCCCGATTTCACCATCGACAGCACCGAAGGCCCGATTCATTTCTATGATTATATCGACGGCCATTGGGCTGTGCTGTTCAGCCACCCCAAGAATTTCACCCCCGTCTGCACCACCGAGCTGGGCTATACCGCCAAGCTGAAGCCCGAATTCGACAAGCGCGGCGTCAAGGTGCTGGGCCTTTCCGTCGACAAGCTCGAGGATCACGGCGGCTGGGCCAAGGATATCGAGGAAACCCAGGGCACCGCCCTCAATTTCCCGCTGCTGGCCGACACCAAGGGCGAAGTCGCCCGCCTCTATGACATGATCCATCCCAATGCCGACAACACGCTGACCGTGCGTTCGGTCTTCGTCATCGGCCCGGACAAGAAGGTGAAGCTCAAGATCGAATATCCGGCCTCCACCGGCCGCAATTTCGATGAAGTGCTGCGCGTCATCGACAGCCTTCAGCTCACCGCCAACCACTCCGTGGCCACCCCGGTCAACTGGAAGAATGGCGAGGATGTCATCATCGCCAGCTCCCTGTCGAATGATGCCGCCAGGGAAAAGTTCCCCAATGGCTGGAAGGAACCCAAGCCCTATCTGCGCATTGTTCCCCAGCCCCGCGCGTAAGAGCGCGCACACGTTTTCTCCCTGACAAAACTGGGCGGTGGTTCATTCACCGCCCTTTTTCTTTGTCCGGATACCCCCTCCCAACCTCCCCCTGATAGGGGGAGGAGCCGCCCAGTGGACAGGGCAACATGGTACCAAATCCCCGATCCATTCCTCCCCCTATCAGGGGGAGGAATGGAGGGGGTACCTACCCCGCCGCAAAGCTCGAATTCACGTCCTGCGGCCGTATCATGCTCACCATGCGCCACGCCGCCGCAAAGGCCAGGGCGGCCATGGCCGCGCCCAGCACATAGATCGGCATCACGGCCAGCTTGATCTCCACGGCCGAGACGGCGTCGGCCATGCCCGCCGAATTGGCGGCGACACCGGCCAGCGCCGCGCCGATCGCATTGCCCGCCGATTGCGTCGTCGGCATCAGCGCCGAGGTGCGGTCGCGTTCGGCGTCGCTGGCGGCCTCCATCATCGTCAGGTTCAGATAGCCGTTGCAGGTGCCGAAGCCTGAGCCGATGATCAATTGCCCGGCCACCACGATAGCCACCTGGTCCAGCTCCAGCCCGGCCAGCACCAGCAGCAGTCCCGCGCCGATCATCGCCGGCCCCAGCCGGATCAGGGTCTTGCGCGTCTCCTTGCTGCGCACATTGGCCACCAGGATCGCCGATGCGCTCCAGGCCACGGCCAGCGTGGCCGCCAGGGCGCCCGCCGCGGTGGGGCCATAGCCCCACATTTCCTGCACCACCAGCACCAGATAGACCGCCGAACCGGCGCCGGCGACATTGATCAGCAGCACCATCCACAGTCCGGTGCCCACCACCGATATCGGCCGGAACGCATCGGGCGGCATCAGCCGATCCGTCGCGCGGGCATCGAGCCACACCACCAGCACCAGCAGTGCCGCGGCCGCGATCAACAGGCCCGTCGCCGCCAGCGGCTGCGCCAGCCCGGCCAAAGCCACCAGCATGATCGCCGCGCCGATGGTCAGCAGGCGAATGCCCGGAAAACTCACCACCTTGCGGTCCTCGGGCGAATGAGCCGGCACTTTCACCGTCACCATGGCGGCAAACAGCAGCACCAGCGGCACATTGACGAGAAATGCCGCGCGCCAGGAGACCAGCTCGGTCAACAGCCCCGCCACCGCCGGCCCGCCAAAGGCCGCAATGGCCCAGATCATCGCCTGCAGCCCGAACACTTTGGGCACCAGCCGCGACGGAAACAGCTCCGGGATCAGCGCGAAACAGATGGCCGACACCACCCCTTCGCCCAGCCCCTGCAGGGCTCGCCCCACGAGCACCTGCTCCATGGATGTGGCCGTGGCGGCCACCACCGTGCCTGCCAGGAAAACGCCGGCCGAAGCCAGCAGCGCCGTGCGCGCGCCCAGCCTCTGCTTGAGCAGGGCCGCGCCGGACCCGCCGACAATGGCAAAGACCAGGAACAGCGTCAGCGCCCACGAGATCAGCGCCACCCCACCCATTTCCTGCACGGCGGTCGGCAGCGAGATCGAGGCGAGAAAGGCGTTGAACGCCAGCAGCGCCACGCCCAGGCACAGGATCAGCGTCACCGTCGCGAAACGGGGCGTGAAAATTTCGGCCCAACTGCTTTGGGAGGAATCGGTCATGGCAACGACTCGAATTAAAAAAGGAATTGCTTGATATATTATGCGAAGAGCAAGCGCAATTGCATAGTCCCCCGGCCTGCCCGAAGCGAGGAGAATCCGCCGGAGCCGGCGCCCGGGGCTGAAGCACTCACCTATCGGAGGCCTCATGGTGAGCCTGTCGAACCACGAGGCTGGGAGCGCGGGGGCCCCAAAAGCCCTAGGCGTCCAGCAGTCGCGGCGGCAGGGTCAGGCGCATGATCGCCTCGCCCTCCAGCCGTTCGAACACGGCGTCGCCGCCGATCGAGCGGGCCCGGCGGCTCATATTGCTCAGCCCATGTCCGGCCCGCGCCGCTTCGCCCCCGCCGCCGTCATTGGCCACCGCGATTACGGCCGCGCCGCCATAGCCCCGCTGCCCCTCGATGCGGATATGCCGCGCCGGGCCGTGCTTGAGCGCATTGGTCACCGCTTCCTGCATGATGCGCAGCACCGATAGCGCATTGCCCGGCGTCACCCCGCCGATTTCAGGCAGCTTTTCCATCGACCAGTCGAGCCCCACGCCCAGCCGGCGCAGTTGCGGCTCCAGCCGCTCGCGGAAGCCGGCCAAAGCCAGCGGCAGGTCCTCGTCGCCGACATCGAGCGAATTGATCACCAGCCGCAGGTCGTCAAGCGCCGCGCGAGCCGAGCGCTCGATCGTGGCGGCATCGGCGCCCCGTTCGCTGAGCGCGATGATCGATACCAGATGCCCGCTCAGCCCGTCATGCAGGTCGCGCGTCAGCCGCTCGCGCTCATCCTCCAGCACCGCCTCGGCGGCGCGCCGGCGCTCCCGCGCATGCAGCGACGACAATTGCCGCTCCTGCTCGTTCAGCTTGTGGCGCAGCAGGTCATTGGCCTCGTCCAGGCTGTTGAGGCTGTTGGCCAGCCGCCGCATCAGCACGATGACGATGGTCAGCAGGGTCAGCGGCCGCACATAATTGGTCAGCAGGAACGGCGCTTCGCGCAGCCCGGTCACGACCATCATGTCCCCCAGCCCGATCCAGGCGACGAGAAAGAACGGCACGGCCAGCAATCCCTGGTCCCACCGCCCGGTGCGCAGGAAACTGGTCGCCAGCAGCACGGTGGCCACGATATGCCCGCCAATGGCGATGCCGGCGCTGATGCCGGTCACCAGCAGCGGTCGCTCCCCCAGCAGCAGGCCCAGCCCGAGCAGCAATAGCGGCAGCACGATCATGGCCGGCGCCAGCCAGCGCGGCGTCGGGCGTTCCGCCGCCGCCAGCGCCACGCCCAGCGCCATCAGGCCGAAGGCGCACATCAATACGTGTTGGGCCGGCGCCCAGGAGGCAAATCCGTCCAGCACCTGGGCGATATCGAGCAGGTTGGCCAGCAGCGTCGTACTGCCGATCAGCGCCAGCCAGCGGAACAGCGGATCGTGCCGCCGCGCCGTCCACAGCGTCAGCAGCCCCAGCAATACCACCAGATGCAGCACGAAGGCGGCGATGCGCCCCTGTCCGGCCATGGCCAGCGCCAGCCATGGCGAGCGATCCAGCCCGGCGCCGGCCTCGATATGGACCGGGCTCAGATAGAAGGGGATGGCCGCATCGCGCCGCACCAATGTCACCACGATGTGGTTTTCGCCTTGAACCAGATAGTCGGCCGGCACGCGCAGCAGGCTCGTATAGCCCTGCGCCTGCTGCAGCCACGGCGAATCGGCCGGCAACTGCACCGCCCGATCATTCACCGCGACGGAAAGCGGGTGCCGCGCCGCCGGGATATAGACGGTCTGCGCCCGTTCGAGCTGCGCCTGCAATTGGAATTCCATCTCATAGCGGATCACTGCGCGTCCGGGCTCGGGCGTCCGCACCGTATGGGGCAACGTCACCGCCTGCACCTTCCCATCATCCACCACCAGCGCTGCCTGCGTCAGCACCAGCCCATTGTCCGGCAGCGGCAGGTGCAGCCAGGCCGGCATGCTGGCCAGCAGCAGCGTCAGCGCCACCAGCAGCAAAGCCGGTCCTGCCAGTCCGGCTGGCCTCATAGCCTGATCAGCCCCAGCCGCGTGGCTTCGAACACCGCCTCGCTGCGATTGGAGGCCTGTAGCTTGCGGTAGATATTGCGGATATGCACCGGCACGGTCTGGCGCGACATGCTCAGCCGCTCGGCCAGCTCGCCATAGGTAAAGCCCTTGGCAATGCCCCACAGGATATCCATTTCCCGCGGCGTCAGGCTCGGCCTGTCCTCCTCCGTCCCGCTGCTTTCCCCCGTTCGGCGAGCCGGCGCACCAGCACGCGGGCAATGCGCGACGAAATCGGCGAACGCCCCGCCATCAGGTCGGTGATCGCCTCGATCAGGTCGAGCGCTTCGGCATCCTTGAGCAGATAGCCCGCTGCCCCCGCCTCGATGGCGTCGAGCACCGAGCGCTCGTCGGTCAGCACCGAAATCACCATGCATTCGGCCTGCGGCTGTAGCTTGCCGACCAGCCGGATCGCCTCGATGCCGTTGCCGTCGGGCAGTTTCAGATCGGTGACGAGCAGGTCGAAGCTCTGCGCCTCGATCGCCGCCAGCGCTTCGGCCAGCGTGGCGCAGGTGGCCACCAATGTGGCGCCGGACCAGTCGGTGATGAGTTCGGCCAGCCGCCGGCGGATCGGTTCGTCGTCCTCGACCAGAACGATCCGCAGCGGCGCCCCCTCCGGCCCGTTCGTCATACCCCGCTCCTGCCAGCCTGCCCCGAGCCGAACTATAGTCGGGATGCCCGCCGACCCGATACCCCTTTCATGGTATCCCGCCGGCCTCCCCGCCCTCCTATGGTCCGCCCCAACGACTGGTCAACCGGGGGGATGGAACCATGATCGGACAGATGCGGCATTGGCGGCAAAGGCTGTCGGGCGCCTTCAATGCCTGGCTGGCCCGCGATGCCACCGCCACCAGCCAGTTGACGCTCGCCCCGCCACCAGCCCCGCTGGTGACCCGCACCCTGATCCGCCCCGCCGGCGATTCCGCCGCCCTGCCGACGCGCTGAACGGTCCACTTCGGATTTCTGTGGCTCCCATCACCCCACCCTCAATCCCTCCCCATCGAGGGGAGGGAGGCGCCAGCTCAGAGGTCCGTGTTCATCGTCTCCCTCCCCCTTGTGGGGAGGGATCAAGGGTGGGGGTAGCCACACGCACCGGACGAACGAACAATTGAACACCCAAGGTGCCTCCGAATTGCGGCGCCAAAATATGCCTCCCCTAACCCACCAGCACCGGGTGGCTGCATCGCACGCCATAGACAAGCACATCGGCCTCGCCCAGCGACAGCCCCAGCGGTTCGAGCAGCCGCGCCAGCGTCAGGTCGAGCACCGGCGTCAGTGGCGCCAGGATGGTGTTGAGCAGGCCGGTCAGCCCGGTCAGGTTCAGCCCCAGGCCGAGCACCGGCACATCAAACACCATATTGCCCAGCAGCGAGCCGGTGAGCGAACTCACCATGGTGGTCGTCCGCGCGGTCCTGACCACCCCGCCGGCAATGTCGCTGCTCGAAAAGCCGAGCGCCACCGGCGTGGTCTGGGCGATTTCGACCAGCGACGAGGCCAGCACTTTCAGCACGGTAATGCCCAATAGCTTGACCTCCGCCAGCTTTGCCGGCGCCACCACCGGCGTGGTGTTGAAATCGCCGAACCTGACAGCATCGACCTCCCCGATCATCAGGCGCAACACGCCCGGTCTGGTGAGAATGGTGGCGCTGCCCTTGCCTCCCGCGCCCGATGGGCAACTGGCTGCTCCCACCACGGCTTCGGCCTGCGCCATTTCGAGATAGAGCGGCAGGCGGATCGGCGCCCCGACCAGCGCCCCGCTGCCCAGGATTTCGGCGACCACGCGCAGCCGCAACTGGGCGGTGCGCACCACACTGCCCACGCCGCCAATGGCGAACCACGCCCCGCCCTGTGGCGGCTCGCCGATCGCCAGTTGCGCATCGATGCCCACAAGCCCCGGAATGCCGGCACTCAGCGCCAGCGCCACTTGCCGGTCGCCATCGCCCAGCCCGGCGCTGGCCGTCAGCAGGTCCAGCGCCGAAATGGCGGCAAAGAGGCCCTCTCCACTGCCCGAGCCGATGGCCAGTCCGCCCAGCGGCCCGAGGTCGAACAGCTTTGCCAGTGGCACGCTGCCATTATGCCCGGCTGAGCCGGCCAGTTTCAGCATGGCGGTGTGTTCGACCCCCGTCAGCAGGCTGGCCAGCGCCCCGGCCAGCCGGCCATGATCGGCCTCGAGCGCCAGCAGGTCGTCATAAGTGCCGACAGTGACGCCCAACTGCCCGGCCAGCGCATCGAGAAAGGCGAAGGCATCCACCTTGGCACCGAGCAGGTTCCGGTAATCCATCACATCGAGCGCGACATTGGTGCCCAGCAGCGTGTTGAGCACGCCATTGGCGATGCCGCCATTGAGGCTGGCCAGGCGCGAGCCCAGCGAGAACGACACTTGCGGGGTCACGCTGGCAATGGCCATGGCGCCCAGCTCAGGCGGCTCGGCCCAGCCCCGCGCGAAATAGAGCGCGCCGCGCCGCTGCAACCGCACCGCAACCGCATTGAGCGGCGCCCGGCCCGGCGTGAACCGGTCGGCGGGGCCAATGGTCGGGTTGGGGTCGTAATGGCCGGTCGTCACCGTCAGGCCGGCGCTGGAGCCCTCGGGCAGCAATCCCGCCTCGACCAGCGAAGCCTGGGCCAGCGCGGTGGCCTCGGCCGGGTTGCCGGCCGCCGCCAGGGCCGCCAGGTCCACCCCGTTCTGGATCATGCGGCGCTCATGATAGAGCGCGGCGCCATCCACCGCCACGGCCGAGACCACGGCGGAAATGGCAAAGCCCATGGCGAACAGCACCGCCATATTGCCGCGAGTATCGGTCCACAGGCTCATATCCCGCCCCGCCTGATGGTGGAGCTGTAGATGATCTGCCGGCTGGGCAGCGGCAAGGGCGGGTAGAGGTCCCAGATCGGCAGGTCCCCGGCATCATATTCCAGCACCACGCGGTAATGATCCGGATCGCCGGGCTTGTCGCCGATGCTCACGCTGAGCCTGTTGGCATCGATCAGCGCATAGCTGTCGGCATTGGCCGCAAGGAAGTCCCCCACCAGCGTATTGCGTTCGGTCTCGTCCAGCCCGGCAATGGCTGTGCGTGCCGCATCGGCGGCCAACTGCTGCAGCGAATGGGCGGCCCCGAAATAGATGCCATAGGCCAGCATGCCGGTAAGCAGCAGCAGGAAGACCGGCATCAATATGGCGAATTCAACGGCCGACGTACCGCTGTCATCGCGGACCCAGCCAGCAAGGCGACGCATGGCAAATCCTCCGAGCGACCAGCATGCGCCGCGCTGGCTCACACGGGGTCACCCGGCCTATGCGGAATAGTGCGGAGGGCTGTTGGGAGAATGACGGGGCTACGGCGAAGACTTCCAGCACCGATATCGGTGTTCATCGTCTCCCTCCCCCTTGTGGGAGGGCAGCGTCGCTAGGCCCATCGTGCCGTAGCAGAGCTGGGTGGGGGTAATCTCGTGCCGCACTCAGGCCCTGCCACCCTCTCCCCTTGAGGGAGAGGGTGGTTCTTCCGCGTTCAGCGGAAGAACCGGGTGAGGGGTTCTGCGCTCGCCCATGCTTCACGGCTTGCGGAAGCACACTCCTCATCCGCCCTTCGGGCACCTTCTCCCTCAAGGGGAGAAGGCGAACCCGCCCACGGCAGGCAGTACCCCCTTGCCCCCAACCGCCCGCCACACTACCAATACCGTACCAATTGGAGACCACTCATGAGCAAGCACCCGTTCAAGATCGAAATCTGCGTCGAAGGCATTGATGGCCTGGTGGCGGCGCAGACGGCGGGGGCCGACCGGGTGGAACTTTGCGCCAGCCTGCTCGAAGGCGGGCTGACGCCCAGCCTGGGCGTGGTGCGCGAGGCCCTGCGCGTGGCCACCATTCCCTTCCATGTCATCATCCGCCCGCGCGGCGGCGACTTCCTCTATTCCGAGCTCGAATTCGCCACCATGGTCGACGATATCAAGGCGCTGAAGGACCTGGGCGTGGCCGGCGTGGTCATCGGCTGCCTCACGCCCGATGGCCGCATCGATGAGGCGCGCACCAAAGCGCTGGTCGAGGCGGCGCGACCCATGAAGGTCACCTGCCACCGCGCCTTCGACATGACGGCCGACTATCGCGAGGCTATCGAGGCCCTGATCCGCTGCGGCGTCGACCGGGTGCTGACCAGCGGCCAGCGCGACACGGCGCTGGAAGGGATCGACATTCTCAAGGACACGGCTGCCATCGCCAATGGCCGCATCGTCATCATGGCCTGTGGCGCGCTCGATGAAGGCAATATCGCCCAGGTGCGGCAGGCCACCGGCGTCGACGAGATGCATTTCGCCGCGCTCCACACCATCAAGAGCGGCATGGTGTTCCGCAATCCGCATGTCGGCATGGGCGGCACCGCCATCGAGCGCGAATACGAAATCACCCTCACCGATGTCGATGCGGTGCGCCGCACCATCGCTGCGGCCCGCGCCGCCGCCTGAAAAATCCTGTGCTGACAGGACTCTCCGCGCTTGCCTGCGGCGGGGTGTCGCAGGAAGGCTTGCATGTCGGCCGGTGATTCGGCCCGGCATGGGAAGTCTTTCTGGAGATACCAAGCGTCATGAACAAACTGATTGCGGAATTCATCGGCACGGCAGTGCTGGTGCTGATCGGCTGCGGAGCGGCCGTATTGGGCGGCGACGCCATCGGGCAGGTCGGCATCGCCTTTGCCTTTGGCCTGGCCATCGTCGCCATGGCCTATGCCATCGGCCCGATTTCGGGCTGCCATATCAACCCGGCGGTGAGCCTGGCGCTCTATATCGACGGGCGCATGGACCTCATGAGCATGATCCAGCACTGGGTCGCCCAGTTTGCCGGCGCCCTGGTCGGCGCCTTGATCCTCTGGGCCATTGTCGGCAGCAATGCCAGCCTGGGGCAGAATGGCTGGGGTCCGGGCTATCTCGGCGAATATTCCATGCTGGCCGCCCTGATCTTCGAAGTCGTGTTCACCGCCATCTTCGTCGTGGTCATCCTCGGTTCGACCGGCGAGCGCGCCGCGCCGCATTTCGCCGGCCTCGCCATCGGCCTGACCCTGGTGGCCATCCACCTGGTCGGCATCCAGGTGACCGGCGTGTCGGTCAATCCGGCCCGCAGCTTCGGTCCGGCCATCCTGGTGGGCGGCGATGCGCTGGCCCAGCTCTGGCTGTTCATCGTCGCGCCCCTGGCCGGCGGTCTCCTGGGGGGCCTGCTCTACCGCTTCAAGATCCTCAAGGCCTGATCGGCATAGGCCGCCGGAACCATCCGGCGGCCTTTCCTCGCGGCTGGCGGAACGCTAAAAGCGGCCCATGGCCCGCTCCTTCCTCTTCGCGCAAGATTCCGGCGATGCCGCGACCACGCGGCTGATCGCGACGGCGGCGCAACTGACCGGCTTCATGAAGGGCGAACCCGGCCCCGCCCGGCCGGGCTGGTATCGCCCCGGCGGCGACAACGCCGCCATGCTGGCCGAACTCCACGCGGCGCTCGCCACCACCTATCCCGCGGCCGGCCCGGCCTTCCATGCGGTGCGGCTCTGGACCAACCTGCTCTGGCAACCCGCCTATCTCGCCGTCATATCAGCCCATATCCATGGCGCCATGCCCGACCTGTCAGGCCTCAGCCAGCAGAGGCGCGGCATCTATATCGATGGCTACCGGCTGCTGCCCGGCGCCCAGCAGAGCGGCCCGGTCGAGGTGCTGATCGAACGGGCGGCGGCCCAGCTCAGGCCCATGGCGGCCACCATGCTCGAGGAGGTCAATCTGCTGGTTCGGTTGAAGCCCCTGCCGGCGCGGCGCCTCTTCGCCGACCGCATGCTGAGCCTGATGGTCTGGCTGGGCCAGCGCCGCCGCGACCTGCCGCCGGAAGCGATCGCGGCCTATGCCGCTCAGTGGCTGGAAGCGCTGGGTCTGACCGGGCAGGGCACGCTGGAGCCGGTCGAGGCCGGTGGCCGCCGCCTGCTCATCGTCAAGCGCAAGGGTTGCTGCCTCGACTATCTGATTGACCCCGATCGCTACTGCGCCACCTGCCCCAAGCAGGACAATGCGGTTCGAATCGCGCGCCAGACCGCCAACGCGCTGGCCGAGCTTTGACCGCTGCGCGATTCACGCGTTCAGCGCGTCGATGCTAACAGTGTGCTAACGAATTCGGCTGGGTTGTGAACTAGTCGAAGACCTCATCCGGATAGACGCCCCAGAGCTCTTCCTGGTGCAGATAACCCGAATAAGTCGTGCTGCGCTGGCTCGCATCATGCCCGGTGGCGCTGACCTGGCACCAAGTGCCGTCGCATTCGGTGATGGTCACCTTGAGCCCGGCGCCGAGCCGCGCGCGGACCCCCGAATCGTCCGATTGCCCGGCCCGCAGGGGGATTTCGCCATTGGCCACCAGCGGCGTCACATAGCCGGCTCTCGTGCCGGTCAGCAGGTTCTGATGGATCCAGCCCTCGGCCCCGTCGACATCGCGAATCTTGCGCCAGGTATCGAATTCCTGGGTGATTTCCACCGGAATCCCGGACTTGAGAAAGGTCCAGGCGATATCGTATTTCTGGCCCGGCCCTACCCGCACATTGATCGGCTCCGACCGCGTCGCGGCAAAGCGCGGCAGCGGCAGCCCGCTGGGATTGCCGGCCTGCGCCAATGCCGGCGGGGCAAGCAGTGCCAGCACCAGCATCGCCCAGGGCAGGCGGTGGCAAAGGGCCTTGAGGATATGGCGAAAGCGGCCGTGCACGGTCTGGTCAAACATGACTTTGCAGAACAAATGGAATTGCCCTATCACTAGCCAATGATCCTTAATGGGCGCTGAATTGTGGGGTTTTCCACATATCGCCCGCCCCGATCCTGGAACTTATGGCCAGCCACAAACCGCACATTCTCGTGACCAGGCGCCTGCCCGAAACCATCGAGGCGCGCATGGCAACCCTGTTCGAGACCCATGTCAACGAAGACGACGTGAACCTCACCGGCGATGATATTATCGGCGGGCTCGAGGGCAAGGATGTCCTGGTGTCCTCGATCACCGACCGCATCGATGCCCGCCTCATCGCCCGCCTGCCCCGCAGCGTGCGGCTGATCGCCCAGTTCGGCAATGGCGTTGATAATATCGATATCGAAGCGGCCTGGGCCGCCGGCGTCACCGTCACCAATACGCCCTCCGTCCTCACCGAGGACACGGCCGACATGGCCATGGTGCTGATGCTGGCTTTGCCGCGCCGGCTGGTCGAAGGCACGCAGATGCTGGTGCGCGACGGGGTCTGGGCCGGCTGGTCGCCCACCTCCATGCTGGGCCACCGCCTGCGCGGCAAGGCGCTCGGCATTGTCGGCATGGGCCGCATCGGCACGGCGGTGGCGCAAAGGGCCAAGGCCTTCGGCCTCAATATCCACTATTTCTCGCGCAACCGCCGCCCGCCTGGCGTCGAAACCCCGCTCGAAGCCACCTATTGGCACGATCTCGACGCCATGATCGAGGCGGTGGATATCGTCTCCCTGCATACCCCGCATACGCGGGAAACCTTCCACATCCTCTCGGCCGACCGTCTCAGGCGCATGAAACCGGGCAGCTTCGTGGTCAATGTTTCCAGGCCGGAACTCATCGACGAGGCGGCCCTGGTCGACGCCATCGAAAGCGGCCATCTGTCGGGCGCGGCGCTCGATGTCTTCGAGAACAAGCGCGGCATCGACCCGCGCCTGCTGGCCCTGGCCGAAGCCAACAAGGTCGTGCTGACCGCCCATATGGCCTCGGCCACGCTGGAAGCCCGCATCGAAATGGGTGAGACCGTCATCGTCAATATCCGTGCCTTCATGGATGGGCACCAGCCGCCCCATCGTGTGCTGCCCGACGGGGTGCATGGCGCCGCGCGCAGCCTGCCCGACTGACGCCGGCATGGCCCGGCGCAGCGGACCAGTGTTGCAGCAAATACCCATATCCGGCCCGTTGTCGGCCCGATGCGGGGCAGGGCCTTGCTTCAGCCGGCCCCGCCGCATAGTTGTCGCGAAAGTCAGGGCCTGTCGGGGGAAGGCGCTGCCCAAGACCGATTCCGGGTGGAGCCCCGCAATGGCATTTCTGCGCACGATTGTCTGCCTCACCAGCCTGCTGGTCGCGTTGCCGGCCATGGCGCAAATCCGTGGCGAACCGCCTTTGGCCGTGGCGGATCGCGCGCTGGAGCTGACCACGCTCGGCCAGCGCCTGACCCTGCCGCCCCCGGACTGGGTGGCGGCGGATCTGGCAGGGGATGCCGTGCTTGATGGCTTCGAGGCCGAGTTCCGCTCCGGCGACGGCGAAGCCGATCTCAAGCTCTATCGCAATGGCGCCGTCTATGCCCTGGCCCAGACGGTTTACGGCGCCCATATGGTCAGCAATCCCGACGCCGTGCCCGCCAACTACCGCGATGCGGTGATCGATGGCTTCGGGCGCGCCTGCATGCCCGGGCTGAGCGCCTTCGTGCAACTGGGCGATGATCCCGACGACGTCCAGGCGCCCCTGCTGCTGATCTGCGGCGCCCAGCGCGCCAATACGCGCATGGGCGAGGTCATGGCGATCAGCCTGCGCACATCCGCGGCGGGTCTGGCCATCGTCTACCAGCAGTGGCGCGGCACGGCCTTCGATCCCTTGAGTGCCGCGAACTGGCCGGCACCCTCGGGGACGATCGAGGCACAGGCGCGCCGGCTGCAGGCCGAAACCATGCTGACCCTCGCCGATTGACGGCGGCGCGGCGAGGGCATATCTCCCCGCAATGAGCAAAGACAACAAACCTGTCGGCCCCAGCCAGCGCATGCTGCGCGTCGGTGAACTGGTGCGCCACGCGCTGGCCGCCATGTTCGCGCGGGGCGAAATCGAGGACGACGCGCTGCGCGGTGCGGTCATCACCGTGCCCGAAGTGCGCATGACGCCCGATCTCAAGATCGCCAATGCCTATATCATGCCGCTGGGCGGTCTCCATGCCGAGGAAATCGTCGCGGCGCTCAACCGGCACCGCAAATTCGTGCGTGGGCGCGTGGCACCGCAGATCAACATGAAATACGCTCCCGAAATCCGCTTCTATGTCGACGACACTTTCGAGGAAGCCAGCCGCATCGATTCCATCCTGCGCTCGGACAAGGTGCAGCGCGATCTCGATAACGACGACGATGGCGAGACCGAGTGAGCCAGGCCAAGCGGATCAAGCGCGCCATTTCCGGCTGGGTGGTGCTCGACAAGCAATATGACATGACCTCGACCCAGGCGGTGGGCAAGGTGCGCTGGCTGTTCGGTGCGGCCAAGGCTGGCCATGCCGGCACGCTCGACCCGCTGGCGACAGGCATATTGCCGATCGCGCTGGGCGAGGCCACCAAGGCCGTGCCGCAGGTGCAGGACGGCACCAAGGTCTATCGTTTCGCCATCAAATGGGGCAGCGCCACCACCACCGACGATGCCGAAGGCACCGTGGTCGCCACTTCCGATATCCGGCCGGAGCGGCCGGCGCTCGAAGCCGTGCTGCCGCAATTCACCGGCACGATCCTGCAACGCCCGCCGATCTATTCGGCGCTCAAGATAGACGGCGAGCGCGCCTATGACCTGGCGCGGGCTGGCGAGGCGGTGGACCTGCCGCCGCGCGAGATCGACGTGGACGGGATCGCGCTGATCGAACACGGCAGTGAGCAATCTGTGCTCGAAGTCACCTGCGGCAAGGGCACCTATGTCCGCTCGCTGGCGCGCGACATTGCCGAGGCCCTGGGCACGCGCGGCCATGTCAGCATGCTGCATCGCGCCGCGGTCGGGCCGTTCCACGATGAAGACGCCGTAACCATCGACCAGCTCGAGGCTTTGCCGCTGGACGAGCGCGACGCCCTGCTGAAGCCGGTTTCGGCCGGCTTTGCCGAACTGCCGGAAATCCGGCTCGATGCGCAGCAGGCCACAGCGGTGCGCCATGGCAATCCGGTGCTGCTGACCGGTGCGGGAGCGCCGGTCTCGCTGGACGAATGCTGGGTGAGCTTCAAGGGCGAGGTGCTGGCCACCGGCTGGGTCGAATTCGGCCAGTTCAAGTGCCGCCGGGTGTTCAACTAAAAGGCGGAGCTTTCGCCCCGCCTCCATCTTCCTCAGCGAAGGAAGAAAATGATGATGATCAGCCAGATCGGCACGCCGAGCAGCCAGAGACCGAGAGCACGAAACATGGTGTTTTCCTTTCCTGTCCTGGCCTAGAAGCGACGGTACACGTCGGCGAAGACGGTGTTGTTGTCGCGATGGTTGCCGCCTTTCTGCGCCGCCCAGAAAGCGCCGATGGCCGAAATCAGCAGCGAGGCTGCCAGCAGGAAGGCGCCGATAATGGCGGTGTTTCGAGCAATACGCGCCGCTTCCAAGGCGTCCTGGCGAGCCGCCTCGACATTGGCGATCACCTGGTCGACGCGCGCCTGAGCCTCGTCCGGTGCCAGGCCGGTATTGGCGGCCACGACGCTGGCGAGATAGGTGCGGTCTTCATCGGCCACCGTGCCGTCGCCCAGCGCCGCCTGGGCGAAGATGCGGCCGGCTTCGTCCCGTGCCACAGCCGCGTCCACCGGTTGCGCACTGCGGAACAGCGTATCGACGAAATAGGCATTGGGATCCACGGCGTCCTCCGCGACATTGGAGGCGGCCGTGGTCACCGTCGCAGCGGCGGACCCGACGGCACTGGCCGCAGCGCCGATACCACCCACGGCGATCACCGCGCCGAGGATTGCGGCACCTGCCCAGACCAGCAGGCCATGGGCGCCGTCGCGCAGGTCGCTTTCATCCTCGCTGGCGTCGAAATAGCGACGGCGCAGCCGGCCGGTGAGATAGCCGCCGGCCATGAAGCTCGAAATCTGCACCCAGAGGAACCAGCTCGCGGCAGCGATGCCGACGAAGATCGGTGAGGCGGCGGCGGACTGGTTGTAGCCGAAATCGAGGAAGTTGAGGCCGACGGCCGAGCCAAAGCTGATCAGCACCAGGCTGATGGCCGAAGCCAGCACGATGCCGGCAATGATGGCGGGCCAATCGACGTAAGAGGACTGGTCGCGATTGGTGGCAGCAGTTTCGACGATGGCGACGCCTGTGGGCGCATCGATGGTCATGGCGGCTTCTCCTGTCTTGCGGGTTGCTCTGGCCATGATCAGGCGAGGCCGATGAAGGACAGGATGGCCATGACGATGACGACGAGGCCGACGAGATAGATGATGGAGTTCATGGGAATTGCCTTCTTGTTGACCGGGTGTGGCATCAACCGAAGGCGGCGGTGAATCGTTCCCGCAGGCTGCACGGATTTTAGGCAGATGGGGCGATGATCTGGGCGGCATGTCGCCAGCCGACAAGCAAAAAGGCGGGGATTGCTCCCCGCCTCTCATGCATTGGCAATGCTATTGGGCCTAGAGCCCGTCGGTGACCGCGGTCGTATAGGCGCCTTCCGGGGTCGCCTTGATGATCTCCTGGTCGAGCAGGGCCTTCACCGTGCGCTCATAGGTGGCCATGTCCAGCTTGGGGTCGGTGGGGTCGACCAGCTTGGCGACCTCGCCGGTCATGTAGAGCTGGTGGTCGAGGGTCGCAGCACCGGTATCGTCCATGTCGACGACGATCTGGGCGGCTTCTTCCGGGTTCTCGGCGGCATAGGCCCAGCCCTTCATCGAGGCGCGGACGAAGCGGGTATAGGCATCGACCTTGGCCGGATCGCTGAGGCTGTCTTCGAGGACATAGAGACCGTCTTCGAGCAGGTCATTGCCCATCTCGGTATAGTTGAAGATGGTCAGGTTTTCCGGGCCATAGCCGGCATCGAGCGCCTGGCCATATTCGTTATAGGTCATGACCGAGATGCAGTCGGCCTGGCCCTGGATCATCGGCTGGATGTCGAAGCTCTGCTGCAGCACGGTGACGCCGCCTTCCGAGCCGTCGGTGGCAATGCCTTCCTTGTTCATCCAGGCAAAGAACGGATATTCATTGCCGAAGAACCAGACGCCCAGCGTATGGCCCGGGAAATCGGCGACCTCAGTGATGCCGGTTTCGGTCGGGCAGATCATCATCAGGCCGCTTCGCTTGAACGGCTGGGCGATATTGACCAGTGGCACGCCGCTTTCGCGGGCGGCCATGCCGGCGGCCATCCAGGTGACGATGATGTCGGCGCCGCCGCCGGCAATCACCTGTTCGGGAGCAATGTTGGGGCCGCCCGCCAGGATGGTGACGTCGAGGTTTTCCTCGTCGTAGAAGCCCTTGGATTCGGCAACGAGATAGCCGGCAAACTGCGCCTGGGTCACCCATTTGAGCTGCAGCGTCAATGCATCCTGCGCGAAGGCGGGTGCGGTCGAAAGCGCCAGGGCGCCGACGAGCAGACCTGCGATAGTATTCTTCATTTTCGTTCCCTTTTCCCTGTTACGCCCGTCCACCACGGACAGACGGATGCCAGAAGGTGACGCCCCTCTCGATGAGGGCGATCACCCCGTAGAAGGCGGACCCCGCGATCGCTGCAACGGCGATCTCCGCCCAGACCAGGTCGATGGCCAGCCGGCCAACGCCTGTCGATATTCGGAAACCCATTCCCACAACGGGCGTCCCGAAGAATTCCGCTACGATTGCGCCGATCAAGGCCAGAGTCGAGTTGATCTTGAGGGCGTTGAAGATGAAAGGCCCGGCAGCGGGAAGTCGTAGCTTCAGAAGCGTTTGCCAGTAATCGGCGGCATAGGTGCGCATCAGGTCGCGCTCGATGCTGGAACTGGCATTGAGGCCGGCCACGGTGTTGACCAGCATGGGAAAGAACGTCATCGCCACGACGACGGCGGCCTTCGACTGCCAGTCAAAGCCGAACCACATCACCATGATCGGCGCGATGCCGATAATGGGCAGCGCCGACATGAAATTGCCGATCGGCAACAGCCCTGCCTTGAGAAAGGGCGACCGGTCGACCAGAATCGCTACGACGAGGCCTGACAGGCACCCGATGGCAAAGCCCGGCAGCACCGACTTGATGAAGGTCTGCACGAAATCGGCCCACAGGATGGGGGCGGAATTGGCCAGTTGTGCGCCGATTGCCGAAGGGGCGGGCAGCAAAACCGGCGGCACATTGGCGCCGCGCGTCACCACTTCCCAGATGACCAGGAGGGCCGCCCCGAAGACGACGGGGACCAGCAGGCCCAGTCCGGCATTGTCGCTGAGGCGGGGCGCCAGGCTCTTGCTGAGGCGTTCCACGAACAGCCAGGCAAACAGCCAGGCCACCACGACCGCCATCCAGAAAAATGGCAGTGGCGGCGCAAATGCCCCGAGGCTGGTGAGCACCGCGACGGCCCCCAGCAGCGCAAAGGCGCCATCGGCCCACAGGCCCAGCGGCACGAAGAAGCGGATCAGCGACAGGAAGCCCAAAGCCAGGAAGGCCTTGAGCAGCAGCGCCTGCTCGAAGGGCGTGACGAAACTGTAGGCAAGGGCTGCGGCGGAGAGACCGCCCGCGACAAGGGCCAGGAAATATTGCAACTGGCTCATGCGGGACGAGCCCCCATGCGGGCATTGACCATGCGTTCGGCCGCACCGACGATCATCACCAATATGGCGGCAAGCGCCGCGGCGATGAACAGGGCGGCCCAGATCTGGATGGTCTGGCCATTGTAGGAGCCGGTCAGCAGCCGCACGCCCAGCCCGCCACCGGCAGCATTGGAAAGCTCGCTGACCACTGCGCCGACCAGTGAAATGGCAATGCCCACCTTCATCGAGGCGAACAGCATGGGCATGGCGGCGGGCCAGCGCAGCTTCCAGAAGGTCTGCCACGGCGAGGCGTCGTAGGTGTGCATCAGGTCGAGCTGGATGCTCTCGGGCGAGCGCAGGCCCTTGACCATGCCCACCACGACCGGGAAGAAGCTGAGATACATCGAGATCAGGGCGCGCGGCACCGTGCCGGTAATGCCCACCGAGCCCAGCCCCACCACCACCATGGGCGCGATGGCCAGAATGGGAATGGTCTGGCTGGCGATGATCCAGGGCATCAGCGAGCGATTGGCCGCTTCGTTATGCACGATGAACACGGCCAGGGCGACGCCCAGCGTGGTGCCCAGCACGAAGCCCAGCAGCGTCGAGGACAGGGTGATCCAGCCGTGATAGGCCAGCGAGCGCCTCGAGGTCAGTTCCAGCGCCACGGTGGCATTCCAGATTTCGCCCAATACCTGATGCGGCGCCGGCAGCACCGGCCGGTCCTGCGCCCAGGTCTGCAGGGCGAAATCGGTGAAGGGCACATCGGCCAACCCGGCGCGGGTATTGAGCGTCGTCTGCCATGGCGCGTTCATGCCGATGGCGGCGGCATACCAGACCACGAGCATGGCGAGCAGGACGACGATGATCGGGCCGGTACGGGTCACGGATTTCGCCCCACGCACTGTGTCCATCCTTCTCCCCTCGTGGGAGAAGGTGCCCCGAAGGGGCGGATGAGGGGGCGTGGTGCCATCCACGACATGGACGCATGGGCGAGCGCAGCACCCCTCACCCTGCAATTTCCTCTGGACGAGGAAATTGCAGTCCCTCTCCCACAAGGGGCGAGGGAGGAGCGGTGGATGCCGCACCTCGCCATCACACCGCCTCCTCATAGGAGTGTCCGGCCCGCAGCCCGTCGCGCACACGCGCGGCGATCGTCAGGAATTCCGGCGTTTCGCGGATATCGAGTGGCCGCTCCTTGGGCAGGTCGCTCTCGATCACGTCGGTCACTCTTCCCGGGCGCGGAGACATGACGACGATCTTGGTGGAGAGATAGACCGCCTCGGGAATGGAGTGGGTCACGAAGCAGATGGTTTTCTGCGTACGGTCCCACAGCTTGAGCAGTTCGGAATTGAGGTGGTCGCGCACGATTTCGTCGAGCGCGCCAAAGGGCTCATCCATCAGCAGCAGGTCGGCATCGAAGGAGAGCGCCCGGGCGATCGAGGCGCGCTGCTGCATACCGCCGGACAATTGCCAGGGATATTTCTTCTCGAAGCCGGAGAGGTTCACCAGGTCCATGGTGCGCCTGACGCGTTCGGCCTGCTGGCCTGCGCCATAGCCCATGATTTCGAGCGGCAGGGCGACGTTCTTTTCGATCGTGCGCCAGGGGTAGAGCGCCGGCGCCTGGAACACATAGCCATAGGCGCGCGCCTTGCGCGCCACTTCCGGCGTCTGGCCATTGATGGTCAGCTTGCCCGAGGTGGGGCGCTCGAGATCGGCAATGGTGCGCAGGAACGTGGTCTTGCCGCAGCCCGAGGGACCGATGAAGGAGACGAACTCGCCCTTGTTGATGGTGAGATTGACATCGCTGAGCGCAACGACGTCGCCGTCATTGGTCTTGAAAGTCAGGCCAAGATTTTGGGCGGAGACGACCGGGGTCATGAAGCGGCCCTGCTCAAATGCGTCAAAAACCATCAAACCCCCGTCGCCGGAATGCCCGAGCGCTCCACCTTGCGGGGCGCGACGATTTCTTTCCACTGGCTCAAGGCCCGGTTCACGGGATTTTTTGCCTGCCGGGCAACGAACTTGCCATGGCCCGGTTCAGCCTTGACCTCGCTCTCGACGATGGAAACCTTGCCGCGGGAGAGTACATAGCGCGGCAGGCCCGTGACCTCGAAGCCCTCGAACACGTTGTAGTCGATGACCGACTGCTGGCTCGCCGCCGAAATGGTCTTCTTGCGCTTGGGGTCCCAGACCACGAGGTCCGCATCGGCCCCCACCAGCACCGCGCCCTTCTTCGGATAGAGGTTCAAGATCTTGGCGATATTGGTCGAGGTCACGGCCACGAATTCGTTCATGGTCAGCCGGCCGGTATTGACGCCCGTGGTCCAGAGCACCGGCAGGCGATCTTCGAGCCCACCCGTGCCATTGGGGATCTTGGCGAAATTACCGATACCGGTGCGCTTCTGGTCAGTGGTGAAGGCGCAGTGGTCGGTGGCGACGCAGGAGAGCGAACCCGATTGCAGCCCGGCCCACAGCGAATCCTGATGGCTCTTGTTGCGGAAGGGCGGGGACATGACGCGACGGGCGGCATGGTCCCAATCGGCGTTGAAATATTCGCTTTCATCCAGCGTCAGGTGCTGGATCAGCGGTTCGCCATAGACGCGCATGCCCTTCTGGCGGGCGCGGCGGATGGCTTCGTGGCTCTGTTCGGCCGAGACATGCACCACATAGAGCGGCACGCCGGCCATGTCGGCGATCATGATGGCGCGATTGGTGGCTTCGCCCTCCACTTCCGGCGGACGGCTATAGGCGTGGGCCTCCGGGCCGTTATTGCCCTCGGCCAGCAGCTTGGCTGTCATGGCCGCGACGACGTCACCATTTTCGGCATGCACCAGGGGCAGGGCGCCCAAATCTGCGCAGCGCTGGAACGACGAGAACATCTCGTCGTCATTGACCATGAGCGAGCCCTTATAGGCCATGAAATGCTTGAAGCTGGTAATGCCGCGATCGACCACTTCGGCCATTTCGCGCCACACCTGCTCGCTCCACCAGGTGATGGCCATGTGGAAGCTGTAGTCTGCCGAGGCCTTGCCGGTCTTGTTGTCCCACATGGAGAGGGCTTCGAGCAGGCTCTGGTTGGGGTTGGGCAGGCAGAAATCCACCACCATGGTGGTGCCGCCGGCCAGGCCAGCGCGCGTGCCGCTCTCGAAATCATCGGCCGAATAGGTGCCCATGAACGGCATTTCGAGATGGGTGTGCGGGTCGATGCCTCCCGGCATGATGAAGCAGCCGGTGGCGTCCAGCACCGTGTCGCCCGACAGGTTCTGGCCGATCTCGACGATAACATCGCCTTCGATCTTCACATCGGCCTTGTAGGTCAGGTCCGCGGTAACGACGGTGCCGTTTTTTACGACAGTGCTGCCCATTTCTTGCTCACTCCCTTAGTCAAATTCGCTGTTTCATTCGCCCTGTCCGGCCCATCTTGGCCATTGCTGCAAGTTCGGTGCCAGTTGCCGAATGTCCTCCTGATCATCCGGCGGGCGGTGGTGTCATCCCTGCCGCATCATTCCACGATCTCCGCCGTCTCCACCACTGCGTGGAACAGCACATCGGCGCCGGCAGTGGCCCATTCACGGGAAATGTCTTCGGCTTCGTTATGGCTGAGACCATCCACACAGGGGCACATGACCATGGTGCTGGGGGCCACCTTGTTGGTCCAGCAGGCGTCATGACCGGCGCCGGAGATGATGTCCATGTGGCTGTAACCGAGCTTCTCGGCGGCGGCGCGGACGCGCCCGACCAGGGTCGGGTCGAAGGTGACGGGGTCGAAATGCCCGACCGCCTCCATGGCATAGCCGACGCCGAGTTGCTGGCAGATTTCCTGCGCCTTGCTTTCGATTTGCCCACGCATGGAATTGAGCTTGCCCAGTTCCGGCGAGCGGATATCCACGGTGAAGACCACATTGCCCGGCAAGACGTTGCGTGAGTTCGGCGAGAACTTCATCTGGCCCACGCCACCGACGGCGCCGGGCTGGTGATCCATGGCGACGGCCTGCACCATTTCGAGGATCCGCGCCATGGCCAGACCGGCATTGACGCGCATGTTCATCGGCGTCGAGCCGGTATGGGCTTCCTTGCCGGTCAAGGTGAATTCGAGCCACCACAGGCCCTGGCCGTGGGTGACGACGCCGATCTGCTTGTTCTCGGCTTCGAGGATCGGGCCCTGCTCGATGTGATATTCGAAATAGGCATGCATCTTGCGGGCGCCGACCGGCTCCTCGCCGACCCAGCCGATGCGCTGCAGCTCGTCGCCGAAGCTCTTGCCCTCTTGGTCCTTGCGATCATAGGCGTATTCCAGCGTGTGGATGCCGGCAAAGACGCCTGAGGCCAGCATGGCCGGGGCGAAGCGGGCGCCTTCTTCATTGGTCCAGTTGGTGACCACGATGGGGTGTTTCGTCTTGATGCCCAGGTCATTCATCGTCCTGACCACTTCGAGCCCGGACAGCACGCCCAGCACGCCGTCATACTTGCCGCCGGTGGGCTGGGTATCGAGGTGGGAGCCCACATAGACCGGCAGCGCGTCCGGGTCGGTGCCCGGCCGCGTCATGAACATGGTGCCCATCTTGTCGACGCCCATGATGAGGCCCGCATCCTCGCACCAGCGCTGGAAGAGTTCGCGCCCTTCCTTGTCGCTGTCGGTCAACGTCTGGCGATTATTGCCGCCGGCAATGCCGGGGCCAATCTTCGCCATCTCCATGAGGCTGTCCCAGAGCCGATCACCATTGATACGAAGGTTTTCTCCTGGGGCAGACATGTTTCAATCCTTCACGAGACGGGGCAGATCGGCCGTCAGCCGATAGCTGCGTTGTTTGGACGTGGCGGCAGTCGAGCCTTTCTTCCCCCCTCCCCTGAGGGGAGAGGGTGGCCGGAGCGTAGCGGAGGTCGGGTGAGGGGTACGATGCCAGGACGGCGAGAATGCTTTCCGCAACGCCTTGCAGGTTGCCCAGCACATCATTGTTCCAGCATCGCAATACGGAATAGCCCTCAGCGGTCAGGAAAGCGGTACGTTTTTTGTCATGCAAAGAACCCGCATGTTGGCCACCGTCGACTTCAATGATCAGCGCCGCTTCGCGGCAGACGAAATCAGCAAAATAGGGGCCAATCGGAACCTGACGGACAAACTTATGCCCGCCCAATTGGCGAGCGCGAAGGATGGACCACAGGCGCTGTTCGGCATCCGTCGGATTGCGACGCAATGAACGTGCCCGCGGCACCGAACCCCTCACCCGCCGCTGCGCGGCGACCTCTCCCCTGAGGGGAGAGGTGGGAACCGCCTCGGCGCTGGGAGGAGCTTTGTGCATATCGCTATTTCGCGCTCGGGAAGGAGAATTCGGCGCCGCCCTTGATGCCGGCGGGCCAGCGGGTGGTGACGGTTTTGAGGCGGGTGTAGAAGTGGACGCCTTCGGGGCCGTAGATGGAGTGATCGCCGAACAGCGAGCGCTTCCAGCCGCCGAAGGAGTGGTAGGCCACCGGCACCGGGATCGGCACGTTGACGCCCACCATGCCGACCTCGATCTTGTCGGCGAATTCGCGGGCGGCGTCGCCGTCGCGGGTGAAGATGGCGGTGCCATTGCCATATTCGTGGTCGTTGATGAGCTTGACCGCCTCGTCATAATGATTGGTGCGCACCACCGAGAGGACGGGGCCGAAAATCTCTTCCTTGTAGATGGTCATGTCGGGCGTGACATTGTCGAACAGCGTGCCGCCGACATAGTAGCCGCCTTCATAGCCCTGCAGCTTGAAGCCGCGGCCGTCGACCACCAGTTCGGCGCCCTGCTCGACGCCTGAGTCGATGTAGCCCACGATCTTGTCGCGATGCATCCTGGTGACGACCGGACCCATTTCGGCGTCCTTGTCGGTGGCCGGGCCGATCTTGAGGCTTTCGACGCGCGGCTTGAGCTTGGCCACCAGCGCATCGGCAGTTTCCTTGCCGACCGGCACGGCGACGGAAATAGCCATGCAGCGCTCACCGGCCGAGCCATAGCCGGCGCCCATCAGCGCATCGGCGGCCTGGTCGAGATCGGCATCGGGCAGGATGACCATATGGTTCTTGGCGCCGCCCAGGGCCTGCACGCGCTTACCGGCCTTGGTGCCGCGCTGATAGACATATTCGGCAATCGGGGTGGAGCCGACAAAGCTCACTGCCTTGATGTCTGGATGGTCGAGAATGCCATCGACCATTTCCTTGTCGCCATGGACGATATTGAGAATGCCCTCGGGCAGGCCCGCTTCCATGAAGAGGTTCCAGGCCAGCATGGAGGCTGAGGGGTCGCGCTCGGACGGCTTGAGGATGAAGCTGTTGCCGCAGGCAATGGCCGAAGGATACATCCACATCGGCACCATGGCCGGGAAATTGAACGGGGTGATGCCGGCGACGACGCCGAGCGGCTGGCGATCGGAATGGGTGTCGATGCTGGGACCGACATTGCGGCTGAATTCGCCCTTAAGCAGTTGCGGAATGCCGCAGGCATAATCGACGCAGTCGATGCCGCGGGCGACTTCGCCCAAAGCATCGTCATGCACCTTGCCGTGTTCCTTGGAAATCTCCCGCGCCAGGTCGTCCGCATATTGATCGAGCAGTGCCTTGAACTTGAACATGACGCGGGCGCGCTTCATCGGGGTCGTATTGCCCCAGGCGACCTGCGCCTTTTTCGCCGAGGCAACGGCCTCGTTCAACTCGCCCATGGTCGAGAGCGGCAATTCGGCCGATTGCTCGCCGGTGGCCGGATTGAACACCGGCACGCGGCGCGTCGAGGCGGAGACATAGCGTTTGCCAGCAACGGCGTTCTCGATGATGTTCATCAGTCGATGCTCCTCAAGACGGTGCGAATGGCATCGATCAGTTCGGCGATCTGCGCCTTGCTGACGATCAGCGGCGGGCTCAGCGCGATGATGTCGCCGGTGGTGCGGATCAGGTAGCCATCCTCGAAGGCTTTCACGAAGGCCGAGAAGGCGCGCTTGGTCGGCGCGCCGGCAATGGGTTCGAGCTCGATGGCGCCGACCAGGCCGATATTCCTGATGTCGATGACATGCGGTTCGCCCTTGAGCGAATGCAGCGCATCCTGCCAGACGGGCGCGAGTTCGGCGCCGCGCGTGAGAAGGTCCTCGTCCTTGTAGGTTTCGAGCGTGGCCAGGCCCGCCGCCGAGGCGATGGGATTGCCCGAATAGGTATAGCCGTGGAAGAACTCGATGACGTGTTCTGGCCCCTGCATGAAGGCGTCGTGGATGTCGGAACTCACCAGAACGGCGCCCATGGGGATGACGCCGTTGGTCAGGCCCTTGGCGGTCACCATGATATCGGGCGTGACGCCGAAATAATCGGCGCCGAAGGGTGTGCCCAGCCGTCCGAAGCCGGTGATGACCTCGTCGAAGATCAGCAATATGCCGTGCTTTTTGGTGATGTCGCGCAGGCGCTGCAGATAGCCCGCAGGAGGGATCAGCACGCCAGTGGAGCCGGCCACCGGCTCGACGATGACGGCGGCAATGGTCGAGGCATCATGCAGAGTGACGATGCGTTCCAGCTCGTCGGCGAGGTCCACGCCATGCTCGGGCAGGCCCTTGGAGAAGGCGTTCTTAGCGAGGTTATGCGTGTGCGGCATGTGGTCGACGCCGGTGAGCAGGCTGCCGAACATCTTGCGGTTGGTGACGATGCCGCCCACCGAAATGCCGCCGAAATTGACGCCGTGATAGGCGCGTTCGCGGCCGATCAGGCGCGAGCGGGCGCCGTCGCCCTTTACGCGATGATAGGCCAGCGCCACCTTGAGCGCGGTCTCGACCGATTCGGAGCCGGAATTGGTGAAGAGCACATGGTCGAGCCCCTTGGGGGCGATGTCGACGATGCGGTTGGCCAGCTCGAACGCCTTGGGATGGCCCATCTGGAAGGCGGGGGCGTAATCGAGCTCGGCGGCCTGTTTGGCGATGGCTTCGACGATCTTGGGGCGGGTATGGCCGGCATTGACGCACCACAGGCCCGCCGTGCCGTCGAGCACCTGGCGACCGTCGGAAGTCGTATAGTGCATGTCCTTGGCGGCGACGAACATGCGCGGGGATTTCTTGAACTGGCGATTTGCCGTAAAGGGCATCCAGAACGCATTCAGATCGTTCGGCACCACCGCATTTGAATTGGACACGAAGTCGCGCTCCCCTCTGATTCTGCACTGGCTCGTCTTTTGTCTCTTGACGCGGACCCGCTAAGGTCCCCAAATTTTGACCAGTTGGAAAAATGTTAGCACTCCCAAACTTTCTAGCAAGGCGAAAATGCCGCCGAACAAAGTGAAAAGTGCCGAGCCCGCCCTCACCCCGAGACGCCAGCACAAGGCTGACGCCAAGGCGGCGGCGCATCCCCATGCCAAGCCGCGGCCGCTGACGCGCATCCAGCGCGAGAAGCAGGACCTCATTCTCGAAGCGGCGCTGGACGTCTTTTCGATGCACGGCTTTCGCGGTTCCACCATCGACCAGATCGCCGAAGTGGCGGGGATGAGCAAACCCAACCTGCTATATTATTTCCCCCGCAAGGAGGAGATTCATCGCCGGCTGATGTCGGCCTTGCTGGACACCTGGCTGGCGCCGCTCAAGGAAATGGACGCCGATGGCGATCCCTTTCCCGAAATCCGCTCCTATATCCGTCGCAAGCTCGAAATGGCGCGCGACTATCCGCGCGAAAGCCGGCTCTTTGCCAATGAGATGCTGCAGGGTGCGCCGCGCATCATCGAAATGCTCGAAGTCGACCTCAAGAACCTGGTCGACGAAAAGGCCAAGATTCTGCTCGGCTGGATGGACCAGGGCAAGCTCGCCCATACCGACCCTTACCACCTGATCTTCTCGATCTGGGCCACCACCCAGCATTACGCCGATTTCGACGTGCAGGTGCGCGCCGTTCTGGGCAAGGATCGGGGCGGTGAAGGCCGCTTTGAGGATGCCGCCCGCTATCTCGAGCAACTGTTCCTGTTCGGCCTCACACCGCGACCGAAGGGCTGATTGTTAAGTCAGCGCTTGACAATCATCACTCGCTGCTCCATTACTTAAGTCAACGTTTAAGTTATGGAGTGGGAAATGACCCAGCAAGTACACGCCCATATGAGCCTGTCGCTCGACGGTTATGGCACGGGCCGCAACCAGACGCGGGAAAAGCCCTTCGGCGACATTCCCGAAGGCGAGCCGCTGCATCGCTGGATGTTCGAGGACGCCGACAACAACAAGGCCGAGATCGACGCCATCTGCGCCTATGGCGCCTTCATCATGGGACGGAACATGTTCGCCGCGCCGGGCTTGGATGTGTGGGAGGAGGAATGGAAGGGCTGGTGGGGTCCCAATCCGCCCTATCACGCACCGGTTTTCGTGCTGACCCACCATGCCCATGACCCGATCGAGATGGAAGGCGGCACCGTGTTTCACTTCGTGACCGAAGGGCCGGACGTGGCGCTGGCCAGGGCGCGGCAGGCGGCCGGCGCGCGCAATGTGGTGATTGCCGGCGGCGTGAGCACCTTGCGGCACTATCTCAATGCCGGCGCCGTGGACAGGCTGCATCTGCAGATCGCGCCGATTGTCCTGGGCGCGGGTGAATGCCTGTGGCATGGGCTGACCGCGACGCTGGAACCAGTCGGCGCGCGGGCGACGCCATTCACCACGCACATGGATTATCGCGTGATGAAGGCCTGACCCGGCCGATAGTCAGGCCGGGACGACCTCGCCTTTCGGCGCGAGTTTCCCGGCCATCAGGCAGGTCAGCACCAGCAGTGGCAGCAGCATGGCAAATGCCATGCGGATTCCCAGGCTCTGCGCCACAGTGCCGATCAGCGCCGGCGCTCCGAGATTGACCAGCTGGAAGATCAGCGTCGTTGCCGCCACATTCTGGCTGGCTGGGCGGTCGCCCAGCCGCGCGGCAGCCGACAGGGTCAGCGGATAGAGCACGCAGATGCCCACGCCGACGAGGCCGAAGCCGGCCAGCGCCAGCACCGCGGTGGGCGAGACCACGAGCAACACCATGCCGGCGACGGCGATGCCTGCCAGCATACGGGCCACCAGCACCGGCCCGAAACGGTCGATCCAGCGATCGGCGACGAGCCGGCCAGCCGCCATGGTGACCAGCAAGGCGGGCAGGGCCATGGATTCCACCCAGGCGGCGACGTCGAAATTGTCGCGCAGATAGATGATCGACCAGGCGCGGGCCGCGCCCTCGGTCAGGGCCGCACCCAGACCGAAGGCCACCAGGCCCAGCGTCGCCAGCGTCGGCCAGGCCAGCTTGCGCCTGTTGTCACCGGCATGCGGCCGCGGCGGGATAAGCGGCATCGGCACCACGATGAGCAGCATGAGCCCGATCGCCATCGGGGCCAGCAGCCACAGATGCAGTGCCGGGGAAATATCGAGCCCGCGCATGGCCGCGCCCAGCAGCGAGGTGAGCAGGAACCCGATGCTCCACACGCCGTGGCAGGTATTCATCACGCGCGTCCCGGTGGCCGCTTCCACCCGGTCGGCCTCGACATTGATAGCGATATTGGTGAGCGAGAAGCCCATGCCGTTGAGGGCCAGCAGCAGGAACATCGCCACCGGGTTGAGCAGCACCGTGACCAGTGATGCCCCGACTGTTGCTACCGGCAATAGCCAGAGAATGACGGCGCGCGGCCCGAAGCGTTCGATGATGTGGCTGGAAAACAGGAACATGGCCAGCGCCCCCAGCGGCTGGCCCATCAGCACCAGTCCGAGCTGCCCCTCGCTGAGCCCGATCAGCAATTGCACATCGGGAATGCGCGTATGCAGCGCGCCGATGGCCAGGGCATGAACGAAGAACAGCGCAATGATGCGCCAGCGCAGGATGGCGGGAGTCACTTTGGGCCGGGATCCATCAGCACATGGATGCGGTCGGCGCCCAGGCGGGCGAGCTTGAGCATCAGCGCCTTGCGGCGGGCAGGGGCGAGCGGCGTGTCGGGACTGTCGCGCAGGATGGCGCCGTCATGCCCGTCGGCGACGATCAATCCCTCGCTTTCGGGGAAGATTTCCGAATCGAGCTCGGGCGGCTTGGCGAAGAAGAACTTGTCGGAGAATTCCCGGTATTCCGGCCATTTGCGATCCACCTGGAAATCGATCAGGCTCGACTTGATCTCGATGATCCAGATCTCGCCCTTCGGCCCCACCGCCAGCACGTCGGCCCGCCGTCCATTGGCCAGCGGCACCTCGGCATAACAGGCCATATCATGCCGCTCGCGCAGCATGCGCATGACCCCGCGCTGTACGCGCAGCGCCGTTGCCGATTGGCGCAGGTCGACGATGGGCGGCAGATCAGCCATGGGGCGGAACCGGCTCGGGTGGCAATCCGTGCGGCACCTCGACCTTGCGCTTGCCCAGGGCAAAGCTCGAGGCCCACAGCCCGGCCAGCAGCAATGGCAGGCAGATAAGGTAGGAATTGCGAATGCCGAGATATTCGGCGACGAAGCCGAGCAAAGGCGGCGCAAGGAAGAACACCACGAAGCTCACCTGCCCGAGCGCGGCGACATTGACGGCGGCCGGCCGGTCGGTGCGCTGCGCTGCGGCGGACACGGCCAGCGGATAGACCGCCGAGCAGCCGATACCCATCAGGGCGAAGCCCGCCAGCGCCACGCTCGTGCCGGGGGCATAGCCAACCATGAGCACGCCGATACTGGCCAGGCTGAGCAGCACCATGGCCACGTTGCGCGGCCCGAACCGCTCCACTACCGGATCGGCGAAGAGACGCATCACCGCCATGCAGAAGGCGAAGAGCGTCAGCCCCATGCCGCCCACGAAGGGCTCGGCGGAAAACACGTCCCGCATATAGATGGCCGACCAGTCGATGCCGGCGCCTTCCACCAGAAAGGCGGCAAAGCCGATAAGGCAGAGCGGCAGCAGGCCCCAATGCGGAAAGGCAATGCGGTTGGTATTCTCGGACTGGGTGCGTTGCGGCGCGGGGGCCGGCACGATGCCCGAAATCATGAACCCGCCGACCACGACGACGATTGCCGCCATCAGCCCCAGATGCGCCTCGACCGAAAGGCCCGACTGGCGGATGGCGGCGCCGGCCAGAGCGGTCACGAAAAAGCCGACGCTCCAGAAGCCATGCGCCCGGTTCATGAAGCGCTGCCCGGTATGCATTTCCAGCCGGTCGATCTCGACATTGAGGTTGATTTCGAGCGCCCCGGACAGCAGCCCGGTGAGGAACAGCACACCGAATACGGCCGGCGCAGCGCCGAGCCAGGGGATCAGCGCGAAGAGCAGGGAAGGGCCTAGGACGGTGACGAAGGCGGTGGTGCGTACGCCCAGCCTTTCGATCACTGCCGCGCCAAAGGTCAGCGAGATCAGCGAGCCGATGGACATGCCGATCATGGTGAGACCTAGCTGGCTTTCGGTGACGCCGAGATGGGTCTGGATATCGGGCAGGCGCGCCATCAGCGCGCCTGTCGTCAGGGCGAACAGGAAGAAGCAGGCATAGAGCCGATGCTGCGGCGCAATTCTCATGGCGTCACGACTTTACGGGCAGGGTGCGGCGCCAGCGCCTGGGCGGTGAAGAGGCCCAGCAGCACCAGCGGGAAGCCGACGCCGAAGGTCCACTGGATGCCGAAATGCTCAGCAACATAGCCCAAAAGCGGTGGCCCGAGCAGGAAGGCGGTGAAGGAGAATTGCGCCAGCGCCGCCACATTGATGGCGGCCGGACGGTCGGTCTGTTGCGCCGCGGCCGACATGGCCAGCGGGAACAGCGCGCTGGAGCCGATGCCGATCATGGCGAAGCCCAGATAGGCCGACCAGGCGACAGGCGCGAAGAAGACCAGCAACACGCCGGCACCGAGGATGACGAGCAGCGCCCGCGCCACGGCGACCGGATTGTACCGATCGACGAAGCCATCGGCGAAGAAGCGGGCAAAGGCCTGCGAGCCGGCGACAGTGGCCACGGCAATACCGGCCCAGAACGGCTCGGCAGCAAATATGTTGCGCATATAGATGGCCGACCAGTCGATACCGGCGCCTTCCATCAGCATGGCCGAAAGACAGACGGCAACCAGCATCATGATGGGCAGGGTCGGGCGCGCGAAATGCGGCGTTTCGTCGGTGCTGGAGCCGGCGCGATGCGGTGCGGGCTCGAAGCGGCCGAGCACGACCAGCGTGGCGACTGTTATGACCGGGATCATCAGCAGCAGGTGGATTTGCACGGACAGGCCCGCCTGGGCGATGAAGGAGCCGACCATGCCGGCCGAGAAGAAGCCAAGGCTCCAGAAGGCGTGGGCGCGACTCATGATGCGACGGCCGATGACATGCTCGACGCGATCGGCCTCGATATTGATGATCACCTCGATGGCGCCAATGGTGAGGCCGACCGGCAGCAGCAGCAGGAAGAACATCAGCGGACCCTGCGCCCACATGGCCAGCGCATAGAACACCGACAGCAGCGGAATGGCAGACAGCAGCACGCGGCGATAGCCGACTTTTTCGACGAGGCGGCCGGCAAAGGTGAGCGAGATCAGCGTGCCGACGGCCGAGCCGATCAGCGCCAGGCCGAGCTGGCCTTCGCCGACGCCCATGGCCTGCTGGATATCGGGCAGGCGCGGAAACATGCTGCCCATGCAGAACGAATAAACGAAAAACGCCCCGAACACCTTGATCTGGGGCGGCAGGTCAATGCCGAATCTCATGCTGAAATACTCGCGACGTCAGTGGCCCGAAGCTAAGCGAAAACAGAGGCGCGGGAAATAGCGGCCGAAAACGTTTTACGAAGGTTTTTGCAACGTTGCAGAATGCCGCAGAGACGCACGCGGATACCAAGTCGGCGGCCTACGCTACCGGCGCCACGTGGAGATCATCACGCACCACATTGACCCCGGTCATGAGGTTCCGGACGATTTCGAGGCGGCGGAACTGACCACCGAGCCGGGTTTCGGCCGGGCGCTTGGGGGCGGTGACGCGGTCGCGCCGGTCCGGGCCGAAATAGCCCGGCGTTTCGTAGTAGATATGGCTTTGGCCGATCTGCCGCTCGATACGCTCAGCCACGCGCGCTCGGGTGAAGGGCATGGTGATGACGTCGTCGAACCCCATATTGATGCAGCGCGTAATGGTCTCGACCGAGGGGCTTTCGGAGAAATAGATCAGCGGCGAGAAGCGCACGCGCCGGCTGGGGCAAAAGCGGATGGCGTCGGCCACGTTGCGCAGCGTGCCGACATCGGGCACCGCCGCGAAGAGGAAGAAGCAGACCGGCGTGCGGTTGACCTGCTGCTCGGCCTGCGCCACGCCGGCATAGGGCAGCACGCTTGCAAAGTGCAGCCGCCGCGCCAGATCCATCAAAGCAGCGCCCGGCCCGTCCAGCGGCCCGACGATATAGGCGGCAGCCTTCATGCCCCTGCCTCTCCTGTCTTCCCGGCGCGCATGGTAGGGGCCGAGTGCTAAGGGACGGCTAACACCGGTCAATGCAGCGGCGTTTCGCCCCTGAACAGCGGGCCATGCCGCTTCATCAATGCGGCGATGCGGTCGGCCACGGCATGCACCGCGGGCTCATGCCGCTCCTCGTGGTGGCTCACCAGCCATTGGTCGGTTTCCAGTTCCGTGATGGGTGGGGCAACACGCACCAATCGTGGGTCGCTGTCGCCCACGAAACAGGGAAAGACCGAAAGCCCCGCGCCCGCTGCCACCAGCTCGCGCACGCCCATGGCGTCATTGCCGCGCACAGCGATGCGATCGCCATGGCGTGCCTGCATCCAGCGGGCCGAATGAGTCTGCCCGGCCTCGCCGGCCACGCCGACGAAATAGCCTGCCTTGATGCCGTTGATCAGGTTGAGCCCCGAATAGATGGCATAGGCTACCGTACCGATCAGCCGCCCGGCGAGCCATTGCTCGGTCGGCCGCTGGTTGCGGATGCCGAGATCGGCATTGCGGCGGCCAATATCGACCTTCTGCATGGCGGTGACGAATTCGAGCCCGAAGCGGTCTTCGACGGTCCAGATTTCCCCGATATGACTGGCGACGAAAGCGCCGGTCCATGACCCGGCCGAAAGCCGCACGACACGCTCGCCCACCGCGCCTTCCTTCCAGCGCTTGAGCGACAGCATAGCCGCCTCCACATCCTCGGCGCGAGCCAGCAGGTCCTCGCCTGCCTGGGTCAGGCGATAGCCGCTCTGGCTGCGGTGGAACAGCGGTTCTCCCACCTGCCTCTCCAGCGCCGCAACACGTCGGCCCAAAGTGGCGGCGCTCAGCCGCGTCGTTTCGGTGGCGGCGCTGAGCCCGCCCAGCCGCGCCACGTCGAGAAACAGGCGCAGGTCATCCCAACTGAAGTCCATTTTTCATTTCTGCAAAAGGCCTTGCAATCTCGACTATAGCGAAAACCCAGCAAAATGAGCAAGGTATGTCCAGACGGCACCACTGATGCGCCGTCGTGCAAAGTCAGTACCGCCAGACCTGAAAATCCGAAACCCATCGTTTCGGCGCTGGCTGCGCTTTGCCGCTACGAAGGAGACGAGACATGTTTGAACCCCTGACCAGGAAATTCACCGACTGGCGTCTGCGCCGGATCGCTGTCCGCAAGCTGCATACTCTCGATGATCGCTTGCTGGCCGATATTGGCACGCGGCGCGAGGATATCGCCTGCTTTGTCGCCAGCGTCGACTGCCGGGGGAGCCTCTCATGAAACTCAATACGCTCGGCACATTCGGTTCTGTCAGCCGCCTCACCCTGGGCGGCGGTGGCATCGGCCAGGTCTGGGGGCCCACCTCCGAGGACGATGCGGTGGCGACCCTTCGCCATGCCGTCGATAGCGGCATCGACCTGATCGATGCGGCGCCCGGCTACAAGATCTGCGAGGCCATGATCGGGCGCGCCTTCGAGGGCAAGCTGCCGCGTGGCGTGCGGGTTACCACCAAGCATGGGCTGGGCACCGTGTCGGCCGACGAGGTCTATCCACGCTTGCGGGCCTCGCTGGAGCAGAGCCTCAAGGCCATGCGGCTCGAACGGGTCGACATGCTGCTGCTGCACAGCGAAATCCGGCCCGATGACTTCGAATACCCGCCGGGCCAGCCGCCCAGGGACGAGCGCTCAACCAGCCTGTCGCTCTATCGCGAGGCCGTTCGGCCAGCCTTCACCCGTCTGGTGAGCGAAGGGTTGATCGGCCATTGGGGCATTACGGGCATCAACCATGCTGCAGCCACCATCGATGCGCTGTCTGCCGCGCCACTTCCAGCCGCGGTGCAGGCCATTGCCAACCTGCTCGACAGCCCGGGCGAAATGAACGGTACCGGCCTCGCGCCGCGCCCGCGCACCGTCATCGCCGCAGCCAAGGCCAATGGCGTCGGCGTCATGGGCGTGCGGGCGGTGCAGGCCGGCGCGCTGACCGCGGGGCTGGACCGGGCGGAGGACTCGCCCACGTCAGAGGATTTCCGCCGCGCCGAGCCCTATCGGCAGCTTTGTACGCAATGGGGCGAGGACCCGGCCATTGTGGCTCATCGCTATGCGATGGGCATCGAGGGTGTCGATACGCTGGTGCTGGGCGTCAAGAATGTCGCCGAGCTCAACCAGGCTTTGGTGGCCGAGCGGCGCGGACCGCTCGATGCCGAACAGGTGGCAGCGATCGACGCGCTGGGTCTGCGCTGAAAACGAAAGGGCCGCCCCCATCGGGAGCGGCCCTGTTCAGTTCACTGCCGGCAAATCAGAGCTGGCTGAGGCAGACCGAGGTCGTGCCACGATTGCGGAAGCCCAGCTTGGTGGCTGCGGCCTTGCTGAGATCGATGATACGCCCGCCATGGAAGGGGCCGCGGTCATTGATGGTGACTTCGATTTTGGCGCCGGTGCGCTGGTCGGTGACCATGACCTTGGTGCCGAAGGGGAGGGAACGATGCGCCGCCGTCATGGCGTTCTCGTTGAAGATTTCTCCGGAGGCGGCCCGCTTCCCGTTGAAGCCGGGACCGTACCAGGAGGCGCCGCCGCATTGGGCATAGGCTGCAGTGGAGGAGAGGAAGGCTGCAGCAATTGCGGCGACGAAAACGGCTTTTCTAGTCAAACTTCAGAACTCACGTCAGTTGGAGGTGAGTGCCGAGTAATCTGCTTGCCGGGCCACAATGAGCCCATATTGGCCGAGACTGGCTCGGTCGGCTCGTGTGTTGCCCATTTGCCGCAGCAACTTCGGCCTTATTGCAACCTTGTTGTTGAATGAATTGCTGGCACTGGAGGAAATGAATCCGCCATCTTCCCATTTCGGCGGCTTCTCACCCGGCAAACGGGCGCCCATCTGGATTCAGTTTGCACGCTGTGGCCATGATGCCACGGTTCCGCGTCAACTGTGCCAAAATGGATCAGCGCAGTCGGTTCCACGCGCAATCGGGATGCTTTGAAGGCGTGCCTAGTCCAATTGTGGCGCGATTATGGCCGGTGTTTCCGGGCTTCATTCGTCGCGAGCAATCAGCTAGTCAGGAGGGTGAGGGAGAGAATCATGACCACAGCCAGCCTGCTGATGCTGACGGGCCGCATCGTCTTCGGCCTCTTTTTCCTTATTGCCGCCTTCCGCAACACCATTCATTTCCGCGAACGCATTCCCTCCGCCACCAATTATGGCTGGGCCATGCCGCCGGTTCTGGTCGCGGGCGGCTTTGCCATGCAGTGGATCGGCGGTCTGTCGCTGGTGCTGAGTTTCTATCCGGTGCTCGGCGCGCTGGTGCTGATCGCCTTCCTCGTGCTGGCCACCGCCTGCTACCACAACCCGCTCGCGTTCGAGGGCAAGGCGCGGGACCCGCATCTCTATCTGGTTCTGGTCAATATCACCCTGGCCGCCGGCCTGTTGCTGGTGATCGCAGACAGCCTCTAGCTATTCAATATTGAATGATAAACGCCTGATTTTGGCGAATTCACCTCGTTCTTGAATGGCTCTAGGGTTGGCTCAGTTCAAGAAAGGTTTTTGCCATGAGCACCGTGACTGCTTCCAATCCGATCGCCGACGCCATCCTGCTGCAGCGTCTTGAAGGCCTTGCCGCCCTGGGTCTGGGCGTGGCTGTCTATATCTGGCTCGGCCAGTCCTGGTGGGTCTTCGCCCTGCTGTTCCTGGTGCCTGACATCGCCATGCTGGGCTATCTGCGCTCGCCTCGTTTTGGTGCTCTGACCTATAACCTTGTCCACACCTATGCCGCGCCAGCCCTGCTGGCCCTGTCCGGATTGGCAGTCGGGCCGCTGGCCTATGGACTGGCCGCCATCTGGACCGCCCATATCGGCTTCGACCGGCTCCTGGGCTATGGCCTCAAGCTCGAGACGGGCTTCGAACACACCCATCTCGGCGTGATCGGCAAGGCGCGGCGCAAGCGCTGATTACCGCCGGCCTATTCGTCGAAGCTCTGGCTTTCCACCGGCGTGATCGGGGTCGCCACCGGGGGTGGCGTCGGCGCGGCGCCGAGCGCATCGAGTTCCTTCTGCAAGGCCCGCATCACCGCCAGTTTTTCCGCGTCCGACCCGGCCTGCAGGCGTTGGCTCAGGCGGATGGAAAAATCGGAAAAGGCATTATGCCAGTCCGAATGGACCTGCAGCGGGTCGATGCGTGGCGTTGCGGGGCGGGCCTTGCCAGTGACGCCGGCGGCGCTCAGTTCGAAATAATCGTCAAGCTGGGGCAGCACGACCTGGTCGCCGGAAACTCCTGTCGCCATCAATGCGGCGCGCAGGGCAGCCCGCTCCTCGTCCTCGCCATGGGTCAGGAAGATTGCGCCATGCACCGGCAGGCGCTCGCGAATCCAGTCCATCAATTCGGAATGGTCGGCATGGGCCGAGTAATTGCCCATGGATCGGATCGTGGCGCGGATGGGCACCAGCGTCGAATGGATGCGCGCTTCCTTCGCGCCGGAGAGGATCACATGGCCCAGCGTGCCCGGCGCCTGATAGCCGACGAAGAGCACGGTGGCATTGGCACGGATCAGGTTGTTGCGCAGGTGATGCTTGATACGCCCGGCATCGGCCATGCCCGAGGCCGACATGATGATGGCGCCGCCGCGGATCGAGTTGATCGCCTTGGATTCATCGACGGATTCGATGATGCGGAAGCGTGGATCGTTGAACAGCTCGTCGGCGCCCAGTTCGACATCGTCGAACATTTTCGCATATTTCCGGTAAACCCCAGTGACCTTGCTGGCCAGCGGGCTGTCGAGGAAGACCAGTCGCGGATCGATCTCGCCGCTCTTGATGAGCACGCCGATGTCATGCAGCAACTCCTGGCTGCGCTCCACGGCAAAGGCCGGGATAACGAGATTGCCGCCCCGCGCCATGGCGGCATTGATCTCTTCTTTCAATGCCTCGCGGCGCTGCACCAGGGTGTAATCTTCGCGCTCGCGCCCGCCATAGGTGCTTTCGCTGAGGATATAGTCGAAGCCCGACGGGCCCTCGGGTTCATTGTAGAACACTTTCTCGTCCGGCCCGATATCGCCGGAGAACATCAGGCGGATGGTCTTGTCGCCGTCCTTGACTTCCACCTCGATGGAGGCCGAGCCGATAATGTGGCCGGCATTCCAGTAGCGTGCCCGCACGCCCGGCCCCGGCTCGATCCATTCGCCGTATTTGCAGGTCTGGCGGTGCTGCAATGCCTCTTCGGCATCCTCCATTGTGTAGAGGGGCTTGGCCGGTTCATCGCCACGCCTGCCACGCTTCTTGGTCTCGCGTTCGGCCTCGCTCTCCTGGATGCCGGCGCTGTCGGGCAGCAGATATTCCAGCAGGCCTGCAGTCGGTTCGGTCATCCACATCGGCCCGCGCCAGCCTTCGCGATAGAGCTTGGGCAGCAGGCCCGCATGATCGATATGGGCATGCGTCAGCAGCAGGAAGTCGATCGCCTTGGGGTCGAATGGCGTCGGCTTGAGATTGAGGTCGCGAACCGACTTGTTGCCCTGGAACAGTCCGCAATCGACCAGGAACTGACCCTGCTCATGCACCACCCGATAGCATGAGCCGGTCACCGTGCCCGCCGCGCCATGAAAATGAAGGGTGACGGTCATGGGCTGGCTCCTCGGTTGATGCTTTGTCGGAGTTAGCCCCAGCAAAACGTCCTTGTCGAGAAGCTGCCGCAACTATGCGGTCAGCGTGGCGTTAGCCCGCATACCCCCAAAAGAGGAGAAACCCCATGTCCTATGTCGATGGATTTGTCGCCGCCGTGCCCAAGGCGAACAAGGAACTCTACATCGCCCATTCACGGGCAGCGGCCGAAAAACTCAAGGGTTGGGGCGCGACGCGGGTCGTGGAAAATTGGGGTGATGACGTCCCCACGGGCGAAAACACCGATTTTCAGCGTGCCGTTTCCGCCAGGCCGGACGAGGTGATCGTGTTCTCCTGGATCGAATATCCGGACAAGGCCACGCGCGACCGCGTCATGGAAAAGATGATGTCACCCGAAGAAATGGCCGGTGTGCCCGACATGCCGTTCGATGGCGCAAGGATGATCTTCGGGGGCTTCCAGAACCTGTTCGCGCTCTGAGGTCAGCGCGGCGCGCGCTTGGCCAGGATGCGCTGCAGGGTGCGCCGATGCATGTTGAGGCGGCGGGCCGTTTCGGACACATTGCGGTCGCAGAGTTCATAGACGCGCTGGATATGTTCCCAGCGCACCCGGTCGGCCGACATCGGGTTTTCGGGCGGCTCGGGCTTGTCCTCGCCGGTGGCGAGCAGGGCGTTGATGACATCGTCGGCATCGGCCGGCTTGCTGAGATAGTCGACCGCGCCCAGCTTTACCGCCGTCACCGCGGTAGCGATATTGCCATAGCCAGTCAGCACCACGGCGCGTGCGTCTGGGCGCCTGGTGTGGAGCGCCGAGACCACGTCGAGCCCGTTGCCATCCTCGAGCCGCAGGTCGACCACGGCATAGGCGGGCGGCTTTTCCGCCACCGCGGCCAGGCCATCGGCGACCGAGCCGGCAATGCGGACATCGAAGCCGCGGCGCGCCATGGCGCGTTCGAGGCGCTGGAGGAAGGCCGCGTCGTCATCGACGAGCAGCAGGCTTGGGTCGGTGGCCAGGAGATCTTCGATCGTGCTCATGGCCTTCATTTAGGGCTTTGATGCGAAAAGGTCAAAATGTCGCTGCGGATACCCCCACCCAACCTTGACAGGGGCAGGTGGCGCGATGGGGCGCTATCAGGACGGCGTGCCCTCCACCGCACTCCGCGGCCAGACAATGCGCACCCGCGCATGGCCTTCGGCTGCGATATTCTCGAAGGCCAGTCGGCCCCCGGTGCGCTCCAGCAATGTCTTGGCGATGAAAACACCCAGCCCCAGCCCGCCCGGCTTGTTGGCGTCCGGTCCCTGAGGGTCGCGTGGCCGGCTGGTGAGATAGGGTTCCCCTAGCCGGGCAATCAGCTCAGGGGCGAAGCCCGGCCCGTCATCGGTGATGGAAACCGAGACCGCGTCATGGTCCCAGGCCGCCTCGACCCGCACGGTGCTGCGGGCGAAGTCGGTGGCGTTCTCGATGAGGTTGCCCAGCCCATAGAGCAGGCCGACGCTGCGCTGGAACACCGGCGCCGGGCCAGCCGCGTGTTCGGAATAGAACAGGATTGCCTTGCCGCGCCCCTCATGCGGGCGCGCGACTTCCGCCAGGAGGTCGGTCAGCGGTACGGCCGCAAACGGGTCGCCGCCATCGCTGCCCAGGTTGCGCAGCTTGGCCAGGATCGCCCGGCAGCGCGCCGCCTGCTCGATGATCAGCTCCACATCGTCGGCCAGGTCGCTCCCCGGCTCGGCCTCGGCCCGCATTTCCTTGGCGGCTAGGGCAATGGTGGACAGCGGCGTGCCCAGTTCATGCGCCGCGGCGGCAGCCATGCCATCGAGCGCCGAAAGCTGCTCCCTGCGCGACAGGGCCAGTTCGGTCGCCGCCAGGGCGTCGGCAATCTGGCGGGCGTCATGTGCCACGCGGTTGGTATAGGCGGAGATGAACACCACGCCGCAGACGATGGAGACCCAGATGCCGATGACATAGATGCGGTTGAAGACGATGCGCTCGCCCGGCGCCCAGGGTAGCGGCAGGTGCCAGACCGACAGGATCGAGGCGATGACAGCCGCCAGCAGCGCGATGAGGAACGTCGCCCGCTGTGGCAGCGTCGTCGCCGAAACCGAAACCGGCGCCAGCAGCAGCAGCGAGAACGGATTGTGCAGCCCGCCGGTCAGCGCCAGCAGGCCCCCGAGCTGGCAGAGGTCGAAGGCGACCTGGCTGGCGGCCGAAAGCGAGCTGGGCCGATGCGATACGCCCAGTTTCAGCACCAGCCACAGATTGACCGCCGCCGAGAGCCCGATCAGCACGAAGCATTCCAGCAGCGGCAGTGGAAACCCGAGTCCGAAGGCCACGAAGAGCACGCCGATGGTCTGCCCACCCACGGCCAGCCAACGCAGCAGCATCAGGGTTTGCAGGCGCAAAGGCCGCCAGGTTGAAGGCAAGGGCAGGCCATCGGCCTGGGTCATGGTCATTTTCGGGCCTTTCCGGGGCATAAACCGGTCGCCCCATAGTGAGGCAAAAACTTCATTTCAAGACCCAAAAATCGCGGGCACAGCATTGATCCTGTCCTCGGGCGGGCCACGTAAGGGGCATCGTGACTGGGAGAATGAAACGAAATGACCACAGCAATCATCAAACCTCAATGGTCCCCGCTGACCATCGCCCTCATGGTTCTGGGCTTTATCATCTTCTGGCCGCTTGGCCTCGCCGTGCTGGGCTACATCCTGTGGGGTGAGAAGTTCGGCGGCTCGTCCGAGAAGGCCCAGGCCTACTGGAACAAGGGCCGCGACTGGTGCGCCCCCAACCGCCACCGTCATCACGGCTGGCACAACCACCGGAGATACGGCATGAGCTCGAGCGGCAATGCAGCCTTTGACGACTATCGCGCCGAACAGCTCAAGCGCCTCGACGAAGAGCGCGCCCGCCTCGACGCCGAGATCGAAGCCTTCCACGAATACATGGCCAACCTCAACAAGGCCAAGGATCGCGAAGAGTTCGATCGCTTCATGAACGAACGCCGCGGCTCGCGCCAGGGCTATGACCAGCCCAGGTCCGACAATGGCGACCAGAACAACAATGGCTGGGGCAGCAATAACGACTGACCTAGCCAGACCATCCCTCCCCTGAAGTCGGTCGTTCCCGACGATCGAACTGGCGCTCCGCAAGGAGCGCCTTTTTTGTTTGCCCATCTTCCCCATCCACCGTGTCATCCCGGCCTGCGCCGGAATGACACGGTGGATGGGAGTCAAAGTGCCCATTTCCCGCTATCATGCGTCCACGATTCTCCGAGCCCAGATGAACCTCTTCTTCCGCGCCAAGCCGAAAATCCCTGCCAGCACCGTCATCGAGATCGATGGCGCGCCGGTCGTGGTCACCGTGCGCGTCAATGCGCGGGCACGCAGCTATCGGCTATCCATTCCCCATAGCGGCGGACCGCTGCTGACGCTGCCGCCCCATGGCAAGTGGGCCGAAGCCGAAGCCTTTCTGCTGCGCCATCACAACTGGCTGGCCGCCCGCATCAGGCGTGCGCCCCAGGCCACCAGCTTCGGCGATGGCGGTATCGTGCCGCTGCGTGGCATCGATCATCGCATCATCGGTACAGGCAAGCTGCGCGGACGCGTGGAAGTGGCCGAGGACGACGGCGTGCCGGTGCTGCTGGTGCCGGGCGAAGCGGCGCATCAGGCGCGGCGGCTCACCGACTGGCTCAAGGACGAGGCGCAGGCCGATCTTTCCGAGCGCACTGCCATTCACGCCGCGCGGCTGGGCGTGACGGTCAAGAGCGTCAGGATGCGCAGCCAGTCGAGCCGCTGGGGCTCGTGCTCGTCATCGGGCAACATCAACTACAACTGGCGGCTGGTGCTGGCCCCGCCCTTCGTGCTCGACTATGTCGCGGCCCACGAAGTCGCGCACCTGGTCGAAATGAACCATTCCGCCGTCTTCTGGGCCACGGTCAAGCGGACCCTGCCCGACATGGAGCGCGGCCGCGCCTGGCTCAAGGCGCATGGACGGCAGTTGATGGCGCATGGGGCATAGATAGGCGCCCGGGGCTGCCCCGGGCGCGAAAGGTTCTAGTTCTCGCCGCCGCCGAAGATCAGATCCATCAGCGTGCGCTGGCGCTGCGGTTCCTGATAGACCGGCTGCTGGCCGACACCGGCCGGCGGCTGCATCTGGGCCGGGGCGCTGGGCACCCAGACCTGCTGGCCTGTGGCCGGATCGACCACCAGTACCATGGGCAGGCCGGTATTGGGATCGATAGGCGCCTGGCCGACGCCATTGCTCTGCTGCTGCAGCGGATAGCCGGTTACCGGATCGATGGCCTGGCCGACCACCTGCCCGACCGGCATGCCGGTCGTCGGATCGATCTGGGTCCCATTGGCATCCACCAGCATGCCGCCGCCAGTGCCGCCCACGGGCATCCCGGTAGCGGGGTCGATCTGAGTACCAACCGGCATGCCGGTGGTCGGGTCGACCATCTGGCCGGTCTGGATCGGCTGGTTGGCAGCCTGAGCAGCGCTTGCCGGCACATATTGTCCCGTCGCCGGGTCGAGCCGCATGAGCTGGCCCGTGGCCGGATCGGTTGCCGTCTGCACCGGCTGGCCGGTGCTCGCATCGACATATTGCGTCATGGCCTGGCCCGTTGCCGGGTCGATGGCCACCTGGCCGGTGGCCGGGTCATAGACCGGCTGCACCACCAACTGGCCCGCATAGCTGCCGCCCGGAATCGCGGCGATGGTCTTGCCGGCATGGGCCTTGGTCATGAATTGCGACCAGATCGCTGCCGGCACATTGCCGCCCGACAGGGTGGTCTTGGTGTCGTTGTCATTGCCCAGCCAAACGCCGGTCACCATGGCCGAGGTATAGCCGACAAACAGTGCGTCGCGGGCATTCTGGCTGGTGCCCGTCTTGCCGGCAAATTCCCAGCCGCCCACATTGGCGCTGCGGCCGGTTCCCACCTCGACGGCGGTTTCCAGCATGTCGTTCATCTCGGCCAGGATATTGGGAGCGACGACCCGGCCGGGGCCGGCATCGGAGGCCTGGTAGAGCACATCGCCATTCTTGGACTGGATCGAGGTAATGACATTGGGGATCACCCCCATGCCGCCATTGGCGAAGGGTGCATAGGCGCTGGTCAGTTCGAGCAGGTTCACTTCCTGCGTTCCCAGTGCGATCGATGGCACGGGGGTCAGCGGCGAGGAAATGCCCATGCGGGTGGCGACGTCGACCACCGCCTGCGGGGTCACGTTGATGGCCAGACGCGCCGCGACCGTGTTGAGCGAATAGGCCAGGCCCTGCCGCAGCGTCACCGTGCCGGCATATTTGCCCGAGGCATTGCGCGGGCTCCAGCCATTATAGTCGAACTGGGCATCCTCGGCCAAAGTGTCGGGCGTGTAGCCCTTTTCCATGGCCGCCATATAGACGAAGGGCTTGAAGGTCGAGCCGGGCTGCCGCTTGGCGGTGACCGCGCGGTTATACTGGCTGGCCTGGTAGTCGACACCGCCCACCATGGCGCGCACCGTGCCGTCGACATCCATGGCCACCAGCGCGCCCTGGCTGAAGCCGCGCTTGGGGCCCTCGGAGGCCACCAGTTCCCGGACGATGAACTCGGCGTCCTTCTGCATCTTCCAGTCGATCGTGGTCTGTACCACCACATCGCTTTCGATCTCGCCGATATAAGCGGTCATGAGGCTTTCGACCCAATCGGCGACATAGGATTCCGAGCCAGCAATGCGCGTGCGCACGGTCTGGTCGGGGTCGATCTGGGCAGCCTGGGCCTCTTCCTGGGTGATGTAGCCGTCGCGCGCCATGGCGGCGAGCGACAGGCGCTGGCGCTCGATGGCCCGTTCGGGGTTGGATTTCGGATTATAGGCCGACGGTGCCGGCAGGATGCCGGCCAGCATGGCGGCCTGACCCAGCGACAGGTTGCGTGCCGAAACGCCGAAATAGGTCTGCGCGGCCGCCTCGATACCCGTTGCTCCGGCGCCGAAATAGACGCGGTTCATATAGAGTTCGAGGATTTCTTCCTTGGTGAAATTCTGCTCCAGCCACACGGCCAGAATGGCTTCCTGCACCTTGCGGCCCAAGGTCTGGTCGGGGGTGAGGAACAGGTTCTTGGCCACCTGCTGGGTGATGGTCGAAGCGCCGCGGGTCACGCCGCGCGCCTGCACCATTTCGATCGCCACCGAGATGAGGCCAAGCGGATCGACACCGAAATGGCTCATATAGCGACGGTCTTCGCTGGCGATGATGGCTGCCGGCACATAATAGGGCAGCTCGCGATAGGTCACCGCTTCGCCACCGGTCTGGCCGCGATTGGAGATCAGGCTGCCGTCGGCGGCCAGAATGCGGATATTGGGCGGCCGCTCGGGGATGGCCCATGTATTGGACGAGGGGAGCTGGGCGCCGTAATAGACGATGACGCCGATAACGGCGATGCTGCCCCAGAGGCAGGCGACGAACCCCCACCAGAGCAGGCCCATGAGAAAGCCGCCGCTGCGCGAACGCTTCTTTTTCGCGGCAGGCTGGGCCTTGCCGCGCCTGGGTGGCTTGGGGGGCTTGCCGCCGCCCGAGCCACCGGCATTGCGGGGCCGTTCATCGGCGACGGAAAAAGCCATGGATTGACCCAGCGTGGGCTCAACCCGGCTGTCGCTTCCCTTGCCACCGCGCGCCTTGGCCTGGGGTCTTGCACCCGTGGCGGCCTTCTGGTTGCCAACGCGGTCATCGGCGGAAATGCGAAAATCCATCAAGCGGACCCTGAAATGATGCCTTTTGCCTGCTTCTACCCCTGTTTGCGTCCATTGGGAAACAGGAGGTTGGCACCTGGCCTAGGCTGAATCTGACCGTCTCATAGGCGCGGCATCCCTGCCGAGGCGCTGCCCACGCGATCACGCAAATCCTTCTCCGGCGCAATTGTGGCCGGTTTATGTGGGGTTTTGCGAGTTTGCCGGCGATGTTGCGAAGCCGTCACAGCATTGCCGGTATCAGGCGAACCGGCTATGTGCGCCACTGTCCAGACGAAAGCCCGCCATGCTGTCTCGCCTCGCCGCGCTCCTTCTCGCCCTTCTTGCCAGCCCGGCTGTCGCGCAGGAACAGGCCTTGCTCGACCGGGCGCTCGACAATGCCATTGCCACTTTCGAGACCGCATTGCCCCGCCTCGCGGCCGACGAAGCCGGCGTCGATGTTGCGGCTTATCGCGACGCGCTGTCGCTGCAGCGTTTCGCATCGACGCATTGGGGCGGCACAGTCACGGTCGATCTGGCCATTCGCGAGACGCGCACCGGCTCCTGCACGCGTTTCGCTGCTTTCGTTCGCATCCCGCCTGAAAACGGCGCGGTGCGGCTCGTGCTCTGCCCGCAATTCTTCTCTGAAGGTGCCGACGCGCTGCGGGAACTGACTGTGCTTCACGAAATGGTGCATGTCGTCGCCGGGCCTGACGAATGCCAGGCCATGGCTTTCGCGGCCCGTATCGAGCAGGTCGCGAAAGGGCGCTTTACCCCGGTCCATGCCTATTGGCGGGCGAGTGGCTGCACGGGGTCAGGGTTCAGTCTGCCGTCGCGGTAGCCCCTCAGCGCCAGCCCAGTTCCGGCGCCACCAGCTTGACGATGCTCTCGATCACATGGGCGTTATAGTCCACGCCCAACTGGTTCGGCACCGTCAGCAGCAGCGTATCGGCCTCGGCAATGGCTTCGTCCGCCGCCAGTTCCTTGATGAGCTGCTCCGGCTCGGCAGCATAGCCGCGGCCGAAGACGGCCCGCTTTTCCGGCTCGATATAACCGAAACTGTCCTCTTCGCGCCCGCCGCCGCCGAAATAGGCGCGGTCCATGTCATTGACCAGGGCGAAGATCGAGCGACTGACCGAAACGCGGGGTTCGTGGCTGTGACCGGCTTCCTTCCAGGCAGCCCGATACGCGCGGATCTGCTCGGCCTGCTGGATGTGGAAGGGCTTGCCGCTTTCGTCGAATTTCAGCGTCGAGCTTTGCAGGTGCATGCCCAGCTTTGCCGCCCAGATCGCAGTGGCGTCGGTCGCGGCACCCCACCAGATGCGCTCGCGCAGTCCGGGCGAATGCGGTTCGAGCCGCAGCATGCCCGGTGGGTTGGGAAACATGGGTTGCGGATTGGGCTGGGCGAAGCCGTGGCCCTTGAGCACTTCGAGCAGCACTTCGGTCTGGCTACGCGCCATGTCGGCATCACTCTGGCCCTCGGCCGGGGCATAGCCGAAATAGCGCCACCCATCGATCACCTGTTCGGGCGAGCCGCGGCTGATGCCCAGTTGCAGCCGCCCGCCTGATATCAGGTCGGCGGCGCCGGCATCTTCGGCCATATAGAGCGGGTTTTCGTAGCGCATGTCGATGACCGCAGTGCCGATCTCGATCTTGCTGGTTTTGGCGCCGATGGCCGCCAACAGCGGGAAGGGCGAGGCCAGTTGCCGGGCAAAGTGGTGCACCCGGAAATAGGCGCCATCGGCCCCCAGTTCCTCGGCCGCCACGGCCAGATCGATGGATTGCAGCAGTGCATCGCTGCCCGACCGCGTCTGGGACTGCGGCGAGGGCGACCAATGCCCGAAGGAGAGAAAGCCGATCTTTTTCATAGGAAAGCCTCGCGCGGTGACAATGCCGGGATAACCAGGCCTAGCTAAGCCGACTTCGTCGCCGAACCAAGCCGGTTCTGTGCAACGTATTGTTCAGGCAGGTGAACATTGATCCAAGATTGCGCTATCGAGTGGAACGCGGCACGCTCCCGAACCGTTGGACCTCCACATACTGGTAAGGAGATTTACAATGGACTGGAACCGGATTGAAGGCAGCTGGAAGCAGGTGTCGGGCAAGGTGAAGGAGCAATGGGGCAAGCTCACCGATGACGACATCGCCCAGATCAATGGCAACCGCGAACAGCTCGAAGGCAAGATTCAGGAGCGCTACGGCAAAGCCAAGGACGAGGTCCGGCGCGAAATCGACGACTGGTATGGCCGTCAGCGCTGGTAGACTTCCCTGCAAGGCAAAAGCCCGGCGATCCCCGCCGGGCTTTTCGTTCTAAACGTCCAGGTTGCTCACGCTCAGCGCATTGTCCTGGATGAAGTCGCGGCGCGGTTCGACCAGATCGCCCATCAGCGCTGTGAAGATGGAATCGGCTTCGCCGGTCTGGTCGATCTCGACCTTGAGCAGGGTGCGGGCATTGGGGTCGAGCGTGGTCTCCCAGAGCTGGGAGGCGTTCATTTCGCCCAGACCCTTGTAGCGCTGCAGGGACACGCCCTTGCGGCCGGCATCGGTCACTGCCTTGAACAGGGATGATGGGCCATGGATCGGCATGGTCTCGCCCTTGCGGGTGAGAACAGGCACGCCACCATAAATCTCGTCGAGTCGCTCGGCCAGCTGGCGCAGCTTGCGCGCATCGGCGCTCTGCAGCAGCGGCTTGTCGAGCTGGTGCGTCTCGGTGACGCCGCGCACGGTGCGCGAGAAGGCCAGGCCCTCTTCGTCGGTGATCGTGCCCGACCAGCCGCGCTCCAGCTCATCGGAAATGCGGTCGAGCCGGTTGGCGATGCGCTCCATGGTCCCGCTGATGCGGTTGGGGTCGTTGAGGCCCTCGGGATCGAGCCCGCCGACGATGGCGGCCTGTTCGACCAGACTCCGGTTGTAACGCGTGTTGAGATTGTCGATGGCGCTGACAATGCTGCGCGCCTGTTGCACGATGCCCTGCAGGTCCGGGCCGGCATGCTGGTGGCCGTCGCGCGTGGTAAGAACCGCGTCGTCGAGCCCGGCTTCGATCAGGTAGTCGTTGAGCGCATCTTCGTCCTTGAGATACTGCTCGGACTTGCCGCGCATGGCTTTGTAAAGTGGCGGCTGGGCGATGTAGATATGGCCGCGCTCGATCAACTCCGGGGTCTGCCGGTAGAAGAAGGTCAGCAGCAGCGTGCGGATATGGGCGCCGTCCACGTCGGCGTCGGTCATGATGATGATTTTGTGGTAGCGCAGCTTGTCGGCGTTGAATTCCTCGCGGCCGATGCCGGTGCCCAGCGCGGTGATCAGCGTGCCGACCTGGTCGGACGAAATCATGCGATCGAAGCGCGCACGCTCGACGTTCAGGATCTTGCCACGTAGCGGCAGTACCGCCTGGTTGGAACGGTCGCGCCCCTGCTTGGCCGAGCCACCGGCCGAGTCGCCCTCGACGATGAAGATTTCCGACTTGGCCGGATCGCGTTCCTGGCAGTCGGCAAGCTTGCCGGGCAGAGAGGAGATTTCGAGTGCCCCCTTGCGGCGGGTCAGTTCGCGCGCCTTGCGCGCGGCTTCGCGCGCGGCGGCGGCCTCGGCCACCTTGCCGACAATGGTCCTTGCCTCGTTGGGATGTTCCTCGAACCACTGGCCGAGCTTGTCGTTGACGATGTTCTCGACCACCGGCCGCACTTCGGACGAGACCAGCTTGTCCTTGGTCTGGCTGGAGAATTTCGGGTCTGGCACCTTGACCGAGAGCACGCAGGTCAGCCCTTCGCGCGTGTCGTCGCCGGTCAGCGTCACCTTTTCCTTCTTGGAAATGCCCGAGCTTTCGGCATAGCCGGTCACCTGGCGCGTCAGCGCGCCGCGCAGGCCTGCCAGATGCGTGCCGCCATCGCGCTGCGGGATGTTGTTGGTGAAGCACAGCACGTTTTCGTGGTAGCTGTCGTTCCATTGCAGCGCCACTTCGACGGTGATGCCGTCTTTTTCGGCCCGCATATAGATCGGGTTCTCGAGCACCGACTGCTTGGACTTGTCGAGATAGCGCACGAAGGCTTCGAGCCCGCCTTCGTAGAAGAGATCGATTTCGATCGGCTCGGGATGGCGGCGGTCGGCCAGCAGGATGTGCACGCCCGAATTGAGGAAGGCCAGCTCGCGCAGGCGGTGTTCGAGCGTCTTGAAGTCGAACTCGACCATGGTGAAGGTTTCGGACGACGGCATGAAGCTGACTTCGGTGCCGTTGCGGCCTTCATAGGTCCCCGTGACCTTGAGCGGTGCATCCGCCTCGCCATGGGTGAAGCTCATCTCGTGGATTTCGCCGCCACTGCGGATCTTGAGCCTGAGCCAGACCGAGAGCGCGTTGACGACGGAAACGCCCACGCCATGGAGGCCACCGGAAACCTTGTAGGAATTCTGGTCGAACTTCCCGCCGGCATGGAGCTGGGTCATGATGACCTCGGCAGCGGAGACGCCTTCTTCCTTGTGGATGCCGGTGGGAATGCCGCGACCGTTATCAGTGACGGTGACCGAACCATCGGCGTTGAGCGTTACCGTCACCAGGTCCGCATGACCAGCCAGGGCCTCGTCGATGGAATTGTCCACCACTTCATAGACCATGTGGTGCAGGCCCGATCCGTCGTCGGTATCGCCGATATACATGCCGGGGCGCTTGCGCACCGCATCGAGCCCTTTGAGCACCTTGATGCTGTCGGCACTGTAATCGTTGGGAACGGGATTTTCGCTATCGGTCATGGGGTCCGAATCAGTCGTTTTCTTGTTCGTTTCGTTCTAGCGGAATGGGGGTATATCCCCAAGCAAAATGGGCTTTTGAGGGGCGGTTTGCGGGGGATTGCAGGCTACCCTTTCGAGACCCGCCCATCACGCACAGTCACCATCTGCGCCCGCTCGCCCAGGGCCTCGAACAGCAGCCGGTCGGTGCCGGTCAAAAAGCACTGCGTACCCAGCCCGTCCAGCGCCGAAAACAGCGCCCGGCGGCGGTCGGGATCAAGATGGGCAGCGATTTCATCGAGCAGCAGGAACGGCGTGATTGATGTCCTGAGCTTCACCAGCCGGGCATGCGCCAGGATCAGTCCGATAAGCAGCGCCTTCTGTTCCCCTGTCGAGCCCAAGGCGGCCGGCATGGCCTTCTGGGCATAGGTTACTTCGAGGTCCACTCTGTGTGGTCCACATATGGTGCGTCCCGCGGCGCGATCAAGCCCGCGTGCGGCCCGCCAGCGGGCGCTCAGCGCGGTTTCGAGTGCCGCGGACGAAGCCGGCTCCACCTCATCCTCGAACAGCGGCGTCAGCGCCAGATGGGCGGCGGGAAAGCTCTCGTCGTCAAGGCTCTGTTCGATCAGCGCCTGGAGATGGGTGAGACTGTCCATCCGCGCCAGATGAATTGAGGCACCCAGTTCGGCCATCTGCGCTTCGATGGCATCGAGCCAGGCCCCTTCGCCATTGTCCTCAAGCAGGCGGTTGCGCTGCCGCATGGCCTTTTCGTAGTCGCCCACCGAGGCCGAATGGCTGGGGATCAGCGTCGTTACCAGCCGGTCGAGAAAGCGGCGTCGATCGCCCGCAGGGCCGGAAAACAGACCGTCCATGGCCGGGGTCAGCCACAGCACGCGCAGATAGTCGCTCATCGCCTCGATGGAGCGGGCATTGGCGCCATTGATGCGGACCCGCCGTCCGCCATCGGGCGAAGCCCCGGTGCCGATATCGGCCGGACCGTCATCGGTCTCCACCGTCGCCGCTACGGCCCAGCCGATGTCCGAGCCATGCGCCTGCAAGGTCTCGAAACTCGCCCCGCGCAGTCCCCGGCCAGGCGAAAGCACCGAAATGGCTTCGAGCAGATTGGTCTTGCCGGCCCCATTGGGCCCGGTCAGCACGACATGGCGGGCATCGAGATCGAGCGCCGCGGCTGTGTAGTTGCGGAAAGCGGTGAGGCGCAGGCGGGAAAGGTAGCGGGTCAAGGGCCTCAGACGCGCATCGGCATCAGCACATAGAGCGCACGCGTTTCGCCATCGTCCTTGACCAGCGTGGGCGAGCCCGCATCGTTGAACATGAAGACTGCATTGTCGCTGCGAATCTGGCCGATGATGTCGAGCAGGTAGCGCGCATTGAAGCCAATCTCGAAACCGTCGGTGTCGAATTCCACCGCCAGTTCCTCGCTCGCCGTGCCGTGGTCCGGATTGGTCACCGACAGTTCCAGCAACCCCTCGCGCGCCTGGAGCTTCACGGCCTTGCCGCCGCGATCCGAAGCGATGGTGGAGACGCGGTCGACGGCGGTGGCAAAACTCGCGCGATCGACATTCATCTGCTTGTCGTTGTTCTTGGGCGTCACCCGATCATAGTCGGGGAATGTACCTTCGATCAGCTTGGAGAGCAGCACGACCGAGCCCAGCGTGAAGCGGATCTTGGTGTCGGAGACTTCCACCGTCACGTCGCCTTCGGCGCCGTCCAGCAGCTTCTGCACTTCGCCCACGGTCTTCTTGGGCACGATGATACCCGGCATGCCCTGGGCGCCCGATGGAGCCTCGATTTCGGCGCGCGCCATGCGGTGGCCGTCGGTGGCCACGGCGCGCAGCACGGTACCGACATTGCTCACATCGACTGTATGGAAATAGATGCCGTTGAGATAGTAGCGCGTCTCTTCATTGCTGATGGCGAATTGTGTGCGCTCGATCAGCTCGCGCAGCGCCGAGGCCGGCATGGAAAATTCGTGGCCGAAGCTGCCCGATTTGAGATCTGGGAAACTGTCGGGCGAAAGGCAGGCGAGGTTGAAGCGCGAGCGGCCGGAGGTGAGAACCATGTTCTCCCCACCATCGGTTTCCAACCGCACTTCGGCGCCATCACTGAGCTTGCGCACGATTTCGTAGAGCGTATGCGCCGGAACGGTGGTGGTGCCCGATGTCGAGACCATGGCCGGCACGCTTTCGGTGACCTCGATATCGAGGTCGGTGGCGCGCAGTTCCACCTTGTCGTCGCCCGCCTTGAACAGCACATTGGCGAGGATCGGATAGGTATTGCGCCGCTCCACCACCCGATGCACATGGCCCAGCGACTTGAGCAGATGATTGCGTTCGAGCGTGACTTTCATTTGGGCACTTCCCTGGCACTACGCGGCTGCACATGGCGCAGCAAAACCCCCGGCAGGCCGGGGGTTGGACATTTACAATTCGGTGACCAAAAGGCAAGGGCAGGCGGCGGTTTGCCACGAGAAATGGTGACGGCGGCCTCGCTTAACTGGATTTTATTTGTCATGTTAAGTATCGTCCGGACGATGCCGGGAGCGGGTATGCTCGCCCGGTTCAACCGGAGTTCATTTCAATGACCATGCATTTCAATCGCCGCAGCTTTACCCTGACAGGTGCGGCCCTGCTGAGCGCGACGCTGGCAGGCGGCGCGCAGGCCCAGCAGGCGACGCGGACCGTAACGACGCCGTTGGGCACCTATGACATACCCGTCAGCCCGCAGCGCGTTATTGCCATCGATCTGCGCTCGAATCTTGAGCCGGCCGTGGCGCTGGGTCTCAAGGTCATCGGCTATAGCCATAGCCCGGTTCGACCCTGGGTGCCGCTCGACCCCGGCGTGCCGATGCTGGCCGCACCCCCAATATCGAGGAAATCCTGGCGCTGGAGCCGGATCTCATCATCTGCCCGACGACCGATCCCGACTCGGAATGGTGGCCTCTCAACAAGCTCAAGTCCGTTGCCCCGATCCTGCCGACCGACTACCTGGCGACGTGGCAGGACAATCTGGCCAACCTGGCTGCCTGGCTGGATCTGCCGGTGGTGGGTGCGGAGACGATTGGCCAGTACAATGGCCTGATCGCCGATATCAGGGTGCGCCATGCGGCGGCCATTGCCGGCAGGAAGGTCGCGGCGGTGCAGCTCGACGCCAGCAAGAATGCGGTGCATGTGCGCACGCTGGGTACATCCTACGGTCAGGTCATGCCGGGCCAGGTGCTGGCCGAAATCGGCGGGCTTGCCGTGCCGGCCGATATCCTGAGCGAATCGGGAGAAGTCGGCATCGAGCAGGTGGGCGACCTGCTGGATGATGTCGAAGGGTTCCTGATCCTCGATTTCGAAAACGGCGCAGTCGAGGCCTTTGCCGATAATCCACTATGGAACCGCCTCCCGGCTGTCGCTGCAGGGCATACGCATGTCCTCAAGGGGAACTCGACCTTCGGCTCGCTCTACACGGCCCTCTACCTGGCCGGCGGCTGGGACGAAGTCTACAAGACGCTGGCCTGAGACAAGCAGAAGAGCCCACCGGAATGCCGGTGGGCTCTTTTCATTTCGGCAGCAACGGCCTGGCGCCGGCCTATTCCTCCAGCATGCGCTTCAGCAGTTCGATTTCCTGCGCCAGTTCCACGTCGTCCTTGATCATCTGTTCGACCTTGCGAACCGAATGGAGCACCGTGGTGTGGTCGCGGCCGCCGAAGCGCCGGCCGATTTCCGGCAGCGACCGCGAGGTCAGCGCCTTGGCGAGGAACATGGCGATCTGGCGCGGGCGCACCACATCGCGCGAACGGCGGGCCGACAGCAGTTCGTTGCGCGGCACCTTGTAATGACGGCTGACGATCTTGAGGATGTCCTCGATGCGTACGCGGCGCGCTTCGCGTGACCGGATCAGGTCACCCAGCGTTTTCTCCGCCAGCGGCACAGTGATCAATTCGCCGGTCAGCTGGTTGGCTGCCACCAGCCGGTTGACGGCGCCGTCGAGGTCACGGCCATGGCTCACCACGGCGCGGGCAATATAGTCGATGACCGGGGCGGGGAAATGCATGCCATAGCGGGTCGCCGACTGTTCGGCGCGGCGCTGCACAATAGCCTTGCGCAGATCGAGATCGAACCCCGAGATCGGCACGACAAGGCCGCCGCTGAGACGCGAGCGGATGCGCTCGTCGAGCATTTCGAGATCGCGCGGCGGCGCATCGCCGGCCACCACCACCTGCTTGGCACCGGTGAGGAGCGTACCCAGCGTATGGCCGAATTCGGTGGCCGACTTGCCCTGCAGGAACTGCATGTCGTCGATCAGCAGCAGGTCGACCCGGCGCAGCCAGTCCTTGAAGCCGAGCGCCGACTGGCGCTGCACGGCGGCAATGAAATGGTACATGAAGTGGTCGGCGGTGAGGTAGACGATGTTCTTGGTCGGATCGGCCTGCTGCACCTGATGGGCAATGGCATTGAGCAGGTGCGACTTGCCGAGACCGACTGTGGAATGAATGTAGACCGGGTTGAAGCTCACTGTGTTGTTGGTGACGGCCTGGGCGATCTGCCGGGCGACGCCGAGGGCCATTTCATTGGCCGAACCGCCGACGAAACTGTCAAAGGTCATGCGCGGATCGATGGCGCTGCCGGCCAGGGCATCGCCCTTGGCGGCGGAATTGTCGCGCACCAGCCGCGGTTGGCTCACCGGCGTCGGAGCGACAGCCACTGTGGGCGCCACGGTCTGGCTGGGCGAAGCGGGTTCGGTAGCGGGCTGGGCGAGGCGGGGGCGGGCCTGGCCGTTGACGCGCAACGTTATCTGGATGCGGGAAACTTCTTCGGTATCCAGCCGGAAGGCCTCGAGAATGCGGTCGGCATAATTGGATTGCACCCAGGAGCAGAGGAAGCGCGTCGGCGCCGACAGATGCACCACATCCTCGAGCATTTCCTCCAGCTCGAGCCGGGCGAACCACGAGGTAAAGACATCCTCACCCACACCGGCCTTGAGACGGGCGCGCACCCGGTTCCAGAGTTCGCGCTGACCTTCGGAGCTATCGGACGTGGTCATGACAGGTTTTTCGCCTTTCGTGTTCGGGAGGGAGGAAGAGGGATTGGCGCCGGTCCAATCGTCCCTTCCGGCGGTTACCTGTCGCATCATCGTAAAGTGCCCCATTTTCTGTTCGATCCACCCGGCCCGCAAAGCTCGGATGGCTAGTCTGCCCTGTTGTTGCCGTGTGCGGACTTTCTGTCCTTTGGCCACAGCTTCGCCATCACGCCCGATTCAAGCGGGCGCATTCTTTTCGCTCGGTGGACAAACCACCGGCTTCAAACTCAACCTTGTCATGAACCCGGCCATATGGCCGAAGGCTTTACTGAAACCCTCCGGCCTTGATCGAACCGGCCGCAAGACCCGCTGCCAATACAACCCCTACCGGTATGAAACGTCTATGGCATCACTGCCGAGAAATTGAAAACCAACGCCCCAAAAATGACCCTGCCACCTCCGCGCGACACTCATTCATGGTGTCCTTTCCGGAGCTGACGAGATTACTTTAGAGGGACGATTTTGGGGCTGCAACCGTGGAATCTGCAAAATGGGGGCTTGACTCTGAGGATGTCATTTTTGCTGTCCCGCCCCCGGCAAAGTCCCTCAAACCAAGGGTCTGTGACTCAAGGCAGATTCCAAACCTTAGCTCCGGTCGGGTGACAAAAAATTTATTCCCGTCTCGCCCGGATTTTGCCGCGCTACCCCATTCCGCAGAAGTGGTCGTCCAGCACCAAGGTCCTGAAAACGCTTGAGAAACACGTAGCAGGCATATCCGGGTCACCCAGTCATCCAGCCGTCACACCGGCGACACAAAAGCGTCAATTCGGAAAAACCTTGCGCGGCTACCATACAAAGAAAAGGGCTCCCTGGGGAGCCCTGTTTCACCTGCCGTGGCTGCGCTGGAAAGGCGCCGCGGCGGAATGAATTAGACGCTGAGCGCCTTGACGCGATTGTTGAGGCGGCTGACCTTGCGGGCGGCCAGATTGGCATGGACGATGCCCTTGGTCGCAGCGCGGTTGATTTCCGGCTCGGCAGCCTTGAGGGCTTCCATGGCGACCTTGTGATCGCCGGCCACGATGGCTTCCTCGACCTTGCGGATGAAGGTGCGCACGCGCGAACGACGCGACTTGTTGACCGCGGTGCGGGCTTCGATCTTGCGGGTAGCCTTCTTGGCTGACGGCGTATTGGCCATAACGGTCCTCTTGGCGTCCAACCGGCCGCTTGCACGCAATTCGCGCTGCAGTCGTCCGGGATGAAATGAAATCGGCGGCTTTCGACTGCCGCCAAGTTGCGCGGTCTATAGGGGAAAGGCGGGGAAGCGTCAACTGGATTCAGGGATGGAGCACGGTCTGTCTGCGCGGCAAGCCTCTGTCGCTCACCGAGTGCGCCCGAGCCCGCCGAACCCTCGTTGGGATCGGCGGGTCGGCGATATCGCGGTTGGGCCTAAGCCGCCAGTTTGGTCCAGCGCGGGGCAATGCCCGTGCCGCGGCCGAGGCCATAGCCGAAGCGGATATTGAGCATGCCGAGCGGCTCCAGCAGGCGGGCAGCGTCGATGCCACCGGTCTTTTCGACGGCGAAGCCGGCCAGGGTGGCGATATCCGATACCGCGGCGACGGCGGCCTCATCATTGCCGGCGACGAAGACCGGCACATCGGAAGTCTGGGCGGCAGGCAGATCGAACAGGCCGGCAAAGATGGTGTTGAACGCCTTGACGACCTTGGCAGCGGGGGCAGCGGCCTGCACCTGTTCGGCGGCCGACGTGGTGTGGCCGATGGCGAGGCCCGAGAAATCAGCCTTTACCGGATTGGAAATGTCGATCACGACCTTGCCCGCCAGCGCCGGATTGGCGGCGGTTTCGAGTGCGGTGTCGAAGGGCAGAGCCAATACGACAATGTTGGCCTTGGCGATGGCGCCGGCCTGGTCGAGCACGGTGACGCCGGCCGGCAGGGTGGCGGCGAAGGCGGTGGCGGCGGCGCTGTCGCGCGAGGCCAGCACGAGATCGGTCTTGCCGGCGAGGCGCTTGGCCAGCGCCTTGCCCATATTGCCGAGGCCCAGGATTGCGATTGTGGTCATTGGAAGTCTCCCGTGATGTGCGGTTGCGATGACCTCAAGATGCGGCTTGCCGATTGCAAAGGGAATTGCTTGTCTGGTGCAAACACAATTGCGTAAAAGTATCGAATGGCCGAACTCGACGAATTGCGCACCTTCATCTCCGCTGCCCGCATTGGCAGCTTTGCCCGCGCGGCGCGCCAGCTCAACCTGTCGCCCGCCATGGTGGGCCGGCGCATCCAGACCCTGGAGCAGCGCTATGGTGCGACCCTGATCGAGCGCACCACGCGCAGCCAGCGGCTCACCGAGGCGGGGCAGGCTTTCCTCCTGCGCGCCGAAGCGGTGATCGAGGCCACGGAGGCTTTGGGCGATTGGGGCGAGGGCGGCGCACTGACCGGGCGGCTGCGGCTGAGCGCGCCCACGACACTGGGTATCAGGCGGCTGCCGCCCATCATCGCGCGCTTTACCGCCGCCCATCCCGGCGTGATCTTCGAGATGAGCCTCGCCAATCGGCGGGTGGACCTGGTGTCCGAGGGCTATGACATGGCGGTGCGCATCGGTGACCTGCCCAGTTCGAGCCTCGTAGCGCGGCGCATCGGCACCTATCGCTTCGTCTGCTGTGCAGCGCCGGAATTCCTCGCGCGGCATGGCGCGGTACAGCATCCAACCGATCTGGCGCGCTGCCGCTGCGTGCTCAACCTCAATATCGTGCCGCGCAACCGCTGGAGCTTCATCGACCCTGCGGGGGAGACACTGACCGTAGAAGTGGCGGGGGGCTTCGAGATCGACAATGACGAGGCTCAGCGCATGCTGGCCATCGACGGGGCAGGCGTGGTCTATCTGCCGCGCGACCTGGTGGAGGACGACATTGCCGAAGGCCGGCTGGTGCCGTTGCTCGTCGATTGGCAATTGCCGACCATGCCTATCCACGCGTTGCACCCGTCTCGGCATTTCGTGCCGCGGCGGGTCAGCGCCTTCATCGCCGAGTTGGCCGAGGGCTTTCGGGGCCACTAACCCAGGTGTGCCGCCACCTCGTCCTTGGTTGGGATGGCCGGCTGGGCGCCGGGTTTGAGGCAGGCAAGGCTGGCTGCGACAGCGGCACGGCGCATGGCCGCTTCGAGGTCGAGACCGGCATCGAGCCCGGCGGCGAGATAGCCGCAGAATGTGTCGCCGGCGCCTACCGTATCGACCGGCTTGACCGGCAGGGCGGGCACGGCGATGCGCTTGCCTTCGGCCGTAACGGCCCGGGCGCCATCGCCGCCCAGGGTGACGATGACGGTCTGGTGGTGCTTTGCGGCCCAATCCGCCATGGCGGCGTCGAGTTCATCGATCCCCCGGCCGGACAGCAGGGCGAATTCGGTTTCGTTAGCGATGAAGATAGCGGCCTTGGGGGCGATAGCGGCCGTGCTGTCGAGGAAGGGTGCGGTATTGAGAATGGCGGTAATGCCCTGTGCCTTGGCCAGGTCCAGCGCCCGCTCCGTGGCCGCCTGGGGAATTTCCTGCTGCAGCAGCATGACGCCGCCGCTGACGCCCTCGATAGCCGCATCGGCGTCCTCCGCGGTCATCTTGCCATTGGCGCCGGGCAGGATGGCGATGACATTCTCGCCGTCGGCATCGACGAAGATCATGGCAATGCCGGTGGCGCCGTCCACCACCTTCATGGCCGAAAGGTCGACCCCGTCGGCCTTGAGCAAAGCGAGAGCCATATCGGCAAAGGCGTCGTTACCGACACCCGAGACATGGCGCACCTCTGCACCGGCGCGGCGGGCCGCCAGCGCCTGGTTGGCACCCTTGCCGCCGGCTGCCATGGAGAAGGTGCCGCCGGCCACGGTTTCGCCCGGCTGGGGCAGGCGGCTGACAGTGCCGATCTGGTCGAGATTGGTCGAGCCGAAGACGGTGATCATGCGAGCATCTTTTCGATAGTGTTCCAGTTGCGCATCGTGTCGAGCACACCCTTGTCGAGCTGGGCATAGAGGGGCTTGAGCACCTCCTCGATGCCCTCCGTATAGCGCCCGTTGGGCTGGCGGTACCCGGCAATGTAGATATCGCGGGCATCGATGCGCAGGATTTCGGTATGGCCTGGCCGATCCTCGATGGTGAGGTTTTCAGGCAGGGGCTTGTCGAACATCAGCACATGGCGGGTAAAGTCCGCCTTGGGATCAAGGCTGTCGAATGGGTGGGCCGTCAGCATCGCTTTGAGCTCGGCCTCGGAGCGCAGCACCACTCCGACCCCGAAACCGAATTGCGCTTCGATGGTCTTTTCCAGCTTTTCCTTGATGGCCTCGGCTGTGCCTTCGGCCTCGAAACGCACATTGCCGCTGGCCACCACGGTCTTGACCGCGGCAAAGCCGGCCGCTTCGAGGCAGGTGCGCAACTCGGCCATCTTGACCTGGCGCTTGCCCAGGTTGATGCCGCGCAGGAAGGCGAGCCAGACAGCCATCACGTCTTCCCCTTGCCCTGCGGGTAGATGGTTTCACCCCGCGCCAGCATCTCGACGAAACCGGCAATCTTCTTTGCCCGGCTGGCCGGCGTCTTGAGGCTGATGGTGCGGAAAGTCAGCGCAAAACGGTTTTGCGCGCTGAGTGTGGCATAGGTGGACTGTGCCGCCGGATTCGCCTTGATGGCGGCCAGCAGGTCCTCGGGCGCTTCCATCGTGGTGCGATAGGCCGCGTCCCAACGGCCATCGGCCTTGGCGAGCTCGACATGCCTAAGGCCATGCTGGGTCATGCGGCCTTCCTCGACGAGGCGGGCGACATTGTCCTTGTTGATCTGGCTCCACAGGCTCTTCGGCTTGCGATGAGTGTAGCGCTGTACGAAGGATTCTTCGTCCCAGCTTTTTTTGATGGCATCGATCCAGCCCCAGCACAGGACGACATCGATAGCCTCGACCGGGGTTATGGTTGGCTTGCCACTGCCCTTCTTGAAGATGCGGATCCAGACCTCGTCCTGGCTGTCATGGTTCTCCGCCAGCCAGTCGTAGAAGGCGTTCTTATCGGTGAATTCCCGGACTTTTGCCGGATCGACGATGACCGGTGCCATGGTCAGGCCTCGGGTGCGCCGGCGGCGGCGAGAATGGCTTCGAGTTTCGGATCGAGCAGCTCGGCCGCGGGCAGTTGGATGCCGAAGGAGCCGGACAGCACTTCGCGCATCTCGGCGACGCTGGTCAGCAGCCGGCTTTCGGAGGGCTCGCCTGCCACATGGGTGGTAAAGCGGTTGTCGCGCAAGGCCAGCCTTTTGCCGGCGGGCGACAGCGCTACGCGCAATTCACGCGTGAAAGGCGAGTCCGTGGAGAGCTGGAGATTCGATGCCGCATAGTCCGCTTCGGTCTTTTCGGCCGTGTCGAAGCTGTAGAGCGGTTTCCAATTGTCGCCGATGCTGGCTTCCAGCACCCAGTCCGGCGCGCCGCCGACAAGGCGGAAGGTCTCGTGCGGGGTGGCCTGCTCGATTTCGGATTTGAGCTTGAGCGGCGCGGTCAGCGTCAGCCCGCCGAAGCCGGTATCGGCAATATAGGTGGCGCCCCCGATTTCGACGGCCAGCAGCATATGCGTCGGCGGCCGGTCGATGGCCGTGGGGTCGCTCCACAGCACACGCGCTGCCAGGCCCCGCACGGAAAAATCGAGCTCGCGCAGCACTGCCATGAGCAACAGATTGTGCTCGTAGCAATAGCCACCGCGGCCCTCGGCCAGCAGCTTTTTCGCGATGCTGTTGAGGTCGAGATTGACCGGCAGGCCAAGCAGTGGATTGAGATTTTCAAAGGCGATCGCCGTCGGATGCAGCGCATGGATCAGTTCGAGAGTCGCCAAGGTCGGGGCGATCGATCCGGCAAAGCCGATTCGCTCGAAATAGGCGTTCAGATTGACCTTTTGGCTCATTGGCCACCCTTGCCGCTGGTTGCGCACGGCCCGCAATATGGGCGATGCGGCGGCCGCTGTCACCGGCCGGTTTGGCGATTTAGGCGCGCCGGGGGCTGGACAAGGCTTCGCTTGGCAGCGGAACCGGCAGCAAATCAGGCGGCATAGGCGACCCAGCCGCGGAAGCTCAGCGCGGCATAAAACAGGCTCACACCGGCAAAGCCCGCCTCCCGCAACATGGATTCTTCCTCCTCGGGCGCGAGGATGGACAGGCGTGTGCCGATGGCCTGCCGCGCCGCTTCGAGCTGGGCCGGATCGGCATCGGGGGCCGCAGGCCAGGCGACGTGGCGCGCGATCCAGGTCGAGCGCTCGGGTTCGGTCTGGGGAAAGCTGATATGGGCGAGGAGCAGCGGCGCACCGGGCCTGAGGCGGCGGTGCAGTTGGCGCAGCGTGTCGAGGCGCTCTTCGCGCGGAATGAAATGGAAGGTGAGGAGGCTCACTGCGCCGTCGAATGGCCCCTCGGGCGCGGCGTCGATATAGCCTTCATGCAGTGCGATGCGGCTGCCATGCGGATCAACGGCTTGCCGAGCTAACTCCAGCATTGCGGGGGAGGGGTCGATACCGTGGAACGACCAGTCGGCATGGGCATCGGCCAGCGCCTTGAGTTCCAACCCGCCCCCGGCACCGAGCACCAGCACGCTGCCATCGGCCGGGACCCGCTCGGCCAGCAACAGCGATACCATGCGATGGAGGCTCGCAAAGCCCGGCACCTGCCGCGGCGGGCCCTCGGCATAGGACGGAGAGGTGTGGTTGCCAAAGGCGTTAGGTTTCATGTGCGGACCATGAGCAGTTTAATGTAACTATTATTGTTACATGAAAATCCGAGCGAGGCGAGACCTTTCATTGTAGGATGCCGCATCCTTGTCCATTCGCCGGCTCCCATGGATTCCATCCTCAACGCAGCAGCCCTGGCACTGGCCACCGGCGATGTGCTGGGCGCCCTCAATAGGGTCGCCTTGCGGAATGACCCCGCGGCGCTGGCGCTGCGCGGTATCGCCATGGCGCAACTGGGCGACCTGCCACGGGCCCGGGAATTGTTGAAACAGGCGGCCCGCGGCTTCGGCCGGCAGGAATCGGTGGCGCGTGCCCGCTGTATTCTCGCCGAGGCCGAGATTGCGCTGGTTTCCCGCGACCTGACCTGGCCCGACCGCCGGCTGGAAGCAGCCCAGGCGGTGCTGGCGAACCGGGGCGACCGGGCCAATGCAGCGCATGCCGCCATCATCGCGGCGCGCCGCCATCTGCTGCTGGGCCATCTCGACCACGCAGACGAACAACTGGCGTTACTCGCGCCCGAAACGCTGTCGCCGGCCCTGCTGGCTAGCTATTGGCTGGTCCATGCGGGCATGGATATCAGACGCTTGCGGGTCGCATCGGCCCGGCAGGCATTGCAGCATGCCGACGCAGCCGCGCGCCGCTCGGGGATAGAAGGGCTGGTGGCGGAGGTGGAGGCGGCAAGCCTGCCGCTGGATGGCCCGGCCGCGCTGTTGCGTCGCCATGGCGTCGAGGCGGCGGTTTCGCTGGACGAGGTGGAGGCGCTGCTGGCGTCCGACACCCTGGTCGCCGATGCCACGCGCAATGCCCTGCGTCAGGGTAACGAGCTGGTTTCGCTGGCGACGCGTCCGGTCCTCTTCGCCCTGCTGCGCACGCTGGCCGAAGCCTGGCCTGGCGATGCGTCGCGGGAAACGCTGCTGAAGCGCGCCTTCCATGCCCGCCATGCCGATGAATCGCACCGCGCCCGGCTGCGCGTGGAGATGACCCGGCTCCGCCAGCTTATCACGCCCCTCGCCGATGTGTCGGCGACGCCGGCCGGGTTTCGGCTCGTACCGAAGCGGGGCGAGGCGGTGGTGTTGGCCTTTCCGCTGGAAGACCAGAGCGCCGCCGTCATGGCGCTGCTGGCCGATGGGGAATTGTGGTCGAGCTCGGCGCTGGCACTGGTGCTCGACACCAGCGCCCGCACGGTGCAGCGGGCGCTTCAGGGTCTGCAGGAGGCGGGGAAAGTCCAGGCAGTCGGGCGGGGCCGCGCACAGCGCTGGACCCTGCTCACCCTGCCCGGCTTTCCCACCACCCTGCTGCTGCCGGGCGCCGGATAGTATCAGGCGCGCCGGACGATATGGACCTTGCCGCTTTCGCCGCCACCGCAGAAGAAACGGTCCGCACCGTCGGATTCGACGCCCGAAACGCTGATGCCCGGCATGTCGAGGTTGACGAGCACGTTGCCATTGGCCGGGTCGATGCGGGCGAGGCCACCATCGCCGTCGTCCGAATAGCCATGCCACAATTCGCCATCGACCCAGGTCACGCCGGTTACGAAGCGGTTGGTCTGGATGACCCGCTGCACCGCGCCCGTATCGGGATCGATCTGCACGATCTGGCGGTCGTTATACTGGCCGACCCATAGCGAGCCATCTGCCCAGGCCAGCCCCGAATCCTTGCCCGCACCCGGCGCCGGGATAGTGTCGACGACCTTGCCGCTCTGTGGATCGACCTTCTGGATGATGGCATCGGCGATCTGGTACAGGTGCTGCCCATCATAAGCCGTTCCCGCATGGGCGGGCAGGTCGAAGGTGGTGACTTCCGCCCCGGTGACCGGATCGAACGAGCGCATCCGGTCACCCGTGGCGGCCCAGACATGGTGTCCGTCGTAACTGACGCCATTCACGGCTCCGCCGGCATTGCCGACGAACTCGCCCACGATTTCTGCTCGCTTGTTCATACCGACTGTCCTTTCGAGGTGTCCGGACGAAGCCGCTCTGCCACGAATAGCTCGATACTATCGCGAAATGTGCCGACATCGGCCAGCCTGTGATCGTCGAGTGAACGCAGCGTATTGATAGTGTGACGCTCGAAGCGCCATTGGCGATAGCGATTGATCCACGATCTAAACATGATCATCTCCTCTGCAAGTGGCCAAAATCGGCCAGTGGCAAAGGTCTAGCAGCGGTATGCCCGGGGGTGAGAGTTACAGATGTGACGGCTTTTACCGGCGGAAACGCAGCGTCCAGACAGCATGGATCACCCGGACGAGCCGGTTGACGAGCATGGAACCGATATCGGGGTGATTATGCCTGTGCCTTGCGCACGCGGATGACCACATCCACATGGCTGACCTTCATGCCCTTCGGGGCATCCGGCAGGCTGGCGAATTCGACCGAGGAAGCGGGAATGTCGATCATCCGCTGCTCATCCTCAACGTAAAAGTGATGATGGTCCGACGTGTCGGTGTCGAAATAGGAGCGCGAGGCATCGACCGCTACTTCCCGCAGCAGGCCGGCTTCATGGAACTGATGCAGCGTATTGTAGATCGTTGCCAGGGACACATTGACCCGAGCCTCGGACGCCTCGCCATGCAACTGCTCGGCGCTGACATGGCGATGCGGCCCGCCAAACAGCAGCTCGGCCAGGGCGACGCGCTGGCGGGTCGGGCGGAGACCGGCCATGCGCAGGACTGCGGTGAGGCAGGGCTTGCGCGACGGCATGGAACGGGCGGTCTGAATACGATCGGTCATTGGGTCCTTGAAGGTCGGAACGGCCGGAAATGCTGGCTTCCTTATAACTATGGCAGAAAGTTCATACAAGCGGCAGGCGTGCCGCAGGCCGGGCAATTGCCCACAATGGCTAAGGGCCGCTGACTTGACCCTCTCCCCGCGCCTCTATACGAGACAAAACACAAGGTTCTCAGGGGTATCAAGGCATGGCCGAGCGGCAAAATGCATTTGGGTATGACGAGCTGCTGGCCCATGGCCGTGGCGAACTGCCCGGTCAGATGGATGCCCGCCTGCCGGCGCCCCCCATGCTGATGTTCGATCGCATCACCCATATCGGCGATACGGATGGCGAATTCGGCAAGGGTTACGTGACCGCCGAACTCGACCTGCGGCCGGACCTCTGGTTCTTCCAGTGCCATTTCATCGGCGATCCGGTCATGCCCGGATGCCTGGGGCTCGATGCGCTCTGGCAGATGACGGGCTTCTTCCTGGGCTGGTCGGGCTCGCCCGGTCGCGGCCGCGCGCTGGGTGGCGAGATCAAGTTCACCGGCCAGGCGACAAACGACAAGAAGCTGCTGGAATATCGCATCGACATCAAGCGGCACATGCGCTCCCCGCTGCCCTTCGGTATCGCCACCGGCAGCGTCAAGGCGGATGGCGAGGTCATCTATGTTGCGGAGAATCTCAGGGTGGGCCTGATTCCCGTCGCATGAAATGCTGAAAAGCATCTCATAGGGGTGCAATGAGCCAAATTCGCACAAGATAATAAGAGACGCCTGCCCAAGGGCGCCCGAGCAGGACTATAGAGCGAGGACACGATGAGACGAGTTGTCGTAACCGGCATGGGTATCATTTCCTCGATCGGCAATTCGCTGGACGAGGTGACTGCGAGCCTGCGCGCCGCAAGGCCGGGCATTGTCGCAGCACCGGACTATGCCGAACTGGGTTTCCGCAGCCAGGTCAAGGGCGATCCCGGGCTCGACCCGTTCGAAATCCTCGATCGCCGCACCACCCGCTTCATGGGCAAGGGCGCGGCCTGGAACTACCTCGCCATGCAGCAGGCCATATCAGATGCCGGGCTCGAGGAATCCGACATTTCCAACCCCATGACGGGAATCGTCATGGGCTCGGGCGGCGCCTCGACCCGCACCATCGTCGAAGCCGCTGATATCACGCGCAAGAATATGAGCCCCAAGCGCATCGGGCCGCTGGCCGTGCCCAAGGCCATGGGCTCCACTGCCTCGGCGACGCTCGCCACCCCCTTCGGCATCAAGGGCATCAACTACACGATCACCGCCGCCTGCGCGACGTCCAAGCATTGCATCGGCAATGCCATGGAACAGATCATGCTGGGCAAGCAGGACATTGTCTTCGCCGGCGGCCACGAGGATCTGGATTGGACGCTGTCCGACCTGTTCGACGCCATGGGCGCCATGAGCTCGGACTTCAACGATACCCCGGAAAAGGCCTCCCGCGCCTATGACGCGGCGCGCGACGGCTTCGTTATTTCCGGCGGCGCTGGCGTGCTGGTGCTCGAAGAATACGAGCATGCCAAGGCGCGCGGCGCGAAGATCTGGGCCGAGCTGGTGGGCTATGGCGCCACCTCTGATGGCCTCGACATGGTCGCCCCGTCGGGCGAAGGCGCCGAGCGCTGCATGCGCATGGCGCTGAAGAACGTCAAACAGAAGGTCGACTACATCAACCCGCATGCCACCTCGACCCCCGTGGGTGACCTGCGCGAGATCGAGGCGATCCGCGAGCTGTTCGGCAACGAGGACAAATGTCCACCCATTTCCGCCACCAAGTCGTTGACCGGCCACAGCCAGGGCGCGACCGGCGTGCATGAATCGATCTATTCCATCCTGATGATGAAGCATCGCTTCATCGCCGAAAGCGCCAATATCGAGGTGCTAGATCCGGCTTTCGAGGACATGCCCATCCTGCGGCAGCGCCGCGACGATGTGGATCTGGGCGTGGTGCTGAGCAATTCGTTCGGCTTCGGCGGAACCAATGCGGCGCTGGTGTTCAAGCATCCGGATGCTTGATTGACGCACTTCAATACGAAAACTCGCTGAACCGCCCGCCCTTGCCGTCATAAGTCAGCACGCGGCCAATCAGCGGCTCCCCAATCCCCGTGATCAGCTTGATGGCCTCCATGGCCATCAGCGTGCCGATCACGCCGGTCAGCGGCCCCAATATGCCAGTGGCTTCGCAACTGGGCAGATCAGCGTCATCGGCGTCTTCGGGATAAAGATCACCGAAGCGCGGGCCGGCGGGGACAAAGATGGTGACCTGGCCGTCGAACATCGAGACGGCGCCCGAGACCAGGGGCAGGCCGAGTGCCTCGCAGGTGGCGGCGACGGCACGGCGGGTGGCAAGATTGTCGGTGCCGTCCAGTACCAGCGAATATTCGGCGAAGATACCGGCTGCGTTTTCGGGCGTCAGCCGGACATTGAGCGACACGATCTTCACATGCGGGTTGAGTGCGCCGGCGAAGTCCTCGGCGCTCGTCACCTTGGCCTTGCCTATGCCGCCGGTCGTGTGGAGCACCTGCCGCTGCAGGTTGGATAGCGATACGCTGTCGTCATCGATGATGCCAATGGTGCCGACACCGGCGGCCGCCAGATAGGCAATGACCGGGCTGCCCAATCCGCCAGCACCGATCACCAGTACCCGCGCGGCTTTCAGCGCCTGCTGGCCGGCCCCGCCCATGCCCTTGAGCACCAGATGGCGCGAATAGCGCCGTGCTTCCTCGGGCGAGAGCGGATCAGTGGGCAAGGGGCACCGCGATGAAGCGCCGGTCAGGCCCCTCAAAGCCCAGCGAATAGACGCTGACAATGGCCACCACGCCCGCCGTGGGATCGGTATTGAAGGCGGCAAAACTGTCGAACGGCGCAATCACCCCATAGAGCCGATAGGCTGAAACGCAGCCCCGGCTTTTTGGCACCGTCACATCGCGGTGCACTTCCGTGCTGGTACCATCCTTGGTGTAGGTGAGAGCAAAGCCGGTGAGAGGCTCATCGGTATAGCTGGCGCAGGTGCCATCGCCCAGCGCGGTGAAGCTCTCCAGCGTCAGGTCGAACACATGGGCCGGTGCGCTCATGCCATAGCTCGGCCAGCCGGCGGTCATCCTGTTGAAATCGGCATCGACCGTGCCGTCGCCATTGAGCGCCAGAATTTCCACCGGCTCAGTGATGCCATATTGCTCGAGCAGCGGCTGGGCCTGCGCATGCGCCTCGGCGCGGGCCTGACGCAGGTCGACACTCTCATCGTCAATGCGCACGCGGATCGGCGCGCCCTTGACCCAATCGTCGCTGCTGAGATCGAGCACATAGATATTGGTATAGGCAAAGCCCGACCCGTCCTGGATGCCGTATTCCTCGAAGGCGAAATAGCGGAAGTCGTCGGAATAGCCGAGGTAGTCGATACCGGCCCGGTCGCCGGCTATGGCTGGGGCGGCGAGGGTGAGGGCGCCGAGAAGAGCAGCGCCGAACCAGCCGCCATGGGCTGTGGCGCGACGGGGCGCCGGTTCAGTCCCGACCCGTTGAGCCGAAGCCACTATGACCGCGTTCAGTGTCATCTAGCGTCTCCACCGTTAAGAAACTTGCGGCGCTGATCGTGGCGATCACCATCTGGGCGATGCGGTCGCCACGGCGCAGCGTGAAATCCTCCTGCCCCAGATTGATCAGAGGCACCATCACCTCGCCGCGATAATCGGCGTCGATAGTGCCCGGTGCATTGAGCACCGTCACCCCAAATTTGACGGCGAGACCCGAGCGTGGGCGTACCTGCGCCTCGTAGCCCTCGGGCAGCGCCATGGCAAAGCCGCAAGGCACCAAGGCGCGCTCACCCGGCACCAGCACCAAGGCTTCGCCCTCCGGCAGCGCGGCCGCAAGGTCCATGCCGGCGGCGCCCTCAGTCTGCCGCCCGGGAATGGGCAAGCCCGCACCATGCGGCAGCCAGACCAGGTTGACAGAAACCATATCAGCCATCATTCGGACCTCACAGTGCGCCGGTCAGTAGACGCCACAGCACCACCGCCATGGTGAGGCCGGTGACCCCGATCAGGCCCAGCAGCGCCCAGCGCATCAGCCCATCGCGGCGCGGCGTCATCTTGCCGGCATGGTAATCGGCCAAAGCCAGTTCGGCCTGCGCGGCGATGACCGGCAGGCGCCCTGCCGCCTCGGCAATGGTATCGAAATGGTCCTTGAGGTCCTGCAGGCGCCCCAACGGTCCAGCCTCCTTGCGCAGCCAGTCGCCCACCACCGGCTCGGCCACGGTCCAGATATCGAGATCGGGATCGAGCGCGCGGGCCACGCCTTCCACCAGCACCATGGACTTCTGTAGCAGCACCAGTTCGGGTCGGGTCTGCATGGAGAAAAGGTCGGTGATGGCAAAGAGCTGGCCCAGCACCTTGGCCATGGAAATATCGGCGGCGGTACGGCCATGCAGGGGCTCACCGATGGAACGGATGGCCAGTGCGAAATCGTCCACCGACTGGTCCTTGGGCACATAGCCGATATCGAAATGCCGCTCGGCCACCAGGCGATAATTACGCGTGATGAAGCCGTAGAGGATATCCGCCAGGAACCGGCGCTCCCGCCGATTGATGCGGCCCATAATGCCGAAATCGACGGCGATCACGTCGCCGGTCCTGGGATCGGCGAACAGATTGCCCGGATGCATGTCGGCATGGAAAAAGCCGTCGCGGATGGCGTGCTTGAGAAAACTCTGCAGCAGCTTGGATGCCAGCGCCTTGCGGTCGACGCCCGCCGCATCGAGCGCGTCATGCTCGCGGATCGGGATGCCCTCGACCCATGACGTAGTCAGCACATTCTGTGCCACATGGTCCCAGGAAATGGTGGGAATGACAAAGCCGGTATCGTCCTTGATATTCTCGGCCATTTCCGAAATGGCGGCGGCTTCGAGCCGCAGGTCGAGTTCGAGCCGGGCCGAGCGGTCGAGGGTTTCGACCACCTCGGTGGGGCGCAGGCGGCGCGTCGAGCGCACCAGGCCCTCGGCGAGGCGCGCCGCAGCGTAGAAAGATCTCGATATCGGCCATGAAGCGAGCTTCGACACCGGGACGGAGCACCTTTACCGCCACGGTTTTCGGCAACCCATTGGCCGGCTTGAGCCGCGCCTTGTGCACCTGGGCGATGGACGCCGCGGCAATGGGAGGCGAGAGCTCGGTAAGCTGGGCGGCCTTGTCCCCGAGCGCCGCGGCAAGAATGTCCGGCACCAGGGCCGGGTCGAACGGCTCCATCTTGTCCTGCAGGCCGGAGAGGTCATTGGCAATTTGCGCGCCAACCACATCTGGGCGCGTGGCCAGCGTCTGGCCGAATTTCACATAGGTCGGACCGAGCCGGTTGAGTGCCTTGTTGAGGCGTTCGACATGGCCGGTCTTGCGCACGCTGGGGCGTTCGACCAACCGGCCCAGCCAGATGCCGAAGCGCAGCGGCGCCAGGGCCGGTGGCAGCTCGCCGGGAATGGACAGCGCCCCTTCGCGGGCGAGAACGTAGCCGGCGCGGGCGAGGCGGAAATAGGCGGAGAAGATCAAATCTTCCACCCCGAGAACAGCGTGGCGATGTTGCCGGTGAGGGAGGTATGCTTCACCCGCTTGAAGCCGGCACTGGTCAGCATGGCGGAGAAAGCCTGCGGGTTGGGGAATTTGCGGATGGATTCCACGAAATACTGGTAGGGCTGGGAATCGCCGGTCACCACCTTGCCCATGGGCGGGATGATGCGGTCCGAATAGAGCCGGTAGACGGCGTCGAAGCCCGGCACATCGACCTGCGAGAATTCGAGCACGAGAATGCGCCCGCCACGCTTGAGCACGCGATGCGCCTCGTTCAGCGCCTTCTGGACGCGCGGCACATTGCGGATGCCGAAAGCGATCGTATAGGCGTCGAAGCTGTTATCGTCGAAAGGCAGTTCCTCGGCATTGGCCTCGACGAAGCTGGCCTGTGCCGGATAGCGCCAGGTCTTTGCCCGCTCGGCCCCGACCCGCAGCATGTCGGCATTGATGTCGGAGACCACGACTTCGGCATAGCCGACCGAGGCATTGACGATGCGCTCGGCGATGTCGCCGGTGCCGCCGGCCATGTCGAGCACCTTATAGGGACGTGCGCCGGATTTGGGTGGGGCCAGTTCGCTGACCATGGCGCCCTTCCAGAGCCGGTGCACGCCACCGCTCATCAGGTCGTTCATCAGGTCGTAGCGGTCGGCAACATCGTGAAAGACCTTGTCGACCAGGCCCTGCTTGTCGGCCATGGCCACGGTCTGCTCGCCGAAATGAGTGGTTTCTTTCGCGTCAGTCATGGAATAGCTCGATGCATCTTGGATTGGCCATCAATCCATCTTGGATTGACGCGCACCATATATAAGGCGTTTTGGATTGCCCATGGTGCAAAGCCGCACAGGTAAAGAGACAAAAAATGCCCGAACTGCCCGAAGTCGAAACCGTTCGACGTGGCCTGGAGCCCTGGCTGGTGGGTGCGACCATCGACAAGGTCACCCTCAAGCGCAAGGACCTGCGCTTTCCTTTCCCGGATGGACTGGCTGCAGCGCTGGAGGGTCAGAGCATCGTCTCGGTGGGGCGGCGGGCCAAATACCTTCTCATGACGCTGGGCAATGGCAGGACCGTACTGAGCCACCTCGGCATGACCGGCTCGTGGCGCTTCGCCGAACACGGCATCGACAAGCCGCCGCGCTATTACGAGCCGGGCACCGAACCCAAGCACGACCATATGGTGTGGGACATCACCCACCCCAAACACGGCAAGAGCCACCTCATCTATGCCGATCCGCGCCGCTTCGGCTTCATCGACCTCTATGACGATGTGGCGGACAGCCCCTATCTCAGGGAGCTTGGCCCCGAGCCCCTGGGCAATGACTTCAATGCCGCGGAAATGGCGGAGAAGTTCAGGGGTAAGAAAACACCGATCAAGGCGGCTCTGCTCGATCAGCGCGTGGTGGCGGGGCTGGGCAATATCTATGTGGCCGAGGCTTTGCATCGCAGCCACATCCTGCCCACCGTGCTGGCCGGAACGCTGGTGACGCCGACAGGCGCCCCCAAGCCGGCACTGGACGATCTGGCTCATGCCGTGCGGCAGGTTCTGGTGGAGGCCATCGAAGTCGGCGGCTCGACCTTGCGGGATTTTCGCAATGCCGAGGGCGGCTCGGGCTATTTCCAGCACCGCTTTGCCGTCTACGACCGCGAAGGCGAGCCATGCCCGACGCCACTCTGTACAGGCACGGTGCAGCGCATCGTACAGTCCGGGCGCTCGACGTTCTTTTGCCCGGTATGCCAGAAAGCGCCCTAGAGGCGTCCTGGTGCCGCGCAAGCCCGTGCTGCTTTTGCCGCAGTCGCCTGCTAAACAAGGGGCATAAGAAGACTACCGGAGGATGCCCTAATTGGCCCCGATCGATCTTTCCTCTGCCCCATTCAATCTCGATGACGAGGCCATCGCCTGGGTCGCCGCGACGCGTGATGGCCTGACGCCGCGCGACAAGCTGGCCCAGCTCTTCGTGCTGCTGGCGCGCGGCACGCCGGATCAGGTCGCAGCCGAGGTGCGTGGCTTCAAGCCGGGTGGCATTACCCGCATCTATTCCGACGATCTGGTTGCCGAGATCAACCTGGCACGCGAACTGGGCGCTCTGAGCCCCATTCCCCTGCTGGTCAGCGCCGACCTCGAAGGCAGTCGGATGAGCCTGCCCTTCGGCACGTCAGTACCCAACCCGCTTGGCCTCGCCGCGGTGGACGATGTCGAGGCGACCACGGCCATTTCCACCATCATGGCGAAAGAGGCGGCGGCCGTCGGGCTCAACTGGAGCTTCACTCCCGTCATCGACATCAACCAGGCCTGGCGTAGCGCCATTGTCGGCACCCGCTCCTATGGTAGCGACATGGACAAGGTCGAGCGCCACGCGCTGGCGCAGATATCAGCCTTCCAGGCCAATGGCGTCGCCGCCACGGTCAAGCACTGGCCGGGGAAGGCTATGACGACCGCGACCAGCATCTGGTGACCACGGTCAATCCGCTCTCCATGCCGGAATGGGAAAAGACTTTCGGCCAGCTCTATCGCAAGGCGATTGCGGCAGGCGTGATGAGCGTCATGTCGGCCCATATCGCCTTGCCCGCCTTCGTGCGCGCGCTCGATCCCGATGCCGGCGCCGAGGCCTATCGCCCGGCCTCGCTGAGCCGAGTTCTCAACGAAGACCTGCTGCGGCGCGAACTGGGCTTCAACGGCCTCATCGTCTCCGACGCCACGCCCATGGCCGGCATGGGCGATTGGGGGCCGCGCGACGAAGTGCTGCCCGAAGTCATCATAGCAGGCTGCGACGTGATCCTGTTCACCGACGACGCCAATGGCGATCTGATGCGGCTGGTCAAGGCCGTGGCCGATGGTCGCCTGAGCCAGGAGCGGGTGGACGAGGCGGTGACGCGGGTCCTCGCACTCAAGGCGGCTTTGGGCCTGCACAAGGCAGACCGCGCCGAACCCAATCTCGATACGGCGCGCAATGTAGTGGCCACGCCGGAAAACCTGGCTCTGGCGCAGCAGGTCACGGCGCGCGTACCCACCCTGGTCAAGGATGTCAAAAACCTGCTGCCGCTCTCACCGGCCAGGCATAGGCGCGTGCTGGTCTATTCCGGCGGCGTCATTCTGCCCTTCGTCCCCCACCCCCTGCCAATCAGCCTGCCCGAACGGCTGGAAAAGGAGGGCTTCGAGGTCACCGTCTATGCACCGGGCATGGAGGTGAGTCCGAAGAATTTCGATCTCGTGCTCTATCTCTTCGCCGAAGAAACCGTGCTCACCCGCAGCCGCATCTTCCTCGACTGGACCAGGCTCACCGGCTCGGTCTTCGGTGCCATGAGCCGGCTGTGGCACGACGTTCCGACGCTGATGATTTCCTTCGGCTATCCCTATTATCTCTACGATGCCCCGCGCGTGCCGGCCTATGTCAACGCCTATGGCTCGAGCGAAGCCATGCAGGCCGCCGTGCTGGAAGCCATCATGGGCCGGGCGCCCTTTGCCGGAACGAGCCCGGTCGATCCCTTCGTGGGCAGCGAGCAGGGGAAGTATTAGTCCGGCGGTGTGCGGTTCTGCGCCAGCACGGCGCCGGCGAGGTAGAGCGAACCGCAGATCAGCACCCTTGCATCGGGCACATCGGCTGCCGCTTTTAGCGCCGCCGTCACCGAGCGCATCGGCCGCGCATCGAAGCCCGCCTTGCGCGCTTCGTCGGCAATATAGCCCGCCTTGTGTGCATTGGGCTCGCCGGGAATGGAAAGCGTAAGAACCTGCTGAGCCATGCCCGCAAAGGGCGCCAGTACGGCTGCCGGGGCGCGGGTATTCATCAGGCCCATGATCAGCACCAGCGGCGCCGGGCGGGCGCGGTCGAGATCGCGCAGGGTCGTGGCCACGGCCGCCGCGCCATGGGCATTGTGGATGCCGTCGAGCCACAGCTCGGCGCCGGGGCCGAGCAGGTCACGCAATGGCCCGGTCTGCAGCGGCGTCATGCGGGCCGGCCAGCGCACCTCCCGCAAACCGCGGGTAAAGGCGTCCGTATCCACCGGCAGGCCAAAATGCCGTGCCGCAGCGATGGCAAGGGCCGCATTGTCGAACTGGTGCGCCCCGAGCAGGCCCGGCGGCGGCAGATCGAGCAATCCAGCGTCATCCTGATAGACCAGCCTTCCGTCCTGCTCCGCCCCGTGAAAGTCTTCGCCCTGCCAGATCGGTTGGATGCCCAGCTTCCTTGCCGCACGATCCAGCACGGCGTGACCCTCGTCTTTCTGGAGACCGATCACCGCCTTGCTGCCACGCTTGAAAATGCCGGCCTTGTTGACGGCGATTTCCCCGATTGTATTCCCGAGGAAGCCATGATGATCGAGATCGATGGGTGTGATGATGACCCCCAGCGGCTGGGCCACGACATTGGTCGTGTCATAAGTGCCGCCCATGCCGGTTTCGAGCAGCAGGTAATCGGCCTTGGTCTCGGCGAAGAGCAGGAAGGCGGTGGCCGTGGTGATTTCGAAGAAGGTCATCGGCCTCTGCGCGTTGACCCCTTCGACCTGCTCCAGCGCCGCGTTGAGCCGCCGCGTTCCCACCAGCTTGCCCGCCAGCCGGATGCGCTCGTTGAAATGCACGAGATGGGGCGAATTGTAGGCATGCACCTTTTTGCCCGCCGCTTCGAGGAAAGCGCGCAGATAGGCAATCGTGGAACCCTTGGCATTGGTGCCGGCGACGTGGATCACCGGCGGCAGATGCTCATGCGGGCTGCCGAGATCGGCCAGCAGCGGCAGGATACGATCGAGGCTGAGATCGATCAGCTTGGGGTGCAGCGCCGAAAGGCGCTTGAGAATGGCATCGGTACGGGACATGGACTCACCAGCGGCAGGCCCCGATCAGGTACCCCCGATTGGCGCGCCGCTCAATGGCTGTCCCGGCGATGCTATTCCGCGTGGGCTGCCGCTACCGGAGCCAGATCGCCATCGTCGCCTTCGGCGGCCACGGCGGCATCGCGCAGGCTGGTCCGCACCACGGCAGGGGCGGTATCGGTCAGCGCGCCCGAGGCTTCCGCCTTGGTCAGGATGGCCGAGAGCGAACCGATGGTCGAGCGCAGGTTGTGGCGATGCACCACCATGTCGACCATGCCGTGCTCATAGAGATATTCCGAGCGCTGGAAGCCCTTGGGCAGCTTTTCGCGGATGGTCTGCTCGATGACGCGGGCGCCGGCAAAGCCGATCTGCGCACCCGGTTCGGCCAGGTGCACGTCACCCAGCATGGCATAGGAAGCCGTGACGCCGCCGGTCGTCGGATTGGTCAACACGACGAAGAACGGCAGGCCCGCTTCGCGCAGGCGCAAAACCGCGACGGTGGTGCGCGGCATCTGCATCAGGCTCAGCACGCCTTCCTGCATGCGCGCGCCGCCCGAGGCGACGAACAGCACGAAGGCCGTCTTGCGGTTGGCCGCGGTTTCAAGGCCCGTGATGATGCCCTGTCCGGCCGCCATGCCGAGCGAGCCGCCCATGAAATCGAAATCCTGGATAGCGACGGTGACGTCGCGCTCGAACAGCTTGCCGGTGGCCACGATCACCGAGTCATCGAACCCGGTCTTGGCGCGGTTTTCCTTGAGGCGGTCGGGATAGCGCTTCTGATCGCGGAACTTCAGCGGATCGACAGCCACTGATGGCACCGGCACAAGGTCATATTCGCCATTGTCGAGGAAGGTCTTGAGCCGGTCGGCTGGCTTGATCTTCATGTGATAGCCCGAATTGGGCACCACCCACTGATTGGCTTCGAGGTCGCGATAGAACACCATCTCGCCGGATTCAGGGTCCTTGACCCAGAGATTTTCCGGCGTGTCGCGCTTCGTGTTGAGGAACGAGCGGATTTTGGGGCGGACGAAATTGTCGATCCAGTTCATCGGGGTGCCTCGTGAAGGGACTGTTGCGTCACCTAAGGGTCAATTGTGGCGAATGTTATCAGGGGCGGTGGGGGAGGGCAAAGGTGAAGCCGGTGGTTGTGGAGAGAACCCCCACCCTTGATCGCTCCCAAGGGGGCGGGAGACGATGGAGAAACCTTCGGTGGCATACTGCAACCGCAAGCGCCGAGCGGGCTTCCCTCCCCCTTGTGGGGGGAGAATGAGGGTGGGGGGTTCTACCCCCGAGCCCGCTTCACGCCGGCAAAGATGTCGGCCACCAGGTCCCGCACGGCGGCGACGGTCTTGTCCGTGGCCTTGCCATCGACCAGCGACTTGCCCACGGCATCGACCAGCACCGTGCCCACCACGATGCCATCGGCATGCTTGCCGATCTCTTCGGCATCCTCGGCAGTCTTGATGCCGAAGCCCACGGCCACCGGCAGGTCGGTATGGGTCTTGATACGCGCCACGGCCTCGCCCACCGCTGCGCGCGACTTGATCGCGGCGCCGGTAATGCCGGTCATCGACACGTAATAAACGAAGCCCGACGTATTCTTGAGCACGGCTGGCAGGCGCTTGTCGTCGGTGGTCGGCGTGGTGAGGCGAATGAAGTTGAGGCCGGCCTTCAGCGCCGGAATGCAGAGTTCTTCATCCTCTTCCGGTGGCAGGTCAACGATGATGAGCCCGTCCACGCCCGCTTCCTTGGCCGCAGCCAGGAACTTGTCGACGCCGAAACTGTAGATCGGGTTGTAGTAGCCCATCAGCACGATGGGCGTGGTCTCGTCCTTGCGACGGAAATCCTCGACCATGCCGAGCACGCCGCGCAAGGTCATGCCGCCGGCCAATGCACGCTGTCCGCCCATCTGGATCGCCACGCCATCCGCCATGGGGTCGGAAAACGGCATGCCGAATTCGATGATGTCGGACCCCGCCTGCGGCAAGGCCTCCATGATCGCCTGGCTGGTGGCAAGATCGGGGTCGCCGGCCATGACATAGGTGACAAATGCCGGGCGACCGGCGGCCTTGGCTTCGGCGAAGCGTTTTTCGATGCGAGACGTCATGATCTACAGCAGCCCCAGATAATTGCCGACGCTTTCGACGTCCTTGTCGCCGCGCCCGCTGAGGCACAGCACGATCGAGGTGTCCTTGCCCATGGCGGGCGCCACCTTCATCACCTGCGCCAGCCCATGCGCCGATTCCAGCGCCGGAATGATGCCTTCCATCTTCGTGCAGAGCTGGAAGGCTTCCAGCGCTTCATTGTCGGTGATCGGCGCATAGGTGACGCGCTTGGTATCGTGCAGGAATGCGTGTTCCGGGCCGACGCCGGGATAGTCGAGACCTGCCGAGATGGAATGACCTTCGAGGATTTGCCCATCGCTATCCTGCAGCAGATAGGTGCGGTTGCCATGCAGCACGCCGGGGCGGCCGCCGGTCATGCTGGCGGCGTGGCCGTTCTCGGTGTCGATGCCGTGCCCACCCGCCTCGGCGCCATAGAGCTTGACCGAAGGGTCATCGAGAAAGGCATGGAACGTGCCGATGGCATTGCTGCCGCCGCCGACGCAGGCCACGACGGCCTCCGGCAGCTTGCCTTCCGCCTCCTGGAACTGCTGCTTGAGTTCGGTGCCGATCACTGACTGGAAGTCGCGCACCATCTCGGGATAGGGGTGCGGCCCAGCGGCGGTGCCGATCAGATAATAGGTGGTGTCCACATTGGTCACCCAGTCGCGCAAGGCCTCGTTCATCGCGTCCTTGAGCGTGCCGGCGCCGGCCGTGACCGGGCGAACCTCAGCGCCCAGCATCTTCATACGCAGCACGTTCGGCTTTTGCCGTTCCACGTCGGTGGCGCCCATGAAGATGGTGCAGGGCAGGTCGAACTTGGCGCAGACCGTGGCCGTGGCCACGCCATGCTGGCCGGCGCCGGTCTCGGCGATGATGCGCGTCTTGCCCATGCGCTTGGCGAGCAGGATCTGTCCCAGGCAATTGTTGATCTTGTGGGAGCCGGTATGGTTCAGCTCTTCGCGCTTGAGCCACACCTTGGCGCCACCGAGATGGCTGGTCAGCCGCTCGGCGAAATAGAGCGGGCTGGGGCGGCCGGTATAATGGGTCGCCAGCATCTTGAGTTCGCCCAGATAGTCCGGGTCGACCTTGGCGGCGCGATAATGCGCCTCTAGGTCGAGAATGAGCGGCATCAGCGTTTCGGCCACGAACCGCCCGCCATAAAGCCCGAAGCGGCCGTCCTCGTCGGGGCCGTTACGCAGGGAATTGATGCCGTCCATCGTGGTCCTCTCGATGCCCCGAGAGAACCTCATCCTGAGCTTGTCGAAGGACGAGGTTCGGTGCGCACGACCTCGTGGTTCGACAGGCTCACCATGAGGTCTGTCAGCGCTTTGCTTTAGCCGGCTGCGCGCGCGTTCCGGATGAACGCCTCGATCAGCCTCTTGTCCTTGACGCCCGGCGCGCTTTCGACGCCGGAGGACACATCGACCCCGAAGGGGCGCACGGTCTTTATGGCGTCGGCCACGGTCTGCGGCGTCAGCCCCCGGAAAGCATGAAGGGGATGGATGGGTCAAGCGCCTTGAGCAGGCTCCAGTCGAACGTATCGCCCAGCCCGCCCGGCCGGTCGGCCCCTTTGGGCGGCTTGGCATCGACCAGGATGCGATCCGCGATATCGACGAAGGCAGGCACTTGCGCCACGTCCTCGGCCGAACCGATGGGCAGCGCCTTCATGATCTCGACACCGGCTTCGGCCCGGATCGCTTCGACCCGATGCGGGGTTTCCGGTCCATGCAGCTGGATCCAGTCCGGCCCCAGCGCGGCAATTTCGGCCACGCAGCTATTGTCGGGATTGACCAGCACCACGCAGGTTTCGATGCGCCCGCGCGCCTGGGAGATCAGGTCGGCGATCTCCTCGACCGAGGCATGGCGCGGCGAGCGCTGGAAATGCATGAAGCCGACCATATCGGCACCACCAGCGATGGCGGTTTCGAGCATGTCAGGGGTCTTGATGCCGCAAATCTTGATGACGAGAGGTTCGGCCATCGTGTCGCTCAACGCAGCTCCAGAAGATCATCGACTTCGGCCAGTGGGCCGGAAGCGGCCTGGCCAGTGTTGCGGCGCAGCTTTTCCAGCTCGCCATTGAGCATATGCGCCTCGCGACGCCAATGTTTTTCCCGGCGCCGATGGCTGCCCTGCGCAAACCAGGTCGCCGTACCGCCCAGCAGCACGCCCACCAGCAGCACGACATAGAGCACCACGAAGAGCGGCACGCCATAGCCCGGCGCCACGCTGGCCTCGACCGGTGCGAAGGGATTGAAATTGACCACGACGAAATGCCGGTTGGCGAGCGCGAAGACGATCAGCCCCAGGCATAGTGGGACAAGGACCACCCAACCGACGATTCTATTGACCATGCGCCTGGTGACCTATGGAGCCCTGGCCCCGTTACGAGCGGTTGAGCCGCTCGCGGATTTCCTTGCCGGCCTTGAATTGCGGCACATATTTCTCGCCCACATCGACCTGCTCGCCGGTCCGCGGGTTGCGGCCGATGCGCGCCGGGCGGTTCTTGACCGAAAAGGCGCCGAAGCCACGCAACTCGACCCGGTCACCCCGGGCCATGGCGTCCCCGATCTCGTCGAGGATGGCATTGACGATATTTTCGATATCACGCTGGAACAAATGCGGATTTTCCGCCGCGAGTTTCTCGACGAGTTCCGACTTGATCATCCCGGGCTCCAGTTGGCAGGCCGTCGCCTCCCTCTAGTTCAGGAAGCGGTGCCAACCTGCCAAAGCGAGACCAGCCCGTCAAGCGTGATGGGACCATCGGGCAGGCCGAGGGCGGCGCGGGCCTGTCCATTGAGGAAGGTTCCGATCAGATCGAACCCCTGCTGCGGCTCGGGCCAGACCGTGCGGATATCGAGATCGGCGCCTACATCGCGCTCGGTTTCGAGCCAGTCCATGGCTTCCTTTTCCCCGCCGATCGCGTCGATCAGCCCGCTCTCGACGCCCACCCGGCCTGTGACGATCCGTCCATCGGCCAGACCAAGCGTGGCAGGCCGTGTCAGCCCCCGCCGTTCGGCCACCACATCGACGAACCACTGGAAGCTGTCATCGACCAGGGCGGCGATGGAAGCGCGGGGCGCCCCTTCCATCGGCTCGTCGAAATCGGGTTCCGCCTTGAGCGGACCAGAGGCCACCTTGTCGAGATCCACGCCGATCGTCTCCATCAGCTTGCCGGCATTGACATGCTGGTACAGCACGCCGATGGAACCGACGATGGAGAGCCGCCGGGCAAAGATATGGTCGGTGGCAATAGCGGTCATATAGGCCGCCGAAGCGCCCAGCTCGCCGATGACTGCCACAGTAGGCTTGGCTGCCCGCAACTGCCCCAGCGCCTCGTAGAGTTCCTCCCCACCGGCCGTGGTGCCGCCGGGTGAGTTGATGGCGACGATCACGGCCTTGACCGCATCGTCTTCGGCCAGGTCGTTGATGGCCTTGAGCCGCGCCCGATCCGTCGTGATCGTGCCATCGATCACCAGCCTGGCCACATAATCGCCCACCGGTCCCTGCGGCAGCGCAAAGCGCCCCAGGCCGACAATGATGGCGATGGCCAGCGCGATAAAGGCCAGCACCCGCCACAGCCCGCGCGAACGGCGATAGGTTTCGGCGGCGATGACGGCATGCGGGTCGTTGGACGTTTCGGTCATGAAGGGCTCGGCTGGCGCTGGTCGACTGTCACCACGTGGTGTTCCACAAACTCGGGTCGCTCCACAAGGTATTGATCGTCCTCTGGATAATAGCTCGCCCGCTGATAGTCCTCGCCGGCAAACGCACGCACCGCGTCATAGTCGGTCCACCAGCTTATGGTCGAAATCTCGCTGGTGCCGTCACCCAGGTCGCGCAACAGGATCTGATAGCCGAGATTGCCCGGCGTTGCCGCATAATGCGCAGCGCCGGTCGCTTCCACGTAATCCACATAGGCCGAGCTGTCCGCCGTGCGGATACGGCCCGTCCATTTTCTGAAGATCATGGCAATTCTCCTGATTCAGGTGAGCGGTTTGGCCATCAGCCGCGCCGCCTGCTCGTAGCTGGCAAGCTTGCCGGCCAGCTCAGGCGCTGCCACTTCGCGGAAGCCGTGCTTGTACCAAAAGGGCAGCGAGCCGTTGACCGCGACGAGGCTGGCGGTGGCGAAGCCGGCAGCTCGCGCGTGGCGTAGGATATCGCCGACGATCATCGCCGCCGCGCCAGTGCCGCGCGCGGACGGCAGCAGCGCCAGATCGTGCAGGTAATAGGTATCGGCATCATCGGGAATGGCGCCGAGCAGGGAATTGAGCTCCGGCAGCGCCTTGAAATGCCAGGGATGGGACAGGATGTAGCCGGAGGGCACACCATCCAGTTCGAGCAGCCGCGTTCCGTCCGGATAAAGCAACTGCCGCTCGGCGAACACCGCCATATCCTCGGGAAATGAAGGATGCACCCGCGCGGCGATGATTTCGACCGCGGGCAGGTCGAATGTCGTCATGGCCCGCCAGTGCATTGCATTCCCCATCCGGTCCTTAAAAAGCAAAAAGGCCCGCGCTGTGAAGCGCGGGCCAGATATTTGCCGGGAGACAGAATTACTTCTGCTCGCGGTCCTTGAGCGCGGCGCCCAGGATGTCGCCGAGCGAAGCGCCCGAATCCGACGAACCGTAATTGGCGACGGCTTCTTTTTCCTCGGCGATCTCAAGTGCCTTGATCGACAGTTGGATACGCTGGGTCTTGCGGTCGTACTGGGTGACGCGCGCATCGACCTTCTCGCCCTTGGAGAAACGCTCCGGGCGCTGGTCGTTGCGGTCGCGGCTCAGGTCCGCACGGCGGATGAAGGCGGTCATCTCGCTGTCGGCGATGCGGACTTCGATGCCCCCATCATTGACTTCGATGACGGTGCCGGTCACGACCGAACCCTTCTTGATGCCGCCTTCGGAGCCGGCCGTATCGGCAACTTCGCCGGTGGCGAGCTGCTTGATGCCAAGCGAGATGCGCTCCTTTTCGACGTCGACATCGAGGACCTTGGCCGAAACCATGTCACCGCGGTTGTAGTCTTCGAGCGCGATTTCGCCCGACTTCTGCCAGTCGAGGTCGGAGAGGTGAACCATGCCGTCCACATCGCCGTCGAGGCCGATGAACAGGCCGAATTCGGTCTTGTTCTTGACTTCGCCTTCGATGACCGAACCGACCGGGAACTTCTCGGCAAAGCTTTCCCACGGATTGGCCAGGGTCTGCTTGAGGCCGAGCGAGATGCGGCGCTTGTCCGGATCGACTTCCAGCACGACGACTTCGACTTCCTGCGAGGTCGAGACGATCTTGCCGGGATGGACGTTCTTCTTGGTCCAGCTCATTTCCGAGACGTGGATCAGGCCTTCGATGCCCGGCTCCAGTTCCACGAACGCACCATAGTCGGTGATGTTGGTGACGCGGCCGGTGAACTTGGCCTCGATCGGATACTTGGCTTCGATGCCTTCCCACGGATCGGCCTGCAGCTGCTTCATGCCGAGGCTGATGCGGTGGCTCTCGTGGTTGATGCGGACGATCTGGACCTTGATGGTCTCGCCGATCGTCAGCACTTCGGACGGATGGTTCACGCGGCGCCAGGCAATGTCGGTGACATGCAGCAGGCCGTCGATACCGCCCAGGTCAACGAACGCACCGTAATCGGTGATGTTCTTGACCACGCCATCGACCACCTGGCCCTCTTCGAGCTGCTGGACGATTTCCGAACGCTGTTCGGCGCGCGATTCCTCGAGAATGGCGCGGCGCGACACGACGATATTGCCGCGGCGCTTGTCCATCTTGAGGATCTGGAAGGGCTGCGGCACGTTCATGAGCGGCGCGATATCGCGGATCGGGCGGATATCGACCTGCGAACGCGGCAGGAACGCAATGGCGCCTTCGAGGTCGACGGTGAAACCGCCCTTGACCTGGTTGAAGATGGTGCCTTCAACGCGCTCATTGTTGTTGTACATTTCTTCGAGCTTGACCCAGCTCTCTTCGCGGCGAGCCTTCTCGCGCGACAGAACGGCTTCGCCCGCGGCATTCTCGACGCGGTCGACATAGACCTCGACGATCGAGCCGACGGTGATGGTGCCGTCACGGCCGGCCTGGCCGAATTCCTTGAGCGCGATACGGCCTTCGGTCTTGAGACCGACGTCGATGATCGCCAGATCCTTCTCGATGGCGACGACCGTACCCTTGACGACGGCGCCCTCTAGGGGCTCGTTGTCGACGAAGCTGTCCATCAGGAGGGCTTCAAAATCTTCTTTCGTCACAGTTTGCTGTGCCAAATATCATCTCCAATGCGCCGGTTGTTTGCGGTTGAAGACCGAAAGCCCGCCATTTCCAATGGAAATGCCGGCGCGCGAGCGCCCGATCAAACGTTGATTTGCGGTAGATTCCACTGGCCTCGCTGGATGAGTGCCGGGGCCTGATCACGCAAGGTTGGATTAGGACTGCTGCCCTGCCTTGCGCGCCATGGTCCCATCGACAATCGCGATGGCTGCGCGGAGTGCGGCCTCTATATCGAGAAGCGTCGTATCGAGCAAGTGCGCGTCGTCCGCTTTGTAGAAGCCGCCATTGGGATTTTGCATGTCACGCGCATCCCGCTCTTCTATCTGGTGATAGAGGGCGTAGCGGTCAACCACCTGGCCGCGTGCTTCGAGTTGACGGGCCCTGCGTTCCATGCGGGCCTTGCTGTCGGCCTGGATGAAGAGCTTCACATCGGCGTCGGGCGCGATGACCGTGCCGATATCGCGCCCGTCCACCACCGCGCCATCGGGCTGGAGCGCAAAGGCGCGCTGGAAGTCGAAAAGCGCCTTGCGGACCTCGGCGATGATAGCGACCTTGCTGGCCAGCACGCCGGTTTCCGCGGCAGTCAGGGCCTCGATATCCGTGAGATGGGCCGCATCGAGCGCTTTCGCGGCCGCGATGGCCCCGGCCTCGAAGTCGAGTCCTTCGGCCTTGCCGGCGACAGCCAGCCCGACCGCTCGATAGAGCAGGCCGGTATCGAGATAGGGCAGGCGGTAGTGGCGGGCCAGGCCCGAGGCCAGCGTGCCCTTGCCCGAAGCGGCGGGTCCATCCACTGCGATAATCATTCTAGCGCCCCTTCGCCGGTTCGAAGCGGGCCCCGGCCGCGGTCATGGCCTCGACAAAACCTGGAAAACTCGCGGCAATGGCGCTGGTATCGTCCAGCGTCACACGCTTCTGGCTGTTGAGGCCCAGCACCAGGAAGCTCATGGCGACACGGTGGTCGCCCTGGCTCAAGACCATGCCGCCACCCTCGACCTTGCCGATGCCGCCGATGGTGAGGTTGGTGTCGCCTTCGGCCACGGTCACCTTGCTCGCAGCGAGGCCGGCGGCGATAGCCGCAAGCCGGTCGCATTCCTGCTCCCGCAACTCGCCCAGGCCTTCGATCACGGTTTCGCCCTGCGCATAGGCAGCGGCGATAGCCAGCGCCGGAATATCGTCCAGCATGGTCGCGGCATGTTCGGCGCCGATGCGCATGCCCTTGAGGCGCGAAGAGCGAACCCGCAGGTCGGCCACATGCTCGCCGCCCGCCTCATGCTGGTTGAGAAACTGAATATCGCCGCCCATTTCGAGCAAAGTATCGATCAGGCCGGTACGGGCCGGATTGATCAGCACATTCTCGATCAAAAGGTCCGAACCCGGCACGATCAGCGCCGCGACCACCGGATAGGCGGCCGAGGACGGGTCGCCTGGAATCACCAGGTGGCGAGGCTGCAATTCGGCGAGCCCGTTGATGGTAATCGTCGCGCCACCGGCATCATCATTGACCACCGTTATGGCCGCGCCGAAATCGGCCAGCAGCTTTTCGGTATGGTCGCCCGTCGCCACTGGCTCGATAATGGTCGAGGTGCCGGCAATCTGTGCCGCGGCCAGCAGCAAGGCCGATTTGATCTGTTCGGATGGAGCGGTAATGACATGCCGCAAGGGCAGCGGCATTTTCGGTCCCTTGAGCGCCAGCGGAAGACGCCCATCCGCCGTTTCGCTCGCCACGGTGCCCAGTGGCGCCAGCGCGTCGAGCAGTGGCTGCATCGGCCGGCGCAGCAGCGTCGGCCCCCCGGTGAAGCGCGCGGTAAAATTATAGGGAGCGAGCAGCCCCATCAAAAGCCGCGCTCCGGTGCCCGAATTGCCCATATCGAGTGCCTTGCCCGGCGCCAGCAGTCCGCCGACGCCCAACCCATGCACGTGCCAGGCGGCGTCCCGCTGCTCGATGTGTGCGCCCAGCAGCCGCAAAGCGGCGGCGGTCGCCAGCACATCCTCGGCTTCTAGCAACCCTTCTATACTGGTGCGGCCCACTGCCAGCGCCCCCAGGATCAGCGCACGGTGCGATATGGCCTTGTCGCCGGGCGTGGCAAAGCGACCCGTCAACGGCGTCGCGCCATGGCTGGCCAGCGGCATGTGGCCGGGGCGATTCTCAGCGGTCTTTTTGGCGGGCTTTTCGGTCATGGGCGGAGCCGGCTTTAGCACGGCCCGGCGCGGCAAGGCCACCATCGCTTCGCCGCGGGAACCAGCTCTCCACATTTTCGGTTTGACAGGGGCGGGGTTTGCCCATAACCGGACTGACCAAACCGGGGCCAGAACCCCGCAAAAACCTTACGACCGAGAAACCTTACAGGAACATCGATGGCCAGTTCCGAACGCGGCACAAAACGCACCGATCCCGAGACGGGCAAGAAGTTCTACGACCTCAATCAGGACCCGATCGTCTCGCCCTATACCGGCAAGAGCTATCCGCGCTCCTATTTCGAGCAGGTTCTTTCCGGCAAGCCCTCTCCCGCCACCGCCCGCAAGGTGGATGACGAGGATGAAGAGGAAGTCGAAGAAGAGGTCGAGGACGTCGCAGCGCCCGAGATCGTCTCTCTTGAAGATGCCGACGCCGAGGAATCCGGCGACGAGGACATTCCTGATGTCGAGGACGTCGAGGTGGACGAAGAACTCGGCGACGACGAGGCCGATGTCTTCCTCGAAGAGGATGAAGACGAAGACGACGAACTCGGCTTCGATGTCGGTGGCGACGAAGACCGTTGATTTGAATAGCGTTTTTGGCCGGCTGACCCCGTCAGCCGGCTGAACAAAAAAGTGTCATTTAGGCACTTGCATGGGGACGGATCATCCAATAGGTTCCGCCTCGCTTCGGACGGGTTAGCCCCTCCGATACCCAATGGAATGGGGCCATAGCTCAGCTGGGAGAGCGCTTGCATGGCATGCAAGAGGTCAGCGGTTCGATCCCGCTTGGCTCCACCAATTCCTCCGACATTGTAGTTCAGCTCGACAGGCGCTCATAACGCCTGGCGGTTGCTCTCCGGCCGTTCCCGCGGCTAGGGTTCGACTTCCTACCCGCCATGCAGCAGGTCCTGTGTCTCCCGTTGAAGCCAGCATTGCGGCAATTGCCGACAAAATCCGCAGCAGCGACGGGCTGACAGCCGCCGGGCTGGTCGATCTGCTGGGCAGCACCTCCTATCCGCTGGTCATCCTGGTGCTGAGCATTCTCAACATGCTGCCCGGTCCGCCGGGCTATGGCGGCACGCTGGCCATCACCATCATCAGCGTTACCGTGGCCACCTTGCTGGGCCGGCCGCTGGGCCTCGGCGGCTGGATCGGTGAACGCATCTTGCCACCCCGGCTGCTCGATCGCATGATGGGGCAGATGCAATGGTTTGCCACGCTGGTGGCCAAGGTATCTCGACCCCGGCTGGCCATACTGACCGAAGCGCGGACCGAGCTGCCGACGGCGATTTTCATTCTGCTGGTGAGTCTGCCCATGGTGCTGCCCATTCCCTTCATCAATGCCGTGCCCAATACCGGTATTGCCGTGATCTGCGTGTCGCGCATCAATCATGACGGCCTGGGCGTTCTGCTGGGTGGGTTCATTGCCCTGCTGGGCCTAGTGATAGCAGTGGCCGGCATCTGGGGTGCTACCATGCTCGCTACCTCGATGATCGGCTGATGCAGGCCGCCCGGCTCAAGGCATTGCTCTGGCGACAGGTCGACCGCCTGTCGACCGGTGGCTGGTTGCTGGGCCTGTTATTCTTCGCCCTGGCGCTGACGCCCTCGCTGATTCCCCGGCATTTCGCCACGCAAGGCATTCTGTGCGGCTTCGCTTTTGCTGCCGGTTACGGCATTGGCGTGTTCCTGGAATGGCTGTGGGACTATCTCGAACTGAAATGGCCCAGCCCGAAACTAGCCACCTGGATCGGGCGAACAGTGGCGCTGGCCTGCCTGGTCCTTGCGATCATCTTCCTGTGGTTCTCCACCGGCTGGCAGAATTCGATCCGGGCCGAGATGGGCGTGGCCCCGGTCGAGGCGCGCCAGCCCTGGTTCGTTGCTGCCGTCGCAGTCCTGCCCGCAGCTTTGCTGATTGGACTGGGCACCCTCATCGTGCATGGCGTGCAACTGGTTTCGTCCTGGCTGCGGCGCATCATTCCGCGCCGCGTCGCCTTGGCCGGGGCCATGATTGCCATCGGCATCCTGACCTGGGCGGTGGCCCAGGGCGTGGTGGCGCGCGGCCTGCTCTATGCCGCCGATCGCTTCTACGGCAATCTCGATACCCTGGCCGGCCGCTATGCCGAAGCGCCGACCGATCCCTTGCGCTCGGGCAGCGCCGCCTCGCTGATCGATTGGGACACGATCGGGCTCGATGCACGCATCTATGTGCAGTCCGGCCCGACCGTGGACGAGATCGCCGCGATGACCGGGCGGCCGGCCGTCGAGCCGCTGCGGGTCTATGTTGGTTTGCGCTCGGCCGAAAGCGCCGAACAGCGCGCCACCCTGGCTCTGGCTGAAATGGATCGCGTCGGCGCCTTCGACCGCTCGGTCCTGGTCCTGGTCATGCCGGTGGGAACAGGCTGGGTGGAGCCGGCGGCCATCGACACGCTGGAATTCCTGCATGGCGGCGACGTCGCCAGCGTTGCGGTGCAATATTCGTACCTCACGAGCTGGCTGTCGTTGGTCTCCGAGCCCGATGTGGGCGTCGAGACCGCCAGGGCTCTGTTCAGCGCCGTCTACGAACGCTGGTCGGCGATGGACAAGGCGACACGGCCGCGCCTCTATCTGCATGGCCTCAGCCTGGGCGCCTATAGTTCGGCGGCCTCGAGCTCGATCTATGACATTCTCGGCGATCCTTTCGACGGAGCCTTGTTCGTCGGTACGCCTTTCGCCGCCGCGTCCTGGCGCAGCGCCACGGCCAATCGCGATCCCGGCTCGCCCTGGTGGCGGCCGGAAATAGGCGATGGATCGGCCGTGCGTTTTTCCAATGGAGACGGCGATCTTGCCGCCGATACACGTCACTGGGGTCCACTGCGCACCGTATTCCTGCAATATCCCAGCGATCCCATCGTCTTCTTCGAGCCCAGCATGCTGTGGCGCGCACCGGTCTGGTTCAGCGGGCCGCGCGGCAAGGGCGTCTCGCCTTTGCTCGACTGGTATCCGGTCGTCACCTTCCTGCAACTGGCGCTCGACATGGCCCTGGCCCAGACCGCTCCCATTGGCTTTGGCCACGTCTACGCCCCGCAGGATTATTTCGATGGCTGGGTTCAGGTCACCGGCAGCGACGGCCTGAGCGAAACCGAGCTTGCCGCATTGCGCGCACAACTGGTCCGGCATGGCGAGCGGCAGGTGATCGAGGGTGGCTGGTTCCGCAACGCGCCCGTCGATTGACGGCCTCCCTGCGCTGCGGCCATGCTCGCAGCCCGTCAGATTCGGACAAGACCTTGCCTAAAAAGCCCCTCGTCATCGACCAGACTCGTGCCCGACACCTGTGGATATCAGCGCAGAAGCTCGATAGCGCTGCGCCGTTCGGCCGTGGCTCTGCCGCCACATCAGCGGCCATTGCCCATCTTGGCTACGTGCAGATCGACACCATCAATGTCATCGAGCGCTGCCATCATCACATTCTTTTCTCGCGCATTCCCGCCTATCGCCGCGGCGATCTCGCCCAGGTCCAGTCATCGGACAAATCGGTGTTCGAATACTGGACCCATGCGCTGAGCTACGTGCCGACATCAGACCTGCCCTTCTTTGTGCCGGCCATGAAGCAGTATCGCGAAACGCCCAGCCGCTGGTTCGGCTCGGTGACGCCGGACGAAGTCAGCAAGATGCTGAAGCGCCTGCGCAAGGAAGGCCCGCTCTCCATCCGCGACATCGGCGACGATGAGCTGGTGGACAAGGATCATCCCTGGGCCAGCCGCAAGCCGAGCAAGCGCGTGCTCGAAATGATGTTCTTTCAGGGCCTGGTCACCGTGGGCGCGCGGCAGGGCATGGTCAAGACCTACGACCTGATGGCGCGCCATTTCGGGGTGGTGCCCAAAGCCGCGACATCCAGGCAGATCACCGCCTATCAGCTCGACCGCGCCCTGCGCAGTCAGGGCGTGGTGAGCCTTGATTCCATCTGCCACCTCGACGCGCCGAGCAAGAAGGCGGTCAAGGAGTTGATCGACAGCCGCGTCCGGCGGAAATTACTGGTTCCAGTGACCATAGAGGGCGCCGAGAAGGTCCAGCATTGGGCCACTCCAGAGGTGCTCGATGCCCCGGCCGATGAACCGCCCACTCTGGTGCATATCCTCTCGCCCTTCGATCCGCTGATCATCCAGCGCAAGCGGCTCAAGCTGTTTTTCGACTACGATCACCTGTTCGAAGCCTATCTGCCGGCGGCCAAGCGGAAGCTGGGCTATTTTGCACTGCCCATCCTCATGGGCGACCGCATCGTCGCCGCCTTCGATCTCAAGACCGACCGCGCCGGCAAAAAACTGCTGATCCAGCAGGCCACCTGGCTGGAGGATGTCGGGGCCGAGGGGCGGGCGGCCGTCGATGCGGCCCTGGGTCGTTTCGAGGCGTTTCAGCTGGGGGAGTGAACCACTTCGGCGTTCCCCGCCTTTCCAAACCATTGCCGCGCGCGCTAAAAGCCTTGCCGCGAAGTGGGGACCACCTATGGCGACTTATACCGATATTGCCCGGCGGGTGTATAACCACACCTGGAAGCTCGATCCGATCGTGCGGAGCCTGCTCGATACCGATTTCTACAAGCTGCTGATGCTGCAGATGATCTGGGGGCTCTACCCCAGGGTGTCAGCCACCTTCTCGCTGATCAACCGCACGAAGTCGGTCCGCCTGGCCGACGAGATCGACATCGAGGAATTGCGCGCCCAGCTCGACCATGCCCGCACGCTCCGCTTCACCAAGAAGGAGATGATCTGGCTGGCCGGTAACAGTTTTTACGGCAGCAAGCAGATTTTCGAGCCCGATTTCCTCAAATGGCTGGAAGATTTCCGCCTGCCCGAATACCGGCTGGAAAAGCAGGACGGCCAGTTCGTGCTCGAATTCCCCGGCCTGTGGCTCGAAACCACGATGTGGGAAATCCCGGCCCTCGCCATTATCAACGAGCTGCGCTCCCGCGCCGCCATGAAGCATTACGGGCCTTTCACGCTCGATGTGCTCTATGCCCGGGCCAAGGCGCGGATGTGGGAAAAGGTCGAGCGCCTGCAGAAGCTCCCCGATCTCAAGATTTCCGATTTCGGCACGCGCCGCCGTCACTCGTTCCTGTGGCAGCGCTGGTGCGTCGAGGCGCTCAAGGAAGGCATTGGCGAGGCCTTTACCGGCACGTCCAACGTCAAGCTCGCCATGGACAATGACCTCGAAGCCCTAGGCACCAATGCCCATGAACTGCCCATGGTACTGGCCGCTTTGGCGAAAACCGACGAGGCGCTGCTCGCCGCGCCCTATCAGGTGCTGCAGGATTGGGAGAGCTATTACGGCGGCAATCTCAAGATCGTGCTGCCCGATGCCTTTGGCACCGACAGCTTCCTGCGCAACGCGCCCGACTGGGTGGCCGACTGGACCGGCTTCCGCCCCGACTCCGCCCCGGCCATTGAAGGCGGCGAGCGCATCATCGCCTGGTGGCAGGAACGCGGCCGCGACCCGCGCGAAAAGCTGCTGATCTTCTCCGACGGGCTCGATGTCGACATGATCGAGGAAGCCTATCTGCATTTCGACGGCAAGGTGCGCATGGCCTTCGGCTGGGGCACCAATCTCACCAACGATTTCGAGGGTTGTGCGCCCGACGGGCCCAACCCACGACTCGATCCCATCTCCATCGTTGCCAAGGTCAGCGAGGCCGATGGGCATCCGGCGGTCAAGCTGAGTGACAATCCGGCCAAGGCCACCGGTACGCCGGAAGAAATTGCCCGCTATATCCGCATCTTCGGCGATGCCGGACGGGTGGAGCATCCCGTAAAGGTCTGACACCGAACCGAAAAGGTCGCAGCGGTTTCGGGTTGAATCCGAGACACAATCAAATAACTAAGGGCGCGACCTGATTCATCGGGTCGTCCAGCGCTCCAGGGAACTCCATGCGGGTTCCAGCATTACCGGCTGTGGAGAACCTTTGGCCTCAGACGGGTGTTAACGTCTTGGGAACCATGCCGGACTAGCGTTCCACAGGGGGCTCCGACAGGGGCCGGTATGACTTTGCAGCTCATCGATATCACCGTCCGCGACAAGCAGGCGCATCCACGCCTTGCTGGCCGCATTACCGGGCACGTCCGGGCGGTGCTGGTGGAAACCATGGATGCCCAGGAGCAGACTCACGAATTGATCATCCCGGTCTGGACCGACGTGCTGGACGGCACCAGCGACGCCGATATCGACATGGCGCTCATGGTCAAGGCCGCCGACATCGTCTCCAGGCTCAAGGCCAACCTGAACCCAGCGCCGTCCTAGCGGTTCGTGAAATCCTTGATGAAGGTCCGCTGTTCGCTGGAAAGGCCGCCGGTGCGGCGCTGCGGCAAGGCCGCCTTCGCCTTGGGCTCGACCGCGACATGGCGATATTTGGGGGCATGGGCGTAGTAGCGTGCGGCGCGCTGCAATTCGGCTTCGGCGCGCAGGCGCTTCTCATCGCGGATGAACCAGATGATCGTCGCGATGACGATCGCCCACATTGCCAGCAATTCCCAAGCCATGGCCGCCTCCGGTTACCGGATCGGTGATAGCTAATGAAACCTTAACCGCCAAATGGAAGCCGGCATTAGGATTACCGGCTAAAGTTTTATCGATCAGCCCGCTGCCACCGGCAGTTTCTGGCCGCGATTGAGTGCCACCAGCATGGCGCGCACGTCGTTTTCGGCGGCCTTGGTCACCAGCTTCCGATTATCGGTATCGCGTAGCGGGCGCGGTGTGCCGAAGGCGATGGTCACGTCCTTGACCGGGCCGGCCAGGATTTCCCTGATATTCTGCTTGACCGACTTGGACTTGATCCACGCGATCAGCGACCGCTCCGTGCGCCCCACCGGCAGGCCCTGCAGCCGCGTATAGGCGATGGTCAGCGGCTGGATCATCACATCGTCGGCGCCGGCTTCGATCATGGCATGCTGCGCCGCGCCCACCAGCGCCGAGCGGAACGGCAGGACATGCGTGCCGATATCCGACTGGCCCTCGGCAAACAGCAGAACCGCATTGCCTCCCGCCATATGCGCACCCATTTCCTGGGCGGTGCGGCCAGCGTCGGACCGGCGTGTCCGGTCGACGAAAATGGTTTTCTGTAACCGCGCCATCATGCCGACGAAGAACCATTCCCCCACTTCGCGCTTGGCGACGAAGGTCACCTCGGCCACCGAGCCTACGGCGATGATGTCGGTCCACGAAATATGGTTGGACACCAGCAATGTCGGCCGTCCGGTCGCCGGCTGGCCTATGACAGTGACCCGCATGCCGAGGAAAATGCAGCCCACCCGGTGGAAGAAGCGCGGCAGTACGCCCCAGAATGGCAGTTTCAGCGCATTGATCAGGGCCTGTGCCGGAATGATGACGATCATCACCGGCACCAGCACGAAGATGAAGAACAGGACGCGGAAGATCATTTTTTGTGTCTGTCGGAGCCTTCGATTGGGACCGCATAGAGTTCGAGCCGGTGGTCGACCAGCCGGTAGCCCAGCCGCTTGGCGATGACCTCCTGGATCGCCTCGATTTCCTCGTTGCGGAACTCGATGACGGTGCCGCTTCTGATATCGATCAGGTGGTCGTGGTGTTCGTCCGGGATCAGCTCGAACCGGGCGCGGCCATCCTTGAAATCATGCTTGGTCACCAGCCCCGCTTCCTCGAAGAGGTTCACGGTGCGGTAAACGGTCGAGAGCGAGATGCGCTCATCCACCGCTGAGGCGCGCCGATAGAGCTCCTCGACATCGGGGTGGTCGTCGGCCTGCTCGATGACGCGGGCGATGACGCGCCGCTGGTCGGTCATGCGCATGCCCTTGGAGACGCAGGCTTCTTCCAGCGTCGGATCAGTCTGGCTTTTGCTCACGCGCGGCTCCTAACCTCTCCATCCTGGTCGACCGGGTTACCCAAGATCGCGCGCCATGACAAGCGCGGTCGCCTGCGACCCGTCGGGCTTGGGATAATAGCCCTTGCGAACAGAAATGACAGCAAAGCCCTCGCGCTGGTAGAGCTTGATGGCGGCCGTATTCTCCTCGCTGACTTCGAGGAACATGCGTCTTGCCGGTGTCAGCAGCAGGTCGTCGAACACCGCCTTCATCAGCGCCTGTCCGATGCGCTTGCCGCGCCATTTCGGATCGACCGCGATGGTCAAAAGCTCGGCCTCGTCCGCCACCACGCGGATCAATGCGAAGCCGGCAATGCGCCGTCTTGCGTCGCAGGCGATATAGACCGGCGTATTGGCATCACCCAGGAAACTCTCGAACTCGCCCACCGGCCAGCCGCGATAAAATCCCGACGCATGGATGCGCGCCAGCTCGCGCGCATCACCCATCTTGCCCGGCTCGATATGCAGTCCGGCCGGGGCCATCCACAGCTTGATCATGAATGCTGCCTCTCGATCCGCGCTGCCGTCTGCGGCTTGGCATCGGCATCGCGGATATAGTTCGGCTCGGGCGGATTGCCAGAGGGGTCGAGCGTCGCGCCCAGACGGACGAGGGCGGCGATATCGACGAAGGGGGATTCGATGAGAGTCGTTCCGGGCACGATCGCCGCCTGCGCGATGGCCATCGGCAGCAGATCGCCTTGTGTCAGCGGCTGGGCCGGCCCCGCAAAACTCTGGAAATAGGCCTCGCCCCGCCGCGCGTCGAGCAGCACGGTCGACGGACCCTCCGCGCCCAGCGACAGCGCCACCAGGCTCGATACTCCGACTACCGGTATCCCCCGCGCCAGCCCGATTCCCCGTGCGGCACTGAGCCCTATCCTGAGCCCGGTGAACGAACCCGGCCCGGTCGTCGTCACCACCCGCCCCAGATCGGCATAATCGACCCCGTTGCGCCCCAGCAGATCGGCGATCCGCCCGAAGATCAATTCGGCATGGCCGGTGGCAATCTCGTCCACCGAAATAGCGACGCGCCCATCCGCCAGCAACAGCCCCAGTTGCAGGCGCGGCGCGGCAGTATCGATGGCGAGGGTAACAGGGGTCGGTGACATGGGCATCGCTCTAGACCGGCACGAAAGCGGAGTCGAGCCCGCCATCTCGCCACGCCCGCCTTGACGCCTCCCGCCGTCACGGCGACTTTGCCGCCCATGCTTCCTGATTCGCCGACAGCGCCACGATGACCTGGCTGGCCGAAACCGCCATGCTGAGTCATGGCTGGCGTCGCTTCGGGCTGCTGCTGCTCGCCGGGGCGCTTGCCGGCCTCTCGATTCCGCCGCTCTTCGTCGTGCCGGCTCTGTTCGTCGCCTTCCCCATCTGGGTCTGGTGCCTCGATGGCGCGGAAAGGCAGCGCGGCTGGCGCCGTATCCTGGGGCCGGCCTTCAATATCGGCTTTGCCTTCGGTTGGGGCTATTTCACCGTCGCTTTCCATTGGCTGGGCGCCGCCTTCTTCGTCGATGGCGGCATCATGCTGGTGCTTATGCCACCAGCCATCCTGGCTCTGGCGGCGCTCATCGCCTTTTTCTGGGGCGTTGCCTCAGCACTGGCCCATCTGTTCTGGAGCCACGGACCCTGGCGCATCGTCACGCTCGCCACCTTCCTCACCATGGCCGAATGGGCGCGCGGCCACGTGCTGACCGGCTTCCCATTCGACCTGCTTGGCTATGCGCTGACCCCGACCGACGAGATGATGCAGATCACAGCAGTAATCGGCGTTTATGGCCTGACCCTGGTGGCGGCCCTGATTGCCATGACGCCGGCTTTGATCTGGCCTGCCGATGGCCGCAGCCTCAGCCGACGGCTCCTGCCGTTTTTCATCGCGATCGGGGTCATCGCCGCCCAGCTCGGCTATGGCCACAATCGCCTGACCGGCACGGTCGCCACCGAACGATCAGATATCGCTCTGCGCCTTGTGCAGCCTTTGGTCTACGAACATACCGATTTCGGCAATGTCGATCCCGTCGCGCTGATCGACCGTCTGTTGATGCTGTCAGACATGCGCATGGACCCGACCGATCAAGGCCTGGCCGATATCACCCATCTGGTCTGGCCAGAATCGTCGCTGCCCTTCTTCCTCGCCACCTATCCCGAAGCTCTGGCCCGCATCGCCCGGCTCCTGCCCGATGGCGCCACCCTGCTCACCGGCGCGCCGCGCCAGCAGTACGAGCCCGGCGCCACCGAGCCGTCCGGCCCGCCCTATAATTCGGTCTTGGCCATCGACACCAATGGCGAGGTCATCGCCTCCTACGACAAGTCCCACCTCGTGCCCTTCGGCGAATTCCTGCCCTTCGGCGCCTTCTTTGCGCAGTTCGGCGTCAAGCAGTTCGTGCCCGGCACCGAGGGTTGGGCACATGGCGATGCCCGCCGCCGGCTGATGAGCCTGCCCGCCACCCCGCCTTTCCTGACGCTGATCTGCTACGAAATCCTGTTTTCCGGAGATCTGGGCGACACCGCGGGAGCGCAGTTCCTCTTCAACATCACCAATGACGCCTGGTTCGATGGCTCCATCGGCCCGGCCCAGCATGCCCATCATGCGCGCGTGCGTGCGGTGGAAGAAGGCATGAGCCTCATCCGGGCGGCCAATTCCGGCCTCACCTTCGCCACCGATCCGCTGGGCCGGATCACCGCTGAAATCGCTCCGCAACAGATGGCGGCGCTCGATGTGCGCCCGCATGAGCGGCTGGCCGCGACAGTCTTTTCCCAGCTCCGCTATTGGCCTTTGCTCATCGCCCTGGTCGCGGGCCTGCTGATATCGGTCGTGGCGGCGCGCAGCGGTCGGCGCAGGCGCATCTAACCATCGCCTTCCCAACGCCCTCTTGCTGTGCCAAGAGGAATGGGACCCAATTGGACGAACCAGCCATGACCACCCGACTGCACCGCGGCGATCTGCCCGACCTTTCCCGCTATGGCCGCGAAGTGGCTGTTGATACCGAGACCATGGGGCTTGATCCGCATCGCGACCGCCTTTGCGTCGTCCAGCTCTCGCCGGGCGACGGCAGCGCCGATGTCGTGCAGATTCCCCAGGATGCCAGCGAGGCCCCCAATCTCGTCAAGCTTCTGGGCGATCCCAACGTCACCAAGATTTTCCACTATGCCCGCTTCGACGTCGCCGTGCTCAAGAACCGCTTCGGCGTGGTGACCGGCCCGATCTACTGCACCAAGATCGCGTCCAAGCTGGTCCGCACCTATACCGACCGCCACGGCCTCAAGGACCTGGTACGCGAGCTGCTCAATGTCGACCTTTCCAAGCAGCAGCAGAGTTCGGACTGGGGCGGCGAAAAGCTCACCGATGCCCAGCTCGATTATGCCGCGTCCGACGTGCTCTACCTGCACGACCTCAAGCGTCATCTCGATCGCATGCTGAAGCGCGAAGGCCGCATGGACTTGGCTCAGTCCTGCTTCGATTTCCTCAAGACGCGCTGCGAGCTGGACCTGCTGGGCTGGGACGAAACCGATATCTTCGCCCATAGCTGAAAGCGCGGGACGCATGAACCTGCAGGCAGATGCGACAGAGCGGCTGGCAATCTACCGGGGCCTCCAGTCCCGCAATCGCCTCGTCGCCATCCTGCGGGTCGGCGTCCCGGCCCTCGGTGTGGTCGCGCTTGCCGCGCTGATGCTGCAGATTTACGTATCGAGCCGCACCAGCCGCTTCGGCGTCGGCCAGATCGTGGTGTCTTCCGACAGTGTGACGGTGGAAACGCCCGAATATTCCGGCCTGCTCGATGATGGCACGGCCTATCGCGTTTCGGCCATCGCGGCCCAGGCCGCCGTTGACGCGACCGACCGCATCGCGCTCAGCGAGGCCGCGCTGACCATGCTCAAGCCCGATGGCGTGACGATCCAGGTCGATGCCCGCGCCGCCCTCCTCGACACCACCAATCAGGTGGTCGAGATCGCCGGCGTGGCCGAAGTCAGCAATTCGCTGGGCACCACCGGCCTGCTGCGCAATTCGATCTTCGACTATGAGCGGCAACAGCTCACCGGCAACGGCCCGGTCAGCATCGATTATGAAGATGGCACCGAATTGGAGGCCGAAGGCCTAACCTATGATGCCACCACCATGGTCTGGACATTCACCCGTGCCACCGTCACCCTGCCCGATACGCCCGGAACCAGCGAACCCGCAATGGAAAGCCCATGATCAAGCGCCTCTTTCTGGCCGTTGCACTGGCCATCCTCGCTCATCCGGCGCTCGCCCAGCAGCAGGTCCAGATCACGGCCGATCTGTTCACGGTTGATGAGAATACAAGGGAATCCGTGTTCACCGGCAATGTGGTGGTGATCCATCCCAATGTGAAAGTCTGGGCCGAAAAGGTTGTCGCCGTCTATGGCGAGGCCGGCCCCAGTGACGTCGAAAGCTTTGTCGCCTCTGGCTCGGTGCGGTTGGAAACCGACGAACAGGACGCGACCGGCGACCAGGCTGTGTTCACCCCCGGCGACCAGTTGCTCCGCCTCACCGGCAATGTGAAGGTGATCAATGCCAGCGGCACCATCGATGCGGGGGAGCTGGTGGTCAATCTCGCCACCAACGTCTCCACCTTCACCAATACCGGCAGCGGCGGCCGCGTCACCGGGGTCTTCACCTCGCAATGAGTGACGCTTCGGGCAAACCGCGCATCGACCAGACCGGCTGGCTGGTGGCCCATGGCCTGGCCAAGAGCTTCGGCAAGCGCATCGTGGTGCGCGATGTCTCCATTGCCGTGCGCCGTGGCGAGGCCGTCGGCCTGCTCGGCCCCAATGGCGCCGGCAAGACCACCGTCTTCACCATGATCATGGGGCTGGTGAAGCCCGATGCAGGCTCCATCAGCCTCGATGGCCATGTCATCACCCGCCTGCCGCTGTTCCAGCGTGGGCAGCTCGGTATCGGCTACCTCCCGCAGGAACCCTCCATCTTCCGTGGCCTCACGGTGCGCGGCAATATCCTGGCGGTGCTGGAAAACCACGTGAAGGGCAAGGCCGAGCGCCAGGCGCGGCTCGCTGCCCTGCTCGATGAATTCTCCATTGGCCATCTCGCCAATTCCAACGCGCTGGCTTTGTCCGGCGGCGAGCGGCGCCGCGTCGAGATCGCGCGGGCGCTGGCCGCCGATCCGGCCTTCATGCTGCTCGACGAACCCTTTGCCGGTGTCGATCCCATCGCCGTCAACGAGGTCAAGGGCCTGGTGCGCCAGCTCACCCGCCGCGGCATCGGCGTGCTCATCACCGACCATGCCGTGCGTGAAACGCTGGGACTGGTCGACCGCGCCTATGTCATCCATGGCGGCAAGGTGATGATCCAGGGGCGCCCGGAAACCATCAGCGCCGACCCCGATGCGCGCCGCGTCTATCTCGGCGAGGGCTTCGAACTCTAGGTCACGAAACCGTGTCCAAACTTGGCACGGAACTTGCCCTTCGGCTTGCCCGCTGCCCATAAATCAGTCATGGTCCCGCCGAAAGCCGCCGGAAACGGCACGACTATCCGCCAAGGGTCTTGATTGAATGGCACTTTCGCCGCGTCTTGAATTCCGCCAGGCCCAGAGTCTGACGCTGACGCCGCAACTGATGCAGTCGATCCGGCTGTTGCAGCTCAGCCATCTCGAACTCAACGACTTCGTCGATGCCGAATTGCTGCGCAACCCCCTGCTGGAGCGCGAGGACGGCAGCGAGCCCGGCGATGCCGAGCCGGCTGAAATCCCCGAACGCTCCACCGAAATCAGTGCCTATGAGGACACGGTGGATCGTGGCGAACGCATCCAGGACGCCACGTCCATCGCCGATGGCTACGATACTGCGGTCGAGAACGTCTTTCCCGACCAAAGCGCGCAGGATCAGCTCAATCCGCAAAGCCGGCTCGATCGCAATGGCGCCAGCGAAGGTGGCGAAGCCCCCGATATCGACCAGTTCGTCGCTGCCCGGCCGCTGCTGAGCGAACATCTGGAGGCGCAGGCCAATATGCTGCTGCGCACCGCCGCTGACCGGCTGATCGCCCGCCACCTCATCGATGGCCTCAACGAGGCCGGCTATCTCACGGCAGATCTCGATGCTCTGGCCATACAACTCGGCTGCGAGCGCGCCGATATCGAAGCCGTGCTCGAAGCCTTGCAGGGCTCCGATCCCGTCGGGGTCTTTGCCCGTTCGGTGCCCGAATGCCTCGCCATCCAGCTCAGGGACAGGGATCGTCTCGATCCGATGATGCAGGCTCTGCTCGACAATATCGGCCTCCTGGCCGAGCACGATATGGCCGGGCTGATGCGATCGGTCGGCTGCGATCGCGAAGACTTGATGGACATGCTGGCCGAAATCCGCCAGCTCGATCCCAAGCCGGGTCTGGCTTTCGACAGCGGCCCGGTCGAATCGGTCGTGCCCGACGTTTTCGTGCGCCGCGGCCCCGATGGCGCCTGGCAGATCGAACTCAACAGCGAAGTCCTGCCGCGCGTGCTGGTCAACCGCGTCTACTATGCCACGGTCACCAGAAAGACCCGCGATCCGGCCGAAAAAACCTTCCTCTCCGATTGTCTGGCTACCGCCAACTGGCTCACCAAGAGCCTCGACCAGCGGGCGCAGACCATCCTCAAGGTCGCCGCCGAAATCGTGCGCCAGCAGGATGGCTTCCTCACCCACGGCATCGCCCATCTCAAGCCCATGACGCTCAAGATGGTGGCTGAAACCATCGATATGCATGAATCGACCGTGAGCCGCGTCACCTCCAACAAATATATGGCGACGCCCCGCGGCCTCTACGAAATGAAATATTTCTTCACCACCGCCATCGCCTCCAGCGATGGTGGCGGCGATCATTCGGCCGAAGCGGTGCGCCACCGCATACGGCAGCTCATCGATGCCGAAGTGTTGAGCAACATCCTCTCCGACGACACCATCGCCGAAATGCTCAAGAAAGAGCAGGGCATCGACGTCGCTCGGCGCACCGTCGCCAAATACCGCGAGGGCATGAACATCCCCCTCCTCGGTCATGCGCCGGCGGCAGAAGAAAAATCTGGAACAGGTGGGCTGAGTTAGCGCCACGAGGGTGTGGCAAGATGCAAATCACCGCCCTCCGAAATGCGCTCGCGAAGGCTAAGGCCATTGTATGGCGATGTCCAAAGGATAAACGACCCATCGGGCAGTCTTGCGCATTGCCTCATCGGCTCGGGCGGGGCTAGCATCATACCCGCTGCCTACCCACATCCACTGGATAGGCAGCAGGCGTGATCCCGAAAACCGGGAACCGGCTTTCGAGATCCTTGCGTCGAATCAGAACGACAGAAGGAAGAGCAAGCCATGACTTTACGCGTTTCGGGAAAGAACATGGATGTTGGCGATGCCCTGCGCGGCAAGGCGCAGGACCATTTCGCGGCCGTGGTCGGGAAATATTTCGACGGCGGCTATGACGGCCATCTCACCCTCACCCCTGATGGCATCGGCTTCCGCGCCGATTGCGTCGTCCACCTGGATACCGGCGCGACTTTGCAGGCCAGTGCCAAGGGCGGCGACGCCACCAGCGCCTATGAAATCATGGCGGTCAATATCGAGAAGCGCCTGCGCCGCTACAACCGCAAGCTCAGGCAGCGCCCGCGCGGCGTCGATGGCGAGGCCGATGGCCTGACCGCTCAATATACCGTGTTCGGCATGGCCGATGACCTGGACGAACTCGATGAGGATTATGCCCCGCCGGTGATCGCCGAGACCACCAAGAACCTGCGTCAGCTCAGTGTGGAGGAGGCTGTTATGGAGCTGGATCTGACCGGCGGACAGGTGGTGATGTTCCGCCACGCTGGACATGGCGGGCTGAATGTGGTCTATCGCCGCTCCGACGGCAATATAGGCTGGATTGATCCGGCCCTCGGGGCGAATTGAGTGTCCCCGACGCCAAGATTCAGCGTGGTTTATCCTAGGGCAGAGTAATGGAATTGGCCGATATCCTGGCTGACCGCGCCGTGCTTTGTTGCACGGGCGTAACAACAAAACGCCAGTTGTTTGAAGACCTTGCCGAACGGGCAGCGGAAATCACCGGGCACGATGCTGCCGAAATTCTTGAGGCGATCGCTAGCCGCGAAGAGTTGGGTTCGACTGGGCTGGGCAATGGCATTGCCATTCCCCATGGCAAGGTTGCCGGACTCAAGGGCGTCACCGCCCTGGTCGCTCGGCTGGACCAGCCGATCGATTTCGATTCGGTCGACGACCAGCCGGTCGATATCGTGGTGATGCTGCTGGCGCCGACCGGCGCCGGTGCCGATCATTTGAAGGCCTTGTCGCGCGTGGCGCGGCTGTTGCGCACCGAATCGGTGATCGAAGACCTGCGGCGTGCCGAAGGTCCGGAACAGCTCCGCGCCATCTTCACCTCACCCCTGGCCACGCACTACGCGGCCTGATCGGCCGGCATGAAACGCAAAGACCCTCGGACCATCCGGCCCGAGGGTCTTTTATTGCGCGGGTCAGCGGCCGCTAATGCAGCGTCGCCAGCCCCAGATTCTTGTCGCCGAGCCAGTCGGCCACTGCTTCTTCGGTGTCGGTCACCAGCAACGGCGTGCCGTCGGCAGACATCAGTAGCTGATATTCCGCTGCCGCGTCGAATTCGGCATCATGGATCATCGTTGACAGGATCGCCCCGCTCACCGGTCGCATATAGGCGACGGCGTCGCCGCCCAGCGCAGCGAACTGGGCGCGCGTCAGGGACTTGAGGGGATGGATCAGCGCTTCGGCTGCGGCCTCGTCATTGCGTTTTTCATACATTTGTCGGCCCTTTCCTCATATTGAGCGAATGTCGATACGTCGGGCGATCTTGGGCGTCCGGGGACGCTCTACTGCAACAACGAGCATACCATGCCCCAAAGTTGCATCCTTCACGATCATGCCATCAGCCAATATGAACGAACGCTGAAACTGCCGGGCGGCGATACCGCGATGCAGAAATTCCCGTCCTGGCTCATCCTTCTGTCGGCCGCGGACCACGATCTGGTTGTCCTCGGCCAGCACTTCGAGCTCGCTGGCGCCAAAGCCGGCTACGGCAATGGAGATCAGGAACCTTTCGGTGCCTTCGGCATCTATCGTGCGCTCGATATTGTAGGGCGGGTATCCGTCGGCGGACTTGGCCAGCCGGTCTATCCTCTCCTCGAAGCTGTCGAAGCCGAGGAGAAAGGGAGCGGAAAACACTGAAATACGCGACATCCACGCCGTCCTTGATTATCAAGCAACGTATCGGTGCGGACCCGCTGAATTCCGGCATCGCACACCTGACCAGAGATATGGGACAAGCCGGGGTCCCGTTCAAGAGTGCACCATGGATCAGACCGTCGCCATCATCACGCCCGCCTGGAAGGCCCAGGCAACGATTGTCACCACGGTCCGCAGCGCCCTGGTGCAGACCCATGCGGCCTGGGAACTTTGGCTGATCGCCGATGACGGTTTCGACTACGAAACCTTCCTGGCCGAAGCGGGCATACGCGATTCCCGCATCCGCTTCCTCTCCAGCGGCGGTACCGGTCGCGGCGCCTCCAACACCCGCAATGTGGCCCTGGAACAGATCACCGCGCCCTATGCCGCCATTCTCGATGCCGATGACCGGCTGAAGCCACAAAAGCTGGAAATGGCCGTCGCGGCCCTGGCCGAGCACGGTGTGGTCTCGACCGCACTCGATGTCATGACCGAGGATTTCCGACACCTGCGCCATGTCGGCCACGGTCCCGACCGCGTATTGTCAGCCGGCACCCATAAATGGGTCAGCCTCTCCATGGATTCGATGGTGGTCTGGGATCGGCACCGCGCCGACGGGCGCTACGATCCCACCATGAGCAACATGACCGACCTCGAATTCCTGCTCCAGCTCTACCGCACCGCGCCAACATCCATGCATCTGGGCATGCCGCTGCACGACTACATCAAGCGCTCCAGCTCGATGAGCAATGGCAAGAATGTCGCATCAGGCATGATCGCCTCCAAGACCGAAATCCTGCGCCGCCTCGAAACCGGCCATTACGGCCTCCCCGCTGTCGAGGTCGATGGTGTCGCGGCATTCCTCCGCATTTCGCTCGAAGCCGAAGCCCGCTACGAGACGGCGTTGGCGGCCAGGCCCGGTCTGCTCTTCGAAGATCACATTGAACCCATGCTCGCAGCGGCCGGCCGGGGCTTGCCATAGGCCCGCTTTCCCCTATAGAGCCGACTTCTCCGGACCGCCCGGCCAAAAGGCATGCCGTGGCGGTTCTTGAATGCGATGGGCCCAAATCCATCCGAACTATCTGAAGGACCCGCAAAATGCCCAAGATGAAGACGAAGTCTGGCGCCAAAAAGCGCTTCAGCTTCACAGCGACCGGTCGTGTCAAGGCAGGCGTCGCCGGCAAGCGTCACCGCCTGATCAACCACAACGCCAAGTACATCCGCACCAACCGCGGCACCAAGATCCTGTCCAAGGGCGACGAGGGTCTGGTCAAGTGGTACATGCCGTACAACCGCTAACGCTGAAGGGAAGCTGACACATGTCACGCGTTAAAAGAGGCGTTACCAACCACGCCCGTCACAAGAAGGTCTTGAAGGCTGCGGAGGGCTATTACGGCCGCCGCAAGTCGACGATCCGTATCGCCAAGCAGGCCGTCGAAAAGGCCGGCCAGTACGCCTACCGCGATCGTCGCGTCAAGAAGCGCAATTTTCGCGCCCTGTGGATCCAGCGCATCAATGCTGCCGTCCGTGATTACGGGCTGACCTATGGCCGATTTATCGACGGCCTCAGCAAGGCTGAGGTTGCCGTCGACCGCAAGGTGCTGAGCGATCTCGCGATCACCCAGCCCGAAGCGTTCGGCGTGCTGGTCGCGAAGGCCAAGGCAGCGCTGGCGTATCTGGAGCCCGTCGAAAAGACGACCCACGAGCGCATCTCCGCCTAACACTCCCCAGCCTGGCTGAGGTCAAAATAGCGCCTTGCGCCGCCTGTGAAGGCTGGCGCGAGGCGTTTTTGTTTGCTCTAACGCCCACTGAATTTCCCTGAGACCTCATGGTGAGCCTGTCGAACCACGAGGTCGGTCACACCGATCCTGCCATGCCCGGGAGAGGTTTATTGAGAGTTTGCGATGTCCCTCGACACTCAAATTGCCACCCTTCGTGCCGAGCTTTCGGCCGCCATCGCCGCGGCTAGCGACGAGCCGGCGCTGGACGCCGTGCGCGTAGGCGCCCTGGGCAAGAAGGGCAGCGTCTCCGCCCTTCTCGCCTCGCTTGGCACGATGGCGCCTGAAGAGCGCAAGAGCGCCGGTCCCGCCATCAACGGCCTCAAGACCGAGATGTCGGGCCTGATCGAGGCCAGGAGCGCCGCGCTCAAATCCGCCGCGCTCGACGCCCGCCTCAAGGCCGAAACCGTCGATATCACCCTGCCCCTGCAGCCCGCCCCCACGGCGAAGGGCCGCATCCACCCGATCAGCCAGACCATCGACGAGATCACCGCCATCTTCTCGGATATGGGCTTCTCGATCGCCGAAGGGCCCGATATCGAGACCGACTATTTCAATTTCACGGCGCTCAATTTCCCCGAAGGCCACCCGGCCCGCGAAATGCACGACACCTTCTTCATGAAGATGGGTGTCGATGGGGTGAAGAAGGTGCTGCGTACCCATACCTCCCCGGTGCAGATGCGCGTCATGCAGAGGACCAACGAAAAGCCGGCGGCCAGCTACATCACCCCGCCCATGGATCCGCCCATCCGCGTGGTCATGCCCGGCCGCACCTATCGCAATGACTCAGACCAGACCCATACCCCGATGTTCCATCAGGTCGAGGGTCTCGTCATCGACAAGTCCTCCCATATCGGCCAGTTGCGCTGGGTGCTCGAGGAATTCCTCAAGGCCTATTTCGAGGTGCCCAACGTCACCCTGCGCTTCCGTCCGAGCTTCTTCCCCTTCACCGAGCCGTCGATGGAAGTCGACGTGCAATGCGACCGCTCGGGCTCCGAAGTGAAGATCGGCGAGGGCAGCGACTGGCTCGAAATCCTCGGCTGCGGCATGGTCCATCCCAATGTCATTCGCAATGCCGGCCTCGACCCCGATATCTACCAGGGCTTTGCCTGGGGCATGGGCATCGATCGCATCGCCATGCTGAAATACGGCATGCCGGACCTGCGTGCCTTCTTCGACGGCGACCAGCGCTGGCTCGACCACTATGGCTTCCGCCCCCTCGACCTGCCCACCCTGTTCGGAGGGCTGAGCAGCTAACATGGCCGATCAGGGCACCAGACCAGAGCCGATCCGGTTCAGCTTCGGCGACTCGCCGGAGCTGGCCGACCGTCTGCTCGCGCTGGTGCTGGCGGGCAAGAAGACCGCCACCTGCGGCGCCCTGCGCGACTATGGCGCGGGCGGCGAGCCCATGCCCGTAGCCGGGCGGCGCGATATCGTGCTCAATGGCGCGGGCGAAGAAGCGGCGCTGATCGAGACGCTGTCAGTCGAAACAAGGCGCTTCGATGCCATCACGCCCGATTTCACCGACCGTGAAGGCGAAGGCGACTATGCCGCCTGGCGAGCAGGCCACGAGGCCTATTTCGCCCGTAACGGCGGCTTCTCGCCGGATATGGACGTGGTCTGCGAAACCTTCCGTCTCGTCACCGTGCTGCCCGCCGGGCGCGCGCTTTATGCGCAGGTAGCCTCGCCCATCTTCATCGTCACCGACATCGAATCCGACGGGCCCACGCCGCTGCATAATTCCATGCTGAGCTTCGCCTCGGTCGCGATCGAAGCCGATGGCACGCGCCATGGCAGTTTCGAAGCCCAGCTCCTGCAGCGCCCCGACCGTGCCACCAACGAGACCACCATGGCCTGGTGGCAGACCCAGCCCGAAGCCTGGGCGGCCGCCACCACCGACGCCGAAGACCCTGCCGTCGTCATGCCACGCTATGCCGATTGGGTCGAGAATCTGCCCGGCCCGAAAGTCTTCGTCGCCGCGCCGATGATCTTCGATGGTCTCTGGATGGATCACTATCTCGATGAATATGCCGGCACGCGCGTGCTGTCCGGCCCGTTCAAGTCCCGGCAGATTTTCCGCGGCGGCGGTATCTGCCTCTACACCATGGCCGGAACCCTGCGCGGCGCGCCCTATCTCGATTGGGGCATGAGCAAGCTGCCGGCCGAATTCTACGGCCACATCGCCCACACCCACAAAGCCATCGACGACGCCGAGGGTTTTGCCAATGTCCTCGTCGAATTGTTCAAGATTTCCCGTGCCTTGCCGCCCATTTCGGGCAGCAAGTCCGATTCCCGCTAAGGTGCCACTGATATGAAATTCACCCTCGACTGGCTCAAGGAGCACCTCGATAGCGATGCCTCGGCCGACGAGATCGGCAAGACGCTGACCATGATCGGCCTCGAGCTCGAAGGCATGGAAGACCAGGGCAAGGCGCTCAGCGCTTTCGTCACGGCGCATATCGTCTCGGCCGAGCAACATCCCAATGCAGACAAGCTGCGCGTCTGCAAGGTCGATGCCGGCACCGGCGAATTGATCGACGTGGTCTGCGGCGCCCCCAATGCCCGATCAGGCCTCAAGTCGGTCTTCGCCTTCCCTGGCACCTATATCCCGGGCAAGGACATGACCATCGGCAAGGGCAATATCCGCGGCCAGGTGTCCAATGGCATGCTCTGCTCCAATGCCGAGCTGGAATTGTCCAACGATCATGACGGCATTATCGAACTGCCCGAAGACGCCCCGGTGGGCATGAAATATACCGACTATGCCGGCATCAACGGCGTGGTCTTCGATATCTCCATCACCCCCAACAGGGGCGACGCCACCGGCGTTTACGGTATTGCCCGCGATCTGGCCGCCTTCGGCCTCGGCACGCTGAAGCAGACCGATATGTCGCCGGTCCCCTCCAAGGGCAAAAGCCCTATCGCGCCGCTGCCGCAGCAATTCGGCGCCGATGAGCCCAAGACCATCCGCAAATTCAGCGGTCGCTACATCAAGGGTGTGAAAAACGGCCCATCCCCGGCCTGGCTGCAGCAGCGCCTGCGCGCCGTCGGCCTGCGCCCTATCAATGCTATTGTCGACATCACCAATTGGGTGTCGCTCGGCTGGGGCCGTCCGCTGCACGCCTATGACGCCGACAAGATCCAGGGTCAGCCGGTGCTCCGCAATGCCCGCCCCGGCGAGACGCTCGACGCGCTCGACAACAAGATCTATTCCCTCGACGAAACCATGACGGTCATTGCCGACGATGTCGGTCCGCTGTGTCTGGGCGGCATTATGGGTGGCATCCGCTCCGGCTCGACCGACGACACCGTCAATGTCTTCATGGAATGCGCCAGTTGGGACCCCGAACTGGTCGCCCGCACCGGCCGCAAGACCGGCATCGTCTCCGATGCTCGCTACCGCCTCGAACGCAATGTCGATCCGGCTTTGACCGAGCCCGGTCTCGAACTCGCCACCCGCCTCGTCATGGAACTCTGCGGCGGCGAACCGATGGAGCCGGCAATTTCGGGCGAGGACGTGTTCCCCGATACCAGTGTGGAATTCCCGCTCGCCGAAGTGCGTCGCCTCACCGGCCTCACGGTTGAGCCGACGATCGTTACCGCCATCCTCACCCGCCTTGGTTTCGAGATATCGGGCAAGGGCGATGTTCTATCGGTCAAGGTGCCGTCCTGGCGCCCCGACGTGACGCAGAAGGCGGACCTGGTCGAAGAAGTCATGCGCATGGTTGGTGTCGATAATGTCCCGGTCGAGCCGCTGCCGCGTCTCAGCCATGTCGCCCCGCGCATGCTGACGTCAATCCAGAACCGCCGCCGTATCGCCCGCCGGGCCCTCGCCGCGCGCGGCCTCGATGAGGCGGTCACCTGGTCCTTCATCAGCCACGACGAAGCCACCCGCTTCGGCGGCGGCAGCGAAGGCCTGCAACTGGCCAATGCCATCGCCTCCGACATGACCGACATGCGGCCGTCCTTGCTGCCGGGCCTGCTCGCCGCCGCCCGCCGCAATGCCAATCGCGGCCTTGCCGATCTGGCGCTCTTCGAAGTCGGCCAGGTCTTCCTTAGCGACGCGCCCGAAGGCCAGCACACCTACGCGACGGGCATCCGCACCGGCACCGCAAAACTCGGCGGCTCCGGCCGCCACTGGTCCGGCAAGCCTGAACCCGTCGGCGTCTTCGATGCCAAGGCCGATCTCGGCGCCGTGCTCGATGCGCTGGGCCATGACATCGATAAGGTGCAGCTCTTTGCCGAGCCCGCCCCCTGGAGCCATCCCGGCCGCGGCGGCCGCGTCGCCCAGGGTCCAAAGACGCTGGGCTGGTTCGGCGAACTCCATCCCGCCTTGGCCGCCGAACTGGACATTGACGGCCCCGTTGCCGCCTTCGAGCTCGATCTCGACGCACTGCCCGAGCCGCGCAGGAAGGCGACCAAGACCAAGCCGGCGCTCGACCTCTCCGCCCTGATGCCGCTCACCCGCGACTTCGCCTTCGTGGTCGACAAGGCTGTCACCGCAGGCGCCATCCTCAAGGCTGCGCGCGGTGCCGACAAGGCGCTGATCAAGGATGTCACGGTCTTCGACGTCTTCGAGGGCAACCATGTCGGCGAGGGCAAGAAGTCGGTTGCCATCGAGGTGACCATCCAGCCATCGGACAAGACGCTGACCGAGGAAGAAATCGACAGGATTTCCGCCGGCGTCATCGCCGCAGTCACCAAGACATCCGGCGGCGTGCTGCGCGCTTAGCCGAATTGACGGGTGTGGCTCCATGGGGCCACACCCAGCCTACGAACCATCTCAAATTGCGCGGCCGCCGTTAAGGCGCCATCCACCTATCGCTCCCATCCTCGCATGTGGGGCTTCGGTGGAGCGCCGCATGACTTCCCTGCCTGATCTACGCTACGAAACCGCCCGCGATCACCTGTTGCAAGCGCTCGCCATCCTGCCGCAGGAGGGGAGCGAAGTCATACGCCTGCTGGTGGAAGAGGCGGCCCGCCGCTGCGAGGCCAGGGCCTATCGCGGCGTCCCCGATCTGCACCCCCTGCCGCCCGATCCGCATACCCAGTCGAGCTAGGCTACTGCCTGCATCGCCGGCACGTCCTCCAGCGGTTCTGCCGGAGCAGGGCGGTGGAAAATGGCTTCCATGGCTGCGTCATGATTGCCCAGTCGGGTTTCGATTTCCCGCTGCGCCCAGGCATGGGCCGCGTTGAACACATCCATATGCCGGTCGAAGCTCATCAGGCTCGCACCGGGAAAGGTCGGCGGCGTCAGCACGAGATCCTGCGGCGTGACGGGCAATTCATAGCGCTGATGCGCCAGCATGGTGCGGAACAATATGCTCAGCATGCGCGGTGCCCGCGGCAGCCGTCCGCGTGGATTGAGCAGCGTTGCCAGCAGCTTGCCGCGCCCGGGCAGGCTCGCATAGGAAACGTTGAACCGCTGTCCTCCGGTGCGTCCGAAATGCACGACCAGATTGGGGCCGGATTTGATCTGCTGCATCGGGCCGAGCGGCGCATCGTCCATCACGCCGCCATCGACCAGCATTTTCCCGTCCGCCGTATAGAAAGGCGGCAGCACGCAGGGAATGGCGCTCGAGGCACGCACCGCCTGCCACAGCAGGCCGGATCGGATGATCTCCATGCGATTGTCCGACAGGTTGGTGGCGATGGCGAAAAACGGCTTCCAGCAATCCTCCACCCGCGTATCCGGCCCATAGGCCCGCGCCAATGCATCGTCGAACGCCGTGTGGTCCAGCAGTGCGTAGCGCGGCCAGGTCACCTTCTTGAAGCTGCGGCTCTTGACGAAAATGTCGTGCGTGCCTGAAGTCAGCGTGTCGTGTTCACCCAGGAAGGCGAAGCCGGCCAGCATCGCTGCCCCCACGCTCGTACCCATGAAGGCGTCGAACGTGCCGCCCTGTTCGCGAAACGCCCGGTAGATGCCGACATGCGCCGGCCCGAACCCGCCGCCCCCGCCGGCGACGAACCCCACAGCCCGCCCGGTCAGGAAGCGGATCAGCGCATCCACATCGGCATTGTCCTGCAACGACACATGGTGATGCAGGAATACCGGGGTCCGCGCGAGCCAGGAGGCCGTGCCCTCGACAATGCCGGCCCGCCGCCCATGCAGGCGAACCAGCCGGCAGGCCGATTGCGGATGAAGCTTCTCCACCAGCCGCTCGACGGCGGACAGTTCGGCCTTTGGTGCATCGCCGCTCGTCACCAGTACCACTTCATCGGCCTGGCGGATGCATAGCTCCGTCCAGTCGGTCAGCCCGTCATCGCCGAAATAGAAGACGGGTGCGGTGTCGTCCTCCATCCGGTCCAGCCATTCCGCCACTGCAGGGTCATTCAGGCTTCGGCTGCCGAACCGGTCCGCCACCGCACCATGGTCGATCGTGACATGGCCCTCGCGCTGCAAGCGGCTGCGCATCCGTTCGAAGAAGGCCGGCGGCACCGGCTCGTGCCCACCCTGCACAAAGGCAATGGCGCGTCGCGGGCCACCCGGCCGCCGCTCGCGTCGCGCATCCTTCAGGTGCAGCCGCGCGGCCAGCATGCCGAGAAAAGCCACGGCAATGCCCGGATCGGTCTCCAGCGCATGGGCATAGGCCAGGCGGGAAATCTCCAGCACTTCGCAGTCGCGCAAGGCCGTGACCGTCTCGCTGTAGTCGCCACCACAGAAAAAAGCGAGATCGCCCACCGCCTGCCCGGCCCTGACCTCCCGGTAAACCGTCAGGTCGCCACTGGCCGAGGCGGCCAATACCCCGCGCACGACGATGAACAGGGCCTGACTCGCCTCTCCTGCGCGGAACAATACATCGCCCCGCCCGATCGAGCGTTTCTGCGCCTGCGCAACGAGCAATTCCCTCTGGGCCGCAGTCAGTTTCTGCAGCGTGCCCATGCCGTCCATAGTCCGTCCCCCTGCGCTCGTGCTGCCGGCATGGCCGGCCCGTGGCGGGCGGACCCTATGCGCTCGGGGCGCGTCGGATGAATACTATGAACATGGTATGGCTGGCGAAATGCCCTTCGCGATGCCTGCTTCGAAGGAGGCACGCAAGCGCTACGGGTTGAACAACTGCCAGTTTCCTTCGGAGACGATCTCGGCATTGCCGCCGACCACTTTGACGGCCGTTTCATCGTCGATGGCATAGGTCGGAACCGGGATTCCCGACGCCCATTTTTCGATATTGGCCAGGGTCGTGTCCGGCATGTCCTTGTTATCGAGATGCGGATAGAGCGTGAAATCCACCAGTCCCAGCGCCCTGTCGGCGTCCTGGCCCCTGTCGCTGCCGTCAGGCACATATTGCAGGTCGAATTCAGCATCGCAGTTATAGGGGGTCACCGCGATGCTTCCCGCGCTCATCCCCACATAGATGGTTCTGGTTAGTGACGGCAGCAGGTTCGCCAGGCCCGACTGGCGCATCCAGTAGGTCAGGTACAGCACGTCCCCACCCCAAACGAGCAGGGCATCGGTCTCCCGGACCATCGGTATCCAGTTTTCTTCGCGAATGGTCGGCAGGGCGGTGAGTTCAAGCACGCCGAGGGACTTCCAGCCCAGTTCGCAAAACGGGTTTCCGGCCTTGCCGCTGATCGCCTTCCACGCCATGCCCGCACCGCCCGCAAAGGGATAGATCGCGGTCGGGATGAAAAGGGCGCTGGACTCGGCAATCGGCTTGCCCAGCAGGTCGACAAGCGCGTTGGAGATGCTCCGGTTTGTAATGCCTGCGGATGTGAGAAGAAACTTCACGAAGGCCTCCCCCGACTAGCCACATCGTGCTGATACGCCATCATCCAGCCGCAGCGCCCAGGACGTCAACGGCATTGTCGCACGCGCCAGGTTGCCTGAAGCGTTCGGCGCAATGAACCACGCATCCACCCAAACCTTCGATTTGCTATTGCGAATGATTTGCAATTGCATTATCTGGTGATCATTCGCTTTGGAGTGTTCGATGCGTCGTCGCGTATTTTCCGTTCTTGCCGCTGCTGTCGTGCTGGCGGCATCTCTTCCTGCCGCGGGGCAGGAACGCCTCAAGGCGGTGACCACCTTCACCATCATTGCCGACATGGCCCGCAACGTCGCTGGTGACGCCGCCGATGTCGTCTCGATCACCAAGCCCGGTGCCGAGATCCACAATTACCAGCCCACCCCCGGCGACCTGATCGCCGCCCAGGATGCCGACCTGATCCTGTGGAATGGCCTCAATCTCGAACAGTGGTTCGAGCAGTTCCTTTCCAATCTGGGCGATGTGCCCTCCGTTATCGTCACCGAGGGCATCGAGCCCATGGGCATTGGCGAAGGTCCCTATCAGGGCAAGCCCAATCCCCATGCCTGGATGTCGCCCTCAGACGCGCTGATCTATGTCGAGAATATCCGCGCAGCCTTCGCCGCGGCCGATCCGGCCAACGAGGCGGTCTATGCCGCCAATGCCGCGGCCTATTCCGCCCGGATCACCGCCACGGTCGAACCCATTCGCGCCGCAATATCAGCCATCCCCGAGCAGCGCCGCTGGCTCGCCACGTCGGAAGGCGCTTTCAGCTACCTGGCCCGCGATTTCGGCCTCAAGGAGCTCTATCTGTGGCCGATCAATGCCGACCAGCAGGGCACGCCGCAACAGGTGCGCCTGGTGATCGACGCCGTGCGCGCCAATGCCGTGCCGGCCATCTTTTCGGAGAGCACCATTTCCTCCAAGCCGGCCGAACAGGTCGCCCGCGAGACCGGGATCAAATATGGCGGGGTGCTCTATGTGGATTCCCTGTCGGACCCCGACGGTCCCGTGCCGACTTACCTCGATCTGCTCTCGGTCACGTCAACGACCATCGTGCAAGGCCTCACCCCATGAACGACATGAGCCACGACGCCGCGACACTGGGCCTTGATGTCGATGACATCACCGTCGCCTATCGCAATGGCACCACCGCTATCAAACGTGCCAGCTTCACCATTCCCAGGGGCTCCATAACGGCGCTGGTCGGGGTGAACGGCTCGGGCAAATCCACGCTGTTCAAGGCCATTATGGGCTTCGTGCCGCTGGCATCAGGATCCGTCGATATCCTCGGCGTGCCGGGAAAACAGGCACTCAAGCGCAACCTCGTCGCCTATGTGCCGCAGTCCGAGGATGTGGACTGGAACTTCCCGGTACTCGTCGAAGACGTGGTGATGATGGGCCGCTACGGCCATATGAACCTGTTGCGCCGCCCGAGAAAAATCGACCATGACATGGTCACGTCCGCCCTCGAACGCGTCAACATGCTCGAATTCCGTCACCGCCAGATCGGCGAACTCTCCGGCGGCCAGAAAAAGCGTGTCTTCCTCGCCCGCGCATTGGCGCAGGAAGGGCAGGTGATCCTGCTCGACGAGCCCTTTACAGGCGTTGACGTCAAGACCGAGGATGCGATCGTCGCCTTGCTGCGCGCGCTGCGCGACGAGGGCAAGGTCATGCTGGTCTCGACCCACAACCTCGGCTCGGTCCCCGAATTCTGCGACCGCACCGTGCTGGTCAAGGGCACCGTCCTCGCCTCCGGCCCGACCAGTGAAATCTTCACTCGCGAATGGCTCGAGGAAACCTTCGGCGGCGCTCTGCGCCACTTCGTCCTCGCCGGTTCGGGCCTGCATCAAGACGACGATCCCCGCCACATTTCGGTCCTGACCGACGATGAGCGGCCGCTGGTCATGTATGGCGAAAAGGGCAAGATGACCACCAAGCAGTCGGACCCGGTCGAACCGAAATGATCGAAACTCTGCTCCTGCCCTTCAATTACCACTACATGATCAACGCCATCTGGGTCTCGGCCCTGGTCGGCGGCGTCTGTGCCTTCCTCTCGGCCTATCTCATGCTTAAGGGCTGGTCGTTGATTGGCGACGCCCTCAGCCACTCCATCGTGCCCGGTGTGGCCGGCGCCTATATGCTCGGCCTGCCCTTTTCCATCGGTGCCTTCTTCTCGGGCGGTCTTGCCGCCGGGGCCATGCTGTTCCTCACCCAGCGCACCAAGCTCAAGGAAGATGCGGTCATCGGGCTGATCTTCACCGCCTTCTTCGGCCTCGGCCTGTTCATGATTTCGCTGTCGCCCACATCGGTGAACATCCAGACCATCGTCATGGGCAATATCCTGGCCGTTACCCCCGAAGATACGCTGCAACTGGTCATCATCGCGGTGGTGACCCTGGTGGTGATGTTCTTCATCTGGAAGGACCTCATGGTCACCTTCTTCGATGAAAGCCATGCCCGCTCCATCGGCCTCAATCCGCCGCTGCTCCGGGTGATATTCTTCACCCTGCTCGCCGCCTGCACCGTCGCCGCCATGCAGACCGTCGGTGCCTTTCTCGTCATCGCCATGGTGGTGACCCCCGGCGCCACCGCTTACCTCCTGACCGACCGCTTTCCCCGGCTGATCCTCATTGCCATTGCCGTGGGCACGCTGTCCTCGCTATCAGGCGCCTACATTTCCTTCTTTCTCGATGGCGCCACCGGCGGCGTCATTGTCGTGCTCCAGACCGTGGTCTTCCTCACCGCCTTCGTCTTCGCACCCAAGCATGGCCTGCTGGCCGCACGCCGCAAGGCCGCCGCGGAGATTGCGTCATGAGCGAGTTCCTCACCTACGCCCTCTGGCCGTTCCAGTTCCCCTTCATGACCAGTGCCATGCTGATCGCGGTCATGGTCGCCGTGCCCACCGCCTTGCTCTCCTGCTTCCTCGTCCTCAAGGGCTGGTCCCTGATGGGCGACGCCATTTCCCATGCCGTGCTGCCCGGCGTCGTGCTGGCCTATATCGTCGGTCTGCCGCTGGGTGTCGGCGCCTTCGCCGCCGGCATGGGCTGCGCCCTCTCGGTCGGTTATCTCAAGGAAAATTCCCGCATCAAGGAAGATACGGTCATGGGCGTGGTCTTCTCCGGTCTCTTCGGCCTGGGCATCGTGCTCTACACCTCGATCCAGACCGATGTGCATCTCGACCACATCCTGTTCGGCGATATCCTGGGCATCAGCCCCGCCGACCTGATCCAGACCGGCATCATCGCCCTGGTGGTGACGCTGATCGTATCAGCCAAATGGCGCGACCTGCTGCTTTTCACCTTCGATCCGCAACAGGCCGGCGCCATCGGCCTGCCCGTGCGCTGGCTGCATTACGGACTTCTTGCGTTGCTTTCGCTCACCATCGTCGCTGCCCTCACCGCCGTCGGCATCGTGCTGGTCATCGCTCTGCTGGTCGCCCCCGGCGCTATCGCCTACCTCATCTCCAAGCGCTTCGCCCCCATGATGCTGATCGCGGTGACGGTCTCGGTGCTGAGCTCGCTGATCGGCATCTATGCCAGCTTCTTCATCGACTCCGCCCCCGCCCCGACCATCGTCCTGCTGATGAGTGCGACATTCGTGGTGACCTTCATCGTGACCACGGCGAGAAGGCCTGCGGCGGTCACCGCGTAGTCCTCAAACTCGATCGTCACCCTCGGGCTTGACCCGAAGGCTCTTCACTTGCCGAGCGCCGGGTAAGTGCAGGCCCCTCGGGTCAAGCCCGAGGGTGACGCGCGGTGGGGGCTGGAATGGCGGCAAGAAATCCCGCTTATCCCCACCCCCTCCATCCGGCCGGATACTCCTCGCCAAAGGAGAACCCCTCATGGACCACACCCCTCGCCTTACCCTGCCCTTCATCATGCCGAGTCAGGCGCAGAAGCACATTACCCATAACGAGGCCATCCAGGCCCTCGATACCCTGGTGCAACCCACCGTCGAAAGCCGCCGCCTGACAACGCCCCCCGCCACCCCGCTGGAGGGCGAAGCCTGGATCGTTCCATCCGGCGCTACCGGTTCTTGGTCCGGCCACACCGACGAAATCGCCGCCTTCCAGTCCGGCGCCTGGACTTTCCTCGATCCGGCCGCCGGTTGGCAGGTCTATGACCGTTCCGACAAGACCCAGCTCGTCTTCGATGCTGGCGCCTGGACCCCTTTGGCCGCACTCGGCGCCGCTTTGCCGCGCCTGGGCGTCAATACCAGCGCCGACAGCACCAACCGCCTTGCCGTCGCTTCCGCCGCCACCCTGCTGACCCATGAAGGCAATGGCCATCAGGTCAAGATCAACAAGGCGGCATTAGGCGACACGGCCAGCCTGCTTTACCAGACCAACTGGTCGGGCCGCGCCGAAATGGGCCTGGCCGGCGACGACCACTGGCGCCTCAAGGTCAGCCCCGATGGCGCCACCTGGGTCAACGCCCTCACGGTCAATGCCAGCACCGGCGCGACCACCCTCGCCGCCACCCTCCGCCCCGCCACCGACAATGCCATGACCCTGGGCGGCTCGGGCGCGCGCTGGTCCGCCGTCTGGGCTGCCACCGGCACGATCCAGACCTCCGATATCAGGCAGAAAACCGACATCGCCCCCTCCGATCTCGGTCTCGATTTCATCTGCGCGCTCGAACCGGTCAAATACCGCTGGACCATCGGCGGCAATGAAGCGGGCGCCCCGCGCCCCGGCCGCCGCACCCATTACGGCCTCCTCGCCCAGCAGGTGCAGGCCGTCCTGGCCGGTGCGGACTTCGCTGGCCACATCCTCGCCGACCCCGCCGATCCCGATAGCGAGCAGGGCCTGCGCTACGATGCCTTCATCGCCCCGCTGATATCAGCCGTGCAGGAACTGGCCAGCCGCATCGATCAACTCGAACGCGACCCCGCCGGCCGAGGCGCAAAGACGTGACCTTTTGGCGGAAACGCGCTAGTGCAGGCCCTCAGCAAGCCCCGGATATCAATGACAACGACAACCACCATTACCAGCCTCGGCCACAAGGGCGAGGGTGTCGCCGAGATCGACGGGCGCAAGGTCTTTGTGCCGCTGACCCTGCCCGGCGAGGTGGTGGAAATCCTCGCCGAGGGCGAGCGCGGCACCTTGTTGGCCGTAACCGCCCCGGCGCCCAACCGCATCGCGCCCTTCTGCCCGCATTTCGGCGCCTGTGGCGGTTGCCAGCTCCAGCATATGGATCGCCCGAGCTACGAGGCCTTCAAGACCGGTCTGGTGGAGACGCCGCTGCAATTTGCCGGCATCGAGCAGAAAGTGTCCCGCTTCATCGACGCTTCGGGCGACGGGCGCCGCCGGGCGACCCTGCATGCCCGGCGCGAAGGCGCCGGCTATATGCGCCTGCGCAGCCACGAGGTGCATGACCTCGATACCTGCCCCATCCTGGTACCCGCTCTGGCCAGGGCTCCGGACATTGCCCGCGCGGTGATGCAGGTCGTGGGCGAGGCCGATGTGAGTTTCACTGCCACTTTGAGCGGCCTCGATGTCGCCATCCGCACCGAAAAGAAGCAGGCTCGCGCCGACCGCGTCGCGCCGCTGGCCGGGCGCTTCAGGCTGGCGCGGCTGGCTCTCAATGGTGAAATGGTGCTGCAGGCCCAACCGCCGCTGATCGCCATGGGCCGGGCGCAGGTCGAATTGCCGATCGGCAGCTTCCTGCAGGCCACCGAGACCGCGGAAAATATCCTGGCCGATTACGTGCTTGATGCCGTGGGCAAGGCGAAAACCGTGGCCGACCTGTTCTGCGGCATCGGGCCTTTCGCCCTGCGATTGGCCGGGCAGCGGCCGGTGGCCGCTTTCGACAGCGACAAAGCCGGCATTGCCGCCCTCGACAAGGCGCGCCGCTTCGCCAGGGGCCTGCGCGAGGTGACGGCCAAACCACGCGACCTGTTCCGCGATCCGCTGACCCGGTTCGAACTGCCCTACGAGGCCGTGGTGCTCGATCCGCCGCGGGCCGGGGCCGAGGCACAGGTCCGGGAACTGGCCGCATCCAGGGTAAAGACCGTGGTCATGGTTGCCTGTGACAGCAGGACTTTCGCCCGCGACGCAGCGCTCCTTATCGCTGGCGGCTACGCCATGAGCGACCTCGTGGCCGTGGATCAGTTCACCCAATCCACCCATGTCGAAATTGCTGCCACATTTCGTCGCTAATCACGAATGACGTCGCCAACGCAACCGTCTCGGGCGTGTTTACGTTGGCTACTCATCAATCATGAACTGAGCGACGGCCTGGGGCGGGTGTAGTCGCGTGGAGAGATACCATGCGTATTCAGAAGATTCTTGCCATTGGCGCCCTGTGCGCCGCCACCGCCATCCCGGTTTTTGCCGCCACGGCGACGCCATCAGGCACCTTTGTCGATTCCTGGGGCACGTCCTTCGAGTTCTCGCTCTGCGGCGATGGCACGGACCTATGCGGCGTGTTGACCAATCTAGAAGGCAACTCGGCCACTGAAGAAAACCTGGCCTATGTCGGCAAGCAGGTGATGCAGGCCGAGCAGGTTGCGCCCAACCAGTGGAAGGGCGAGCTTTCCGCCGGCGGCATCAGCGCCGAGGCGACGGTCACCATGACGAGCCCCGACACGATCGACATCCAGGGCTGCCGCGGCGGCATCTTCTGCCAGACGCTGACCTATACCCGCGCCTAGCACACGGTGGCGACGCGCTCCTTGATGACTGACAGAACTTCGTCGCCGGGGCGCTTCCACCAATTGTCCTGGCTGAAAATCTCGACCTCCTGCGGCCCGTGAAAGCCGGCGTCCTCGATCATTTTCCGGATCGCGGGAAGGTCGATGACGCCGTCCCCCATCATGCCGCGGTCGAGCAGCATATCCTTGCTCGGCACCAGCCAGTCGCAGATGTGATGGGCGAAAATGCGCTTCATGCGGCCGGCGCGGGCAATGGCCTCAGCCAGCCGCGGGTCCCACCAGACATGGTAGACGTCGACGGCAACGCCGACGGTTTCGCCCAGCGTCTCGCAGATATCGAGTGCCTGGTCGATCGTGTTCACGCAGGCGCGGTCGGCGGCATACATCGGGTGCAGCGGCTCGATGGCGATCTTGACGCCGGAGGCGTGGGCATGGGGCAGCATGGCGGCGATGCCGTCGGTCACCATCTGCCGGGCGCCAGGCAAGTCCTTGGAAGAACCGGGTAATCCACCGACTACCAGCACGAGGCAATCGGCATTGAGTGCCGCCGCTTCGTCGATCGCGCGCAGGTTATCATCGATATTGGCCTGCCGCCCGGCGGCACTTTCGGCGGGGAACATGCCGCCGCGGCAGACCCCGGTTACCTGCAGCCCATTGGCCTTGACGATGCGGGCGGCCTCGTCGAGTCCGATGGCCGCGATCTGGTCGCGCCAGGGCGAAATGGCCGTGATTCCGGCCCGCAGGCACCCATCCACGGCTTCGGCAAAGCCCCAGACCTGACGCGTGGTGGCGAGGTTCAGCGAGATAGCACGTTGGGTCATTTGGTTAGCACACTGTTAACGTTGAGCACCGCATTCATGCGCGAAACAGCCAATTCGGGGTCAACAAGGACACGTGCTTTATCCGCAAGGCGGAACAGTTCGCTGAGATGCTGCACCGAGCGGGTCGATTGCTGCCCGCCGACCATCTGGAAGTGATCCTGCAGCCCGTTGAGATAGGCGAGGAAGACGACGCCGGTCTTGTAGAACCGGGTCGGCGCCGCGAAGATGTGGCGGCTGAGCGGCACGGTCGGTTCGAGCAGGTCGAAGAACTCGTTATTGTTGCCCTTGCCGAGCGCGGCGAGCCCCGCCGAGGCGGCCGGGGCGATGGCGTCGAAAATGCCGAGCAGGGCATGGGAGAAGCCTTGGTTGTCGCCGGCGATGAGTTCGGCATAGTTGAAGTCGTCGCCGGTATACATTTTCACCGAAGCCGGCAGCCGCCGGCGCATGGCGATTTCCTTCTCGGCCGAAAGCAGGGAAATCTTGATGCCGTCGACCTTGTCCGCATTGGCGGCGATGACGTCGAGGCAGACATCCATGGCCTTGTCGTGGTCGCCATGGCCCCAATAGCCCGTGAGAGCCGGGTCGAACATCTCGCCGAGCCAATGCATGATGACCGGCTGCTTCACCTGGCTCAGGATGCGGCCATAGACCTTGGCGTAATCGTCAGGCGACTTGGCCGCGGCGGCGAGCGCCCGCGAGGCCATCAGGATGACGCGGCCGCCCTGGGCTTCAACGAAGCCGACCTGTTCTTCATAGGCGCGGATAATGTCGTCGATGGTGACATCGGGGCCGGGGGCCAGGTGGTCGGTGCCGGCGCCATAGGCGATGAGGCTGTCGGTACGGGTGCGGGCTTCGGCCTGGGCGCGGCGGATCAGCTCCTGCGCCTCGGTCCAGCCCAGCCCCATACCGCGCTGGGCGGTGTCCATGGCTTCGGCGACGCCGAGGCCGAGATCCCACAGGCGATGGCGGAATTTGAGCGTCGTATCCCAGTCGATGGCGGGCGTCAGCCAGGGGTCGTTATTGGCCAGCGGATCGGCCACGACATGGGCCGCCGCATAGGCGATGCGGTTGAAGTCGCTGGCCTTGTGCCGGACGAAGGGGATCGGGGTGCCGGTCAGCGTATAGGGGGTGATGGTCCGGTCGGGATTGGGCAGGTTGATGCTGGTCATCGCGACTAGAATTCCAGCTTCGGCACGTCGAGCCAGCGGCGTTCGGCCCAGCTCTTGAGGCCGAGTTCGGCGAGCTGCACGCCCTTGGCGCCGGCTTCGAGGCCGTATTCCCAGGGCGCGTCCTCGGCGACATGCTTCAAAAACATTTCCCACTGCGCCTTGAAGCCGTTCTGGGCCGGCCAGTTATCAGGCACTTCTTCCCAGTCATTGAAGAAGTTCATGGTCTGCGGCTGGTCGGGATTCCACACCGGCTTGGGCGTGTTGACGCGATGCTGGCTCCAGCATTTGTGCAGCCCCGCCACGGCCGAGCCATGCGTACCATCGACATGGAAGGTCACCAGATCGTCGCGGCGAACACGCGTGGTCCAGCTCGAATTGATCTGCGCCACCACGCCGCCTTCGAGCTGGAAGGTGGCATAGGCCGCATCGTCGGTATCGGCGGTGAAGCGATTGCCCTTCTCGTCGACGCGTTCGGGAATGTGGGTGGCGCCCAGGCAGGACACGGCCTGGACTTCGCCGAAGAGATTGTCGAGCACGTAGCGCCAGTGGCAGAGCATGTCGAGAATGATGCCGCCGCCGTCATCCTTGCGATAGTTCCAGCTCGGGCGCTGCGCCGGCTGCCAGTCACCCTCGAAGACCCAATAGCCGAATTCGCCACGCACCGAGAGGATCTTGCCGAAGAAGCCGCTGTCGCGCAGCATCTTGAGCTTCAGCAGGCCGGGCAAAAACAGCTTGTCCTGCACCACGCCATGCTTGAGGCCCGAGGCGCGAGCGGTCTTGGCGAGGTTAAGGGCGACATCGAGCGAGTCCGAGGTCGGCTTTTCGCAATAGACATGCTTGCCCGCGGCCAGCGCCTTTTCCAAGAGGCTCGCGCGCATCAGCGTGGTGCCGGCATCGAAGAACACGGTGTCGTCGGGGTTGGCGAGGGCCGCGTCGAGATCGGCGCTCCAGCGCTTGATGTCGTGCTTTTTGGCGAGGCGTTCGATCTTGTCGGCGTCGCGGCCGACAATGATCGGATCGACCACGAGGCGATCACCATTGGACAACACCACGCCGCCCTGGTCGCGGATGGCCAGGATCGAGCGCACCAGATGTTGGTTATAGCCCATGCGCCCGGTGACCCCGTGCATGATGAGTCCAAGCCGCCTGTCTGCCATCGTGTTCCTCCCTGCCGCACCCGGCGTGTAACTGATTAGTTACTTAGCTACACGCGATGCAGCACTGGCGTCAAGCGGGATGTATGGAAGACTTTTGGATGAGGAAGTCGGGAGCGGCCTCATGCCCTCGAAGACCTCATGGTGAGCCTGTCGAACCACGAGGTCGGGCGAGTGGAGCTATCGTGCCACGCCCTCGTGGTTCGACAGGCTCACCATGAGGGCTACTGGGGATGATGAGGGCTGCTGGGATAAAACAGCGCGCCATGCCCCTACAGCCCCAGCACCATGGTCAGCCCGATCACCGCCAGGAAAATCAGGATCATGCGGTCGAAGGCCTTGCGGCTGAGCTTGCTGCTGATCCATTGGCCCACGGGCATGAACAGCAGGATGGGAATGAGTGCCAGCAGGCCCTGCAGCAGCCATTCGGGCTGCATGATCCCGGCCGCCCACAGCGCCGGCAATTGTACCACCGAGAACAGCAGGAACATGGCCGAAACGGCGAAGACATGGGCCTCGCGCTCCAGCTTCATCGCATGGATGAAAGTGACGCCGATGGGCGAGGAAATGCCGGTGGCACCTTGCAGAATGCCAGCGCCGAGCCCGGCTGGCGGCCCCAGCCGCCGCGCCAGGTCGGGGCCGAGCGACCAGGTTGGCGCCATCAGCCGCAGCCCGACATAGGCCAGCAGCAGCAGGCCCAGCACCAGCACCAGCACGCGCTCGGGCAGGGTGGTCAGCGCCCAGGTGCCGATGCCGATGCCCACTGCGCCGCCGACGAGAAACAGCGGCATGAAGGCCAGCCGGTCCGAGCGGGCTTCCTTGCGGAAGCGCCAGACCTGCCAGATATTGGTGACGATGAGCGGAATGGTCATCAGCCCCACGGCATGCTGCAGGCCGAAGGCGGCGGTCAGCACCGGCAGGGCGATGAGCGGCAGGCCCATGCCGGTGGCGCCCTTGACCACGGCGCCCGCAGCCAGGGCCGCCGTCATGATGAGAGCCGCCGTCACGTCCATTTGTGTTCCCTGTCCGGTACATGTGACGGCCGGGCCGGAACGACCGGGGCAATCATCCATATGATGGAAAAGAAAAATCCTGTTTCCGCATCGCGCTGTCAATAGTCACCGGGTAGTTACTTGGTTGACAGTGCCGGATCGCTGCGGCAGTCTGCCCCCTTGGGCCGAGGACAAAAGTCCGGCCTTTCAACATCGAGGGAGGATGCAGATGAATCGTGACTTACGGTTTGTGCTGGCTGGCGGCGTTTCGGCGCTGTTGCTGAGCTCGTCGCTGGTCGCCGCGCAGGAATGGAAGCCCGACCGCCCGATCAACCTGATCGTGCCCTGGGGCGCCGGCGGTTCGACCGACCAGGTGACCCGCGTCACCGCGCCGATCCTGGCCGAGGCGCTGGGTGTGGATGTGGTCGTGGTCAACCAGCCGGGTGCCTCGGGCGCCATCGGCACCCAGGAAGTGCTCAACGCGCCGCATGACGGCTATACCTGGACCGCCAATGCCATCGCCAACAATGCCACCTATTCGGTGTCGGGCCTGCTCGAAGGCACCGATATCGACGACTGGCACATCTATCTCTCCGTCGCCAACGTGCCGGTCGTGAGCGTGACGGCCGGCAGCGAATTCACCGATTTCGGCCAGTTGCTGGACGCGCTCAAGGCGCGAGGCCAGGAGATCACGGTGGCTACGGCCGGCATCACCTCTTCGGGCGGCACGGCCATTGCCGCACTGTCCGATGCGGCCGACGGCTTCGACTACAACATGATCACCTATGACGGTGGTGGCCCGGCCGCCATTGCCACGGCGGCAGGCGAAGCCATGGTCACCACGCAACTGGCGGTGGAACAGACCGAACTGATCCGCGGCGGGCGCCTCAAGGCCCTTGCCGTGCTGTCCGACCAGCCGCTGGTTCTGGATGGGGTCGATCCCATTCCGCCGATCACCGACTGGATTCCGGACATGGAACTGGCCCCCGACTATTTCGGCATCTTCATTCCGGCCGACGCGCCGCCCGAAGTGCTGGCCACGGTCGATGCCATCTGGGCCGACAAGGTGATGAACTCGCCCGAGCTCAAGACCTATGCCGAAACCTTCGGTGCGGTCTTCGCGCCCTCCTATGGGCCCGAGGCCCGTGCGCTGGCCATGCCGGTCGCGATCCTCGAAGCCTGCTCGTCGGTGGCGCGTGGCGAGGCGGTCAACGACCCCTCCACCATCGGCATCGACTGCGAGACCCGCACCGAAGTCGGGCAGTAAGAGTCGGGGCCTCGGTGGTCACCGCCATTGAGGCTCTTCCCTTCTCCACTTGCGGGAGAAGGTGCCCGAAGGGCGGATGAGGGGTTCTGTGCTATCCGACTGCATTGAAGCATGGGAGAGCGCAGCACCCCTCACCCGGTTCTTCCGCTGGACGCGGAAGAACCACCCTCTCCCGCAAGGGGAGAGGGGTAGAGATGGTCTTTACTAGGGAGGCGGGCATTGGACACACCGACTGAAGCGGACGAAACCGCCATCCGGGCGCGGGCCGATCTGCTGACATCAATCGTGCTGGTGGGGCTGGGCCTTACCATTTTCTACCTGTCCTGGACCATGCCGCGCCTCGAGGCGCGGCACATTCATCCCGCCACCATTCCGGGGCTGGTGCCGCTGATCCTGTCGGTGGGGCTGACGCTGTGCGGCGCGCTGCTGGGGCTGCGCTCATGGCGCATCGAGGCCGAAGGCGGCTGGCGCGGCCTGGCCGGTATATTCACCACGCGGCAGGCCTTGCGCGTGCTGGTCATCCTGGGGCTGGCGCTGGTCCATACGCTGATCCTGGTCGGCTGGCTGCCCTTCTGGGCTGCCGCCATGCTGTTCATCTTCGCCTTCATCATGATTTTCGAGACCTGGCTGGCCGATGGGCCCATCACGCCGCTGTCGACACTGGGCTGGGCCATCGCCATTGCCGTGTTCGGCGGCGGGGGCATCTACCTCGTCTTCGAACGCATCTTTCTCGTCCGCCTGCCGTAAGGATTCCAGATGTTTGACGGACTGCTCCTTCTCGGTCAGGGCATCGGCCACTTCCTCACCCCCGCCGCATTGTTCAATGTCGCCTGGGCGACCCTGCTCGGCGTGGTCATCGGCATATTGCCGGGGCTGACCGCCACGATGGGCGTGGCCCTCTTGGTAACGCTCACCTACAAGATGGCGCCCGACCAGGCGATCCTCACGCTGATGTGCGTCTATCTCGGCGCCATCTATGGCGGCAGCCGTACCGCCATCCTGCTCAATATTCCCGGCACCCCCGCCAATGCGGCGGCGACGCTGGACGGCCATCCCCTGGCCCAGCAGGGCAAGGCCGGCCTCGCCATGGGCCTGGCCACCACCTCGTCCACCCTGGGCACGCTGGTCGGCATCTTCTTTCTCGCCATCATCGCGCCCTTCCTCGCCGAGGCGGCGCTGAAATTCGGCTCCTACGAATTCTTCTGGCTGGCTTTGTTCGGCGTGGTGATTTCGGGCCAGATGACCGGCAGCGATACGCCGCTCAAGGGCTATATTGCGGGCATTCTGGGCCTGCTCGTCGCCATGGTGGGCATGGAAACGCTGCATGCGCATCAGCGCTTCACTTTCGGCATTTCCCAGCTAGGCGGCGGCATCGACCTGATCCCGGCCATGGTGGGCGCCTTCGGGCTGGCCGAAATCCTCTCGGCCATGAAACGCAATGCGGTGGCCCATGTGGCTTCGGTCAATGACCGGGTGGTGCCGACCTTCCGCGAGATTTTCCGGTATTGGAAAACCATCATCCGCTCCGGCGTCATCGGCACCTTCATCGGCATCATTCCCGGTGTAGGCGAGGATGTGGGCTCCTGGACCTCCTATGCCGCGGCCAAGCGGGCCTCCAAGCATCCCGAGGAATTCGGCAAGGGCAGCCAGGAAGGGCTGATCGCCGCGGAAACCGGCGACAATGCCGTGGTCTCGGCGGCGATGATCCCGACACTCACTCTGGCTTTGCCCGGCTCGGCCGCCGCGGCCGTACTGATCGCGGCTATGTATATCCACGGCATCAGGCCCGGGCCGATGATCATGGTGGAAAATCCGGTTTTCCTCTACCAGGTCGTGGCCATGTTGCTGCTGGCGACGCTCGCCAACCTGGTCTTCGGCCTGTCGCTGACCAAGGTCTTCATCCAGGTCCTGCGCGTGCCGCGCCAGCGGCTGATGGCGGTGATCTATATCCTCTGCGTGGTCGGTTCCTTCGCCATCACCCAGCGCATGTTCGACGTCTATGTCATGCTCGGCTTCGGCGTCTTCGGCTTCATCCTGCGCGAAATGAAATATCCCATGGCCCCCATGGTGCTGGGCATCGTGCTGGGCGATCTGCTCGACCTCAACCTGCGGCGCGGCCTGCTGCTGACCAATGGCGATCCAACCCCGTTCTTTACCCGTCCGATCAGTGCTGTTATCTGCCTCATCATCGTCTTCACCATCCTGATGTCCATTCCGGCGGTATCCAAGCGTGTCCGAGCCCTCTTCACCCGCGGTCGCGCCGCCCCAGCCCAAGGCTGAGGCGGCCCCGGCCAAGCGGGCGCGCAATTCGATCAAGACCAAGGCGGCGATCCTGGTCGCCGGCCGGGCCGAATTCGCCGAGCGCGGCTTCGAGGGCGCGCGGGTGGATGCCATTGCCGCTTTGGCGGGGGCCAACAAGCGGCTGCTCTACCACTATTTCGGCAACAAGGAGGATCTCTACCGGGCCGTCCTGCTCGATGCCTATCAGGAGATCCGCCGCGGCGAACGGGCGCTGAGCCTCGACCAATACGGGCCGGTCGATGCCATGGACCGGCTGGTGCGCTTCACCTTCCGCCACTTCCTCGCCAATCCGTGGTTTCCGCGCCTGCTCGGCACCGAAAACATCGAGAATGCCCGGTTCCTCAAGACCCTGCCCGATATCCAGGCCCTGCATTCCCCGCTGGTCGGGCAGATCCGCACCATTGTCGAACGCGGCGCCGAGATCGGCATTTTCCGCCGCGACGTCGATCCGGTGCAGCTCTATATCTCCATCGCCGCCCTGGGCTTCTTCTACGTCTCCAACATGGCGACGCTGTCGGTGATCTTCGCGCGGGACCTCAGCGGTATCGACATGGTGCAGGAGCGCGAGGCGCAGGCAGTGCAGATGGTGCTGGATTATCTGCGGACCAAGCCGGCTTGAGGTTTTTTGTCGGATACCCCCTAGCCTCCCCCTGATAGGGGAGGAATCCGGCCGGTGGGTGGGGCAAGATCGTGCCAAATCCCCGATCTGCTCCTTCCCCTATCAGGGGGAGGTTGGGAGGGGGTATCCTCTTGGAAAAGCCTATTCCAACGGCGGTAGCACCGTGGCGGCTTTCTCCCGCAAGCGCTCGATCAGTTCGGCCACGCGGGGCTCTTCGGCCCGTTCCAGCAGCACATAGATGCCGATCAGGCTCTGCCGCGTCGGTTCGGTCACGCTGACCTGTCGCAGGCCGCGGCTGATGAATTCCTCGGCCATCACCTCGGTATGGCTGAGCACCGCGTCGCTGCGCTCGACATAGTCGAGGCAGGCGGCCAGCGAATTGGAGGCAAACACATATTTGCCCTGGTCGAACGGGGCGCTGGCCGTGGTGGTGCGGCTCCAGGTCTCGAAGAAGCGCTGGTGGCGGACCTCGGGCAGTGAGCTGGTGACCGCCGGATAGGCTTCCACCTCCGTCATCGAGCGGGGGCGGCTGAGCAAGGGATGGCCCTCGCGCACGAAATAGCCCTGGCCGACCCGGGTCAGCGGCAGGAGGCGGGCGCCGGTGCTGCGGCTCAGCCCCTCGATCTCATGGGCCACGAACAGGGATATGTCGCCACTCAGCAATTGGTCCATGCAGCGCAACTGGTTGCCCAGGCTCACATGGATGCGCGCATTGGGGTAGTTCCTGGAATAGTCGAGCACCATGTCGCGGATGAACAAAGTCCACCATGAATAGCCCGAGCCGATCCGCAAGCCCTGCTCGGTGCGGCCCTGCTGGTGGGCGATCGCATTGAGCGTATTGTCATAGAGCCGGCGCATCAGCCGCCCGTTCTGATAGAGCGTCTCGCCATATTCGGTCAGCTCCACCCCGCGCGGCGTGCGGATCAGCAGCTTCACCCCGAGATTTTCCTCGAGCTTGCGCATGTTGAAGGTCAGCGTCGGCTGGGTGACGAACAGGGCCGTCGCCGCGGCGCTGATCGTGCCCGCCTCGGCCACGGCGAGGAACTGGTTGAGCAGCTTGTCCATGGGGCCGGTCTCCATGCCATAGAAACAATCTATACCGGACAGGATATTTCCTATTTTTCTTTTGGTCGAGACTGCGCCAAGGTGGCGGCAGCGAGACAGGAAACGGCCGATAACGGCCATGGGAGCCAGACGCGTCTGCGTTCGCGGGGACGGTCTGAAACAGCGGGAATCCGGGACGATCCGGCTCGGGCAGCGACACTGCCGGAGGGAGATTTCACCAGCTTTCCGCATCTTCCATACAAGTCATTGCCTTGCCGCAAACGTGTGTGCTATGTCGTAACCAGTCGGTTATTTGTGTAACTTTCGTAGGGAGTTTCCGGCGAAAAGCACAACCGAGAATGCCGGCAGCGATGCCGGCCTCGGGGCAGAACAAGTAACCGATTGGTGATTAGCAGCGGGGAGGCTGCGAATTACGCATCCGTTCCGGGAGCCGGAACGACCACAGTTCATGGGAGGAAAACCGAATGACTATCCGCATCGACCGCCGTCAGTTCCTGATGGGCAGTTCCGCGCTTGTCGCCGCCGGCGCCGCCGGCGTCATGCCGGCCTGGGCTCAGGGCGCCAATATGCGCCTCACCTTCTGGGGCGGCCAGGACCGCGCCGACCGCACCTATGGCGTGACCGACCTCTACACCGCCGCCAATGGCGGCTCCATCGAGGGCGAGTTCCTGGCCTGGAACGACTACTGGCCCAAATTGGCCACCCAGACCGCGGGCGGCAACGCCCCCGACCTGATCCAGATGGACTACCGCTATATCGTGGAATACGCCCAGCGCAACGCCATCGCCTCGCTCGACGAATTCGTCGGCGGCGCGCTCAAGCTGGACGATTTCGACGCCGACCAGTTGGAAGGCGGCAAGGTCAACGGCCAGCTCTACGGCATCTCGCTGGGCGCCAATACGGTGGCCACGCTCATCAATACGGCCGCCTTCGAGGAAGCCGATATCGCGGTGCCGACCAGCGACTGGACCTATGACGACATCCTGGCCACCGGCGAAGCCTTCGCTGCCGCCAATGTCCGCAACGGCATGAAGATGATGACCGATTCCTCGGGCACCGAGCCGATGCTGGACAACTGGCTGCGCCAGAAAGGCCTCGCGCTCTATACCGCCGAGGGCGAGCTGGGCTTCGGCGCCGACGAGATGATCGAGTGGTTCACCATGTGGAACAGCTTCCGCGATGCCGGCGTGATCGTTTCGCCGGAAGATCAGGCGCTCGACACCGGTCCGCTCGAAACTACCATGCTGGTTTCCGGCAAGGCGGCCATGATGCCATCCAATTCCAACCAGTTGGTCGGCTATCAGGCGCTGCTGCCGGACCGCCTCGACATGGTCGGCTATCCGCGTCTCGCCCCCGGTGTCGGTGGCGGTCACTACCGCAAGCCCTCGATGTTCTTCTCGGTGGCGGGCTCGTCGGCCAACAAGGAAGCGGCTGCCGAATTCCTCAGCTTCTTCATCAACGATCCCGACGCCGGCAAGATCCTGGGCGTCGAACGCGGGGTGCCCTGCGCCGCCGCCGTACGTGATGCGGTGGCCCCCACGCTCGACGCGCAGAACCAGATCGCGCTGCATTTCGTGGCCAATCTGGGCGACCTGCTCGGCCCGCTGCCGCCGCCGCCGCCGGCCGCTGCCGGTGAGATCGACATCTCGCTGCTGCGGACGCTGAGCCAGGAAGTCGCCTTCGGCGGCCGTTCCGCCGAAGATGCCGGTGTCTACTTCGTCAATGAAGCAGCCGCCATTCTGGACCGGGCCAGCTAAGCATGACCGCGCGCTCCCTTGAATCGGGCGCTCCCGCAAGGGAGCGCGCGGCACCCTCGCTCTGGGCCCGTATCTGGCAGAACGATGCCCCGGGCTATCTGTTCCTGCTGCCCTGGCTGATCGGCTTTCTCGGTCTGACCGTGGGGCCCATGGTCACCTCGCTCTATCTGAGCTTCACCCATTTCGACCTGCTGACCGCCCCGCGCTGGACCGGCGTCGACAACTATATGCGCATGTTCACCAATGACCCCAAATTCTGGGCGTCGATGCGGGTGACCATGTTCTTCGTCATCTTCTCGGTGCCGCTCAAGCTCGCCTTCGCGCTTGGCGTGGCCATGCTGCTCAATCGCGGCATTCGCGGCCTGCCGCTCTACCGCGCCCTGTTCTACCTGCCGAGCCTGCTCGGCGCCTCGGTGGCCATCGCCATCCTGTGGCGGCAGATTTTCGCCGGCGACGGCCTGGTCAACAAGTTCCTGTCGATCTTCGGCATTGTCGGGCCAAGCTGGATATCCAATCCCAACTATTCGCTGTGGACGCTGATCGTGCTGTCCATCTGGCAGTTCGGTTCGCCCATGATCATCTTCCTGGCCGGCCTGCGGCAGATCCCGCAGGACATGTACGAGGCGGCCAGCCTCGACGGCGCCAGCAAGTGGCGGCAATTCGTCAAGATCACCCTGCCGCTGCTGACCCCGGTCGTGTTCTTCAACGCCATCATCCAGACCATCGAGGCCTTCAAGAGCTTCACCCCGGCCTTCATCATCTCGGGCGGCACCGGCAACCCGATCAATTCGACCCTGTTCTATACGCTCTATCTCTACCAGGAGGCCTTCGGCTTCTTCCGCATGGGCTATGCCTCGGCCCTGGCCTGGGTGCTGCTGGCGCTGGTGGGGCTGTTCACCGCCTTCTCCTTCCTGACATCGAAATACTGGGTGCACTACGATGACTGATGCCCCCAACAAGCTGACCGTGGTCGGCCTGCGCAAGCTCACCCCGATGCAGCGCCGCCTCGTCTCGGTGCTGATCCATGTGGCGCTGCTCGGCGCCTCGGTCCTGATGCTCTATCCGCTGCTGTGGATGCTGGCCGCCTCGTTCCGTCCGGAAAACGAAATCTTCACCTCGGCCAGCATCATCCCCTCCGCCTGGAGCCTCGATGCCTATTTCCGCGGCTGGAACGGGCTGCGCACCAGCTTCGGCACCTTCTTCACCAACAGCTTCATCATCTCCATCCTCAGCGTCTGCGGCAATGTCATGGCCTGCTCCATGGCCGCCTTCGCCTTTGCGCGCCTGCAGTTCCGCGGCAAGAACTTCTGGTTCGCCCTGATGCTGATGACGCTGATGCTGCCCTATCAGGTGACGCTGATCCCGCAATATGTGCTGTTCCGCCAGCTTGGCTGGGTGAACACTTTTCTGCCGCTGGTGGTGCCTAAATTCCTTGCCGCCGATGGCTTCTTCATCTTCCTCATGGTGCAGTTCTTCCGCGGCCTGCCCAAGGAGCTGGACGAGGCTGCCCAGATGGACGGCTGCTCGCCCTGGCGCATCTACTGGAAGATCGTGCTGCCGCTCTCCATGCCCGTGCTGGCGACGGCCGCCATCTTCACCTTCATCTGGACGTGGGACGATTTCTTCGGACCGCTGATCTATCTCAGCGAGATGCGGACCTATACCGTGATGCTGGGCCTGCGCACCTTCACCGACAGCACTGGCATGTCCGATTATGGCGGGCTGTTCGCCATGAGCGTGCTCAGCCTGGTGCCGATTTTCCTGTTCTTCCTGTTCTTCCAGCGCCTGCTCATCGAGGGCATCGCCACGACGGGGATGAAGCGGTGAGGACGGGCGCTATGCACGGGCCTGTTCACCTCTCCCCTCAGGGGAGAGGTCGACCCGAAGGGTCGGGTGAGGGGTTCAGCTTCGGTATTCCTGCCGAGGGGCCTTCACCCCTCACCCCAGCCCTCTCCCCTGAGGGGAGAGGGGGGCCGTCCGGTGGACGTTCCGTCACCCAGTTTCTTCCAGGGCTCTTCTCTATGACCGACATCAAGTTTGCCGCCATCGGCATCAACCACAGCCACATTCATGGCCAGGTCGATTGCCTCAAGGATGCCGGCGCGCAGTTCGTTGCCTTCCACGCCGTCGAGGACGATCTCGCCGCGGCTTTCGGGGCCAAATATCCCGAGGCCAAACGCGTCGACGATCCCAGGGCGATCCTGGAAGACCCTGATATCGCCGTGGTGCTGACTGCGGCCATTCCGGCCGACCGCGCGGCCATCTCGCTCGCCGCCATGCGGCATGGCAAGGACGTGCTGACCGACAAGCCGGGCATGACCAGCTTCGCCCAGCTTGACGAGCTCCGGAAAGTGCAGGCGGAAACCGGCCGCATCTATTCGGTGCTCTATTCCGAGCATTTCGAGGTGCGCGCCACGGTGGAAGCGGGCAATCTCATCGCCCAGGGCGCCATCGGCAAGGTCATCAACACGGTGGGCCTGGGGCCCCATGCGCTCAAGAACAATCCGCGCCCCGACTGGTTCTTCGACCGTCAGCGCTATGGCGGCATTCTCTGCGACATTGCCAGCCATCAGTTCGAGCAGTTCCTGTTCTTCTCCGACGCCAATGATGCCGAAGTGATCTCGGCCAGCGTCGCCAATCGCGCCAATCCCGACCGGCCGGGTCTGCAGGATGTGGGCGACGTGCATCTGCGGACACCAAACACTTCGGGCTATATCCGCGTCGACTGGTTCACCCCCAAGGGCCTGCCCACCTGGGGCGACGGGCGCCTGACCATTCTGGGCACCGAGGGCTATATCGAGCTGCGCAAATATATCGATATTGCCGGCCGGCCCGGGCAGGATCACCTGTTCATGGTCAATCACGAAGGCCCGCGCCACGTGGATTGTTCGGCCGTGGACCGCCCCTTTGGCCGGCTTTTCCTCGATGATGTGCGCAATCGCACCGAGACCGCCATGCCGCAGGAGCGGTGCTTCAATGCCATGAAGCTGGCGCTGACGGCGCAGGCATTGGCCGAACGCGGAACGGAGTGGGCGCAATGAGCAGGGTTTTCAACGTCGCCGTCATCGGTTGCGGCATCGGCCGTTCCCATATCGTCGAGGGCTACCTGCCCAATGCCGACAAGTTCAAGGTCAAGGTGCTCTGCGATCTCAATGCCGAGCGGCTGGGCGGCGTCGCCGACGAATTCGCCATCGAGCGCCGCATTGCCGGCTTCGATGACGTGCTTGGCATGGACGATATCGACATTATCGACATCTGCACCCCGCCGGGCCTGCATTTCCCCATGGTCATGGCGGCGCTCAAAGCCGGCAAGCATGTCATCTGCGAAAAGCCGCTGGTCGGCTCGCTCGCCCAGGTCGATGCGGTCATGGAACAGGAAAAAGCCAGCAAGGGCATGCTGATGCCGGTGTTCCAGTACCGCTTCGGCAATGGCATCGAGCAGGCCAAGGCCATCATCGATGCCGGCATTGCGGGAAAACCCTTCATGGGCACGGTCGAGACGCTGTGGCGGCGCGACGCGCCCTATTATGCCGTGCCCTGGCGCGGCAAATGGGCCACCGAACTGGGCGGCGTGCTGATGGGCCATGCCATCCACCCGCATGACCTCTTCACCTATCTCATGGGCGATATCGAACGCGTCTTCGGCCGCGTCGCCACCCGCGTCAATCCGATCGAGGTGGAGGACACGATCTCGGCCTCGCTGCAGATGAAGAACGGCGCCCTCGCCAGCCTCACCGCCACCCTGGGCTCGGCCGACGACACCACCCGCATTCGCCTGGCCTTCGAGAATGTCACCTTCGAGAGCGATCATGCGGCTTACAATCCGGGCGAAAAGCCCTGGAAGATCCAGCCGCGCAACCCCGAGACGGCGGCCAGGATCGACGCTTTGCTCAAGGACTGGAAGCATGTGCCGTCCAGGTTCCAGACCCAGATGGCCCGTTTCCACGATGCCCTCATGGGCACCGGCCCGCTGCCGGTGACATCGGCGGATTCGCGCCGTTCGCTCGAACTGGTCACCGCCTTCTATCATTCGTCGGCAACCAATGAGGATGTCGTCCTGCCCATCGGCCCCGGCCATCCGCTTTACGAAAGCTGGGTTCCGGCCCAGTTCCGGGCGGCTTAGGAGTAAGAGCTCATGTCGACCCCCATCCAGCTCCGCCAGATCGTCAAGGCCTATGGCGACGTGGAAGTGATCCACGGCGTCGATCTCGACATCGATCCGGGTGAATTCACCGTCTTCGTCGGCCCCTCGGGCTGCGGCAAATCCACTTTGCTGCGCATGATTGCCGGGCTCGAGCCGATCACCGGGGGGACCTGCTGATCGACGGCGAGCGCATGAACGACGTGCCGGCGGCCAAGCGCGGCATCGCCATGGTGTTCCAGTCCTATGCGCTCTATCCGCATATGAGCGTCTACCAGAACCTGGCCTTCGGGCTCGAAACCGCCCGCGCCCCCAAGGCGGAGATCAAGGAGCGCGTGCAGCGCGCCGCCGAAATCCTGCAGATCGTGCCGCTGCTGCAGCGCAAGCCCAAGCAATTGTCGGGCGGCCAGCGCCAGCGCGTCGCCATCGGCCGCGCCATCGTGCGCGAGCCACGCATTTTCCTGTTCGACGAGCCGCTCTCCAATCTCGATGCCGAACTGCGCGTGCAGATGCGCGTCGAGATCGCCAAGCTGCATAACGACCTCGGCAACACCATGATCTACGTCACCCACGATCAGGTGGAAGCCATGACCATGGCCGACAAGATCGTGGTTCTGCGCCAGGGCGTCATCGAACAGGCCGGCGCGCCGCTCGAACTCTACAACACGCCGAAGAATCTGTTCGTGGCCGGCTTCATCGGCTCGCCCAAGATGAATTTCCTCGCCGCCAGCGCCGATGGTTCGGCGCTGAAAGTGGCGGGCAACACGCTCGACCTGCCGCGCCCGGTGACCGGCGCGACCACGTTGGGCGTGCGCCCCGAACACATCACCATATCAGAAGGCAGCGGCCTCAAGCTGGCCGATGTGCGCGTGGACCTGGTGGAAAATCTCGGCGGCCAGACGGTGGTCTATGCCACGACGGCCGACAATCAGCCGCTCACCATCGTGCTCGAAGGCCAGCGTCCGGTGGAACTGGGCTCGACCGTCGGCGCCCATATCGACCCGTCCCGCCTGCACCTGTTCGATGCCGAGGGCAATGTGATCTAGGGCCCGCCCTTCCCCTCGATCATCACCGCCAACCCGTCCAGAATCCGCTCCAGCCCGAAATCGAAGGCGCGGTCGGGGTCGCCCAGGCCATAGAGTTCGCCGACCACCGGGCCGATGCGGCTGGCGACGGGGTAGGGGGAATAGTCGAGCGTTTCGAGGAAAGGCGCGATGGCGTACCACCATTCGTCATCGCTCATGCCGGTCTGTTCCTTGACCATGCGCGAGCGGGCCACGTCGCGGGCGGCGCCGAAGACGTAATTGGCGATCATGGTGACGCTCATATCCATCTCGATCTCATCGAGCCCCAGCCCGTCCAGCGCGCTGAGGAAGACCTCGTAGGACTTCATCGTATTGGGGCCGAGCACCGGGCGGTGGGTGGACACCTGCAGCACCCAGGGATGGGCGATGTAATATTTGCGGAATTCGGAGGCGACCATGGTCACATTGGCGCGCCACTGCGCCGGATCGAAGACCGGCATGGGATAGTCCCCGCCCGACACCGCATCCAGCATCAGGTCGAGCAGCACCGACTTGTCGGGAATGTGGGTGTAAAAGCTCATCGGCGAAATGCCGACGGCCTCGGCCACCCGGCGGGTCGAGACGGCGTCGATCCCCTCCGCATCGGCAATGCGCACCGCCGCCTGCACCAGGTCGGTCAGCGCCACCCTGGCCTTCGGACCGCGCTTTGGCGTATCGACCCGCCCCCACATCAGTTGCAGGGTTTTGATGGGGTCGCCGCGCCCGGCAATATCCTCGGCCATTGGGTCTCCAAATAACTCTTTACACCGTACGAGATTGTGCTAAACCCTGTGCGGCGTACGGAGTTATACGGCTCCGCGACGCAAAAGTCGAGCCTGCTGTCGAAAACCCGCCTGCTGCCGCGTCATGTCAGCAGGGCCGGGTCAGTGTGCCCGCATCGCACAGGGGAAGCCGATGATCCATGCCAGAGATTTGACCCGTACCTTCAAGACCAAGGCCGGCCCGGTAGAGGCCGTGCGCGGCCTCAGCCTCGACGTGGCCGAGGGGGAGCTGGTGGCTTTTCTTGGCCCCAATGGCGCCGGCAAATCCACCTCGGTGCGCATGCTGACCACGCTCCTGCCGCTCACATCCGGCAGCGCCAGCGTCAGCGGGCATGACGTGGTGGCCGATCCGGCCGGCGTACGGCGCCAGATCGGCTATGTCGGGCAGGGCACAGGCTCGGGGCCCTATCATCGCGTGCGCGACGAGCTGGTGACGCAGGGCAAGGCCCAGCGCATGACCGCCTCGGCGGCCCGCAAGCGCGCCGACGACCTGCTCGGCATGCTCGAACTCGATGGCCTGGCCGACAGGCCTTGTGCCTCGCTGTCGGGCGGCCAGAAGCGGCGGCTCGATGTGGCCCTGGGCCTGATGCATACCCCGCCGATCCTGTTTCTCGACGAGCCCTCCACCGGGCTCGACCCACATAGCCGCGCCAATCTCTGGGATCACATCACCAGCCTCCGCAAGGCCAGCGGCATGACCATCTTCCTCACCACCCACTATCTCGACGAGGCGGACACCATGGCCGAGCGCGTCATGGTGATGGACAATGGCATCATGATCGCCGACGACACCCCGGCGCGGCTCAAGGCCGATCTGGCGGGCGACACTATCCATGTCAGCGTGCTCTGCGAGGACCAGTCGGGCAATGCCGCCGAGATCGCGCAGAACCTGCCCGATGCGCGCGAAACCAGGGTCGATGGCCGCGACGTCGCCGTCACCCTGCGGGATGGCGAGGCCGTCTTGCCCGAATTCATCCGCCGGCTGCATCAATCCGGCATCGAAGCCATCAGCGCCAGGGTCGTGCGGCCGACGCTGGACGATGTGTTTCTGGGCCTGACCGGGCGCTCGCTCAGGGAGGCGGCGGCTTAGCCGTTCCAGTCTCGTTAGACCTCATGGTGAGCCTGTCGAACCACGAGGTCGGGTACGCCAATCTCGGCACGACCTCGTCCTTCGACAGGCTCAGGACGAGGTCTACTGACAGTCAGGATCAAAACATGTCCTTCTTATCAGACACCGCCATTTCCTTCCGCCGCGAAATCGGCCCCACCCTGCGAAGCTGGTACTACATCATCTTCGGACTGGTGCAGCCGCTGCTCTATCTGGCGCTTTTCGTACCTTTGCTCGGCGCCATTCCCGGCCCCGAAGGCACCTCGCCGCTGCAATGGTTCGTGCCCGGCATGGTGGTCATGCTGGTGCTGTTCACCACCGTATCCTGCGGCTGGGCGCTGACCGAGGAATTGATGAGCGGCAGCTTCGAACGCTTCCTTGCCACCCCGATGAGCCGGCCCGCCATCATGGTGGGCCGGGCGCTCAAGGAACTGGCGCCGCTGCTGGTGCAGGCGCTGATCCTGATCGTCGTCGCCACGCCATTCGGCCTGGTGCTGCATCCGCTGCATATGCTGCTGGGGCTGGCCATGCTGATGCTGTTCGGCGTGGGCGTCGCCTCGCTCTCCTATGCCCTGGCCATTGCCAGCAAGCATGATGGGAGCCTGTTCTATCTCGTCAGCCATTCGGTGGCCCTGCCGATGATGCTGCTGGGTGGCGTGCTGCTGCCCATGACCAATGCGCCGGCCTGGCTCTATATTGCCAGCCGCTTCAATCCGCTGACCTATCTGGTCGAAGCCGAACGCGCTTTGTTCATGGGTGAGATTTTCGTCATGCCGGTGCTGTATGGCGCGCTGGTGGCGGTGGTCGTGGCGGTGGCCGGTCTCGCGGTGGGCGTCAGCCAGGTGCGCAAGGCTTCGCTCTAAAGAGCGATAGCGAGGTCCGGTGAGCGTGGCCCACCCCCACCCTTGATCCCTCCCCACAAGGGGGAGGGAGACGACGAACACCGACATCTCAACCTGCGCCTCCCTCCCCTTGATGGGGAGGGATTGAGGGTGGGGTGACGGGAGCCACGGAAGGTCGAAGGAGCCTACACTTCTGACAGACCAAATCCTGCTTGACTCATTCATACCTCTCCAGCTATACATAATTCATAGCCAGTGAGGTATGGATTTGTCGACCACCCAGGACATGATCTTCCGGACGCTTGCCGATCCGACGCGCCGCGCCATTTTCGAGCGGCTGTGCCGGGAAGGCGAGATCACCGTCGGGGCTCTCACGGCCCAGGCTGGGGTGTCCCAGCCGGTCGTGTCGCGCCATCTCGGCGTGCTGAAACAGGCCGGCCTGGTGCGCGATCGCCATGAGGGAAGGCAGACCCATTACAGCGCCCTGCCGGGTGCCCTGGCGCCGCTGGTCGACTGGACCAGCGAAATGACCGGCTTCTGGGAGGGCCGGTTCGACGACCTGGAAAACCTGCTCAAGAGGATGGATCAATGACCGATATCGCCGGCACCACACCCTGGACCGCCAGCCAATGGATCCGCCAGATCCATCGCTGGCTCGCCATAGTCTTCACGCTCAGCGTCATCGTCACCTTCATCGCGCTGGCTCTGCCCGAGCCGCTGGTCTGGGTGTCCTATATTCCGCTCTTGCCGCTCTTCCTGCTGATGGGGACGGGCCTCTACATGTTCGTCCTGCCTTATGCCGCCCGCTGGCGCAGCCGCGGGAGCCTGGCCCGGTGAGCGACCAGCCCGAGATTCGCACCGCCGTCGTCGAACGGGAAATCGCCCATCCACCCGAGAAGATCTGGCGGGCGCTGACCCAACCACACCTGATCGAGGAGTGGCTGATGAAAAGCGATTTCAAGCCGGTCAAGGGACGGAAATTCCAGTTCCGCAACACGCCGAAGCCGGACATCGAAGTGGTGGTCGAATGCGAGGTGCTGGAGATCGAGCCTCACAAGACCCTCACCTATAGCTGGGTCGCCTATGGGCTCGAAACAACAGTGACCTTCACGCTGGAACCGACGCCATCGGGTACGATTGTCCGTATGGAACAGACCGGTTTCCGGCCCGAGCACGACCTTGCCTACAAGGGCGCCAAGGCAGCGTGGAAGCAGTTCATGGCGCGGCTGGAACAGGTCGTGGCGAAGCTGGACTGACGTCCAGGCCCGAGTGAAATGGAGTAGCGACGATGAAGATCAAGGTAACGACCATCTATGTGGACGACCAGGACAAGGCGCTGGCCTTCTATACCGATGTGCTGGGCTTCACCAAGAAGAATGACTTCGGCAATGCAGGCTATCGCTGGCTGACCGTGGTGCCGTCCGAGGACCCCGACGGCGTCGAGCTGCAACTGGCGCTCAACGACAATCCGCCGGCCAGGGCCTTCCAGCAGGCGACGTTCGAGCAGGAGCAGCCGGCCATCCAGTTCTTCACCGACGATGTGAAGGCCGATTGCGAACGCATCAAGGCCAGGGGCGTGGCGCTCCGCATGGAGCCGATCGACGTCACCGGCTCGACCATCGCCCAGCTCGACGATGGCTGCGGCAATATCGTGCAGATCACCCAGTTGAGCTGGTAGGGAGCCTCCCATGGCAACGCGCAAGACGACAAAGACCAGTCAGTCCTTCTCCGACGACGAAATCGAGGCGATGAAGGACAAGGTCGCCGAGGAAAAGGCCGAAAAGGCCGCCCGCCGCAAGGGCGGCAAGAAGGTCGATGGCGAAGCCGACCTGCTCGCCAAGGTCGCCGAACTCAACGGGCTCGACAGGGAACTGGCCGAAGGCCTCCATGCCCTGGTCAAGGAACATGCGCCCAGCCTCGCACCCAAGACCTGGTATGGCATGCCGGCCTGGGCGGGTGAGGACGGCAAGGCGGTGTGCTTCTTCACTCCCGGCGAAAAGTTCAAGGAGCGCTATGCCTCGCTGGGCTTCAATACCAGCGCCAAACTGGATGACGGCAATATGTGGCCGACCTCCTTCGCGCTGCTCAAGCTCGGCGACGCCGAGAAAAAGCAGATCGCCGCCTTGCTGAAGAAGGCGGTGGGCTAGGCTTCCCGCTTGAAAAATCACGCCCGCTGTCGAAAATCGGCTTGCTGACACGTCATGTCAGCAAGCCTTCTGCAATGTCGGTCTCGCTCCGGCCCCCACCATGAGGACTGTCCTTGACCAACCCCAATTACGGCTCGATCATCATTCGCGGCGCCCGCGAGAACAATCTCAAGAATGTCTCGCTCGATATTCCCAAGCGCCGCATCACGGTGTTCACCGGGGTTTCCGGGTCGGGCAAGTCGTCGCTGGTCTTCGGCACCATCGCGGCGGAAAGCCAGCGGCTGATCAACGAGACCTACCCCAGCTTCGTGCAGCAATTCATGCCGCGCTACGGCCAGCCCGATGCCGACCAGCTCGAAAACATCTCGGCCGCCATCATCGTCGACCAGCAGCGTCTCGGCGGCAATTCCCGCTCGACCGTGGCTACGGTGACCGATGCGGCGCAGATGCTGCGCGTGCTGTTTTCCCGGCTGGCCGAGCCGAAGCTGGGGCCGCCCAGCCTTTATTCCTACAACGATCCGCGCGGCATGTGCCCCGATTGCGAGGGCATCGGGCAGGTGGCGGCCATGGACATGTCGGCGGTGATCGATGAAAGCCGCTCGCTCAATGACGGCGCCCTGCTGCCCAAGGATTTCGCGGTCGATACCTGGTATTGGGAAATCTACAAGAATTCCGGCCTGTTCGACATGGACAAGCCGATCAGCAAATACAGCGCCGAAGAGCGCGAAAACCTGCTCAACCTCGATGACGGCCGCAAGATCAAGGTCGGCAAGATCGGCCTGACCTATGAGGGGGTGGTCGCCAAGCTCAAGAAGGGGCTGGGCTCCAAGGACCCCGAAAGCCTGCAGCCCCATGTACTGCGCGAATACGAGAAGATCTTCACCCGCGCCACCTGCCCGGCCTGCCACGGCACCCGCCTTAATCAGGCGGCGCTGGGCAGCAAGGTCAATGGCCGCAACATTGCCGAGCTCTCGGCGATGCAGGTCAGCGAATTGGCCAGTTTCGTTCGCAAGATCGAGGCGCCCCAGGTCGGCCCGATGCTCGAAGCCCTGGCCTTGCGGCTGGAAAACCTCGTCACTATCGGCCTTGGCTATCTCAGCCTCGACCGCGAAAGCTCGACCCTGTCGGGTGGCGAAAGCCAGCGCGTCAAGATGGTGCGCCACCTCGGTTCCTCGCTGACCGACATCACCTATGTCTTTGACGAACCGTCAGTGGGGCTCCACCCGCATGATGTGGGCCGCTTGGCCGGGCTGATGCAGCAGTTGCGCGACAAGGGCAATACCGTGCTCATCGTCGAGCACAAGCCCGACATGATCGCCATTGCCGACCATGTGGTCGATATGGGGCCCTTCGCCGGCTCCAAGGGGGCGAGCTGGTCTATCAGGGCGATTACGCCGGGCTGCTGACGTCAGGCACGCTGACCGGCAACCACATCAAGAAGCACCAGTCGATCAAGGAAAAGGTCCGCAAGCCCACGGGCGAGCTGAAGATCGCCCATGCCAGGCTCAACAATCTGCAGGACGTTTCGGTCACCATTCCCATGGGCGTGCTGACTGCGGTTTCCGGCGTCGCCGGCTCGGGCAAGTCGAGTCTGATCCAGGGCTGCCTGCCGCTGGCCTACCCTGATACCATCATCATCGACCAGAACCTGGCCCGCGGCTCGCGGCGGTCCAATACCGCGACCTATACCGGCATCCTCGACGCCGTCCGCAAGGCCTTCGCCAAGGCCAATGACGTCGATGCCGCGCTGTTCTCGGCCAATTCCAAGGGCGCCTGCCCGGATTGCAACGGGCTGGGCGTCATCTATACCGATCTCGCCCATCTCGACCCGATGATCACCACCTGCGAGACCTGCGAAGGCAAGCGCTTCCTGCCCGAGGTGCTTGAGCATCACCTGCGCGGCAAGTCCATCGCCGAAGTCTACGAGATGAGCATTTCCGACGCGGTGGGCTTCTTCACCGAACCGGCCATCGCCAGGATCTTGGGCGGACTCGACGATGTGGGCCTGGGCTACCTCACGCTCGGCCAGCCGCTCTCGACCCTCTCGGGCGGCGAACGCCAGCGCCTGAAACTGGCCGCCGAACTGGGCAAGAAGGGCAATATCTATGTGCTGGACGAGCCCACCACGGGCCTGCATATGAACGACGTCGATACGCTGATCGGCCTGTTCGACCGGCTGGTCGATGCCGGGTCCTCGGTCATCGTCATCGAGCATAATCTCGATGTGATCTCGCGGGCCGACTGGGTCATCGACCTGGGCCCGGGGGCAGGGCAGGATGGCGGCACAATCCAGTTCGAAGGCGTGCCCGCCGATCTGGCCAAGGCGAAACACTCGCTCACCGGCCAGCATCTGGCGGCGCGGTTCTAGGCAGACCTAGTCCCTCAGGTCGTCCTCGACATCGGTTTCGGGCCGGTCGCCGCCATCGGCCTGCTCCTCGTGCCAGCGTCCCTTGCTGTCCTGATACTGGATGGCTTCATCCCGGCCGCCGATCTGCTGGCGCCGGGCCGCGGCTTCGGCTGCTTCATGGGCCGCCTGATGGGTGGGGAATGTTTCGGAGAACACGTCTCCAACCTTGTAGGCATAGCCACCGTCATGTTCGACGATGTCATAAGTCACGTGGCCCATGATAGTCTCCTTTGCAATGCATAACTGGCGGGCGCTCAGGAGGTTGCGCTTGCTTTCCGTCGCGCCGACTCTACATGCTTAGCATGTCTCCGGAGCCTCTGCGTGACCGACCCATCCCCCAATACCCGCACCGCCATCAAGCTCGATATCGTCGTCATCGGTGCCGGCCAGGCGGGGCTCTCATCGGCCTATCACCTGAAACAGCTCGGCCTCACCCCCGGCCGCGATTTCCTCGTGCTCGACCGCGCGCCACAGCCCGGTGGCGCCTGGCAATATCGCTGGCCCTCGCTCACCCTCTCCACCGTCAATCGGGTGCATGACCTGCCCGGCCTGAGCTTTGCCGATAGCGCCGGCGGCGATGACAGCGTCATGGCCTCGGTTGCCGTGCCGCATTATTTCGCCGCCTATGAGGAGCGCTTCGGCCTAAACGTGCTGCGCCCGGCCACCGTCAATGTCGTCTGCGACCGGGGCGAGCGGCTGCGTGTCGAGAGCGATCGCGGCCTCTTCTCGGTCCGCGGCCTCATCAACGCGACGGGCACCTGGGAAAAGCCCTACATCCCCGATTATCCCGGCCGCGACAGCTTCCGCGGCCGCCAGCTCCATACCCAGCAATTTCGCACCGCCGAGGATTTCTCCGGCCAGCATGTGCTCATTGTCGGCGGCGGCATTTCCGCCATCCAGTTGCTCGACCAGATTTCGCAGGTGACGCGGACCACCTGGGTCACCCGCACCCCGCCGCGTTTCCGCACCGGCCCTTTCGATCAGGAAGCCGGCCGCGCTGCCGTCAAGCTGGTGGAGGATCGCGTCCGCGCCGGCCTGCCGCCCAATTCGGTGGTTTCGGTCACCGGCCTGCCGCTGACGCCGGCCATCGAGGCCATGCGCACCCGCGGCGTGCTGGAGCGGCAGGAAATGTTCAGCGAGATTACGCCATCGGGCGTGCGCTGGGCCGATGGAAGGACGCTCGATGTCGATGTCATCCTGTGGTGCACCGGCTTCCGCTCGGCGCTCGATCATCTCGCCCCGCTGCAACTGCGCGAGGAATCGGGCGGCATCACCATGACCGGCCGGCTGGCCACGCAGGTGGCGCGCGACCCGCGCGTGCATCTGGTGGGCTATGGGCCATCGGCCTCCACTATCGGGGCGAACCGGGCGGGGGCGGTGGCGGCGCGGGAATTGACGGGGTTTCTGGGGATTACCCCCACACAGCGCTAGCGGAAGCGTACCCCCACCCTCATTCCCTCCCCACAAGGGAGAGGGAAGCTATTCTGCTCTTGCGGATCGAAGCCCGGAACGAGGTCCTATCGTCTCCCTCCCCCCTTGTGGGGAGGGATCAAGGGTGGGGGTGGGTTGGCCCGAATATTGGAGCTATTCTTCGGCCAAGAATCGAGGCCAAATCCATGAAAACCTACACGCTCCCCCATACCAGCCGCACCGTTTCCAGCGTCGTCCTCGGCCTGATGCGCATTGCCAAGATGAGCGATGCCGAGATCGCCACCCTGTTCGGCACGGCCCGCGATGCCGGCATCAATGTCTTCGACCATGCCGATATCTATGGCGGCGAGCGCCATCGCTGCGAACAGCGCTTCGGCGAGGCCGTGCGCCTCACCCCAGCCGAACGCGACGCCATTGTCATCCAGTCCAAGGTCGGCATCCGCAAGGGCTGGTTCGATTTCTCGAAACAGCACATCCTCACCAGCGTCGATGAATCGCTGGCTGCCCTGCGCACCGATTATCTCGATCTTCTGCTGCTGCACCGCCCCGACACTTTGGTCGAGCCCGAGGAAGTGGCCGAAGCCTTCGAGCAACTGGTCGCCTCCGGCAAGGTGCGCCATTTCGGCGTCTCCAACCACACGCCGGGCCAGATCGAACTGCTCAAGACCGCGGTGAAACAGCCCCTGGTGGCCAATCAGGTGCAGCTCTCCATCACCCATGCCCCGCTCTTCGCCCAGGGCGTCGCCGCCAATATGGCCGGGCTCGAACAGTCGGTGTCGCGCGACAATGGCCTGCTCGATTATTCGCGGCTCAACAACATGATGCTGCAGGCCTGGTCGCCGTTCCAGAAGGCCTTCTTCGACGGCGTTTTCCTCGGCGACCGCGAGAATTTCGCCGAACTGAACGACGCCATCGACGCGCTCGCGGCCCAATATGGCGTCACCCCGACCGGCATCGCCGTGGCCTGGATCGTGAGGCATCCGGCCCATATCCAGGTCGTGCTCGGCACCACCAATCCGGGGCGCGTGAAGGATTCCGCCGCCGGCTCGGATGTGACGCTGACCCGCGAGGAATGGTATCGCCTGTTCCGCGCGGCAGGGCATACGCTGCCGTGATCGATCGCCACACCATCAGCTCCTGCCCACCTCCCCCTTGAGGGGAGGGTAGCGGCGCCTGGCCCGCAGGGCCTTGGCAAAGCTGGGGAGGGGGTGTCGAGGTTCCCACATGCTTGATGCTTGTTGAAGCCCCGACACCCCCACCCTTGATCCCTCCCCACAAGGGGGAGGGAGACGATGAACACCCGCATCCGATCTGACGCCTCCCTCCCCTTGATGGGGAGGGACCGAGGGTGGGGTGGTGCCACCCGCATGAAGCTACGGCCAAGCCGCATAGGACCCATCCGGGCTCGCCCGCCGCCGCACCTGCTGCCGATAGCGTCCGGGCGAAATCCCCTTGAGCCGGGTGAAGAAGCGGTTGAAGTACCCCGCGTCGCGAAAACCCAGCGCGTCGGCAATTTCCCGCACCTGCAGCGCCGAGCGTTCCAGCAGGCTCTCGGCATCTTCCAGCAGCCGCCCATGCGCCAGTTCCAGCGGCGATTGGCCGGTGCCGCGGCGGATGGCCGAGGTCAGCCGGTCGGTGGAAATGCCCATGGTCCGGGCATAGTCGGCCACGCGCCATTGCGCGCGGGCATTGAGCTCCACCAATTGCAGGAAATTCTGCACCAGCACGCGCGGCGCCGCCTGCGGCTGGGCCGCCACCTCGCCCAGCCGCCAGAAGGCGATGAGCACCAGGCACAGCCGGCTCATGATCGCCTCGCGCATGCCCGGCAGGTCCTCCAGCGTCTCGCGCTTTATATCTTCGAGGTCGCGGATGGTTGCGCGCGCGGTGGCCGGCTCGAGGCGCGTGCCGACCAGCGGCCGGTCGATGGCCTGGCGCAAGGGTCCGGCAATCGAACTGGCCGGCACCACCCGGCCCAGAGCCGCGTCCGACACGGTCATCATCACCCCGCGCGCGCCCGCTTCCAGCCGCACGCTGCCGACAAGGCCGTTGGGCAGCCAGATCACGCAGGGCGCCTCGATACTGGTTGTGCCGCTATCCAGCCGCACCATGCCGCTGCCCGAAGCCAGCACGAAGCCATGCGCCCCCAGCCGCGCCCGTGGCGCCGAAAAATCCCATTCGCTCGCCGACAGCGCCCCGGCAATGTCGTCTACTTCCACATCCTGCACCATGCCGGGGCCGGGCAGGGCGCGCATGGGATGTTCGGTCATGGCGGTCCCTTTAAGGAGTGAGATCGCCGTAAAAGTACATTTATCTTTCCGTAATGTCCATTTTATCTGCTGGAACCCCGCCCTACCATGCTGACAAGGACGGAACCGGCAGTAAGCCGGAACCGCATCTGGGAGCGCCCGCAGCGACGGGCATGGAGGAGCAAGTCATGACCACTTTTCGCCGCAGAACCGTCTTGCAGGGCATGGGCGTCAGCGCCCTGGCTACCGCCCTTGCCGGCCTGCCGGTCTTCGCGCAGGACCGCACAGCCATCCGCATCGGCTATGCCGTGCCCAAGACCGGCGCCAATGCCGCCGGCGCCGGCATTTCGACCACCCCCAATTACCTGCTCTGGGTGGATGACGTGAACAAGGCCGGCGGACTCGAACTATCCAAGCTGGGCGTCACCCTGCCGCTCGAAGTGGTCGAATATGACGACCGCTCCAGCTCCGAGGAACTGGTGCGCGCCGTCGAGCGCCTCGCCACCCAGGACAATGCCGATTTTATTCTGCCCAGTTGGGGCACCGGCCCCAACCTGGCTTCGGGCCCGACCTTCGATCGCTTCGGCTATCCCCAGCTTGGCGCCACCGCCGTCACCGACATGGCGCCCGATCTGGCCAAGCGCTGGAAGCACAGCTTCTGGCTGCTCGGCGGCGGTCACGATTATGCCAATGCCCTGGTGCAACTGCTGGTCAAGCAGCGCGAAGCCGGCACCATCAACAACAAGGTGGCGATTGCCTCGGTGGCCGACGGCTTCGGCATCGACCTCTCCAAGGCCGCGACGCCCGCCTTTACCGAAGCCGGGTTCGAGCTGGTCTATGACAAGACCTATCCGCTCGGCACGTCGGATTTCGCGCCCATCATCAACGAGGTCTCGGGCCTCGGCGTCGATACATTCGTCGCCTTCTCCTATCCGCCCGATACTTTCGCGCTGACCCAGCAATCGGTGGTCGCCAATTTCAGCCCCAAGGTCTTCTATCTCGGCGTCGGCACCGCCTTTCCGATCTATCCGGGCATTGCCGGCCCCAACCATGACGGCGTCATGGGCGTCGGCGGCATCGACCCCGACAGCGAAAAGCTCGCCGCCTATTTCGAACGCCATACAGCGCTCAATGGCCAGGCCCCCGATAGCTGGGCCAGCGCCATCACCTATGCGAGCCTGGAAATGCTGCAGCAGGCCATTGTCAGGGTCGGCGATCTCGACCGCGAGGCCATCACCGCCGAATTGTCGAGTGGCGAATTCGATACCGTCATCGGCAAGGTAAAGCTGGTCGACAACCAGTTGCGCGCGCTGTGGACCGTCGGCCAGTGGCAGGGCGGCAAGTTCGTCGGCCTGGCCCATACCGAGCGCGATGGCAGCCGCGATCCGGTCGTGCCCAAGCCGGCATGGGTTCCTGCGGCCTAAGCAAGCTCGATCTGCCTCCCTCCCCCTTGCGGGGAGGGAATGAGGGTGGGGGTTGCCTCCGCGCGCTCAGTGCTCGTGGCCCACCCCCACCCCAACCCTCCCCACAAGGGGGAGGGAGTTCTATTGTGCCTGTCCAACCACCGGAGCGCCCATATGCTCTTCAGCGCCATACTCACCGGCCTCGTCCTCGGGGGCACCTATGCCCTCGTGGCCATGGGCCTGACGCTGCAATATGGCGTGGCGCGCATCATGAACCTGGCCTATGGCGATATCATCATCGCGGCCAGCTTCGGCGCCTTCGTGCTGTTCACCGCCCTGGGCATCAATCCGCTGCTCGGCATGCTGATCGTCATTCCCGCCGGCTTCGCGCTGAGCTGGCTGATCTATGCCGTCATGCTGCAGCCATTGGCCCGCCGCTCGCGCGATCGGGGCAGGCTGGAGGGCGATTCCATCCTCGCCACGTTCGGCCTGCTCTTCGTCATCCAGGGCGTGGCTTTGGTGATCTTCGGCTCGGGCTTCATGAGCTACAGTTTCCTCGCCGTGCCGGTCGATATAATGGGCACCACCATCGCCGCCAACAGGCTGCTCGCCTTCGTGCTGGCCGTGGTCTTCGGGCTGGGCCTCTGGCTCATGTTGACGCGCACCCGCTTCGGCACCGTCATCCGCGCCGTCGCCGCCAATCCGGCCTCCGCGCCGCTGGTCGGCATCAATGTCGATTCCGTCGCCCGCTTCGCCTTCGCCATCGGTGGCGCGCTGGCCGCGGCCGGGGGTGTCGTGGTCTCGATGTATCTCACCTTCTCGGCCACGATGGGCGTCATCTTCACCATGAAGGCGCTGATCGTCGTCATCATGGGCGGCGTCGGCAATCTCATGGGCGCGCTGGCCGCCGGGCTCATCCTCGGGCTGGTCGAAACGCTGGTCGCCAGCTTCATCGATCCCGGCCTGACGCTGGCCGCCACCTATCTCATCTTCCTCGCCGTGCTCGTCGTGCGGCCGCAGGGCCTGTTCGGAAAGGCGGCGCGATGATGAAACTGGCTCTCGCCCTCATCGCCCTCGTCGCGCTGGCTTTCGTGCCCGCCTTTGCCGGCCCCTATCCGCTCGGCCTGGGCATCGGCATTCTCGGCTATGGCGTGCTCGCCACGGCCTGGGCCATGTTCTCCGGTCCCACCCGCTATATCTCGCTCGCCACCGTCGCCTTCTTCGGCCTCGGCGCCTACACGGTCGCCGTGTTGGCCGATGTGCTGCCCTATCCGCTGGTGCTTGTTGTCGCGGCCCTTGTCGGCCTCATCGTGGCGCTGATCGTCGGCCTTGCCACTCTGCGCCTCGCCGGCATCTATTTCGTCATCTTCACCTTCGGCCTCACCGAACTGGTGCGCCAGCTCGTCACCTATTACGAGGTCAACGTCACCCGCACCCTGGGCCGCTATGTCTTCCTGCCGCTGGAGCCGGAGCATATCTATTGGCAATTGCTGGCTTTGCTCGCCGCCACGCTCGCCATCGCCTTCTGGGTCCGCCGCTCGCGTATCGGCCTCGCCCTCCGCGTCATCGGCGACGATCCGGTCGTCGCCAGCCATCTCGGCGTGCGCATCACCCGCACCAAGCTGACGCTGTTCTCCATCTCCTGCGTCATCATGACCTTGGCCGGCGCCATCCAGGCGCCACGCTGGACCTATATCGAGCCGTCCATCGTGTTCAATCCGACCACCTCTTTCCTCGTCGTCATCATGGCCCTCTTGGGCGGCCCCAACCGACTCTTCGGCCCGCTGCTCGGCGCTGTGCCGCTCTTCCTGCTGTTCGAATGGCTCTCGGCCAACTTCCCCAACCACTATTCGATCATCCTGGGCCTGCTCTTCATCGCCATCGTCTTCGTGCTGCCCAATGGCGTGCTGGCGGCCGGCGACAGCCTCTGGTCCCGTCTCACCCGCAAGGCGGTGCAGTCATGACCCTGCTGTCCCTCCACAATGTCACCAAGCGCTTCGGCGGCCTCACCGCCGTCAATGGCCTCACCTTCGATCTGGCCGCGGGCGAAACCGTCGGCCTGCTCGGCCCCAACGGCTCGGGCAAGACCACCGCGCTCAACATGATCTCGGGCTATCTGCCGGTCTCGGATGGCGCCATCGCCCTGTCCGGCGACACGATCAGCACGCTCGGCCCCGAGCGCATCGCCCATCGCGGCGTCGCCCGCACCTTCCAGCTCGTTCGCGCCCTGCCCTCCCTCAGCGTCGGCGAGAACGTGCTGGCCGCCCTGGCCTTCCGCAAGGAGCCGGTCTGGGGCAAGGCCGCCGAGGCCCGCATCGGTGCCCTCCTCGCCGATGTGGGCCTGGCCGGCCGCGCCGACCAGCCGGCCGACAGCCTGACCTATATCGATCTGAAACGCATGGAGCTGGCCCGCGCCCTGGCCTCCGATCCGAAACTGCTGCTGCTCGACGAATGGCTGGCCGGCCTCAACCCCACCGAGCTCCGCGCCGGCATCGACCTCATCACCTCGCTCCGCCAGCGCGGCATTACCATCCTGCTCGTGGAACATGTCATGGATGCCGTGCGGGCTCTCTGCTCCCGCTGCGTGGTGATGAATGCCGGCACGAAAATCGCCGATGGCCCCACATCGGAAGTGCTGGCCGATCCTGAAGTCATCCGCGCCTATCTGGGGGAAGACCATGCTTAGCGCCGGCCCCATCTCCCTGCATTACGGCAAGCATCTCGCCCTCGATGATGTCTCCATCACCGTGGCCGATGGCGAAACCGTGGTCGTGCTTGGCGCCAATGGCGCCGGCAAGTCGAGCCTGCTCAAATCTATTGCCGGCCTCGTCCGCCCCGCGCCCGGCGCCGCCATCACCCTTGGCGATGCCAACCTGCTCGGCCGCCCGGCTCACAAATTCCTCGAAGCCGGCATTGCGCTGGTTCCCGAAGGCCGCGGCATTTTCGGTGATTTGACCGTGGCGGAAAATCTCGAACTCGGCGCCTATGTCCGCCATGCCCGCCCGCACGAAGCCCGCCAGCGCGCCCTCGTGCTCGATCTCTTCCCGCGCCTCGGCGAACGGCAGAGCCAGGTCGCGCGCACCATGTCGGGCGGCGAGCAGCAGATGCTCGCCATCGGCCGCGCCCTGATGAGCTGCCCCCGCCTGCTCATGCTGGACGAACCCAGCCTGGGCCTCGCGCCTATCGTCACCTCGGAACTCTTCGCCGCCCTCGGCCGCATCGGCCAGACCGGCATTGCCCTGCTGGTGGTCGAACAGAATGTCAAGGCCAGCCTTGCCATCGCCCAGCGCGGCTACCTTATGGAAGCCGGCCGCATCACCGGATCAGGCACAGCAGATGCCCTGCGTGGCGACGCCGCCGTGCAGCAAGCCTTCCTCGGCGCCGCAGCGCCACCAGTACAAAACGGAGTGTCCCCATGACCGATCTCGGCCTGCTCATCAACAACGAGGAATCCCAAGCCACCGGTGGCGGCACGTTCACCCGCAACAATCCGATCACCGGGGAACTGGCCACCCGCGCCGCCGCCGCGACGGTGGATGACGCTTTGCGCGCCGCCGATGCCGCCGCCGCCGCCTTCCCCCGCTGGAGCAGGACGGCCCCCGCCGCTCGCCGCAAGATCCTGCTCGCCGCCGCCGACCGGCTCGATGCCCGCACGGATGATTTCATCGCCGCCATGGGCGCCGAAACCGGCGCCACAGCAGGCTGGGCCGGCTTCAACGTCATGCTCGCCGCCGAAATGCTGCGCGAAGCTGCGTCGCTGACCACCCAGATAACCGGCGAGATCATCCCGTCCAACCGCCCCGGCTCCACCGCCTATGGCATCCGCCAGGCGGCCGGCGTCGTCCTCTCCATCGCGCCGTGGAATGCCCCGGTCATCCTCGGCGTGCGCTCGCTGGCAACGCCGCTGGCCTGCGGCAATACCGTGGTCTTCAAGTCCAGCGAGATTTGCCCGCGCACCCATCGCCTCATTGCCGACGCCCTGTTCGAAGCTGGCCTGCCGCAAGGCGTGCTCAATGTCGTGTCCAATGCGCCCGAAGATGCGCCCGAACTGGTCGAGGCGCTGATCGGCCACAAGGCGGTGCGCCGGGTCAATTTCACCGGTTCCACCCGCGTCGGCCGCCACATTGCCGAAGTCGCCGCCCGCAATCTCAAGCCCGCTCTGCTCGAACTGGGCGGCAAGGCTCCCTTCGTCGTGCTGGACGATGCCGACCTGGAACAGGCTGTCGCCGCCGCCGCCTTCGGCGCCTATATGAACCAGGGCCAGATCTGCATGTCGACCGAACGCATCGTGGTCGATGAGAAGGTCGCCGACCAGTTCGTCGCCGCGCTCAATGCCAAGGCCGCTTCGCTCAAGGCCGGTGATCCTCGTGAAGGCAATACGCCGCTCGGCTGCCTCGTCGATCTCTCCGCCGCCCAGCGCATCGATGCGCTGATCAAGGATGCGGTGGCCAAGGGCGCCCGCGTCACCGCTGGTGGCGGCATTGACGGCACCATCATGCAGGCCACGGTGGTCGATGGGGTCACGTCAGGCATGAAGCTCTATCGCGACGAATCCTTCGGCCCGGTCGTGGCGGTGATCCGTGTGGGCAGCGTGGATGAAGCCGTGCGCGTCGCCAACGACACCGAATATGGCCTTTCCGCCGCCGTCTTCGGCCGCGACGTCACCCGCGCCATGGGCGTGGCCGCCCGCATCGAATCCGGCATCTGCCACGTCAACGGCCCCACCGTACATGACGAAGCGCAAATGCCCTTCGGCGGCGTCAAGGCCTCCGGCTACGGCCGCTTCGGCGGCAAGGCGGGCATAGCCGAATTCACCGAACTGCGCTGGATCACCGTGCAGGACGGGCCGATTCACTATCCGATCTGAGGATTGCCGCGCTGCCACCCCACCCACCGGGGCGACTCCTCCCCCTTGATGGGGGAGGTTGGGAGGGGGTGGCGTTTGGCCCGGATATCGGGGGTAAACATCCCCCACCCTTGATCTCTCCCCGCAAGGGGGAGGGAGACGACTGAAACGGTTGCGGTCTACCCCAACAGCCTCCGCGCCCGTGCAATCACCGGCGCATCCACCATCTTCCCATCCACCACGAATGCGCCGTCTCCACCTTCCGCCGCTGCCACCACCCGCCGCGCCCAAGCCAGCTCCGCCGCATCCGGCGCAAACCCCGCATTCAGCAGCGGCACCACGGCCGGGTGCACGCAGGCCGCGCCATCGAAACCATGCGCCCGCGCTTCCTTCGCCGCGGCCACGATCCCGTCGCTATCGGCATAATCGGCCGTCGAGCGCAGCAATCCAAACGACAGCACGCCCTCGGCCTTGGCGGCATAATGCACCAGCAGCTTGGGCAGTCGCAGCACATCCGGCGTCGGCGTGCCGCCCATGGCCAGCGCCAGGTCCTCGCCGCCCGTCGCCAGCGCCAGCACGCGCGGCGCCCGCGCGATCAGCCGCGCATCAAGAATAGCCCCGGGGTCCTCCAGCACCGGCACGAAGCTCATGGCCTCGCGCCGCAGCGGCACTTCCAGCTCATGCAGGAACGCCGCCAGTTCAGCGAGGCCCTGCGCGTCGCGCACCTTGGGCACGTAAAGCCCCTCGGCCCCCGCACGGCAGGCCGCCGCCGCATCCTCGCGCGCCAGTTCCCCGGCATTGATCCGCACGAAGACCCGTGCGCCATTGCGGCCCACTGCCTTCACGCTTTCCGCCAGCCCTTCGCGCGCCGTCGCCTTGTGCTCCGGCGGCACCGCATCTTCGAGATCGAGAATGATCGCGTCGGCGCCTCGCTCATGCGCCTTGGCGATGAAGCGTTCCGAATGGGCCGGCACATAGAGCAGCGAGCGGATCATGGCGCGGCCTCGGCGATGGCGTTGGCGTCCAGCCCCGCTTCGCGCAACACCTCCGCATTGTGCTGCCCCAGCTCCGGCGCCGGCAGCCGCCACACCCCGGGCGTGCCAGACATTTTCGGCACGATATCGTGCATGGGCAACGCGCCGAACGTCTCGTCCTCGGCCGAAACGATGATCTCCCGCTGTGCGAAATGCGGGTCGGCCATGGCGTCGGCAATATTGTAGATCGGCCCAACGGTCGCCCCGGCCTGCCGCATCGTCTCCAGTGCCTCATGGCTGTCGCGCGTAGCGAACCACGCCCCGATCGCCTCATCCACCAAAGCCCGGTGCTTCACCCGGTCGGAATTGCTGGCAAAGCGCGGATCGTCATTCATGTCGGCGCGTCCGATAATCTCGAAAATCCGCCGCGCCACCGCCGGCGTCGAGCCGGACAGCGCCAGATATTTGCCGTCCTTGCAGCGATAGACATTGCGCGGTGAGGCGGTGTTGGACGCGCTGCCCGCCCGCTGTTTCACCTTGCCGGTCACCGCATGGATTGCCGCTTCCGGCCCCAGCACCGAGAACATCGGCTCCAGCAGGCTGAGGTCGATCACCTGTCCCCGCGCCGTGCCCGCCTGCCGCGCATAGAGCGCCATCATCGTGGACGAGGCGCCATAGATGCCCGCCACCATGTCGGCCAAAGCCAGCGGCGGCAGTACCGGTTCGCGGTCGGGAAAGCCGGTGCGGTCGGCAAAGCCGCTCATCGCCTCGATCAGCGTGCCGAAGCCGGGATATTGCGCATAGGGTCCGGTCTGCCCGAAGCCTGAAATGCGCACCACGATCAGGTTGGGGTTGCGTTCCAGCAGCTTTTCAGGCGCCAGTCCCATCTTTTCGAGCGTACCCGGCCGGTAATTCTCGATGAAGACATCGGCGGTTTCGACCAGCTTCCACAAGGCGGCCATGGCCGGCGCCTGCCGCAGGTTCAGCATCACCGAGCGCTTGTTGCGGGCATAGGTTTTCCAGAACAGGCTATGCCCGTCATCCTTCCACGCCCGCAGCGGATCACCCTCGGGCGGCTCGATCTTGACCACATCGGCGCCGAAATCGGCCAGTTGCAGGCTGAGCATGTTCCCGGCCATCAGCCGGCTGAGGTCGAGCACACGGATGCCGGTCAGCGGGCCGGTGGCGGCAGGGTCGAAATGCTTGCTGGTGAAGGTCATGGGGCCTCCGAAACCACTGGAGACCTCATGGTGAGCTTGTCGAACCACGAGGTCGGGCGAGTGGAGACTTGGATGCCACGCCCTCGTGGTTCGACAAGCTCACCATGAGGGCTATGAGGAAATCGAGCATCACTTGATCCTGAGCCCCGTGGCCTTGTCGAAGATGAACACCTTGGCCGGATCGATCACCAGGTTGATCGCCGCATCGGGCTCCAGCAGAGCGTGGTCCCGCACCACGACCGAAATATCCTCTTCGCCCACCCGCGCCAGCACTTCCTGTGCATCCCCGGTCGGCTCCACCACCAGCACCGTGGACGGCACGCCCGCCGCCCCCAGCGTGATATGCTGCGGCCGCACGCCATAGACGATCTCGGTGCCATCAGCCACATCCAGCGCCGTGCCCAGCGGCATGGATTGTCCGCCCTTGATGGTCACCGCGTCGCCGCCCGCATAGCGCGCTTCGAACAGGTTGATTTCGGGCGAGCCGATGAACCCCGCGACGAACAGGTTCGCCGGATTATTGTAGAGTTCCAGCGGCGCCCCGGCCTGTTCGATCCGCCCACCATTCAGCACCACGATCTTGTCGGCCATGGTCATGGCCTCGGTCTGGTCATGCGTCACATAGACCATGGTCTTGCCCAGCCGCTGATGCAGCCTTTTGATTTCGCCACGCATCTTGACGCGCAGCTTGGCGTCGAGGTTCGACAGCGGCTCGTCGAACAAAAACGCCCGCGGATTGCGCACAATGGCACGGCCCATGGCCACGCGCTGCCTTTGCCCGCCCGAGAGTTCGCGCGGCAGCCGGTCGAGCAGGTTTTCGAGGCCGAGGATTTCCGCCGCTTCCGCCACCCGCTGCCGGATTTCGGCCTTGGGCGCGCCGGCCAGCCGCAGCGAAAAGCTCATATTGTCGGCGACCTTCATATGCGGATAGAGCGCGTAGCTCTGGAACACCATGGCGATGTCCCGCTCCTTGGCCGGCATGTTGTTGACCACCTTGCCGCCGATAGTGATCTGGCCGGAAGTGATGTCCTCCAGCCCCGCGATCATCCGCAGCAATGTGGACTTGCCGCAGCCCGAAGGCCCGACCAGCACGACGAATTCGCCATCGGCCATTTCGAGCGAAATGTCGCGCAGCACCGTCACATCGCCATAGCGCTTGCCGACCTGCTTGAGTTCGATTTCCGACATGCTGGTCCTCCTTGCGGCTTACGCCGTCTCGACGATCTCGATCCTGCCGACGCTCATCCGCCCGGCCGAAGCCAGCCGAATGCCCGCCATGCCATAGTCATAGGCGCTGTCGCTGGCCGTGATCAGCGCCTTGCCGTCCACGGCAAAGCCGAGCTTGTCCCCCTCAACGCTGAAGGTGAACTGGTAGCTTCTGCCCGTCTCCGCCTTGAACGGCGCGCGGGCCAGCACGGTGCTGCCGAAGTCTTCTTTCATGATCACCACCTCATCGCCCTCGAACCCGGCGGCATAGAAGCGTCCGGTGCCCTGCACCCGCGCCGTCACCAGTTGCGAAATGCCCGACAGCCGCTGGATATCGGCGCTGACAGTCACGTCCCGCGCATAATAATGCCCGGTCCACATATCGGCATCGCCGGAGGCGTGCCCATGAATGCGGCCATTCTGCTTGGTCCAGTGCCCGCGATTATAGGTGAAGCGGGTAATGGCGCCCCATTCCTGCGTCTCGGTCTGGGGTTCGATCACCGTACGCCCCCGTCCCTCGACCTTGAAATCGGCCAGGAACAGCCGCCCGAGGAATTTCAGCCGCCCGAAATATTCGATGGAAATGCCGATCTCGTCGATCGCTTCCACCCCCTCGGGCACGACAAAACTATAATCCTGCCACCCCTCGGCCGACGGCACGTCCCATGCGCCCGTCTCCTCGATGGCCCCGCTCATCGTCCTGCGCACATAGGGCGCCACGCGCAGATTGCCGTCGCCATTCCACGGGTCGAGCCACAGCTTGAAACTGACAGTCTGTCCCGCATCCACCACCGGCGTGAACATCGGTCGATAGCGCTCGTCGTCAAAATCCGTCCGCCGGTAGAACGGCTTCCAGAACACCCGTCCGCCCTGGCCGCGCTCCAGCCGGTCGAGCTGGATTTCCAGCGACCCGCGCGAGCCCTCGACATGCCGCTCGCCCGAATGGCGCAGCGAAATCTGGTTGAAGCCCTCGGTGCGGAAACCATGCGTCGAGCCCGGCAGGTCGAAATCGAAGCGCAGCCCGCGCCGGGTGAAATCCTCCAGCCACAGCGCCGGCACGCCCCGTCCCGCCAGTTGCAGTGCCAGCACCGTCAGTTCCCGCGCAAAGCTGGGGATATCCACGATATTGATCGACCCCACTATGCCCGACGCCACCAGGAAGTCGTTGATCGGTTTGCGATACTTGTCCCAGCCCTCATGCAGCCCCTGGAACGTCGCGACGATGGCCGCTGCATTGCCCGCATTGCAGTCGGTGTCCCAGCCCGCCATGGTGGCGATCTCGGCCGTGCGCGGCAGGTCGCCCTTGCCATAGAGGATGGCCATGATGGTCACCCCGGCATTGGGGATGATGTGGCAGACGCCCGGATAGCGGTCATAGCCCCAGTGTGATGTGAGCATGTCGCGGCAGGCCCGCCAGTCATCGGGATTGGCCTTGTGGAAGTCGATCACCGCCCGGCACACTTTGGCATAAGTCGAACCGGCGTCCACCGTGGCCAGAGCCGTCTCGACGATCTCGTCGATCGACTTGGCCTCGAACGCCGCCGCAATCGCCGCTGCGCAGAAGCGGGCGCCATTGAGCCCGTCGCCATCATGCGCCACGCTCGCAGCCATGGCCGACATCTCCGCCGCCCGCTTGGGATTGCCCGGATTCACCCAGCCCCAGCTATCGATGAAAATCTGCCCGCCGATCTGCTCGGCCACCGTGGTGCCGTTCTGCGCGATCGAGCCCGATTGCGGCGCCGGAATGCCAGCCCGCAAATTGCGATAGGCCGTATGCTCGGTGGAAACCCCGAACCCGCCCCACCAATACATGCCATGCTCCTCGGCGGCATAATTGAGCCAGGTCTTCCCCACATCGGCCGCCGTCGCCTTCAGCCCGTAATCGCGCAGGGCCCGGATGAAATAGACCGGCCCATTGGTGTCGTCGTCGGCGGCGAAATTCTTGAAATCGCGCAGATATTGCGTCACCTCGCCATAGGTCTTCTGGATGCGCTCATAGCTCCAGATGGTCGGCTCCACCGGGGCGCCCAGGCGCACGCCAATGGCCTTGCCGATAAAGCCGGCATAGATCTTTTCGAGGATTTGGATTTCCGAGAGCATGGCTATTCTTTCAGTTCCGATGCGCGGGCGTACCGCGATAGTCCAGAAACCTCATGGTGAGCTTGTCGAACCACGAGGTTGAGCGAGTGGAGGATTGGGGGTGCCACGCCCTCATTGTTCGACAGGCTCACCATGAGGGCTACTGATTCAGTCATTGCCCGACACCGAGCGCGCCAAGCGCATCCCGGCGGGCATCGGCGTCAGCGCGGTCGGCGACGAGAATGGCGATGGCCGTCGCGGCAAACACATCGGCCGAAGCCCTTAGGTCCAGCCGGTTGGCGCTGTCGAGCAGGGCCCGATCCGCGTCGGCGATCACAGCCTCGCCATGCAGCGCCCCCAGGATCGCCCCGGCCATCACCCCAATGGAATCGGTGTCACGTCCCGAATTGATGCCGTCTTCGATGGAGCGTCGGAAATCGCCCGCGTTGAACAGGCAGAAGCCCAAAGCCAGCGGCAGTTCCTCGATGGCCATCAGCCGGCTCGGCCGATAGGCGTCGGTCAGCCGCCCGACCTTTTCGGGCATGTGGTTGACGTCGTCGCCCATGACGGAATAGCGGGCAATGGCCTCGTGGAACGCTTCGCAAACCTTGGCGTGATCGGCCCCTGTACCGCGCAATTGCCGAGCAATCCCGGCAATATCGGCAATGGCCGCGCGCGTGCCGTCCTTGGCCAAAGTCAGCACCGTATTCACCACGGAGTCGATATCGGCCCCTGGCACGAAAGCCGCCGCCACCGCGGCGGCCATCACGCCGGCCGCTTCCAGCCCGTAGCTTTCCTGGTGCCCCGCGGCAAAGGCGATCGCCTCGTCATAAGCCGCCTTGGGGTTGGCGGCATTCACCACGCCGATCGGCGCGATATACATGGCCGCCCCACAATTCACCATATTGCCGATCCCGCCCTGGCGCGGGTCGCAATTGGCCAGTTGGTGGCGCTGGAAAATCCATTTTTCCGGATAGAACAGCCGGTCGATCAGCATCGCCTCGCGCTGCAATTCGGGCACCCAGCGCGGCTTCCAGGCAATTTCGCGCACCATGCCATCGGCCATGTCCCAGGCGTCGAGATGCCGTTTCGCCTCGCCATAGACATCCATCAGCGCCAGCGTCATCAGCGTATCGTCGGTCACGATGCCATTGCCGCGCACCCGCCCGTTCCGCGCCGCCGCGTCGAGGCTCATCTTGTGCCATTCCGTATCGAGCGAAGTCACCCGCCCATAGCGCTGGCGAATGTCGGCTGCCGACAGCTTCTCCACCGGCGCACCGAGCGCATCGCCCAGGGCGATGCCATGCAACATGGCACGAACACGGGATTGGAGGGATTGGGTCATGTTGTTCTCTTCATTCAACTTGTTCACTGAGCTGGAAGCTCAGCGCCTCCCTCCCCATCGGAGGGGAGGGAGGCGGAAGCCACGGGCCCCGCGCCTCCCTCAGTCGTCCTTACTGGAGCACGCTCGCCGCATATTCGGCCATGCGTGTACCACCGGCAGCGTTATACTCGCTGACGAACTGGTCCCATTGGTCGAGGCTCGCTTCCCCGGTCACGAACCGGGCCACCCACGAGCGATAGACCTGCTCGGTGGCGTCCACGTCGGCGGCATAGTCCGACGGCCACACAAAGGCATTGTCGGCCGTGAAGTCGCTCTTGAGGTTGTCCAGCGCCTGCTGCGCCGTGGGCGACAGCAGCGGGGTGGGCGAGGTCCAGTTGGCGGCGTTGAAGAAGCGGGCATACCAGGTCGAAATCTGGTCGGTATAGGTCACCGTCCCGCTGGCATCGGTCGTGTGATGCACGCCTTCAAAGCCCATGCGGTCGATATCTTGGCCTTCCTTGGAAGCCATGAAGTCGAGCACGGCAAAGGCCGCCTCCTTGTTTTCCGACAGCGACGAGATGGTCCAGCCACGCTCTTCCTTGGACACATTGACCGCAGCCAGTCCCTGTCCGCCCGGGCCCGAGGGCACCGGCAGCAGGGCCAGGTCGATTTCCTCGCCCGGATGGGCCTGGCGCATCTTGCCGGTATAGATATCGATGACCTCGGGCGAGGAGCCGAAGATCACGCCGGCCTTGCCGGTGTAGAACTTGTCTTCCTTGACGTCCCAGGTATTGGTCACGAATTCCTTGTCGAACAGGTCCTTGCTGGCCAGTCGTGCATAGAATTCGATCTTTGCCTTTTCGGCATCGGTGACGCGCGCGCTGACCCAGGCGCCATCGGCATCCTTCATCCAGGTGCCGGTCACCCCGAACGCCTGGTTGAACACCGAATCCAGCTCCGACGTATTGCCATAGCCGGTCAGGCCCAGCGTATTGCCGGTCACGCCGTCGCCGTCGAGATCGGCGTCATGGATGGCCTGGAACAGCGCTTCATATTCGTCGACCGTCTTGGGCGGCTCCAGCCCGAGCTGGTCCAGCCAGTCCTGCCGCATCACCGGTTGCGGCGCGCGCGGCGGGTAGACATAGAGCAGGTAGGGATAGTTGGCGAGGCGGTCGACATTGTGCGGCCACAGCGCATCCTTGATATGGGCCGATTGCTCGATCCACGGATTGAGGTCTTCGAGGATTCCCTGTTCGGCCATCTTCTGGTCGCCGCCCTGGAAATACATGATATCAGGGATGTCGCCCGACAACAGCATGACGCCCAGCGCATCGGCATAGCTCGAGCCGGGCAGGTCGACGATCTGGATATCGACATCGGTGCCCTGCGCCTTGAGCGCCGCCTCGATGGCCTCGATTTCCTTGACGTCATCGGGGTTGGTGGTCAGCAGGTCCTTGCTGACCAGCCGCAACGTGGTCTGGGCCATGGCCGGCATGGCCATCGCGCCCAAAGCCGCCATGGCAGTCGTCGCCAGCAGTGCTTTCTTCAAAGTCATTGGTCGTTCCTCCTTGGTTTTTGGTTTTAGTCGTCACCGCTTGCGCGGAATTGGTTGAATTGGTGCCGCCCCCTCATCCGCCCTTCGGGCACCTTCTCCCACGAGGGGAGAAGGGGATGGAGCCGAGAGCCCTCAGTCGGTTCCCTTCTCCCCTCGTGGGAGAAGGTGGATCGGCCGCAGGCCGAGACGGATGAGGGGGTCTTGGCCAGGCTCGCGATTGCCGGGCCATTGCCCACGGAATGTTCGACCAGCAACCTCATCCCTTCAGCGCTCCCGACATCGTGCCCTTGGTGAAGAACTTCAGGATCAGCGGATAGATCGCCAGGATGGGCAGGATGGTGATGAGGATCATCCCGGCCTTGAGCGCGCGGATATTGATCTGCGCCAGGCCCAGATTGTTGTTGACGTTATTGGCGCCCACGATGGCAATCTTGTCGCCCTCGATGACGAATTGCCGGAGCACCACCTGCAAGGGCCACTTGCTCTGGTCGTTGAGGTAGATCATCGCCCGGAAGAACTCGTTCCAGTGCAGCACCAGATAGAACAGCGCGATGGTGGCCAAAGCCGGCTTGGCCAGTGGCAAAACCACCATGAAGAAGGTCTGGAACGGATTGGCCCCGTCCAGCTCCGCCGCTTCCAGCAATTCCTTGGGAATTTCCTCGAAGAACCGGATGAGGATGATCAGGTACCAGGCGCTGATCGCCTTATACATGATGACCGACCAGGGCGTGTTGAGCAGGCCCAGCCGCTTCATCAGGAAATAATCGGGAATGATGCCCGGTTCGAACACGATGGTGATCAGCACCATCAGGAAGATGATGCGCCGCCCCGGCAGGCCCGGCCGCGACATGCCCCAGGCCATCAGTGCGGTGCCGAACACGCCGATGCAGACGCTGGTGGCGGTCATCCACACCGAGTTGAAAATGCCCCGCTGCACATTGGGATGCTGCAGCAGCAACAGCCAGACTTCGGGCGAAAACCCGTCGGGAAAGATCGACAGCCCGGAAAAGCCGGCCACCTTGCTGGGGTCGGTGAAGGACAGCGCCAGCAGGTTCAGCAGCGGCTGCAGGGTGAACACTACCAGCAGCAGCAGCGTCGAGACGATCAGCACATATTCGACCCGCTCGAGCGGGGTGCGGCGCGATTGGCTGGCCATCACCACACCCCCTTGCCGGTCAGCCTTTTGCTGACGAAATGGCTGATCAGCACCAGCGCCATGCCGATGACCGCCTTGAACAGGCCGGCGGCCGTGGCCAGCGCATATTCGCCGGTGCTGAGTCCCATGCGGTAGACATAGGTGTCGATGATATCGATGGTCGACGCATTGACGTCGTTCTGCATGTTGATGACCTGGTTGAGGTCGGCGCTGAGGAACATCCCCATATTGAGGATGAACAGCGTGGCGATGGTCGGCACGATGCCCGGAATGGTGACGTGCCAGATTTTCTGCCAGCGATTGGCGCCGTCCATTTCGGCGGCTTCATAGAGCTGCGGATCGATGGCGAAGATCGCGGCCAGGTACAGCAGGCTGTCCCAGCCCGCCGAGCGCCAGATTTCCGACACCACCAGCACCCAGCGGATCGTGCCGGTATTGGTCATGTAGTTGACCGGCTGGAAGCCCATGGCCTGCCCGATCTGGTTCACCGCGCCATCGGTGGGGGAGAGCAGGGCGATGAACACGCCCGCAATCACCACCCAGCTCAGGAAATGCGGCAGGTAGATCGCCGATTGCACCGCCCCGCGCAGCTTGCTGCTGCGCACTTCGTTGAGCAGCAGGGCCACGATGATCGGCACCGGGAACACGAAGAGGATCTTCATGCCCGAAATGATCAGCGTATTGGCCAGCACCTGGTAGAAGATGGGCGAGGCGAACAGCACCTGGAAGTTCTTCAGCCCCACCCAGATATTGGGCGGAATGATGCGCACCTGCTCGAAGGCCATCTTGGCCTCCCAGATCGGCACGTAATGCCAGATGAAGAAGAAGATCAGCCCCGGCGCCATCATCGCGTAATAGGGCCACCACTGCCGCACCTTTTTCACGCAGGCCGGGCGTCGATGCTAACAGTGTGTTAGCGAATTCGCCCTGTATGCTAACCGTTTCCGAGCCCACAACGGACTCCGAACCTCGTGCGGGAACGTTCCCATCCGCAAGGGCAGTAACGATCCGTTGCTCGTCCTTGGCAACCATGTCAGACCCTCCCTGCCCCCGACACGCGTTGGGGGTTTTGTGCCGAAAGATCGGCGAGTGAGCCTCGCTCTATCAGGCGGCACGGCATGAAGATGCGCCGGTGTTCCGGCTTGTGTTCGATTTCGTCGAAAAGTCCCTCGACCGCCCGCTCGCCGATATCGCGGCCGGGCTTGGCCACCGTGGTCAGCCCCGGCCAGGCGAATTCCCCGAGGGAATGCCGTCAAAGCCCAGTATGGAGACGTCGCGCGGGCAGTCGAGACCGGCTTCGCGCACCGCCATCATGGCGCCCAGCGCCATCATGTCATTGGCGGCAAACACCGAGACATGGCCCACATGCGGCCGTTCCAGCAGCCGGCGCATCGCCACGCGCCCGCCTTCCACCGTATATTCCCCATCCTCGACGGCCAGGATGGCCGGATCGATATCGCGCTCCACGCAATGCTCATGCACCGCGCGCAGGAAGCGCGCCCGCGCCAGGCGCGATTTCGGTCCCAGGATCAGGCTGGGTGCGGGATGGCCCTTGCTGACCAGGTGGTCCAGCCCCAGCCGTACCGCCTGGGTAATGTCCGAGCCCACGCTCGACACATCGGCAAAGCGCTCGGCGCTCGAACCGATGAACACGAAGGGCAGGCCGAACCGGTCCAGGTCGTCGAAATTGTCGGCCACCGGATTGATGATCGCGCCATCGACCCGCGCCTGCCGCAGCGTCCGCAAATGCTGCGCCTCGGCCTCCGGGTCCCAGTCCGACGAAAACACCAGTAGCGACGCGCCGCTTTTCGTCGCCCGATCCTGCGCGCCGCGCGCCACGTCGGCCCAGAACGGGTTGGTGATATCGGGGATGACCAGCCCCAGCATGCCCGAGCGCCCCGAGCGCATCCCCACCGCCAGGTGGTTGCGCTCATAGCCCACGGCCGCGGCGGCCTTCACCACCTTCGCGCGCGTCTCTTCGGTAATGTTGGACGAGCCCGTCAGTGCCCGCGCCGCGGTGCTCTTGGACACCCCGGCACGCTCAGCCACATCGATGATCGTCGGCCGACGATTGCGGCTCTTGCTCATGACTCATCCCTCGACGGACCTTCTACTGGATCCATCGTCGTGGGAACGTTACCGCGACCAGCCCGAATGTCAACCGCCAATCGCTCAAAGCGCTGACAAGTGAGCTAGCTGCTCTCGCGCTCCAGGAAATCGATAATTTGCTCCGGCTCCAGCATGATCGGCCCCTTCAAGCTCGATCCCATCGTCCGTTCTTCGCTGGCGTCGAAATGGGCCGACATGGCAAGCCGGGCCGCTTCTGGATCGCTGGCGGCGATGGCGTCGACGATGGCCACATGCCGGGCAATGGTGGCCGAGCGGTCGGGCAGCATGCCGCGCACATGCAGCATGCGGACCGTCTCGTGGATCGTACCGCGCAGGGCCTGCACCAGGAACATCAGCAGGCGATTGTCGCTGGCCTCGGCCAGTGTCATGTGAAAGGCCAGGTCGGCCTCAATGAAGGCTTCGGAATCGTTGCGCGCCGCTTCCATCGTCTTGATGGTTTCCCGCAGCTTCTTGAGGTCCGACACCTTGATATGCTCGGCGGCCCGCTGGGCGATATAGGTCTCGAGCCCGCGGCGCAGTTGCACCGCCTCCATCAGGCCGTTCTCGGTTTCCATCATGGCGAAAGAGAAGAAATATTCGAGCGGCCGTGGCGAGACCCGGCGGACGATGCTCGGCTTACCCTGGCGGATTTCGATGACGCCGAGCGCCGACAATTGTTGCAGCACGGCGCGGATGACTGGCTTGCTGACCTCGAAACGGGCGGCAAGCTCGCCTTCCGATGGCAGGGATTGCCCGATGGGATAATCGCCCCGAAGGACAGCGCGGCAGAGCGCATTATACACCTGCGCGGTCAGGTTCGAGGGGCGCTTTTCCTCATCATCCCTGGTTATTGCATCGGACATGCCGGGCTTTCTCACATGCTGTTCATGGGTATGTTGGCCGTGCCGGTTCTTGTCAATCGCCAGCCTGGAGGCGGCGGGCGGTTTGCTGGTCGAAGACATGGATGCGGTCCACCTGCGGGGCGAGGCGCAATGTCTGGCCGGGCGCAATATCGAGATGTCCGCGGATATTGACGATCAACTCATCCTCGCCCACGCGGCCATGGATCAGTGTTTCCGCCCCGGTCGGCTCCACCACGGTGACATCAAGGGCAATATCGCCAGTCTCGGCGATATCGAGATGTTCCGGTCGGATACCAAAGACGATGGATTGGCCGTTCTGGCCCATGCAATCGGCGGGCAGGGGCCAGATGGCGCCATTGCCGGTCACGAAGCCCGGAGCCCCGCCGGCATGCGTGTACTGACCCGAGATCAGGTTCATGGCCGGCGAGCCGATGAACCCGGCAATGAATAGCGACTGGGGAGCATTATAGAGATCGAGCGGCTTGCCGGCCTGTTCGATCCGGCCATCGCGCATGACCACGATCGTGTCGGCCATGGTCATGGCTTCCATCTGGTCGTGGGTCACATAGACCGTTGTCGTGCCCAGGCGCTGGTGCAACGCCTTCACTTCGGCGCGCATGGTCACGCGCAGCTTCGCGTCGAGATTGGACAGGGGCTCGTCGAAGAGGAAAATGTCCGGATTGCGCACGATGGCGCGGCCCATGGCCACGCGCTGGCGCTGCCCGCCCGAGAGCTGGCGCGGATAGCGATCCAGCAGGGCTTCCAACTGCAGCACCTGTGCGGCGCGCTGCACCTCCTGCTTGATCCTGTCCGCCGGCGCCTTTTCGAGCTTCAGCGAAAATCCCATATTCTGGGCGACGGTCATGTGCGGATAGAGCGCATAGGACTGGAACACCATGGCGATCTTGCGTTCCTTGGGCTCCAGCTCGTTGACGACCCGGCCCGCTATGGAGATTTTGCCGCCCGAAATATCTTCCAGCCCGGCGATCATACGCAGCAGGGTCGACTTGCCACAGCCCGATGGGCCGACCAGCACCACGAACTCGCCATCGGCGACGTCGAGCGAAACGCCGTGCAGAACCTCATGGGCGCCGTAGATCTTGACGGCTTTGTCGATTTGGAGCGTTGCCATTGGGGTCTTTCCTGCTTGAGTGACTACGCTGCGCGGAAGCTGGCTACGGCATGGCGCGCCGCATTGAGCAGCAATCCGCTATCCGCTGTGATGGTCACCATGCGGAAGCCCATCTCCACGGCTCGCCGGGCGAATTCGGGCGTGCCGCAATGCAGCGCCGCAATGATGCCGTTGCGATTAGCGGCGGCTATGACATCGGCATAGGCCTGCATGAGCTGGGGCGTGGTATTGTCGCCCTTGGGTTCCAGGCCCAGGGTGAAGGCCAGGTCCGTTGGGCCCAGATAGAGTCCGGCTATGCCGGGCACGGCCGCGATTTCCTCGACATTGCGCAGGGCCGCTGCCGTCTCGATCATCGGCAGCAGGATCACGTCGTCATTGGCGCTTTTCTGATACATGCCCGGCTGGTGGCGCAAGACGGCACGCGTGGCGCCATTACTGCGATGGCCATCCGGCGGGTAGAGGCTGTCCGCCACGAAGCGGCGCACATCAGCGGCGGTTTCGATCATCGGGCAGATCAGGCCCGCAGCGCCCGCATCGAGCAATTTGCCGGTCAGGGGCGAACCGATGGCGGGAATGCGCGCCAGAGGTGCAACATCCCACCCATTCATCGCCTGGAAGGCCGGAATGGCGTCGGCGAACTCCACCATGCCATGCTGCAGATCGAGTGTGAGGCTGTCGAAGCCTGCGCAGGCCATGACCTCGGTCGCAAAGCTGCCGGGCAGGTTGATGAACGAGTTGAGAACGGTGCCGCCGTTTGCCCAGATAGCGCGCAGGTCTGCCATGGAAAATCTCTGTCCTTAGGTGGGAGCGGGCCCGTTGCCAGGCCCGCTTTTCTTCAGTTGCTCGTCGCCTCGACAATGGCAGCCAGCGTATCGGCTGCCGCCTGTTCCGGCGTCTTGAGGCCCAGCGCGGCGGCCTGCATGTTTTCCAGATACATGTCCTGCGCGCGTCCGATCTGGTCGAAGGGGGCGATAACGAATTGGGCGCCCAGCACCGCCTGCTGTTCGGCCTGCGCATAGGGGATGGCGTCGATGACCCGCTGGTCGAGATAGGCATCGGTGCGCACCGGCCCGTTGCCGTTGAGCGTCATCAGCACGACATTTTCCGGATCGGCGAGTTGCCGAACGAAGTCGCAGGCCAGCTCCTTGTTCTGGCTATTCGCCGGGATCACTGCCGACCATACCGTGGTGCGGGCCACATAGGGAGAGGGTTGTCCCTCGGCGGCCGGGAAGGCAGCCACATCGACCTGGCCCGCATAGTCGGATTTCGAGGCATCGTTATAGGTAAGGTAGCGGTTGAAGGGCTGCACCGCCATGGCGATGCGGCCCTGCCAGACGCCTTGGGTGATCTGGTCGATGCCCATGGCGGTAAAGTTGGAGGGTAGGGCGCCCGCCGCATAGAGGTCCGCCAGCGCCGCATAGGCATTGGTCAGCGCCTCGACATCGGTCGAAGGCTGCCCCTGGGCGTCGGTCAGCGTCGCGCCATAGGCCATCAGCAGGTTGTAGGTACCGCCCGCATTGGTGCCGTCGATCGAAAGCCCATAGACCGGCGTGCCATCGTCCGATTTGCCGCTGAGCGTCTTGGCGACCTCGATCAGGCCTTCGAACGTGTCGGGCAGCGCGTCGATGCCATGCTCGGCCAGCAGCGCCTTGTTGTAGTGCAAAGCCGTGGTTGCGTGGCGGATGGGCAGGGCCTTCAACTGGCCGTCCTGGCGCACCTGGTCGAGGAAGGTCTGCGGAATATCGCTGAGGTCTAGACCGGCAAGGCAGTCATCGAGCGGTTCGAAGCCGGACAAAGCCGCCTGCGTGGCATAGGAATCGAGGATAAACCCGACATCGATACTGGTAGACGAGAGGCTGGTTTCCCGCATCAGGCGATCATGCAGCGGCGCGATATCGGCCGTAATCCAGTTGAGGTTGACGTCATTTTCCTGCTGCCAGCCCGCCAGGACATCTCCACCGGTGCCGCTGGTGCCCGTGACGGATCCCTGAATGGCGGCATGGGTCAGCACCGTCAGGTCCGCAGCCTGAATTGCCATTGTGCTGGCGAGTGCGGCGCCCGCCGCGATCAATGTGGTGGCGTAAGCCCTGCGTCTTGTCATTGCCGAATTCCTCCCTGGCGGCTGGACCGCGTTGGTCATGCGAGCCGCAGAGAATGCCAACTTATATCATAAGTCAAGTGTTGACTCTGCAAATTTCCTTGCTAGTTTCGGCGCGATTTCAGCGGAATGGCCTGTGTTATCTGGCCGCGACGTGTTATCTGAAAATCTAACCTATATTATATGTTGGCGATAAGTGGTGGGTAAAGCGATGGGAATAGCCGCGCAGCGCAGGCGCTTCGGGGGCTTGCTGATGCTGGCGCCGATGCAGCTCCAGCTCATCCTGGTTCTGGCATTGCCGTCTCTCTATGTGCTGTGGCTGAGCTTCACGGAATCGAGCTATGGCGCGGCCCCCGAATTTGTCGGCTGGGCCAATTACGCGGCTATCCTGTCGGATCCCACATTCTGGCGCTCGCTGGTCAATACGCTGATCGTGGTCAATATCGTGGTCTATGTTGAGATCATCCTCAGCATTGGCGTGGCCCTGCTGTTCCAGAGCGTCAAGCGCGGCCGGGGCGTGCTCATGGCCATGATCCTGGCGCCTTACGCCGTCAGCGAAGTGGTGGCCGTGCTCGCATGGCGCTTCATGCTCGAGCCCGATATCGGCATCCTGACCGGCCTGTTTTCGGCTCTGGGTTACGTGCCCAACTGGGCCACCAATCCCATCGAAGCATTGGTGCTGGTATCGATGATCGGCGTCTGGCTGCACCTGCCGTTCAGCTTCCTGCTCATCTATGCGGCCCTGATCGCCATTCCCGCCGACCTCGGCGAGGCGGCGCGGGTCGATGGCGCGCGGCCCTGGCAGCGCTTCCGGCTCGTCACCCTGCCGCTTCTGATGCCGGCGATCCTGATCGCCATCATCTTCCGCTACATTTTCGGCTTCCGCATTTTCAGCGAGGTCTGGTTGCTGACCCAGGGCGGGCCGGCCCGCACCACCGAGGTCATGGCGGTCTACCTCTACAAAAATGCCTTCCGCTACAACGAATTCGGCATGGCCGCCGCCACGGGCTGGCTGATGGTTCTCGGCGCCCTCTTGCTCGCATCCTTCTACGTCTATCACGTCTATCGCTCGGGGTTCCGCAATGAAGACTGATCTGCGCGCCACGCTGCTGCGGGGCCTTGCCATCGGCATGCTCGGTGTCTGGTCCCTGGGACCCATCCTGCTGATCGTTCTCAGCTCGTTCCGGCCGGAGCGCGACATCTTCTCGCCGGCACGGCGCTTCAATCTGGATGTGACGCTGGACAACTACACCCAGCTCTTCGCGACCTTTCCGCAATTCCTGCCCAATATGGGCAACAGCCTGATCGTGGCGCTGGGAGCCACGGCGCTCGCCGTTACCACCAGCACCCTGGCGGGCTATGTCTATTCCCGGCAGCGCGGTCGGCTGCTTGCGGCCAGCGCCTTCTTTGCGATCCTGGTGCGCCTGGTGCCACCCATCGTCGTGTCGCTGCCGCTCTTTCCCATCGCCGACGCCCTCAAGCTCAGCGATACCCATATCCTGCTGATCGTCCTCTATTCGGCCTTCTGGGTCTCCATGCTTTCGGTGATGATGAAGGTCTTCATCGACCAGATTCCGCCCACGCTGGACGAAGCTGCGCGGGTCGATGGCGCCTCCACCACCCAGACCTTCCTGCGCATCATCCTGCCGCTGGCGACAGCGGGCATGATTGCCGGTGGCATCTTTGTCTTCGTCTATGCCTGGAACGAATATCTCTTCGCCTTCATCTTCTCGAGCACGCGCGCCGTTACCGCGCCGCTGATCGTGTCCAACATCATGGACTCGGTTGCCGGCACCCAATGGGGTGTCCTTTTCGCCGCGGCAACGCTGCAGCTCGCACCCGTCATCGCCCTGGTCATCTTCTTCCAGAAGTTCCTCGTCGCCGGTCTCATGGCCGGTTCCGTGAAGGGCTGATCGCAATGCATCCGGCCAATCAGGAGTTTTTGATGCAGCCTTATCCGCACCGTTTCGCCGATCCCCAACTGGACAAGTTCGATCCTCTGGGCCGTATCCTGGTCCATGACACGTTCAGTGCCGGGCTGAATGGCTGGATCGGCCTGATTGGCAATTACGAGGATTCCCTCACCAAGATGCTGCCGGTATTCCGGCCGATGAACCAGCCGATGCTGTCCACCGCGGTGGGCTGGGACAGCGGTTCGCATGGCGCGATGAGTGGTCCCTATGCCATGAAGATCGCCACAAGGCCGATCAAGGGCGCCATGAACCTGGCGCTCAAGCGGATGACCTTCCGCAAGCTGGGCCGCATCCAGCTCGAAGCCTATATCGCCGCCAAGCCGGAACCCTCGGAGGCCGTGCTTTCCATCGAGGACCTGCGGTCCTTCGGCATGTTCATGGACCTGCAATCGCGGCAATATCGCGGCCTGCCGCATCTGCGCTTTCTCAACTGCCTCGATGGCGAGCTCAAGCATACTTGGCAGTTCAAGCAGCAGACGGCCGACGACAATGTCGTCTCTTCCTCCGCCCGCACGCGCTCGCTGCAGCATCTCTACCCCCATGGCTGGGAGGATGTGCCCGATGGCCGGCAGGACACCTGCTACAACGAATTGCCCACCAAGATGAACTGGCAATATCTCAAGGTCGGCGTCGACTTGCGCGACATGAGCTTCACCAGCTTCCAGTTCAACGACCGTGAATTCGACGTATCGGGCATGGGCGTGATGCGCATGGAGCCCTGGGCCAACCTCGATTGCATGCTCAATATCGGCTTCTTCGTCGAAACCGACAGCGACAAGCGCTCCTTCCTTTTCGTCGATTCCGTCCTGCTTTCCGGAGACTTCTGATGCTGACTTCAACCGTCGCAACCCTGACCCGCGGAGAGGCCTGGCGGCTGGATGACGTCAGCGAACCCTATGAAGCCGGCTGGGCCCTGGAGGCGCAGCTCTTTGCGCGCGGCCTTGATGAGGGAGACCAGCAGGGCAAGGCCCATGTGCAGGTTTCCCCGATGGCATCCGCTGGTGCGACGAGGGCAGCACGCTCGACCTGTTGCCCGGTGATGCCTTGTCCTTCATTCGCCTGCGCGAATTCGGCCATTTCATCCGCCTGCGGGTGGACCTGCCTGAGGGTGTCGAACGGGCCTTTCTCGTGACCATTGCGCTGAAGGGCTAGAGCATGAAATCCGAGCGGGAGCACCAGCATTACATTGCCGGCCAATGGCAGGCGTCGTCGGGCCAGGGGCATATCGAGGTGGTCGATCCGGCCAGCGGTGAAGCCTTTGCGCGCGTCCCCGCCGGCAATTCCGAGGATGTGGACAGGGCGGTGGCGGCGGCCCGCGCCGCTTTCCCCGCCTATGCCGCGACCAGCGTGTCCGAGCGGTTGGCCCTGCTGGAGCGGATCGTCGAGGTCTATCGCACCAGGCAGGACGAGATTGCCGAGGTGCTCTCCCGTGAAATGGGAACGCCGATCTCGCTGTCGCGCTCATTGCAGGCGCCGCGCGGTGGTGATCATTTCCTGGCCGCGATCGAGGCCCTGAAAAGCTATGCCTTCGAAGAGCGCGTCGGCAATGGCCTGGTGCTCTATGAACCTATTGGCGTGGCCGGATTGATTACGCCCTGGAACTGGCCGCTGAACCAGATCGCGGTGAAGGTGGCGCCGGCCCTGGCCACGGGCTGCACCATCGTCTTCAAGCCCAGCGAGGTGGCTCCGCTCAACGCCATCATTCTGGCCGAAATCCTCGAAGAGGCCGGCGTGCCTCCCGGTGTCTTCAACATGGTGCATGGCGATGGCGCCGGGGTCGGTAGCGCCATGTCCCGCCATCCGGACATAGACATGATGTCGTTCACCGGCTCGACCCGCGCCGGCATTGCCGTCAGCACCGATGCGGCCCCCACAGTCAAGCGCGTGGCGCTGGAACTGGGCGGCAAATCGGCGAATATCCTTCTCCCGGATGCCGATTTCGCAACCGTGGTGAAGCGCGGCTTCCTGACCATGTGCACCAATGCCGGACAGTCCTGCAATGCGCCATCGCGCATGCTGGTGCCCGAGGCGCGCTATGACGAGGTCGCGGCGATCATTCGCGACAGCGCCGCCAAAGTGCCGATAGGCCTGCCCTCCGATCCCGATACCGTGCTGGGTCCGGTTGCAAACGCGGCCCAGTACCAGCGCATCCAGACCTTCATCGCCACCGCCATTCGGGAAGGGGCCGACCTCATCTGCGGCGGCGCCGGGCAGCCGGAAGGTTTCAACCGTGGTTATTTCGTTCGTCCGACCGCCTTCGGCCGCGTCACCAACGACATGACCATCGGGCATGAGGAAGTCTTCGGTCCGGTTCTGGCTGTGCAGACCTACCGCGATGTGGATGAAGCAATCGAGATCGCCAATGATTCCGAATTCGGCCTGGCCGGCTATGTGCAGGGCCGCGATCGCGATGCTGCCATGGCGGTGGCGAAGCGGCTGCGCACCGGCATGGTCTCGGTCAATTATCCCGCGCAGAACCTGCAGGCGCCGTTCGGCGGCTACAAGAAATCCGGCAATGGCCGCGAATATGGTCGTTTCGGCATGGCCGAGTTCCTGGAGACCAAGGTCGTCCTGATGGATTGAGATACGAGCCGGGAGGCCATGCCCGCATAAGGGTATTGGCCTTCCGGCGGCATCACGGTAGCGCCGACAGTCCTCCCTCCTCTGGGACAGCCGAAGGACTCGATCGGCTATACGCCGAGATTGAGCAGCCGTTCCGTCATCTTGGTGCTGTGGGCATCGAGGGCTTGCTGGTAGGCGGCAGAATCCCGCCTGGCGAGGGCTTCGATGATCGATCGATGCGCCGCGAGCGACCGTTCAAAGTCTGGAAAACTGCGCAGGCCGCGCTGGCGATAGAGCGTCAGCTCGTTGTTCAGCGAGCGATAAAGCTCCGCCAATTTGTCATTGCGCCCGAGCTTCACCAATTCCAGGTGGAATAGGTCGTTATGCGCGTAATAGCTCGACAGATCGTCGCGATTGGCATCGCGCTCGATATGCTCAACCATGGCCGTGAGCTTGCGTACTTCCTCATCCGTCACATTGGCGACCGCGTGCCGCGCCGCTTCCGAGGATAGCAGTCGGGCTACGTCATAGACCTCGGTGGCCGTGGTCTTGCTGACTTCGCGCACGAAGGCGCCGCGGTTATCGATAATGGAAACCAGCCCGGCCTGTTCGAGCCGGCGGCAGGCCTCGCGAATCGGGGCCCGGCTGACCTCGAATTGCATGCTCAATGCCCGTTCGTTGACCGGATCCCCGGAGCGAAGCTGGCCCGAGAGAATCATGTTTTCCAGCTTCTCGTAGATCAGGGAAACCAGCGACGGATTCCGCTTTAGCGCGAGTTCGTTCACAGCGTCATTTTCCATGTTGACACATATAGTTCCCTCATTGAGATTACAGATTGTCGACAATCGGTAATCTAAGGTTTGGAAGGAATATAACTGTGATCATAGGAATTGACCACATCGAGTTGATCGTACGCGACGCTGAGGAGTTCGTGGAATTCTACCAGAAAATGGGCTTCAAGCTGCTGCGCTGGACGGAACATCACGGGCGCTCGGCAGAGCTGCAGCTCCCGGGCGAGAACCAGCCGATCTTCGAAATCCACACCGTTACCGGTGAAGAAAACCCCGGCATCAATCATATTTCGTTCCGCTGCCAGGACATCGAAAGCACCTATGCTGCCTTGACGGCCAACGGCCTGCCGATGACCAAGCCAAAGCTGTCCGATACCGGCCGCAAGAATGCCGCCATGCGGGATCCGGACGGCTGGCGCCTGCAGTTCAGCGACTCCCAGCGCGGCGAAATCCCCGGCAATCAGGAAGTGTCACCGGCTTGACCGGCCGGTAGCGCCAGGGGGACGATGATGGCAAAGCAGCTGCTCGAGGTCAGGGACCTTCACACATACTTTCACGGCACGCCCGCCGTGAAAGCGGTGCGGGGCGTCGACCTCGAAGTCGGCGCCGGCGAGACCCTCGGTGTCGTCGGAGAATCTGGGTCAGGCAAGAGCGTCATGGCCCAGTCCATCATGCGCCTGATCCAGCCTACCGATGGCGCCATCCGGCAGGGCCAGATCCTGTTCGATGGCGAAGACCTGGTCAAAGTCAGTACCGAGCGCATGCGCGCTATCCGCGGCAACAAGATCGCGATGATCTTCCAGGAGCCGATGACCTCGCTCAATCCGGTCATTCGCATCGGCGAGCAGATTGCAGAAGTTGTGCGGCTGCATCGCCGGCTGTCACGGCCGGAGGCCTTCGATTTCGCTGTGGACATGCTCCGCAAGGTGCGCATCGCCGATCCCGAGCGGCGGGCGCGCGAATATCCCCATGAGCTCAGCGGGGGCATGCGCCAGCGGGTGATGATCGCCATGGGCCTGGCCTGCAATCCGCAGCTTATCATTGCCGACGAACCCACCACCGCGCTCGATGTGACCATTCAGGCCCAGATTCTCGATCTGATCCTCGATATGCAGCAGCAGACCGGCGCCGCTGTGCTGCTGATTACCCATGATCTGGGCGTGGTCGCCGAAACGGCGCAGCGTGTCGCGGTGATGTATGCCGGCCAGGTCGTCGAATATGCCGGCGTCGCCGAACTCTTCGCGGCCCCGCTCCATCCCTATAGCCAGGGCCTCATCGCCTCGGTGCCGCAGGTCGATGGCGAGATGACCGCATCGCGGATGTTGCCCGCCATCCCCGGTACCGTGCCCAGCCCGACGGCCTTGCCTGTCGGCTGTGCCTTCCAGGACCGCTGCCAGTTCGCATTCGACAGGTGCCGCAGCGAACCACCACCGCTTGTCGAGAAATCCGTGAGTCACAGCGCGAGGTGCTGGTTGCATGTCTGATCTGGCCCCGGTCCCGCTGATGCAGGTCATCAATCTCAAGAAGCATTTCGGCCCCTTCGACGCACCGGGTTCCGTCAAGGCGGTGGACGGCGTCGACCTGACGATCTATCGGGGGGAAACCCTGGGGCTCGTGGGCGGATCCGGGTGCGGCAAGAGCACATTGGCGCGCTGTCTGGTCAGGCTTATCGAGCCGAGCCAGGGTCAGGTCACCTTCGACGGGACCGATCTGGGCACGCTCAACAGATCGGCCATGCGCCGGATGCGCCGCCGTATGCAGTTTATTTTCCAGGACCCCTATTCCTCGCTCAATCCACGCAAGCGCGTGGGCGACATCATCAGCGACGCCTTTCGCGTGCACGGTCTCTATTCCGACGACGAGCGCCGCGAGCGGGTAGCCAAGCTTCTCGATACGGTGGGCCTGCGCGCCGAACATGTCGATCGCTTCCCGCATCAGTTTTCAGGCGGCCAGCGCCAGCGTATCGGCATTGCCCGTGCCCTGGCCCTCAATCCGGAATTGGTGGTGGCCGACGAGGCGGTCTCCGCACTCGATGTCTCGATCCAGGCCCAGGTGCTCAACCTGATGGTCACGCTGCAGGAGCAGTTGTCGCTGACCTATGTCTTCATCTCGCATGACCTGGGGGTGATACGGCACATCAGCGATCGGGTGGGCGTGATGTATCTGGGCAAGCTGGTCGAGCTTGCGCCCAAGCCGATGCTCTATGCGCGCCCGTTTCACCACTATACCGAAGCGCTGCTGCAGGCCGTGCCTCGGGTCAACCGCAGCGGCCAGCGCCAGATATTGGGCGGCGACGTGCCGTCGCCCCGCAATCCGCCATCCGGCTGCCCGTTCCATACACGATGTCACGCCCGCCAGGACGTCTGCAGCCGGCAGGCGCCGGCTTTTACCGAGCGCGAACGCGGCCATTGGGTCGCCTGCCATTTCCCGAATTCAGCCGAACATAACCAAACGCAACTCGCCGGATAATGGATGTCACGACGAGAAGTTGACCAACGAGCAGGCACATCCGCAACCAGGGGAACTTAGTGATGTTACTTACGAAGCATGGAAGTCTACGACGCCTCCTTGGCGCCGGTATTCTCGTCAGCAGCCTGACGCTGGGCGTTGTCGTCCAGGCCCAGGAAGCCAGTGAGATCGAAGAGGGCGGTGTCCTGGTTGTCGTCTTGCCGGGCGATCCGCAGGGGCTGAATTCCGCCCTCTCCACCGATACGGCATCGAGCAACATCGTCGGCCAAATCTATGGCACGCTGGTCCGGCTGGATGCCAATGGTGCGGTCCTGCCCTATATGGCCGAGTCCTGGGACATTTCCGCCGATGGCCTGACCTATACGTTCAAGCTCTATGAAGGCATCAAGTGGCATGACGGCGAAGCCTTCACGGCCGATGACGTCGCCTGGGGCCTGTGGAACGTCAACAAGGAGTTCAACGGCGCTTCGGCGGGCCTGCTGGCCGCCGTCGAATCCATCGAGGCGGTGGATGACCTGACCGTCGTGTTCAACTTGTCCTATCCCTATCCGCCACTGCTGGCGGGCCTGGCCTATCCCAACAGCGCCACCATCCTGCCCCGCCACATCTATGACAATGGTGGCGATCCGCGGCAGAACCCGGCCAACCAGGCTCCGATCGGCACCGGCCCGTTCAAGTTCAGCGAAAATCGCGCCGGTAGCTATATCGAGCTGGTGCGCAACGAGGATTACCATATCGAGGGTCGTCCCTATCTCGATCGCCTTATCTTCCAGGTCATCCCCAATGAAGCGGCACGCGGCCTCGCGCTCGAGCGTGGCGACGCCGATTTCATTCCCTATTATTCGATGTCGCTATCCGAATATGAGCGCCTGTCCGGCATCGAAGGCATCGACGCGACCATTCACAAGCGCACCATCGCCGGTGAATACATGGCCTTCTTCAACACCCGCAACGAAATCCTGGCCATCAAGGAAGTACGCCAGGCGCTCTATCATGCGGTCAATCGCGAAGAGCTGCTGGAAAAGGCGGCCTTCGGGCTCGGCAAGGTCTCGACCGGCCCCATCTCCTCGGCGCAGGACCAGTTCTACACCGATGCCGGCACATTCTACGATTTCAATCCGGAACTGGCCGAGCAATTGCTGGACGAGGCCGGCTTCCCGCGCGATAGCGAGGGCAAGCGTTTCTCGATCCGCATCAGCTACGACCAGAAGGAAGGGCCGATGAACAACACGGCCCAGCTGATCCGCGCGCAATGGGCGCGTATCGGCGTCGAGCTTCAGGTCACGCCCATGGAGTCGGGCGCCTGGCGCGAAGCGGTCTATCGCCGCTGGGATTTCGACATCCAGATGGGCACCTGGGCCACCGGTCCCGATCCCGCAATCGGCGTGCAGGGCATATATACCTGCGAGACGATCGACCCCGATGGCGGCCGCAACGCCTCCGGCTACTGCAATGAGGCCCTCGACAAGGTGTTCTTCGCGGCCGCCCAGGAGGTGGATCACGAAGCCCGCGTCGGTCTTTATGCCGAGGCCGTCGACATCCTCACCGCCGATGCGCCGCATATGTGGCTGTGGGATCGCTTCTATCCGGTTGCCTACAACGAAGGCCTCGTCGGCCTGCCGGGCGATCCGTCGGCCTATGGCCCCTTCGACAACGTCGGCTGGAAGCGCTGACCGCATAGGCTGCCGGGGCATATCACGCCCCGGCAGCCTTCCCTGATGCCTCCGGAGCAAGCCTGGATGTCCCTCGGCCTCTATCTGATCAAGCGCTGTCTTTATGCCGTTCCGCTGATGATCGGCGCCATCGTCCTGATCTTCACGCTGGTGCGCCTCGCGCCGGGCAATCCCGTCGACTATATCGTGGGCGAAATGGGTGCCGACCCGGTCGTGGTGGCCCGGCTCATGGCCGATATGGGGCTCGACCAGCCCATCCATGTCCAGCTCTTTGCCTATGTGCGCCAGATCCTCAGCGGCGATCTCGGCTATTCCTTCGTGTCCAATGCGCCGGTCAGCATGCTGATCCTCGACCGCCTCCCGGCGACCCTGTTGCTGATGGTGTCGCAACTGGTGCTGTCGGTCATCATCGGCGTGGCCCTGGGCGTCATGTCCGCCCGCAAGCCCGGCGCGTCGCTGGATAATTCGATCACCGTCTTTTCGCTCGCCGCCTTCGCCATTCCCGTCTTCTGGCTCGGGCAGATGCTGATCCTGGTGGCGGGCTATCACCTCAGCTGGTTTCCCATGCAGGGCATGATCAATTTCCGGGCGCGTTACAGCGGCTGGGAATATGCGCTCGACGTCGCCTATCACATGGTGCTGCCGGTCACGGCCATGACGCTGCTGAACCTGGCGCTGATCCAGCGCCTGACGCGGGCCAGCATGATCGAGGTGCTCGGACAGGATTATGTAAAAGTGGCGCGCGCCAAGGGCCTCAAGGAGAGCACGGTGCTCATCCGGCACGCCCTGCGCAATGCGCTGCTGCCTGTGGTCACCGTGATCGGGCTCGAGTTCCGCTCGCTGATCGCGGGGGCCGTTCTCACTGAAACGGTCTTCGCCTGGCCCGGGCTCGGGCGCCTCACCTTCGACGCCATCGGCACGCGCGACTATCCGCTCCTGATGGGCATGTTCCTGTTTATCTGCGTGCTGGTGATCATCGGCAACCTGATCACCGACATCCTCTATGCCTTGCTCGACCCCAGGATCCGCTACGCATGATGCAGTCTCTCACCCTCCGGATGCGCCGTACCAGCGACCTGTGGAACCGCTTCTCCCGCCGCAATTCGTCGGTCATCGGCCTGCTCGGTGCCGTCTTTTTCCTCGCCGTGGCCCTGTTTGCCAATTGGCTGGCCCCCTATGGCCGCCTGGAGATGGGCCTGTCCTTCCAGCCGCCTTCGCCGGACAACTGGCTGGGTACCGACAGCCTGGGCAGCGATGTGCTCAGCAGCATCATCTATGGCGCGCAGACCTCGCTGCTGGTGGGCTTTTGCGCGGTGGCGACGTCGAGCGTCATCGGCGTCGTGGTCGGCGCGCTCTCGGGCTATTACGGCGGCATGGTCGACAATGTCTTCATGCGTATCACCGAGCTGTTCCAGATGGTGCCGCAATTCTTCCTCGCGATCATCATCATCGCCTTGTTCGGCGCCAGCATCTGGAACGTCATCTTCGTCATCGGCATCCTGACCTGGCCATCGACGGCGCGCCTGCTGCGCGGCGAGTTCCTGGCGCTCAAGCAACGCGAATTCATCGAGGCGGGCCGCTCGCTCGGCATGAGCGATTTCGACCTCATCATGCGCGAAATCCTGCCGAATGCGCTGCCGCCGGTCATCGTCAATGCCAGCTTGCAGATATCCGGCGCCATTTTGCTGGAAACCAGCCTCAGCTTTCTCGGCTTGGGCGATCCCAATGTCATGAGCTGGGGCATGATGCTCAATTCGGCCCAGGAATATTTCAACCGGGCCTGGTGGATGGCGGCATTCCCCGGCCTCGCCATCTTCCTCACCACGCTGGGCCTGAACCTCGTCGGCGACGGACTGAATGACGCCCTGAACCCGCGGCTGCGTACGTAATCACCATAAGAAAAGGACCTGACATGACTGACGCAACTTCCGTGGCCTACGCCATCACGCCACCGCCGATTGCGGCTCTCCCCATCGTGGGCAGCAGTGCGCTGTTTCCCGTCAACAGGGTGTTCTGCATCGGCCGCAACTATGCCGCCCATGCCGTAGAAATGGGACACGACCCCGACAAGGAGCCGCCATTCTTCTTTTTCAAGCACCCGTCCAACATCACCACAGATGGCACATTCCCCTATCCCACGCAGACTTCGGACGTGCACCACGAGGTCGAAATGGTCGTGGCCCTCAAATCCGGCGGGACCGACATCGCGGTCTCCGACGCGCTCGCCCATGTCTATGGCTATGGCGTCGGCCTCGACATGACGCGGCGCGATTTGCAGGGTGAAGCCAAGAAGCTTGGCCGTCCGTGGGAAGTGGGCAAGAGCTTCGAAAAATCAGGGCCTTGCGGCCCGCTCGTTCCGGCCAGCCAGATTGGTCACCCCGACAGCGGCGCCGTGCTGCTCAAGGTCAATGGCGAAGTCCGCCAGGAAGGCGACCTCAACCAGATGCTCTGGAAAGTGCCGGAGATGATCGCAATCCTGTCGCAGTTTTTTGAGCTGCAGCCGGGCGACATTATCATGAGCGGCACCCCTTCGGGCGTCGGGGCAGTTGAGCGCGGCGACATCATGGTTGCGTCGGTCGCCGGCGTCGGCGAGATCACCGTCACTGTCAACTGACCGAACTGATCCGGCGGCAGCGCCGCTCGGATCTTTTTGGCCATGCGCCGGGACCAGCTCAAAACTGATCGGTGAGCCCCCGTGTACCCTTGTTGGCGCAATTGCCCGCAAGCTGGTAGAGTCTGGCCATGCCCAAACCTGGCGCCGGCGCGCGTTCAGCCGCCGTCCACGTCCGCCTGGGCCCCACCCCATCCATTCAGCGATATCGGAAAAACAAAAAGGGCCCCGAAGGACCCTTTGTCATCAAAGGCTTGCCGGCCTTCGATATTTGGAGCGGGCGATGGGATTCGAACCCACGACCCTAACCTTGGCAAGGTTATGCTCTACCCCTGAGCTACACCCGCGCTCCGTTTGTTGCCGTCCTGCCTTGGCAGTCCGGCGACGCGGGCCTATATGCCCAATCGAAACGCCTATTGCAACCCACATTTTGGTGGCATCGTCATCTTGTCGTCGCCTTGTGGATTGAGGGGGTTGTCACATCACCGTTCGCTGGCGCAAGAAGAGCCGCGAATATCCCAGTTTGCTTGTGTCCAAGGGCCTTGTTTCCACCATGTCCACTCCGCTCAACGGCCTCGCCGATACCCCCCAGCCCACCCCGCCCGCCGGTGCCCTGATCCGCGAATCGTCCGATGCCGCGTTCAAGGCCGACGTGATCGACGCGTCGCTCGACCAGCCGGTGCTGGTCGATTTCTGGGCGCCCTGGTGCGGCCCCTGCCGCCAGCTCACCCCGACGCTGGAAAAGGTGATCAATGAAAAGGCCGGTGCCATCAAGCTGGTCAAGATCAATATCGATGAACACCCCCAGATTGCCGGGCAGCTCGGCGTCCAGTCCATTCCGGCAGTCTTCGCCTTTGCCGGCGGCCGCCCCGTCGATGGCTTCATGGGCGCCATGCCCGAAGGAGAAGTGCGCCGCTTTGCCGAAAAGGTGATCGCCGGTGCGCCGGCACCCCAGCCCGCCGAAGGCTCGATGGAAGCCCAGATCACCGAAGCGGTCGCCGCCGCCGAGGAGGCCTTCACCGCCGGCGATCTCGGCCGGGCCGCGCAGATCTTCGGCATGGTGCTGCAGCACCAGCCCGATCATGCCGCTTCCCTCATCGGCCTCACCAGGGTCTATCTGGCGGCCAATGAGACCGAGCAGGCCAAGGCCACGCTCGACATGGTGCCCGAGGCCGAGCGCAAGGGCGACGCCTATACGAGCCTGGCCAATTCCATCCGCCTGCTCGGCGAAGCCGCCAATCTCAGCGAAACCGCTTCGCTCGAAGCCGCCGTCGCCGCCAATCCGGATGACCACCAGGCCCGCTACGACCTGGCTTTGGCCCTCAATGCCGAAGGCAAGCGCCTTGAGGCTGCCGAGGCGCTGGTCGCCATCTTCAAGCGCGACCGCGCCTGGAACGAGGATGGCGCCCGCAAGAAGCTGCTGGAATTCTTCGACGCCTGGGGCCCGAAGGATGCCGCGACCACCAAAGGCCGCCGCCTGCTGTCGGCGGCCCTGTTCTCGTAAGAGGCACCAATATGCCCAAGCGTCCCGCTTCGCCGGCCGACCTGCCCAAATCCGTCCCGCTCTTTCCGTTGAGCGGGGCGCTGCTGCTGCCCTTCTCGCATCGCCCGCTCAATATCTTCGAGCCGCGCTATATCGAGATGGTGGATGCGGCCTTGCGCGGCGACCGGCTGATCGGCCTGATCCAGCCCGAGGACACCAGCGAAGAGAGCCCCAAGGGCCGCAGCCCGCTGCAATCCATCGGGTGCCTGGGCCGGCTGACCCATTTCGAGGAAAGCGGGGAGGGGCGCTATTTCATCATTCTCGAAGGCGTGACGCGCTTCCGCCTCGCCCATGAACTGACGGTCATGACGCCCTATCGGCAGGGCGTCATCGCGGCCGAGGATTTCGCCACCGACTTCACCCGCGATTTCGGCGAGGATGCGGTGGACCGCGAGCGTTTCGTCCGGATGATGCGCGACTATGCCGAATTCGCCAGCATCGAGCTCAACTGGGACGAGATCGAGCGCACCGGCACGGCCGACCTGGTCAATTTCTGCTGCATGGTCGGCCCCTATGGTCCCGCCGAGAAGCAGGTTCTGCTGGAAGCGCAGACGCTGGAACAGCGCGCTGAAACGCTGATCGCCATGACCGAATATGAAATCGCCCGCGGCGGCAGCGGCGGCGCTGCGCCGTTGAATTAGAGCGTTTCCAGCAAAAGTGGATCCGGTTTTGCGGTTCGGAAACGCGACAACAGAAAGCTCCTGATCATGGTCGAGACACCTGCCATCAATCCGCGGCATGTCTTCGATGTGAAGACGCTCGAAATGCTGGTCTGCCCGCTGACCAAGACACGCCTGACCCTCTCGGCCGACAAGACCGAGCTGATCTCGATCGCCGCGCGGCTGGCTTTCCCCATCGTCAATGGCGTGCCGCTGCTGAGCCTCGACGAGGCCCGCAGCGTCGAGCCGGAGGCCATCAGGCAATTGCCCGAGCTCAAGGGCGACGCCTAGGGCGGCGGCACCACCTCATAGCGGTCGCGGATATGGGCTGCGAAATAGCGGCCCTGCGAGTCTGCCGCGCATAATGCGTCGAACACCTCTTCGGGCACATCGCGATAGCCATAGGGCTTGTCGTCGCCGGTGAACCACAAATGCAGCAGGCGCTCCTCCGCATCATACTCCGCCCGCCAGATCGCGCTGGAGTCGAAGCGGACCATTTCAGATCGGCAGCCCGCTGAGCAGGCGCGGACCGCTGGGTGCAACGCCCGAGGCGGTGCGGATCAGCGCCGACTTGATCGGGCCGGCCCGGTCGACCAGGCCCAGGCCGAAATCGCGCAGGGCCCGCACCGGGGCGATATCGTTGGAGAACAGGCGATTGAGCCCGTCGGTCATAACAGCCATGCTCGATGTGTCGAGCCGGCGCCAGCTCTGGTAGCGGCTCAGCACGTCGTCGCTGCCATGGTCGAGCCCGAGGCGGGTCGCCTCGATGACCACTTCGGCCAAGGCCGCGACATCCTTGAGGCCCAGATTGAGGCCCTGTCCGGCAATGGGATGGACCACATGGGCGGCATCGCCCACCAGCGCCAGCCGCGGCGCGACGAAGTCGCGGGCGATCTGCAGGCGCAGCGGAAAGCCCATCAGCTTTTCCTCCACCGTGACCGCGCCGAGGGTCGACCCCATCACCGCCTCGATCTCGCCGGCCAGTTCGCCCGACTCCATGGCGAGGAACCTCGGCGCCGCCGCGCTGCTTTCGGTCCAGACCAGCGAGGAACGGTTGCCGGGCAGGGGCAGGCTGGCAAAGGGACCGGCGGGGCGAAAATGCTCATAGGCCACCCCGTCATGCGGCAATTCATGGCCGATCGTGGTGACCAGCCCGGTCTGCCCGTAATCATGCGCGATGACGTCGATGCCCGTCATGCCGCGCAGGGCCGATTGTCCGCCATCGGCGGCGACCAGCAACGGCGCGGTGAGCACGCGCCCATCCTCCAGCATCAGCCGGGCCGCGCCGGCTTCCGCCGCGTAGCCGGTGACGATAGCGGGGGCGATGACGGAAATCCTGTCCCCCACCGCATCGAGCAGCACCTGCCCGCTGACGCTGTTGGGCACCATATGGGCAAAGGCCTCGCCCGGCGCGATATCGCCGTCGAAGGTGAGGAACAGTGGCCGGGAAATGTCGCCCTGCCCGGAATCGGTGATGCGCATGGCAGTGATGGGTTGGGCGGCTTCTGCCATGGCGGGCCACACGCCCAATGCCTCGAACACCCGGCGCACGCCGGCGGCAATGGCAGAGGCGCGGGCATCGCGTGGCACCGAGAGCGGTCGGCGATCCACCAGCCCGACGTGAATGCCGCTCGCCGATTGCACCAGTGCCAAAGCCAGCGTCAGGCCCACCGGCCCGCCGCCCACGATCAGCACGTCATAGGCTTGCTCGCTCATATCAGTCTCCTTGGTCCCATTGTGGCCCTGCCGCCATTTCGTGCAAGCGCGCCGATCGCCGCGGGCATTGCCCAAATTTCGCCCAACGCCTTTCCGGATTGCACAAACATTGTGCGTTTTTGTGGCGTTGCGTCGGGCCTGTGGCTGGCTAAATCGCTAGGCCGTTGAATCTGCGGGCACTTTTCTCCCCCTGCCAACTTGGCACGCCTCTTGAGTCTAGTTTGCCATTCCAGACAGCGCCAAGCGCAAAGGGGCTCACATGAAACTGGTGATCGCAATTATCAAGCCATCACGCCTCGAAGAGGTTCGCCAGGCTCTCAACTCGCTCGATGTTCACGGCATGACCGTGACCGAGGTGAAGGGCTATGGCCGCCAGAAGGGGCATTCGGAAATCTATCGCGGCACTGAATATGCCGTCCACTTCCTGCCCAAGCTCAAGGTCGAAATCGCCGTCGACGATGCTCTCGCCGATGCCGTCAGTTCTGCCATTCGCGACAGCGCCCAGACGGGCCGGATCGGCGACGGCAAGATCTTCGTGCTCGATCTGCTCGCCGTCACCCGTATCCGCACCGGGGAAACCGGCGCGGCTGCCCTCTAAGCGTCATCGGGAGAAAACAGATGAAGACGTCAAAGATTTTGGGGAGCGTCGCACTTGCCTCCCTGCTGCTGGCCCTGCCGGCATTTGCGCAGGACGCCGCCGCGCCTGCCGCCGAAGTGGTCGAGGAGGCCGTGGCCACCATCGATACCGGCGATACCGCCTGGATGTTCGTATCCACCATCATCGTCATCCTGATGACGATCCCTGGCCTGGCCTTGTTCTATGGCGGCCTGGTCCGCGCCAAGAATATCCTTTCCGTCCTGACCCAGGTGTTCGGCGGCTTCGCGCTGATCGCCCTGCTCTGGGTGGCCTATGGCTATTCGCTGGCCTTTGCCGGCCCGACTGAAGGGGGCTGTCCGCCTTTATCGGCGACTTCTCCAACTTCTTCCTCACCGCCACGACCCCCGATTCGGTTTCCGGCACTTTGCCTGAACTGGTCTTCATCTGCTTCCAGTTGACCTTTGCCTGCATCACCTCGACCCTCATCATCGGCGGCATTGCCGAGCGCATGAAGTTCGGCGCGGTCATGGCGTTCCTGGCCATCTGGTTCACCTTCTCCTACCTGCCGATCGCCCACATGGTGTGGTCGGGCGCGGGCCTGTTCTTCAATATGGGCGCGCTCGATTTTGCCGGCGGTACCGTGGTGCATATCAATTCGGGTGTCGCCGCCCTGGTTGCCGCCATCGTACTGGGCCCGCGCATTGGCTATATGAAGGAGCCGATCGCTCCGCATAACCTGGTCTTCGTGTTCATCGGCGCCTGCCTGCTCTGGGTCGGCTGGTTCGGCTTCAATGCCGGCTCGGCCCTGGCGGCCAACGGCACCGCCGCTCAGGCCTTCCTCAACACCATTACCGCGCCTGCCGCTGCGGCCATTGCCTGGGCCGTCGGCGAAAAGATCACCCGTGGCCATGCCTCGGCCCTGGGCTTCTTCTCCGGCGCCGTTGCCGGTCTGGTGGCGATCACTCCGGCTGCCGGCTTCTCCGGCACGTTCGGCGCCATCGTGCTCGGCGCCGTTGCCGGCTTCGTCTGCCTGTGGGCCGTGGTCACGCTCAAGCCCATGCTGAAATATGACGACAGCCTCGACGTGTTCGGCATTCACGGCATCGGCGGCATTGTCGGCGCCATCGGCACCGGCATCGTCGCCGATCCCTCGCTGGGCGGCTTCGGCGGCGAGGGCTACTCGATGGGCGGCCAACTGGTGATCCAGGTGCTCGCCGTCGGCGTGGCCATCGTCTGGTCGGGTGTGGTTGCCTTCATCGCCATGCTCATCGTCAAGGCCATCTTCGGCGGCGCCCGCGTCTCCGAATCGGCCGAGAGCGATGGTCTCGATCTCTCGAGCCACGGCGAACGCGCCTACAACTAAGCCGAATTCTCCGGTGGCGGTTCGCCGCCACCGGACCTCGTTGATCGTAGCGTGCGGCTCGTGCCCCTCTTGGCCCGCCACAGAGGCTTCCCACTCGCAAAACTGCACGGGCCGCACCCCACGATCAATGCCGACACAACAGGGTCGCGCCCTCCCCTGCGACCCGCCACAGCCTGGCCCGCCCCTCCCGGGCGGGCCTTTTTCTTTGCTGTGGCATCGGCGAATTCCCATGGTTAGCCTTGGGTTAACCCGATCTCGCTAGTCTGGCGGCATAGTGGGCCCGGTCAGTTCCGGGCAGTATTGAGTTCGCCCATGTCCAGTTCTCCCTCGCCCGTGCTCGACGAAATCCGCTCCCTGCCGCAGCGTTCGCGCGGCGGCAGCACGAAGCGCGCTCCGGTGCCACCTCCGGCGCTGGCGATTCACATTCCGGTGCGGCTGGTCGGCCTGGTGCTGCTGGCCCTGGTGGCCATCTGCCTCGTTTCTCTCGCCTCCTGGTCGGTGGACGATCCGAGCTTCTCCTATGCCACGGCAAAGACGCCGGCCAATTGGCTGGGCTTTCCCGGCGCTGCCATAGCCGATGGCCTGTTCCAGGTCTTCGGTCTGGCCGCTTTGGCGCTGCTGGTGCCGCCGGCGCTCTGGGGCTGGGCCTTCGTCCGCCGTTACATGCCGACCCATATGGGCCTGCGCAGCCTCGCCTGGATTGGCGCCACCGTGCTGGTCGCGGGCGTCCTGTCCTTCATCGCCATGCCTGCCACCTGGCCGCTGCCAACCGGGCTGGGCGGCCTGGTCGGCAATGGCTTCACCCTGCTGGCCGCTCTGGTCACCGGCGAAGCCCCGCAGGCCGTGACGGCTGCGCTGTTCGCCATCATCATCGCCATTCCGGCCCTGGCTGCCTTCTGGATCGCCATGGGCCTGGGCACAGCCCGGCCCACCGGCCCGCGCAAGGTCGCGCCGGTCGCCGGCCGCAAGGGTGCCGCCCCGGCCGAGGAAGACGAGCCCGAAACCAATCCCGTGGTCGATATCGTGCTGGGCGCGCTGGTCCATACCGGCTATTCGCTGCGCACCGCCTTCCGCCGTGCCCGCGCCAGCCATGCCGAGCGCCGCGCCGCCGAAGCCGCGTCCTGGCGAGACGACGAGGTCGAGCCGAGTCTCGATGGCCACGCGCCGTCAGGCGAACGCCGCGAGCCCTCCATCGCGCCGCGCCGCATCCATGCGCCCGCCGAGGCTGGCCTCGGCCGCGAGCCGGGCTTCGAGCCGGAAATCTCGCCGCGCATCAATGCCCGTCCCAGCTACGACGATACCGAGCTCGACTACCCCGACGAGGCCGAGGACGACATGCCCTTCGTGCCGGACGCCCCTTCCGCGCCCGTCACCGGCCACCAGCAGCGCGGCGATTCGCGCTTCCACCCGGTCGATCCGGCCAAGCCGCGCGTGACTGCGCCGGCCCCGCGCCCGGCCCCCGGCCAGCGCATGATGCGCGAGGCCCAGGCCAGCTTCCTCGACGAGCCCGGCGGGTTCGAACTGCCGCCGCTGAGCCTCTTGGCCGAGCCCAAGCACAAGGGTCCCTCTCCCGAGCACAGCCCCGAGCGGCTGGAGGAAATGGCCCGCCAGCTCGAAGGCGTGCTGGAAGATTTCGGCGTCAAGGGCGACATCATCAATGTCCGTCCCGGCCCCGTCGTGACCCTGTTCGAGCTGGAGCCCGCTCCTGGCATCAAGTCGAGCCGCGTGATTTCGCTGGCCGACGATATTGCCCGCTCGATGAGCGCCATCTCCGCCCGTGTCGCGGTGGTCCCCGGCCGCAATGCCATCGGCATCGAACTGCCCAACCAGGTCAGGGAAACCGTCTATTTCCGCGAAATGCTGGCCAGCTCCGATTTCGAGAAGATGAAGGGCAAGCTGCCCATCTGCCTGGGCAAGACCATCGGTGGCGAGCCTGTCATCGCGGACCTGGCGCGCATGCCGCATCTGCTCATCGCCGGCACCACCGGCTCGGGCAAGTCGGTGGGTATCAACACCTTCATCCTCAGCCTGCTCTACCAGATGACGCCCGAGCAGTGCCGCATGATCATGATCGACCCCAAGATGCTCGAACTCAGCATCTATGACGGCATCCCGCATCTGCTGACCCCCGTCGTCACCGACCCCAACAAGGCGGTCGTGGCGCTCAAATGGGCCGTGCGCGAGATGGAAGATCGCTATCGCAAGATGAGCAAGATCGGCGTCCGCAATATCGACGGCTTCAACCAGCGCGTCACCGAATCCAGGGCCAAGGGCGAGGTCATCACCCGTACGGTGCAGACTGGCTTCGACCGCGAAACCGGCGAGGCCATCTTCGAGAGCGAGGAATTCGATCTCGAGCCCTTGCCCTATATCGTCGTCGTGGTCGACGAAATGGCCGACCTGATGATGGTGGCCGGCAAGGATATCGAAGGCGCCATCCAGCGCCTGGCCCAGATGGCCCGTGCCGCCGGCATCCACATCATCACCGCCACCCAGCGTCCTTCGGTCGACGTCATCACCGGCACGATCAAGGCCAACTTCCCGACCCGCATCTCCTTCATGGTGACCTCCAAGATCGACTCGCGCACCATTCTGGGCGAGCAGGGCGCCGAGCAACTGCTGGGCAATGGCGACATGCTCTACATGGCCAGCGGCGGCCGCACCAAGCGCCTGCACGGCCCCTTCGTGGCCGACAGTGAAGTCGAAGCCGTGGTCAACCACCTCAAGAGCCAGGGCGCGCCCGACTATCTCGATTCCATCACCGAGGAAGACGATGAAGGCGGCGATTTCGGCGGCGAGGGCGGCGGTGGCGACGACTATGCCGGCTCGGGCGACGAGCTCTACGACAAGGCCGTCCATATCGTTTTGACCGACAAGAAGGCCTCGACCTCCTATGTGCAGCGGCGCCTCGCCATCGGCTACAACAAGGCCGCGACCCTGATCGAACGCATGGAACGCGAAGGCGTGATCAGCCAGGCCAACCACGCCGGCAAGCGCGAGATCCTGGTGGGCAACAACGCCGACGGGTATTGAGGGCGCACGAAAGTCCGGTGCGTCCATCCCCTCCTAGCCTCCCCTTGCAGAAGGGGAGGAACCGCATCGCGTTCGGGACACAATCTCCGCCAATCACCAGCCGGATTCCTCCTCCTGTCAGGGGGAGGTTAGGTGGGGGTATTCTTCGTCCCTATAGAAGTGACTCGACTCTATTTCAGTCTGTGCTTATATAAGTCACAACTGAAATAGAGGATCACCCCATGGCTTTCGATCTCGCCGCCCATCTGGGCGCCATGACCCGCGAAGTGCATAACCTGGAAAAGGACGGCCAGCCGGCCAAGGCCGTTCTCGCCTCCCGCGTCTATGATACCACGCCCGCCGACCTGTGGGATGCCTTGACCAGCCCCGAGCGAATCAAGCGCTGGTTCTCGCCGGTAACGGGCGATCTCAGGCTCGGCGGTCGCTATCATGTGGAAGGCAATGCGAGCGGCACCGTGCTCGAATGCGAGCCCGAAAAGAAGGTCGCGCTGACCTGGGAATTCGCCGGGGCAACCTCATGGGTCAACATCGAGCTCCGCCCCGAGGCAGGCGGTACGCTTCTCGAACTCGAACACATCGCCCATATCAGCCCGCATTGGGAGCGGTTCGGCCCGGGCGCCGTGGGCATCGGCTGGGATCTGAGCTTCCTCGGCCTGGCACGCTACCTTGCCGATCCCAGCTTCGAAATGCCCCCCGAAGCGGCTGCCGAATGGTACGCTACCGACGAATACAAGAATCTCGTACGCTCCACGGGCGACGGCTGGGGCCAGGCGGCCATCGCCGCCGGCGAAGACCGGCAGCACGCGCTGGACGCGGCCGAAGCCACAAGAAAATTCTATACGGGCGAGGCCGCCCCGGAAAACTGATGCACGCCTTCGACGTCCTGGGCGATCCCGTCCGCCGCCGCATCCTCGAACTCCTCGCCGAGCGTGAACACACGTCCGGCGAGGTGGTGGAGGTCATATCGGCCGAATTCGGCATTTCCCAGGCCGGCGTCAGCCAGCATCTCAAGGTGCTGCGCGAATCCGGCTTCGCCCAGGTGCGGCCCGAAGGCACGCGGCGGGTCTATGCGCTCGACGCCACCCCCTGCGCGATATCGACGACTGGCTGGAGCGTTTCCGGGTGTTCTGGCCGGTCCGGCTGGATGCTTTGGCCACCGAAATCGCCCGCGGCAAGAAGGCGCGCGGCGAGCTCTAACCATGCCTGACGGAACCACCTGTTGCCGCAATTGCTTTCTAGGTTAGCTTAGAACCAATTGTCAGCCAGGGACCTTGTCCATGATTCGTCGCGATGCCTTGCTGCTCGGCCTTTCCGCCGCCTTTGCCTTGAGCGTTCCCGCCTGGGCGCTCGACCGGGCTTTGACGCCCCAGGAACAGCAGCTCATCGCCGATATCGGCACCCATAATTCGGCGATCCGGTCGATGGTCGGGCGGTTCCTCCAGATCGACACCAATGGCGGTCGCACCGAGGGTACCTTCTTCCTCGAGCGCCCCGACAAGATCGCCTTCCGCTATGCCCCGCCCAGCCGCGAGGAAATCGTCTCGATCGGCCGTGGCTTCTACGTGCTCAACCGGCGCGACGAGACCTATTACGCCTATCCGCAGGATTCCATTCCGCTGCGGCAGTTCCTCGGCGACCAGATCAACCTGCTCAATGCCAATGTGGTCGATGTCACCTCGTCGGACGGCTACATGTCTATCACCGTCATCGACGAGACTGTGGCCGGCACGGTCCAGGTCTCGCTGATCTTCGACACCGATACGCTGGAACTGGCGCAATGGAGCCTGGTCGAGCCCAGCGGCGCCGAGCTGACCTTCTCGCTCTATGACGTGGAGAAGGACGTGGATATTCCCCGCGCTTTCTTCTCTATCCCGGCGACCTACAAGCCGCTGGAGCAGTAGGCTAGCGACCGAAAGCGTATATCGCGATCAGCCCGGCGCCGCCCACCGCGATCCGCCACCAGGCGAAGGGCGCGAAGCCGTATTTGCTGACAAAGCCGAGCAGGTACCGCACCACCAGCGCGCCGACGATGAAGGCGGCGGCAAAGCCCACGCCGACGCTGAGGGCCAGGCTGGTATCGATGAGATCGCGGCTCTTGTAGAGATCGTAGCCGAAGGCGCCGATCATGATCGGCAGGGCGATGAAGAAGGTGAATTCCGCCGCCGCCCGCTTGGAGGCGCCGAACAGCATGCCCCCCACCACGGTCGAGCCCGAACGCGACACGCCGGGCACCAGGCTCAGCATCTGGAACAGGCCAATGATCAGCGCCAGATGCCAGGGGAAGTGGTAGATATCGTCATATTTCGGCTGCAGGGGCAGCCGGTCGACCACGAGCAGGATCACCCCGCCGATCACCAGCGTCCAGCAGATCAAACTCGCCGATTCCCACAGGTCGCCCTGGATATATTCGCGCAGCAGCACGCCGGCCACCACCGCCGGCAGGCAGGCCAGCACGACGGCCAGCGCGAACTGCCAGGCATAGGCCTTGCCGGTCAGCGCATCGCGGATCAGCATGCCCAGCTTGGCGAAATACACCGTGATCACGGCCAGGATCGCTCCGAGCTGGATGAGCACGATGAAGGTTGCCGGCTGGGTCAGTCCGAAGAAATGGCCGGCCAGCAGCAGGTGGCCGGTGGAGCTGACGGGCAGGAATTCGGTAAGCCCTTCGAGAATTCCAAGGATCAGCGGCACAAAAAGACCTTGATCGGCGTTCATTTGATCCCCTAATTCAGTCATCGGGCCTGTAATGCTGGCAAGCTCTAGCGCTGTTCGCGATACCAGCCAAGCAGCGGCCTCAAAAAGAGACGAGCGTCCAGATGCCGAGCCTCATCCATCATCCCCTCGACCCGTCCTCGCGGCTTATCCGCCTGATGTGCGCCGAATATGGCGTGCCGCTGGATATGGAGGAGATCAAGCCCTGGCTGCGCGAGCCGGAACTGCTGGAGATCAATCCGGCCGCCACCCTGCCCATCCTGATCGGCGACGGCGACCAGCCCATTGTCGGCCTGCTGGCGACCATCCACACGGTAGAAGACCTCTATACGCCGACCTCGGTCGAGGGCCTGATCCCGGCCGAGCCGACGCCCCGCGCCGAAATGTGGCGGCTGCTCGAATGGGTCATTTCCAAGCTCGGCGACGAAGTCACCCGCTATGTGCTGGAAGAAAAGATCGTCAAGCGCGACCAGCGCGGCGCCACGCCAGATCCGGCGGTGCTGCGGGTGGCCAAGGCCAATCTCAACGAGCACATGCTCTATTTCAACTGGCTCTTCGCCAGCCGCTCCTGGCTGGCCGGCGACACGCTGACCCTGGCCGATTTCGCCTTGGCGGCGCATCTCTCCACCCTCGATTATCTGGGCGATATCGACTGGGGCAAGGCCGGCGAAACCCGCGACTGGTATTCCCGCATCAAGTCCCGCCCGGCCTTCCGGACCCTGCTCAACGACCGCGTTGTCGCCATGCCGCCGCAGAAGGGCTATGCCGACCTTGATTTCTGACACCAATTTTGTATATACAAAGGCATAGCTAATGCAGATCGATGGCTTCGATTGGGATGCCGGAAATCTGGAGAAATGCAGCAGCCACGGTGTCTCGCTGGTCGAGATCGAAAGCCTCTTCACAAGGCCACACCGCATAACGCCGGATGTGAAGCATTCCGGGGACGAAGAGCGGTTCCTGGCCATCGGCCACACCGATGCTGGCCGACCACTCTTCCTGGTGTTCACCACGCGGCTGAACGCTGGTCGGCTGTTGGTCCGGCCGATCAGTGCGCGGTACATGCATGTCAAGGAGTTCAGGCGCTATGAGTGGTAGGAAAGTCCCGCATTTCAAGTCCGATGAGGAAGCCGCCGCCTTTCTCGATCAGGACCTGTCCGATCTCGATTTCAGCCAGTTCAAGCCGTCGCCCTTCGAGTTCCATCCCAAGGCGGCGCAGTTGAACATGCGGCTGCCGGCGTCGCTGCTGGAGGCGTTGAAGAGCAAGGCCAAGGAGCGGGGCATTCCGTACACCCGCTATATTCGTCAGCTGCTCGAGCACGATATCGCCGGACGGTGACCCAGCTCGATACTGAAAAGCTCGTCGCGGAACTGCGGGCCCGAGCCCGTGCGCTCGGCTTTGACAGCTTCGGTATTGCGCCGGCCGATGCAAGGCCGGACCTGCCGGAGAAGTTGAACGCCGCATTGGCGGCGGGCTGGCATGGCGATATGGACTGGATGGCGGAAACCGCCGGTCGACGGGGCTCTCCGCGGGGCATGTGGCCCGAAGCCAGGTCGGTGATCGTGCTTGGCATCAACTATGGCCCCGAGACTGATCCCCTCGCCATCCTGGGCGAAAAGTCGCTGGGTACCATCTCGGTCTATGCCCGCAATCGCGACTATCACGAGATCATCAAGGGCAAGCTCAAGGACATGGCGGGGCTGCTCGCGCGCCGCTCCGGCGCCGAGGTCAAGGTCTTCGTCGATACCGCGCCGCTGATGGAAAAGCCGCTGGCCGAGGTGGCGGGGCTCGGCTGGCAGGGGAAACATACCGTATTGGTGGAGCCGCGACTTCGGCTCCTGGCTGTTCCTGGGCGCTATTCTAACCTCGGCTGACCTGCCGGGGGATAAAGCTCATGAGGAAAGCTGCGGCTCCTGCACGCGCTGCCTCGATATCTGCCCCACCAATGCCTTCCCGGCGCCCTTCCAGCTCGATGCGCGCAAGTGCCTCGCCTACCTCACGGTGGAGCATAAGGACCAGATTCCATTGGCCTTTCGGGCCCCGATGGGCAATCGCATCTATGGCTGCGATGACTGCCTGGCAGTGTGTCCCTGGAACAAATTCGCCTCTGTCAGTCGCGAGGCGAAGCTACGGGCGCGGGCAGAGCTGGAACGGCCCCGGCTGGCGGACCTCGTGCAGCTTGACGATACCGGGTTCCGGGCGCTGTTTGCCGGCTCGCCGATCAAGCGGATCGGATTGGCGCGGTTCCTTCGTAACGTGCTGATCGCCATCGGCAATTCGGATGATGCCAGCCTGGTGCCGCTGGTCGAGGCGCGGCTCGATGCCGAGGAATCCATCGTGCGCGGCGCGGCGATCTGGGCGCTGCGGCGATTGGCGCCGGGGCGGGCCGAAGCACTCAGCCTTGCCTATCTGGCACGGGAAAGCGATAGCTCGGTCAGGGCCGAGTGGAGCGGGGATATCTGATGAACGCCTTCTTTTTCGGCTTGGGTTTTTCCTCCCAGGCCGCGTTAGCACAGCTACGAATTGGTTCACGTACTGTTAACGTTTCGGGTAGCGTCAGGACAAAAGACAAGGCGGATCTGCTCACCGAACAGGGGGTGGATGCGCATGTTTTCGATGGGTCCGCGCCGGGCGCCACTTTGGGCCCAAGCCTGCGCCGGGCCAGCCATGTCGTCTTCTCCATTGCCCCCGGCGCCGATGGCGATCCGGCGCTGCTGCATCACCGCGCCGATCTCGATGCGGCCGAGAACCTGCAATGGCTCTGCTATTATTCCACGGTCGGCGTCTATGGGGATTTCGGCGGTGACTGGATCGATGAAGCGGCCCCGCTGGTGCCGCGCAACGAGCGCAGCGACCGCCGTGTGCTGGCCGAACAGGCCTGGCGCGACTATGCGCGGGCGCGCAGCGTGCCTCTGGCCATCCTGCGACTGGCCGGCATCTATGGGCCGGGTCGTTCGACCTTCGACAAGCTGGCCGACGGCACGGCGCGGCGGGTGATCAAGCCGGGCCAGGTGTTCAACCGCATCCATGTCGAGGATATCGGCCGGGTGACGGCGCTGGCGGCGCAGGCGCGGCTCGAGGGCACGTTCAACCTCGCCGATGACGAACCGGCGCCGCCGCAGGACCTGGTGGCCCATGCGGCCGGCCTGATGGGCGTGGAGCCGCCCCCTGAAGTGCCTTACGATATGGCGGAATTCACCCCGATGCAGCGCAGCTTCTATGCCGACAACAAACGCGTCTCCAACGCCGCCATCAAGCGGGCGCTAGGGATCGAACTACTCTATCCCACCTATCGGGAAGGGCTTGCCGCCATCCACGAGATCGAGACGCCATGACCGCGCCCCAGCCCGCCAAATCCGCGCCTGAACGCATCGTGCTCGAAGGCCGCTATGCGCGGCTGGAGCCGATCGGGCCGCAGCATGCCGGCGATATCTATGCCGCCTCGATCGGCGAGGGCGTGCCCGAGCGCTATCGCTGGCTGTTTAGCGAAGCCCCGAAAAGCGTTGCCGACGCCGAAGCCTGGATCGCCGCGGCCAATGCCGGGCCGGACCGCTATGTCGCAGTCATCGACAAGGCAACGGGCAAGGCGCATGGCCATCAGGGCTGGATGCGCATTTTCCCCGACCATGCCTCGATCGAGATCGGCGGCGTCTATTGGGGGCCAGGCATTGCCCGCACGCGGATCGCCACCGAAGCGCTGTACCTCTTCGCCCGGCACGCCTTCGACGACCTCGGCTACCGGCGCTTCGAATGGAAGTGCAACAATCGCAACGAAGGCTCCAAGGCCGCCGCCCGCCGCTTCGGCTTTCAATATGAGGGCCTGTTCCGCCAGGACCGCATCGTCAAGGGCGAGAACCGCGACACGGCCTGGTTCTCCATCATCGATGGGGAATGGCCGGCCTTGCGGGCGGAATATGAGCGGTGGCTGGCGCCGGAGAATTTCGACGCGGACGGGATGCAGCGGACGAAGCTGGTGACGCGGGGGTAATTTCTGCGCTCGGGCGACAGCGCTCTCAGTCGACACCCTCCCCTTGAGGGGAGGGATCAAGGGGAGGGGGTGTCGGATGTTCCGCAAGCGCCGAGTTCGTGGAACTCTCGACACCCCCACCCTGCTCGATCACGTACTTAGCTAAAGCTAAGCCCTATCTCGCTCCCTCCCCTCAAGGGGGAGGGTGGGCCCGGTGGTAGGATGCGTGTTGTCATCCCTCCACCAGCCGCATCACGGCATCCTTCAGCCTTGCCAAATCCTCGTCCCGGCTGAGCCGGTGATCGCCATCGGGGATCAGCGTCAGGGTCACCGGGTCATGCAGGATATGCGTCACCAGCTTGATGGCATGGGACGGGGGCACGTCGGGGTCGGCGCCACCCTGCAGAATGGTGACCGGGCAGCCGGTTTCGATGACGCCGCCGAACAGCAGGTGCTCGGCCCCGTCCTCGATCAGGGCGCGGTTGATGCGATAGGGCGTATCGGAATACTGGCTGGGCTGGTCGACATAACCGTTGTTCTGCAGCGATTCGTGCTCTTCCGGCGTGAAGTCGGGCAGCATCAGTTCGTGGGTCATGTCGGGCGCCGGGGCGATGAGCACCAGTCCATGGGCCGGTTTGCCGCGCGCCAGCAGGGCCTGGGTCAGCAGCAAGGCGATCCAGCCGCCCATCGAGGAACCGACGATGATCTGGGGGCCCGCGGTAGTAGCCAGCACCGCCTCGGCCTCTTCCAGCCAGCGGCTGATCGTGCCGTGGTTGAAGTCCCCGCCCGAAATGCCGTGGCCGGAATAATCGAAGCGCGTGACGGCGAGGCCCTTCCCGGCGCCCAGGGCATCGAGCGCCATGGCCTTGCCGCCCGCCATGTCGGAGCGGAAGCCCCCCAGCCAGAAAATGCCCGGTCCCTTGCCGGCGCGCTGCTCGACGGCGATATCGCGCGCAGCCGGGCCGCTGCCGACGGGGATGCGGAAGCTGTTGGGATGTGATACGGTCATGGAACGTTCCCTGTCAGGTGGATACAAGCGTCGGCCACGCGGCAGGGCACGGCAATCGCGGCGTTTCAATGGCGCAACAGGCCAGAATTTCTGGCGGTTTGCCAGTTGACTTATGGTCCGCGTAACACGATTTTATGCGCGATTTCACCACTAGGCTTAACAACGCAAGGATCCTTTGCCATTCGTCGTCCCATGAGACCCGTCGCGCCCCAGAAAGATGGGCCGCTCTCTAATGAAGATATCACCAGCGCCGATGTGCAACTCATCGATGCTGAAGGCGAGAACCGGGGTGTGGTCAACACCCGTGCGGCGCTCGCGGAAGCCCAGGAACAGGGGCTCGACCTGGTCCTGATCTCTCCCAATGCCGTCCCTCCGGTCGCCAAGATGCTGGATCTCGGACGCTTCAAGTATGCCGCGCAGAAAAAAGCTGCCGAGGCGCGCAAGAAGCAGAAGGTGATCGAGGTCAAGGAAGTCCAGATGCGTCCGAATATCGACACGCATGACTACGAGACCAAGATGAAGGCCATGCAACGGTTCCTCGACGAGGGCGACCGCGTCAAGGTGACCATGCGCTTCCGCGGCCGCGAAATGGCGCACCAGGAACTGGGCATGCAACTGCTGCTCAAGGTGCGGGAACAGACCGAGGCCATCGCCAAGGTGGAAAGCCAGCCGCGCTCCGAAGGCCGCCAGATGGTCATGGTGCTGGCGCCCAAGTGAGGCGACGGCCAGGCAAATGAAAAAGGGCAGGTCCGGCGGGCCTGCCCTTTTGTTTGGGAAGTGGCCTGCCGCTCAGGCGGCGTGGGCCTCCAGCCATTTGATGAGCTGCACGCGCGACTGGCCGGCGCCGACCTTGAGGTCGACCGGCTCGCCATTCTTGAACACGATCAGCGTGGGCATGGCGCGCACATTATATTGCGCGGTAATGCCCGGATTGGCGTCGACATCGAGTTTGACGATCTTGACCGTATCGGCCAGCGTTTCGGCCAGTTCGTCGATGGCCGGCGCCATGGCCTTGCAGGGCGGGCACCATTCGGCCCAGAAATCCACCAGCACCGGGCGGTCCGCCGCCAGCACTTCGCTGGCAAAATTGGCGTCATTCACATGCAGGGCCATCGATCTCATCTCCATCGGTATCGGGCGATGAATGCTAGAAGGAGTCGGTGGGCTTGGGAAGGCATACAAGATGTGGTGGATGAGGAATGGTTAGTTTGTTTTTCTAGCGTATCCCGCCCTCCGTGGCTCCCATCACCCCACCCTCAATCCCTCCCCATCAAGGGGAGGGAGGCGCCAGCTCAGAGGCCCGTGTTCATCGTCTCCCTCCCCCTTGTGGGGAGGGATCAAGGGTGGGGGTGAGCCACGAGCACCGGACGAACGGAGAAGCCCCCAAACAAAAACACCGCCGGGTCGCCCCAGCGGTGTTCGTTATTCCTAAAACCTGATGGTCAGGCGGCGTGGCCTTCGAGCCATTTGGCCAGGCCCGCCTTGGGGGTGCCGGCGCCGATCTTCATGTCGGCGGCTTCCCCGCCCTTGAACAGGATCATGGTCGGGATGGAGCGGACGCCATACTGGCTGGCAATGCCCGGATTGTCGTCGACATTGAGCTTGACGATCTTGACCTTGCCGGCCAGCTCGGTCGAGAGCTCATCGAGCACGGGGGCGATCGCCCGGCAGGGCCCGCACCACTCGGCCCAGAAATCCACGAGGACGGGCTCTTTGGAATTAAGGACTTCCTCGCCGAAAGTGGCGTCGGAAACGTGAGTAGTCATGGGTTATTGCCTTCTGGGTTAAAGCGGCGGTCTCTGTGCGCCTAAAGCTGGGTAGAGTCCAGCCTCGGGGCAAGAGCTGTCACCGCAAGGTGAAGCCCTGTGCGCCTGCCGCCAGCTTGTCCGGCGGCAGAAACATCAATGATTCCAGTCGTGTCCATAATATTGCCGCCCGCACGTCTCGTCCGGGGAAAAGCTGACCTGCAACCAACGCATATAATCCGAGCTGGGTTAGATAGTTCCCCGGCACATCGCCCGGCCCCGCGGGCACCGATGCGTCGGACTTGTAGTCCACCACCGTTACCCCCTGTTCGTCAACCACGAGCCGGTCGATGCGGCCGGCGAGGCGAATGTCGGCGCCATCGCGCCTGGCATCGATGAGGAAGGGCACTTCGGCGCGGCTCGCCGGCCCGAACACGGCGGCGAGGTCGGGCCGGGAGAGAATGGATATCGCCTTGGCGCCGAGGCTCGCATGGCTCTCCGGCGCGTCGGGCAGCAAAGCCAGCAGCGCCTTGGGCACGACATCAGGCCAGAGCACCGGATCGACCCGGCCCAGATGCTGCAGCAGGGCATGGAGCGCGATGCCTTCCCTGCGCGCCGCATCGGCATCGCGCACCTGTTCGGCGAGGCTGTCGAGCGCCAGCACCGGGGCCACATGGCTGCGGGCGGAGGACGGGGAAACGATCTGCGCCATGGATGGGGCAGGGACGGGGGCGAAGGCCTGGGGCTGCCCGGCCAGCGGCACCATGTCAGCAAGGCGCTTGACCGGCTGCGGGGTGAGCCGCTCGCGCGGATAGATCAGGGCGGTCTCCTGCCCCGCATCGTCCAGCACGATTTCGGCGTCCTCGCGCAAAGCGCGGTCCACGGCCTGATACCAGGTGCCTTCGAGCTGGCCTTCCGGCTTGCGGCCCGGCGTCAGGGCGCCGGTGACATAGAGTTCGTCTTCGGCGCGGGTCATCGCCACATAGAGCTTGCGCCAGTATTCCTTGGCCAGATTGGCTTCCACCTGCGTCTTGACCGTCTGGCTGCGCTCGACATGTGCACTCCGGCCCGAGGCATGGACCAGCAGCGGGCCGGGCGTGTCAGTGAGCAGGTAGACCGGGCGATTGACCTGGTTGCCCTGCGGCTTGCTGGCGGCGTCGGCCAGGATGACGATGGGCGCTTCGAGCCCCTTGGCGCCATGCACGGTCATGACGCGAATGCCGGTACCGGCCTCGGCCAGCTCGCGCTTGATCGACACCGCGCTCTGCCGCATGGCGGCGACGAAGCCCTGCAGCGACGGCTGGCTGCCCTGTTCATGCGCCAGCGCCAGTTCGAGCAGTTCGGCGAAGACCTCGTCCACTTCCTCGCCCAGCCGGGCATGGAAGCGGCGCAACCCGCCTTCGGCATAGAGCACCTGGGTAAGGAATTCGAAGGGCCGTTCGAAATCGAGCTCACCCCGCCAGCGCGACAGCAGGCGCCAGGCTTCGGCGCAACTGGGTGTGGTGCAGGTTTCCAGCGCCTGCCACAGGGTTTGCTTCTCCCGCGGCTGGGCCAGGGCGAAGAGGTCGTCCTCGCTGATATCGAACAGCGGCGAGCGCAGCAAAGCCGCCAGTTGCAGATTGTCGGCCGGGTTGAGCAGCACGTCGCACAGGGCCAGCAGGTCGAGCACGGCGATATGCTCGGATACGGCGAGCCGGTCGGCGCCGGGCGTGGGCAGGCCTTCCTTGCGCAAAGCGCGGATGACTTCCTGGAACACGGCGCCGCGCGATTGCACCAGGATCAGCACATCGCTGGGTCGGACGGGGCGGCCGCGATTGGCGAGCGGGCGCTTGCTGTCGATCCAGGACTTGATCTCGCGAGCAATGCGTTCGGCCACCTGGCGGGGCGCGGTGCGCTCGCCGCCACTCGGCGGCTCGGTGGGCCAGGCGCTGGCGCCGCTTTCGGCAAGCGCCTGTTGCAGGGGCGGCCACAGGGTCACGCTGCCCCCTGTCGTGGGGCGGGTCGTGTCGTGATGCACCTTGCCGGTTTCGAGCAGGGCATCCTGCATGCCCTCGAGGTCGGTGACCTTGTCCACCGCATTGAGAATTTCGATCAGCGTGCGGAAGCTGGTATGGAGCGGCACGCGGCGGAACTGCATCTCAACTTCGGCAGCGCGGCGCTCGAACAATTCGCCCGTGGCGCCGAACAGGGTGGGTTCGGCCCCCTGGAAGGAATAGATCGACTGCTTCTGGTCGCCCACCGCGAAGAGCGAGCGCAGGCGGGTGCGGTCGCCGGCGCCATTGAAGAATTCGTCGGCAATGGCCCGCACGACACGCCATTGCTCGGGATTGGTGTCCTGGCTTTCATCGACCAGAATGTGGTCGATGCCGGTATCGAGCTTGTACTGCACCCATGGCCCGGCATCGGGATTTTCGAGCAGGTCGCCGAGCTTTTCGACCAGGTCGTCGAAATCGAGCAGCGAGCGGGCGCGCTTATGCGCGTTGTACTTGCCGGCAATCAGCGCCACCACATCGAGCAGCGCTTCGCTGCGCTCGATGATGAGCGCGGTGCGGCGCTCGATCATCAGCGCCGCCAGCCGTTCGGCTTCCGCCAGCATGCGCTGGGCGAGCACCGGGTCGGCCTTTTCCACGGCCTTGCCGGGGAAATTGGCCGGCGGCACCTCTTTTTCGGTGAGGAAGGCGCCGATCCAGTCGAGCGGTCGGGGCGCATTTCCGTCGATGCTGCCGAAGCGGTTGGCCAGGGCCTTGCCGCCCAGGGCCAGCAGGCGGGCAATGTCCCCGCCATCGACCAGTCGCTCGGCCACGGCCGCATCGAGGATGTCCTGGCTGCTGCGCGGCGTCATGGCGCCGAGCTGGCGGCGCAGATTGGCCTTGGCGGTGGGAATATCCGCCAGCACCGCCTTGAGCTTGCGCCCGTCATTCATGGCCAGTTCGATGGCGTCGGAGAGGGCGAAATCGCTGAGCAGGCCGAACAGGGTTTCCACCGCCGCCGTGGCGCCCTCGCCGCGCAGGCCCTGCGCCAATGCCGCTTCGCGGGTCTGGGTCAGCAGGGCAATGCGCTCGTCATCCTCGATCACCTTGAAGTCGAAGGGCACGCCGGCTTCGAGCGGAAAGCGATGCAGCACGCTTTCGCAGAAGGCGTGGATGGTGGCGATCTTGAGGCCACCAGGCGTTTCCAGCGCCTGGGCGAAGAGGGTCCGCGCCCGCTCGATCTGAGTAGGGCGATAGGCGCTGCCTTCGACCTCTTTCAGCTCCTTGATCAGGTCCGGTTCCGGCAGGGTGGCCCATTTGGCCAGCCGTTCGGCGACGCGGCCGCGCATTTCGGCGGCTGCCGCCTTGGTATAGGTGAGGCAGAGGATGGATTGCGGCCGCGCACCCGCCAGCAGCAGGCGCAACACGCGCTGGGTCAGCACATAGGTCTTGCCCGAGCCGGCATTGGCCGACACCCAGATCGACAAAGCCGGATCGGTAGCCCGCGCCTGGTTGCTGCGGGTTTCGGCGGAGATGACGGGCTTGCCGCGTTCCTGGCTCAAAACACGTCCTCGTCATCTTCATCCACGGCGGTCCATTCGTCCATGCGGGCGAGATGGTCATAGGCGCCGGGGAAGCGCTGCGTCTTGAGCGGCAGGATGCGCGCGGGCATGGGATTGTCGTTGAACAGGAAGAAATCGACATGGGCCTGCATGCGGCGGGCGATCTCGTCGGCCGCGCTCATGATGGTGTGGCCATTGTCCAGCGAGAAGGCGATCGGCCGGAAGGCCTCGGGGCCCAGCCCGATCTTGATATAGGTCAGCGCCGAGGAATCCGCCCCCGGCACATCAGCCATGGCATTGGCCTTGGCCATCTGCGCCTCCAGCAGCATTTGCGGCGCTTCGAATGCCTTCATGGCGCCCGGCGCGGGCACCGAGCCGGTCTTGAAATCGAGAATCTGCAAAGAGCCATCTACCATTTCATCGACCCGGTCAGCGCGCCCCCTAAGGGTAAAGCCGGTGGGCAGCGGCCAGAGCCCGTCGATCTCGGCATGGCGCTGTTTCACCGCGGTATTGCGTTCGCGCTCGAAATCGAGGAATTGCCGCGCGGCCGTCTCGAAGCGGCGAATCCAGATGTCACGGCGCTCGGCAATGCCGTCGAGCCCGGAAAAGGCATCCACGGCGAACTGGCGCAGCAGGTCAGGCGCGTTGGGTGCCATCACATCATGCCCCTCCTCGACGAAGCGGGCGAGAATGTCGTGGATGATGGTGCCGCGCTCGCGCGCCTCGGGCGTTTCGCCCAAAGCATCGAGCGGCCGCAACTGCAGGACATGCCTGGCATAGATGTCATAGGGCGAGCGCATCAGCGTCTCGATCTCGGTGACCGAAAGCTGGCGCGGTCTTGTGTCTGCCGGCGGATTGGGCGCCGGGCGCTGCGCCGAACGCGTCTCGATCACGGCATCGACCCGCCGCGCCTGATCGAGCCAGACGGCGCCGCGTTCCTCCCAGGAGCGGGCATTGTCCGCCCCGGCAAAGGCTTCGAGCCGCTGCACGAAGCGCGAGGGCAAAGCGGGGCTGGTGCCGATGCGGTCGGAAAAGGCGATGATGACCTGCTCATTGCCCAGCCCCTGCGCGAAGTCATGCGCGGCCAGACCCTGTCGCCGCTCGGGCGGTTCGAGCCCGGCGGCCAGTCGCATGCCGCGGCTGAGCCAGGGGCCGGGATCGGCCGCCTCGGGCCATTTGTCCTCGTTGAGGGCGCAAAGGATCAGCAGGTCCGGATTTTGCAGCCGCGCTTCGAGCTGGCCCCAGATGGCGATATCGCTGCGCCGCTCCTCGCGGGTGCGCACCTGGAAGCCCACCATCAGTGCCGCCAGCACCTGTTCCAGCCCTGACGGCGCAAAGCTGTGGCCTTCCCCCTGCTGCGCCGCCATCTGGCCGGCCCAGTCACCCAGCTCGGTCCGGCCAGGAATCTCGGCGCCATCGGCCACGCCATCGAAAGCCCGGCAGATCGCGGCCGCCAGCGCGCCGGCGGTAATGCGGCTTTCGCCGAGCAGGGTCCGCAACGGCGCCAAAGCCGTCTCGATGCGGGCGAACAAAGCCTCGATGGCTTCGGCCTGGTTGGCATAGAGCCTTTTGCCGACATATTTGGTCGCTTCGCCGACATTGGCCTTGAGCAGGTCGCGCAGGCCGGCCAGCCCCGGATTGGGCCGCTGCCCGCGCAACAGGCCCAGCTCGATATCGTCGGCCAGTTTACCGATGTCGCTGCGCTTGAGCCCGAACAAAGCCGCCCGGTTGCGCAGCAGGGCCATGAGATCGACCGGCGCGCAATTGCCTGACGCGATCACCAATATCTGCCGCAACAGCCGCCCGGCGGCCGACTGGAACAAGGGCGTGCCCGCGGCGTCATCGACCACGATCTCGAAGCGCCGCAATTCGGCGGCGATGCGGCGGGCCAGGTTCCGGTCCGGCGTGACGATGCCCACGGTCTTGCCCCGCGAAAGCGTGTCGCGCGCCGCCAGGGCCACGGCGCGGGCTTCCTCATCCTCATTGCGGCCGCGGATGATGGAGAGCCCATCGCAGGCCATGCCGATTTCGAGCTGGGTCAGGCGCTGTTCCGGCCAGCGGGCTGTGTCCTTGGTCAGCGCCAGCGCGCGATTGACCAGCGTGGTGCGCAGGTTCTCGTCTCGCGCCAGTTCGGTCACATCGCTCACCGCGGCGCCCAGCAGGCGCAGCAGCCGGGCCAGGCCATATTGCGGGTGGCCATGCGGATTGTTGTCCTCTTCGAGCAGGGCGGCATGATCGGCCTCGCTCATCGAACAATCGAGTCCCGGCAGCACCACCGCGCCACGCGGCAATGCACTGATCGCCTTGAGCAGCCGTGCCGTGGCCGGAATCGAGCCGGTCGAGCCGGCGGCGATGACGGGGCGGTCGCCCCACAACACCGCCGCTGCCTGCGCCTGCCGGTCGAGCCGCTGCCCACGCAAAGCCATGCTGTCGGCGCGGCCCTTGTCTTTCAGATGCTGCGGCCAGTAGTCCAGCGCAATGCCGAGAAAGGTCAGCGTCTGCTGCCAATAGGCGCCGAGTTCGCCCGCTATGTCGGGCACGATGGCGCGGATATCGGCGGGGCTGCGTTCCTCGGTGAGGAGGTCATCGATCAGCGCACCGAGCGATTCCGACATGGAGAGGATTTCCGCTGCGGTCGGCGGGGTCGAGAAGGCGCGCCGCCCGTCCGGCGTATCGGCCCAGGCCGCTACCAGCCGCGACAGCACCAGCCGCCGCTCCAGCGGGCTGGCCGACGGCAAGGGAGGGGTGACGTCGAACGGCGGCAGAAACGGCTCCTCGTCCTCCACCTCGCCGCCAAAGGTGCGGATATCGGGCAGCAGGCCCCGATTTTCGGGATGGCGGGCAAAGGCATCGGCCAAAGCCAGGCGCGCGCGCCGCGTCGGCACTATGATGGTGACATCGCTGAGCCACAGCGGCTGCGTCCGGTCCCAGCCGGCAAGCAAGGTCCCGTCCATCACCCTGTCGGCGAGGGTTACGAGGAATTTGGCATGCGGGGCGATGGAAAAGAGGCTCATGGCGCCAGAAGCCGCTCGGCCTCGGCCAGGGCCGCGACATCGCCGACATGGAACCAGGGCGCATCGAGCACCACGCCATGCAGCGTCTCGCGCTCCAAAGCCGCCTCGAACAGGTCATTGAGCGAAAACGGCCTATCGGGCGTGTTGTCGAACAGGGATTTGCCGAGCAGGGCCACCCCGGCATAGATGACCGGCGCGCCATAGTCGCGAGTGATCGCCCCGTCAGGCGCCAGGCAGAAATCGTGGCTGCGGGCAAAGCCGGTGGCATTGCGCGGATGCACGCAGAGCAGCACGATGTCGTCGCCCCCGGCATGGCGCGCCAGCATCCGCGCGATGGGCCTGTCGCTGCCTGCAGGCCAGAAGGCATCGGTATTCATCACCAGGATGGGGTCGGAATGCAGCATGGGCAGAGCCCGCTTCACCCCGCCGCCGGTGCCCAGCAAGTCGTCCTCGCGGCTGACCTTCAGCAGCCCGCCGAAATGGGCCAGGATCTGGTCGGCGCGATAATGCGCATTGGCGACGAAGCGCTTCGCGCCTTCTTCCCGCGCATTGCCCATGATCCGTTCGATGAGGGGAATTCCCGCGACCGGCACCAGCGGCTTGGGTATTGTCTCGGTGACCGGCCGCAGCCGTGTGCCCAGGCCGGCGGCCAGCAGCATCACGTCGGGGAATCGGGTGGCTTCGGTCATGAGCGGATATGACCGGGGGAGGAGGGGGATGTCCAGTGTGTGGGGCACTATCCGGCCACACCCACCGGGTTCACCCTCCCCCTTGTGGGGAGGGAAGCGAGATAGGACTTAGCGTTTGCTAAGTCCGTGATCGAGCAGGGTGGGGGTGTCGAGGCCCCCGCGAACTGGATGTCTGCGGCGCCGCCGACACCCCCACCCAGCTTTGCTACGGCCCTGCGGGCCTAGCGCCGCTGCCCTCCCCACAAGGGGGAGGGTGGGCGCAGTGCATGGGACGCTAACTCAATTATCATTGCTCCGCCGCCGATACTCACTCCCCAGATAGATCATCGCCAGCGAGAAGACCACGCCAATGCCGACCTGGGTCCAGTCGACCCGACCCAGCAGGTCGGTGGTGTAGAGCAGCGCATTGAACGGTTCGGTGCCGACGAACCAGGCATCGATATAGCCGTCCTCGATCAGCGGGAAGGTGGAGCGGTAGCCCAGATAGTCCCAGGTGCGGGTGGTGAAGGGATGCAGGCCTCCCAGGGTCACCCATTCCAGTGTGGCCACGATGGTGGGCAGCACCAGCGAGACCGGAATGGCCCAGCGGCCGATGGCGGTGGCGAGGCCCCCGACCAGCGCGATATAGGGCAGGTACCAGATGAGCCCGACCGCGAAACTGACCAGGATCGCCAGCGCCACATTCACATAGACCATGCCAATGCCGCCCAGCGCCGCCACCGTCCCGGTGCCGTTGATCAGCATGGTGACATAGGCCACGCCATAGAGCAGCACGCCGCTCAGCAAAGCCACGGCATAGACCGTGCCGGGCAGCAGCGTGATGGCGGCGGTGAGCTTGGAGAGCAGCACCTTGAAGTCGCCGACTGGCATGGACTTCCAGAACAGCATGGCATTGTTGCGCTTGTCGGCGGCAAAGCCGTCGGCCGCGTAGAAGAACAGCGTGGCCATCAGGTAGAAGGACCAGCCGACGCCGAAGCCGAGAAAGCCCAGTTCATAGATGCGCAGGGGCGCGACGGTGAGCATGGCGCCGGAAAAGCGCGCATCGACCCGCCCGACCGTGAAGGCCAGGATGGTGGCGCCGAACAGCACCGCCACCAGCAGCAGCGGCCCGAGCAGGAACGCCCCGCGATGCTCGATCAGCTCGCGATGGACGAGAGCGATGAAAGCCTTCATTGGGCCGTCTCCGGGTTGGCCGTCGGCCGCTGCATCAGGGCGACGAAGAGGTCGGAAAGCGTCGGTGTCGAGAGCGTGCCGAAGGGTTCGAGCACGGCGCGGTCGACACCATCGAAGATCATCACGGTCTGGCCGAACCTTGTTTCCTCATAGACCGGACCATGCGCCCGCGCGGCGGCCTGGCTGTCGGGATCGTTGACCACCACCTGCGTGAACTTGTCGTTCACCGTCTCCATCTGCATGTGCAGGATCAGTTCGCCATCGCGGATGAACATGATGTCGGAGAGCATGAACTCGATCTCGTCCACCTGGTGGGTGGTGATGAGCAGGGTGCGCTCCTCGGTCATGTAGTCTTCGAGCAGGCGCCGGTAGAAGCGCTTGCGATAGGTGATGTCGAGCCCCAGCGTCGGCTCGTCCAGCACCAGCAGCTTGGCGTCGATGGCCATCACCACCGCCAGATGCAACTGGGCGATCATGCCCTTGGAGAGGTGCTTGATCTTCATCTCCGGGCGGATATCGGTGCCTTCGAGGAAGCTGCGCGCCTTCTCCTGCGAAAAATTGGGGTGGATGTTGGTGAGCAAAGCGAACAGCTCGCGCACCCGCAGGAACCGCGGCAGGCTGGCGACGTCGGAGATGAAGGCGACATTCTCCATCAGCTTGGCGCGCCGGGCAAAGGGGTCTTCGCCCAGCACGCGGATAGTGCCTTCGCAATTGGTCAGGCCCAGCATGGCGTTGAGCGTCGTGGTCTTGCCGGCGCCATTATGGCCGATCAGCCCATAGATGCGGCCGGGGGGAATATCGAAATCGAGCCCATGCAGGATTTCCTTGCGGCCGAAGCTCTTGCGCAGGCCGCGGGCCGAAACAATGGGGTCGATGCTCTCATTCAGGTTGGCGGTGGAAAGCTCAGTCATTTTTCTGCACCTTGGTGGCAGTGGAACTGGAAAGCAGGGTCTGGAGGTCGAGATCGAGCGCCTTGATCTGGGCCGCGATGCGCGGCCAATCCTCCCTCAGAAACTTGTCGCGTTCATGTGCGAGCAGCTCGGCCCGCGCTCCGGTCTTGACGAACATTCCCAATCCCCTGCGTTTTTCGACCACGCCGATATCGACCAGGGCTTCGAAGGCCTTGGTGACCGTCAGCGGATTGACCGACAGATCGGCGGCGATCTGGCGAACCGAGGGCAAAGCCTCGCCCTCTCCGACCGAGCCGCGCAGGATCATCTCGGTAAGCCGCTGCCGGATCTGCACGAAGATCGGCTGGCTGGTATGAAAATCATCCATGTGTGATGCCTATGTAGTGTATTAGTTTTGTAGCACACTATAGCGACGAGTCAAGCGGGAAGCGAAAAGGTGCGCCGATCTCAGTGCCTTCCCCTTCTCCCCTCGTGGGAGAAGGTGCCCGAAGGGCGGATGAGGGGGCGCTGAGTTACCCACTGGCATTGAAGCATGGGATGACGCAGCCCCCTCACCCGGTTTTCCGCTGAACGCGGAAAACCACCCTCTCCCACAAGGGGCGAGGGGTGGCTCCACTCATGGGCGGGGGAAGCTACATCCAAGTGAACCTCCACCCCATCTTAACCGCGCCGGTTCATGCTGCCGCTCTCCCAGCGCAGGACCGTATGTTGACCGCTACTCCCGCCCATCGCGGCCCCGATCTTCGCCTCGTCGCCCTGGTCTTTGCCGCGGCGGCGACGACGCTGGTCCTGCGCACGCTTTACACCCGCGCCGGCCTGCCCTTCTTCGCCGATACCGATGACGCCATGCGCATGGTCATGGTGCGCGATTTCCTGGCCGGCCAGTCCTGGTATGACCTGACGGCCCACCGCCTCAACACGCCCTTCGGCGCCGAGCTGCACTGGTCGCGGCTGGTCGATCTGCCGCTGGCTTTGCTGGTGCTGGTCTTCACCCCGCTGCTGGGCGCCGACATGGCGCTGGTCGCGGCCGGCTATGTCTGGCCCATGCTGCTCTTTGCACTGCTGCTCTGGCTCAGTGCCGGGCTGGCGCAGCGCCTTGTCGGGCCCGAAGGCGTGCTGCCGGCTTTGGTCCTGCCGGTGCTCAGCCCCGCCATCACGGCCGAATTCACCCCCGGCCGCGTCGACCACCACAATGTCGTCATCCTGCTGACGCTGGCCATGATCTGGGCCGGCATCGAGGCTATCAGGTGCCCCCGCTTCGCCATGGCCTGCGGCGTGCTGGCCGCGACGGCCCTGGCCATCGCCACCGAATCCCTGCCCACCATCGCCGCCGCCATTCTGGTCATGGGGCTGGCTTTCGTGGTCGATCCGGCACGCGGCCGCACCATGCGGCTGTTCGGCCTGAGCTTCGCCCTGGGCTCCATGGTGCATCTGGCCATTTTCCGCCCGCCGTCGCGCTGGCTCGAAGCGGCCTGCGACGTGCTGTCTCCGGTCTATGTCGCCGTCGCTATCGTGGTCGCCGCGGTATTCACCCTGGCCAGCCTCGTGCCGCCGCCGCGCGCCGCCTGGCAGCGCTTCGTCCTGCTCGGCGTGCTCGCCCTGGCAGGCATCGGCGCGGTGGCCCTGCTCTATCCGCAATGTCTCAAAGGCCCCTACGGCGCCATCGATCCCTGGCTCCAGGCCAACTGGATCGCGGCCATCGTCGAAGCCCGCCCCTGGTTCGCCACCATCACCGAACTGCCCGCCTATGCCGTGGCCGTCGGCCTGCCGGCTCTGTTTGCCACCGGCGTCATCGCCTGGCGGCTCTGGGATGTGAAGGAAGGGCGCGCCGAATGGGCGGCCTTGCTGGTCTTCACGCTCTGCACCGCCGTGGTCATGCTGGCCCAGGTGCGCGGCGGGCGCCTCGCCATCATGCCGGCCATTCCCGCCGCCGCCTGGCTCATCGTCATGGCGCGCCATCGCTATCTGGCCACCCCGCGCCTCCGCACCCTGGCCGGCCTGCTGCTGAGCTGGCTCGCTTTTTCCGGCGTGGCGCTGCTGTTGCTGGTGACGGCGGTGACCAACCTCACCTCGACCCGCCCCGAACAGATCGCCGAAGCCCGAGCTAGCAAGGAGCCTTGCCTGGTCTCGTCAGCCTTTGCCGATCTCGCCGCCATCCCGCCCGAGCGGATCATGGCGCCGATCGATCTGGGCGCCCATCTCCTGCTCTATACGCCGCACGAAGTCGTCTCCGCGCCCTATCACCGCAACCAGCAGGGCGTCCGCGACACGTTCCGCTTCTTCAACGACCCCATTGCCGATGCCCGCGCCATTCTCATCGAGCGGGGCATCGGCCTCGTCGTGCTCTGCCCGGCCATGGCCGAATTGCGCGGCCTGCCCGACCGCGCGGAAGACAGTTTCGTCAATCTCTATGCCAGCGGCGAGCTGCCCGCCTGGCTGCACGATGTGAGCCTGCCCGGCGCGGCCTTGCAGGTTTTCGGGGTTTTGCCGGAATAAGACGGCGAACTCGCAGTCATCACCCTCGCCCCTTGTGGGAGAGGGGGTAATTTCTTCGTTCAGAAGAAATTACGGGTGAGGGGGCCTGCGCTCGCCTATGCTTCAGTGCCAGCGGATAGCCCGGTCCCCTCATCCGCCCTTCGGGCACCTTCTCCCACGAGGGGAGAAGGGGAGCGGCGCGTGTGGCTACAATCCCAGTTCCGCCCGAACCTTCCGCGTCAGCTTCCCCGCCACGATGCGATGGGCCTCGCGCAGATAGGCCTCCACTTCGTCCTCGCTCAGCGGGCTTTCGGCTCCGATCGCTACCCAGCCCGCTCGCGCGAAATAAGGGGCCGGCCGCACCCCATCGAGTTCGGTCAGCAGTTCATAGGCCATCTCGGAAACCTTGAGCCACACCTCGCCCGGATCGCGGTCGAGCAGCGCAAATACCTTGCCACCGATCTTGGCGACCGAGTCGTCGCGCCACTGGCGCACCAGTGTCGCCTTCGGCAGCGTCAGGATGAACGCTTCGAAGCCGGCCCGGGTCATGATGGGAGGGTAGGTGGTGACGCTCAATGCTAACAGTCTGTTAACCATAAGGCCGACCCGGTGAACCGGATCGGCCTTTTGTTTTCCTAGGCCGCGGCGACGCCCAGCCCGATCGGGCAGGAGACGCCCGTGCCCTGCAAGCCGCAATAGCCGTTCGGATTCTTGGCCAGGTATTGCTGGTGATAAGTCTCGGCGTAGTAGAACTCTTTCGCCGGGGATATCTCCGTGGTGATCCGCCCCAGGCCCTGGCTGTCCAGCGCCTGTTGATAGGCCGCGCGGCTCTTTTCCACCGTGGCCGCCTGTTCCGGCGTCGTGGTGTAGATGGCCGAGCGATACTGCGTGCCCACGTCATTGCCCTGCCGCATGCCCTGGGTCGGGTCATGCTCTTCCCAGAAGGTCTTGAGCAGCGTGTCGAGGCTGATCTTGCCGGGGTCATAGACCACCTTCACCGCCTCGGTATGGCCGGTGCGACCCGAACAGACTTCTTCATAGCTGGGATTGGGCGTCGCGCCGCCCTGATAGCCGACGGCTGTGACGACCACGCCCGGCAATTGCCAGAACAACCGCTCGGCGCCCCAGAAGCAGCCCAGGCCGAAATAGACGGTCTCGGCGCCATCGGGATAGGGGCCCTTCAGCGCCGCGCCATTGACGAAATGGTCAGTGGCCACGGGCATTTCCGCCGCGCGGCCCGGCAGGGCCTCGGCAGCGGAGGGGGATGGTGGTGGGCTTGGATGTGAAGAACATGGCTAGCTTCCTTTCACCGCTTTATTCGCAACGGGGCTTCTCGCGGTTACAGCCTCGCGTCAGATCTGGTCGGCCCGCAGATAGCGCTCGCGGCGCGGCTTGCGCCCGGCCAGGGCCAGCAGGATTCCCGGCACACCGAACACGGCAAAGGCCGGATAGTCCAGCACCGCCTTCAGCGCCGCATCGAGCAGGTCGGCAAAGAACCGGCTCTCGAAAAATGCCGCGACACCGGCAAGACTGGGCGGATGGACCTGCGTCCACAGATCGGCAAGGCTCGTATAGACGAGCGCATTGGCGCCCAGCGATTTGGTGCCGTCGATAACAAGCAAAACCAGCGCCAGGCCGATCAGCCAGGTGCCCGCAATTCTGAGAATAAGCCGCATCCACATTCCCTGTGCTTACCGGGGATAAGTTGAGGCTGGCCTACCCGTTCCGCCCGGCGCACGTTTTTCTTGTGCCATGTCGGGCGGCCAACTCACAAGATGGCAAGCCCCTCATGCAAAAACAATCGTCATCCCGGTGTCGTGATCCCTTGCGCCCGAAGCGTTGATAAGTATATTGCGCCTCGCTCGCGCCGGCTTCACCTCCGGCCCCTCCGGTGTTTTCCAACCGGGGATAAGGCGATGCGGAGAGGTGGCCGAGTGGTCGAAGGCGCACGCCTGGAAAGTGTGTAGGCGGGGAACCGTCTCAAGGGTTCGAATCCCTTTCTCTCCGCCATTATCTCCTTGAGATGCAATGGAAATTAGGTCTCCAACAGAATTGATTCTAAGTTCCTGAAATCGCGTTTCAATTCGTTCCAACTTGGTCCTGAAATCTTCAGGAGACGCCCCCAAGCAGCCACCGACCGATGCTCGCACGCCCGCGTTCTCCAAACGCCATTTCGTCGAATAAAGCTAGTTGGAAAGCGCTGGCACGGTCCGTTCGACTCCGTGGTTAGCAGGGGGGCGACAGGTAGCACCAGATCGGGCGACCGAATTGGCGTTCTCCGCCAATGCGAAATTTCACTCGGCATGACGATCCTGGCGACCGCTTTGCGCCCCATTTCGGCCGTTCAGCGAACCATTCCAGTTCTCAAAAAGCGGCCGTTGCTGCATGGCCCAGCTAATAACCAGAGTGGGATCGGCACCTTTCGCTCAGGCCCGCTATAATGGTTTCTTTCCTTGGCCTCCAGCGTCGAGGGAGCGTCAATTTGTGAGGCTCGTCGATAGGTCGGTGACGGCCCTCGGTCTTCCGTCGAAGACCGAACCAAGGGACTCTCGTTCGCAAGGCTACAGGGAATCTGCGAGCCATCCGGATATTGCTTAGCTACGGCAAGATTCAGAAAATTGCGCGATACCTAGGTACGGACATCGACGACGACTTTCTCTCGCTATCCGAGACCGTTGAAGTCTGACTTTAGGCGACTTGGCCGGCAGTTATGAGCGCAGCGGGCGACCATCCCTTTATCGTCATTCTGCCGCTTCTGCTCTACTCTCAAGACCAGACGTAGTATACGCAATCGTTGCGACCAGCTTACGAGGGGACCCTGTCGAACGCCAGAATGCTATCCGCCATCAGCCGTTGCACGTAAGCGTTGCCGCTGTTCTGCACGACGATGTCATCCCGCCGCAATTGCTCCTCCACCCGGCCGCCCCGCAAGACTATCGCCCGTTCGCACATATGGGTGATCACGCCCAGATCGTGACTCACCAAGACATAGGTGAGCGCACGCTCCTTGCGCAGGGCCGTGAGGACATTGAGAACCTCCGCCTGTACGGAAACATCGAGAGCGGAAGTGGGCTCATCAAGAAGCAGAATGCTGGGTTCGAGGATCATCGCCCGAGCGATGGCAACGCGCTGTCTCTGCCCGCCGGAGAGCTGGTGCGGATATCGATAGAGAAAACGTCTGTCGAGGCCCACCGCATCCAGCGCAGCGACGACGCGAGCGGCCGGATCGTCCAGCCCATGGATACGGACGGGTTCCATCAGGGTGCGCTCAACGGTCAGGCGCGGGTGCAGTGACGCATAGGGGTCCTGGAATACCATCTGCACGTTACGGGAAAACACTGGGCGACTGGTGCCTTTCTCGTCCGTGGCGCGCGTTATGCGGCCTGTCCAGTTTTGCGCGAGGCCGGCGATACACCGCAGAATCGTGGATTTGCCCGAACCGGATTCACCCACGAGGCCGAACGATTCGCCCCGTTCGACACGCATGTTGACTTCTTTTACGACAGTGACGGGCTTGCTCGGGCTGCCGAAAGTCACCGTGAGATCGACAATATCGATGGCGGGGGTCATGGCGTGGAATCCAGGCAGGCGATGGCGTCGCGATCAAGCATGGGCAGATGGCTTCGTGGATGGCGCATGTCAGGTATCGAGGCCAGGAGGGCCTGGGTATATGGATGGCGGGCCCGCGCCAGATCGCGGGCATCGATCTCCTCCACGATACGTCCCTTGTAGAGGATGAGCACACGGTCGCAGAACTGGGACACGACCGCCAGGTCGTGGCTGATGAGCAGCAGACCCGCACCGGTCTCGGTGACAAGCTTATCGAGAATTTCGAGAACCGAACGGCGCACGGTGACATCAAGCGCGGAAGTGGGTTCGTCGGCGATGACCAGACGCGGACCGGCAATCAGCATCATGGCGATCATGACGCGCTGACCCATGCCGCCCGAAATCTCGTGCGGGTAGAGATCGAACGTGCGCTCGGGATCGTTGATGCGAACTTGGGCCAGCATTTCCAGTGCGCGCGCACGCGCTTGCGTGACGTCCCGCTTCACATGTTCGAGATAGACTTCCATGATCTGCCTGCCCACCGGCACCAGCGGATTGAGAGAGAAGCGTGGATCCTGGAGGATCATGGACATGGTCTTGCCGCGCAGAAAGAGCATGCGCTTTTCCGGAGCCGCAAGGATATCCTCACCTTCGAGATCGAGGCGGTCGGCCTCGATCTTAACGCCGTCGGGCAATAGGCGCATGATGGCGCGCCCTACCGAGGACTTGCCAGAGCCGGATTCCCCTACCAGTCCCAGGCGCTCCGAACCGAGACGGAAACTGATGCCGCGAACGGCTTCGTAGTAGCCATGCGTATCGGGATAGCGCACGCGCAGGTTTTCAATGTCCAGCAGAGTCATCTGGCACTCCTGGGATCGAGCGTATCGCGGAGAGCGTCGCCGAACAGGTTGAACGCCAGGCTGACCGCAACGATGGCAAGTCCGGGGAAGGTCACCGTCCACCAGCTATCGAGCATGTACTGTCGGCCCACCGCAATCATGGCGCCCCATTCGGGCAGCGGAGGCTGCGCGCCTACGCCCAGAAACCCGAGCCCGGCAGCAACGAGGATAACGCCCGCCATATTGAGCGTCAGCCTGACCACGACCGAGAGCGTACACATCGGAATGATCTGGCGCAGAATGATACGCAGGTCGGAGGCCTGCATCATCCTGGCGGCGGCGACATAATCTGATTTGCGGATGGTCATTGCCTCCGCGCGGGCCAGGCGGGCGATCGGCGGCCATGTTGCGAAGGAGATGGCGATGATGGCATTGTCGAGGCCGGGTCCAAGCGCCGCCGCAAAAGCCAGAGCCAACACCAGGCTGGGCAGGGAAAGGAAAACATCCGTAATCCGCATGAGTACGGTATCGACCAGGCCACCAAAATAGCCCGCCGTTGCTCCGATGATGATGCCGATAGGTCCGACGATAACCGAAACTATGCAGACGATCGTCAACGTTGCCCGCGCCCCATAGACGATGCGGCTGTAAATATCGCGTCCGAGATTGTCGGTGCCGAACCAATGGTCGGCGCCGGGAGGCAGCAGCACCTGCTGCAGATTCTGGGCATAAGGGTTGTGGGTTGCCAGCAGGGGCGCCAGGATCGCGGCAAGCACCAGCAAGACAATAATGGCGGCGCCAATAAGCCCCGAAGGATTGCGTAGAATCTGTATTCCGCCCCGAACCAGTCCCTGCGCGGCAGCCTGCCGGGAGGAGTGTACATTCTGTGGATCGAGATAGGCCCTCAGGCCTTGCCTGGTGAGAGCGTGCATGGACAATTACCGGGTACGAGGGTCGAGCTGGCGATAGGCGAAATCGGCCAGCATGTTGAGAATGATGAAGAAGATGCCGATGACCAGAACCGAGCCGAGCACGACATTCATGTCGCGAAACATCAGGCCGCGCGTCAGATACTGCCCCAATCCGGGCCAAGCGAAGACGGTCTCCACCAGCACGGCGCCTTCAAGCATGGCACCGAAGGTCAGGGCGACGATCGTGACCAGCTGCACCCGGATATTCACGAAGGCGTGGGCCCAGATCACCTTTCCCCGGGAAAGTCCCTTGGCCTTGGCAGTAACCACATATTCCTGGTTCATCTGCTCAAGCATGAAGCTGCGCGTCATTCGACTTATATAGGCCAGGGCGTTGTAGGCCAGGATCAGGGCCGGCGCGACGAGGTAGCGAAGCGCATCCAGGAAGATATCCACGCGTCCGGCAAGGAGCGCGTCCACGGTCACGAGCCGGGTAACAGTGGGCACTTCGCCAAAAAAATACGGGTCCTGCCGTCCGGCTCCCCCGATCCAGCCGAGCTGGGCATAAAAGATGATCAGAATGCCCATTCCCGCCCAGAAAGCGGGTGTGGAATAGCCGATCAGCCCGATGATCCGCACGACATGGTCGATCGGCTTGTTCTGGTTGGTTCCGGCCAGCACGCCCAGCGGTATGCCTGCGGCCGAGCCCAGGATGATAGCCACAATCGCGAGTTCGAGCGTTGCGGGAACGACCTCCAGCAAGTCCCGCACCACCGGCATGCCCGTGATGTGCGACATGCCCAGATCGCCGGTCACGACCTTTAGGGCATAGGTGAAGAACTGCTGGTAGACCGGTTGGTCCAGACCAAGCTCGCGATAGACGCGCTCATAGGTATCGCGGTCAGCATTGTCGCCGATGATGGCATAGACCGGATCCGCCGGAAGGAAGCGGGCGAGGAGGAAGGTGAGTAGGAGAAGACCCATAAGGGTCAGGGCGATGCTGCTCAATACGCCGATCGCACGACCCGCCCTCAGCGCCGAAGGCGACCATTTCCTTAAGCCGGCCGGGGTCACGCCGATGTCATCAGTCAATTTTCCCTCCTCGGGTAATGCCCCGGCCATTGGTCGGGGCATTTCTATTACTGCTTGGTAACAGTGTCCCAACGTGTCACCCAAATCGGACTGCCAACATAGCCTTCCACATTGGCGCTACGGGCGAAGGCATCCACGCGCTGGAAGAAGGGGATGATGGCCGGTGACTGCGCGTCATAGAGCTCGCGGATATCGATGATCAGCTGCTGGCGCTTTTCCGGATCCAGGGGCTTGCGAAGGGCGTCGACCATGGCAGTCAACTCCGGGGTATCCCACGCCACGCGCCAGGCATTGAGGTTGGTGTTGCGCGATTCATCGCTATTGTCCGGGTTGGAGGCATGGGTCTGCAGTGTTCCCAGCGGATCGGGCAGCTTGCTGGTCGTGCGGCCCACGAAGATCTGGTAGTCTTCGCGATTGCGGAACCTGTCGGCATTATTGCCGGCGACGATCTCGACATTGACGCCGACCTGCGCGGCAGTTGCCTGCAAGGACTCAGCAAGTTCCATGAAGGGCGAACTGGCGCTGGAGGGATAGACCGATACGGAGAAACCGTCGGCGTAACCGGCCTCAGCCAACAGTTCTCGGGCTCGTTCGAGGTCGAAATCGTAGGGCAGCGCATTGCTGGCGCCCACCATGCCCTGCGGCACGACATTCTGATGCGGAATGCCGGAGAACTGCATGACACTGCCGGCCAGACCAGGCCAGTCGAGCATGTGGCGGAACGCCTCGCGGACCAGCGGGTTGGCGAGCGCCTCCACTTCCTGATTGAGCGCCAGGACGTAAAAGCCGAAGCCCTGGACCCGCTCGATCGTGAAATCGTCCTTATTGGCAAGTGCGCCCAAATCGGATGTGTTAAGACCCTTGGCGACGTCAAGATCACCCGCCTCCAGCTGCAGGCGCTGACTCCCCGACTCCGGAATATGCCGCAGCATGACTCGCCGAATCTGAGGAGCGCCGCCCCAATAATCGTCACGGCGCGTGGCGATCAGTATATTGTTTGGGCGCCAATCGGTCAGCGTGAATGGCCCCGATCCGGCGGCCGCTGAGATCAACCAATTCCGGCCGAGGTCGCCGTTCTGCTCGTGCCGCAACACTTCGTCGCGATCCAGAACGCTGCCGACGGTCCCGGCCAGGGTCACCAGGAACAGCTCGGGAGCGATGTCCTCAGGCAAATGCACCTGGAACGTATCCTCGTCCACGGCGACAAAGGACTGCTCGGCATTGTCGGCAGTAAAGCCCCATTGGCGAAGTTCGCCCGCAGCCACCATTTCCAGCTTGAGCACTCGCTGGAGCGACCAGGCCACATCCTCAGCCAGCACAGGATCGCCGCCGCTGAAGGTCGCGTCCGATCGCAATTCGAAAGTCAGTACCCGGCCCTCCCCATCGTACTCCCAGCTTTCGGCCAGGGACGGAAGCACCTGGCTCAAATCTGCGGGGGCTATTTCCACGAGTCGATCGTAGAAATTGGCCACGACCTCGCTGGGTTCCAGAGCGCTTACATCGGCTGGATCGAAGGTTGTCAGCGTGTCCATCACCATGCCGATGACCAGTGCATCGGGCTGGGTCGCCGCCTGCACGGGCACCACGGCAATCGCTGCGGCCGCTACGATGGGCAAGGCTAGAGTTCTAAGCATTCTCGTCTCCTCCTAGATTTTCTAGAGAACCGTCAGGTCGGTTCGCCGCACGATTGCATCGGGGCGCTTCTTGAGATCGGCTTGCAAGGTCATGCCGTGGCCGGGCCCTGCCACGGGCGAGATATAGCCTCCCGAAACCTTTGGCAGTTCCTCCACCAGCTCGCGGTACCACCCGGCGAGATAGGCACGAACGACCTCCTGGTAGAGCGTGTTAGGCGCATTGAGCCCAAGCTGAATGGATGCGGCCAGAACGATGGGACCTGTGCAGTCGTGGGGTGCGATCGGTCGCTGATAGGTGTCAGCAGCCGAGGCGATCTTGCGGGCTTCAGACAGGCCGCCACACCAGCCCAGATCCAGCATGACGACCGAGGCGGCGCGCGACTCGAGCAAGTCACGGAACGCGGTACGGGTCGCCATCGTCTCACTGGCGCAGACCTTGATGTCGGTCGCCGCAGCATATTCCGCCAGTTCGCTGACGCTGGTCATGCGGATCGGGTCTTCCAACCAATAGGGGCGTACGTCGCGGAGGGCAGCGGCGATCTGGCGCGCAGCGGGCAGCCTCCACATGCCGTGGAACTCGGCCATCACCTCCATGCGATCGCCCACGGCGTTCCGTATCTTCTCGAAGGGTATGAGCCCCTCCCGAATTTGCTCGACGGAAATGTGCAAGCCGCCGGTCACCTCCGCATGCACGTCGAACGGCCAGATCTTCATGGCTGTGTAGCCTTCATCGAGCAGGCTCAGCGCCAGCTCGTCGGCGGCGGTCACGAAGCCGATCTGATCGTCGTAAGGACCCTCCCGGGCGTCGCTTATGTCCACGGTCCGTTTCCAGGCAGCGCTGTTGTAGCGATAGCCCGAACAGGTGTTGTAGACCGGGATGCGATCGCGGGACGCACCGCCAAGCAATTGATGTATCGGCAGGCCGGTGCTTTTTCCGAACAGGTCCCAAAGCGCGATGTCGACTGCCGAAGCAGCCCGGGTCTCGACCCCATTGCCAATGAAGCCCACCGGACCGCCCAGCAATGCAGCGCTGTGCCGGTCGATGGCGAGCGGATCCTGGCCCAGCAGATAGGGGGCAGTGCTGTGGTGGATATGGGCCGCCACGGCATGGGCGCCGCGAAATGTCTCGCCGAGTCCGACCAGACCTTCATCGGTATGGACTTCCAGCCAGATGATGTTGGGAAACGATTCAAGCTGAATCGTCTCTAGAGCTGTGATCCGCACGAGACACCTATAACCTTTCCGCCATCCGATACCGGAACAGCACACATAGCGTCAAGCACGAAATATCGTGCACGAAATATCGCGCTTGACTAAGCCCGTTTGAAATGCTTGCCCTAAGTCAGGTTTATTTACCCAAGGATCGGGACCATGGTCGTCCGCTTTTCGCCTGCCGAACTCCGTCAAAGCTTGAGTGCAGGCCTGATGGCTTTCCCACTGTCGGACTTTTCGGCGGCCGATGAACTGGATCTTCGCAGCTATCGCGAACGACTCGATTGGCATTCCGGCTTCGGCGTCTGCGCCATGGTGCCGGCGGCGGGGGCAGGCGAATTCTTCTCGATCACCCGCGACGAGTATGGAGCCCTGCTGGCAGAAACCATTGCGGCGCGGTTGCCAGGCGTTCCAGTCATCGCCCCGGTGGGCTTCGGCACGAAAATGGCCATCGACTATGCGCGCCATGCAGAAGAGGCCGGTGCTGACGGGCTGCTGCTGCTGCCCCCTATCTAACGGAAGCTTCTCAGGCAGGCATTGCCGAACACATCCTGGCGGTATGCGCTGCCGTTTCCATCGGCGTGATCGTCTATAACCGGGCCAATTGCCGGCTAAGCCCGGCGGCGATGCGCCATATTGCTGAGCGCGCGACCAATTTTGTCGGCCTCAAGGACGGCCATGGCGACCTCGTCAGCCTGCAGGCCGCAAAGTCGTCCCTGGGGGATCGCCTCGTGTTCATCAATGGCATGCCGACGGCCGAGAATTTCGCCACCGCCTATTTCGGGCTTGGCATCCGTACCTACTCCTCTGCCATATTCAATTTCGCCCCGGCCAGCGCCATGTCGTTCTACAATGCCGTGCAGCACCGAGATGAGAAGGCCGTGTCACAATTTGTCGAGCAATTTCTGGTGCCTTACGGGCAAATCCGGGACAAGCAGCCGGGTTATGCGGTAAGCATCGTGAAGGCCGGTGTGGATATTGTCGGCCGAAGTGCAGGCAAGGTAAGGCCACCGCTTTCCTCTTTGGCAAGCGAGGAATATGCACAGCTTAAAGAACTGATCGCGGCTCTCGGCCCCCAGGTACCACAGGTATCGTAGGCTCAGGCTGAGGGCAAAGAGGGAGAACGCAATGCCGAATGGGGAAGCTGAGCACGATTTTGACGAAACGGGGGTGCGGCCACGAGCCGGCGGTCCCTCAATCGTGCGCATGTCGCTCTCCCAACAAACCTACGAGGCAATAAAGGAACGGATCCTTGATCGACGCTATCCCCCCAACATGCGGATCAACATCGACTCTCTTGCCCGCGAGCTCAGCGTCAGTTCATCACCGATTCGCGAGGCCCTGGCGAAGCTCAAGGGAGAGCAACTCGTCGTTTCAGCGCAATATTCCGGTTACACGGTCGCACCCCAACCGTCCGTGTCCTATCTTGAGGACCTGCTCGCCTACCGCCTCCTGATCGAGCCTTATTGTGCCTTCATGGGCGCCCAGCGGAAGGATTCAACAGTGATTGCTCAGATGGAGCGCATGGTCTTGATCATGCGCGAGCATTCGCTCGGCCAGAAATACAAGCAATATCGGCATTACCTCAACGCCGACAACAACTTTCACCAAGTACTGGTCGCCAGCGCCGGAAACCAGGTTTTTTCTAGTACGTACGCCAATCTGCAAGCCATTATCGTGCAGTCGAGACTATACCTGCATCGCAACGGCAGTACGGCAGCATCGGCCGATGGAACGCGAGAGCATCAGGACATTTATGACGCATTTGTAGCCGGAGACGGCGAAGCGGCTCGCTTGGCGACGCTCAATCATCTCAATGCCGGGCGTCAGCGACTGCTGGATCGGGTAAAATCCGAACTGGCCTGAAGCTCGGATGACTATGGAGGCGGCGATAGCCGACCCTACAGCGACGTATCTCCCGCGTCCGAGGGCATAGCCGCTACGCCTAAAACGTCGGTTGGGACGACCTTGCCGATCCAAGTGGAGCGCATTAGCCGAGAGCTAACAAATAAGCAGAAGCCCTAGCAACTGGATCAAGATTGACATCCTTGCGAGCGTCGATCTCGATCTTCCGAACATCGCAGACATCCACAGTGGCGTTGATGCGGTCTACGAGATGGACTCGCCATTGTTCTTCTCGGGGCCGAACGTCCGCTAGAGTCGATCTCTTGCCAATAGCCGACATTCCGCTTTCGGCCCCCAAACAGACATAATCGAGACGGCCGCACCTCCAGCGGGTGAAAAAACTGGCGGCAGTCTCGTGTCTAAACTCAATCACACACCTGAACAATATTGACATGCCCAGACCGTCGGTGGGATGTCGCTGCAGACCGGTTGACCGATGGGAGGCTTGGCTTGATTATCGATGGCCATTGCCATGTCTGGGAGAACTGGCCTTACCAACCGGCCGTACCGGATCCAACCAGTCGTGCTCGCGCCGAGCAATTGCTGTTTGAAATGGACAGCGCTGGCGTCGAGCAGGCGATCATAATATGTGCGTCCCTCGCAGCAAATCCCCGCAATGCCGACTACGCCTTTGCCATGACAGCGGCCTATCCCGGGCGGTTCACTGTTTTTCCAGATCTTGAATGCAAGTGGTCCCCCAACTTCCGGAAGCCGGACGCGGCGCTGCGTCTCGAAACGGCACTACGCCGCTGGGACTTCAAGGGATTTACTCTTTATCTTGCAGACGAGGAGAGTGGCGACTGGCTGACAAGCGACGATGGTACCGCCTTTTTTGCGCTTGCGGAACGAGCAGGCCTCATTGCCAGCCTTTCGGCTATGCCGCATCAGATGCCAGCCGTCATAGCGCTGGCCCGACGTTTTCCGTCTTTGCGCATCATCTTGCATCACTTCGGCTTTCTGGGGCCACGGAGCGCCACGGATTTGACAACAGCCGAACCGGTGCTGGCTGCAGCGGCGTGCCCCAACATCTGGATGAAATATTCGGGCATGGGCAATGTTGCAGCTGCCGAACAAGAGTTCCCCTATTCCGAACTGCGCTGGATACCGGAAGCTGTTGGCGCCGCTTTCGGGCCGTCGCGCCTGATCTGGGGATCAGATTGGCCGGTATCGCGACGGCACATGACATATGGCCAGGCGCTCTCTTTGCTGCGGCGCCATGGACCGTTCAATGACGATGAAATTGTCGCTGTGCTTGGGGGCAATCTCGAGCGCCTGCTAGGGTCCTAGCAGGCGCTCGGGCGCCGCCTGTGCGTCAAGCAGGAAAATCCGGTTGAGCACACGACGATAGGGCACTTCGCCTTCATGCTCCATGATGTCACGCATATGCGCGCGCCATTTTGTGATTGCCGGGGCTTCGGGCAAGGTGAAGTCATAGGCCGCCGAGCGGATGGTGTGGGCGAACAAAAGCCCTGAGTCTTCATGGAAGTAAATCTCGTAGTAGACAATGCCTTGATCGAGCAGCGCCTGGCGCATTTCGGGCCATAGCGCGTCGTGACGCCGGCGATATTCGTCTGCCATGCCTGGCTTGACTTTGAGCACGAAGGCGCCCGTGGCGGCTGAATTGATCTGCATTTCTGGCTCACTGATGGTTGGGGACGGGGCGGCGCGGCGGTGCGCCGCTCAAGGCTCGGGCGATTTCGTCGGCTACCAGAGATTGCAGGCGCGTGACCGCCGTGTCGGAATACCAGGCGGCGTGAGGCGTGAGGATGATATTGGGTGCCTGGCGCAGCGGCGAGGTCGCGCCAAGCGGCTCAGTCTCGAAAACATCGAGGGCCGCACCGGCGATCCGGCCAGAGATAAGTGCTACGGCCAAGGCATCCTCGTCGATCAGTCCGCCGCGGGCGGTGTTGACGATGGCGCTTCCCTGGCGCATGGCGGCTAGGCTCCCTGCGTCGATGACATGGTGGCTGTCGATCGTTAGCGGGAGGTGCAGGATCAGCAGGTCGACCGAGGCGATCAATGTATTACGGTCCATCATGGTGGCTCCGAGCTGCTCCACATCCTCCTGAGACAACATCGGGTCGTGCACGGCAAAACGAAGCCCGAATGGCGCAAGTCGGGACAGCGTGGCGCGTCCGATGCGTCCAAGCCCGAGAAAGCCGACCAAGACATCGCCCGAAGCGCGGATGGACGGCGCCGCTTCGAGGACACTCCACACGCTGCGGCGCACGCTGGCATCCAGGGCGGGCAGGCGCCGCAGCAGGGCAAGCGACATAGTTGCGGTGTGGTCCGCTACCTCGTCTGTGCAATAATCGGGCACATAGGCCAGGTCACGCCCCGACTGACGCGCGGCGGCTATGTCGATATTATCGTAGCCCACGCCATAGCGGATTAGACGCGCCCCCGGCGCCATACCGGCAATGGCTGCGGCACTCACCGGGGCGAATTGCACTACCCCCACGTCCGCACCCGCAAGTGCCTTTGCGACCGCATCTTCCGTACTGCATTGGTATGACGCAAAGCTTGCGCCACAGCGTTCGGCGGCGGCCCGCTCGACTTCCAATGTTGCAAAGTTGCTGTCCGTCACAACCACTCGTTTGACCATGTCCTGCTCCTTGATGAGAGGGCTTGCCATCGCCCCCAACTCATGATTTGATCAAATATCAATAATCAAGAAAAGCCGAACAAACAAGCATCATTGGAGGAAGACGAATGACGAGAGTTCTGAATCGACGGCAGACCTTGGCCTTGGGGGCGTCCGCGTTGGGAGCGGCCAGTGTGGCGTCGATCACACGGGCCTTCGCGCAATCAACCGTTCTGCGCATCGGCCACGTGCTGGGCCCGACCCATCAATTCCATACCGGCCTCGAGCTGGCTGCAAGGAGCATCGGCGAAGCAACGGAGCAGCGGGTTGAACTGCAGGTCTTTCCGGCGGCACAGCTGGGCAGTGAGCGCGACATGAACGTCGCCATCCGGACCGGCGGCATCGACATGGTGCTGGCTTCGCCGGGCGGCGCCAGCGTTCATCTCAAGGAGTTGGCCATTCTCGACGCACCCTACCTGTTCCGCGACAATGCCCATTGGCAGAGCGTGGTTTATGGCGATATCGGCAGGGACTGGGGCCAGCGTATCCTTGAAGCCTCGGGAGTACGGATCGTCGGCTGGTTTCATCGGGGCACACGCCACGTCGTCTCGCGCAACACCCCCTATGACACCATCGACAAGATGGCCGGACAGAAGATTCGTGTTGCCGATCTGCCACCCTATCCGCAGGTGTTCGAGGCTTTCGGCGCCGTTCCGACCCCCATCGCCTTCTCGGAAATGTACCAGGCCCTTGAAAGCGGTATCGTCGATGGCGCCGATGCGCCACTCGACACGGTGCTGGCGCAGAAGCTCAATGAAGTCATCACCTATGTGAACCTGATTGCCTGGTCCTTCGCCGCGCCGGGTCCAATCCTGATGAGCGACGCGTCGTGGTCCCAACTCTCGCCCGAAGATCAGGCTGCGCTGGAGGCCGGCATTCTTGAGGCGTCCGAGTTTGTCACCTCAGCCTTCACCGACGACGAGGCCCAAGTCATGGAAGCGCTGACCGCAGCCGGGGTGCAATTTGTCACGCCGAGCGATCCAGGGGCGTGGGAAGCAGCAGCGGCCGAGGCAATTCCGGCATTGGCCGAAACCTGGGGCGGTGACGCTGCTCTCTACGACCTCATTCGCAACCACGGCTGACGGACAAATGAAGGCGATCCTCGAGAGATTTGGCCGGCTGGATGATCTGCTTGGAATGCTGGAGGATGCCACCGGCATTACTCTGGTAGTCGTTCTTGCCCTGGTGGTGAACCTGCAGATCTTCTCACGCTACCTGTTCCACGCGCCGTTCATATGGCCCGAGGAAGTGGCGCGTCTGCTCATGATCTGGATTGCCTTCGTTGGCTCCGCGGCGGTCACCCGCCGTGGAGCCGACATGGCCGTGGACACGTTCGTGCTATTGATGCCCGAGGGCCTGCAACGCGCCCTTGCCATCATCAAGGATCTGGTCCTGGCGGCGCTGTTCATCTTCATCGCTCTGCAGGGCAAGGCTCTGGCAGATGCTGTCTCGAACATGCCGCTTATCGCCACCGGGTGGCCGACCTCGCTTTTGGCCTGGCCCCTGGTCGTGGGCGGTGTCCTGACAGCCATTCACAGCCTCATTCGCTGCGCCGGTGTACTGGCGGGCAATGAAGTCTCCCAGGAAATCAAGACACTGACATGAGCGCACTTTATATCGTGGGCCTTCTGGGGCTGTTGTTCACCGGCATCCCCGTCGCGGCCTCCCTGATCATTGTAGGGCTGGCTGGCATCATTATCGCAGGCGTCCCCATAAGCATGGTGGGGCAGCGTCTCGCATTCGGCCTCGACAGCTTCACGCTCATCGCCATCCCGTTGTTCCTGCTGATGGGTAACATGATGAATGCCAGTGGAGTCACCACGCGCATCTATGACTTCGCGGTCACCATGGTGGGGCATTGGCGGGTTGGCCTGGCACAGGTCAACATCATCAATTCGCTGATCTTCTCGGGCATGTCGGGCTCCGCACTCGCCGATGCGGCGGGTATGGGGACCATGGAAATTCGTGCGATGAAGTCCAAGGGCTATTCGGCGAGCTTTGCGGCTTCTATCACTGCCGCCTCGGCTACTATCGGCCCGGTGCTGCCTCCTAGTACGGTTGCGGTGCTCTATGCTTTCGTAGCCGATGTGTCGGTGGGCCGGATGTTTATGGCCGGGGTCATCCCAGGACTGATCATGGTCGGCGTGCTGATGGTCATCGTCCGCTGGCGCGGCCGGGTGCTCGATGTCCCGGTATTTCCTAAATCCTCCTTCTCCACCCGCATGTTGGCGGGCTGGCGCGCCCTTCCCGTTCTCGTCGTGCCGTTCGCTATGCTCGGCGGTATGCGCACCGGTATTTTCACGGCCACCGAGGTAGCGGCCGTCGGCGCGCTCTACGCCTTAGTGCTGGCCGGCTTCTACTACCGCAGCACATCGCGCGCGGGCATCGCAGACGCCTTCCGCGAAACGGCGCTCTCCACTGGCGCCATCTTGCTGATCGTTGCCAGCGCCAATGTATTTGCGTGGATTCTCGCGCGTGAACGCATACCCCAGGAGATCACCATCGCGGTGCTCGACATGGAATTGTCGCCCATTGCGCTCCTGCTGATCATAAATTTGATCCTTCTGGTCATGGGCATGGTGCTCGATGCCGCGGCGATCCTGATCCTGGTGACCCCCGTCGCCGTTCCGGCGGTAGTGGCGCTCGGGATCGATCCCGTTCATTTCGGCATCATCATGATCATCAACATGATGATCGGCATGCTCACGCCACCCGTCGGACTTGCCCTGTTCGTGGTGAGCCGCGTCGCCAAGGCGCCACTTGGAGCGGTGGCAAGGGATGCCTTGCCCTATGTGGGTGGGTTCCTGCTGATACTGCTGCTGCTGATCTTTGTGCCAGACATCGCGCTTTGGCTTCCCAACCTCATTTATGGACCCTCCACGCTATGACATCGCCCACTCATTCCAACATGATGCATGGCGGAGCCGAGCGCCTTCCCATCCGCTGGGTCAATGCCGCCACTCCGCCAACCGTGATCTCGCGTTACCGGGTTGCGCCGGGCCAGTCGGTTTCGCTGCATGTGCATACCGGCAAGGCCGAGAATTGGGTCATCGTTTCCGGCTCAGGCACCGTTCGGGTCGGCGATGCGTCGTTTAATGTGGGCGAGGGCGATATCGTCGTTACGCCCCCCACCGTGCCGCATGGACTGACCAATCACAGCGATATGCCGCTGGTATTTCTCAATATCGTGCAGCCCACCGGGGATGCCCCGATAACATCTGTCGAGCTCGGCGTCTGATGGGAACCATACTTGTCACCGGCGGCACCGGCATGGTTGCCCAGCATGTGGCCGAAGCCGCCATGGCGCGGGGCCATTCGATACGCATGGCCGACATGGCCTGGCCGGAAGACCGCATATGGATCAAGGGGGCCGAGCAGGTCGGCTTTGACATCCGCGACAGGCAAGCCTGCCGCCGCTATGCCGAGGGCGCTCTGGCGATCATCCACTGTGCCGCCGTGGTCGGGCCGATACGCTCGCGCGTCGATCCGTCCATCACCCTGGACGTCAATGTCGTCGGGACAGCGAACCTGCTCGAGGCTGCCCGCGAGAGCGGGGCGCGGCTGATCAATGTCAGCACGGCCACGCTTTACGGCAACAGGCCCGACCTTGCGCCACTCAGCGAAACGGATCCGACCGATCCCCTCACCATCTATGATGGCACCAAGCTGATGAGCGAAACCTGGTGCGCCGCGCATCGGCGTACCTATGGCAGCGACGCCGCCTCGTTTCGTACGGGATTCGTGTTCGGACGTGGCAACCAGATCGGAGAATATTTCCTGCCTCGCGTGGTTGCCGGCGAGGCCGTCATCGAGACCGCTGGGGGCGATCATCCCTGCGATTTCACCTATGTGGTCGATCTGGCCGAAGCGCTCGTGGCCGCCGCGCTGGCGCCCGCATTGGCACATTCGGTCTATAACGTTACCGGTGGAGAGTTGCGTCTGCGTCGCGATCTGGCCCACGCGGTCCGCGACCTGGTGCCGGGGGCGAATATCGTCCAGGCTCCGGGGATCGATCCCCAACGCCATCTACGCGGCGCTTGCGTACTCGAACGCGCCGAGGCCGATTTCGGCTGGACTCCCCGGTTCACCCTGGAATCCGGAATGGCCGATTGGCTGGAACGGTTGAGCGGGCTGCCGGAACGCCGACCGGGCGTTGCAATGACGCGGGACAATAGTGTGGAAGACGCCAGTCGGCGGAATTGAGGCCCTATGAACGACAATTTGCTCAAGCAGGCCGGCGCTCCAATCCTGCACCGCAAGAAGGCCGACCTGGTCTATGAATATCTGCGCGAGCAGATCATCAATGGCAGCTATGCTCCCGGCCAGCGCATGACGCTGCAAGACCTGTCAAATGAACTTGGCCTGTCGCATATGCCGGTCCGCGAGGCCCTGCTGCGTCTTGAGCGCGAAAACCTGCTCGCCAGCGAACCGCACAAAGGCATGCGTGTGGTCCGCCCCTCACTCAAAGCCGCCAAGGAACTGTTTGAAATTCGGTGTGAACTTGAAGGCTTGGCCGCCTTTAGGGCCTGCCGCGCTCACGAGGTTGACCTGGCGGCGGACCTGCATGCGATCAATGCCGATTTCTCCGAGGCGTTCGTCAACCAGGATTTCAGTGCCATGGGTTCGGCCAACTGGACTTTTCACCGCCGCATCCTGCAGGCGGCGGCCAGCGAGCAATTGTCACGAGTTTTGGAAGATGTCTGGACCGGCTCGGCCCGCTATCGCCTTGGCTACCAGTTGATCCCTGGTCGTGCCGAACACACCATAAGCGAACACAACGCCATTATCGCTGCGATTGAAAGCGAAGATGCTCAGGGCGCGCGGGAAGCGGCGCGAGCACATATCGAAAAGGCCGGCGCCGAATTGGCGATAACCGTTTCGGCCGAGGATGAAGCCTGATGGCATCCATCGAAATGAAAATTGCCCGACGCGTGCTGATTTCGGGCGCGGCAGGCGGGATAGGCGGCACGCTAGCGCAAAAGCTCGTAGCCGCCGGAAGCAGCGTCATCGGTACGGATCGGCGGGCACCGGCGGACGACTGGTCGGGGCAGCCCTGGCTGATCGCCGATGTCGGCACGTCGGCCGGCCGCGAGGTCATCGCCAACGGGATCTCCGATGATATCGATGGACTGATATTTGCCGCCGGCATGCTCGATCCTGATGGCTGGGCAAGCATCACCGAAGACGAGGCTGCAAGTTTGCTGGCCGTCAATCTCACGGCCCCCCTTTTCCTGACGCGTCTGCTGCTGCCGAGGCTGAAGCCGGGGGCGTCCATCGTCATCATTGGATCAATTGCGGGTATGCGCGGTTCCCCTGCCACCCCCTTTATGCGGCAAGCAAAGCGGGATTGCGAAACCTAGCGGCGTCCCTTTCCCTGCTGCTGCAGCCGCTGGGCATCCGCGTCAATGTCGTAGCCCCGGGTCTCATCGACACGCCGCTGACTGCGGCGTTGAATGCGGATCTCGCAGAACGACGCGGCGTGGCTGTCGATATGATCGAGGCGGAGCGGGCGGCGGTCATTCCCATGGGACGCGCGGGCACCAGCGAAGAAGTGGCCGATAGCTGCCTTTATCTATTGAGTGACCGGTCCAGTTATCTGACCGGATCGACCATGTTTGCCACCGGCGGCGTTCTTGCCGGTATGATTTAAGGTTTTGATTATGAAAAATGCCAAAGGCGCTGTTCTGATCCTGGGTGCAAGCCGGGGGCTTGGAGAGGCCATCGCATTTGCCGTCGGGCAGGCCGGATTCGCAGTCGGTGTCGGCTGCCGTAAATCGGAAGATGCCGAGGCGGTGTCGGCCCGGTTGCAGCAAGCGGGCGCGGCAGCGTTGCCACTGATGGTCGATGTCACCGATGCCGCAGGGGTAACGCGCGCCGTCGAAGCCATGGCTGGCTGGCACGGTAAGGTAGCGGGGCTCGTCAACAATGCCGGCATCATCGACCCCATTGCCCGTCTCTCCGATACCGATGCGAAGGCCTGGGGCCGGTTGATCGAGATCAACGTGATTGGTGCCTATCACGGGGTACGTGCCGTGCTGCCGTATCTGTCTGCCGGCGGCGTGGTCGTCAACGTCAGTAGCGGCGCTGCCAGTCATGCCATGGAGGGCTGGAGCGCCTATTGCACCTCCAAAGCGGCCCTGGCCATGCTGACGCAGTCGATCCACCATGAATATGGGGCGCAGAACATCCTGGCGTTCGGGTTCCGGCCGGGCGTGGTCGACACCGGCATGCAGAGCAAAATTCGCGACTCCGGGCTCAACCCGGTGAGCCAGCTTCCCCGCGAAACCCTGCTCAAGCCGGAAGTGCCGGCCAAAGCCGTCGCCTGGTTGTTCGATAGCGCTCCAGCGGATCTTGCCGGACAGGAACTCGACGTTCGAGACGCCGCCCTAAAGCTCAGGATGGGGTAAGGCATGACAGCCTGCCCCGCATGGGCCAATCCGAGACCTGATTCCCCTTGGTTCGAACGTCCGCTATCCGCGTCACAGAGCCAGAAGCCGCCCGTCCGCCGCCGGCCCCGAACAGGACATATCGAAACGCGCACGCGCAGTAGCGCACCCGGGACCTACGTTGAAACAGACCTACTGAAAAACCTCCATGGTGGTCAGATCGACATAGTACCTTTCCTGGCCGCAGATAGCGAAATACGCCTTGCGCGGCTTAAGGTTCACTGAGGCAAAGAAGCCGCCCCACTCCGCTAGCTGTGCTTCGGTGCAGACGTTGAGATCGATCAGCTTCTGCGCGGCCTGAAGCATTAGGGGGCGGTAGAGGTTGAAATCGTCAGAGCCCCCAATTGATTTTGCGAGACCCGTCGCGCCCTCGGCGGGGTCCGCTGGTCGTTCCGCCGAAAGGCCTGAGGCCTCTACCCATTCTGCGAATTGACCATCGACGATACCGTTGATTTGAGAGCATTGAGCGTTCCCGCTATCGACATAGTCGCTTTGGCCATTCGTGCAGGACGCATAGTAGTACTTCGACACCCGCACCCAGCCGTCCCGGGTTTCCAGGGGCTGCACGCCTTCGCGATAGTAGAATTCGCCGACAATACCACAGGCGACGGAAGGGCAGCTGTGGCGCGCCAATCGTTGCGAGGTTACCCAAATCATGTCTTCGGGAATGCTGACAGTTGGTGTGGGCGTAGGTGGGGCGCTACCCATCAACATGAACGCGCCAACGCCGGTCGCGCCGAGAAAAGCCGCGCCGGCAAGCAGCCAGGTTTGCACGGATGACAACCCGGTTTGGGGTAGGGCTGAGCTAGGCGGATTGATAGAACCGCTCGTTGGCCTTATGGCGTTTCGCTTGCCAAATGTTCGTTGCTGCACAGTATCGCCTCCGATCGTTACGTTTCGGTAGGCTACAATATGTTCCTAAAGCACTCCGTAACGTTCGTGGATGCATTGGTGTCTATCGGGAACAAATCGTTCCTATGGACATCTTCGCTAGACGACTTCGGGAACGCGCGGAGCAACTCGGCATCTCAAATGCGGAGGCGGGTAGGCGAGCTGGTTTGGATGAACGGCGTTACGCGCACTATGCCAATGGCAGGCGAGAGCCTGATCTGGCTACGTTGATCAGGATTGCAGAGGCACTCGCGACAACTCCAAACTGGCTGCTTGGTTTTTCAGCTGAGGGCGAGGTCAGCTCGACGCGCTCCGATTTGCTCGATCGCTTACAGCAGGCTGTTTCCACTATGCCTGAGGCCGAGCTGCGGCGCTTCTGCATCCAGGCGGAGGCCATCGCTCGTGACGCGCAGGGCAAGCCGAGGGTGTAGTCAACTGGGCCGCAGCATATCGAGTTGACGCTGCCAGCTGATATCGATTATCGGCTGCACGCCGCGTCGATTGAGAATTTCGGAGGAGAATTTGCCGCGCAGAATGCCCTCAACAATCTGCGGAGCGAGATAGGCTAATGGCAAGGTCCGGCTAATGTATGCCGGAGTGAATTTCTCCTCGGCGGCAAGTTCGGTCAGTGAGGTTGTACTTCCATCAGTCAGCCGTTCGGCCCATCGGCGCGCTCTGACGATTGCAGTGATCAGCCTGTCATCGGGCACGGCATTGTCCTGACCGGCGACGACCATCTTCATCTGAGGGCCACGACGCTTCATAACGATTGGCGTACGATAGGTGACGAAATCACCGTCCGGGGCGGCGTTCGATGGCCATTCTTGTGAAACGGACCTCCGGATCTGAAGCAACTGACGCAAGCCAGCTTGAGAAATCTCCAGTTCGAGCTGAGTGTCGCGATACCGCACAGAGGTAACGACTGATCGAAGGGTGGTGTGCTGGGCTTGGTCAGGTCGCTGACCCAACTGTTCAAAATTTTGCTGAGCCTGCTGCAGGGCGCTGGCAACCTGATCAGCGGCTACATCACCGAGATCGCTCACGAGCTGCTGCTGGTCAGCCAGATATGCTCGCAGAGCGGCCAATGTCGCGGTCTCAATCTGGTTGGCCGCCAATCGCCGCGGGGTTTTGCCGGCACCAACATCTTCGACATAGTACCGGTATCGCCGCGAACCCTTGTTGGCATGGGTGGGAATAAAACGCGTGCCATTCTCCGAGCGTAACAGTCCAGCCAACAGGTGGGTTTCTGCCAGGGCGCGCCGCCGCCGATCACGAGTTCCCTGGGTGTTGCTCTGGAGCTGGGCCTGCGTGGCAGCCCAGGTTTTCGTATCGACGATCGACTCATGCCGGCCGGGATACGAGACTTTCTTATGCGGTACGCGACCGATGTAGATCGGATTGGACAGAAGTTTGTAGAGATGACCGCGGGTGAAGTTGCGATTGCCCCGTTTTCTGGCACTGGCTGAGAGACGCGGTGCGGTCAGGATATTGTCTGCCCCGAGACGGTCCAGCAATGCGGGAACGCTGCCCACCTCGAGATAAAGTGCGAACACCTTCCTGATGGTGGCGGCCTCCACCTCATTGATGACGAGCTGCCGATCGCGCACGTTGTATCCCATGGGGATAACGCCGCCCATCCACATGCCCTTCTTCTTACTGGCCGCGATCTTGTCGCGGATGCGTTCGCCAGTAATTTCGCGTTCGAACTGCGCGAAGGACAGCAGCACATTCAGCATCAAGCGACCCAGGGAGGTCGTGGTGTTGAACTGCTGGGTGACCGATACGAATGAGACGTTGTGCTTGTCGAAGGTTTCGGCCAGCCGGGCGAAGTCGGTGAGGGATCGGGTCAACCGGTCGATCTTGTAGATGACGATGATGTCGATCTTGTCGTCACGCAGCTGTTCCATAAGCTGAGCGAGGGCAGGGCGCTCCATATTACCGCCCGAGAATCCACCATCGTCGAAGCGGTCGGGGATGAGCTTCCAGCCTTCATGAGCCTGAGAGCGAATATAGGCCTCGCAGGCTTCTCGCTGGGCCTCAAGCGAATTGAAGTCCTGATCGAGACCTTCTTCAGACGACTTACGGGTGTAGATCGCGCAGCGAAATCGGGTTTGCTCACTCATGCTGCAACGCCCTCGTTCTGAATCGAGGGAGTATCGGCACCAACTGGTTTCTTGGCATTGGCGGCCTTCGGCGGGAGGAGGCCGAAAAACCTGGGCCCAGACCATTTGGTCCCCGTAATGGCAACCGCAGCGGCTGATAGTGTCTTATAGACAGTACCTCGCCATACGAACCCATGCTCAACAACATCCACCAGTTCAGTCGATCCGTTCCACTCTCGCATCAGACGGGTGCCGGGTGACAAAGACCTCTGTGCATCAAAGACCGTAACTTTTGGTATCAAACCAGCATCCGATGACCGGGTCGTGTCAGATGTGGCGTATTTTCGGAGCTGACGGAGGGTATGCGGTTTGAGGCCGCCATAAGCGAGTTCCTGCAGACGGTATGCTATAGCCAGTCGCAGAAAGGCCGACTGCATCTTTGGTGGTGGCTCGGACTTCAGGATCTCCTTCCAGCGCATGCGGAGCATTTGGATATCTAGCTCGCGAAGGCTTTCGACGTCGCGCTCGATTTCAGCGGGGGTCCGACGCTTCATGACTGTCCCCCAAGCCCGTCGTTATCGCTTGAAGCGATTGGTGCGGGTTGTCCGGGTTCGATGCGATAAACGCGCCCGCGCCCTTTGATCAGGGTCGATGAAATTTGTAGCTTGTGCTTCTTTTTCAGCGCGCCGCTGATCGCACCACGAACGGAGTGCTTCTGCCAAGATGTTGCTGAAACGAGTTCGTTCAGAAGCGCGCCGTTCGGGCGGCTGAGAAGTGTGATGATTGTTTGGAGTTTGGTTGCCTGCGGCTCGGCTAATTCGATACCAGCTCGTGCTTTGTGCATTTTTGGTCCTCAGAGGCAAAGACCGGCCAATCCAGTCTATTGCACTGAGGCAAGCCCGGAGTGGGTGCCGGGCATTATGACAACAGCAATGCGTGGTTGCTGCAGGAAGTCCAGTCCGTTCTGCAGCGTATTGCATACGGGACCGGTAGCGGCCTGGCAGCAATTGACGGGCAAACCTCAATAGCGGACGGCTTGCTCTTGGCAGGCCGCCAAACGTTTGCGGTGGAGGTGCTGGGATAGCCGGCGTCACCGCTATGCCAGCCTAACCTGCGGATGCTTCCTGTCGCAGTTGCGGCTGCCCGGACTACAAATAGATGACTCCATCTGACGGAACGCCCCCAGTGCATTCACGATGTGTGATTGACAGAGAACGACATCTGTGTGTTTATGACATCGGTGTCATGACACCGATGTCATTGTGAGTAGCGGTCGGTCCGACGTGGTAGACAAATCCCTGCGGGATTCGTCCGCTCAAGCAGGACAGGGGAAAAAAATGGCCACCATTTATGATGTCGCTAAGGCTGCGGGTGTCTCGCCCAAAACCGTGAGCAGGGTTCTCAATGAGGACCCTCTTGTCAGTGACAAAACTCGCCAACTAGTCAACGAAACCATGCTGGAGTTGGAATACATACCCTCCAAAGCAGCTCGGAGTATGCGTTCGCGTCAGTCTGGTCTCATCGGTCTTATCAGTTCCTCTGTTAGTTCAAGCACCGAAGCCCCTGCAGGTCTTCCTTCCATCTTTGTGGTCAAGGGGGCCCAGGAAGTCCTTGGAGCGGAAGGCAAGACGCTCCTGATGGCAGACACTGAGGGTGATGAAAGTCGCATTCCGAGCTTGGTTCAGATGCTGCTCGAGCACCGCGTGGAAGGGTTGCTCTACGTTGCCGATTACCACCGTGTCGTGGATTTCTCAGTAGGAGTTGGCGCAAGCAGTCCGCTGGTCCTTGCCAATTGCTCCGATCAAAAAGGGACCCCATCGGTCATCCCGGACAATATCGGAGGCATGTATGAACTGGTATCGGCGCTGCTGGCTAGAATCACCGGCGCATTGGATACCTGACCAATCCCGAAACCAATCTGTCGCGCAGCTTACGGATTGAAGGCTACAGACGCGCCCATGAAGAACATGGCGTCACATTCGATCCTGCTCTGATTATTACCGGCGTGAACAGCCATGCGGAGGAGGACTATGCAAACCTTTCGATCGCTCTCGACCGGTTGCTTGGTCTGGAGCAGCCGCCAACGGTTATCTGCACGGGTAACGACAAGATGGCTTTGCGCCTCTACGGCCTGTTGCGCGAGCGTGGACTGGAAATCCCCGGCGACATCTCGGTAGCGGGTTACGACGACTACACCATCATTTCCGAACAGGTGAATCCACCGCTCACCACTGTCTATCTCGCCTATCGGGAGATTGGCATCGCAGCGGGGCAAAAGTTGCTGCGGATGATCGGGGGCAAGGGAGGGCAGGAGGGCCAGGAGGTTATTTCCGGCCCCCTTGTGTGGCGCCAATCGGCGGCCTCGCTCGATCCAGCAGTTGGAGTGTTCCCAAAAAGGAGGAGGAGACGAGAATGACATGGATATCAAGCCTGGCTGCGTTCGCAGTGGTGGGTGTTTTGGCATTTGCAACGCCAGCGATGGCAGGGGAGGCGCCGGAGCTTGAAGCGCAGGTCAGCCAAGGGGCGCTGCCGGCGCTTGGCGAGCGCCTCCCCGAACCGGATGACATCATGGTGCTCGATCCGGTCGAAGAGGTCGGCGTCTATGGCGGCACCTTGCGCGTGATGCACGCCAACCAGACCATGGACGAACTCAAGGTGATCGTGAACGATCCGCCCGTGCGCTGGAGCCGTGATTTCTCAAAATATATCCCGGGCCTGTTCAAGGGCTGGAGTTTCAACGAGGACGGCACCGAGGTGACGTTCCAGATGCGGCGGGGCCTGAAGTGGTCGGACGGCGTTCCCTTCACCACCGAGGATATCGACTTTTACTGGAACGATATTGCCGGCAATCCGGAATTCGGTGAGACGCCGCTGCCCTATTGGGGATTTTCCGGCACCGAATTTACCGCGGAACTCGTCGTCAACGACGACTATAATTTCACCATCAAGTTCGATGAACCGAACTGGAATTTCCCCTATCTGCTGGCATCGGGCTATTGGGGCTTCGAGGAGTTGATGACTCCCAAGCACTATCTGAGCCAGTTTCACCCCAAATATAATGCCGAAATTATCGGGTACGATGCGCTGACCGACCATATCAATTGGTGGACCACGCCTGATTTCCCCACCGTTTTCGGTTGGTATGTGACCGCCTATGAGCCGGGCGTCCGCGTGGTGATGTCGCGCAATCCCTACTACTGGAAAACCGACACGGCGGGGAATCAGCTCCCCTATATCGATACGATCGTCAGCTGGGAAATCGCCGATCCCGAGGTGCAACTGCTCAAGGTGATCAGTGGTGAAATCGACTTGCAGGCGCGCACCATGCCATCGCCGCGCAATCTGCCACTGCTTATCGAGAACCAGGAGCGGGGCGGCTATCGCTGGCTCGATGGCTGGCGTTCCGGCGCGGGCGGCTGGCCGGCCGTAATCGTCAACCAGACATACACCGGCGGCGATACCATCCGCACGCTGCTGCAGAACAAGACGTTCCGCCAGGCGCTGTCTTATGCCGTCAACCGCGACGTCATCAACGAAGCGGTGTGGTTCGGCCTGGGCGTGCCGCAGCAGGGCACGATTTCAAAGGAGTCCTGGCACTTCACTTCCGAAGAGGGCCAGGCGCTTCTCGATGAGTGGGAAAACGCCTATGCGCAATACGATCCGGACAAGGCCATCCAGCTGCTCGACGAAATCGGGCTGACCGAGCGCAATGACCAGGGCATCCGGCTCGACGCAGACGGCAATCCCATTCAATTGCGCATCGATATCAGCGACTGGGGCGTGCTGCAGGTCAATCAGGAAACCTCGGCTCTGTTGCAGGAGGATTGGCGCGCAGTGGGCATCGACCTGCTGATCAACCAGCCGACACAGGCCGAATTCGATGAAATGGCGCGCAATGGCAAAGCCATGCTGATGACCGCGCGTGTCGGCGAGATGGACCTGTGGACCTTCCCCGACTGGGTCTTCATCACCGGCGCCGCATCGCGTGCCTTCCCCACCTATTCGGAATGGTATCGGACCGGCGGCGCCTCGGGGGAAGAACCCAGTGGTCCTGCCACTGTGCTGCACGATCTCTATGTCGAGGGCCTGGCCATTCCTTCGCAGGAAGAGCGCGAAGCCATCATCGAAAAGGCCATCCGCACCCATATCGATGAAGGCCCGTTCTTCATTGGCATTACCGGCGACGTGCCCATGCCATCCATCGCCAATGCCAGGCTGAAGAACATCCCGAACTATGCGGTGATCGTTCCTTCCGCAGTCGGCGGTATCGGCACGACCGACCCGACGCAATATTTCTACGCGGAGTAAATACTTTTGTCAGTCGTTCACAACGTCAACCCGACCGACCTTCCCGTCGTCGGTCGGTACTATCAGCCTGAAGGCCGTCGCATCGGCGATGTGATCCCATTCTACTGGAATGGGGAGCATCACATCTTCTTCCTCAGCTACGGTGAGGCCTTTTACAACCATATGCCGCCGGGGGCGCGGCGCACGCCTTGGGGGCATCTCGTCTCCAAGGATCTAGTCAACTGGACCCGGCTGCCCGATGCCATCGCGCCCAGCGAGGAGGAAGCCCCGGACTCAGGCTCATGCGCCACCGGAGCGATCTTCGAGCATGCCGGCCGCTTCTACCTCTACTATACCGGCCGTCACTTCACCCGCGAGGGCAAGAAGCGCGAGGTCATCTGCCAGGCCTTCAGCGACGATCTGGTAACCTGGACCAAGGACCCGGCCAATCCGATCGCAGTTCCCGATCCGAGCATCTATGGGCTGGAAAACTTCCGCGACCCCTTTGTTTTCCGCAATGAGGAGGCAGGCGAGTTCTGGATGCTGATTACCGCCGATTTCCCCAATGAAGTGCGCACGCGCAAGGGATGCCTGGCCCTTCTGGCCTCCAGGGACCTCGAGACCTGGGAGCATCGCGGGCCCTTTTGGACCTCGCGCACGCGGCATCAGCACGAATGCCCCGACGTGTTCCAGTTTGGCGACTGGTGGTACATGTTCTATTCGGACAAGCGCACCAATTATCGCTATTCCCGGACGCCCAACGGGCCGTGGATGGCGCCGCCCGTGCCGACGCTAGACGATACCTGGTTCTATGCGGCCAAGACCAGCGGCGACGAGAAGCGGCGCTTGCTGTTCGCCTGGTTGGCGACCAAGGCGCCGACCACTGACGATGGCCGGTATGAATGGGGCGGCAGCCTTGCCTGCCGCGAGCTGAAGCAAAATCCCGATGGCACGCTCTATACGGTGCTGCCCGAGGAGCATCGCTCGACCAGGCAGATCGCTGCGCCCAAACTGGTTGCTCCGACCGGTGAGGCCGAGATCGGCGACGGCAAGGTGACAATCCGCAGCCCCTATGGTTTTGCCCTCGCCTTCGCCCGCGATGTGCCGGCCGACGCCCAGACGCGCCTGACCATCACGCCGCAGGTGGGAACGCGGGCTTTCGGCCTGATCCTGCGCAGCGACGCCGTCGGGGCGACCGGCTATGCGCTGCGGTTCGACGTGGAGCGGCGCATCATGAGCATTGCTTCGATCGACCATCTGGGTGAGCCGCGCAACGTCGCCTCGCAGCCATGGTTGCCGCCGGCGTCCGGGCCTGTGGATTTGGTGGTGACCTGTAGCGGTTCGGTCATCGACGCCTTTGCCGGCCCGGGAAGCTCGCTGATCGCGCGCTTCCACGACTATCGCGGCGACAATCTGGGGCTCTGGGTGGAAGACGGCGAAGCGGTATTTTCCGAACTTGCCGTGTTCGATCCGCTGGTCTGACGCAAAGGGAGCGGAGCCATGCTGTCCTTCATCTTCAGGCGTGTCGTTCAGATGGCGCCGCTCCTCTTTCTGATCTCGGTGGTGAGCTTCGTGCTCATCAACCTGCCACCGGGAGATTATCTCACCATCAAGATTGCCGAACTGGAGGCTCGTGGCGACAGCGGCGCGCAATTCATCCTTGGCCAGTATCGCGAGCGGTTTGGCCTGGATTTACCGATCTGGCAGCAATACTGGATCTGGATTTCGCACTTTGTGACCGGCGATTTCGGCCGCTCGTTCGAGTATGAGCGCGAGGTGGGGACGCTGATCTGGGAGCGGATGGGCTTTTCGGTTCTGCTGTCGCTGAGCACCATGCTCTTTGCCTGGCTGGTGGCAATTCCTGCCGGGATTTTCGCCGCCACACACCAGTATCGGCTGGGCGACAACCTGCTTTCGTTCGTCGCCTTCCTGGGCTTGGCGCTGCCCAATTTCCTCCTCGCGCTGTTGTTGATGTACCTGTCGGTCGTCGTCTTCGGCTGGTCGGTGGGTGGGCTGTTTTCGCCGGAATATCTTGATGCTGCCTGGTCGCCGGCTAAATTCGTCGACCTGCTCAAGCACCTATGGGTACCGGTGGTGGTGATCGGCACGGCGGGGACCGCCGGACTAATGCGGCTGATGCGCGGCAACCTGCTCGATGTGCTGCGCCAGCAATATGTCACCACGGCCCGGGCCAAGGGCCTGCCGGAAGGCAAGGTCGTCTACAAGCACGCCCTCCGCGTTGCCATCAATCCGCTGATCAGCGTGGCAGGCACGATGTTTCCAGCGATCATCGCAGGAGAGGTGATCACGTCCGTGGTGTTGAACCTGCCGACAATCGGCCCGCTGTTCCTGCGCGCGCTGCAGGTTCAGGACATGTATCTCGCGGGGGCCATTCTGATGTTCATGAGCCTCTTTCTCATGCTGGGAAACCTCCTGGCCGACATCGGTCTGGCGCTTGCCGACCCAAGGATTAAGCTCTCATGAGTGTTGCTCAATCGGAGGGGGATGTCCCCCAGGTCAAGGCGCCTGCCCGGCGCAATGCAGATGGCACCTACTGGTCGCAGACACGCCGGCGCTTCATGCGCAGCCGGGTGGGTGTGGCGGGTGCCGTCGTGGTGCTCGTGCTCTACCTGATCTGCCTCATCCTGCCGGAATTCTTTGCGCCCTACGATCCGGAATCGAAAAACGCCCAATATTTCGGTGGGCCGCCGCAAGTGGTGCGGTTCGTTGACGACGAGGGGCAGCTCAGCATCCAGCCATTCGTCTACGGGGTCGCGCGCAAGATCGATCCCAAGACCATGCAGCGCACCTTTGCCGAGGATCGCAGCGTGCACTATCCTATCGGCTTTTTCGTCCGTGGCGATGCCTACAAGCTTTTCGGTTTTATCCCGGCCGACATTCACCTGTTCGGGTCTGCGGATGGCAAGGGACATGTCAACTTGCTGGGCACGGACCGTATCGGGCGCGACGTACTCTCACGGATGATCCATGGTGGGCGGCTGTCCCTGTCGATGGGGCTTATCGGCGTCTCGATCTCCCTGATTCTGGGCGCCGTGCTCGGCACAGTGGCCGGTTATTTCGGCGGGGTGACTGACAATGTCGTAATGCGCGCAACCGAAGTGCTGATGGCCTTTCCAACTCTACCGCTCTGGATGACCCTGGCGGCGGCAGTGCCGCCGGACTGGTCGCCGACCGCGGTCTATATCGGCATTACCGCCATTCTCGCGCTGGTCGCCTGGGGAACGCTTGCCAGGGAAGTGCGTGGCAAGGTGCTGGCCTTGCGTGAGGAAGAATATGTCCTTGCCGGCCGCGTCATGGGGGCCAGTCATGCCCGCCTGATCTTTCGTCACCTGCTGCCAGGCTGTTTCAGCCACATCATTGTCGTGGCGACGCTGGCCATCCCCTCGATGATCATCGCCGAGACGGCGCTGGGGTTTTTGGGCCTTGGCGTCAAGCCGCCCATGATCAGCTGGGGCGTGATGCTCAACGAAGCGCAGAACATCCGCAGCATCGCCCATACGCCATGGCTGCTGTTCCCGGCCATTCCAGTGATCGTATCGATCCTGGCCTTCAACTTCCTGGGCGATGGCATGCGTGATGCCGCCGACCCGCAAAGCGAGCTTTGACGATGGGCACTATGGAAATGGTGGCGGCCGCAGACGGGCGGGAGCAGGATGACATCCTGCTGCATATCGAAAATCTGAAGGTCGGATTTCAGACAACGTCCGGCTTCGTGCGCGCCGTCGATGGCGTGGACCTCAAAGTGCGCAGGGGAAGGACACTTGCTGTCGTCGGCGAGAGCGGTTGCGGCAAGAGCATCACGGCGCGATCCGTGCTTGGCCTGTTGCCCGAACAAAACACGGTCATGTCTGGCAGCATTGCCTTCAAAAGCCGGACCGGCGAAGTGCTGGACATTGCGAGCCTGCCGCGGCGAGGCAAGCGGATGCGCAGCATCCGCGGCGCGGAAATCGCCATGATTTTCCAGGAACCCATGACCTCGCTTACCCCGGTCTTCACCGTCGGCGACCAGATCTTGGAGGCGCTGCGCCTGCATACGCCTGTGAGGGGCGCGCAGGCTTTGGCACGAGCAATCGAATTGCTGGAAATGGTGGGGATTCCCGAGCCGGAATCGCGCCTCAAGGCCTATCCGCACCAGATGTCGGGCGGCATGCGCCAGCGCGTGATGATCGCCATGGCGCTGGCATCTAATCCGTCGCTCCTCCTGGCCGACGAGCCGACGACAGCGCTCGACGTGACGGTGCAGGCGCAGATCCTCGATCTCATGCGCGGCCTGCAGGACGAACTGGGCATGTCGGTGGTTTTCATCACTCACGACCTCGGTGTTGTCGCCGAAATGGCTCATGAAGTGGCCGTGATCTATCTCGGCCAGGTGGTGGAATACGCCAGTGTCGACGATCTGTTCGAACGGCCGACCCATCCCTATACGCGCGGGCTGCTTAATTCGCTGCCGCGGATCGGGGCCACCGAGCGGCTGGTGCCGATAGCCGGTTCCGTCCCCGATCCGCGCGAGCACCGCGTGGGATGTCGCTTCGCGGACCGATGCGCCTCCCGTATGGCCAAATGCGATACGCCTCCGCCGCTCATCAAACTGCCGCACGGCCAGGACGTGCGGTGCTGGCTGCATGAAAATGAGGGGGGAACACAATCATGACGAACGCCCAGCCATTGCTCGATGTGCAGCACCTGTCCAAGAGCTTCGTTATTGGCAAGAAATTGCTCGATGAGGGACAGACCCTGCGGGCCGTCGATGACGTGTCGTTCACGCTGGAGCGCGGTGAGAGCCTGGGTGTCGTGGGCGAAAGTGGTTGCGGCAAATCCACATTGGGGCGAACGTTGCTGCGCCTCTATGAGCCGACGTCCGGCCGCGTCGTCCTCGCCATCGATGGAGCCGCGTCCGACTTTTCAACGATCAAGGGCGAGGCCCTCAAGCAGATGCGGCGCAAGCTGCAAATGGTATTCCAGGATCCCAGCGCGTCGCTCAATCCGCGCATGACCATAAGGGATATCCTGCGCGAGCCTTTCGCCATTCACCGCCATGTGCCCGCCGCTGAAATAGAGGCGCGTATTCGCGGGCTCATGGCCGAAGTGGGCCTTCGGGAGGATGCCCTCGACCGCTTTCCGCATTCATTCTCGGGCGGGCAGAAGCAGCGTATAGGCATCGCGCGGGCCCTGGCGCTCGAGCCCGACCTGATCGTTCTTGACGAACCGGTATCCGCCCTGGACGTGTCCATCCGCGGGCAGGTTCTTAATCTGCTCAAGGACCTGCAACGTGGGCGGGGCCTCTCCTACATCTTCATTTCGCACGACTTGGCGGCGGTGCAGTACATCGCCGACCGTATCGCAGTCATGTATCTGGGGCGCATAGTGGAACTGGCGTCCGCCCAAAGCTTCTATGCCGCCCCGCGCCACCCCTATGCGTTGGCACTACTATCGGCCTTACCTGTTCCCAATCCCAAATTGCGCCGCGGCAGGCAACCGCCCCGAGGGACTATCCCCTCACCGATCAATCCGCCGTCCGGCTGCCATTTCCATACACGCTGTCCGTTCGCGACGGCAGGCGCCCGCCTACATCGCTGTTCGGGCGAAGTTCCGCAGTTGCGGGAAATTGCGTCCAAGCATTGGGCCCGATGTCACTTTGCGGAAGAAATACAGCAAAGCTCACTTGCGGTTCGATGAGGTAGGAAGGCGGCCCACCCGGGGCTCTAAGACTCCTGTCGTTCCGTTCCAGAGACAAGCCGCGTCATGACCGAGAAATATCGTCCCAACCTACATTTTTCACCTAAAGCCGGCTGGATGAACGATCCCAACGGCTTGATCCGGGTCGGCGATCTTTGGCACCTGTTCTTTCAGTACGACCCTGACAGCACCACCCATGGCCCCATGCATTGGGGTCATGCCATCAGTACCGATCTTCTCCATTGGTCCGAACAGCCCATTGCCCTTTTTCCCACCGAACTCGGAACCTGCTTTTCGGGCAGTGCGATCGAGACCGAAAGCGCAGAGGTCAAGCTCTTCTACACCGCCCATAGTCGGACCAAGGCAGGCGAGGATTATCAGGTGCAGTGCCTCGTTCATGTCGAGGAGAACCTGTCCCGTTTTTCGCTCGATGCTGCCAATCCTGTGGTTCCCAATCCTGGCTTGAGAGCCTTTCGCGATCCAAAGGTGATCTGGCACGGGGCCAGCCACAGCTGGATAATGCTAGTGACCGAAGGTCAATCTATCGGCTTTTATGGCTCGACCGATCTCAGGAACTGGACGCATCTGTCGAAATTTGGAGAGGGACAGGGCAGGCATAGTTCGGGGCCTTGGGAGTGTCCCGATATGGTGCCGCTCACCGCACCGGATGGCGAAACGGCTTGGGTGCTGATCGTCGGCCTGAATCCTGGAGGATATGCGCCGGGATCAGGCACACAATATTTCATCGGTCAGTTCGACGGCAGACACTTCGTCAATGCCAATACACCCGAAACAGAACTCTGGCTCGACTATGGCCGCGATTATTATGCAGCCCAAACCTTTTTCGAACGGGGCGGAACAAATACCCCTATGGCTCTTGCTTGGGCCAGCAACTGGCTTTATGCGAAGCAGGCCCCGACGAAAGCCTTTCGGGGGTAATGTCGCTGCCGCGCGCTTTACGTTTGGTCGAAACATCGAAGGGTCTGCGCGTTGCAGCGCAAGTTCCCGCTGCCGCGCGAAATGCGATCGCCGCATCGACCTTCCCCGGCACATATTTGAGCGATCTCTCGGTCGATCTGGCAGTCGGCGAAGAAATGGCGATTGCTCTCTTTGGAGAGAACGATCCGCATTTCATCCTCTCGCGTACGCATATGGATCAAGGCACTGTCAGAACCCGCCGCGCGCCGTGCGAAAGTCTCGACCACTTTGCGCACGACTATCTGGTGGACTTAGCTTGGCCGGAAAGCGGGAGCCTGGACTTGACGCTCTTCGTGGATCGTGGGCTGGTCGAACTTTATGCTGCCGACGGCCTGGTTTGGATTACCAATCTTTTCTATCCAATTGATGTGAGCGCCCCGATGACTGTCACGCCCCGAAAGATAGATCATGACCTGTCCCCGGCCGCCAAAACCAAAGCAGGAGCTTGAGGAACCAAGAGGCTTTATAAAATGAAATTCAGACCACATATGCCGTAGCCATGTAATAGCGTGGCCCATGTTTTTGCAGACCGACGCGCCTAGCAGCAATTCGTGAAATTCCTCGGTTCAGCACCTCGGTATTCGACACCTTCGCAGCGGCCCAGGAAGAAAGGTCTTGGAGCTTTCGGAACTGGGATGGCTTCTTGCAGTTGAGCGTCAGGGACAACGTGATCGTCCGCTAGCGAGCGGTGAGACGCCGAAAAAGCTGCAGTTCCCTTTAACCCCGATATATTGACGTTCAGGCGGGCCTAAGCTGACGGTGGCTTTCGGAGAAATCCAGGGGCCTGAACGGCTGAAAGGGGACGCATTCCTGATAGGCCCCAACGACCCCGATTGCGGTCGTTCGCATATTGCTTCCGACATGACTGCTTCGCCCCTATAGCGGGCCTTGCCTAGATTAGTCCCGCCCAGCGCGCGTGATCATTCAATGCCTGCGCACTTGGTCGATCAGCACCGGTTTGTGGAAGCCGTACCTTCACACCAAGAAGCTCGTTGTATACCGAGCCTTCCAGTTTCGGACTAAGCATGACCGTAAAATCCTCGGGGTTCACAGCCAGAAGCCCGAGGTCGAAAAGTGTATGCAGGTCCGCCCGGAGCAGCAATCCGTTATCGGTCTTATTGTTGATGGACTCATTATAGGGCGCGATGTGCGCAGCTTCTAGGGCGTCGATGGCGTTGCAGCCCGTGATCGCGCAGCAGCCATCGTACGCCCGAATAAGCGACATCCTGAAGCGCGTTTGTCCGCGTCGTTTCAGCACCTGGCGAATTTCCCATTCGCGGGCACCAACATTAGGCAGTGGCGTTGGTGGGGCTTCAAGCTCCGCGAATATCCGGTCACGCGCAGCACTTCGCTCCAGTGGATGGCGTGGTGCGGCGCTGTACCGCTCAATGATGAAATACCCGTCCTTCCAGTCAACCACGAGCCCAAGCCCCATAACAAAGTACTCAACGCCAGGCTTGGGTTTCGTTTGGATCATCACGCCAATCGGAACACCGTCGCGCAGACAGTTCATCAAACCGCGATTGGTCGCTTCTTGATCGCGCGCGTTTGGGTCAGGGTTCTCCTGGAAGTACGGATAAAGCCATGATCCGTCCGGTCGAGTAACCACGTCTTTGTCGGCATAAGAGCTAGTTAGCGTTTGCCGAATGCTCAGCGCATACTTGGTATAGGCCGGCTTGTAGATGCCCTTCGCGAGCGTGGCGAGCCGATTGCCCTCATCAGCTTCCAGCTCGATGTCGCGCCATGACCGGACTTGGCCTGCGTTATCCATGAACCATTGCAGCGCGGTGCGTTGCTGGTTGCCGATGATGGCAATGTTTAGGTCCGCTGTGGTCATGTGTCCTCTGGCAGATGTAGTAAGTGCTTGGGTCAAAGCCGTTCGCATTCAATAGCGGGCCTAAGGTCGGGGAGGCTGCACGTTCCCTCGATATGCGTCATTGCTATGCTTGACGAGGCTAAACTCAAAAAAATTTATAACAGTGGAGAGGCATTGGACCGGAGCTTTAGTTGCTAGAAAAGCGTTAACCTTTGTGTAACCAATAACATTGTGGGCGCCCCTATGGACTATTGGGCGAATTTTGAGCTGCTGCCGGTTTTGAGGACACCGAGTTAAGGTGTTTTTGGAACTGGAGAGTTTTGATGGAGAGACGCAAGTTCAGCCGGGAGTTCAAGCTCGAGGCTGTTAAGCTGGTCAGGGAACGGGGCGTTGCGGTCGCGCAGGCGGCCCGTGATCTGGACCTGCATGTGAACGTGTTGCGCAAATGGGTGCGCGAGCAGTCGGCCGATCCGCAGCAGGCCTTCCCCGGTCATGGGCAGATGAAGCCCGAGCAGCTCGAGATCGAGAAGCTGCGCCGCGAGGTCGCCAAGCTCAAGGCGGAGCGCGATATCCTAAAAAAAGCCGCGGCCTACTTCGCCAGGGACTCGATATGAGGTTCTCTTTCGTGGCGAAGCACCGAGGGATCTGGCCGGTCTCGTGGATCTGTGAGGCGCTCGGTGTGTCTCGCTCGGGCTTCCATGCCTGGCTCAACCGCTCGCCGAGTAGACGGGCTCAGTATGACGAGGTGCTCGTCGCCGGGATCCGGTCCAGCTTTGCCGGAAGTGATCGCACCTATGGCGCTCGACGGGTATGGCACGACGTGCTGGCCGAAGGGCTCGACGCCGGTCTGCATCGCATTGAGCGGCTGATGCGCCAGGAAGGTCTGCGGGCTCGTCCGCGCCGACGGGGCCTGCCCAAGGATGGCGGGCAGCGCCATGCGGCCTCGCCCAACATCCTGGACCGGTCGTTCGTGGCGTCGGCGCCGAACCAGAAGTGGATCGCTGACTTCACCTATATCTGGACGGCCCAGGGCTGGCTCTATGTGGCGGCGGTGGTCGACCTCTACTCCCGCCGGGTGGTGGGCTGGTCGATGAGCTCATCGATGGCCGCTCAACTGGTGACCGATGCGCTGATCATGGCCATCTGGCGTCGCGGCAAACCCGACAGCCTGCTGCACCACTCCGACCAGGGCAGCCAATATACCAGCGAGCAGTTCCAGCGGCTGATGGCCGATCATGGCATCACCTGCTCGATGAGCCGGTCCGGCAATGTCTGGGACAACGCGGCGATGGAGAGCTTCTTCTCATCGCTCAAGACCGAACGCACCGCCCGCAAGGTCTATCGCACCAGGGATGATGCCAAGGCCGATGTGTTCGACTATATTGAGCGCTTCTACAACCCGAGGCGCAGACACTCGACGCTGGGCTATCTGAGCCCCGTGGAATACGAAGAGCAAGCTAAGCTAGCCTAACTTCGTGTCCACCGAACCGGCAGCAGCTCAGACCCCAAAGCTTTGCTGCAAGTCCTTTCGGCTCTACGACAGGAAGCTGCCAGCGCCAACGTGGCCGAGACCGACAAGCAGCAGGTCGAGGACGCGATAATCAATGCCGAACGCGAGGTTGCGGCGCTAACGACCGACTCGTCCCGGCTGAAGCGATTGATGCAGGTCGTGGTAGACGTGAGTCAGAAGGTTGGCATTAGCGCCGCTGGCAGCACGCTTGGCAGGCTGGTTCAACTGATAGCCGGTCTCGGCTAGCTCCATTCGCACGTGCTGGCGCACGTGGACTCGAAACTACCGCCTCAAAGGCCCAGAAACAGCCACCCCGTCACTGACTTTCTCTCCGCCATATTTTTCAGCACGAAGCGGCAAACACCCAGCGTCCCCCAGGGCCTCTAGCTGCTGGCCCAGCGGGTATGCCAGGTCTCCGACACCGTCCTGTTGCGCAGGTTTTTGGGCAGGGTGCCGGACATCAGGGCGCTTACATTGGCGACGGCAAGGTCGACCAGGGCGGCGCGGCTCTGCTTGGTCTGGCCGATCATGTGCGGGGTCAGCAGGATATTCGGCAATTTCCGCAGGGCGCTGTCCATCGGCAGGGGTTCGATCTCGAAAACATCGAGGGCCGCGCCCCGCAGGTGACCTGACGACATGGCATCGAACAGGGCTATCTCGTCGATCAGTCCGCCGCGCGCGGTGTTGATGAGGATCGCGTCGGGCTTCATCAGCCGCAGCCGCGCGGCATCGATCAGGTGCCGTGTCTGCTCGGTCAGGACCATATGCAGCGTCACGATATCGCTGGCCTGCAGCAATTCATCGAGCGGCAGCAGTTCGATTCCGTCGGGAACCTCCCTGGCGAAGGGATCATGGGCCTTGAGCGATATATCCCAATGCGCCAGCAGCGCCGCGACGCGCCGGCCGATCTGGCCCAGTCCGATAATGCCCAGCGTCTTGCCCGCCAGCAGTTCGGCGACTGGTTCGGCAGGGCGGGCGCCGCCACTCTCCATGGTGTGGCGCGCCTGCGGCAGGCCATAGCTCGCCGCCAGGATCATCATCACCGTCGCCTCGGCCATGCCTTGGGTATGCTCGTCGGGTTGGCCGTTGACCACGGCGATGCCGAGCCGCGTCGCGGCGTCCACATCGAAACCGTCTGTACCCACCCAGGGCGAGACCACGGCGCGCAACCGGGGCGCTGCGCGCATGACCGTTTCGGTGCAGCGGAAGTGGCCATAGGCCAGCAGCACGTCGGCATCGGCCAGGGCGGATGCGGGGATGGTGTCCCCTGTTGTGTGCCGGATATGGCGCGGCACAATGCCGGCACGCTGCAAAGCCGCCTCGATCCGCTCGAAAAATGCCGACGTGCCGCTTTCGCTCAGCATGACTACGCCCATGCGCCTGCTCCGGGATTGGGGAATGTCCAACGCTGACCGATAATCAACCAGAAGTCCAGTATGTTGCGCATCGTTCATTATGCTGAACGATTATTGATTAGCCAAGCTTATCACATTGTTCGGATTATGCAGGTTGAGGCTGTCGCCCGATAGCGCCACAACGGACCCAAGGAGCGCCTGAAGGCATCCTGTTCAATCAAGTGGAACAGTGCATCAATGACGGAAGTATTCGTTGCCAAGACGGGGGAAATGGCCAGTGGTGACCGGCGCATCGTCTCCCATGAGGGAGTAGAGGTCGGGGTCTTCTGCTGGGAAGACAAATACTACGCCTATTCCAATATCTGCCTGCATCAGGGCGGGCCGGCCTGTGAAGGCCTGCTTATGCATCAGGTCGAGGACGTGCTGCGTCCCGACCGCAGTTTCAAGCAGCAGAAATTCTCCGAGACCGAGATCAACTTCGTCTGCCCCTGGCATGGCTACGAATACGATCTCAAGACCGGCCGGGTGGTCGCCGATCCGGCGCGACGGCTCAAGTCATTCCCGATCATCATTCGCGAGGGCAACGTCCATGTCGATATCAATTGAAACCGTGTCCCGGCCGGTCAAAGCCGACAGCAAGCTCGCTGCCGCCGTCGACCGTGTGACCGCGGCGCTTGGTGCCGACGATGCCGGAATTTCCGCGGAGGCCCTCGCTCTCCTGCTGACCCAGGCCACGCGCTGCTACGTGCAGCGCCTGCAGCAGGGCGAATATTTCAGCCCGTTCCACCCCGATATCGAGATCACCGCCACCGAGGCGATGATCCTCAGTACCGAGGTTCTCAAGAGCGCCGACCTGCAACTGTTCGAACTGGGCATGTGGCAGTCGATGGGCAGCCCCACGTGATCATCGCGTCGGCAACACGGATAAACCACCCATGACCAAGACCAATTTCAACATTCCCCTCAGCGGCGACCGCAGCATGCCGATCGAGGGTTTCGACACCTCGCTCCACCTCAAGCATGCGGCTGACCAGGCCAAGGCGCGCGGTTTCGATCGCTTTCCGATCATCGACGTGGACTCGCATCACTACGAGACAGAGTCGTTCAGCGAAATCCTCGAATATCTCGAGGATCCGGTGCTGCAACAACTGGCCAAGACCGCCAGTGCCAGCCGCCATGGTGCCTTCGGCATGCTGCCGGGCAATATCGGCTACCAGGATATGGGCGGCCGCGTGGCGCGCTATCCGCTGCGCCAACTGGAAAAGACCGGCCCCGAGGCGCATCGCGACATCACGCTGACCAAGCGGTGGATGGATGCCCTGGCGGTCGACATCGCCATTCTCTTTCCGACGCCCATGCTCAATCTGGGCCTGCATCCGCAGATCGAGATCGAGGTGGCGCTGTCGCGGGCCTATAACCGCTGGCTGACCGAGAAGATCCTGCCGAACGATCCGCGCCTGCGCTCGATGCTCTACCTGCCCTTCAACGATCCGCAGGCCACCTATGAAATGGCCAAGGAATTCGCCGGCAAGCCGGGCGTGCTGGGCTATATGGTGACGGCAACGCGCAACCGCGCCGTGCATAACGACGCCTATATGAAGACCTATGCCTTCCTCGAGGAGGCAGGCCTGCCGCTGGGATTCCACGCTTCCTACAACTGGAACGACCAGACCATGGCGATGATGAACAAGTTCTTGTCCGTTCATGCGCTGGGTTTTGCCATTTCCAACATGGTTCACCTGACCAACTGGGTGATCAACGCGCTGCCGGTGCGGTTCCCCAAGCTCAAGGTGATCTGGATCGAGAGTGGCCTGGCCTGGATTCCGTTCCTTATGCAGCGGCTCGACCACGAATATTACATGCGCAAGTCCGAGGTTCCCTCGCTGACCAAGCCCCCCAGCGATTACATGCGCGAGATGTTCTACACGTCCCAGCCCATGGAGCGGCCCAACGATATCCGCGAGCTGGAACAGACTTTCCGCATGATCAATGCGCCCACCCAGCTCATGTATTCGTCCGACTATCCGCATTGGGATTTCGACGTGCCCAGCGTGATCTACGACCTGCCGTTTCTCTCGGAGGAGGAGAAGCGGGCGATCCTTGGCGGCAATGCTGCCCGGGTCTTCAACATCGACATCAAGGAAAAGCTGGCCAAGAGCATCTAGCGACGGCCGCATCCAGGGGAAGAGCAGCATGCAGACCTATGACATGTATATCGGCGGCGAATGGGTGCCGCCGGCTTCCGGGACCTATCTGGACAGCATCGATCCCTATACCGGCAAGGCCTGGGCGCGCATTGCCCGCGGCAATGCGGAGGATGCCGACCGGGCCGTCGAGGCGGCGCACAAGGCATTCAGCGAAGGGCCGTGGTCAAAGCTGACGGCCACCCAGCGCGGGGCGCTGCTGCGCAAGCTGGGCGATCTGCTCGCCGCCAATGCAAGGCGTCTCGCCGAAATCGAGGTGCGCGACAATGGCAAGCTGATGGCCGAGATGTTCGCGCAGGCCAGCTATATCCCGCAGTGGTACTATTATTTCGGTGGCCTGGCCGACAAGATCCAGGGCGCCGTCATCCCGATCGACAAGCCTGGCGTGCTCAATTACACGCGCCGCGAGCCGCTGGGCGTGGTCGTAGGCATCACGCCCTGGAACTCGCCGCTGCTGCTGGCGACCAACAAGATCGCTCCGGCTTTGGCCGCCGGCTGCACGCTTGTCATGAAGCCGTCGGAGTATACTTCGGCTTCGCTGCTCGAATTCGCCAAGCTGGTCGAGGAAGCGGGCTTTCCGCCTGGCGTCTTCAATGTAGTTACCGGGCTGGGGGCGGAGATCGGCGATCGCCTCACCACCCATCCACGCGTGGCCAAGATCGCCTTTACCGGCGGGGAAATCGGCGGCAAGGCAGTCTATCAATCGGCGGCGCGCAACCTCAAGAAGGTCTCGCTCGAGCTGGGCGGCAAGTCGCCCAACATCGTCTTCGACGACGCCAATCTCAACAATGCGGTCAATGGCGCCATTTCCGGCATCTTCGCCGCCAGCGGGCAGACCTGTATCGCCGGCTCGCGCCTGCTGGTGCAGGAAACCATCTACGACCAGTTCATGGAAAAGCTGCTGGCTTTGGCCCGTACCGCGCAGATGGGTGACCCCAGCCGCAGCGACACCCAGGTCGGTCCGGTCACCACCAAGGCGCAATACGACAAGATTCTCGACTATATCGCCATCGCCAAGGCCGAAGGCGCCACCTGCGTGCTGGGCGGCAAGGCGGCTGATCGTGGCGGCTGGTTCGTCGAGCCAACCATCTTCACCGGCGTCACCAACGACATGCGCATCGCCCAGGAAGAGGTGTTCGGGCCGGTTCTCTCGGTCATCAAATTCAAGGACGAGGACGAGGCGGTGGCCATCGCCAATGACGTGCTCTACGGCCTGGCCGCCGGCGTCTGGACGCAGAGCATCGCCCGGGCGATCAATGTCTCCGACCGCCTGCAGGCAGGGGTCATCTGGGTCAATACCTATCGCTCGGTCAGCTATTCCTCGCCGGTCAACGGCCACAAGATGAGCGGCATCGGCGCCGAGAACGGCATCGAGGCGATCGACGAATATCTGCAAACCAAAAGCATCTGGATCAATACGGCCTCGGAAGTGCCGAACCCCTTCATCATGCGCATCTAGGGCTGTACCGCCCGGGGCTGGCGGGTGGTCGCGGCAGTCAGCCGTGCGCCCGGCAGTTCGTCCTCGCCCAGTTGCTGCAAGGTCTGCAGCAACACTTCGCGCAATGCCGTTGCCGCGGGCGACAGCGAGCGTTCGCGTGGCGTGATCAGCCCGATGGAGCGGTGGATGGTCGGCTCCACCATCGGGCAATGGTGGAACTTCCGCCCCACCGAAAGCGACGACAAGGCCAGCGTCGGCAGCACCGATACCAACCCGCTCTCCGCCACGATATCGAGCACGGTGGAAATGCGCGTCACCGAATAGGTGGCCCGTCCGCGCAGGTCTTCGAGCCCGCCGACATCGGCGACGAGGTAGGAGATGCCGCTCCATTGCACCATCTGCTGCATGCCCAGGCCAGTCAGCTCGCGCCAGCTCATCTGCTGGCGTGTCGCAAATTCATGATCGAGCGGGCAGACGAAATGCAGCTCGTCCTCGATCAAAGGACTGAAATCGAGCGCCAGATCCTGCTTGAACATGACCGAGACCGCGAAATCGGCCTCGCCCTGTCGTACGCGATCGCCGATGCCCACCGCATCGACCTCCAGCACCTGGATCTTGAGACCCGGATGCTGCCGGCGGAAGTTGTCGACCACGGCCGGCATGAGCCGGAGCAGGGTGGAGGACATGCAGGCGACGGTCACCGAGCCGGTATCCGGCTCGCCGGCATTGCGGATGAGGTCGACACCGACGGCCAGGTTGTCGAGGACGCGCACGGCATGGGGCAGGAAGGTCTGCCCGGCGCTGGTCAGGGCAACATGCCGCCGGTTACGCTGCAGCAGCGGCACGTTGATGAGAAACTCGATCTGCTTGATCGACTGGCTCAGCGCCGACTGGGTGACACCGAGCGACTGCGCGGCCCGCCGGAAATTCTGGAACCGCGCCAGAGCCACGAACATCTGCAATTGCCGGATCGTCGGCAAGCTCACCACGGCCGCACCTCATCCGCGCCGAAATTCGCGGCGCCACGGCAACATTGCTAGCACAGCCGGCCGGTTCAGGCGAAGAACCGCTGGGCGTAGGGCACGGCCTCTATGCCGGTTCCCTTGAACCAGGTGGCAAGCTCGTCGTGCCGCGGAAACCACACGCCGTCATGGCCCTTGAGATAGGCCAGGATTTCGCTGAACACCGAGGAGACCAGCGGCCGGCCGCCGAACTGGCTATGCAGCGTCAGGTTGATCAGCGATCCCGGTTCATTGGCGTAGAGATAGTCGAACGTGTCCTTGTAGGCGTCGAAATAGGCGCGCGGGCTCTGCCGCAACACGCGATTATCGGCGAAATCGGTGTGGGGCAGGCCGATCAGGGAACCCTGCGGCGTCTGCACCACCCGCGGCAGGTCCTCGTCGTTATAGTCGCCGTGCCAGAGGAAGCCCTCGCCCGCCAGCAGTTCGGCCGTGTGGTCGGTCGAGGCCAGCACCGGACTGATCCAGCCCTTGGGCTTTTCGCCCAGATGGGTGACGAACACGTCCGAGCAGCGCCGGATCATCGCCAGTTCCTCTTCGCGGCTCATATAGGCCATGAGCGCATCCTGGGTATAGGAATGTGCCGCGATCTCGTGGCCGTCGGCGACGGCCATGCGCATGGCGTCGGGGATCAGCTCGATGGATCGCGCATTGGCGCAGATCGTACCCTTGATGCCGTGCTGCTTCAGGATGCGCATGAGGCGCCACACCCCGGCCCGCACGCCATAGGAAGCCCAGGTGACACCGGCGCGGTCATAGGTGCCGGGTTTGAGTGGCGTCGTCATTGGTGAATAGGGCGGCGCCTGGCGGTCCGACCAGCTTTCCAGCAGCACGGTCACCATCACGGCGATCTTGTGGTTATCGGGCCATTGGAAGGAAGTCTGGGTCATTTGGCATACCTGTTTGTCGCCGCCCATGCGGGCCGGCCGAAATTGTCGAAAGGTCTAGAGGCGGCTCTGCATCGCCTCGACGAAGCGATCGAGCACCGGTCGCAGCTCCATCTGCCGGTCCAGTGTACCGTTGACCTTTGCTGCCGTGATGCTGATCGACAGCAGGCGATCCTCGCGGTGGTCGGTGGTCAGGGCCCGCGCTACGCAGGCTATGCCGGGCAGCACTTCCTCGTCGTCGAGCGCGTAACCCTGCTCGCGGATGGTCTTGAGCTCGCGCCGCAGCTTGGCGACGGTGCTGACCGAATTGGGGGTGAGGACGGAGAGCTTGCGCAGCCCCACCAGCCGGTTTTCCAGATTGTCCTCGGGCAATGCGGCAAGGAGGGCCTTGCCCGACGCGGTGCAATTGGCCGGCACATGACGGCCGATCTCCGAGCGCAGCCCCAGTTGCAACCGGCTGTTGTGGTCCTGCCGGGCCAAGTAGACCGCGTTGAGCTGATCGTCGAGCACCGATAGCTGGATGATCGCACCCAGATCGGCATCGACGCCGTTGCAGACCTCGTAGAATTCGCGCACCAGATCGACGCTGGCGACATAGGCCGAACCCAGTTGCACCAGGCGGCGGCCGAGCTGATAGCCCGACAGGCTCCGCCGCACGAACTGGGCCAGGACCAGCTCCGAGCAGATATTGAGCGCGGTGGATTTGGGTATGTCGAGCCGCCTGGCGATCTCGGCAAGCGAGAAGGCCCGGTGTGGCGTGCCCTCCAGCAAAGCCAGCAGGCGGGCCGCCCGCTCTATGGCAGGCACGAGGCCCTTGGTTTCCGGGGTCTCGGTGGCGGTCGGGGCGCTCAGGGTGGTCGTTTTGCTTTTCACGGCTACTCGCGCTTGTCTGGTGTGGCTAAGGCCCACCCGCCCGGTTGGGCGAATGGGCCGGATTGGTGCGGCTATTCTTCGAGCAATGCCGGATTGTCCTCGACGACGCCGCGATACAGGTCGTAGGTCGCCTGTGACAGGGCAGCGAACTCTTCCGGCGTCGATCCAACCGCGTCGGTTCCGACCCCCAGCAACTTATCGACCATCTCGGGCTCGTGCATCAGCTTTGCGATTGCGGCGGCCAGCTTGTCGACAACTTCAGCAGGCGTGCCCTTGGGCGCGAAGACCCCGGTCCAGTAGACGTCGACCAGGTCGATGCCTGTCTCCTGCAGCGTGGGCAGGTCGGGCAGCAGGACGGAGCGTTCGGCGGTGGTCACCGCGAAGGCCTTGAGCGTGCCGGCCTTGATGTCGTTGGAGCGTGCCGGCAGGCCATCGATCACCATGCTCACCCGCCCCGAAATAAGGTCGGCCGTTGCCGCGCCCGTGCTCTGGTAGGGGATGTGGATGAGATCGAGCCCGGCCTTGGTCTTGAACAGCTCGCTCAGCAGGTGCACGGCCGTGGTATTGCCCGAGGAGGCATAGCTGTATTCGCCCGGATGCGCCTTCACCTCGGCGATGAACTCCTCCATCGTATCGGCAGGGAAGTTCGGTCCCACGACAATGGCAGAAGCGAAAGCGGTGACCTGGGAGACCGGGATGAAATCGGCGAACCAGTCATAGGGCAGGTCGTCGCGCACCGCCGCCTGGGCCGGACCCGACGACGAATGGTAGAGCAGGGTATAGCCATCGCCGGCCGAACGATGCACTTCGGCAGCGCCAAGCGAACCGCCGCCGCCGCCGATATTCTCGACGATGATATCGGTTCCCAGTTCCTCGCCCAGCTTGTCGGCCATGAAGCGCGCGGTGGTGTCGATGCCCCCGCCCGCATTGAATGGCACGATGAGGCGGATGGGCTTGTTGGGATAGTCCTGCGCTGTCGCCCCGCCCGTGCCCAGAAGCACGAGCGCGGTGCCCAGCGCCGCTACGCTGCCCGTGAGCAGCCTGAATTTATTCATGAGTTCCTCCCCTTTGAATGTAAGCTTGCAGATGCTCCGTGAAGAAAGGTGCCGGCTTGAGAATGGTAGTTTGCTGGGTCGTGACCCATTCGCGGGCGTGCTTCAGATACGCCATCCATTCCGGATCGCCTGCCAGTTGCTGCCTTTTGCGGGTCCGCTCGTCGAGCGAGGCGTAATACCAGCTCATCACCATCTGATTGAGCGGTCCGATCTCGGTGGAATAGTACCCGACCGGATTGCCGAGATGGCCGATCTGCACGGCGCGGCCATTCTGCTCGTAATAGTCGAGGAATGCCGGTGTTGCTCCCGGCTTCAGCGTATAGACGCGCTGCTCAACAAACATCGCGTAACCTCCCCACACGATCCGGTCGGCAGCACTTGCCACAGACCGATGAACGTCGGTCACTGTATTGAACGCAATTCATATTGGCAAGCAAACGAATCGAAGTTCGATGCGATTTCGCCTGCTACAAAGGGATAAGTCGTCCCTAAGGGGACAGAGTGGATTTCTTTATCTAATTGATATTAAACAATATTATTAGCCAATGCTTGGCGTTCGTGGCCATGAAACGACGTTCAGTATATTGAACGCAATTCAATCCTGTTGACACAGTCCACTCTGCCGCCGTAGCCTGACGGCACCAAAACGGGGGAGACAGATGGTCCAGACATCTCAGATGCAGCATGCCAAACCGGCAGGAATGGCGGATGCGGAATGGTCGGCGCGTATCGATCTGGCCGCCGCCCATCGGCTCGCCGACATGTTCGGCTGGACCAACCTGGTCTACAACCACATTACGCTCCGCGTTCCGGGCGAGGACAACTGTTTTCTGCTCAAGCCCAATGACGAATTGTTCAGCGAGGTGACCGCCTCGTCGCTGGTCAAGCTCGACCTGGACGGCAAGGTGCAGGACGGGACGCGGTCGGTGAATGTCGCCGGCTTCAATATCCATACCGCCGTGCTCGGTGCGCGGCCCGAGATCAACTGCTCGATCCACGTGCATACCAAGGCCGGCATGGCCATCTCGGCGCTCGACACCGAGATTCTGCCGCTGACCCAGGGTTCCATGCGCTTCTATAAGCGCGTGGCCTATCACGACTATTACGGCATTTCCGACAAGGATGCCGAGCGCGCCCAGATCGCTGCCGACATCGGTACGAAAAAAGCGATGATCCTGCGCAATCATGGCCTGCTCACCTGCGCGCCCAATATCGGTGAAGCCATGATGAGCATGAAATACCTCATCGACAGTTGCGAGGTGCAACTGGCGGCGCAGGCCAGCGGCGCGCCTTTGCGCCTGCCGCCGCCCGACATCTGCGAACTGGCGGCCAAGCAGTGGGACGTGCACGATACGCGCGGCAATGTCGCCGAATGGGCCGCGCTGATGCGCATGGCCGAGGCATTCGATCCCAGCTTCAAGCGCTGACCAGCCGACCCGGGAGGGGGTTCGCTCGTGATTATCAAACGCGAAGATTTTCTGGCAGGTGCGTTCTGCGTCCTGCTAGGCGCCGGTTTTGTCCTTTACGCCCTGGTGACCCTCAAGGTCGGCACGCCGTCCAAGATGGGAAGCGGCTTTTTTTCCCGTCATGCTCGGCGGCCTGCTGGCGCTGCTCGGGCTGGTCATGGGTTTCCGGTCCCTCAGCCCCATCGCCGCCGAGGCTGCGGCGAGCGAGGAACCGCCACTCGGGCCGCTGCCGTGGCGGGCCATCGTAACGCTGACTATTGCTCCCATCGTCTTCGCCATGACGGTGCGCAGCCTGGGCCTGGCGCTGGCCACGGCCCTTTGCGTGGGCATTGTGTGTTTCGCCAGCCCCCGCATGACCCTGCGCATGGCGCTCGGCGTGATCGTCGGCCTGACCATCATCTGTGTCGGCGTGTTCAGTTTCGGCTTGAAACTGACGCTGCCGCTCCTGCCAACCTTTATGGTGGGCTGAGCCATGGACATGCTTGGTAATCTGGCGCTCGGCTTCGCGACCGCCACCACTCCCGAACACCTGATCTTCTGTTTCGTCGGCGCGCTGCTCGGCACGCTGATCGGCATCCTGCCCGGCGTCGGCCCCACGGCCACCATCGCCATGCTGCTGCCCATCACCTTCACGCTGCCGCCCACGGCATCGCTGATCATGCTGGCCGGCATCTATTACGGCGCGCAATATGGCGGCTCGACCACCGCCATCCTGATCAACCTGCCGGGCGAGGCATCCTCGGCCGTGACCGCCATCGATGGCTACCAGATGGCGCGGCAGGGGCGGGCGGGTCCGGCTCTGGCCATCGCGGCCATCGGGTCCTTTGCCGCCGGCACCATAGCCACGCTCCTGGTGGCCGCCTTCGCGCCGGTACTGACCCTGGTCGCCATCGAATTCGGACCGGCGGAATATTTCTCGCTGATCACCGTGGGCCTGGTCTGCTCCATCGCGCTGGCGCATGGTTCGGTGCTGCGGGCGCTTGCCATGGTCGTGCTCGGCCTGCTGCTCAGCGTCATCGGTACCGATGTCTATTCGGGCCTGCCGCGGCTGAATTTCGGGCTGATCGAATTGTCCACCGGCATCAATGTCATCGCGGTGGCGGTGGGTATTTTCGGCGTCGCCGAAATCCTGCGTAACCTGGGCGGCGGAGACGAACGCTCCGGCGAAATCAACAAGATCGGCAAGCTGATGCCGACGAAGCACGATCTCAAACAGTCAACCGCGCCGATCCTGCGCGGCACCGCCATCGGCTCGGTTCTCGGCATCCTGCCGGGCGGCGGCGCCTTGCTGTCGTCCTTTGCCTCCTATGCCCTCGAAAAGCGGCTGTCGCGCAATCCGGAGCGGTTCGGGCATGGTGCGATCGAGGCCGTTGCCGGCCCGGAATCCGCCAACAATGCCGGGGCGCAGACTTCGTTCATTCCCATGCTCACTTTGGGCATTCCCAGCAATCCGGTCATGGCGCTGATGCTTGGCGCCATGCTGATCCAGGGCATTGCGCCCGGGCCGTCGGTCATCACCACGCGTCCCGAACTGTTCTGGGGGCTGATCGCCTCGATGTGGATCGGCAATCTGATGCTGCTGGTGCTCAACCTGCCGCTGGTCGGGTTGTGGATCCGCCTGCTCAAGGTGCCCTATGAGGCGCTGTTCCCGGCCATCATCATCTTCTCGGCCATCGGCACCTACGCCATCAATGGCAGCGCCTTCGACCTCTACCAGATCTCGCTGTTCGGCGTGCTGGGCTACATGCTCTACCGGCTGCGCTGCGAGCCGGCACCGCTGCTGCTCGGCTTCGTGCTCGGCCCGCTGCTCGAGGAAAACCTGCGTCGGGCGATGATGATGTCGCGCGGCAACCCGGCCATCTTCTTCGACCGCCCCATCAGCCTGGGCCTGCTGCTGGTTGCCGTTGCACTGCTGGTCGTCTCGGTGCTGCCCATGATGGTCCGGCGTCGCAAGGAAATTTTCGTTGAAGACTGAACCTACCGGCGGAGACCGCAATTGAATCCCTATTCCGACCCCCTGATCGGCCAGCGCGCCGAAGCCATGGAGCGGACCATCCGCACCTATTTCGACGGCTGCAACGAGGCCGATGCGGACAAGATCATGGCCTGCCTCACCGAGGATGCCGTGCATTATTTCCCGCCGGGCATGTATCAGGGCCCATTTCGCGGCGCCCGCACCATTGCCGATCGCTGGATCGGGGCGGTGCGCGACCTGGGCTCTTATTGGAGCGTCGATACCCTGCTGATCGAGCCGGTCAGCTATCGCGCGGTGATGGAATGGACCCACTTCAAGACCAAGCAGGGCAAGAAGCTGCGCGGTGACGAATGGTACGGCTTCGATGCCGCCAGCGGTCGCATCAAGGAAATCCGCGCCTATTACGCGTCCCCCCAGGCCGCCGATCTGACGGCGCTTGAACTGGGTGGCTTCGACTATGCCGGCCGCGGCTATCCGGCGGCGCCCCCGCCCGGCGCGCGCTGACCCATCCATCCGGAGCAATGATATGACTGAATTCCGACGCGTACAGATCGATGGCGTGGCCCGCACCGTGACCGTCGAAAACGGCGCCTTTACCTGGATCGACGGCAGCAGGCACGCGGTCGATGACGTCCTGCACCTGCCGCCCGCCGTCCCGACCAAGGTGATCTGCGTCCATCTCAATTATCGCAGCCGCCTCGACGAGTTGAAGCGCCAGCCGCCGCCGGCGCCGACCTATTTCTGGAAGTCGGTGTCCTGCCTCAACGGCCATAAGGGCACGGTCGTCCGGCCGGCCAATTGCCGCTTCCTCAACTACGAAGGCGAATTCGTGCTCGTCGTTGGCCGCACCACCCGCAATATCACGCCCGAGCAGGCGCCAGACTATATTGCCGGCTACACCATCGCCAACGATTTCGGCCTGCATGATTTCCGCGATACCGACGAGAACAGTATGGTGCGGGTCAAGGGCAGCGACACGCTGGGGCCGGTCGGCCCGGCCCTGGTTACCGACTGGGACTTCCGCAACAAAAGGCTGCGCACGCTCATCGATGGCCGCGTGGTGCAGGACGCCAATACCAACGACCTGCTGTGGGACCCCCACTACCTGCTGGCCGATCTGGCGCGCACCATCACCTTCGAACCGGGCGACATGATCCTGACCGGCACGCCCGCCAATTCCCGGCCGATCGAGCCCGGCTCCACCATCGTGGTGGAAGTGGAGGGACTCGGCGCACTGGAGAACCGGATCGTCTCGGCCGAGCTAGCGGTTCCGTCCGCCTTCGGGGCCCAGCCATCCGCATCCGATGGGGTGCAGTCGATCGCACTCGGCAGCGATTTCCGCCGGGCTTGAGCGAGGACGGGTCATTCCATGATTCTCGAGATCGCCCAGATCGATATCAAGCCAGGCTTCGAGCAGGAGTTCGAGGAAGGCGTTCGCCGCGCCACGCCGCTCTTCAAGCGTGCCGCCGGTCTCCGGTCCTTCCAGCTGCGCAAGGTGGTGGAACTGCCCCGGCGCTACCAGTTGGTGGTCGGCTGGGGCAGTGTCGAGGACCATGTCGTAGGCTTTGGTGCCTCCGGCGATTTTCTCACCTGGCGCCAGTTGGTCGGCCACTGCTTCGAGCGCCTGCCCTATGTCGAGCATAGTTCCGAAGTTGTCGGCTGGTTCAACGAAGACACATAGCGTCCTGGGCGGGAATCCGCGGACGGTGACGAGCACCGCCCGCGCGCTCCACTTGACCGGGTTCGTGCCGGCGCTCGATCAGGCGCCGGCACTCTCGCTGGCTTCTGCCGGCAGGTCGTCATGGGGGGCACGCGGCAGGAACCGCCGGACAAACCGCCCGAACGCGTCGATATAGGTCAGCATCACCGGCACCACGACCAGCGTCAGCGCCGTCGAGCTGATCAGGCCGCCGATCACCGCATGCGCCATGGGCGCATTCTGTCCGCTACCCTCGTGCAGGCTGAGCGCCAGCGGCAGCATGCCGAAGATCATGGCCAAGGTGGTCATGATGATGGGACGGAAGCGGGTGGCGCCGGCTTCGACCAGGGCGTCGAACAGGTTCCAGCCTTCCTTCACATGCTGGTTGGCATTGTCGACCAGCAGGATCGCGTTCTTCACCACGAGACCCATCAGCATGATGAAACCGATGGCGGAGAACATGTTGAGTGTCGATCCCCCGACCAGCAGACCCAGCATCACGCCGATCAGGGCGAGCGGCAGCGATACCATGATGGCGATCGGCTGCAGGAAGCTGCCGAACTGGCTGGCCAGCACGAGATAGATGAAGATGACGGCCAGCAACAGGGCGGACCCGGCGGCATTGGCCGTCTCGGCCAGTTGCTCGACATCGCCGCCGGTGGCGATGCGATAGCCGGCCGGCATCTCGATGCTGTCAATCGCTGCCTGGATTTGCGCGGTGACATCGCCTAGCCCGACGCCTGACAGGTTCGCCGTGACGCTGACCTGGCGCGACAGGTCCTGGCGCAGGATTTCGCCCGGACCCTGCGACTGCACGATCTGCGCCACCTGGTCGAGCCGGATCATGCCGCTCGAACCCGTGGCACCGCTCTGGGTGATGGGCAGCGAGCCCAGGGTCTCGATGTCGTCGCGCGCCCATTCGGGCAGGCGAACCGCCACGGTGTAATTGTCGCCATTGGGCGCGGTCCAGTCGGTGACATCCTGGCCGCCCAGCATCGGCCCGAGGGTCGCGCCGATCTGGCTCAGGCTGACGCCGAGGTCGCTGGCGAGATCCCGGTCGATCCGGATCCCAAGGACGGGCTGGGCCGCGTCGAGGCTGGATTCGATGTCTTCGAGGCCTTTGACCGTGCGCAATTGCGCGATCAGGCGGTCGGCCAACTGGTCGAGAACGGTGAAATTGTCGCCATAGATGGTGATCGAGACCGGGGCGGCGACCCCGCCCAGCCCGGAGGCCGCGCCGACCATGAATTCGGCGCCCGGAATCTGTGCCAGGGCTTCGCGCACCGGCACCGTCATATCCTGCGGCGTGCGCTCGCGCAGGCCCTGGTCGATCATGGTGACGACGATGGTGGCGCGATTGTCGCCCGAGGTCGTGCCCGCATTCAGCGTGGCATAGGTGCCCTCGACCTCGGGGAAACGCCGGAGCGTGGCATCGACCTGCCGCACCTTGCTGGCCGTGTAGTCGATGGATGAACCCGTGGGCGTTTCCACCGAAACCTGGAACTGGCCGGTATCGGTCGCCGGAACGAATTCCACCCCGACCAGCGGGAAGAGGAAGAACGTGCCCACGAAGGACAGCAGGGCCACCGACAACGTGGTCTTGCGGAATTTGAGGCACCAGCGCAGCACGCCGCGATAGCCATCGTTGATCCACTGGAAGAAGCGGTCGAACTGGGCGATGGCGCGCCCGATGGGGCCGCGCTTGGCATTGGCATGGGCCGCCGGATCATACCAGACGCTGCTCATCATCGGATCGAGCGTGAAGGCCACGAACAGCGAGATCAGCACCGCCACCGAAACGGTGACGCCGAACTGCAGGAAGAACCGGCCGAGAATGCCTTCCATGAAGGCCACGGGCAGGAATACCGCCACGATGGAGAGCGTCGTCGCCAGCACCGCCAGGCCGATCTCGTTGGTGCCGTCAAGCGCCGCCTGGCGGTGGCTCTTGCCCATATGCAGGTGCCGCATGATGTTCTCGCGCACCACGATGGCATCGTCGATCAGGATGCCGACCGCCAGCGAAAGCGCCATCAGCGTCATCATGTTGAGCGTGAAGCCGAGGAAGTAGAGCACGATCATCGTGCCGATTATCGAGATCGGCAGCGTCAGGCCGGTAATGACCGTCGAGCGCCAGGAGTTGAGAAACACGAAGACGATCAGCACGGCCAGGGCCGCGCCTTCGATCAGCATGTTCTGCACGGCATGAAACGATTCCTCGACCGGCACCGCATTGTCGGTGACGATTTCCAGATGCACCGTATCGGGCAGCACATCCGCCTGCAGGCCGGCAATGACCTTGCGGATCTCGGCGGCCACGCCAACGGTATTGGCGCCCTGGGTCTTGACCACGTCGATGGCCAGCGCCCGCTCGCCATTGAGCAGGGCCAGGCTGGTCACATCGGCCTGGCCGTCCTCGATGGTGGCGACATCGCGCAGATAGACGGCTTGTCCACCCTGGCGCGCCACCACGATATCGAGGAAATCGTCGGCATTCTCGATGCGGCCTTCGACCTGGATGGATTGCACCTGCGCACCATCGGTAATCGAACCCGCAGGCAGGTTCTGGTTCTCCTGCCCCAGCGCCTGGATCACCTGGCCGACGCCGACATTGAAGGCATTGAGCCGGTCGGGATCGACCAGCACGTTGAGCTGGCGCGGCACGCCGCCCACCACGGTGGCCCGACCGACGCCGGCAATATTGGACAGCCGGCTGACGATGACATCGTCGGTCAGGGCCGTAAGGTCGCGCGGCGACAGGGTATCTGAACTCACCGCCAGCGACAGGACCGGCAGTTCGGACGGATCGAAGCGCAGGACCTGCGCGTCGCCGGCATTTTCCGGGAAGGAGGCTTCCACCGTCGCCAGCCGGTCGCGCACGTCCTGCGCCGCGGCCTGGGAATTGACGTTCATGTCGAAGAGAATGATGACCATGGCCTGGCCGGCCTGCGAGGTCGACTGGATCGTGTCGAGCCCGCTGATCGTATTGACCGATTCCTCAATGGGTCGAACGATGTCATTTTCCACTGCCTCTGGCGAGGCGCCGGGATAGCTTACCACGACGGCCACCACCGGCAGGTCGATATCGGGCAATTGCTCGATCGGCAGCCGCTGGTAGGAATAGATGCCGAAGACCAGCATGGCCACCATGATCATGGTGGCGAAGACGGGATGATTGACGCTGATGCGGGTGAGAAACATCTAGCCCTCCACCATCTCGACCAGGTCGTCCGGCTGCAATTGCGTCAGCGGCGCCGTCACCACCACATCGCCTGCCGTCAGCCCCGAGGTGATTTCGACCAGCCGATTGCCGTTCCAGCGTTCGCCCTGCTCGATGGCCTGCCGCACCACCTTGCCATCAGCTAGTTTGAGCACGAAGAAACCCTCCGCATCCTCGCGCAGCGCCGTCTCCGGCACCGCCAGGGCATCGGTTTGCTGGGCCACCACGATCTGGCCGGTGGCGAACATGCCGCCGCGCAGCAGGTCCTCGGCATTTTCGAGCACGATATAGACCGGGATGGTCCGTGTTCCGGCCAGCGCGACCGGGTTGATGCGATCGACTATGCCGGGAAAGCTCCGGCCGGGCAGCCCCTCGACGGAGACCGTCGCCGCCTGGCCCTTGGCGAGCTGGACGCTCGACCCCACCGGCGCCGAGGCATTGAGCTCGAGCGTGGCCAGGTCGACGATGGTGAATAATGTGGCGCCCTGCTGCACGGTCTGGCCGGCGCTGACACTGCGCTCGGAGATGATGCCATCCATAGGCGCCTTCAGCGTGGCATTCTGCAGCGCAAGTCGCGCCGCCTCGACCTGACCCTCAAGCGCCGCCAGATTGGCCCGCAAGGCATCGGCGCTGGATTGCACCTGCTCGATGCCCGAAGACGCGGCAAGCCCGCGCTGGATGAGGTCGGTGGTGCGGTTCAACTGGCTCTCTGCCAGAACCAACTGGGCCCGTGTGGCTTCAGCGGTGCTGGTCTGCTGGTCGAGCTGGATGCGCAGGCTTTCGGTATCGAGCTGGAGCAGAACGTCGCCGGTGCGGACCGCATCGCCCGGTCGCGCCATGACCGCGACCACGCGGCCCGAGACCTGCGAGGCCAGTTGCGTCTGCCGTTGCGGCGCCAGCGAGCCCGTCACCTTGACCGTGCGTTCCAGGGTCTGGGGCTCGATGGTCGAGATTTCCGATGGATTGATCTGCATGACCGGAGCGGCCACGGGCGCCTCGACCGGGGCAATCGCGGGCTGCTGGCTGGCCAGGAACCAGCCAGCTATGGCGGCGACGATGATCAGGGCCAGCACGACCCAGGGCCAGCGGCGACGCCGTGGCTTGAGGCCGGCGGCCACGCGCGCCACATTGTCCTTTTCCCGCTTCGACTGCGCCCATTCGGGCTTGGAATGTTCAGTTGTCATCGCGATCTCCGGTGCTGGGCGGGGCAGCGTTTCGCGACGCATCACCCTTCGAAACAGATTGCTTGGACCAATCGGCGAGAAAGTCGGCCGATTGGGCATAAAATTCGGCAAGTTGGTGGACCCGGCTGCGGGCGCCGCCGTCATCGTCGGCAAAACGGGTTTCCGCTTCGAACACCAAATCCGCCACCTTGCGCAGGCGGGCACTGACGGTTTCCATCATCCGCTGATAGGGGTCCTCGCCAAGCTCATAATAATCCTGCCGGTCGCCGGCACGGCCAGTCTGACGGATCATGCCGGCATTGGCCAGCAAGCGGGCATTGGTGCTGGCGCTGGCCTTGCTGATCTTGAGCCGCTCGGCCATTTCCGCCAGCGAGAATGGCTGCCCCTCCACGATCAACAGGCCCATGATGCGTCCCGCAATGCGCGGACCGCCATCGTCCTGAGTGATCAGGCCCATCTGCTCGATAAAATTTTCGGCGGCCGAGAGGGAGTGGGGCATGCGTTTTGCTATGCGATACCGATAGTTCAGTCAATACTGAACGAACTGAACAAGATGAAATCGCATACTGGTGGTTCCGATCAGCAGCCAGGCGGCCTGCTGCTTAAAGACCGGACGACCGTGTCGGGAGAGGGAACCAAGTCCATGCGGGGCGGTTGATCACCATCTGCACTTGCAGGAAGGATGGACCAATGTCCCTTCCGATTGATCCCGGGCGGCGTTCACCGAAGGGCGATCACAATCGCCGGTTGGCGCTGGGGATGGAGCTCGAGCGGTTCGCCGCGGAAGCTGGTATCCAGCCCGAACAGCTTCGCCAGTATGAGCTGACCAGCCCCGATCAGGATTTTGACCTCGATGTGGCGGATCGGGTCGGGCTGGCGCTCGATCGCCTGGAGGCCAATCCGCCTCCGGGCCAGAAGGTGGTGACCTGATGGATACCGGTAAATCCAAACCCGCACCGACCGAGACGGGCCCGGGCAGGCAGAAGGATGACAATATCGACGATCTGGGCCGCAGGCCCGACGGCAGCGAGCATGACCAGCCCGTCAAGCCCGAGGCGCCCAAGCCCAGGCAAGGAGAGTCGCAATGGAATCAGGACCGTCCTTCTGGCTGATCGTGCTGACCCTGGGTGTGGTCATACTCGGGGCGGCCATGGCCTATGGCCTCTATCGCAACCGGCAGCGCTCCAGGGCCGAAAAGGCACTGACCGAAGCGGCGACCCATGCGGAATACGAGCGCGAGGATCGCGATTCGAGCTGAACGGCCGGCATCCGACGCCGACCGTAGCTGCGTGATGCGGGCTAGCCGTAATTGGCCAGGTCCTGCAGCTCGGCATAGCTCACCGCCATCATGCGGTAGACCGTGGACGGAATCTGCCAGACCTGGATTTTCGAGCGCATCACCACATTGGCGGCGGCGATGTCTCTATGCCGCCATTGCCGTTGGCCTGGTTTCGATGTTCGCAGACTGATCGTCATGGAAGATAAGGTGCGCCTGCATTGAGACCGGCCGACATCGCCGGCAGATGGGTCGCAGCTTGCAATCGGCGCATCTCATGGTGCAGGCTTTCGGCCAGACGGTTCGCGGTGAGCCGGCCACATGAGGTACAAGCGTGGCTAGGAAACTGGATGCCAGCCTGGCATCCGATCTCTGGTTCTTCCGGGTAGCCGCCGAGCAGCGGTCGATGAAGCAGGCAGCCAGCGAATTGGCGCTCACACAGAGCGCCGTGACGCAGCGCATCCATCGCCTCGAAGAGCGGTTGGCGATCAAGCTCTTCAACAGGACCAACAAGGGCATTCACCTCACCGAGGCCGGCGCGATGCTCTATGCCGACCTCAGCAAAGGCTTTGACCTCATCGCCACGGCGCTGACCAATGCCAGCAATGTTGCGGCCTATGGCCGGGTGACGGTGAACTGCGTTCCATCGCTGGCACTGGAATGGCTGGCGCCCCGCTTGTCCGACTTTACCGAGGCTAACCCCAATATCACGGTCACCTTGCTGGCGGATATGACCATGCTCGACACGACGCAGATGAGCATGGGGGGCATCGATGTGGCCATCCGCTACGCTCCGACACCGCCGTCAAGAGTCCAGGTGATCGCCGAGTTTCAGGAATGGCTGTATCCCGTGGCCACGCGTGAATATATCGAGCGCTACCAGGCCAATCCCGAGGAGCGGATCACCCTGATCCACGATGCCGATCCCTGGACCGACTCACCCTCCAAGGTCGCAGAATGGATCATGTGGATCGAAGCCAATGGCCGGCCATGGGGACGGCGCACGCGGAACACTTATTTCAACATGGCATACCTAGCCTATCAGGCGGCATCGGGCGGCAATGGACTGGCCATGGGGCGCCATTTGCTGGTGAATGCTTATATCCGCAATGGTCGCATGATCGCCCTGCCCGGCCATGAGCCCATGCCCGGTCCGCGCTATTTCGTTTTGAAACGCCCCGCAGAAAACCGCGATGATATCGACATTTTCGTTGCGTGGCTGATCGAGCAGATGCAGGGCGTGGCTCCGCCGAACAAGCCGTCTGTCTATTAGCTCAACTAATATCAAAGCTAGGAGATGTAATTCGTTTCGCCCCGGAGCCGCGGGCTATGCTGCTCCCCAATGCGATGGCCGCTGACGCGGCCTGCTTGCTGCAGATTGGGAGCGAGACGATGAAGCCTACTGCCCGCGATTATTCCTTGATCGGGCGGAATGCGGAACTGGCCGTGGCCTCGGGCCTGGCAGCGGCCGAATGGTACCAGACCGACATACCCCGCTCGACCATAAAGGCGCTGATGAAGCGTTCGGATGGACCGGCCGTCAGGGATACGCTGATCTGGTTTGCCCTGCTTGCCGGGTTCGGCGCGGGCGCGTGGTATTTCTGGCCGTCCGCCTGGTCGATCCCCTTCTTCCTGGCCTATGGCGTATTCTACGCCTCGGCGGCGGATTCCCGCTGGCACGAATGCGGGCATGGCACGGCCTTCAAGACCCGCTGGATGAATGACGTAGTCTACCACATGGCCAGCTTCATGATCCTGCGCGAGCCCACTATCTGGCGCTGGAGCCATACCAGGCACCATACCGACACCATCATCGTGGGCCGGGATCGGGAGATTTTCGGACGCCGGCCGATCGACTTCGCCAAACTGATTCTCAGCATCGTGCCGGTCTGGAATGTGTGCAAGGCGGTCTACAATATCGCCTCACATGCCACGGGCCGCCTGACCGCGGAGGAGAAGACCTTCATCCCCGAAATGGAATGGTCGAAGGTTTATCGCGATGCGCGGATATGGCTGCTGATCTATGCCGGCATTATTGCGCTGGCCGTGGTGCTGCAATCGTGGATGCCCGTGCTGCTTTTCGGGCCGGTGCCCAAGATCTACGGCCACTGGCTCGCTTATTATCTGGGCGTGCTGCAGCATGCCGGACTGGCCGAAGATGTGCTGGATCACCGGCTGAACTCGCGCACCGTCTACATGAATCCGGTGCTGCGGTTCGCCTACTGGAACATGAACTATCACATCGAGCACCACATGTTCCCGATGGTGCCCTATCACAAGCTCCCAGAACTGCATGAGATCATGAAGGCGGATACGCCCCCGCCCGACAAGAGCACGTTCCACGCCTATCGCGACATCCTGCCGGTGCTGTGGCGGCAGAGCAAGGATCCCGACTATTTCCTGATCCGGGAATTGCCACCCACGGCCAAGCCATACCGCTCGGACCTGCATGGCGGCCCCGTCACCGTCAACGTAGCGCAAGCATCATGAGCAATGAGCTGACCTGGCACCAGGCCTGCAATAGCGACGACGTCGATCTCGAGGACGTCCTGGGCGTCACCATCGCCGGCAATCGTGTCGCCATCTATCGCAGCCCCGATGACCGTTTCTATGCCACCGAGGGGTTGTGCACGCATGAACAGGTCAAGCTCGAGGACGGGCTGGTGATGGACGACATCATCGAATGCCCCAAGCACAACGGCCGGTTCAACTATCGTACCGGCGAGGCCAGGGGCGCTCCGGCCTGCATCAACCTGCGTACCATGCCCACCAAGGTGGAAGACGGGGTGGTTTATGTCGGACTGGCCAATGCGGGCTGATCCCATTGTCATTATTGGCGGCGGGGAAAGCGCGACCTGTGCCATTGCCGGACTGCGGTCCGAAGGCTATCGCGGCCCGGTTGTATGGGTGTGCGAGGAAGACATCCACGCCTATGAGCGCCCGACGCTCTCCAAGCAGTTTCTCGGCTCCAGCCATGCCAGACCATCAAGCGTAATCCCGCCGGAACTGCTCGACGATCCAGCCATCGACATCCGCCTCGATACAAGAGCAACGCACCTCGATGCCGCCAACCGCTTGGTGACGCTGGGCACTTCCGAACGGATCGCCTATTCCGGCCTGCTGCTCGCGACCGGTGCGGAGGCGCGCGACCTTGACCTGCCCGGCCGCAATTCCGACCGCTGGTTGACCCTGCGCCGGGCCGGCGATGCGGCGCGGCTGCGGCCTTACCTCAACGGTCAGAGCCGCATCGTCATTGTCGGTGCCGGCCTGATCGGGCTCGAACTTGCTGCGGCAGCCCGCATGGCCGGCGCCCAGGTCACCGTCATCGAGAGCCAGGACCGGCCCCTTGCCCGCGTCCTGCCGCCTGCCATAGCGGAAATCGCCCTGGCCAGGCATCGCGCCATGGGCGTGGCATTCCGGTTTGGAACGACAATTGCTAGCGTGGAGAGCGGACCGACCGGCGAGCGGCTTCTGCTCAGTTCGGGCGCCGAAATCACCGCGGATTTGGTGCCGGTCGCCATCGGCAGCATTCCGCGAACGGAACTGGCGGAAGCTGCAGGCCTTGCGATCGCCAATGGCGTGGTCGTGGATGCGCAATTGCGGACATCGCAAGCGGGCATCTGGGCCAGTGGCGATTGCTGTGCCTTCCCGCTCGATGGCCGCCTCGTGCGGCTCGAAAGCTGGGAGGCGGCGCGGCAATTGGGCGAGATCGCCGGGCGCAATATGGCGGGCCGTGCGCTGCCGACGGATATCGTCCCCTGGTTCTGGTCGGACCAGTATGATCTCGGAATCCAGGGCCTCGGCTTGCCGCCGGACGGGGCGACACTCGTTCACCGCGTGATCGATCCGGAGAGTGCGCTCTCGTTTGCGCTGTGTCCGGCAGGCCGCCTGCGGGCCGTTCATGGTATTGGTCCGGAAACCTCCATCGCCAAACATATCAAGCGCGCCAGGCCGCTCATCCGCGACGGCGCCGTCTGTGACCCTGCAATACTGCAGGATGCGGACCAGCCCCTTTGGGCGGCGTTCCCGCCGCTGGCGGTGGCGTCATGAACCAGCTTCCGTTCAATCCCGCCCTGTCGGCAGGCATCTATGCCGAAGCAATAGCCGAACTGGCCGCGCTCGATCTGGCGCCCGGCACCAAGGGCCTGCTGCCGCAAAACTGCCCGATCCCGTTCGGCGAGGTGGGTGGGAAGGGTTGGAACCTGTTCCGCAATGACGTGTCATTTCCCGTCGCCGCATTACGCCTGTCGGCAATCGAGCGCAACAGCCGGACCATGCAATCCTATCTGGGCGCCAACGGGATATCGCTGGCACCGCATGGCAAGACCAGCATGGCGCCGCAACTCTTCGCACGGCAGATCGCCGACGGCGCCTGGGGCATTACCATTTCCAGTGTCGCCCATCTCGCCGTCTGCCTGCATTTCGGCTTCCGGCGCCTGATCATTGCCAACCAGGTGATCGGTACTGCCGAAATCGACTATGTGGCGGGCGTACTCGCCCGGACGCCCGACCTGGAACTGTTCATCCTGGTCGATTCGGTGGCAGGCGCGGAAAGGCTGGCGCGCTGCCGCTCGTCCGGAAACCTGCCGCAATGCCTGCTGGAAATCGGCTATGCCGGTGGTCGCACCGGCTGCCGCAGCGTCGAGGCCGCGCTGGCGACCGTAGCAGCGATCCGCAAAGCCGGCTTGCCGCTACGCGGCGTGGCCGGCTTTGAGGGCCTGCTTTCCGACGTTGCGCTGGTCGATGAATTCCTCGACCGCATCTGCAGCATTGCCGTGCAATGCGACGCCCTCAAAGCCTTTGCCGATCCCGGTGAAATTCTGCTGTCGGCGGGCGGTTCGGCTTACTACGACCGGCTGGCACAACGGTTGCAGACCTCGGCATTGGCCGGACGGACCCGGCTCGTGGCGCGCAGCGGTTGTTACCTGACTCACGATTCCGGCACCTACGAGACGGCCTTCGCCGCCGTACGCCAGCGTGATCAGGCTCTGCCGGCCGATGGCTTCGAACCCGCTCTGCTGGTCTTCGCCCAGGTCCTGTCCCGGCCCGAACCCGAAAAGGCGATCATATCGCTCGGTCGTCGCGACGTGGGCACCGATGGTGGCATGCCGGTGCCCTTGCTGCATTTCCGCCCCGGGCGGGACGATGGTCCACTGCCTCTCGGCGCGGACATGCGGCTCACCGGCATCAATGACCAGCACGGACATCTGAGCCTGCAGACCCATACAGATCTGGCCGTGGGAGACATTATCGGCTTCGGCATCTCCCACCCCTGCACCACGTTCGACAAATGGAAGGTGCTGCTGGCGGTCGATGACGACTGGACGGTCATCGACGCCATCAAGACCTTTTTCTAGATCCGGCGGCGCGCTGCCTGCGCCTGCCGACCACCAATACGGCTCTGGTAAAATCAGGAGGAAAACCGAGCATGATGAAGAAGACCAAATGGATGTTGGCCATGGCGGCCGCGATGCTGGCCAGCACGGCGGCACTGGCACAGGATGTTCCCCACCCTGCGGATCATGACCCTGTTCAATCCCGATGCCACCTGGACCAATGAGGGCGTGGATGCGGTCGAGGCTGCACTGAACCCGGTTCTCGAGGAAAAGATCGGGGCCCATATCGATCTCATTCCAATTCCATGGGGCGACTACAACCAGCGCATGAGCCTGGTCATGTCGTCGCGCGAGCCGTTCGACATCGCCATGACGTCGTCGTGGATCAACAATTTCTACCGCAATGTCAGCCAGGAAAACCTGCTGGCGCTGGACGAGTATCTCGATGACGTGCCGCAGTTGCAGGCGGACATCCCGCCCGAACTGCTCAAGGTCGGAACCGTCAACGGCAAGCTTTACGGCATTCCGGTCCAGCAGATGTTCCCGAAAACCTTCGGCTTCAACACCCGCGCCGATCTGGTCGAAAAATACGATATCGACCTGGCCTCGATCACCTCATACGAGCAGTTGACGCCCATCTTCGAGGAAGTCGTGGCCGGCGAGGGCGAAGGCTTCTATGCCTTCGGTGGCAAGGTGGCGGCGGCCGCCGAACTGTTCGGCTACGATCCGGTCGCGACCTCGGGCACCTACACACTGCTTGCCGTGAAAATGGACGATCCGGACCGGAAGATCGTCAACTTCTACGCCACGCCCGAATATCGCGCGCAGGTCAAACTGCGTCGCCAGTGGCACGAAATGGGCCTGACCGATCCCAACCCGATGAACCGCGACCAGTTCCTCTCCGCCGTCACGGCGGGCACGGTCGGCTTCAATATGGACAGCGCCCAGGATCGCCCGACGCACCGTATCTTCCAGGGCCTGCCCTTCCAGCCCAAGCGCATCGCCCCCATTGCCTTGACCACGGCGGCAATGAACGCCTCCATGTGGTCGGTATCGGCCGACAGCGAGCATCCGGTCGAGGCTCTCCGGCTGATCCATCTGCTCAACACCGATGCCGAAGTGGTCAACGGCCTGGCGCTCGGCGTCGAGGGCGTCAACTGGCAGTGGAATGCCGACAAGACCCTGGTCGAGCTGCTCGACAAGGCGTCCTATTGGCCCAATATCAAATGGGTCTGGGGCAACAGCTTCCTGATCTATCCGCAGAAGGCATCCGATATTGCCGATAACGAGGAATCCCTCCGCATGAATGCCGAGGCGACGCCCTCCGTAATGCTCGGCTTTGCCTTCGATATCACGCCGGTCGAGAACGAAATGGCCGCTCTGGGCTCGATCATTCCCAACCTCGAAGCCCTGGATAACGGGCGCGTCGAGGACGTGGACAGCTTCCTTGACCAGCAGCTTGCGGAAATGGAGGTTGCCGGCCTGCCGCGGGTGATCGAGGAATTGCAGCGCCAGATCGACGCCTGGCTGGCCACCTCGAACTGATCTCTGCGGGCCCGCGGGAAGTCCTGCGGGCCTGACCACATTCGTCCATGGAGGGGTTCATGACCGGCGCCGTCACTGCACTGACCGAGCTCAATTTCGACGACAGCCTGGTGTCGGAAGCGGTCCCTGCTCTGTTTGAAGCCGGACGCGTGCCCGGGGATGCGGCCGGGGTGCGGGCCGCTTGGCTCGATCGCTTCGCACGGGAAATCTACGGCGTCATGCCGTCTGCCCCCGACAGCATCACCATCGAGCGCTTTCCGATTGCCGGCGAGACCGCCGAGCGTATTGCCATCACCCTCAAGGTTGCTGAACGGCAGTTCAGGGTGGACGCCGCGCTCTGGTTGCCCGCCGGGCATGATGGCAAGCCGTTTCCTATCGCGCTGGGCCTCGATTTTCTCGGCCCGACCGGCATGTTTTTCGGGGATGGCTATCCCATCGACCCCGATGCAAGGATTTCCCGCTCGTCGGGCGGCCGCCTGTCCGAGAGCCATCGCGGCATTACCGGCTATCGCTGGCCCATCAAGCAGATCAACGATGCCGACTATGCCGTCCTGACCAGTTGCTATGGCTCATGGGTGCCCGATTCCGAGACTGAATGGCAGGGCGTGGGTGTCTGGCCACTTACCCGGCCGGATCCGGCTCAGCCGCAACCGGGCGCCATCGCCCTGTGGGCCTGGTCGATCAGCCGGCTGATCGATGTGGCCGAGCGGCTTCCCGAGATCGACGCGAGCCGAGTGATCGCTGCCGGCCATTCGCGGCTCGGCAAGGCCGTCCTGCTCGCGGCGGCCCATGACGCGCGTATCGGCGTCGTTCTGGTCAACAATTCGGGCTGCCTCGGCGCCAGCCTCAGCAGCCGCAATCTGGGTGAGACCCCGGCGGAAATGCTGGCGCGGTTCCCGCACTGGACTTGCCCCAATCCGGCGCCGGCAGGCGCAGTCCCGCTGGATCAGCACCATCTGCTGGCTTCGGTTGCGCCCCGACGCCTCTATGTCGCCAGCGCCTCGGAGGATCACTGGTGCGACCCCAAGGGGGAATATCTCGCTTTGGCCGGCGCCGCGCCGATGTGGCAGCAGACCCTGCCGCCGCTGCAGGAAGCCTGGCACGAGGATGCCGAATGCCAATCCGGCGCCATCGGCTGGCACCTGCGGCCGGGGCCGCACGACATTCGTCCTTATGATTGGGCGCGCTTCCTGCGCTTCGTCGCCTGACCGGCGGTTATCGGGCCGCGGCAACCCTGTTGCGCAGCAATCCGACCCGCTCGATTTCCACCTCGACCACCATGCCGGCCGTGAGGAAAACCGGCGGCTTGCGTCCGGCGCCGGCGCCGGCCGGCGTGCCGGTGACCAGCACATCGCCTGCCGCCAGCGGCGTGAAGCGTGAGACATAGGCGATGATGTCGCGAACCGAGAACAGCATATCCACCGTGCTGGCACTCTGCATCATCGCGCCGTCGACGCGCGTCGCTATGGCCAACTGGCTGGGGTCGCCGACCTCGTCTGCCGTGACGAGGAACGGCCCGAAAGCGCCAGTGCCGGGAAAGTTCTTACCCGCGGTATATTGGGTGGAATGGTGCTGCCAGTCTCGCATGGTGGCGTCATTGTAGCAGGCATAACCCGCAACATGGTCCAGCGCCGCCTCCGCCGTGATGCCATGGCCGGGAGTGCCGATGACAGCGGCCAGCTCGCCCTCGAAATCGAACATCCCCGATTCCGTTGACATGGCCAGATTTTCGCCATGCCCGATCTGGGTATCGGCGAAGCGCACGAAAAGGGCCGGATAATTCGGTCGGCCGCTTTCATCGCCATGGGCGCGATAATTGAGCCCGACGCAGATGATCTTGCCCGGATTGGGTATGACGGGAGCGTATTGCAGCGAGGCGAGCGGATAGGGCGTGCCCTCACGCAGGGCCGCAGCCTCCATCTGCTCCAGGGCCTGCCCGGCAATAGCACTTTTGAGATCAGGAAATTGTGCCCGCAGTCTCTCGGGAACCACGTGAACCATCTCGCCGCTGACAGGGCCGTAATGGGCGACATCATCGACGATGAAGCTGGCAAATTTCATGATCTATGAGCTCCGTCTGGTGTGGAGGTGCCGCCGGCAAGGGCGAGGGAAAATATGCGCGGTGCCGGCCGCCAGGGCTCGGCGAAGCATTCGGCCAGCGCGGTATGCCAGCGCGCGGCTTGTTCCTTGCTCTCTGCCGTGGGCTCGGTCGGCGGCCCCGCATGGCGCCGGGTCAGCATGACGAGCAGGTCATCAAGCCGGTAGATGTCCAGAATGTCGTAGCCACGACGGGTATTGGCCGCATGGGGCGACGTCATGCCATCGTGGATGGCCTCGTAGAGTGCGATCTTGTCGCGATGCAACCGGCAGATGAAGACCTGCAATTCAGGCTGTGCGCTCATGCGCATCCTCCAGTCCGTAGACCCTCATGGCATTGCCGCCGAACACCGCCGCGGTTTCCGCGGCATCGAGGTTGTCGAGCAGCGCGCGGCACAGCTGCAGCCAGTTGTCATAGCTGGCTGCCTTGGTCAGGACCGGCCAGTCGCTGCCCCAGAGCAGGCGCGAGGGGCCGAACAGGTCGAGCAGGATGGCGACATGCTCGGCTACGATGGTGCGGTCGGCACCTGCCGGGAGGCGGGTGAGCAGGCCCGAGAGCTTGCAGGCGGTATTGGGGCAAGCGGCGATGGCCCGCATGTCGCGTCGCCACGCGGCAGACACGCGGCCTTCGGTCAGGTCGGGATTGCCGCCATGATCGATGATCAGCCTTAGTCCATTATATCGCTTGGCCAGGGCGGGAATCATTCCCAGCGCCGGCCCCAGGGCCAGGCAGTCAAATGCCAGATCGTGTCGTTCGATCGCGCTGAGTGCGGCATCAGCGGCAATGGTGATGGCGCCATCTGCGTCGAACAGGTCCCGGAACGGCGGACGGAAGCCGACCAGCAATGGCGTAGCGACCATCCGGGCGATACGGTCGGCGGTTCCGGCGCGACCGATTTCGAGCGGCGCCACGATGCCGCGGACGAATCCGGCCCCTGCCGCGTGGTTACTGAGTTCGACCAGTTCATCCTCGGTATTGGCCGCCTGCACCAAAATCGTGCCGTCTATGCCGGCATTCCGCAATTGCGGCACCAGTTCACTGGCTTCGAAATTGCGGCGCAGCGCGGCGTCGGCGGGCGGTATCCAGTCGTAGAAACCGGTTTCGAGGCGCCAGAAATGCTGGTGGCTATCGATGATCACGCGCGGCCCAGCCCATTGGTGGCGCGGTCGCGCGCGACGAGGAAGCTCACCGCATTCTGCGATGTCGCATGCCAGCCTTCGGGGGCCTGGCATGGGCGCGCAGGTGCTCGAAGAGCGGCTCCAGCGCGGGCAGGGCCGGGGGACCCGCTACCACGGCTACCTTGTCGGGCGAGGCGGCAAACCAGCTGGCCAGCAGGTGGCGCCCCGGCGCCACGGACAGCCGCGCCTGCGGCACGACGGCGCGCGGGAAATAGAGATGCGATCCTGGCGCGCCGATCTGGTGCTGCAACGTCACCGACGCAGGGGCGGCTAGCACATGCAATGCCGAAGCGTCTTCGCCGGTTGTCAGCATGATCATGGAATCTGTTGCGGCAAGACTGACCGACGAGCGGCTTGGCATCGGTAGCGAAAATCCGCCCTCCGCCAGATCCAGCGCCACATCGCTTTCGATGAGATGCGCGCGAAAATGCCCCACGCCGGCCGGAATGCTGGCGCTTTCCACCACCACGCCGGGCAGGGGGCTCCAGCGGGAATATTGCATGCCATCGACGATGCCATGCAGATCGCTGTGCTTGCGCATGGCGAAGTGGATGCCATCGGTACTCAGCGCCAGCATGGAATCGAAGGCCCCGTAGGCAAAGCAGCGGCTGTCGCGCTCGACACCGAAGCCATAGCGGGTGGAATAGGCGAATTTGCTGTATTTTTCGGCGGTGTGCAGGAAGCGGTCCGCCGCCTCCTGGCCACCGGTCAAAGCCGTGACCACACCCTGGTGGCGCTGCATGACCATGCCGGGAACCGGCTGGATGCGCGCATCCAGCTCGCTCGGCGGCGCCTCCTCTGTTGCCTGCCAGAAGGGATGGTCGGCGGGCAGGGCCAGGGGCAGGAAGGCCTTGAAGGCCCAATAGGGGCTTTGCGCCGAAGTGTAGAACTCGGCGACCACAGGGTTGGGATAGGCATAGCCCATGGACAGCACGCCATCGCGGTCCAGCGCCTCGGTGCCCTGCCACCAGCGGATATTGCCCAGCGCCAGGCGTTTCAGCGCGCCGGGATCGAATGCCGAAGCATCGGCGAAGGCGGCAGCGCTCCAGAACGAACCATGCGCAAAACGATAGGGCAGGCTGCGGCCATAGGGCAGAGCCGCGCCGTCATCGGCGAACCATTCGCGGAACTGCCGGCCGAAGGCCCTGGCCCTGTCCCGCAAGCGCTTGCCGCGCACGTCGTCGCCCGAGAACTGGGCATAGAGCAGGCCATAGAAATGCATGGCGAAGCCGATATAGTGATCGACCTGCGGGCGGTGGCCGTCGGACGACCAGCCGTCCGGCCCCATGGCGCAGGATTCAAGGAAATCCAACAGCGCGTCGCGTTTCTGCCGGTCGGTGTCGTAGCCCAGCGCGTTCAGCGCCAGATGAGCCAGAACCGAGAAATAGCCCCAGTTGTTGGGTGGCGACTTGACCTCGGTCACCTGCCGCAGCCAGCGCCCCAGGTTTGTTCTGGCTCTGTCGTCCAGCAGCGCCCAGCTCTTTTCCGGCACCAGCAGCAGGGTGAAGGAAATGGCCGCCGATTCAACGATGCGCTGGTCGAAATCCACCACATCGCCCCAATATTCGGGATGTTCGGGGTCCACGCCATTGCCTAGGCCCTTGAGCACTTCCGGCCAGAATGGCAGTTCATAGCCACCCTTCAGCAGGGGCGCCAGGCCCCAGAGCGGCCGCGCAAAGCCTTCGAGTTCGGCCGATTCCACATCGAAATCCCCGGCGAATGGCGCCAGGCGAACCCTGGCGCGACCCGGCGAATAATAGGCTTCGAGCGGGGCATGGAGCGCGCGCAGATAGGCCGCCATTTCATCGCGGGTGGTAACCGGCGCGGCATGGCGCGGATGCATGGGGGTGGCACTCATGGGCCTACCAGAAGAAGCGGTGGTGACCGGCGGCGCGCATCAGCGCCTCCATCAGGTAATAGTCGCCATAGGGCAGCATGCTGCGTATGCGGCCCTTGGGTACGTTGGCGGCCCCTTCATCGAGAAAGCCATGCGCTTGTGGATTGCTTGTCAGGTCGCAGCGCTGCAGCAATCCATCGAGCAGCCGCAGGCCCATGGTCTGCCAGCGCCGCCGCTCGTCGCCTTCCACGAGGCTTGCCAGCAGCAGATAGCCGGCCGCCGCGATGGCCCCCGCCGAACTGTCAACCGGCATGTCGGCCTCGCGTGGCGCATCGAAGTCCCAGACCGGAACGCGGTCATCGCCCATGAGCTGCTCGAAGCTGGCGCAGACCTTGCGCGCCGCTTCGAGACTGAAGGTTTCGCCCGACAGGGCATAGGTCTGGGCGAAGCCATGGATCAGCCAAGCCTGGCCGCGGCTCCAGCATGATGCATCGGCATAGCCCTGATGCGTCGCGCCTCCGACCGGGGCGCCGGTCCCTGGGTCGAAGGCAAAGGTGTGGAAGCTGCTGCCATCGGGGCGCACCAGATATTGCGCCGCCGTCTGGGCATGGCGAGTGGCGATTTCGGCAAAGCGCGGATCGCCCTCCTGCTCGGCGGCCCAATAGAGCAAAGCCAGGTTCTGCATCGTGTCGGCGATCATGCGTCCCTGCACGAAACGCGCCCAGGCCTCGCCCTTTTCGGTGCTGTCGAAGGCGATCTTTTCGTCCCAGGCCAGCAGGTAGCCACCATTATCGACAAAGCGGCTGGCCAGCAGGCGGGCGCCGCCAAGCGCCCGTTGCCGTGCCGCCTCCCGGCCGGTCAATCGGTAGTCCGCGACACAACTGAGCGAGAACAGGAACCCCAGATCGTGGTCATGCCAGTCCGTCGTGACCAGCAGCTTGTCGTAATAGGCATCGCGCGCCCGGGCGCGGCCCAGGAAGTAATCGCGCCCGGTTTCCTGATAGGCCAGCCAGAGCGTTCCGATGCGGAACGAGGCGACCCAGTCGTGCTCGGGGCAATAGGTCCAGCTCAGATCGGCATTGCCCAGCCGCGGGGCCCGGTCTCCATCGATATCGGACACACGCTGCAGCAGGGCAATGCACCGCGCCAGCGCCGCTGCGTAAGGATCGTGACGGTCCATGCCATGCTCCCCGGCGGGAGCGGGCCGTGCAACTTCGAAAACAGTCATTATTTGTCCAATGAATAGTGGCGGGCCAGCCCGCATTCGGCGAGGCGGGCCCAGAATTCGAAAGGGATCGGGTATTCGTAATTGGCGAAATTCGCCGCCAGTTGATCGGGGCTGGCCGTGGCCACCAGCAGCGACGGAATGGTCGGATGATCCTTGGCAAACTGCAAGGCGGCAGCCGGCAGGGGCACGCCATATTCGACGCAGACCGCCTGTAGTTGCCGGGTTTTTTCCAGCATGGCCTCATCGGCCGGGCGATATTGGAACAGCGCGCCGGGAACGGCCCCGGTGGCCAGGATGCCGGTATTGAACACGCCACCCAGCAGGATGGAGGTCGACCGCTCGGCGCAAAGCGGCAGCAGCTCCGGCTCGGCTTGCGGGTCGAGCAGGGTATAGCGCCCGGCCAGCAGGATGATATCGAGCGCGACCTGTTCCATCACGCGCAGGCAGATGTCGACGCCGTTGACGCCGATGCCGATGGCGGCGCAGGCGCCTTCGCTGCGCAATTGCTCCATCGCCTTCCAGCCGGACTTCATCAGGTCGATGAAATGGCTGCGCTCATTGTTGGCGCCATAGGTTTCCGGGCCGATATCATGCACCAGCAGGATATCGAAGCGGTCGAGGCCCATGCGCTGCCGGCTTTCCTCCACCGAGCGCATGATGCCGTCATGGGTGTAATCGAGCCGGCGCTGCAGCGCGCCGGTGGCATCGGGCACCAACAGCCGCCCCACCTTGGTGGAGAGGGTGAATTCATGCCGCGGCTTGCCGGAGAGGAACCGGCCCATGCGGACCTCGGAAATGCCCGGTCCATAATGCGGCGCGGTATCGAAATGCCGGATACCGCCGGTCCAGGCGGCTTCGAGCACGGCCTGGGCTCCGGCCTCGCTGACCGTCTCGATGCTGGCGCCGCCGAAGGCCAGTTCGCAGATTTCAAGATCGGTTTTGCCGACCTGCCGGAAACGCATCCGCGTTCACTCCTCAATTGATGCGTTTGCCCGCTGCATCGAACAGGTGCACATGTTCGGGCTGTGGCGTGACATGGATGGTCTGCCCATGCGCGGCGAGATAGGTGCCTTCGGCGCGCAGGATGACCGGCCCGAGGGTTCCGCCATCGGCATGCACGATCGTATCGGCGCCCAGTTTTTCGACATAGGTCACGGTCAGCGGCCAGGCATCCGGCCCTTCCCCAATCACCAGATTTTCCGGCCGCACGCCCAGATGCGTCGCCCCCGCCTTCGCGGCGACATCCCCGCCGAAAATGTTCATCTTGGGCGAGCCGATGAATTCGGCGACGAAGATGCTGGCCGGCTTGTTGTAGAGGTCGAGCGGCTCGCCGGTCTGTTCGATATTGCCCTTGTTGAGCACCACGATCGTATCGGCCATGGTCATCGCCTCGACCTGATCGTGGGTGACATAGACCATGGTCGCGCCGAGCCGGGTATGCAACTGCGCCAGCTCGATGCGCATCTGGTTGCGCAGGGCGGCGTCGAGGTTGCTCAGCGGCTCGTCGAACAGGAACACTTTGGGATCGCGCACGATGGCGCGGCCGATGGCGACGCGTTGCCGCTGCCCGCCCGAAAGCTCGGCCGGCTTGCGCTTGAGATAGTCGGTCAGTTGCAGGATGGCGGCCGCACCGCGCACCCGCTCCTCGATCTGCCCCTTGGGCATGCGGGCGATTTTGAGCCCATAGGCCATGTTGTCGTAGACCGTCATATGCGGATAGAGCGCATAGGACTGGAACACCATGGCAATGCCGCGCTCGGAGGGCTCATTGTCCGTGACATCGACACCGTCGATATAGACGGCGCCCGATGTCACTTCCTCGAGCCCGGCAATCATGCGCAGCAGCGTGGATTTCCCGCAGCCCGACGGGCCGAGCAGGACCGTGAACGATCCGCCAGCCAGCGCGAGCGACAGGCCGGGTATGACCTCCACATTGCCGTAGCGCTTGGTGACATTGTCGATTCTGATATCGGACATCGATCCTCCTCAGGCGTTGGTGCGCGACGCAAAGGCCGCATAGTCGGGCAGGTCATAGCCGGGCTCGGCGGCGAGGCGGGCCAGGCCGACATCGAGCCGGATCGTGCTGGCCGGCGGCAGGTCCACCACCATGTAGCGGCCGCCAATGGCCGTGGCTTCGCCTGCCCCATCGACGCAAACCGAGGTGATGCGATGCTCGCCATGGAACCCGCCCTGTACCAGCACCCGGCGAGCTTCCGTCTTCGAGAGATTCACCAGTTGCAGCCCGGCACTGGCCTCGCCAACGGCGTAGACCAGCGCGGCGACGTCGGCCGGCAGGCCGGGGCGCCCCTGATCGGGATCGAAATGACGGAAGCAGCTCTGGATGAAGCCGCCATTGTAGAGCGCCTGCGGCGCCCCCAGCGTCAGCTGGATCAGCGCCTCGGTCGTCACCGGATTGTGGTTCTGCCAGTGATGGATATGCACGGTGCTGAGATCGGCGGCGTCGGTGCGCACCATCTCCAGGCGATGCTCGACCTGTTCGGCAGCGTGGCGCAGGGCGATCTCGGGATAGTCGGGATTGTTGCCTTCGAGGAATTTCAGCCACGGCCGGTCATGGCTGTCATCGCCCTTGGAATGGAACGGATAGCTCTGCGTCCAGTCATAGGGCTCGTCCTGCTCCAGTTGCACCATGCGCGCGCGATCGGCCGGCGACTGCGTGACGGCCCAGGTCTGCACCAGGTTGGCAAGACCGATGGTCTGGAAATCGAACCAGCCGCTATCCTTGTAGCGCTTGGGCATGACATAGGTGTCGTAGCGCCCGGTCACTGCCGCCGCATTGCGGACCCAGGCATTGAAAATCGAGGATTCGATGGTGCGGAAATCCTCGATGCGCTTGCCCTTGGCATAGAGCATGTCGAAATGGCGCCCCGGCAGGTCGAGCCAGCCGGTATCGCCGGTCAGCATGGTCGTGTTGATGGCGGCGACCGTGGCCGCGTCGATCACGCTGTCATAGCCATGCGGCCAGCTCCAGCCATAGGCCGCGCCATACCAGCGCCCGTCGAAATATTCACCGACTGCGCCGCCCAGCCCGACATTGTCGGGCAGTAAGCCGTCATTGGCTTCGGCACGCTGCCACCAGCCGTCGACATAGCGCACGACCCACTGTCGGAAAGCCGGGTCACGCGTCATCAGGAAGGCATTGGTAACAAGGCTTGTCACCGGCAGGTTGGCGACGCTGTCGCCGCGTCCCATGCGCTCGTTCATCGTGGCGATGAGGCGCTTGCTGTTCTCGTTGCGGCGCGGGTCGTTGTACCAGGCCGCGACATCGTCATAGGAGGTGACGCCGGGCACGTCGTCGAAGGGAAGGCCATAGGGCGCCATGCCCTTGGACCACATGGAATCGCCGTCGATATAGCCCCAGCGCGGGCCCCTGGAGCCGTTATGCACGGCGCGGATGATATTGTGCTCTTCGTCGTAGTTCGGCGCTTCGGGCTCGGCATTCATGTAGAGGCCAGCAAAGCGGCGCGCGCGCTCCTGGAGTTTGGGATTGTCGGGGTCCGCCGCGCAGAGGAAATAGAACAGCAGATTGCCTTCGCTCTGGTGGAACTGGTCGTAGCCCACCTCGTATTCGTTATGCACCAGCCCGAAAGCGGTGCCCTGCACCGTCATCGCCTCCCACTGGCGATGGCCTTTTTCAAGCAGGTGCGCCGGGGCGCCGAGCAGGTAGGCGAGGGGGAAATTGTAGAAGGACTCGTAGAGATCATCGAGCCCGTCCCGGCCCTGCACCCAGTCGTCGCGATAGATCAGCGTACCGTCTGCTTTGAGATACTTGGCCAGGAACGGCTCCACCGCTGTGCCGAGCCGCGCCAGAAGGTCGCGCTCGGCGACGGCCCAGGCCGGCGGATTGGCGCAGGCTTCGGTGGCTTTCACGCCGGGATGGGCAATTGTTTTGGTCATTGAAAAAAGCTCTCGGCGGGAAAGGGTGTCCGCCGGCGCGGGAAGACGCCGACGGACCGGTCCGGGAGGACCTTACTGTTGCTGCGCTGCCCACTCGGCGATCTGGCGGGTCATTTCTTCCTGCACCCGGGCCAGGCCGGCGGCTTCGAGCGCGGCGATCTGCTGGTCGATATAGCCATCCACGTCCTCGACGCGGCCGCCTTCCAGCGGCTCGAAATTGGCGAGGATGGAGGACATTGCTGCCACTTCGTTCTCGACCGGCGTCGTATCGAAGGAGAAGCCCAGGATGACCGAGGCAACGGCCTCTTCATTGACCTTTTCGGCCTCTTCATTGTCGGCCGCATCGGTGGCGCGCTGCGGATAGGCCAGGTAGCTGTTGCCCCACACCCAGTTGATATTCGGCCAGTAGGAAGCGGTGTCCAGCAGCTCGACAAGGCCGGTATCGGCATTGTGCTGCCAGTTCACGCCCTCGATACCCAGCGACAGGATGTTGAACACTTCGGCGTCGGTATGCAGCAGGGTGATCAGCTTGAGCGCTTCGACCGGGTGCTGGCTGTCGGCGGAGATGGCCATCATCGACGCATTCATCGCCGCGGTGGTCAGCACCAGGGGCGCGAAACGCTTGGGCGTGAAATCGAGGCCAAGGAAAACGCGATCCACCGGACGATCCTGGGCGCTGTCGAGGCTGAAGCCGGTGGTGCCGGCCTGCAGGGCCGCACGGGCCTGCTCGCGGTTCTGCGGATTGGGTTCGGTCAGGCCGGCCAGATGCCATTCGCGGCGCAGCCGCATCAACTCGCGGAATTCCTCGGTGCCGTAGAGGTTGACGACCTTGCGCTCCGGGTCATCCATCTTGACGACAGCCGCCGCGTTGGGTCCGAGCGCCGGATCATAGCCAAAAAGCTCCGGCAGGGCGGCAAGACGACCGCCGAACGCATAGAAACCGTCACCCTCTCCGGCCACGACCCTTTCGAAAACCGGCGTCAGGTCATCGAACCAGTCGATGGCATCGAGGTCGATGTCATATTTTTCCACCAGATCGGTCCTGGTGTTGAAACCGAAGCTCTTGGGAAACAGCTGCTGCACGGGAATGCCGTAAAGCGCGCCATTCATCGTGCCGACGGCCAGGAGTTCGGGGGAGACGGCCTGCTGCAGCTCCGGCACATCGTCCAGATATTCGTCGAGGGCCATGTAATTGCCCTGTGCCACATTGCGATAGACGTTGTTGGTCCAGGGCGCCGTCATGGAAATATCGAACGGTTCGCGGGACGACATCACCAGCGTCATGCGCTGGTTGTAGTCCGCCGACGGAATCGGCACGATGTCGAGATGCGCGCCAATCTTTTCCTCCAGGATCGGGTTCACCTCCGCCATGACCTTGGCGACGCCGTCGGTGGTCCAGGTGCCGGTGGCACCAAAGGGCAGCATCATGCGCAGGGTGGGCACGTCCTGCGCACTCGCAAGGGCAGTGCCCACGAGCATGAACGCACTGACGGCCGCCGTGATCGACGTTATCCTCATTGTCATTTCCTCCTAATTGACGGGCTTCTTGTGGTTGGCGGGCATTCCCGGCGGGGAGCTCACTTGAAGGCCCCCAGGGTTGCGCCGCGAACGAGATATTTCTGGAAGACGAGGAACAGCAGGGCTGCCGGGCCGGTGGCGATCACCGCGATGGCCATGCGGACGCTTTGCGCCGGGATGGCCACGCCCATGCTGGCATAGACATCACTTTCCTGGAGCAGCTGGATGTTCTGCTGAATCTGGAACAGCAGATATTGCAGCGTGACCTTTTCGGGGTCGCGGATGAAATAGAGGACGTTGACCCACTCGTTCCAATAGGTGAGCGCGGTCATCAGGCCCACCGTGGCCAGAGCCGGCGCCGCCATCGGCATGGCGATCTGCAGGAAGATGCGGAACTCTCCCGCGCCGTCCATGCGCGCGGCCTCGAACACCTCGCCTGGAAGCGCCGCAAAATAGGTGCGCAGGATCAAGACGAAGAACACGTTGACCAGGTTGGGCAGGATCAGGGCCAGGTAGTTGTCGACCAGCCCCAGATACTGGGTCATCAGGATGTAGAACGGCACGAAGCCGCCATTGAACAGCAGCGTGAAGAACACCGCGAAGGACAGGATGCGACGGAAGCGGAAATTGGGCCGCGACAGGGCATAGGCCAGCAGCGACATGACGAAGAGGCCGACGGTCGTGCCCACCACTGTTATGCCGATGGTGACGAAATAGGCGCGGTAGATCTGCGTGCCCGTATCGGCCACATATTGATAGGCGAATGTGGTGAAGCCCTGCGGCAGCAGCGAGAAACCCCGCCGCGTCAGCAGCGTATCGTCCGAAAACGACGCCGAGACGATCAGCAGCAGCGGCATCAGCGTCGCGCCGGCGAAGACGATGAGCGCGACATGGGGCAGCGCGTTGGCGATGAACCGGTCCCACCGGAAGGTGCGTTTGCGAGCAATGGCAGTCATCAGAACAGCGCCTTGTCAGGATCGATACGGCGGACCACCCAATTCGCCAGGATGACCAGCACGAAACCGATGACGGATTTGTAGAGATCGGCGGCCGCACTCATCGACACGTTGCCGACCTGGACCAGGGCGCGATAGATGAAGGTGTCGAGCACGTCGGTGCTCTCGTAGAGCAGCGCCTGGTTGAGCGGCACCTGGTAGAACAGGCCGAAATCGGCGTTGAAAATATTGGCCAGCGACAGCAGGAACTGGATGATCACCAGCGGCATGATCAGCGGCAGGGTGATGGTGAAGAACTGCTGCACCTTGCTGGCGCCATCCACGCGTGACGCCTCGTAGAGCTGCGGATTGATGGCCAGCATCCCGGCCAGGTAGATCAGCGTGCCCCAGCCGGTGGTCTTCCACAGCACGACAATCAGCAGGATCAGCGGCCACCAGGCCGGGTTCTGATAGAATTCGATCGGCTGGGACAGCAGGCCGTTGATGATGCCGTTGCTGCTGAGGAAGCCGAAGACGAAATAGCTGACGATGACCCAGGAGATGAAGAACGGGAACAGGAAGGTGGTCTGGTAATATTTGGCCAGCCGGCTGCGGAAGACGTCGAACATCAGCGCCGAAATGAACAGCGTGAAGAGTGTACTGCCGACGATGAAGAGCCCGTTGAGCAGGATCGTGTTGCGCGAGGCATTGAGCGCGGCGGCGGAGGCGAAGAGGAATTCGAAATTCCGCAACCCGACGAATTCGCTGCCGAAGATGCCCAGTCGCGGGCGGAAATTGGTGAAGGCGATCCAACTGCCGGCCAGGGTCGCATATTTGAACACCAGCAGCCAGAGCAGCGCCGGCAGGCACATCAGCAGCAGGACGATTGTCCGCTTGCGACTGGCAGAAGCGCGGCGACTCTTGGCGACAGCAGCCATCAAACATTTCCTTCTGCTGTGGTCCTGACGCTGTCGCGCCAGATGATCTGGGGTGGCAACAGGATCTGCCGCGTGCCGGCCCGACCGGTAACATGATCGATCAGCGTGCGGCCGGCATGCTGGCCTAGCTCCCGCCCCGGCAGGTCGATCGTTGTGGTGCGGGGCGTGGTGATTTCGGCCACCGGATCGGGCAGGATCGACACCAGCGATACCTTGCCCGGCACATCGACCCCGTCTTCGCGGAGCCGATTGAGAATCTGCGGCATGGCCACATGGCCGCCGATGAAGAAACAGCTCGGCGCCGGCGCGGCGGTGAGCCCGTCCTTGATGGCCTGGACCACGCCGTCGATGCTGAATTCGGTATCGATGACCAGCGGTTCCAGCCCCAGCCCGGCCATGCCGGACTGATAGCCATCATGAATGAGGCGGGCACTGAAGCGGCGGACCTTCTGGTGCAGGGCGTTGCCGATCAGCACGATGCGGCGGTGCCCCCTGGCGGCTACGGCTTCGACCATTTCATGGGCGCCGCGGACGAGATCGACGTCGACATAGCTGACCCCGGCCGTGTCTTCCGTCCGGCCGACCAGCACGAAGGGTTTCCCGCTCTGGCGCAAGGCCTCGACACGCCAGTCATTAGTCTGCACCTGCAGGAGGGCAATGCCGTCAAACTGCCCGGAGCCGAAAAGCGACCGCAGCTTGTCCTCGGTCGTGCTGCGCGGCAGCAGGTTGACGGAAAAGTCCCCCGCTTCGGCCGCATCGACGATGCCGGTAATATATTCGTAGGTCACACTACCCAGTTCGCCCGCGGTAGCGTGCGGCAGCACGGCGATGACATTGCTGCGGCCCGAGGCGAGGCGCCGGGCGCTGGCATGGGGCTGGTAGCCCAGCCGCTCCATGACATCGCGCACCTTGGCAATGGTCTTCGCCGATACATCCGGCTTGTTGTTGAGAATCCGCGACACCGTGGTCACGGAGACACCCGCCGCTTCGGCGATGTCGAAAATGGTCAGGTTCTGCTGAAATTCAGAACTCATTCTCTCCCCTCCCGGACGTCCTCTCTTCAAATTGGAAGCGCTGCCGGTAGCGCTTTCGGTAGCGCTTCCGGTATGCTATGTCAACTCGCGTCGCCAACTAACATTTTAGGAGGAATCGCGGTGGGACGGACGATTGCCAGCATGGTCGGGAGTACGGATGACCTGCTCGCCCGGGTACAGGGCCCGCTCATGAAGCGGCTGGAACAGGCGGTTGCCGGGCTGTCCGGAACAGGTCTGAAGGCGAGGGCCGACCAAGCTTTGACCCAGGACTGGCCCGTGCTGACCGCCACCGGCTATCTCGACTTTGCCCGCACCGGAACACGACAGACTTTCGAGACCAAGACCCGTACCCGCCGCGACATCCTGCGGGACCTCGTTCTCGGTGAAATGGCAGAGCGCAAGGATCGCTATACCGAGGCTATCGTCGATGCGCTCTGGTCCACCAGCGAGGAGGCGACCTGGTGCATGCCCTGCCACCTCTTCCTGCAGGAGGCGGGCTATGGCCTGCCCGATCCCGACGAACCCGTGGTGGACCTGGGCGTCGGCATCGCCTCGGGCCTGGTAGCCATGGCGAGCGTGCTGCTCAGAGAGGAACTCGACGGCGTCAATCCCGCCATCGGCCAGCGGATGCGCCGGCAATTGCGCGAACGCATCCTGGTCCCGTGCGGCGAGCGCGAGGACTTCTGGTGGATGAGCCTCACGCCGCACCCGATATTCAAGACGATCCGGATCAATAACTGGAATCCATGGATCGTCTCGAACTGGCTGCTGACCACGGCGCTGATCGAAACCGATGAAGCCGAATTCGCCAGGACAGTGGCAAAGGTCGTGGCCGTGCTCGACCGGTTCGTTGCCGTTTATGGCGAGGATGGCGGCTGCCCGGAAGGGCCGGCCTATTGGAAGCACGCCATGTCGGGCCTCCTGCAATGTCTCGAAATCCTCAGCCCCATCTTCGACCGGGACGCGCTGCAAGGCGACGAGCGCCTGCGCAACATGGCGCGCTTCATCGTCGATACCCGCATTGCCGATGATTATTTCGTCAATTTCGCCGATTCAGCGCCGCGTGTCGCGGTTCCGACCTGTCTGGTGCAGCGCTGGGCCAATCTGCTGGGCGATGAAAAGCTCGATCGCTATGCAAAATGGCAGGCGCAATCACAGGATCTCTCGACCGGCACGGCTCCGGAACGGCTGGCCGACATGTTGGTGAGCGGGCAAAGCCTGTTCGAGGCCGTGGTGAGCTTTGCCGTATTGCCGCAACTGGACGGGCCGTCTGCGCCCATCGACCTGCCCCGCGACCGCTGGTTCCCCAGCCTTGAGCTGCTCGTGACGCGCGATATGGCCGATAGCAGCCAGGGTTGGATGCTTGCCGCCAAGGGCGGGCACAATGACAACAGCCATAACCACAACGATGTGGGCAGTTTCGCCATCTATCGCGATGGGTTGCCGCTGATCGTCGATGCCGGCGTGGGCACCTATACGTCGCAAACCTTCAGCGCCCAGCGCTACGACATCTGGACCATGCGCTCGCGCTATCACAATGTGCCCCTGATCGACGGGCTGGAGCAGCCGGCCGGTCGCAGTTATGAAGCCGGCCATGTGCTGCACACGATAGACGAAGACACGGCCAGCCTCACCGCGCGGATAGAGCGTGCCTATCCTGCCGAACTCGGCCTGTCACACTGGACGCGCCGCATGACCCTTAAGCGCCACCGGGGCGTGACCATCAGCGATAGCTTCGAAGCCGAAAGCCCGCTCGACGCGAGCCTGCATCTGCTGACGGCCGCAAAGGTGGACCTGGCGCAAGCCGGCGAGATACACCTGCTGCCGCGCCAACTGGGAACGGGCCACCCGTCAGGGCAAGGCATGATCAGCTATGACTCGGACCTGCTGGTCGCGGAAACTGAACATATCGAACTCACCGACCCGCCACTGATGGCCAATTGGGGCAGTCACCTGACGCTGATCATGCTCCGCCTGCGCCAGCCTTCGGCCAGGCTGGATATCAGTGTGGGAGTGCGTTGAAAGATCAGGACATGCGGTGTTTGGGTTCTGGTGCGCTGGCTCCACGAGTTTGTGCCGGTCAACCTGATGGACAGGGCAGTCAATGGCCTTTCACGGTATCGCGCAGCCAGGCTCTGAAATTTCGGAAGCGGGCGGAACGAAGCTTCGGTTCGGCGAAAATGAAGGTGTAGTGCTCATGCACCGTCTCCTCCTTGAACAACGCGACCAGGCGTCCTGAGGTGATTTCTTCCTGCACCAGCGATAGCCGGACGATGGCGATACCCAATCCCTCGGCTGCACCGGTGAGCTCAAGGCCCGGGCTTTCGAAGTCGATGCAGCGTGCGTCGGAAAACACGCGTTGCGCGCGCTCGCCAAGCCAGCGCTCCCAGTTCCGCACATATTCGGCCGACCGCAGCAGGGTATGATGTTCCAGATCGTCCGGCGTCCTTAGTGGCGGCGCTTCCTTCAAATAGGCGGGACTGCAGACCGGCGAAAGGTCCGCATCTGCCAGGATATCGATAATGAAGCCGGGCCTGGGCTTCGGACTGATGACGATCGCTCCGTCCGGGCCTACGACCCCGTCGGCGCTGGCGACGAAATTGACGGCCATGTCGGGGTGTCGCCCATAGAGCCCCCCGAGTGCGGGCATAACGTATTTCTGCAGGAACATGCGGGGCGCCGCGATAATCAGTGGTCCGCGATGGGCATCCGCCGACACAGTCCGGGTCGCTTCCCGAACTTCACCCAAAGCGGCATGGACCTTGGCCCAATAGGCCTCGCCGGCAGGGGTGAAAACCATGCGCCGGTGGGCACGCTCGAACAGTTTGATCCCAAGGAATGTCTCGAGGTTGTTCACCTGTCGGCTGACCGCACCGGGCGTCAGATGCAGTTCTTCGGCGGCCTTGGCCACGCTGAGGCGGCGCCCCACAGCTTCAAAAACGGGCAGTGCTGTCATTGGCGGCAGAGTGCGGCCCGACCGTTCAATCACTTTCCGTCCCTCCCCAAACCACCTTGACGGAACGGTAGTCAATGATTGAGAAAAACTCAATCGTTGGCAGAAAGAATGCCTTTTTTGCTCTGAGCCGAAGCCCTAGCGTCCCGGCAAATACGGCCCATAGGGGCATCAAGGGAGGATGACGTGAAAAGCCTATTATCCGTAGCCATCGGCGGGAGCCTGTTGGCGGCAACATCTTTGCTCGCGGTCCAGACATCGGCCGCCGAACTCAAGGTTGGTCTCGCGGCCATCGCCACTTCGGCCGATCCGCATTTCCATCGCGCCGGCTTCAATTTCGACCTGCGCGAGAATATTTCGGACGCGCTGGCTTATGCGAACGGCGTCGATGGCGCGCTTGAGCCGCGCCTGGCCAGCGCCTGGGAGATTGTGGACGATACGACCTGGTCGCTGACGCTGGAACCCAATGCCAGGTTCGGCAGCGGCGATGCGCTGGCCGCCGACGACGTGATCTACTCCCTCTGCCGCGTCCGCAACGTGCCCGAAAGCCCGGGCCTCTATTCGAGCTTCATCTCGACCATTGCCAGCGTAACCGATGCAGGCGACGGGAAGGTGACGATCACCACCAAGGCGCCCGATCCCAACCTGATGCGCAGCCTGAGCAATATCGGCATCGTGGAAAACCCCACTGGGGTCACCCTGGCCTATGACGAGGAAACCTGCGGTAACGACAACTGGCTCGATACCAACGGCTTCAACGATGGCAGCATCTCGGCCGGCATCGGCCACTACACCGTCAAGACCTTCACGCCGGACGTGGAGATCGTGCTGGAAAAGAATGCCGACTATTATGGCGCGGCGGCGGGTTATGACACGGTGACCATCAAGGCCCTGCCCGACAACAGCGCCCGTATCGCCGCGCTGCTGGGTGGATCGGTCGATGTTATCAATGCGGTGCCGATCAACGGCCTCGACAGCATCACGGCCGATGACCGCTTCTACCTCGCCTCGGCCCCCTCGACCCTGCTGATCTTCCTGTTGGCCGATCAGGGCCAGGAAACCACGCCCAAGGTTACCGGCACCGATGGCAAGAATCCCTATCTCGACCCGCTGGTCCGCCAGGCGTTGAACCTCGCCATCAACCGTGACGAGATTGCCGAACTGGTCATGGGCGGCATGGCCCAGCCAGCCAGCCAACTGATCGTCGGCGGCGTCTTCGGGCACAACCCGGCCATCAAGCCCTATCTCTACAACCCCGACCGGGCTCGGGAACTGCTGGCGCAAGCCGGCTACCCGGATGGTTTCGGGCTGACGCTCACCGCGCCCTCGGACCGCTATGTCAACGGCGCCCAGGTGGCCCAGGCGGTCGCGGCCATGCTCACCCAGATCGGGCTCGATGTGACGCTCGAGACCTTCCCCAAGAGCGTCTATTTCGAAAAGGCCAGCGCCTACGAATATAGCCTCTATCTGGGTGGTGCCGCCGCGGATACGGGCGAAGGGCTGAGCCTGATGCTCAACCTGGCCGCCACCCGCGACACCGAAAAAGGTGAAGGCGGAGCCAATCGCGGCCGTTATTCCAATCCGGTGACCGACGACCTGCTCCATCAGGCGCAGCGGACGCTGGACGATGCGGAACGCGAGGCGCTGATCGGTCAGGCATCCGCCCAGGTCTACGAAGATAACGGTTATGTGCCGCTCTATCACGAGTTCGGCGTCTGGGCCGTGGGCAACGGTGTCTATTTCGAGCCGAACGCCAACCTCACCAACATCTTCTATACCGCTCACCCCCCGCAGTGAGTGCGTCGGACAAGGCGGTCTCCTCCGCCTTGTCCTCTCCCAAGAGAGTTCCGGCACATGGGTACTGAATTCAACGACGCCCTAGCGTCGCAGTCCGATTTTCGTGGGCTGCGCGAGGCCTTCGCTCCGCAGGCGATGTATCAGGCGTTTCTCGATATCGAAAAGGCCGTTGCCCTGTCCCAGGGCGAACTGGGTATCATCCCGGTCGCCTCGGCCGATGCCATTGCCGACAATTGCCGCTACGACAAACTCGATCTGGCGCGACTCGATGCCGATTATCGCACGACGCGCCATCCGCTGATGCCGCTCATCAACGAACTGGTGCGGCTCTGCGGTCCGGTTCACGGTGGCTATGTCCATTGGGGCATCACCACGCAGAACGTGATCCAGACTGGCCTCCTGCTGCTGACCAGGGACGCGCAGGGCACTCTGGATGGCCTGCTGCGCGATATCCTGTCCCATCTGGGCCGCCATGCCCGCACCCACGCCGCCACCACGATGGCTGGGCGCACCCACTATCGCCATGCCGTACCGATCACCTTCGGCTTCAAGGCCGCCGTGTGGATCGAGGAATTGCTGCAAGCCGCCGACCGCCTGACCGAAGCGCAGCAGCGCTGCTTTACCGTGATGGCGGGCGGCGCCGTGGGATGCTATTCGGCGCTTGGTGCCATTGGACCGGAATTCCAGTCGCGCGTCGCAGCCCGCCTGGGCATGGGCGAAATGGCCATCCCCTCCCGCGCCATCCGCACGCATATCTGCGAATATGTGAACGCGCTGAGTCTGCTGGCCTCGGTCTGCCACCGCATTGCCGAGGAAGTGTACCAGACCTCGTCGGAGGAATATGGCGAACTGAGCGAGAAGCTGCTTGAAGGCTCCATCGGTTCGTCCACCATGCCGCAGAAGATCAATCCCGTGCATTGCTATGGCATCATCGCCAACAGCAACCGGCTCTACAGCCTGGCGGGGATGCTGATGGCCTCGGCCCACCGGCCCTATGAATCCGATGGCAGCACCAACCAGTTGTTCGAGGACGGGCTGGTGGATGTCATCGCTGCGATCTCGGACGTTCTGGTCCGCACCGAAGCGCTGGTGCGCGATCTCGATCTCGACACGCTACGCATGCGCGAAAATCTCGAACTGTCGCATGGCGCCATTTTCGGCGAATACGCCATGATGCAGTTGGGCGCATCCCTGGGCAAGCACAAGGGCCATGACCTGGTGCATGAAGCTGCCGTTGCCGCGGCGACGGGGAAGGGAAACTTTCTCGATGAAATCAACAAGCTCCCCGGTGGCGCCGCGCTGAGCGCCGATATCCGCGACAAGCTCGCCACGGACGGCGCCAGCGGCATCTGCAAGGAATATGCGCTGCATTACGGTGCGCTGGTCGAAAATATCGGGGCGGGTCCGCTTCCCACCGTCGGTCAGCGCTTCATCGGCGCCTATCTCCGGTCGATCGCTCCATGATCTCCTTCATCCTCCGGCGGCTGCTGCAAAGCCTCATCGTGGTGCTGGTGCTCTCGCTGGTGCTGTTCATCGGCCTCTGGCTCATCGGCAATCCGGTCGATGTGCTGATCTCGTCCGAAGCCACCGAGGCCGACCGGCTTGCCGCCATGAAGGCGCTGGGTCTCGACCGGCCGATCTGGGAGCAGTACCTGGTCTTTCTCGGCAATGCCGTGCAGGGCGATTGGGGCACCTCCTTCGTCTACAAGGAGCCGGTGACGCGCATCCTGCTGCAGCGCCTGCCCGCCAGTATCGAGCTGGCGCTGGTGGCCTTCGTCATCGCCATCGGTTTCGCTATTCCCGCCGGGCTCTATGCCGGGCTCCGGCCGCAATCACGGCTCGGCCGTGCCTTCATGAGCTTCTCGCTCATTGGCGTCAGCATTCCCACCTTCTGGCAAGGCATGCTGCTCATCGTGGCCTTTGGCATCATGATGCCCATCCTGCCGGTCGGCGACCGGGGCGAAGTGGCGACCCATTTCGGCATTACCAGCAGCCTCTGGACGCTGGATGGCTGGTGGCATGTGGTGCTCCCCGCCTTCAGCCTGGCCCTGCTCAAGCTGAGCCTGCTGATCCGCGTGACGCGGACCGCCACGCTGGAAATCACCCGGCTCGACTACGTCAAGTTCGCCCATGCCAAGGGCGTGCGCACCTGGCGCGTGGTGTTCGTCCACATCCTGCGCAATGCCATGGTGCCGCTCATCACGGTCATCGGCATCGAGCTGGGCAACCTGCTGGCCTATGGCGTCATCACCGAAACGGTCTTTTCCTGGCCGGGGCTGGGCAAGCTCCTCATCAATTCAATCAAGGTCCTGGACCGCCCCATGATCGTCGCGCAACTGACCTATACCGCGCTCCTTTTCATCGCCATCAACTTCATCGTCGACGTCCTGCATATGACGATCGATCCACGCGTGCGGGCCGCCATGGGACGGCGCAGCACATGAGCCGGGCCAGCCTTGCCGAATTCGCCGGGCGCTTCGCGGAAAGCCGGGTCGGGCTTGCCAGCCTTGCGGTCACCCTTTTCTTTCTGTTCTGCGCTTTGTTCGCGCCGCTGCTGTCGCCGACCGACCCCTACGACCTGTCGCGGCTCGAACTGATCGATGCGCTCAAGCCCATGGGATCGCCCCAGGTGCTGCCCGGCGAGGAATTCCGCGCCAATTTCGCCGTCACCGACGGTGTGGCGACGCCGGACGGAGATGTCGGTGACCTCGCTACGGCATCCTGCGGCGAGCGCTGCATCGCGGTCCGGCTGGCGAGTGCCGAAACCGAGCTGGCCAGCCTGCAGGTCCGCTCATTGCCGAAGGGCATGAGTGTGGAAGGTGCCAGCAAGCATCCCGTCCAGCCGTGGTGGACGGTCAATGATCCGGAAGGCAATGGCGTCCGCATCGTCTCGGACGAACCGCTCCCTGCCGCCTTCAGTTTCAGCGTCATCGCCAAGACCGCCGAGCAGCCCACCGATTTCGTCTTCGTGGCCGGCACGGACGCTTTTGGGCGGGACATGCTGTCGGCCATCCTCTACGGCATTCGTATCAGCATCTTCGTCGGCGTACTGGCGGCCGGCTCGGCCATGGTCATCGGTACCGGCCTGGGCCTGCTGGCAGCCTGGCGGGGCGGCGTGACCGATGCGGTGATCATGCGCACCGTCGATTTCATGCTCAGCTTCCCCGCCATCCTGGTTGGCCTCTCGATTCTCGCCATTCTCGGCAGCGGGGTCGACAAGGTCATCATGGCGGTGGTGCTGGTGCAGTGGTGCTACTATGCCCGCACGTCGCGTTCGCTGGCGCTGAGCGAGCTCAACAAGGAATATGTCGAGGCGGCCCGCTGCCTGCGGCTGCCGGCATGGCGCATCATGCTGCGCCATGTGCTGCCCAATTGCATGCCGCAGATCATCGTGCTGTTCACCCTCAATATCGCCGCAGCGATTTCCCTCGAATCCTCGCTGAGCTTCTTGGGCGTGGGCCTGCCGCTCACCCAGCCGTCGCTCGGCATGCTCATCGCCAATGGCTATGAATTCATCTTCTCGCAGAAATACTGGATCAGCTTCGGCCCCGGCCTGGTGCTGCTGGTGATGATCGTGGCGATGAACCTGCTGGGCGATCGGCTGCGCGACCTCAACAATCCGCGGTTCGACCGATGAGTGAAGCTTTCTTTGAAGTCAGTGGGCTCAATACCTGGTTCTTCACGCGGACCGGCACGTTCAAATCGGTGCGTGACGTGTCGTTCTCGCTGCGCCGTGGCGAAGTGCTGGGAATCGTTGGTGAATCCGGCTCCGGCAAGTCGGTTACCGGCATGTCGATCATGGGCCAGGTCGACGAGCCGGGGCGGATCGTTTCAGGGTCGATAAAGCTCGATGGCGAGGAGTTGACCACGCTCAGCTTCGACGCCATGCGCCACTATCGCGGACGCCGCATCGCCATGGTCTTCCAGAACCCGCTGATGACGCTCAACCCGCTGATGCGCATCCGCGACCAGATGTTCGAGGCGATCAGCGAGCATGAGCCGGCCTCGCATGCCGAGATGCAGTCCCGTTGCATCGACGCCTTGCGATCCGTGGGCATTCCCTCGCCGGAAGACCGGCTTTCGGCCTATCCGCACGAATTGTCTGGCGGTATGCGCCAGCGTGTGGTGATCGCCATCGCCCTGCTGTTGAACCCCGATCTCATCATCGCCGATGAGCCCACCACGGCGCTCGACGTGACCATCCAGGCCCAGATCATCCACCAGATGCGGCGCCAGATCGATGAGCGCGGCCTCGGCATGATCTGGATCACCCATGACCTGGCGACGCTGTCCGAACTCGCCGATCGCATCCTGGTCATGTATGCCGGCGCCATGATGGAAACCGGCACGACGGCCGATATCATCGGTTCGTCGCGCCATCCCTATACTCGCAAGCTGCTTGAATCGGTCCCCTCGCTCAACGTGCCGGGAGAAAAGCTTCGGCAGATCCGCGGCAGCATGCCCTCCCTGCTGACGCTGGGCGCCGGTTGCCCCTTTAAAGACCGCTGCGAATTCGCGACGGAGGCCTGTGCCGAAGCCGTGCCGGAGCGCGTGTTCTCGGCGACACACCGCGTATGGTGCCACCACCCGATCGAGGATGATCGATGACCCAACCTGTCTTCGAAGCCCGTGATGTTTCGCGCATCTTCGAGCCGGCGCAAGGCGCGTTACAGCGGCTTGGCGATCGCCTGGCCGGCCGGCAGCCGCCGCTCGTGCGGGCGGTCGATCGTGTCACGCTCAGCGTATCGGAGGGAGAAACGCTGGGCATTGTCGGCGAGTCGGGATGCGGCAAGTCCACACTGGCACGGATGATTGCCGGCATCCTGCCCGTATCGGGCGGCGAACGGCGGTATCGTGGCGAGGGCTACGACAGTTTCCTGGCCCGCAAGCGCGATGCGCTCAAGGTGCAGATGGTGTTCCAGGACCCCATGTCCTCGCTCAATCCGCGCCTCAAGGTTGGCGAGATCATCGGCGAGGCGGCGGCGCTGCATGGCGTGGTGCCGCGCGCGCAGATCAGGCGTTATGTTGTTGAAACCCTGAACCGGGTCGGCCTGCCCGCTGATGCGATCGACCGCTACCCGCACGAATTCTCGGGTGGGCAGCGTCAGCGCGTGGGCATTGCGCGGGCGCTCGCTGTCAAACCGGACCTGCTGGTCTGTGACGAGGCCGTTGCAGCGCTCGATGTCTCGGTACAGGCACAGATCATCAACCTGCTGATGGACATCAAGCAGGACAGCGGGCTTTCGATGATCTTCATCAGCCATGACCTGGGTCTGATCCGACACCTCTGCGATAGGGTGGCGGTGATGTATCTGGGGCGTGTGGTCGAGCTTGCCGGTACCGAGGAGCTGTTCTCCAACCCGACCCATCCCTATACGCAGATGCTGCTTGCCGGCATGCCGCAGATCTCGTTGAAACGGCGCACTTTCATGCCGATCAAGGGCGAAATCCCGTCGCCACTCGCCCCGCCGCCTGGATGCCATTTCCATCCTCGCTGCCTTGCGGCGACCGACCATTGCAGCACCAGGCGCCCCGAGCTTGTCGAGCTTGCGCCTGGTCACACCCACGCATGCCTGAATGCCGGCCTGACGCGGAACTAATCCGGCTGCCTGTCGCACTGGTCCGGTATCGCTCTACCGCCCGCTTGCCTCAACACGCTTGCAACCAGCCTGATTTGACGGAATAGGTTCATTGGTTTGCGACGCAAGGGGGCAGGTGGTGACGATCATGATCGTTGAAGAGCGCGACTACAGGATCAAGGTGGGCAAGCTCGCCGAATTCCTAAGTCACTACGAACGTGACGGCCTGCCCATCCAAGAGGAATATCTCGGCAAGATTCTTGGACATTTCGTTTCCGAGGTGGGCGAGTTGAACCATATTGTTTCGCTGTGGGGCATCGCGGCGCAGCCGCTGATTGCGCCGTTGCGCAATGCGATTGCCACGGCCCACAAAGCTCTCGAATAGCAGGACCGGACGTATGACCTTGCTGGCGGGAGACGTTCAGTATTCACGGCCCGAATGGTTTGAGCAGGCTCTCGCCGCTGAACCTGAAACCAGCTTTGTCGATGTCAACGGCACCGCCATTGAAATGCTCACCTGGGGACGGCGTGGAGCCCCGGGACTGCTGCTGGTGCCCGGTCATGGCGCCAATGCGCATTGGTGGGCTTTCATCGCTCCATTCTTCGCCGAACGGTTCCGCGTGGCCAGCCTGTCCCTTTCCGGCATGGGGCGATCAGGCTGGCGCACACACTACACGGCGACCGGCTATGTTGAAGAAGTACTGGCGGTCGCAGAGGCAGCAGGTCTCCACCTGTCCGGAGCGGCCCCTGTGCTGGTCGGGCATTCCTACGGTGGCGCCATCGCCGTCACGACGGTGGCGACGACCAGCAACCGGTTTTCCAGCGCAGTCATCATCGATTCCGGCCTGCTGTCGCTCAAACGCCGGGTCAGTGAGATGACCGCGCAAAAAGCCCGCCCACATCGCATCTATCCTGACCTGGACACCGCACTTCGGCGGTTCCGTTTCCTGCCGGAGCAATCAACGGACAACCTTTTCATTGCCGACTATATTGCCCGCCAATCGCTCAAGAAGGTAGCGCAGGGCTGGACCTGGCGGTTCGACCCCTATCTGAGCGCCAATCGCAGCATGGCCGATATAGGGGCTCTCCTGCCGACTGTCACGACCCCTATAAGTTTTATCCGCGGCGCCCGGTCAGCGGTGGTCTCCAGTGAGGAACTCGCCGCCATCCTCGACGCGCAACCGCTCGTTCGGCCGCATGAAATCGCCGATGCCGGCCATCATGTCATGGTCGACCAGCCCCTGCGTCTCATCACGGCTCTCAAGGCCGTAGTATAATCCTGACCTCGGCGTATGCACCCGCCGCCAGTCACTCGGTCACCGGCGCCTGCCGGGTCGATTGGCAAAGTATGGTTATGTTGGAACGCCAGTATCCAACGGGCTATTCCGCTGGTGACCGTCCGCCCAGCGCGTCGTCCAGTTCCCGCTCCAGCCGGACCTCTTCCTCCACTTTGGGTTTGGAGAAGCGGGCGAGCAGAAGATAGGCGACGGGGGTGAGATAGAGCGTGGAAATGGCGGCGAAGGAAAGACCGCCGACCATGACCCAGCCGAGGGCCGAGCGGGCCTCGGCGCCGGCGCCGGACGCCAGCACCAGCGGCAGGCCGCCGACAATGGTGGCGATCATGGTCATCATCACCGGCCGCAGCCGGATATTGGAGGCTTCCTCGATGGCTTCGCGCACCGAGCGGCCGCGGTCGCGGAGCTGGTTGGCGAATTCGACGATGAGAATGCCGTTCTTGGCCATGATGCCAACGACCAGGACCAGCCCGATCTGGCTGAAGATATTGAGGCTCCCCCCAGTGACCAGGATGGCGTAGAGCCCTGCCGCAATGCCGAAGGGCACCGTGGTCATGACGATGATGGCGCTCCAGAAGCTCTCGAACTGCGCCGCGAGCACCAGCAGGATGATGACAAGGGCAAAGCCGAACGTCATCAGCAGCGCATTATTGGCGTCGCCCAGCGTCTTGGCTTCCGCCAGCGGCAGGATGGAGGTGCCTTCGGGCAGGAGCGGCGTGGCGATCTCGAGCAGTTCGGCATAGGCGTCGCCCAGCGCCAGGCCGTTTTCGAGGCTGGCCGAAACGCTGACCGAGCGGCGTTGCGCTTCACGCCGCAGCGACGGCGGCACGGCCGATTCCGTGATCGTGGCAATGGTGGACATGGGCACATAGCGCCCGTCGCCGGTGCGCACGAACAGGGTTTCGAGGTCGCGCGGATCGTTGACCGGATGGGTGGTCGAGACCATGCGCACCGAATAGGAGGTGTCGTTGATGAAGATATTGCCGACCTCGGCGCCGTCGATCATTGCCTGCATCGTGGTCGCTAGGCCATTGATGTCGATTCCCAAAGCATCGGCGCGGGCGCGGTCCACGGTGAGGGTCAACTGCGGCTGGGTCGTGTCGAAATTGACGCTGACGCGCCCGAAGCGGCCATCCTCTTCCAGCGCATCGCCGATGGCTTCGGCGGTTTCGGCGAGGACGGCATAATCGGAGCCGGCCACGGCGAATTGCAGGCCCGAGCCGCCGCCGCGAATGCCCAGGCTGTTGCCCTGGCGCACAAAAGCGCGGACGCCCGGCACCTGGGCCATGAGATTGGTGACTTCTGTGGCGATATCCTGCTGGCTGCGCGTCCGCTCCTCCCAGGGAGCCAGCGTCAGGGTCATGAAGCCGCCATTGCCCCAGCCGGACAGCACGAAGAGCGAGGTCGCCTCACCGCTGTCCAGATAGGGTTGCAGCATGGCCTCGACCTGGCCGAGCCGCGTACGCACGAAATCGAGGCTGACTGTATTGGGCGCGGAGACGCTGATGCTGACCGTCGACCGATCTTCCGGCGGTGTGATTTCCTGGCGGATATTGTCGAAGACGAAAAAGGCCGAACCGGCAAAGAGCGCGGCGATCAGCAGCACGACGACCGGGTTGTGCAGCGCCACGCGCAAGGTGACACGATAAAGCCCGCCAAAGGCGCGGCCCACAGCGCCGATCGGGCCGCCATGGCCGCCCTTGCTGCCATCGTCCTTGAGGAAGCGCGAGGCCACCATCGGCCCGAGCGACAGGGCGACGATGGAGGACAGCAGCACGGCGATGGCCAGGGTAAAGCCGAATTCGCGGAACAACTGGCCGGTCTGTCCTTCGAGGAAGGACAGCGGCACGAAGACGGCGACCAGCGTCAGCGTGGTGGCGACGACGGCGAAGAAAACTTCCTGCGTGCCGAGCACAGCGGCGGCGCGGGGGCCGGCGCCCAGATGCTTGCGGCGCACGATGTTTTCGAGAACCACGATGGCGTCATCGACCACCAGCCCCGTGGCGAGCACTAGGGCCAGCAGCGTGATGATGTTGAGCGAAAAGCCGAAGGCATACATGCCAGCAACCGCTCCGAGCAGCGCAATGGGCATGGACACGGCCGGCACGATGACGGCGCGCCAATCGAGCAGGAAGAGGTAGATGATGACGATGACCGCCACCAGGGCCACGATCAGCGCGATCTCCACTTCATGCAGCGCACCCTGGATGAAGATGGCGTCATCGCTGGAAATCTTCAGGTCAACCCCGGCCGGCAAGGTCTGATTGAGCGTATCGACCGCGGCGTGAACGGCCTCGGAAATGGCGATCGTATTGGATTGCGCCTGGCGAACGATGCCGAGCCCGATACCCGGCCTGCCATCGGCGCGGATAGACGAGGTGCTGGCGGCCGCGTCGAACACCACGGTGGCGACATCGCCCAGCAGGGTCCGCTCGCCGACCGGCAGGCGCTCGAAATCCGCCGGGCTGGTCACCTCGGATATGGCGCGGACGGAAATGTTCTGGTTGGGGCCATTGATGGAGCCGGCCGGCGCATCGAAGGCGATGGTGGCAACGGCATTGCGCACATCGGCAACGGTCAGGCCGCGGCTGGCGAGCTTGACCGGATCGACATCGATCTCGAAGCTCGATTGCCGCGTGCCATAGACCTGCACCTCGGCGACGCCGTCGATGGCGCCGAGCCGTTCGGCAATGATGTTTTCCACCACTTCGCTGAGCTCGGCCACGCTCATGGAGTCGGAGGTGACAGCCAGTTGCATTACCGCCTGGGCATCGCTGTCCGACTTGAAGATGACCGGGTCTTCGGCCCCATCGGGCAGGCCGCGGGTCACCCGGCTCAGGGCGTCGCGCACGTCGGACGTGGCAATGTCGAGATTGGTGCTTTCGGTGAATTCCAGCGTGACGCGGCTGCTGCCGACCGAGGAACTCGATGAAATGGCCGCGACGCCCTGCACGCGGGCGACGGCGCCTTCCACGGTCGCGGTGATTTCGCGGTCCACGGTTTCGGCCGCAGCGCCGGGGAAGCTGGTGGAAATCGACAGGACCGGCCGCTCCACGCTCGGCAATTCGCGAACTTCGATGGCCAGCAGGGCGGCGAGCCCTGCCACCATGATCAGGGCATTGATGACCACGGCCATGACGGGCCGCCGCACGAAGAGGCTGGCCAGGGCGCCACCACGTTCATTCTTGTCGGCAATGGACATGGTGCAGCTTCCCGTCAGCTTCCGGTTGCGGTCTGGGTGGTTTCCTGCGCCGCTTCGGCGCCTGGGCCTTCGAGCACAGTGACCGGCGTGCCCTCGCTCAATTGCAGGATGCCCTCGGTGATGACAGCATCGCCCGGTTCCAGATCGGCACGGACCAACACGCCATCGCTGTTACGCTGGATGATTTCGGCCATCACGCGCGTGGCCGCGCCGTCCTGGTATTTCCAGACATAGGAGCCTTCCGCGGACCACAGGATCGCCAGCGGATTGACCGCTGGATAGTTCTCCCCGGGAAAGGCGAGCGCGACCGAAAAGCTCATGCCGGCCCGCAGGGCATTGTCGGTATTGGGGATTTCAGCCTGCACCTGCAGCGTGCGGCTGGCCGGATCGATGCGGTTGTCGATAACCGAAATATCGCCGGTAAAGCTGCGCCCGGGCAGGGCCACGGCGCTGACGGTCACCGCCATGCCAGGCCGGATCTGGGCCGCATAACGCTCGGGCACCCAGAAGTCGATCAGGATGGCGGACGTATCGTCCACCGTGGTGATGGCGGTCTGGGCGCCGACATAATTGCCGGGCGTGACCTGGATCAGGCCGACCGATCCGGCAATCGGGCTGGTAATGGTGCGGCGCTCCAGCGCCAGTCCGGCATTGCGCAGGGCCAGTTGGGCATTGGCATTGGCGAGTTCGGCCGCGGCCAGGGCGGTGCCGGCCACCACATTGGAATTGGCGAGGCCGGTCGTGCGCTGCAGGGTGGCCGCGACATCCTCGGCCGCCAGCATGGCCCGGTCATACTCGATCTGCTCGGCCGCCGAGTCGAAGCGGGCAATGACGTCGCCGGCCTGCACCATCTGTCCGGGGCGCACCAGGATATCGGCCAGTGCGCCGGCGCTGGCTGCCGTGACGGTGACGGAGCGGACCGGAGTGCCTTCCCCGATGGCGTTGAGTGTATCGTTGATGGTGGCTTCCACCACTTCCGAGGTCACCACATTGGTGGCGCGGTCCGAACCGCCAAAGCGCGCGCCACCGGGGCCGCCCGGCCCCCGTGCGGCCTCGGTCGACGCGGGTGGGCCGAAAGGCAGCGCAATGCCCACTTTCGCGAGCGTTTCGGGAGCGCCGGGCACGAGAAAAAGCCAAGCCATGCCAGCGATGGCAAGGATGGCGAGCGAGGCCAGGATTTGCCGGATCAAGCCAAACCTCTGAAGCAGTTCAAGGAAGCGGACGACGAATTCGGGCAGAACCTAGCAGCGGTCAGTCAAGAACGATATTACAAAACGGTAATGTCGCGAAGCGTTGTTCGAACATCGTTTTCTCGGGTCGGTGGCGCCTGCCGGCGGCACCCGGGGCTGCTCGGTTGCCATACGAGCAGCCACTGGTTACCTTGGCGGCCTTGCCCGGCTTCGCACAGGGTATTGCTCCGTTGGCTGGCTCATGACCTCACGTATTTCCCTGCCAGCAATGGCGCTGTTTTCCCTGTTCCTGGCGGGTTGCTCCGCCACCAGCGGCGCGCCGGCCATTCCCATATTCGGGTCATTCTTTCCGGCCTGGATCATCTGCGCCGTCGGTGGGATCTTCCTTGCCGTCATCCTGCGCGCGGCGCTGATCGCGCTGCGGATCGACGAACACCTGCCGGCCCCGCCGCTGGTCTATCTCTGCCTGGCGGTCAGCGGGGGGATCGGGCTGTGGATGGTCTGGTCGGGAGTAGCGTGATGCGGGCGGTCCTGGGCAAAATCATCGGCTATGCCGTCTTCGCCGTCACCGCCGTGCTGATCTACCTGGTCTGGAGTTCGGGCGTCGCCAATCCGCGCTCCGATGTCGCCGAGATCGAGGCCCCGGTGGTGCAAATTTCGCCAACCGTACCGGGACGGGTAATCTCCATCGCGGTTACGAACAACCAGGCCGTCAAGCAGGGCGACGTGCTGTTCCAGATCGATCCGGAACCCTATCAGTTGCGGCTCGAACAGGCGCAGGCGGAACAGCGTGCCGCCGAGATCTGAACTGGCACAGGGCGGCCGCAACATCGCCACGGCCCAGTCCAATGCCGATGTCGCCCAGAAGCAGATCGAACGCGCCCAGTTCAATGCCGATCTCGCGCGGCAAACACTTGAGCGGCTCGAGCCGCTGCTGGAGCGGGGCTTCGTGACGGCACAGCAGGTCGACCAGGCGCGCACGGCCTATAATGATGCGCTGGTCAGCCTCGACCAGGCCCTGCAGCAATCCGAAGGCGCCACGCAGGTGATCGGCACGCTCGACACGCGCCAGGCGCAGGTGGATACAGCGGCCGCTACGGTGGCGCTGATGCAGCGCGATCTGGACAACACCACCGTGCGGGCGCCCTTCGACGGTCTCGTCACCGGGCTCATCATGCCGCCGGGCGAATATGTCGTTACCGGGCAGACGGTGTTCTCGATGATCGACACCTCCGGCTGGGAAGTGGTGGCTTTCTTCCGCGAAACCGAACTGCCCGATATCGCTATCGGCGACGCAGCGGAGGTCTTTGTTATGGCCAATACGCGCCAGCCCGTGCATGGCACGGTTTCGGCTATCGGCTGGGGCGTGCGATCGGCGGATTCGGCCACCATTCTCGGTCTGCCCATCGTTTCCAATTCGCTCAACTGGGTGAAAGTGGCCAAGCGCTTTCCGGTCTATGTGCACCTGCATGAGCCGCCGGCCGATCTCATGCGCGTCGGCGCCTCCGCCGTAGTGGTGCTGAAGGGCGCGGCGCCGGAAGCGGACGATGGCAGCGAACCGCAATAGACCGGGCCTGTTCGGCATTCTTGTCGATGAACTGCGCCCCTATGAGGGCCGGCTCGGCGCCTCGTTGCGCATGGCTTTGTGCTGCGTCCTGGTGGTGGCGCTGGCGATGAGCCAGCACGTGCCCGAAGCGGCGGTGTCCTGCTACCTGATCTTCTTTGCCAGCCGCGACAATGCCGCCAGCGGCATTGCCATCGCGCTGGCCCTGATCGTGGGCGTGTCGGTCGGCATCCTGCTCGGATTGCTCTTCCTGCAACTGGTCTCCGACGAACCCATGCTGCGTCTGGGCTTCATGGCCGCCTTCACCTTTGGCGGCATGTATTTCTCCGTGGCGACCAAGGCAGGCCCGATCGCGGCGACCATCGGCTTCGTCTTCGCCTTCGTGATGACGCTCAACGATTTCGTGCCGGTGCCCGAATTGCTGTCGCGGGGGCTGAGCTGGATGTGGGTGGTGGTGTTCTTTCCCATGGCCGTGCTCATTCTGGCCAATGCCCTGATCGGGCCCAATCCGGCCCGGTTGGTGCGCCATCGGCTGGCCCAGCGATTGCGCGCCGCGGCGGCCATCCTGCGGGGCGCGGGCGATGAGCAAGCCCGCGCTTTGCTCAGCGAGCCGGCTGGGGAGCTGGCAGCGCCGGCCCGGCTGGGCGCGCTTTTCGGCTATCACTCCAAAAACGAGGCCAGTCGTGTCACCGCCCTGATGCCCATGGTCCAGGACCTGTTGGCCGAAACGAGTGGTACGCCGGCGGATGGCCTGCTGGCAAAGCGGCTGGACCAATTGGCCGAGGCCATCGAGTTTCACAGGGCGCTGGATGCGGGCTGGCGGCCCGTGGGCCTGCTGGCGCAATCGGCGCCGCTGGCCGAGCGGGTGGGACGGATTGCGGCGGTGTGGAGCGGACGCCTCGTCGTGCCGGGGCCCGTTGCGGTCGAGCAGGGGCCAGCCGACACTTTCTCCAATCCCGCCTATATGCAGTTCGCGCTCAAGACCATGCTGGCGGTGTTCATCACCTATACAATCTATACCGCCTTTGGCTGGTTCGAGATCCATACCGCCATGATCACATGCTTCTACGTGGCGCTCGGCACGGCGGGGGAAACGCTGCACAAGGCGGCCCTGCGCATTGTGGGCTGCCTGATCGGCGCGGCGATGGGGATGGGCAGCATCGTCTTCCTCATGCCTGGTATGACCGATATCGGTCAGTTGCTGCTGCTGGTCGCCGCCGGCAGCTTTATCGCCGCCTGGGTCGCGAACGGTTCGAACCTCGTCCAGTATGCGGGCTGGCAGATGGCGCTGGCCTTTTTCCTCTGCGTTTTGCAGGGCTATGGCCCCGCTTTCGATATCAGCGTGGCGACCAACCGCATTCTCGGCATCCTGATCGGCAATGTGGTAGTGACCATCATCTTCCTCTGGCTGTGGCCCACCAGCGTCGGCGCGCTGACCGCTCAGCACCTCGCCAGCGCCGTTCAGGGGTTGGGCGCCGCCTTGCGCCAGGCAGGCAATAGCCTTGCCGCAGTCACGCCGGAACTGAAACAGGCGCGCCGCCTGTCACGGCTGTCCGCTTTCGAAGCCAGGCGGCTGCGCGCCAGTGCGCCGCTGCTACCCTATGCAGCGGCGATCATGACGGCGATGGAAGACGCGACGGAAAAGGCCGGGAATTTACGGCGCCTGCGGGCGCGACCGCGCTACATGTTCGGCGCGCCGCGGTGTGTGAAAGCAGCAACGCTTGCCCATGAAGCGTCCGCATCACGGTTTCTGGACGTCGCCGCCTCGTCTATCCTGCAACCGGACCCCGAGGCCAGGACCATGCTTCAGCAAGCGCTATCCCAATCCACCAGCACGCTCGCGCGGCTTGAGCACCAGCTCGCCAGCACTTCGCCTCGGGCGGCATGGCGGCGCGATTTCGAGCAGACCGTCGAGGCGCATCGCGATCTGGCGCAGGGCTTTGCCCGCGCGCTGGCGGCGCTCTGATGGCCGGCAGAGCGATCCTCCGCGCGATTGGCGGCGTCATGCTGGTGCTGGCGCTGGCCGGATGCACCGGCTCGTCGCTCAAGCTGGCCTCGGCCAGCGCCACTACGCCCTATCGCGGCACGGCCGGGGAAGCCGCTGTTGATCCCGGCAATGCCGATTATGGCGTGACGCCCGATCCGAGCATGCCGATCACCATCGCCACGCCGCAGCTCGACCCCAATCACACCTATAGCCTGCCTGAACTCATCAATATCGCCCAGCTCTCCAATCCGGCGACGCAGGCAGCCTGGCAGCGCGCCCGCGAGGCGGCCGCGGCGACCGGCATTGCCGAGGGCGCCTACCTGCCGATCATCAGCGCCGATGTGCTGGCCGGCTATGCCGTCACCTCGAACACGGCGCCTGGCATCAATACTGCGTTGGTCAGCGTGCCAGATGGCACGATCACCACATCGGGCATGCAGGCCGTGCCATCGCTGGCGGTCAAGTGGCTGCTGTTCGATTTCGGCGCGCGGGACGCGGCTTTGGCCACGGCGCAGCAAGTGTCCTTTGCGGCCAATGTCGGCTTCAACGGCACGCATCAGAAGCTGATCTACGATGTCAGCAACGCCTATTTCCAATATAGCGCCGCCCGGGCGCAGTCGCGGATCGACAGGGCCGCCCTTGACAATGCGCGCGTGGTGCTGGAAGCGGCGCAGGCCCGGCTCGACCAGGGTGTTGCCACCACGATGGAAGTGGCCCAGGCCAAGCAGCAGGTGGCGCAGGCCGAGTTCGACCTGACCGGGGCGACCGGCCGCGAGCGCAGCACCTATGCCATGCTGCTCGGCGCCATGGGCATTTCGCCCACCATCACCATCAAGGTGCAGGATATTTCCGGCAAGCCCCTGCCGCGGCAGGTTCCTGATAATCTCGACCAGATGATCGTCGCCTCGTTGCAGCGGCGCCCCGACGTGCAGGCGGCTTTCGCCCAGATGAAGGCGAGCGAGCAGGGCATTGCGGCGGCGCGTGCCGAATTCCTGCCCAGGATCGCGCTGACCGGCACGGTCAATCGCACGATCGGCAGCTATTCGATCCATGACACGCGGTTCGATTCCACCGCCACGCTCGATGTGAACCAGCCCAATGCGGCAGTGCTGCTGGGCGTGACCGTGCCGATCTTCGATGGCGGCATGCGCGATGCCCGCATGGAGGCGGCCGTCGCCGCCGCTTCTGCCTCCCAACAGGATTTTGCCCGGCTGCAAAGCACCGCGGCGCAGGAAATCGTCGTGGCCTATGACGTGCTGCGCACCAGCCTGTCGGCCAATGCTGCGGCCACCGAATTGGTCAATGCCGCCCGCACCAATTACGAGGCGGCGCTCGACTATTACAAGAACGGCCTGGGCACGCTGGCCGATATCAGCGTCACCCAGACGGGCCTGCTGAAAGCCCAATATGCCCAGGCGCAGGCCCGCAGCGATGCCTTCGTGGCGGCGGCCACCCTCGCCTTCGCCACCGGCACGCTGACGACAGCCAACGGTTTCTAGCCTCGGGCGAGCTGGGGCAGCAGGTTGCCGATCATATCGAGACAGGCATCGAGCTGGACGAGTTCCACATATTCGTCGGCCTTGTGCGCCTGGGCGATGGAGCCTGGGCCGCAGATGACGGTCGAAATGCCCAATTGCTGGAACAGGCCCGCTTCGGTGCCGAAGGAGACGCAGGTGGCCGGATCGCGATTGCCGGTCAGCGTGCGGACGAGGGCTTCGGCCTCCGACGCGCTCATCGGCTCGAGCCCCACCACTTCGCCGATGACCGAGGTCAGGATATCGGCCTCCGGATAGACGGCCCGCATGCGCGGCAGCAGGTGGCTTTCGACATAATCCTCGATCTGGGACTTGGCGAAGGCGAAATCGGCGCTGTTGATCGGGCGCAATTCCCATTCGACCGCGCAGCTTTCGGCGATGATGTTGCGCGCGGCGCCCCCGGCAATACGGCCGACCTGGATGGTGGACCAGGGCGGGTCGAACCGCGACTGGGCCGGCGCCCGGGCCCGTAGCGCGCCGCCGATCTCGAGCAGGCGGGCGATATAGCGGGTGGCATATTCGATGGCGTTGACGCCGAGATCGGGCTGGGACGCGTGGCCCGCGGTGCCGGAAAAGGTGGTCGTATATTCGCAGCACCCCTTGTGCCCTTCGATGATGGCCATGCCGGTGGGTTCGCCCACGATGCAGACGGCCGGCCTGGGGCCGGTCTGCGCCAGTCGGTCGAGCATCACCTGGGCGCCCAGGCACCCCACTTCCTCGTCATAGGTGAAGGCCAGATGCAGCGGCCGCGTCAGTTCCGCCTCGGCAAAGAGCGGCGCAGAGGCCATGGCACAGGCGATGAAACCCTTCATGTCGCAGGCGCCACGGCCATAGACGCGTCCGTCGCGAAGCGAGGCGGCGAAAGGATCGCTGCTCCAGTCCTGACCCTCGACCGGTACCACATCGCTATGGCCCGACAGCACGACGCCGCCATCCATGTCCGCCGGCCCGATCGTGGCAAAGATATTGGCCTTGCCGCCATCCACATCGCGTGTCACTTCGACGCGAGCGCCCACCAGCTCGAGCCGGCGCTGCAGATAGTCGATCAGGTCGGCGTTGGAATCCTGCGACACGCTGGGAAAGGCGATAAGGTCCCCTAGGATGGCGGTCGCCTCGTTAAGCAATGCATGGGCCATTTGACGCCTAGGGTTTGACGACCAGTTCGCGCGACACATCGGCCAGGCATTCGGCCGGAGCACCGGCACGGATGCGGATGGTCTCGGAGGTTTCGAAGCCCCAGTCGTCGGTCCAGATGGCCGGCATGAAGTGGAATGTCATGTTTTCGGCCAGGATCGATTTGTCGCCCGGCCGCAAGCTCATGGTGCGCTCGCCCCAATCGGGCGGATAGGAAATGCCCACCGGATAGCCGGTGCGCGAATCCTTCTCGATGCCGTATTTGCGCAGTACACCGAAAAAGGCGTCGGCCACCTGGCCGCAGGTATTGCCGGGGCGGGCGGCGTCGAGCCCGGCATCGAGCCCTTCCAGCACGGCCTGCTGCGCCCTCAGCATGCCGGCGGGCGGCTCGCCCAGATAGAGCGTGCGCGACAGCGGCGCGTGGTAACGGCGGTAGCAGCCGGCGATTTCGAAGAACGTGCCTTCGCCGCGCCGCATGGGCCTGTCGTCCCATGTGAGGTGCGCCGCCGAGGCATCCTTGCCCGACGGGGTGAGGGGAACGATGGCGGCATAATCGCCACCGAAGCCATCGGTGCCGCGCAAGCCGGCATCGTAGATTTCGGCCACCAAGTCGCATTTGCGCAAGCCATGCTCGGACACGTCGCGAATGCGTTGATGCATGACTTCGACCAGCCGCGCTGCCCGTCGCATATAGACCAGCTCCTGCTCGGACTTGACCGCTCGCTGCCAGTTCACCAGCGCGGTCGCGTCGGCAATGATCGCATTGGGCAATTCGGCGCGCAACGTTTCGAGGCACTTGGCCGAGAAGTAGTAATTGTCCATCTCGACGCCCAGCCGCTTTCCGGCAAGGCCCTTGTCGGCCAGCACCTTAGCCAGCACCTGATAGGGATGGACTTCCGGATTCTGCACGTAATTGTCGGGGTAGGAGAACATCGATGCCGGGTCGAGGTAGCTGGTCAGCCGCGCGCCATTGACGTCCTGCGGGCGCCCGAACCACAGCGGCTCGCCTTCCGGCGGTACGATCACCGCCTGGTGGACATAGAATGACCAGCCATCATAGCCGGTGAGCCAGCCCATATTGGACGGGTCGGTGACCACGAGCACCTCGATGCCGGCCCGGTCCATGGCGCTCCGGACCTTGGCGAGGCGCGCGGCATATTCCTCGATCGAAAAAGCTAGGGTGATTTCAGACACGATGCGTCCCCTCCCGGGAAACCGTTCAACTGGAAAAAATCTGGCCGGCGCCGGCCGCCTGGGCGCGCTGGCGGGCCAAGGTGGCAATGGCCGTATCCTGCACACCGGTGCCGGTCAGGTCGGCAAAGGTTATCTGCGTCGGCGATGTGCGGCCGTCGGCCTGGCCGGCGATGATGGAGCCGAGCGCGGCAAAGTCGCGATTAGGCGTGACGAGGCCGGCGCCGATGGCGTGGTGCAACTCGCCCAGCAGGCGCGTTTGCGCCAGGCTGTCGGGCACGTAGAGATCGGCGCGCGCAACGGCCGCCGGGTCGATCTCGTTCTTATGCTCCGCATCGGACCCCATGGCGGTCAGGTGCTGGCCGGGGCGCAGCCATTCGGCGCGGATGAGCGGGGTCGACGAAGGCGTGGTGGTGACGATGACATCGGCTTCGGCCACCGCGGCTTCGGCCGTATCGCTGACCGAGACGGCGATGCCATGCTGGGCAACGATGTCGGCAGCCAGCTTCTCGGCCTTGGCGCGATCACGTGACCACAGCATGGCCCGCCGGATCGGCCGGACCAGGCAGAGCGCCGCCAGTTGCAATCGCGCCTGCGCCCCGGCTCCGATGATGGCGGCGGTGGACGCATCGGCCCGCGCCAGGTGCCTGGCAGCCACGGCGCCGGCCGCTGATGTGCGGATATCGGTGAGATAGCCATTGTCGAGCAGCAGGGCCTCGACCAGCCCGGTGTGGGCGCTGAGCAGCACCATCAGCCCATTGACCGAGGGCAGGCCCAGCTTTGGATTGTCGAAGAAGCCGGGGCTGATCTTGATGGCGAAGCTGTCGATGCCCGGCACATAGGCGGTCTTGACGTCCACCTCGCCGCGCGCCTCGGCAATGTCGAGCCGCAGGATGGGCGGCATGACGACCGGTTTTGTGGCCAACGCATGAAAGGCGTCCTCGACGCAGGCAATGGCTTCGAGATCGAGCGGCACCAACTGCCGAAGCATGGTTTCGGTGAGGATGGTGATGTCAGCCATGGCCATGCTCCGCCGCGAGGTCCGGATTTTCGCCAGCCATGATGCGCCGATGCAGCGTCATGTCGATATTCTTGCCGCTGAGCAGGACCACGGCTGGTCCGGTGAGCGTCACCTTGTCGGCATCGAGCGCCGCGATACCCACGGCGGCGGCGCCTTCGAGCGCTTCGCTCTCCTCGAAATAGGCCGCGCGCATGGCCTCGGCGATCTCGGCCTCGCTGACCAGCACCACCTCGTCGACCAGGTCGCGGACCATGGGGAAGGTATATCGGTTCGCGAGCCCGATCCCGCCGCCCAGCGAGTCCGCCAGGGTCGGCACTTCCTCGACCGCGACGGGCTGACCGGCGACCAGGCTCGCCTGCATCGCGGCGCCATTTTCCATGGTGACGCCGATGATCCGGATGGCCGGATTGAGCGTCCGCAGCGCCAGTGCCACTCCGGCCAGCAATCCGCCACCGGACAATGGCACCAGCACCGTGGTCGTCTGCGGCGCGTCTTCCAGCATTTCCAGCCCGAGCGTGCCCTGACCGGCGATGACTGCGGCGTGGTCGAAGGGCGGCACCGGCGTCATGCCGGCTTCCAATGCCAGCCGGTCGACCTCGACCTGTGCATCGTCCTGACTGTTGCCGACGATGCGGATTTCAGCGCCGAGTGCCTCGATGGCCTGCACCTTGTTATCAGGCACCAGCCGCGACATGCAGATCACCGCCTTGGCGCCGGCAGCGGCCGCGGCATGGGCGAGCGCGCGCCCATGATTGCCGGTGGAGGCGGCGACGACGCCGGCATCGCGCTGCGCCCGGTCGAGCGACAGCACGGCATTGGTGGCGCCGCGCAGCTTGAAACTGCCCGTCGTCTGGTGGTGCTCGCATTTGAGCTGCACCGGCACGCCCAGCCGCGCGCTCAGCGACTTGGCTTCACGTTGCGGCGTTCGTAATACGCTTGCTGATATCCGCTGCCGCGCCAGCAGGATCTCGGCGAAGTCGATAGTCATGCCGGGCTCCTCCCGATGCCGTCGCAGACGCAATTCATAGGCCCGTATGCGCCTGTGGCAAGACCACGCCGACAAGGCCCCTGTTTCGTCGCGCACTATGCCCGTGCCCCGGATAGTCGATCCTTCCAATCTGCCTGCGCCCGGCAGCCGATCCTGCTACCGGCCGGGCGGCAAAATAGACGTATCGTCCCTCGACTCAAACGCGCCGCTCCGCAACGCTGGAGCCGGCTCAGTTCATCGTGACGGCAGACTAAAAAATACTGACGATTCAGCCCATTGGCCGGCAAGGCCGCTCACTTCCCGACCGGGTGCCGGTCGGATCGACGCTATCCGGTTGCATCGGCAAGGCGACCGGCGAAAAACAGAACATGGCGCTGCCTACGAACCGCCAAATTAGCAGGAAACCGGGAGACAAACATGATCACGACCATTACCAAACGTGCCTCGATCGCCCTCGCTGCCTTGACCGCTGCGGCGATGGCGACGACTGCGGTCAGCGCTGCGACCCTTGACGAGATCAAGGCATCCGGCACGATCCGCATCGCGGTCGCCAACGAAATTCCCTATGGCTATGTCGATCCCAACGGGGAAGCCCTGGGCGCCGGTCCCGATGTGGCCAAGCATATCGTCGAACAGCTCGGCATCGAGAATATCGAGTGGGTGACCACCAACTTCTCCTCGCTCATTCCGGGCCTGCAGGCGGACCGCTTCGACATGGTGGCGGCCGAAATGGCCATCCTGCCCGAGCGCTGCGCTCAGGTGATCTATTCGGAACCCAACAGTTCCTATGGTGAGGGGCTGCTGGTGCCCGCCGGCAACCCCAAGGGCATCCATGCCTATGCCGACTTTGCTGAAAATCCTGATCTCAAGGTGGCCATCATGGCCGGTGCCGACCAGCTCGAAATGATGCAGGCGCTGGGCGTGCCCGAGGCGAACCTGGTGACCATCGCCTCCAATGCCGATGCCATCTCGACCGTGTCTACCGGCCGGGCCGACGCCTATGCCGCCACCAGCCTGACCGCTACAGGCCTGGCATCGCAGGGTAGCGGCGTCGAAGTGGCCGGCGAATTCGTCGACCCGGTGATCGACGGCAACGAAGTGCGCAGCTGGGGCGGCTTCGTCTTTGCCCAGGGCAGCACCGACCTGCGCGACGCGGTCAACGAAGTGCTGGCCGAGTTCAAGCAGACCGAAGACTGGGCTTCGATCCTCACCGGATACGGCTTTAGCCAGGCCGATGTCGATGGTTCGTCCCATCGGACCACCGCAGAACTCTGCGCCGCCGAATAAGCGAGGGGCAGGGGAGATCGGCGTCGGTGACGTCGCCGGTCTTTCCCTGTACCGGCCTTTTCGGCATCATGGCCAAGCGGGGGATACCGGATGGCTTGGACTGAGTACCTGACGCCATTGCTGCAGGGAGCCTGGGTGACGGTCCAGCTGACCGTCTACTCGACTATCTTTGGCGCGATCCTGTCCTTTGCCTTCGGCATCGGCAAACTGTCGCCGAACTGGCTGATCAAGGCGGTTTCGGTCGGCTATATCGAGATATTCCGGGGCACGTCGCTACTGGTGCAACTGTTCTGGCTCTATTTTGCCCTGCCCGTTGCCGGACAGGCCGTTGGGCTGGACCTGCGTCTACCGCCGGTGGTCGCGGGCGTGCTGGCGCTGAGCCTCAATATCGGGGCCTACGGCGCCGAAGTGGTGCGCGGCGCCATCCAGGCGGTGCAGAAGAGCCAGTATGAGGCGGCGCGGGCGCTCAATTTCACTCCCCGCCAGGCGCTGTTCGGCGTGGCTCTGCCGCAGGCCATTCCCGAGATGATGCCGCCCTTCGGCAATCTGGCAGTGCAGAATCTCAAGGATACGGCGCTGGTCTCGCTGATCAGCCTGGGCGACCTGGCCTTCCGCGCCGAGCAATTGCGCAATTTCACCCAGGACAGCACCACTATCTTCACCCTGGTCCTGTTCATGTATTTCGGCATGGCACTGGTGCTCACCGCCATCATGAAGCTGCTCGAGCGGTTTGTCGGCCGCTGGCGCCACGCGAGTAACTAGCCATGCTGTTCGGTTTTGAATGGGATACGTCGAGCGAACTGGCCTTTGCCTGGTCCATCCTGCCGATCCTGCTGATCGGTCTGTGGGTCACCGTCCAAGCCACGGTGCTCGGTTTCGTCGTCGCGCTGGTGCTGGGACTGATCCTGGCGGTACTCAAGGGCGCGCCCTCGCGCCTTATCTCCTGGCCGGCCAATGTGCTCTGCGAATTCATCCGCGACACGCCCCTGCTGATCCAGCTCTTCTTCCTCTATTACGTGCTGCCCGAATACGGGCTGGTGCTACCCGCCTTCATGACCGGCGCGCTGGCGCTGGGCCTGCAATACAGCGCCTATACATCCGAGGTTTACCGGGCCGGACTGCAGGCCATCGGCCGCGACCAGCGCGAAGCGGCACGGGCGCTCAATTTCCCGTCGGCCCATACCTTCACCCATGTGCTGCTGCCGCAGGCCATTCCGCGCATCATCCCGGCTATGGGCAATTACCTGGTCTCGATCATGAAGGACGTGCCGGTGCTCTCTGTCGTGACCGTGCTTGAAATGCTCAACGTCGCCAAGATCATCGGCGACCGTACCTTCGACTATATGGTGCCGCTTTCCATGGTCGGCGGGCTCTACCTCATCATGACACTGGTCGCCTCGGCCGGCGTGCGCCTGCTCGACACGCGCCTTCCCAAGCAAGGATTGCCCCTCAAATGACCGATCCCATCATCAAATTCGACAAGGTCGGCAAGAGTTACGGCTCGCTCAAGGTACTCGACGGACTCGATTTCGAGGTCAAGCGCGGGGAGAAGGTCACCATTATCGGCCCTTCGGGCTCGGGCAAGTCGACTGTGCTGCGCGTGCTGATGACGCTCGAAACCATCAATGATGGCGTGGTCTATGTCGGCAACGAACCCTTGTGGCACGAGCAGCGCAACGGCACGCTCGTGCCGGCCGGCGAGGAGCATCTGCGCAAGATGCGCCGGCAGCTCGGCATGGTGTTCCAGCAGTTCAACCTGTTCCCGCATATGACGGTGCGCCGCAATATCGCCGAAGCGCCGGTCAAGGTGCTCGGCCTCAGCCGGCAGGATGCCAACCAGCGCGCCGATGAATTGCTCGAAATGGTCGGCCTGGCCGATCAGGCGCATAAATATCCACACCAATTGTCAGGCGGCCAGCAACAGCGCGTCGGCATCGCGCGCGCGCTCGCCATGCGGCCCAAGGTGATGCTATTCGACGAGCCGACATCGGCACTCGATCCCGAACTGGTGGGCGAAGTGCTCAATGTCATCGCCCGCCTCGCCTCCGAACACGATCTCACCATGCTGCTGGTGACTCACGAAATGCGCTTTGCCCGCGAGGTTTCCGACCGGGTCTGCTTCTTCGACAAGGGGCAGATGAAGGAACAGGGCACGCCCGACGAACTCTTCACCGCGCCCAAGGAGCAACGAACGCGCGACTTTCTCAAGGCCGTTCTCAACGGCTGAATCGTGATGCCCTGACCGGCTGCCTGCAAGCATTGCATGGGCAAGCTGCGGCTCCGTGTGTGCATCGCGCTGGACGCGTATGCCGTAACGCCTTTATTATGCTTCCAGATTTCACCGGGAGCATCGATCTGGCGTGACCCCATCACACCCCGAACGGCTACGGCTCGATGACCGGGACATCAAGATCCTGAGCATCCTGCAACGCGAAGGCCGCATCCCCAAAGCGGCTTTGGCCGAGCGCGTCAATCTCTCCGCCACGCCCTGCTGGGAACGGCTGCGGCGCCTGGAAGATGCTGGCATTATCGAGAGCTATCAGGCGCAAATCTCGCTCAAGGCCTTCGGGCCGGTGACCATGGTCTTCGTGCAGATCGAAATCGAGAACCATCGCAGCGACGACTTCGCCCGCTTCGAAAAGGCCATCGCCGCCATTCCCGAAGTCGTCGAATGCTGGGCGGTGGGTGGCGGCATGGACTATATCTGCAAGCTCGTCGTCCGCCATCTCGACGCCTACCAGCAACTGATCAACAACCTGCTGGCGCAGGAAATCGGCATCAAGCGCTACTATTCCTATGTCGTCACCCTGCCGGTGAAGGACGAGCCGCTGCCCGTCGGCCTACTCGCCGCCAGCCAGGACTAGCGGCGCCGTCCGCAGCGCCAGATGATTTGCCCGCCGGCCTGCGCGCAAACAGGGCATCCCTCCGAATTTGCGACCGAGTTTGGCGAACGCCTCTCCCGCTAGCCCGATATTGTCGCTGCCAATGTGGAGGCGACAATGCCAGCGTCAGCGCCGAGAACCGAAAGCCGTGTCGACCCGATCGCGGGTCTTGATGACCATGACCTGTTCTGCGCTGCCGCCTTTATCGACGGCCGGCGCATCGGCACGGATGCAGCCGATGTCATTGAGGTCACCGACCCGGCGACCGGTCAGGTCATCGGCGCGGTGCCCGCGTTGGATGGCACGGCGTCCAAGGCGGCGGTCGACGCGGCGGCAAAGGCGTTTCCCGCCTGGTCCGGGCTGCTGCCACAGGAACGCTCGGCCATACTCCGCCGCTGGTACGACGCCATCCGCGCCGCGCGTGAGGATCTGGCGCTGATCATGACGCGCGAGCAGGGCAAGCCGCTCTCCGAAGCGCGGGGTGAAATCGACTATGCCGCCTCCTTCGTCGAATTCTACGCCGAAGAGGCCAAGCGGCCCAATATCGAAAGCGTCACCTCCCACCTGCCCGATGCCGAAGTGGAAGTCTGGCGTGAGCCAGCAGGCGTGGCGGCGCTCATCACGCCTTGGAATTTCCCTTCCGCCATGCTGACCCGCAAGGCGGCCGCGGCCCTGGCCGCCGGCTGCACCTGCGTGGCCCATCCCTCGGGCGAAACGCCGTTTTCCGCCACGGCTCTGGCCGTGCTCGCCGACCGGGCAGGGATGCCGCCGGGCGTCTTCAACGTGGTCACCGGCCGCGCCGCCGAAGTGGTCGAGCCCTGGACCAATGATCATCGCGTGCGCGTGCTTTCCTTCACCGGTTCGACCGAAATCGGCCGCCTGCTCTATCGCCAGTCGGCCGGAACGATGAAACGGCTGGTGATGGAACTGGGCGGGCTGGCGCCCTTCATCGTCTTTGCCGATGCCGATCTCGACCAGGCGGTCGAAGAAGCCATCAAGGCCAAATTCGCCACGTCGGGCCAGGATTGCCTGGGTGCCAACCGCTTCTTCATCGAGCGACCGCTTTACGACGAATTCTGCCACCGCTTCGCCGCCGCCACTGCCGCCTTGCGCGTCGGTCCGGGCATCGAGGACCTCGATATCGGGCCGCTGATGAACCAGCGCGCTATCGACAAGCAGCGCCAGCATGTCGAGGATGCGCTGGTCAAGGGTGCCCGCTGCTTGGTGGGCGGGAAGACGCATGCGGCCGGGCCGCTCTTCTTCGCACCGACCGTCCTCGCCGACGTGCCCGCCGATGCCCTTATCATGCATGAGGAAACCTTCGGCCCGGTGGCGGCCATTGCCCCATTCGACGACGAGGCAGCCGTCATCGCCCAGGCCAACGATACCGAATACGGTCTCATCGCCTATCTCCACACCAACGACCCGCGCCGCATCTACCGGGCCAGCCGGGCGCTGCAATTCGGCATGGTGGCCGTCAATCGCACCAAGGTCACCGGCCCGCCCATTCCCTTTGGCGGCATGAAGCAATCCGGTCTCGGCCGTGAAGGCGCGCGGCTCGGCATGGAGGCCTTTACCGAGGTCAAATATGTCTGCCGCGACTGGCATTGACCAACTCACTATCCCACGGAAGGACCACAGAAAAATGCTGACCAACGACCAACTCGACCGCTGGGACCGCGACAACTTCTTTCACCCCTCGACCCATCTGGGCCAGCATGCGCGCGGCGAAAGCCCCAGCCGCATCATCACCGGTGGCTCGGGCGTCTATATAGAGGATCGTGACGGCACCCGGCTGCTCGATGCCTTTGCCGGTCTCTATTGCGTTAATGTCGGCTATGGCCGCACCGAAATCTCCGATGCCATTGCCGAGCAGGCCAGGCAGTTGGCCTATTACCATGCCTATGTCGGCCATGGCACCGAGGCCTCGATCACGCTCGCCAAGATGATCCTGGAGCGGGCGCCCAAAAACATGTCCAAGGTCTATTTCGGCCTGGGCGGCTCGGACGCCAACGAGACCAACATCAAGATGGTCTGGTACTACAACAACATCTTGGGCCGGCCGGAAAAGAAGAAGATTATCTCGCGCTGGCGCGGCTATCACGGCTCGGGCCTGATGACCGGGTCGCTGACCGGGCTGGCATCGTTCCACAACAAGTTCGACCTGCCGCTAAGCCCGATCCTGCACACCGAGGCGCCCTACTACTACCGTCGCCCCCGGCTCGATATGAGCGAAGCCGATTTTGTTGGCCATTGCGTGGCCGAACTCGAAGCGCTGATCGACCGTGAAGGCGCCGACACCATCGCTGCCTTTATCGGCGAGCCGGTGCTGGGCACCGGTGGCCTGGTGCCGCCACCGCAGGGCTATTGGCCAGCCATTCAGGCGGTGCTGAAAAAGCACGATATCCTGCTCATCGTGGATGAAGTGGTGACGGCGTTCGGGCGCCTGGGCGCCATGTTCGGCTCGGACAAATACGGGCTGGAAGCCGATATCATCACCATCGCCAAGGGCCTGACCTCGGCCTATGCGCCGCTTTCGGGCTCGATCTTTTCCCAGCGCATGTGGGACGTGCTGGTGCGCGGCACCGACGAGAATGGCGCCATCGGGCATGGCTGGACCTATTCATCGCACCCAATCAGCGCGGCCGCCGGTGTCGCCAACCTCCTGCTGGTGGATTCCCTCGGCCTGGTCGAGAATGCCGGCACTGTCGGTACCTATCTTAACGCCGCCATGCGCGATGCCCTCGCGGCCCATCCCAATGTCGGCGATGTGCGCGGCGAGGGCCTGCTCTGCGCCGTCGAATTCGTCAGGGACAAGGACAGCCGCACCTTCTTCGACGCGAGCGAAAAGCTCGGTCCGCGCCTGGCCGCGGCCCTGCTCGGCCGGGGCGTCATCGCCCGGGCCATGCCGCAGGGCGATATTATCGGCTTCGCGCCGCCGCTCTGCCTCAGCCGGCAGGAGGCCGATATCATCGTTGCTGCCTTTGTCGAGGCGGTGAACGAGGTGCTGGGCCGGCCGTAGCGGCCTGGCCTAGCTGCGCCAATGCGGCTGCGGCTCGGCCATGGTCTGCAGGCTTTCCGCGTCATCGCCTTCAATGCGGCGCAGCAGCAGGCGGGTGAGCTCCCCGCCGGCGGCGAAGACATCCTCACGGATGCTGTCCAGGTCAGGGAAGAGCGTGGGCAATATGCCTGATGTCTGCTTGTAGATCAGGTGCAGGTCGCGGCCGAGCACGCGCCCGCCTTCCTGCAATCCGCCCACCAGGGCGATGGTCCGCATCTCGCTGTCGCAGATAATGCCGTCCGGTCGGTTGGCTTCGGCCGCCAGTTCGAGCCCGATCTTGCGCATTTCGGCCGGCGAAGCGCCCTGTGTACCCTCGAGTATCCGCGCCTCGATCCCCGCCCGCGCCGTGGCCTTGTGAAAGGCGGTGACGATATTGTGGTAATTGGTGGTGCTGTCGTCGCCGATGACAAGCATCACCCGCTTGCAGTCCTTGCTCGCCAACCGCTCCACCGCCATGGCGGCGAACACTTCGGAATGGAAGTCGTGATAGGGGTGCGGCGTGTAGAATTCGGTGCGGCCGTGGCTGACGAAGGGGAAATCCGCATCGATCATCATCTGCACACGCTTGTCGCGCGGCCCGGTATGGGTGATGACGACGCCGTCCGCCGTGCGGTTGTCGAGGATGTAGCGGATCGTGTCGGCGCTGAGATTGCGCTCGAATTCGGGAATGACCGTCAGGTGATAGCGCGTGCCCTTGATGGCATTGCCGATGCCCTGGATCATCTGGCGCGCGAAATCGATCGAGTCCTCGGCGCCGTCGAGCACCAGCGCGATCACATTGGTCTTGCCGGTGCGCAGGCGCACGCCAGCCCGATCGGGAATATAGCCCAACTTCTTGGCGGCCTCGGCCACCTTGTCGCGTGTTTCCTGCTTCAGCGTGGTGCCGCCGCGTAGCGACAGCGACACGGTGGAGAGGCTCAGCCCCGTCACCTCCGCGATGGTGCGCAGGGTAACGCGCGGGTTTGCGCTGCCGCGCCCATTGCCGCTCGATGTGGTCTTGCTGCTCATCGTTTCGCTTTCCCCCATCCGTTTCTACACCGCTGGGCATAGAAACCAAACAGGCCAAATTTTGCAACGATACACAAGTCGCATTAATCGATCTGAAACGATTTCCGAAATTACAACCATCTGATAATACACATAAAAATTGGATAAGTGGCAGGTACACTGTCGCAATCCGATTCACAATTGCAACGTTGCATAACATGTGGTTACCTCAGACCGCGACTGGATGAGGGTTCCGGCGCAAGGCTGCCCGACCAGGGGCAGCGCGAGCAGCAGAGGAGGAGTTGATGCTCAAGAAAGGTTTTCTGACCACGGTGGCCGCAGTGTCGCTGATGGCCGCCGCCGCGATCCCCGCGAAGGCCGAAGTGTCGATCATGTATATCGAAGCCTTTGGTGCCCTGATCGAAGGGGGCATCGCCGATTTCGAGGCCGAAACCGGTGAAACCGTCAACGCCATCAAGCTGCCCGGCCAGGGCTATGACCAGCGCATCGCGCTCGACCTGGCTGCCGGCACCGCTGCCGACGTCAACCTGGTCGACAGCTTCATGGTCAGCGAGCTGGCTGCCGCGGGTTATCTCGAGCCGCTCGGCACGCTGGCTGCGCCCTGGGATCAATATCAGTATTACCTGCCCGGCCTGCTGGAAGTGGCGTCCTATCAGGGCGAGGTCTATGCCCTGCCCACCGATACCGACGTGCGCATGCTCTGGTATGACCTGTCCAATTTCGAGAAGGCCGGCATTGCCACGCCGTGGCAGCCCAAGAACTGGGCCGACATTCTCGACGCTGCGACCAAGCTCAAGGAAGCCGGCGTCCAGTATCCGTTCCAGCTTCCTGCCGGCATCAAGCAGGGCGAAGCCACCACTATGCAGGGCTTCTACATGGCCCTACTCGGCGCCGACGTGCCCGAGGGCGACCGTAACCGTCTGCTCAAGCGCGATACCAATCAGTGGATCGGCGACAGCCCGGCGCTCCGTCGCGTCTTCGATCTCTATCACCAGGTCTATGTGGAGCAGGAACTGAACCCGGCCGACCTCAACTACGCCACCGATATTGGCGCCGCCGTGCGCCAGGCCCTCGCCGACGACAAGCTGGGCATTCTGGCCTCCGGTTCGTGGGAAGATGCGTGCCTGTGGGACTGCAACAACCCGCCCAGCCGTGAAGACCGCGATGCGCAGGTGGCCTGGACGCCTTTCCCCGGCTCCGGCGAGCCGGGCACCATGGCCGCCACCAACATTTCCGGCGGCTGGACCCTGGGCATCAATGCCAATGCCGCCGACAAGGAGATGGCCTTCAAGCTGATCACCACTATCTTCGATGAGGATAACTTCAAGGAGTGGACCCTGGCCAATCATCGCATGGGCGTGCGGACCGATATTTCCGAAAGCGCCGAATATACCGCTGATCCGTTCCTGGCCGAAGCCACCAAGCTCGCGGCAGAAACGACTGGCCGCGACACCATTCCCGGCTACCAGACGGTTTCGGCCCTGGTCCAGCAGGCCACGTCCGATCTGCTCGATGGTGCCAGCGTCGATGAAGTCGCCCAGAGCTACCACGATGCCTTGGTCGATGAATTCGGCGAAGAGAACGTCATAACCTATGAATAACTTCGAGCCGTCCCGCAGGGCAGATCGCTCCGGTGGAGCGATCTGAGGCGAGAAGGCCATGAGAGCTATGCTCGAATGGCGCCTCCCGACGCGGCGGTGCCCAAATGTCCTCCGGGTGCCGCCGTGACGGGATGTATCGTGTTCGAATGGCCCGCGTGAGCGAGAGCAGCCCATGAAAAATCAGGCCAATCCCTGGCTCACCAGCAATCTGTTCGTCCTTGGCCTGGGCCTGCTGCCCGCCGCCATCCTGATCGGTGCGCTGCTCTATTTCACCGCCTGGGCCTTTGCCTTCAGCTTTACCGATCTGGCCCTGGTTGGGCGCAAGTCGGTGGAATGGAGCTGGGTGGGCCTGCAGAATTTCGAGCGTCTGTTCACGCGCCGAGGGTTCCTCGAATCCCTCTGGACCACAGTCATCTTCGTCTTCTTCTCGGCCATTGTCGGCCAGTCGGTGCTGGGCTTCCTGCTCGCGGCTTTGCTGCGCGGCACGCAATCGACCATCCGCAGCGTGGTCGAAGTCTGCATCATGCTGGGCTGGCTGCTGCCCGATATCGTGGCGGCCTTCCTGTGGTCGGCTACCACCAGCCAGACGGGCCTGATCAACCAGCTCATCATCGTGCCGCTGGGCTTTCCGCCGATCAATTTCATCAACGAATATGCCCTGCCCATCGTCACCATCGCCAATATCTGGAAGGGCACGGCCTGGTCCTACCTGCTGTTCTCCGCCGCCCTGGATTCCGTTTCACGCGAGGTGGTCGAAGCCGCCAAGGTCGATGGGGCAACGCCGTTCCAGCGTATCTGGCTGGTGCAATTGCCGATCATAAGGCCGCATATCGCCACCAATATGCTGTTCATCACCATCTGGACCTTCACCTATTTCCCGCTGATCTTCGCCATGACCGGCGGCGGACCCGGCGGGCAGACGCAGGTGCTGGCGGTGTTCCTCTACAATCAGAGTTTTTCGCGCGGCAATCTCGGCTTCGGTAGTGCGATCTCCGTCGCCATGCTGATCATTGTCGGTCTATTGTCGCTGGTCTATCTGCGCATGCTGCGGGAGCCGAAATAATGGATTCGACCGGCCCGTCGCGCACCGCCGCCATTGCCCTGGCCTTCATGGCCGTCATCTGGATCAGCCCGTTTTCCTGGCTCATCCTCAATGCCTTCAACCCGCTCTCCACCGGACAACTCGAAATTCCGCGCGCCGTGGGGCTCGACAATTTCGCGCTGGCGGTCAGCGGCAATGCCGGGCGGCAGTTCATCAATTCCATGCTGATCGCCGCCGGCACGGCGACGCTCAGTGTCATCGTCGGCATTTCGGCGGCCTATCCGCTATCGCGGCTGCGCATTCCCGGCCGCAATGCGTTTCTGTGGACGCTGGTGCTATTGCGCATGCTGCCTTCGGCGGGCGTATTGGTGCCGCTCTATTTCGCGGCGCAGCGCTCGGGCCTGCTCAACCAGCTCGGCGTCATCATCGCGCTGACCGTGCTCAACCTGCCCTTTACGCTGCTGCTGCTGAAGAACTTCTTCGACACGGTGCCGATCGAGCTTGAAGAGGCGGCCTATGTCGAGGGCGCCAGCCTGCTCCAGATCGTCACCAAGATCGTGCTGCCCATGTCGCGGGCCGGCATTGCCGTGGTCTGGTTCTACAGCTTCACCGGCGCCTGGAACGAATTCCTGCTGCCGCTGATCTTTGCCCGTGTGCAGGATGCCTTCCCCATGTCGGTGGGGCTCTACGCGGCTTTCGGCCAGCAGGGGGCCATCAATTACGGCTTCCTGACGGCCTTTTCCATTATCTACGCTGCGCCGGCGGTCGGCGTGTATTTCTTGTTACGGCGCAACATGAACACAGGTTTCGCCGGTGTCGGAGTCAAAGGATGACCTATTCCAATCCCCTTTCGTCCAAGCTGGGCCTGCTGGACGATGACCTCAAGATGGAAGGGAAGCTCATCCGGCTCTGCAAGGATCTGGAAAACAAGATCCTCACTCCGGTCGGCGATGTCGCCTGGCAGTGGCATGTGCAGCGCGCCGACGTAACGTCGGAGGAAGCCCTCAAGTCCGACTGGCGCAAGTGGGAGCAATTCGGCCCCCATTCCGTCTGGGCCAAGCATCAGGGCCACACCTGGTTCGCGGCCGAGGTCGTGGTGCCCGAAGCCGCGCGCGGCAAGACCTTCGTGCTCAAATTCACCAGCCAGTGGCAGGACCGGCCGGGCTCCACCGATCCGCAATGCCTCGCCTATCTCGACGGCAAGATCGCCCAGGCGCTCGACGGCAACCACACCGAGCTGGTCATCGAGCGCAATGCCAAGCCGGGCAGCAAGCACACTTTACTGGTCAATGCCTTCACCTTCTTCGACCGCCCGCTGGTCGGTTTCACGGTGGATTTTTATACGCGCAGCGAACGGGCCGAAAAGCTCTATTGGGACCTGCAGACGCCCCTGGATGTCGCGATCCGGCTCTACCAGAATGACCCACGCCGCCAGGCCATTCTCAACATCATCGACCGGGCTCTGCGCGCGCTCGACCGCCGCGCTGGCTACACGCCCGAATTCGAGGCTTCGCTCGGCGCGGCCGAAAAGATCGCCGCCGAAATCTATGCTCTGGTCGATACCGAGACCCAGCCGCAGATCACCGCCGTTGGTTCGACCCATCTCGATGTGGGCTGGCTGTGGCGCGTCATGCATACGCGCGACAAGACCGGGCGGTCTTTCGCTACGGTATTGAATTTGATGGAGGAATATCCCGAATTCGTCTTCATGTATAACCAGTCGGTGCTCTTCGATTTCCTCAAGAAGGATTATCCCGAGCTGTGGGCGCGGCTGGTGGAGCGGGTCAAATCCGGCCAGTTCGAGATCGAGGGTGCCATGTGGGTGGAGCCCGATGTTAACATCATCTCGGGCGAGTCGCTGGTGCGCCAGATCATGCGTGGCCGCCGCTTCCATCTCGAGCATTTCGGCGTCGATCCCAAGACCGTCTGGCTGCCCGACACCTTCGGCTATTCGGCCAACCTGCCACAGGTAATGGACAAATCCGGCCTCAAATATTTCGTCACGTCCAAGCTGAGCTGGAACGACACCGATCGTTTCCCCTATGACAGCTTCCACTGGCGCGGCATCGACGGCACCGTCACCAAGGCCCAACTCATCACCGCCCAGCGCCTCGAGAGCGAGCAGATTTTCACCACCTATAATGGTGACCTGTCGGTCTCCGAGACCATGGGCGCCTGGAAACGCTACGAGCCCAAAGCGGTGCACAACGAAGTCGTCATGTCCTATGGCTATGGCGACGGCGGCGGCGGTCCGACGCGCGGCATGATCGAGCGTGGCATCCGCATGGAACGCGGCATTCCCGGCGCGCCGCGCGTCAAGCTCGAAGGCATCGTTCCCTTCCTCGACCGCCTCGGCAAGGCAATGGATGCGCCTGGCAACAGGTTCCCCACCTGGAACGGCGAGCTTTACCTGCAATATCACCGTGGCACGCTGACCTCGGTGGCCAAGAACAAGGCCAATAACCGCAAGGCCGAGCGCCTGCTGCGCGAGCTGGAATTCCTCGGCGCCATGGCGCTGATAGAAGCTGGTGCGGCCTATCCCTCCGATACGCTGGCCGAATTCTGGGAGCTGGTGTTGATCAACCAGTTCCACGACATCCTGCCGGGCACGTCCATTCCCGAGGTCTATGTCGACAGCGATAATGAATACGGCCAGATCTTCTCGACCCTGGGCTCGCAGAACGGCCCGTGGCACGCTGCCGCGCAGGCTTTCGCCAAGCCGGGCAGTGACCAACTCCGTCTGTTCAATTTCACCGGCCAGACCCGCTCCGGTCTGGTCACTATAGGCACTGAAGCCGAACTCGACGGCGCGTCACTATCGGTTCCGGATGGGACTTATCCCCTGCAGAAGATTTTTGCGGCCGATGGCTCTTCCTCCTTCGCCGCGCCTGTTTCCGATATTAGCCCGCTCGGCTGGACAGGGGGACAAGTTATTTCCGGCGGGGCCAGCAACAGCTCGTCCAGCCTGTCGGTCTCGGCAACGCATCTCGAAAACGAACTGCTCAAGGTCACTTTCGACAAGGCAGGGGAAATCACCTCGGTCTTCGACAAGACGCGCAACCGCGAAACCCTGGCTGCGGGCGAAAAGGCCAATCGCCTCATCGCCTATGAAGACAAGCCGATGGAGTGGGACGCCTGGGACATCGACCGCTATTTCGAGGAGCAGTTCTGGCCGCTGGCCGACGGCAATTCATTGATTTCCGTGGTGGAAACCGGCCCGCATCGCGCCGCCCTCCGCGTCGAGCGGCGCTATCAGGCGTCGAAGATCGTGCAGGTCATCTCGCTGGCGTCAGGGGCGCGGCAGGTCGAATTCGACACCTTCATCGACTGGCGGGAACGCCAGACAGTGCTCAAGGCCCAGTTCCCGTTCGACCTCAATACGTCGGAAATCCGCTCGGAAATCCAGTTCGGTCACGTCCGGCGCCCGACCCATCGCAATACCTCCTGGGACAAGGCGCGCTTCGAGGCATCGATGCATCGCTGGGTGGATCTGAGCGAATCCGATTTCGGCGTCGCCCTGCTCAACGATTGCAAATATGCCTATGATTGCCTTGAGCAATCGGTGCGCCTGACGCTGGTGCGGGGCTCGACCTTCCCCAGCCCCGATGCGGACCTCGGCGAACACCGCCTGCGCTATGCGCTTTTCGTGCATGACGGGGTGGCGGACCTGGCCGATGTGCATCGTGCTGCCGAGCGCTTCAACAATCCGGTGGCGGTGATCGGTTCGCGCAAGCATGCCAGCGCTCCGGCGACCGAATTGCCGCGCTTCAGCTTTGCCAGTGTCGACCAATCCAATGTGACGCTGGAAACGGTCAAGAAGGCTGAAAAATCCGACGCCGTGGTGCTGCGCATCTTCGAGCATGCCAATATCCGTGCCGAGGCCACCATCACCTTCGGCATTCCGGTCAAGGCCGTGCGAATGGTCAACCTGATGGAGGAGGGCGACAGCAAGCCATTGGAAATCAAGGATAATGGCGTGACCCTGTCGCTGCGGCCCTTCGAGATCGCCACGCTGTTGATCGAAACCTGAGGAGGCTTCCATGTCCGATGTGTCGCTGCGCGGCGTCCGCAAATCCTATGGTTCGGTCGAGGTCGTCCATGGCGTTGACCTCGACATCAAGTCCGGCGAATTCGTGGTGTTCGTCGGCCCCTCGGGCTGCGGCAAGTCCACTCTGCTGCGGATGATTGCCGGGCTGGAGCCCATTAGCGGCGGCGATATTTCCATCGGCGGCAAGGTGGTGAATGACATTCCCTCGCCGCAGCGGGGCATTGCCATGGTGTTCCAGTCCTACGCGCTCTATCCGCATATGAGCGTTTACGAAAACATGGCCTTCGGCCTCAAGCTCGCCAAGACGCCCAAGGCGGAAGTGGAGCAGCGGGTGCGGGAGGCGGCGCGGATTTTGCAAATCGAGGATTATCTCGAACGCATGCCCAAGGCGCTCTCGGGCGGGCAGCGGCAGCGCGTCGCCATCGGCCGGGCCATCGTGCGTAATCCCAAGGTTTTCCTGTTCGACGAGCCGCTCTCCAACCTCGATGCCTCGCTGCGGGCACAGACGCGAATCGAGATCGCCAAGCTGCACGATACGCTAGACGCCACAATGATTTACGTGACCCATGACCAGGTCGAGGCCATGACCCTGGCGGACCGGATCGTGGTGCTTAATGCCGGGATCATCGAGCAGGTGGGCAGCCCACTCGAACTCTATCGAAACCCCGTCAACACCTTCGTTGCCGGCTTCATTGCCAGCCAGCGCATGAACTTTCTCACGGTGACGCCGAGCGGTGACGGATTGCTGCTTCCGGGTAACAGACTGTTAACGTTGAGCCACGCGCAACGTGAAAATGCGCGAACCCTCGGCGTGCGTCCCGAGCATCTGCAACTGGCCAGCCCCGAAGCAGCCCATTTCAGCGGCACGCTGTCTGTCATCGAGCAGTTCGGCGAATATGCCCTGGCCTATGTCGAACTGCCGAGCGGCGACCTCGTTACGGTCAAGCTCGATGGCGCGCCAGACCTGCAATTGCATCAGACCATTCATATCGGCCTGCCGGCCGAGGGGGTGCATCTGTTCGACGAGGCTGGCCGCGCCCTGCGCTGACCGGCCCGCAAGATCGCGCGGCATAGACGTTAGTATGAGCGCCTGCGGGGCTTTTGCCCCGGATATGCCGCCTTCCCGGTAGATTTCCCAATAGACAGCACCTGGCGCTTGAGGCCATGCCAGACTGGCGGGACTTGGCGCGGCGGACCCGGTTTGGCATGATTGCCAAACTTACTTTTCGAATCACGGCTTGCGGGCGTTTGCGGCGCCCGCACCACCTTCATTTTTATAGACGCCACCGGCCGACCCGCACTGCTGCACGGGCGGCCGAGCGATGGCTGATGTTTTGGGATGTGCCGACATGACCTCCGAGCCGGTGCGCGACGCCTTCGACGCGGGTGGACGTGGATTGCAGCACCACGGGCTGCGCCGGGCCAATGAACGTGCCGTGCTGACGGTGATCGGCTTCAATCCCGGCGTGTCCAATGCCGATATCGCGCGCCTGTCGGGTCTGGCGCCGCAGACCGTCTCGGCCATTCTGACCGACCTCGACAGCATGGGGCTGATCGCCCGCGGCGAAGTTTTGCGCGGGCGGCGCGGCCAGCCGGCCACGCCGATTTCCCTGCATCCCGAAGGGGCTTTTTCCATCGGTGTCGAGATCGGCTGGCGCCATGTCGATGTGCTGCTGCTCAACCTGCAGGCGCAGGTGCTGGCGCATCGCCACCGCGACCATGTCTTTCCCGACGCAACCACCATTATCGATACGATCGTGGCGATGATGGACGAGGTACTGACCAGCCTGCCGGATGGGTTGCAGGCACGGTTGACCGCGATCGGGGTGGCTTTGCCCACCAATATTGCCGGCAACCTGGCGCTGGTCGACGCCCCCGAAAGCCAGCGACCATTGTGGGAACAACTCGATATCGCCGCTGAATTGACAGACCGCACCGGGATCACCGTGAGCCTGTTCAACGACGGCAATGCCGCCTGCTGGGGTGAACTGATCGCCTTCCCCAAGCCGCGGCCGGCCGATTTCATCTATTTCCTGATCGGGCGCTACATCGCCGCCGGCATTGTCGGCGACGGGACGCTGTGGGAGGGGCCGAGCGACAATTCGGCCAATCTGGGTTCCATGCTGGTCACCGGCCCGGATGGCCGGCCGCAGGTGGCCCATTTCATCGCCTCGGTGACGGCGCTGGAAAACCGGCTCGTGGCGGCCGGCTTCACCGTCGACAGCAGCGATCCGGCCAATTGGCCCTGGCCGGATTTCGGGCCGCTGCTCGAGCAATGGCTGGCCGATAGCGCCAAGGCCCTGGCCAGGGTCATTTTCAACACCACCACGGTTATCGAAACCAGGCTGGTGATGCTCGATTCCATCCTGCCGCCGGCCATTGTGAGCGAGCTGGTGCAGCGGCTCGAAGCCGAATTGCGGCTGCTGCCGATCACGCCTTACACGCCCCCGCAGGTGCTGCCCGGGCATCTGGGCGCGCTTGCACCCGCGATCGGCGCGGCCGAGCTGACGCTCTACCGCCGCTATTTCTCACGCACGCTGGCGGATCTTGCCGGCTGACACCGGCGCGACGGGGTTCATCGCCTCGCGCAATTGCGCGCTGGGCGTGAACACCACGGTCTGCCGCGGCGAAATGCGATGTTCGGTGCCGGTGCGCGGATTGCGGCCCAGCCGCTCGGCGCGAGAGCGCACCTGGAGCGAACCGAACCCGGTCAGCTTGACGGTCTCCCCCGCCATCAGCGCCTGTCCCACCAGCGCAAACATGGCCTCTCCCACGGCCGCCGTATCGGCCTTGTTGAGACCGGTCAGTCGTGCCGCCGCTTCGCTGAGCATGGCTCGCGTAATTGTCTTGTTCAATGTGCCGTCCCCCTTCTTAAGTTCATAGGAGGAAGTTAACCCCCTGTCCAGAGGCGGGCGGCATGCGACAAACATGAACATAGTGATCAAGTTAAGTTGACATATTTTAGAATGGTTATAAGCTACGAGCCATTCTATGAAGGCAAACAAGTCGAATCATGGCTGGCCGGTTCGCTCCGCGACGCCCGATCACCCCGAGAGAGGTCCGAAGTGAGACTGACGCGTCAATCCAACTATGCGATCCGCACCCTGGTCTATTGCGCCGTCAACGAACCGGGGCTGAGCCGTGTGGCCGACATTGCCAAGGCCTATAATATTTCCGAGCTCTTCCTGTTCAAGCTGATCAAGCCGCTGGTGGAAAATGGCCTCTTGGCCACGGTGCGCGGCCGCCATGGCGGCATCAAGCTGGGCAAGAAGGCCGAGGACATCACCCTGCTCGACACGATCCGCCTGACCGAAGAGAATTTCGCCTTGGCGGAATGTTTCGAGGATGGCGCCGATTGCCCGCTGATCGGGGAATGCGACCTCAACGGCGCCTTGCGCGAAGCGCTGGGGGCCTTCTTCGAGGTCCTGGCCAGCTACACGATTGCCGACCTCGCCAGCAAGAAGCGCTCGATCCGCGACCGGCTGGGGTTGAGCACGCTGGATGCGGTGATGGAGCCAGCGCACTAGCACTGGTCGCTTTCCAACCGGATTGTCACCCTCGGGCTTGCCCCGGGGGTGTTTTGTTTTGCGGGGGAGGGGTCTCTTTTCCTAAATTATGAGTTTGACACTCATAATAACATATGCTTTTCTCCCTCTATCGCGCGGCGGTGGTTGGTCCGAGGGGACTACGCCAACCGTGACGCTGCCGAGACGACGGGGCTTGCTGCTACCGTCTCCCCGGGCCGGTCAGGATCCTCAACGTCCTGACCGGCCTTTCCTTTATGCGGGCCTTGTGCTCTATCCGCGCCATGGCCGCTGCACCCCTTTTATCGCTCCAGAATATCCATTTGACCTTCGGTGGCACGACGCTGCTCGAAAGCGCCGAACTCATCGTGTCGCCGGGCCAGCGCATTGCGCTGGTGGGGCGCAATGGCTCGGGCAAGTCGACCCTGCTCAAGATCGCTTCGGGCGATGTGACCCATGACGGCGGCGTGCGCTTTGTCGAGCCCAGTGCCACCCTGCGCTACCTGCCGCAGGAGCCGGACCTGAGCGCCTATGCGACGACCCTGGCCTATGTCGAGGCCGGGCTGGGGCCGGGCGACGATGACTATCGTGCACAATATCTGCTGACCTCACTGGGCCTGACCGGGGCGGAAGACCCGAAAAACCTGTCTGGTGGCGAAGGCCGCCGCGCTGCCCTGGCGCGGGTGCTGGCGCCCAAGCCCGATATCCTGCTGCTGGACGAGCCGACCAACCATCTCGACCTGCCGGCCATCGAATGGCTGCAGGCCGAACTCGACAGCCTGCGTTCGGCCATGGTGCTGATCAGCCACGACCGTCGCTTCCTCTCCGATCTTACCAAGGCCACGGTGTGGCTCGACCGCGGCGTGACGCGGCGGCTCGACAAGGGCTTTTCGGCCTTCGAGGCCTGGCGCGACCAGGTGCTGGAAGAAGAAGAGCGCGACCGCCACAAGCTCGACCGGCAGATCGTGCGCGAGGAACACTGGCTGCGCTATGGCGTCACCGCGCGGCGCAAGCGCAATGTGGGACGGCTCGAACGGCTGGCCGGCTTGCGGCAGGACCGGCGCGAGCAGCGCCGGGTGACCGGCTCGGTCAACATGCAGGTTTCCGAGGGCCGCACCTCCGGTGCGCTGGTGGTGGAAGCCGAACATATTTCCAAGCGCTATGGCGAGCGGGTCATCGTCGACGATTTCTCGACCCGCGTCCTGCGCGGCGACCGCATCGGCATTGTCGGTCCCAATGGTGCCGGCAAGACCACGCTCATCAAGATGCTGACCGGCCTGCTGGAGCCCGATAGCGGCTCCATCCGTCTCGGCTCGGCGCTGGAACTGGCCATGCTCGACCAGGGCCGCGCCAAGCTCCATCCCGACACGCGCCTCAAGGAAGCGCTGACCGGCGGTGGTTCGGATACGCTGCAGATCAACGGTCAGCCCAAGCATGTCGTGGGCTATATGAAAGACTTCCTGTTTGGCCCCGAGCAGGCCAATACGCCCATCGGCAAGCTCAGTGGTGGTGAGCGGGCACGTGTGGCTCTGGCGCGGGCGCTGTCGCTGCCGTCCAATTTCCTGGTGCTGGACGAGCCGACCAACGATCTCGATCTGGAAACGCTCGACCTGCTGGAGGAGATGGTTTCCGACTATGCCGGCACCGTCATCGTGGTGAGCCACGATCGCGATTTCCTCGACCGGGTGGCGACCTCTGTGATCATCGCCGAGGGCGATGGTGTGTGGACGGAATATGCCGGCGGCTATTCCGACATGGTGATCCAGCGCGGCGAGGGTGTCACCGCTCGCGAGCCGGCGCCCAAGACGCATCGGCCGGGCAAGACCAGCCTGGTGCAGACTAGCGCGGCGGTCTCGGCCGCGCCGAAGCGCAAGATGAGCTTCAAGGAAAAGCACGCGCTCGAAACCCTGCCCAAGACGATCAATGCGCTTGAGGACGAGATCAAGGCGATCAATGCGGCGCTGGCCGACGCGAATTTCTATACGCGCGACCCGGCAGGTTTTGCGGCGAAATCCAAGGCGCTGATGGAGGCCGAGGCCAAGCGGGCAGCGGCGGAAGAGCAGTGGCTGGAACTGGAACTGCTGCGGGAAGAGCTGGAAGGTTAGCGGAATCGCCCTGATGGGCGACGAGTCCTGGCGGATACCCCCTCCTAGCCTCCCCCTGTCAGGGGGAGGAACAGATCGAGCTTGAGGCATGATCCGGCCACATCCACCGGCGGATTCCTCCCCCTTTTTCAGGGGGAGGCTAGGAGGGGGTACTTCCCCCTCAGTCCTTCCACTCGAATTTCGGCTCGGTCAACTGCTGCAGCCCATCGGGGCCTTCGCCGGCGATGCGGCGGAGCAGGACGGAGCCCAGGCGGCGGCCGGCATCGACAAAATCCTCGAAGACCGTTTCGGCGCCCGGCTGGAACTGGGCGAACATCTGCGAGGATTGCTTGGCCACGACATGGGCGGTCTGGCCGACGACGCGGCCGGCCTCGTTGAGGCCGCCGATGACCGCCAGGGCCGAGACCTCGGAGGCGCAGACCCAGCCGTCAGGCCCGTCGGGGCGCTTGGTGCGCTTCATCACATAATTGCGGATGGCGTCGGTGGGGCTGCCCAGGTTCACGTCGGCGGCGAATTCGTGCTCGATGCCGGCTTCGGCGGCGGCGCGGGCCATGCCGGTCTTGAGGTGGTCGGTATAGGTCAGTGCGCTGTCGGGCAGCACGATCGAGACCTTCCGGCAGCCCTTCTGCACCAGGCGCTTCACCGCGCCATAGGCATAGGATTCATTGTTGAAGTCGACGGAAGGGTGCTGCTCGGGCCAGTTGGTGCGGCCGTGGCTGACAAAGGGGAATTCGCTGTCGATGAGGAAGCGGATGCGCTCGTCGAAGCTCTCGGCCTTGGAGAAGATTACGCCATCGGCCATGCGATTGCGCACGATATGGCGGATCGGCTCGATCGGCTGCACATTGCGGAACAGGGGCGTGATGACGACGTGATAGGCCGTGTCGCGCACTGCCTCGGTGAGGCCGGTGACAATGGAGGAGCCGAAGCCGTAGATCTGTTCGTCCGGCTCCAGCACCAAAGCGATGACATTGGTGCGGCCGGTTTTGAGGCGCAAAGCCGCACGGTCGGGCAGGTAGCCGATCTCGGCGGCGATCTTCTGCACCCGGTCGCGCGTTTCCTGCGCCAGTTCGGGCGCATTGTTGAGCGCGCGGGAAATCGTGGTGACGGCAAAGCCCGTCATCTGCGCAATGGTCTTGAGCGTCGGCTTGCCGGATGGCTTGACGCCGCGCTTGCCCTTGGCCGCAGTTGGCAGGTCGTCTTCGGACACGTCGTATACCCCCGAGGCTGCGATTTTCCGCAGTGGCGCTTTGCTGAAGGCGGACAACAACAGATTGTTTATCCCAGTTCAAGCGCTGCCAGCAGGGCTATGTCCTGATGAACGTACGTCATTTTGACATGCGTCCAAAGTCGAGCAGTCTTTTTCCAAAAAACTGCATTGTCTGGTCGCCGCGCGTCTAGCAATCGGCGCCAAACGCTCCTATCTTGCCGTCACGCATCGGCACTTGCCGATGCTTCGCGTGTCGTTCAACCCGCAGGAAAGGAATGAAGATGTCTCCATCTGTTACCTTCACCATCCATGCCGGTTGTCCGCTCGTACGCACCGGCCTGCACGCCGCCAAACGGTGGCAAGGGACCTGTCGCTGCAAACGAATGTGACCTGCTGTCACGCCTTCGTCTCAGTTTTCCGATAGACCCCCCAGCGTTGCCGGCCAGCATGTGCGATTCGTTTTCGCGCTGTGAATTCTGGCCCCGTGCAATGTGCAAGTGGAGCATCCACAAATGCAGGAACGCAGTCTCGACCGGGCTCAGGCCCATAAGCCAATTGTCATAGAAGTCGCCGGCGAACCGCTCGGCGTCGTGGTGCCGCATGCCGAAGGCGGCTACCGTTTCCTCGCGGTCAAGCTGCCGGCTTTCGCCATCGACGGCCAGCAGTTCGAAACCGTCGAAAAGGCGCATTTCGCCGTATCGCAGGCCGTCCGCAAGGGCGGCGCCGACGCGGCCTGATTTCGGATACCCCCTAAGCGGGGCTCTCAATCATCATTGGTGGCGTTCAACTCGTCCGGGTGCCGGCCTTCGCCGGCCGGCGCCGGCGGGTCGAGCGCCATGTCGATCGCCTCGGCCAGGGCATCGACATCGATGCGGACAGCGCCATCATGCGCCTGCCGTTCCAGTTCGGCCGTTATGGCCGTGGCGATGGCCTGGCGCCGCGCGCCGCCCTCATCATCCATTGCCATCGATGGAAATCCCCTGCTCGTCCACCCGCACTTCGATGCCGGGGCGGGTCTGCTGCTGGTAGGTGTAGATGCCAAAGCCGACGATCGCGATCAGCAGGATGGCGATCACGGCATAAAGACCATTGCGATTCATGGGGAACTCCTGACGCTCAACGTGCCGGAGCAACGCGCCAGACGCGCAAGAGTTCATTCCTGCGCGGCAATGCTGCGCAGCGCCATGACGAAGGCGGTGACGCCGATAGCCAGCGAGCCCGAATTGTCGATGATGACAGGGGTGACGCCTGATGGCACCGGCGCGCTTTCGCGGGCCAGCCTTGCGGTGATCTGGTCGCCGCTTTCCCGCCCGCGCCTGATGAGCCGCTCGGCTCGGCAGGAAATCTCGGCGGTGATCAGCACCACCGCGCAGCTCGGATATTTGTCCAGCGCCTCGGCCACGATGTGGCGCGAGACATTGGCGACGACCGTCTTGCCCAAGGCCAGGTCGGTATCGAGGCTGAGCGGCAGCGCATAGCGCAGGTTATGCGCATCCCAGGACAGGGCGAAGCGCCCGGCCTCGTCAAGCTGCCGGAAGGTTTCGGGGTCCATGCTGTCATGGTCCTCGACTTCGGCATCGGTGGCGCGAGTGACGATGCGGCGCACGAAGACGAAGCGCTGGTCATTGCCCAAAGCATGGCGGGCGCCCGCTATCAACGTGTCCTTGCCCACCCCGGAGGGCCCGACGACCAGGACAAGGGAGCCGAGCGGTCGCGCCATCGGGTCAGTTCACCCTTTCGCCCTGCCGCCAGACGCTGCGGATGACCGGCAGGCCACCCACCACCCGCACGCGCACCAAATCGGCCCGCTTGCCGACGGCGATCTCGCCGCGATCATCGAGCCCGGCTGATCGAGCCGGATTGCGCGTGACCGTGGCCAGGGCCTCGGGCAGTGCCAGCCCATCGACGCGCTGCGGCAGCACGAAGGCGGCCTGTAGCAAAGCGAAGGGCACATAGTCGGAGGAGAGGATATCGAGCAGTCCGGCCCGCACCAGGTCGGTGGCCGAGATATTGCCGGAATGGGATTTGCCGCGCACCACATTGGGCGCGCCCATCAGGATGGCCAGCCCCGCATCATGGGCGGCGGAAGCGGCTTCCAGCGTGGTGGGGAATTCCGAAATCGCCACGCCGTCGGCCACACCCTCCTCGACATGCAGCAGTGTCGTGTCGTCATGGCTGGCCAGCGGCAGACCCAACTCGCGGGCACGCCGCACAATATGGGCGCGATTGGGCGCCGAATGGCGGTCATGCTCGGCCTGTCTGGCGGCGAGATACGCGTCGAGCTCGACCTGGCTGCGGCCGATCTTGTCCTTGTAGAAGCGCTTGTAGTCGTCGAGCGAGCGGAACTGGCGCTGGCCCGGCGTGTGATCCATCACCGAGGCGAGGCGGGTATGTTCATGGCCGGCATGGGCTTCGAACTGGGCGATGACGTCATGCGCGGGGAGTTCGCAGCGCAGATGCACGAAATGCTCTGATCGCAGCCAGCCATCCTTTCGGCCGGTCTCGATGGCGCCGGTGAGCTTTTCGACATGCTCGCCCATATCGGGCAGGTCGGGGTCCGAGCCGATGCGCACCGCGTCGAACACCGTGGTGATGCCCGAACCGATGATCTGCACGTCATGGGCATGGAGCGAGGCCATGGCATCCCAGAACACGCCGGGCCGAGGGCGGTAATGGCTTTCGAGATGGTCGGTATGGAGTTCGACCAGGCCGGGGATCAGGTAATCGCCATCCATATCCTCGCCCGATTGCGCCGGGCCGGCATCCACGGCAGCGATGACGCCGTCGCTGATGGCGATGCTGCCCTCGACAATACTGTCGGCCAGCACGATGCGGGCATTGCGGAAGCGGGTCTCGGCGGTCACGAGGCATCCCCGAGCTTGAAATCGCCGACGCGGCGGAAGGGCTTGCCGGCCTCCTGTTCGTGGAACAGCGCCAGCCGGTCGAGCAGCACGGGCTCGTCCAGGATCGGGCCGAACCAGGTATTCGCCGCCGCCGCGATATCATGCGCGTCCGCTTCGGCCAGCCGGTCGGTCAGAGTCATGTGGAAGCGGAATTCCTCGAACACATAGGGATAGCCATAGGCGTCGAGCAGTTCGATCTGCCGCTCGCTGAGGCCCTTGCCGGCGCGGGCGGCACGATCCTTGATGCTCATCGGGGCGCGGAAGGGGTCGAAATCCTCCACCACATGGGCGGCGAAATCCTGCAGCGCCTCGTTCTGGCCCTCCAGCATGAGGGCGAGGAAACCCTGCAGCGAAGCCAGTTGCAGGGGGCCGAGATCGATTGGCTGGTGTTTGGGCGCGAATGCGGCAAGCGCGGCGCGCAGGTCGGCTTCGGTTGCGCCATCAACCAGCGCCATCGGCGCCTTGATCGTGGCGTGGAAGCCGTAGCGATTGGCCGATTGCGTGAGGTTGAGCAGCCGGTCGCGGTCTATGCCCGCCACCGGACCGCTGAACAGATCGCCATCGGCGGCATCGCGGCCCAGCCAGGTGGCGGCCCGCTCCCACAGATTGCTGGTGGCGGCAGGGGCAAAATAGATCGCGAATCGTTCTGTCATCGGAACTCCTTGCCCTGCCGCTAGTGGGACTCTGTGTCGGTCGTTTGACAATTGTCCACGCTACCCATTGCTGGCTACCCTTGCCCGCACCGAATCGCAAGCCGAGAGAGACGATGGACCACGCCCTGCTCGAAGAGATGTTTCGCCAGGCCGTGGCACAGGCGCAACCGGCGCTGGCCGTGAGCCGGCACCTGCCGGAAAGGCCCAAGGGACGCACCATTGTCATTGGCGCCGGCAAGGCTTCGGCCCAGATGGCGCGGGCCTTCGAAGAAGCGTGGGACGGGCCGCTGAGCGGGCTGGTGGTGACGCGCTATGGTTACGCCGAGGCCTGCCAAAAGATCGAAATCGTCGAGGCGGCCCACCCCGTGCCAGATGAAGCGGGGTTCCTCGCGGCGCGGCGGCTGCTCGAAACGGTCTCCGGCCTCGGTTCCGACGATCTGGTCGTGGCGCTGATTTCGGGCGGCGGCTCGGCCCTGCTGCCGGCTCCGGCGCCGGGCCTGACGCTGGATGATGAACAGGCCATCAACCGGGCGCTGCTGGCCTCGGGCGCGCCGATCGGCGTGATGAACCTCATCCGCAATCAGTTTTCCACCATCAAGGGCGGGCGGTTGGCCGCCCATTGCGCGCCAGCGCGCGTGGCGACCCTTGTCGTCTCCGACGTGCCGGGGGACGATCCGGCGCTGGTGGCTTCAGGCCCGACCATTCCCCTGGCGGGGTCGCGCGAACTGGCGCGCCAATATGCCGAACTCTACCAACTGGACCTCCCGGCTCCGGCCCGGGCGCTGCTGGCCGGCGAGGACAATCCGGCGCCGAAACCGGATGATACGGTCTTTGCGCGCAACAGCGTCAGCACCATCGCCTCGGCGGCGCTGTCGCTGGACGCGGCGGCGGACCTGGCGCGGGAGCGGGGGATCGAGGCGGCGATCCTTTCCGACTCCATCGAGGGGGAATCGCGCGACGTGGCGCAGGTGCATGCGGCCATGGCGCGCGAAATCGCCCAGCGCAACCGGCCGTTCAGCAAGCCCGTCGTGCTGCTGTCGGGCGGGGAAACCACCGTTACCCTGCGCGGCAAGGGCGGGCGGGGCGGGCGCAATGCCGAATTCCTGCTGGCTTTGGCCATCGCCATTGACGGGGTGGAGGACATTTCGGCTCTGGCCGCCGATACCGATGGTATCGATGGCTCCGAGGACAATGCCGGCGCCTTTGCCGATGGCACCACGGCCACCCGCTTGCGTAAGGCGGGCATCGATCCGCTGGCGGCTTTGGCCGGCAACGACGCCTGGGGCGCCTTCAACGCCATCGGCGACTTGCTGGTGACCGGGCCGACCGGCACCAATGTCAATGATTTCAGGGCAATTCTGATCCGATAGGAGGCTGAAGAATGGCGAAGGCATTGGGCATTGGCGGCTTCTTTTTCCGCTCGCGCGACACCAAGGCGCTGGCGGCCTGGTATGAGCAGCATTTCGGCATTGCCGAGCTGTGGCAGCAGGAGCAGGGCCTGACGGTCTTCGCGCCCTTCAAGCAGACGACCGACTATTTTCCCGCCGACAAGCAATGGATGATCAATTTCCGCGTCGATGACCTCGACGGGATGATGAACCAGCTTAACGCGGCTGGTATTGCCACCGAAACCCGGCCGGATGAGTGGGACACGCCGGAGACCGGCCGGTTCTGTCGCCTGCATGATCCGGAAGGCAACCAGATCGAACTCTGGCAGCCGCCAAAATAATCATACAATTGCCCCTTGGCAGGGAGGGGCTGTCTCTGTTCTATACGCCGACTTTTCGGGAAGGAGCCGGCCGATGGCCAGACGCAGGATTGCCGTTATCGGCGTGGGCAAGATCGCGCAGGACCAGCATCTGCCGGTCATCGACGCATCGGATGATTTCGAACTGGCGGCGACCGTTTCGACACGTGGGCTGAGCCATAATGGCCTGCCGGTGTTCAGGACGCCGGCCGAGCTCTATGCCGCCATGCCGGAACTGTCGCTGGTGTCGATCTGCACCCCGCCCGGCATCCGCCATCAATATGTCCGCGAGGCGCTCGACGCCGGCAAGGACGTGATGATGGAAAAGCCGCCCACCACGACCATTTCCGAGCTGGACGACCTGATCGCCCATGCGCGGCGGCTCGATCGCGTGCTGTACCAGACCTGGCACAGCCAGTGGAATCCGGCTGTGGACCGGGCCAAAGCCATTCTTGCCGAGGACGGCGTGCGTTCGGTGCGCATCGACTGGCGCGAAAGCGTGCGCAAATGGCATCCCGGCCAGAACTGGGTGTGGGAACCCGGCGGCTTCGGCGTCTGCGATCCGGGCATCAATGCGCTCTCCATCTTCACCAAGATCATGCCCTTCCCGGTTTTCGTGGAAAGCGCGAAGCTCACTTTCCCGGCCAATCGGCAGACGCCTGTCGATGTCGAGATCGCCTTCAAGTCGGGGCAGTTGCACCAACCCAAGCTCTCGGCCGGGTTCAACTGGCTGGAGGAGAGCGGGGAGATCTGGACCATCCGCGTCGAGACCGGCGCGGGCGATATCATCAAGCTCGAAGGTGGCGGGCGCTCGCTCACCATCAATGACGAACTGGTGCTCCAGCATGGCGACGGTGAATATGCCGCCATGTATGACCATTTCGCCGGGCTCCTGGAGCGGCATGAAAGCGATGTCGACGCTGCGCCGTTGCGGCTGATGAGCGATGTGTTCCTGATGGGTGCACGGGTGAACGGGCCGGAGTTTGAGTGGTAGGGGATTACCCCGGAGCAGGCAGTCGTCTCCCTCCCCCTTGAGGGGAGGGGTCAAGGGTGGGGGTGGCCTCACACGCCGAGTTTGCGGAGGCATACCCCCACCCTGCTCGATTCAACGGACTTAGCTGACGCTAAGTCCTATCTCGCTTCCCTCCCCACAAGGGGAGGGTGGGTCGGCGAGTGTGGCCCCTATTGCCCCGCCTCCGTCAGCATCTGCAAATCGTCCTCGCTCAGCTTCAGCCGCACGCCCTTGGCGAGGCTCTTCACCTGCTCCACCGAGGTTGCCGAGGCGATCGGGGCCGTGACGCCGGGCTGGGCGACGAGCCAGGCCAGCGACACTTCGGCCGGTGTCGCGTCATTGGCCTTGGCGACCTTGTCCAGGGCATCAAGGATCGCTTCACCCTTCTTGTCCATATAGCGCTCCATGCCGCCGCCGCGCGGCGATTTGGTGAAGTCGGCCTTGGAGCGGTACTTGCCGGTGAGGAATCCCGAGGCGAGGCTGTAATAGACCACCGCGCCCATCTCCTGCTCGATCAGGGTATCGCGCAGGGCGTTGAATTCGGCGCGGTCATAGAGGTTGAAGCGGGGCTGCAGCACTTCATAGCGCGGCAGCGACTTGATGACCGAGACCTCGTGGGCCGCCTTGACCATCTCGGCCGTATAGTTGGAGGCGCCGATGGTCCGCACCTTGCCGGATCGAACCATCGGGTCATAGGCGCCCAGCGTTTCTTCGTGGCTGGCCTCGGCATCGGGCCAATGGCTGAAATAGACATCGACATAGTCGGTCTGGAGACGCTTGAGCGAGGCATCGAAGCTGGCGGCGATGGCGTCGGGCTTGAGGCCGCCCGGCTTCTTGCCGGAATTGACCTTGGTGAAGATGTGGACGGCGTCGCGGTTGCCGCGGGCTTTCAGCCACTTGCCGATAATGGTCTCGCTCATGCCGGGCGGATTGCCCGGCACCCAGTTGGGATAGCCCTCGGCCGTGTCGATGGCCGAAAAGCCCTCGTCGACGAAGGCGTCGAGAATGGCGAAGCCGGTCTTTTCGTCCACCGTCCAGCCGAAGACATTGCCGCCCAGTACCAGCGGTTCGATGACAATTTCACTGCGTCCCAGCGGGCGGCGGTCCATGAGGCTTCTCCATATTGGTTCGGGAACTAAACGCCTGCATCCGGGATCGGTTCGACCGGAATGCGTGGGGCGCAGAAGGCGAGGGCGGCATTGATGGCATAGAGCGAGCCATCGAGCGGGATGTGATTGGCCGGCATGTCCGAGCCGTCTTCGGGCGCCAGATAGGCCACGGCGCCATGGCTCAGATTATGCAGCACCCAGGAAAAATCGCCGACCAGCCGCGCGCCGTAGGGCGTGGCGGCTTCGGCGGTGAAGGAGCGGGTTTCCTTGTCCACCGTGATGGCCCAGTCGCCCGCATCGCGTTGCTGGCGGCTGGTATGGATATGGACGCCAATGGTGAAATCGTCCTCGCAGCGCACGGCGATGCAGGCATAGGTGTCGGGCGTCGAATTGAGCGCACAGCCCAGCGCCGCCCGGTCGCCCTCGCCGGGCAGGGGCGAATAGTGCCAGCCGGCTTCCTGCGCCGCGGCAGGCATGGCCAGCAGGAGCAATGCCGGCATCAGGCCGTGGGCTGGATGAGGTCCCATTTGTTTCCATAGAGGTCGGTGAAGACGGCGACCGAGCCATAGGCCTCGTGGCGCGGTTCTTCGAGGAAGGTTACGCCGCGCGCGAGCATGGCGGCATGGTCCTTGAGGAAATTGCTGGTTTGCAGGAAAAACATCACCCGCCCGCCGCCCTGGTTGCCGACGGCGACACGCTGGGCTTCGCCATCGGCCTTGGCCAGCAGCAATTGCGCCCCGGCGCGGCCGGGTGGAGCGACGACGACCCAGCGTTTTCCGCCGCCCATGTCGGTATCCTCGACCAGGCCGAAGCCCAGCGTGTCACAATAGAATGTGATGGCATCGTCATAATCGGCGACGAGCAGTGAGACGGTGGCGATGGATTGGCTCATGGGAGCATGGATCACCACTGTCATGGCCGGGTCAAGCCGCTGCTTGACCGCCGAACGGATCATTCCAAAACCGTCCAATCCTGTGGAAGGACGTTTTCTCTGCCATCAGATTGACCAAATGGTCAAACTGCCTGCTTGCGCTCCCATGGATTCTAGGCTTTGTTGGCGCCCAAGCCCCGGTGGTAAAGCCGGGTGCGCATAATAGTTTCGGGAGACAACAATCATGAAATTGATGAAAACGCTGCTGGCGGCATCCGCGGTTCTCGCGCTGACCGTCGGCGCGGCCCAGGCCAAGACGCTGGTCTACTGCTCGGAAGGCTCGCCTGAAGGCTTCGACCCCGCACCGTTCACTGCCGGCACCACGTTCGACGCCTCCTCGCGTCCGATCTACAACCGCCTGGTGCAGTTCACCAAGGGCTCCTCGGCCACCGAGCCGGGCCTGGCCGAGAGCTATGACGTGTCCGAAGACGGGCTGGAATACACCTTCCACCTGCGTCAGGGCGTCAAGTTCCACACCACCGACTATTTCACCCCGACCCGCGATTTCAACGCCGACGACGTGCTCTTCTCGTTCGAACGCCAGTGGAAGTCGGACAATCCGTGGTATTCCTATTCGCCGGGCATCGCCTGGAACTATTTCGACTCCATGTCGATGGGCACGCTCCTGTCCTCCATCGAAAAGGTCGATGACTACACGGTCAAGTTCGTGCTGACCCGTCCCGAAGCCCCGTTCATCGCCAACCTGGCCATGGACTTCGCTTCGATCATGTCCAAGGAATATGCCGACCAGCTCGCCGCTTCCGGCACCATGGAAATGCTGAACCAGCAGCCGATCGGCACCGGCCCGTTCCAGTTCGTCAACTACCAGCAGGATGCGGCCATCCGCTATGCCAGCTTCGACGATTACTGGGGTGGCGTGCAGCCGATCGACGACCTGGTCTTCGCCATCACCACCGATCCGGCCGTCCGTCTGCAGAAGCTGCAGGCCGGCGAATGCCATGTCATGCCCTACCCGAACCCGGCTGACCTCGATGTCATCCGCGGCGACTCGAACCTGCAACTGCTGGAGCAGGAAGGCCTGAATATCGGCTTCCTGGGCTACAATACGCAGCAGCCGCCCTTCGACAACCCGGCCGTCCGCAAGGCCCTCAACATGGCGATCGACAAGGAAGCCATCATCGAGGCCGTGTTCGCCGGCCAGGCGACCGTCGCCAAGAACCCGATCCCGCCGACCATGTGGTCCTACAACGACGCCATCGTCGATGACCCCTACGATCCCGAAGGCGCCAAGGCCGCCCTGGCTGCCGCCGGCATCGAGAACCTCTCGATGAAGGTCTGGGCAATGCCGGTGTCGCGCCCGTACAACCCGGATGCCCGCCGCATGGCCGAGCTGATCCAGGCCGACTTCGCCGAAGTGGGCGTGACGGTCGAGATCGTCTCGATGGAATGGGCCGAATATCTCGAGCAGTCGTCTGCCGTCGATCGTGACGGTGCCGTGCTGCTGGGCTGGACCGGCGACAATGGCGATCCGGACAACTTCCTGTCCGTGCTGCTTGGTTGCGACGCCGTGGGCGGTAACAACCGCGCCCAGTGGTGCAACGAGGAGTTCGAGAAGCTGACCCAGGACGCCAAGATCACCACCGACCAGGCCGAGCGCACCGCGCTCTACGAACAGGCGCAGGTGGTGTTCAAGGACCAGGCGCCGTGGGCGACCATCGCGCACTCGCTGGTCTTCATGCCGATGTCCACCAAGGTCACCGGCTACGTCATGGACCCCAAGGGCACGCATGCCTTTGATGGCGTCGACATCACCGAGTAATCGGGACTAAGACCGGGGGCGCCCAGCGGCGCCCCCGGCTTCCCGGCAAGAACACATGATCCGTTTCCTTCTCAATCGCCTCATCCTGATCGTGCCGACCTTTATCGGCATCACGATCCTCGCTTTTGCTTTCGTCCGCGTCCTGCCCGGCGATCCCGTCCTGCTGATGGCCGGTGAGCGCGGCGTCACGCCCGAACGCCACGCCATGCTGATGGAGCAGTTCGGCTACGACCGGCCGATCTGGGTCCAGTACTGGGACTACCTCATGGGTATCTTCCAGGGCAATTTCGGTATCTCTGTCTCGACCAAGCGTCCGGTGATCCGGGACTTCCTGACCCTGTTTCCGGCGACTGTCGAACTGTCCGCCTGCGCCATTATCTTCGCGGTGGTCCTGGGCATTCCGGCCGGCGTCATCGCCGCGGTCAAGCGCGGCTCCTGGTATGACCAGACGCTGATGGGCACCGCCCTGGTCGGCTATTCCATGCCGATCTTCTGGCTAGGCCTGCTGCTCATCATCTTCTTTTCCGGCTATCTCGGCTGGACCCCGGTTTCGGGCCGCATCGACCTGCTGTATTTCTTCCCGGCGGTCACCGGCTTCATGACCATAGACGCCCTGCTGTCGGGGCAGGATGGCGCCTTCGTCTCGGCGTTGCGTCACTTGATCCTGCCCACCATCACGCTGGGTACGATTCCGCTGGCGGTGATTGCCCGCCAGACTCGCTCCGCCATGCTCGAAGTGCTGGGCGACGACTATGTGCGCACCGCCCGCGCCAAGGGCCTCGCTCCGCGCCAGGTGATCGGCCAGCACGCCCTGCGCAATGCGCTGATCCCCGTCGTGACCACGATCGGCCTCCAGGTCGGGGTGATGATGGCGGGCGCCATCCTTACCGAAACCATCTTCTCCTGGCCGGGCATCGGCAAGTGGATGGTCGACGCCATCGGGCGTCGGGATTATCCGGTGGTGCAGGCGGGCCTGCTGCTGATCGCGCTGATCGTCATGGCGGTCAATCTCATCGTCGATGTGCTCTACGGGCTCATCAACCCCCGTATCCGGCACAATTAGGAGGCGACATGTCCACCCCCGTTACCGTCGCCGATCCGAATGCCGCGCCCAAGATCAGCCCGCTGATCCAGTTGCGTGAATTCTGGTATTATTTCTCGGTCAATCGCGGCGCCGTCATCGGCCTCGTCGTCTTCATCCTGCTGGTGCTGACGGCGCTGTTCGCCAACTGGATCGCGCCGCATTCCCCGATCCAGCAATATCGCGATGCGCTGCTGGTGCCGCCGGTCTGGCTTGAAGGCGGCCGTGCCGACTTCCTGCTCGGCACCGATGCGGTGGGCCGCGACATTCTCTCCCGTCTCATCCACGGCGCCCGCTATTCCCTGCTCATCGGCGCGGTCGTCGTGGTGCTGGCACTCAGCGCCGGTATCGTCGTGGGCCTCATCGCCGGCTATGCCCGCGGCTGGGTCGATATCGTGCTGATGCGCATCATGGACCTGATCCTGGCTTTCCCCTCGCTGCTGCTGGCGCTGGTGATGGTGGCTATCCTGGGGCCGGGCCTGTTCAACATGATGATCGCCATCGCGCTCGTGCTGCAGCCGCATTTCGTGCGCCTGACCCGCTCGGCCGTGCTGGGCGAATTGGGCAAGGACTATGTGACCTCGGCGCGCGTGGCCGGCGCCGGCCATTTCCGGCTGATGTTCAAGACCATCCTGCCCAACTGCCTCGCCCCGCTGATCGTGCAGGCCACGCTGAGCTTCTCCACCGCCATTCTCGACGCGGCGGCGCTCGGTTTCCTTGGCCTGGGCGCGCAGCCGCCAACCCCCGAATGGGGCACCATGCTGGCCGAGGCGCGCCAGTTCATCCTGCGCGCCTGGTGGGTGGTGACCTTCCCGGGCCTGGCCATCCTCATCACGGTGCTGGCGATCAATCTCGTCGGCGACGGGCTGCGCGACGCGCTCGACCCCAAGCTCAAGAGGAGCTGACCCATGGCTCTGCTTGAAATCGAGAACCTCAGCGTGGCCTTCGATACGTCGGTGGGCCTGTTCAAGGCGGTCGACGGCATCGACATCAAGGTCGATGCCAGCGAAGTTCTGGCCATTGTCGGGGAATCCGGCTCCGGCAAGTCGGTGGCCATGCTGGCGGTGATGGGCCTGCTGCCCGGCACGGCCACGGTCACCGCCGACAGGATGGAATTCGAGGGCAAGGACCTGCTGACCATGAGTGCGCGCGACAAGCGGCGCATCATCGGCAAGGATATCGCCATGATCTTCCAGGAGCCGGTGGCGAGCCTCAATCCGTGCTTCACCGTCGGCTTCCAGATCGAGGAAGTGCTCTCCCGCCACATGGACCTCAAGGGCAGGGCGGCGCGCAATCGCGCCATCGAACTGCTGCAACTGGTCGGCATCAAGGATGCGGCCGACCGGCTCGGCGCCTTCCCGCACCAGATGAGCGGCGGCCAGTGCCAGCGCGTGATGATCGCCATGGCCATTGCCTGCAACCCCAAGCTGCTGATCGCCGACGAACCGACCACCGCGCTCGACGTGACCATCCAGAAGCAGATCCTCGACCTGCTGGTGAAGCTCCAGGCCGATACCGGCATGGGGCTGATCATGATCACCCATGACATGGGCGTGGTGGCCGAAACGGCCGACCGGGTCATCGTGCAATATAAGGGGCACAAGATGGAGGAGGCCGATGTGCTGACCCTCTTCGAAAACCCCGCTTCCAACTATACCCGTGCGCTGCTCTCGGCCCTGCCGGAAAATGCGGTGGGCGATCGCCTGCCGACCGTGGCCGACTTCAATTTCGCGCCGGAGGCCGGCCAATGACCACTCCCGTCCTCGAAGTGCGCGATCTCAAGCGCGATTACGTGACCTCGGGCGGCCTGTTCCGCCCGGCCCGTGTGGTGCATGCCGTCAAGGGCGTGAACTTCAAGCTCGAAAAGGGCAAGACACTGGCCGTGGTCGGGGAAAGCGGCTGCGGCAAGTCCACCCTGGCGCGCATGATCACGCTGATCGACCAGCAGACCTCGGGCGACATCCTGATCGACGGAGACAAGGTCGATGCCAGCCACGGCGTGACGAAGAAGATGCGCCAGAAGGTGCAGATCGTCTTCCAGAATCCCTACGGCTCGCTCAATCCGCGCCAGAAGATCGGCGAAGTGCTGGCCGAGCCGCTCTTGCTCAATACCGACATGCCCAACGACGAACGGCGGCAGAAAGCCATGCAGATGCTGCTCAAGGTCGGCCTCGGCCCCGAGCATTTCAACCGCTATCCGCATATGTTCTCGGGCGGCCAGCGCCAGCGCATCGCCATCGCCCGGGCGCTGATGCTCAATCCGAGCTTCCTCGTGCTGGACGAGCCGGTCTCCGCGCTGGACCTTTCCGTGCAGGCGCAGATCCTCAACCTGCTCAAGGATCTGCAGGACGAGTTCGGGCTGACCTATGTGTTCATCAGCCACGACCTTTCCGTCGTGCGCTATATCGCCGACGAGGTGATGGTGATGTATTTCGGCGACGTGGTGGAGCACGGCACGCGCGACGAAGTGTTCAGCAATCCGCAGCACGAATATACGCGGACGCTGTTTGCCGCGACGCCCAAATCAAGCGTCGAGAGCATCAAGGAACGGCTGGCCAGGAAGGCGGCGCTGGCGGGGTAGGAGCCCTTGCCGGATACCCCCACCTAACCTCCCCTGATAGGGGGAGGAACAGATTGAGCTTGTGGCACGATCCAGCCACACCCGCCGGCCGGATTCCTCCCCCTATCAGGGGGAGGTTAGGTGGGGGTATCCCCTAACCAACCGCCACCCGTTTCCCCTCCCGCGACGATGCCATCACCGCCTCGATCAGTCGATGCACATGCAGGGCCGTATGGCCGTTGCTGAGCGGCTGGCGATCGTGGCGGACGGCATCGACGAAATCGGCGATCTGGGCGGCGTGCCAGTCGAAGGGGAAGGCCATGGGATCGGCGCCTCCGCCACCTTCGCTGGGCTCGCCCTCGGTAATGGTCTCGCCAGCCATGGTGCGGATGGTGAGAGTTCCAGCGGTGAGCGTCGCAGTGGCGCGGGCGAAGTTGAGCGTCAGGCTTTCCGGCCCACCGGGGAAGCTGGCCGTAGTGGCCATGACGGCGCCGACCGCGCCATTGGAAAATTCGAGCCCCGCCGAGACGAAATCCTCGGTTTCCATCTTGTGCAGGCGCGTGGTCCTGGCCATGGCGGTGACGGCATCGACCGGTCCGCACAGGCTGAGCATCAGGTCGAGCGAATGGATGGCCTGGGTGATGAGCACGCCGCCCCCATCCTGCGCCACCGTGCCCCGTCCGGGCTGGTCGTAATAGCCCGCCTGCGGACGCCACCACGGCACCACCAGATGTGCCGCTTCGAGCCGGCCATAGCGCTCTTCGGCCACGATCTCGGCCAGCCGGCGCGAGGCGTGGCGGAAGCGGAACTGGAAGATGATGCCAAGCTTGACGCCGGCTGCGTCGCAGGTGGCGACGATGCGCTCGGCCGCGGCCAGCGTGCGCTCCACCGGCTTTTCCATCAGCACATGCTTGCCGGCTCGCGCCGCGGCGGCGACGAGATCCTCGCGAGCATTGGGCGTGGTGAGGATGAGGATGGCGTCGATCCTGTCATCGGCCAGCAGCGCCTCGTAGCTCTCGGCCGGCGGGAAGCCATAGGTCTGGCAGAAGGTTTCAAGCTCGGCCCGATTGCGCCGATAGACGCCGCGCACATCGATGCTACCGGCCAGCGATTGCAGCGCCAGGGCATGCGGCTTGGCCCCCATGCCGGCTCCGACCACGCCAACGCCAAAACGCTTCTGCTCGTTCATGCTCATCTCCGGTACCATACAAGATGGTCTTGTAGCCCAGCATCGCGCTCGCGCGAAGGCGGGAATCCATCTTTCGTGCGGAGAGTCCCGCATCACGGGAATGGTGCAGTTTTGGCCAGGAGAGTGGCCGGACTACGACGCCTTACGCCAGGTCCCGGCGCGCAGGAAGGCTTCAAGATCGGCGGGGCTGAGCGGGCGGGAGAAGGCATAGCCCTGCAGGATATCGCAGCCCAGGTCGCGCAGGATGGCCGCGTGTTCCATGGTCTCGACGCCCTCGGCCACGACCTCGATACCCATCGACTTGCCGATATCGACGATGGAAGCGAGCAATTGCCGCTGGCCGGGATCGACCAGGATAGGATTGACCAGTTGCCGGTCGATCTTGAGCCGGCTGGGACGCAGCTTCTGCAGCGACACGATGGAGGCATAGCCGGTGCCGAAATCGTCGATTTCGACATCGATGCCCAGTTCCTTGATGCGGTCGATATTCCACCCGACCACGGCGTCGCCTTCGTCGAGATAGATCGATTCCACCAGTTCGAACGACAGCCGTCCCGGCTCGATATTGAGCTGGCGCAACCCGTTGATCAGGTCTTCGTCATTGAGCCGGCGCAGCGAGACGTTGACCGAGACGCGCGGCACGGCAAGGTCCATTTTGTCCCAGCCGGCCAGGGCGGTGAGCGACTGTTCGAGGATCAGCCGGTCGATGGTGGCGACCACGTTGAGCTCTTCAGCGGTGGGCATGAAGGCGTCGGGCGCCTTGATGCCCTCGCTCGGATGCTGCCAGCGCGCCAGCGCCTCGACGCCTACCACGTCGAGCGTATGGGCGTCGAACTGCGGCTGGAACCAGGCGACGAATTCGTTGCGCTCCAGCCCGCTGAGGATTTCGTCGGCCACTTTCTTGGTTTTGACCACCTCGGCCTGCAGGGCTTCGGAGAAGAATTCGAAGCGATTGCGGCCGCGTGCCTTGGCCCGGTAGAGCGCGATATCGGCATTGATGAGCAGGCGCTTCACGTCGATGGGCGTACCGCGGTCGGCGGCAATGCCGATGCTGACGCCGAAGCGGCATTCATGCCCTTCATAGGTCACCGGCTGGCGCATCTGCTTGACGATACGCTCGGCCAGCGTGGCGAGATGGATATCGCCCTGGCTGGCTGTGGTCAGCACCACGAATTCGTCGCCACCGATGCGGGCGACGAAATCGGCATTGCTGCAATTGTCGCGCAGCACGGCGCTGGCATGGACCAGCATGGCGTCGCCCGCCGCATGACCCAGCGTGTCGTTGATCTGCTTGAAGCGGTCGAGATCGATATGTAGCAGCGCCATGCTGGCACTGTCCTGATAGCCCGCGGCGGCGTGGCGCTTGAGCATGTCGTCGAGATAGCGACGGTTGGGCAGCCCGGTCAGGCTGTCATGCAGCGCATTGTGCTCGATGCGCACACGGGCCAGCTCAAGCTCGTGATTGCGCGCCTCGGTCAGTTGTGTGGCGCGCCGCAGCTCCTCGTTGAGCGTCACGTCGGCCGTCACGTCCCAGTTGACCCCGATAACTTTGTCGGGCGTGCCCGGCTCGCGATAGAGGGCGCCGACGGAGCGGACATGGCGCAGGGTGCCACTATCCAGCAGCACGCGATAATCCGATTCATAGCGCCCGGTGGCGATCATCCGGCGGAAGTCGGCTTCGGCGCGCTCCTGATCTTCGGGATGCACCGCCGCCTTCCAGTTGTCGTGGCTGCGCGGACCGCCGTCGGCAGGCAGGCCATAGAGTTCGTTGGTCTTGGCGTCCCAGGTTTCCCGGCCGGTGGCTACATCCATTTCCCATACGCCGACCTTGGACACATCCAGCGCCAGCCCCAACCGGCGCGACAGCCGGGCCAGTTCGGCCTCGCGTGCCTTGGCCTCGCGGAAATGCTCCTGCCGCTCGCCCACCAGACGCCCGGTAATGACGATGGGCAGCAGGATCAGCGCCCCGGCGATGAACATCAGCGCGCGCAGCCCGCCAGTGTCCTGCGCCGCCGCCCAGCCACCCTTGGGCACGGCGGCGATTTCCCACGAACCGGTCGGCAGGGTAACCTCGGCCAGAACCGGGTTCTGTTGCCCCAGATCGGGGCCGAAGAAGCGCGTGCCCTCGCTGCCGGTCGCATCCTTGCCGGTGATCGAGATATCGATCGACCGGGCCGGGTCGAACAGCCCGCTATCGGCATAGAGCCGGTCGACATCGACCACGGCCGAGACCAGGCCCCAGAAGGCGCGGCCGGCCGGCGTATCCATATAGACCGGGAAGCGGCCGATGAAGCCGCGGCCGCCCTGCACCAGATTGACCGGCCCGGCCAGCACCAGCTTGCCGGCATCGCGGGCGCGCAGGGCGGCCGCGCCCTGCAAAGCATTGGTGCGATAATCGAGCCCGATGGCCGCCTCATTGCCCTTGAGCGGGTAAGTCATGGAAATGACGAAATCTGGCGCCGCAGCGATGGAGCGCAACTGGCTCTGTTCCTCGAACAGGTTCGACACCAGTGCCGAATAACGCGTCTGGTCCATATCCGGCTCGGTGGAGATGACCGAGACCAGCCCGCGCACGAGCTGGATATTGCCGTTGATATTGCCCTCGAGCTTGGCCCGGATCAGCGAGACCTCGGCCAGCACGGCCGCCCGCATGCGCTCCTCGTTGAGCACGCTGCTCTGCCGATCGAGGAAGACGCCGCCGGCCACTAGCACGATAACCGCCACCAGCGCCGGCAGCAGGATTGGCCGCAACCAGCTCAGACGGTGTTCGGGCATATGTGACGCGTTCGAATTCAAGATTGCCATCCGCTGCCGGCCTTCTGGCCAGCCTAGTCCCCAGCTTGGACCAAGGGCGTTTATGTTTGGCTTATCAGTGAGATGAACTGATCGCGTGGTTAGCGCAGGGCTAACGGTTTTGCCTCATAATGCTTCGACAAGATCCACCCCGGCCGCCGTGCATTGTGCGCGGAAGCGCTCGGAGGGACAGCGGTCGGTGACGAAAGTGGCGATCTGGTCGATGCGGGCAATGCGCACCGGGGCCGAGCGGGCGAATTTGCCCTGGTCGGCCACCAGGATCACATGGCGCGCATTGGCGATGATGGCCTGCGCCACCCTGACCTCGCGATAGTCGTAATCGAGCAGCGCGCCTTCCTCGTCCAGCGCCGAGGCGCCGATGATGGCGTAATCCACCTTGAACTGGGAAAAGAACCCGGCCGCCGCCTCGCCGACAATACCGCCATCGGAGGGGCGCACCACGCCGCCGGCAATGACCACTTCGAAGCGCGGATAGACCCGCATGCGGTTGGCGACGTTGATATTGTTGGTGATGACCAGCAGGCCCGAATGATCGAGCAGGGCCTGGCTCACCGCCTCGGTGGTGGTACCGATATTGATGAACAGCGACGCATCGTTGGGGATGAGTGCGGCGGCGGCCCGGCCGATGGCGTCCTTGGCCTCGGCGGCGATGCGGCGGCGCGCTTCATATTCGAGATTTTCGACGCCCGACGGCAGCGTGGCCCCACCATGTACGCGGGTCAGCAGGCGCTGGTCGCACAGCGCATTGAGATCCTTGCGGATGGTCTGCACCGAAACGGCGAATTCGGCGGCCAATTGGTCCACCGTGACGCGATTGTGCAGGCGGGCAAGGTCGAGAATGGCCTGATGGCGGGCAGTGGTATCGAGCATGGTGCTTTCGTTTTAGGTCGAAACGAAAGGCAGGGAAAGGTAGTGAAACCGCCGAACCCTCAACAGACCTCATCCTGAGCCTGTCGAAGGACGAGGTCGTGGCATCCGGGCCTCCACGCGCCCGACCTCGTGGTTCGACAAGCTCACCATGAGGTCTTCGGAGGATATGGTGCGGATGCCGCTATACTTCCTCCAGCTCGATCAGCGTGCCATCGAAGTCCTTTGGGTGCAGGAACAGCACCGGTTTGCCATGAGCGCCGGTCTTTGGACTGCCATCGCCCAGCACGCGGGCGCCGCCGGATTTTAGCGTTTCGGCGGCGGCGAGAATGTCGGGCACTTCGAAGCAGATATGGTGCATGCCGCCGGAGGGGTTCTTTGCGAGAAAGGCGGCAATGGGCGAGGCGTCGCCCAGGGGCTCCAACAATTCCACCTTGGTATTGCCGGTATCGATGAAGACCACGGTAACGCCATGCTCGGGCAATGCCTGGGGCTGGCCGACATGGGCGCCGAGCAGGTCGCGATACCGAGCGGCGGCTGCGGCGAGATCGGGGACGGCGATGGCGATATGATTGAGACGGCCGATCATCGATTGCTCAACCTTCCCTCGATCTGGCTCAGCACGGAAAAGGCGGCGCTCAGCACATTGGTGCCCGGGCCGAAAATGCCGGCCACGCCGCAATCGAACAGGAAGTCGTAATCCTGCTCGGGAATGACCCCGCCGACGATGACGGTGACGTCGCCCAGGTCCCGATCCCTCAGTGCCCCGATCAGTTCCGGCACCAGCGTCTTGTGCCCGGCGGCGAGCGAGGAGACGCCCACCGCATCGACCTTGAGTTCATCGACATGGGCGGCCACTTCGGGTGCGGTTTCGAACAGGTCGCCCATATGGACGGCAAAGCCGAGATCGGCAAAGGCCGAGGCGATGACCTTGGCGCCGCGGTCATGCCCGTCCTGTCCCATCTTGGCGATGAAGATGGAGGGCGCGCGCCCACGGGCCGCCTTGAAGCTCTCGATGCGGGTGCTGATGGCTGAAAATTCCGGATCGTCGCCATAGCCGCCGGCGTAGACGCCGGAGATGACGCGGGTCACGGCCGAGTGGCGGCCGAAGACGTCTTCCATGGCCTGGCTGATCTCGCCCAAAGTGGCGCGAGCACGCGCGGCCTCGATGGCGGCTTCGAGCAGGTTGCCTTCGTCCTTGGCTGCATATTCGCGCAGTGCCGACAGCATGGACTGGCATTTGGCCTCGTCGCGGCTGGAACGGACGCGCTGGAGCAGGGCGACCTGCTCGGCGCGCACCTTGGCATTGTCGATCTCGCGCACGTCGATGGCATCTTCCACATCGAGCCGGTAGCGGTTGACGCCGACAATGATATCCTCGCCGCGATCGACGCGGGCCTGGCGCTGGGCGGCCGCCTTTTCGATTTCGAGCTTGGGGCCGCCCGATTGCACGGCACGGGTCATGCCACCCTGCATTTCGGCTTCGCCGATGAGCCTTTTCGCCTCTTCGACCAGTTGGCTGGTCAGCGTCTCGACATAGTAGGAGCCGCCCAGCGGATCGACCACGTCGGTGATGCGCGATTCATGCTGCAGGATGAGCTGGGTATTGCGGGCAATGCGGCTAGAGAATTCGGTGGGCAGCGCGATGGCTTCATCGAAGCTGTTGGTGTGGAGGCTCTGCGTGCCGCCCAAAGTGGCGGCGAGGGCCTCGATCGTGGTGCGCACGATATTGTTGTGCGGGTCCTGCTCGGTGAGGGACACGCCCGAAGTCTGGCAATGGGTGCGCAGCATCTTGGAGCGGGCGTCTTTGGCCCCCAGCCCGGTCATGATCTCGCTCCAGAGCTGGCGCGCGGCGCGCAGCTTGGCGACTTCGAGGAAGAAGTTCATGCCGATGCCGAAAAAGAAGCTCAGCCGCCCGGCAAAGGCATCGATATCGAGGCCGCGGGCCTGGGCGGCGCGGACATATTCCATGCCGTCGGCCAAGGTATAGGCCAGCTCCTGTACCGCCGTCGCCCCGGCCTCGTGCATGTGGTAGCCCGAGATGGAAATCGAGTTGAACTTGGGCATATGCCGCGCCGTATGGGCGATGATATCGCCGACAATCCGCATCGAGGGCTCGGGCGGATAGATATAGGTGTTGCGGACCATGAACTCCTTGAGGATGTCGTTCTGGATGGTCCCGTCGAGCTGAGCCTGTTTCACGCCCTGCTCTTCCGCCGCCACGATGAACATGGCCAGCACCGGAATGACGGCGCCATTCATGGTCATGGAGACGCTCATCCGGTCGAGCGGAATGCCGTCGAACAGGATTTTCATGTCCTCGACGGAGTCGATGGCGACGCCCGCCTTGCCCACATCGCCGGTGACCCGGGGATGGTCGCTGTCATAGCCGCGATGGGTGGCGAGGTCGAAGGCAACCGACAGGCCCTTCTGCCCCTTTTCCAGCGCCTGCCGATAGAAGGCATTGCTCTCCCGTGCCGTGGAGAAGCCGGCATATTGGCGGATGGTCCAGGGCCGGTTGGCATACATGGTGGCGCGGACGCCGCGGGTGAATGGCTCGACGCCGGGGACCTGCCCGTCCGGGCCGAGATAGACCGGCTTGACGGGAATGCCGCCATAGTCGCGGTCGAGCGAGGAGAGCGGGGTATCGCGCAGTTCCTTTTGCGCGAGGGCGGCCCAAGCAGAAAAGTTGGCTTTTTCAGACATCGCAACCCCCACTCCTTGATCCCTCCCCACAAGGGGGAGGGAGACGCATGCCGATGCTCGGGAAGTTCAACACCTGCCGGGCAGGCTTCCCTCCCCCTTGTGGGGAGGGGAGTGAGGGTGGGGGTATCTCGCCGCAAATACTGAACCCATCACACCGCCTCGAATTCGATCATGACCTGGTCCACCGCCAGCACGGCGCCGGGCACGACATGGACCTTGCCGACCCGGGCGCGCTTTTCGGCCTTGAGCACGTTTTCCATCTTCATGGCCTCGACAATGGCCAGGGTCTGGCCGTCCTCGACAATATCGCCTTCGGCCACATCCACGCGCACCACCTGGCCGGGCATGGGGCAGAGCAGAAACCGGCTCATGTCGGGCGGGACTTTCACCGGCATATGCGGCAGCAGCGCCGCGATATGCGGGCGGAGCACCAGCACCTTCAGGTCGGCGCCGCGATAGCGGATGCGGAAGCCAGATGTGGTCGGATTGACCTTGAGCACGGCCGTGCGGCCATCGGACCAGTCGAGCCGGGCCGTCTTGTCGCCCGGCTGCCATTGAAGGTGGGCGGCCTCGCTGCGCCAGCCGACATCGACCACGGTTTCGAGGCCATGCTGGTGCAGGGTGACGCTGTTGGTCGTCTCGCCCGCCTGTACATGCCAGCGCGATTCCGTCGCGGCGCCGCTGCGGCGCTGCTCACGGCGCGCCATCATGATGGCGGCTGCGGCCGTGACGTCAAACTGATGCTGTTCGCTGAGCTCTGCGCCATGAAAGCCCTCGGGGAATTCCTCGGCAATATAGCCGGTGGTGAGCCGCCCTTCGCGGAAGCGCTCCTGTTCCATGACGGTGGAGAGGAAGGGCAGGTTATTGCCCACGCCCTCGACCTCGAAGGAGTCCAGCGCCACGGCCATGGCATCCACGGCTTCGATACGGGTCGGTGCCCAGGTACAGAGCTTGGCGATCATCGGATCGTAGAAGGTGGAAATCTCGCCGCCTTCGAAGACGCCGGTATCGTTGCGCACCGTATCGGTTTCGGCTGGCGGCCTGTATCGCGTGAGCCGGCCGGTGGACGGCAGGAAGTTGCGATAGGGGTCTTCGGCATAGAGCCGGCTCTCGATGGCCCAGCCATTGCGCTTTACCTCGGCCTGGACAAGCGGCAGCTTTTCGCCATTGGCGACGCGGAGCATGAGTTCCACCAGGTCGAGGCCCGTGATCAGCTCGGTCACCGGATGCTCGACCTGAAGGCGGGTATTCATTTCGAGGAAGTAGAAATTGCGATCCTTGTCGACGATGAATTCTACCGTGCCGGCGCTCTGGTAGCCCACCGCCCTGGCCAGGGCGACGGACTGTTCGCCCATGGCCTTCCGGGTGGCCTCGTCGAGGAAGGGCGAGGGCGCCTCCTCGATCACCTTCTGGTTGCGGCGCTGAATGGAGCATTCGCGCTCGTTGAGATAGAGCGCATTGCCATGCGCATCGGCAATGAGCTGGATTTCGATATGGCGCGGCTCGGTGACGAATTTCTCGATGAAGATGCGATCGTCACCGAAGGATGACGCGGCCTCGGACTTGGAGCGCTCGAAACCCTCGCGGGCCTCGGCATCACTATGGGCAATGCGCATGCCCTTGCCGCCGCCGCCAGCCGAAGCCTTGATCATGACCGGATAGCCGATGGACCGGGCGATGGTGACGGCGTGCTCGGCGTCGTCGATCAGCCCCATATGGCCTGGCACGGTCGAAACGCCTGCCTCGGCCGCGATCTTCTTGGAGGTGATCTTGTCGCCCATGGCCTCGATGGCTTTGACCGGCGGGCCGACGAAGATGATGCCGGCCGCGTCCAGCGCCTCGGCAAATTTCGGATTTTCCGAAAGGAACCCATAGCCCGGATGCACGGCCTCGGCGCCGGTCTGCTTGCAGGCGGCGATGATCCTGTCGATCTGGAGGTAGGAGTCCTTGGCCGGCGACGGGCCGATATGCACGGCCTCGTCGGCCATGCGGACATGCAGGGCCTCCCGGTCGGCATCGGAATAGACGGCGACGGTGGCAATGCCCATTTTCTTCGCGGTCTTGATGACCCGGCAGGCAATCTCGCCCCTGTTGGCAATGAGGAGTTTGGTGATCATCACAGCATCGCGCCCTTCATTTGTATTTTCGCTCGTGGGGGCGGGAAGTCATACAATTCGGGAGCTGCTGATAAGAACTGCGCGGTGGCAATGCCAAAAATGACTAGTTTTTGGTCCGTCGTTAGCTGTGTATATGGAATTTTTTCAGACTTTCCGACGGCGAAGGTGAACCGAGAAACGTCATCAAAAATAGGTGGTTTGGCGTTTATAACCTGGTCAACAAGCTTACTGTATTTCGCAAAAGAGGCAGTCTTGTCGTGAGCGAACTTGTTTCTTAGCTGACGTAACCCATCGACGATCTTGAATACGTCATTGCCAAATCTTATGGCCTTCAGGACGATGCATTTTTCGTAGAATTTCAACCGAGAGATATCCTCCCCCAGGATTTTCTTGATGAACTGGTCTAGCTGAGCTTCAACCTCGAAAGTTAGCAATAGCAGTTTGGATAGCTCATCCTCGGCACGAAATGCCCTGACCAAAATATCGTGGTCAATCTCGTCCCACGCCTCAATGATAACTCCGCCATCAGTGCCTATCTGCATGTCCCATCCTCACAGCGGAATATTGTCGTGCTTCTTTTTCGGCATGCTCGACTGCTTGTGGCGCAGCGTCGAGAACGCCCTTATCACCCGCCGTCTTGTGCCGTGGGGCATGATGACGTCGTCGATGAAGCCGCGTTCGGCGGCGACGAAGGGGTTGGCGAAGCGGGCTTCGTAATCGGCGGTGCGCTGGGCGATCTTTTCCTTGTCGCCCAGTTCCGAGCGATAGAGGATTTCAGTCGCGCCCTTGGCACCCATGACGGCGATTTCGGCCGATGGCCAGGCATAGTTCACGTCGGCCTTGATGTGCTTGGACGCCATCACGTCATAGGCGCCGCCATAGGCCTTGCGGGTGATGACGGTCACCAGCGGCACGGTGGCCTCGGCATAGGCGAAGAGCAGCTTGGCGCCGTGCTTGATGATGCCGCCATATTCCTGCGCCACGCCGGGCAGGAAGCCGGGCACGTCGACAAAGGTCAGGATGGGGATCTCAAAGCTGTCGCAGAAGCGGATGAAGCGCGCGGCTTTCTTGGAGGCGTTGATATCAAGGCACCCGGCCAGCACCAGCGGCTGGTTGGCGACGACGCCGACAGTATGGCCGTCGAGCCGGATGAACCCGCAGAGGATATTGCCGGCATGGTCCTGCTGGATTTCGAGGAAGTCGCCCTCGTCGGTCACCTTCTCGATCACCTCGCGCATGTCATAGGGCTTGTTGGCACTGTCGGGGATGATGGTGTCGAGGCTGTCATCGCGCCGGTCCACCGGGTCGTGGGTGGTGAGGCGCGGCGGCTTCTGTCCGGCGGCGAGGGGGAGGTAGGAGAAGAGGCGGCGGACTTCGAGCAGGGTCTCGATGTCGTTCTCGAATGCGGCATCGGCGACCGAGGAAATCTTGGTATGGGTCGAGGCGCCGCCGAGTTCTTCCTGCGTCACGGACTCGTTGGTGACGGTCTTGACCACATCCGGGCCGGTCACGAACATGTAGCTCGTGTCCTTCACCATGTAGATGAAGTCGGTCATGGCGGGGGAATAGACGGCGCCGCCAGCGCAGGGCCCCATGATGACCGAGATTTGCGGCACTGCGCCGGAAGCCTGCACATTGCGCCAGAACACGTCGGCATAGCCGCCCAATGACGCCACGCCTTCCTGGATACGGGCGCCGCCTGAATCGTTGAGGCCGATGACCGGCGCGCCATTCTGCATGGCCAGGTCCATGATCTTGCAGATCTTCCTGGCATGGGTTTCGGAGAGGGAGCCGCCGAAGACGGTGAAATCCTGGCTGAACACATAGACGAGGCGACCCTCGATCGTGCCCCAGCCGGTGACGACGCCATCGCCGGGAATGATGGTGTCGGCCATGTTGAAATCCACCGCCCGGTGGGTGACGAACATGTCGTATTCTTCGAAGCTGCCGGGATCTAGCAGCACGTCGAGCCGCTCGCGGGCGGTGAGCTTGCCCTTGCCATGCTGGGTATCGATGCGCCTTTGCCCGCCGCCGAGCCGCGCCTGGGCGCGCTTGTCTTCCAGTTCGGCGATGATCTTCTGCATGGGCGGGCCTCCGTCTCGCGGGCAGACTAGCCCTTTGCCGCAGCGAGCCCAAGACGGGAAAGCGCAAGCGTGTTACAGTCACACAAGATCAGATTTGTAATTTTGTGGATTTGTGAAGATGGCGGCACGCAAGGTCTTTGCCGGGGCGCGGTTGCGGGCTCTGCGCAGCCAGCACAAGCTGACGCAAAGTGAGCTGGCCTCGCGGCTCGATATTTCGGCTTCCTATGTCAACCAGCTCGAATCCAACCAGCGGCCGCTGACCGCTTCGGTGATGCTGGCTTTGGCCGACGGGTTCAATCTCGACCTCAGCGAATTGATGACCGACGCCTCCGACCGCCTGGTAGCCGACCTGCGCGAAGCACTGGCCGATCCGGTCTTCGGGGAGGCTGTGCCGAACCTGCAGGAACTGAAGACCGTCGCCACCAATGCGCCTGACATGGCGCGGGCTATGCTGCAGCTCTATGAGAGCTATCGCAAGACCAATGAGCGGCTGGCCGGAGTGGATGCGGCGCTGACGCGCGATCCGCAATCGGGTATGCAGACCGCCTATGAGGAAGTGCGCGACTTCTTCCACTATGCCGACAACTATATCGACCCGCTTGATCGCGCTGCCGAGGCGCTGGCGGCCGAGCTGGGCGAATTCGGGCCGGACCGGCTGCACCGCCTGATCGCTTATTGCGCCGAGATGCACAATATCAGGGTGACGCTGACCCCGCCGCTGGCCGGCGACACCATCACCCAGTTCGATCGGGCCAACCGGGACCTGCTGGTCAACAGCCGGCTTGATCCGTCCACCCAGTTCTTCCAGATCGCGGTTACTTTGGCGGGGCTGGAACAGGCGACTTTGCTGGGCCAGTTGCTCGATGGGGCCAGCTTCAAGACATCAGAGGCGCGGGACATTGCGCGCATGGGGCTGACCAACTATTTCGCCGGCGCCCTGCAGATGCCCTATGGCGCCTTTCTCAAGGCGGCCGAGGCGCATCGCTATGACATCGAGGAGCTGGGGCACCTGTTCGGCGCCAGCCTGGAACAGGTGGCGCATCGCCTCTCCACCATGCAGCGGCCGCGCGAGCGCGGCGTGCCATTTTTCTTCGCGCGGGTCGATGCGGCAGGGACCATTACCAAGCGCCATTCGGCCACGGCCCTGCAATTCGCCCGCTTCGGCGGGGCGTGCCCGCTCTGGAATGTGCATCGTGCCTTCGAGGGGCGGGGCGAGATCATCCGGCAATTGGCCGAGACGCCTGACGGCAACCGCTATCTGTGTCTGGCCTGGTCGAGCGAAAAGCGCTCGGGCGGCTATCATGGCACGACGCGGCGCTATGCCTATGCCCTCGGTTGCGAGGTGAGCCATGCGGTGCGCACCGTCTATGGCGAGGATGTCGATCCCGTCAGGGCCGCGTTCGACCCGATCGGGATTTCCTGCCGCATCTGCGAGAGGCGCACCTGCCCGCAACGCTCGGTGCCGCCGCTGGCAGCCGCCATCAGCGTGCCGGCGGATCGGCGGAGCATCGTGCCGTACGAGATCGGTTAGGCCGGCTCGAAATCGTTCGGCCTTGCCGTCACATTCACCATGCCCGCCGCAAAACGCTTCGCATTCTTCACATAGCGGTCGGCGGAAGCGGCGAGGTTGCGTACGCCCTCGTCATCGATTTCGCGGATGACCTTGCCGGGGGCGCCGACGACCATGGAATTGTCGGGGATGACCTTGTTTTCGGTGATGAGGGCATTGGCGCCGATCAGGCAGTTCTTGCCGATTTTCGCGCCGTTGAGCACGGTGGCGCCCATGCCGATCAGCGTATTGTCGCCGATAGTGCAGCCATGGACGATGGCCGAATGCCCGATGGTGCAATTTTCCCCGATGGTCAGGGGATAGCCCTTGTCGGTGTGGAGCACCGTATTTTCCTGCACATTGGAGCGGGCGCCGATGGTGATGCGCTCGATATCGCCGCGGGCCACGACGCCGAACCAGATGCCGGCTTCGGCGCCGACCGCGATATCGCCGACCAGCACGGCAGTGGGCGCGATCCAGCCGATATCGGGATCGATCTGCGGGGCGATGCCGTCGAGGGCGTAGATGGGCATTTGGGCCTCCTCAGGGAATGATGCCATAGGCATCGCGCATCTCGGCGATTTTCGCCAGCGTACTTTCGAACAGACCCCAGTCGTCGCTTTCGGCAATCGGCGCCCAGATGGCCTCCACGTCCTCGATCAGCATGGTGCGCGGTTTTTCCCGCGCGAAATAGGGGTGATCGAGATTGACGTCGTCGGCCGGGCCGTATTGCTCCAGGCCGTTGGCGACGGGGCGGAAGGCTTCGCTGGCATAGATCCCGGCCGACGGACTGCGTGCTGCCCGCGCGGCGCTGAGGCTGCCGCCGCGCCAGTCGAAGAAGAATTGTTCATAGGGCGCCTTGCTGGAGGCAAGGAAGCCGAACAGTTCGGCGACGAAAGCGCCGTCGCTTTCGGTGTCGTGGGGCTTGAGGCCGAGGCGTCGCAGCAATTGGCGGGGCAGTTCGGTTCGGAAGGCGGGCCAGACCGTGTTGAGTGCCGGCTCCAGCTTTTCGATACTGGACAGCGGCAGCAGGCATTCGGCCAGGCGCGTGAGGTTCCAGGTCAGCGTATCGGGCTGGCGGCCGAAGCTGTAAAGGCCGGTTTCGTCGAAATAGGCGGCGGTGAAATCGGGATCGTAGGCCAGCAGGAACCGCCAGGGGCCGTAGTCGAAGCTCTCGCCGGTAATGTTGATATTGTCGGTATTGAGCACGCCATGCACGAAGCCGGCGGCCGTCCATTGCGCGCCGAGCCGGGCGACATTGGCCACGACAGCTTCGAGAAAAGCGGCCGGCTTGTCCGGCGCGTCGGACAGCTCGGGATAGTAGTTGGCGATGGCATAATCGAGCAGTTGCGTGAGCCCTTCGCTGTCTTCGAGCCAGGCCAGGCGCTGGAAGGTGCCGATGCGGATATGGCTGTGGCTGAGCCGGACCAGTACCGATGATCTGGTGGGCGAGGGCTCGTCGCCGCGATAGAGATCTTCGCCGGTTTCGATCAGCGAAAAGCTCTTGGACGTATAGACGCCCAGCGCCTCGAGCATTTCGGTGGCGAGCACCTCGCGCACCCCGCCCTTGAGCGTCAGCCGGCCGTCGCCACCGCGCGACCAGGGCGTCGTGCCTGATCCCTTGGTGCCGAAATCCATCAGCCGCCCGTCGGCAAGGTCGTAGCCCTGCGCGAAGAGGAAGCCGCGACCGTCGCCCAGATCGGCATTGTAGCTGCGGAACTGGTGGCCGTGATAGCGCAGGGCCAGCGGCTGCGGCAGCGAGCCGGGCAGGGGTTTGAACCGGCCGAAATGGGCGAGCCACTGGTCGTCGGTGAGATCGGCCAGCCCCATCCGCGCGGCCCAGCGCTGGTCGCGGTGGCGCAATATGGTCTGCGGGAAAATGGCCGGCGCGACGCGATCGAAGAAGGCATCGCCCAGCATTTCGTGGCTGCGGGCAGGCTGGAAGCTGGTCATGGCGCCATCATAGGTCATCTGCTGTGCTGGTGCGCAACCCAGCCTTTCGCCAGTCCGCCTAGCGCACAAGCGCAAATCGCCCTATATCGGGCGAGATGAAATCCCACAGCGACATCCTGCGCCTCGCGCCGTTCCAGGCCGTCATCTTCGATATGGACGGCACTCTGCTCGACACAGAAAGCGTCTTCAAGACCATCGTTTTCGAGGTCTGCACCGAGCTGGGCTTCGAGATGACCGATGCCGTGCATATGTCCATGGTCGGCGGCAGCCACGAGCGCACCAGCCAGTTGCTGATCGAAGCCTATGGCGTGACCTTTCCCTATGCCCTGTTCGACGAGCGCTGCCGGGTGATCATGCGCGAGCGCAGCCATTCCGGCGTACCGGTCAAGCCCGGCGCCCGCGAATTCATCACCGACCTGCGCGAGCGCGGCATTCCGACGGCTGTCGCGACCTCCTCGCGCAATCCCCATGCCACCCACCACCTGGGGGCGGCGGGGCTGCTCGACCTGTTCGAAACCGTGGTGACCCGCGACGATGTGGTCAATCCCAAGCCCCATCCCGAGCCCTACCTGACGGCGGCGCGGCGGCTGGGCATCGACCCGCTGCACTGCCTGGCGCTCGAGGACAGCAATGCCGGCGTGCGCGCCGCCCATGCCGCCGGCATGCAGACGGTCATGGTGCCTGACCTGGTCTATCCCGATGCGGCCATTCGCGAACTGGGCATCGCCGTGATGGAAAGCCTCGACCACGTGCGGCTGGCAGCGTTCGACAAGCGCTAGCCCGCTTGCCTCCCGGCCGGGCTTCCGGGCCACACATCCACAGCAAAGCGCAGGTTTGCGGCACCGTTCCGTAAACTTTTAGCCATTGCCGAAAGTGCCCTTTCACCAAGGGGCAAGTCCTTCAATTTACAGGGTTTTCAATCGCCGCCCCCTAGGTTAACCCTAACTTAAGAAGCTAACCGGCATAGTTAACCAGCCGTAAATTTCGACTTCCATCGCCTTGTAACCTTGGTTAGGGTGCCGGCCGGGAAGTGACGAGGGGTCCGCAATGACGGGCCCGAACGAAGGCCCGCCGGATATGGCCGGACGGGCTCAGGGGTAAGGACGGGGCATTGGGGCAGAGCTGGCAGAAGATTGCTGTGCGTGCGGTTTCGCATGTGCTTGCTTTGGGCGCGGTTGCGCTCGTTCTGTTCGTGACGCTCGTTCCCGCCCATGCCGAAACCACCCGTGTCGCCGATGTGACCCCGTTGCCGGTGCCGGCCGATCTGGTCGCTGTGCGCGCCCAGCCCGCCATCGGGCCGACCATGGTGCCGCTGGCGCCGGGCCAGCAGCCGCTGACGCCCGCCCTGCTCGCCAATTACGTGGAACGCCAGAAGGCCCTGCGATCCGTCAATGTGTTCGGCAACGAGGCCGGTGACGAACTGACCTCCGATGTGCTGATGGGCTACATCGCCCGCGGTTCGCTGGGGGGCAACAGCGCGGTCTCGGCCATTGCCAGCTTCACCAGCCCGACAACCCGGCCCGAGCCGGAACTGAACCCGGCCTCGCTCGCCGCCTATGTCGAAAGCGGCTACCAGCCGCTGGCGCAGCGCCTCGAACATGCCAATGCCGAGCGTGATTGCCTGGCCCAGGCCATCTATCACGAGGCGCGCGGCGAAAGTGCCGCCGGCCAGCTCGCGGTGGCCAATGTCATCGTCAACCGGGCCCGTTCCGGCAAGTTCCCCTCTACCCTGTGCGGCGTCATCTACCAGAATGCCGACAAGGGCTATCACCGCTGCCAGTTCACCTTCGCCTGCGACGGCCGCACCGATGCGCCGGGCGAACGCCGCGCCTGGGCCCGCTCGGCCGCTTTGGCGCAGGACGTCTATGCCGAGTTCGCTTTGGGCGAAACGGTGGGTGCAGTGCCGGGCTCGGCGCTTTACTACCACACGACCAATGTGAGCCCCTCCTGGTCGCACACCTATAACGCCGTCGCCCAGATCGGCTCGCATATCTTCTACTCGCCCAACTGAGGCGGGTTTCCCGAAACTCGTATGCTGATGCGCCTCGCTTGACGGGGTGGCTGTTGCCGTATCCGCCGATCCCCCTTCTCCCCTCGTGGGAGAAGGTGCCCGAAGGGCGGATGAGGGGGATGCCGAGCGATCCGTCTGCATTAAAGCATGGGGTAGCGCAGCCCCCTCACCCGGAAATCCGCTGAACGCGGATTTCCCCCTCTCCCACAAGGGGCGAGGGGTGGCTCCACTCTCTTAGGCACAAGCAGGGCGTATCCGCAAAACAAAAAAGGGCGCCCGGTGGGGCGCCCTTGGCGTCTCGGGAGGAGACGATTACTCGGCGGCCTGCGCCAGGCGCGGGCCGGGTTCGGCATTGGCGTCGTCGCCGAACTTTTCGAAATTGGCGCGGAAGAGACCGGCCAGGTGCAGGGCCTGGCGGTCATAGGCCTCGGTGTCGGCCCAGGTAAGGCGCGGGGTGAGGAGGCGCGTCTCGACGCCGGGCACGCTGAGCGGCACGGCAAAGCCGAACAGTTCGTCCTCGCGCATTTCGGCATTGTCCAGGCTCCCATCGAGCGCCGACGTCAACAGGCGCCGGGTGGAGGCGATGTCGATGCGCTTGCCCACGCCATGCCCGCCACCGGTCCAGCCTGTATTGAGCAGCCAGGTCGCCGCGCCCGTCTTGCGCAGCTTTTCGGCCAGCATGTCGCCATAGACAGTGGGATGAAGCGGCATGAAGGGCGCACCGAAGCAGGCCGAGAACGTGGCCTGCGGCTCGGTGACGCCGCGCTCGGTACCGGCCACCTTGGCCGTGTAGCCCGACAGGAAATGATAGACGGCCTGTTCCGGCGTCAGCCGGGCAATCGGCGGGAGTACGCCGAAGGCGTCGGCGGTGAGGAACACCACGGTCCTGGGCGTGCCGCCCACGCTGCCCCTGGCAATGGCCGGCAGCACATGGATCGGATAGGCGGCGCGGGTATTTTCGGTGAGCGAGATGTCGTCGAAATCGGGCGTCCGGTCCTCTTCAAGCACCACATTTTCCAGCACCGTGCCGAAACGCTTGGTAGCCGCATAGATTTCGGGCTCCGCGCTGGGGCTGAGCTTGACCGTCTTGGCGTAGCAGCCGCCTTCGAGGTTGAACACGCCGTCTTCGCTCCAGCCATGCTCGTCATCGCCGATCAGCGGGCGATCAGGATCGTTGGAAAGCGTGGTCTTGCCGGTGCCCGAGAGGCCGAAGAACAGGGCGGCTTCACCATCCTTGCCCAGATTGGCCGAGCAGTGCATGGGCAACACGCCCTGGCGCGGGGCGTGGAAGTTGAACAGCGAGAACACCGATTTCTTGATCTCGCCAGCATAGGACGTGCCGGCAATGATCACGACATTGCGGCTCATGTCGAGCGCGATCACCGTTTCGGTGCGGCTGCCGTGACGGGCCGGGTCGGCCCGGAAATGAGGGGCATGCACGATGGTGACTGATGTCGGGTTGGCGCCGGCCTCGACCATCTCGCCGGGGCGGATGAGCAGGTTGCGGATGAACAGGGCATGCCAGGCGCTGGGGGTCAGCACGGTCACGGCATATTGGTGGCGCGGATCGGCCCCGGCCAGCAGGTCCTGCCGGAATACGCTGTGCCCGCCCATTGCGACGACCGTGTCTTCGAGCAGCGCGTCGAACTGATCAGGGCGCATGGCGCCCGAATTGTCCCACCAGACGGTGTTTTCGGTCAGGCTGTCGCGAACGATGAACTTGTCCTTGGGCGAACGGCCGGTAAAGGCGCCGGTTCGTACCGAGACGGCGCCATCGACCGTCAGTTCGGATTCCTCGCCCTGCAGCGAACGTGCAACCAGCACGGGGGCGATATCGTTGAGCGACACCGAACCGGCCCGGCCGGCAATCTGGCTCCTGAGGGCTTCGTGGTCGAACAAGGTCATCTGGCATATGCTCCGTCGTCGGTGGCATGGGCGCCACCTGTAATGGAGCTGAAAATACGGGGTGAACTCGTCGTACAACCATCCCGAAATCGGTCTTAAGACTGAAGTTGCATCGCGCCGGAAGGTCGCACCTGCAGTTGTACTCCCCTTGGCCACGCCTTATTTAACGCGTAATTGTCGCCTGCAAGCAGGGTTTCACGGCCGACGCGCCATGCCTGCAAGCGTCCGAACAAGAAAGGCAGACCATGCCAAAGATCGCCCTGGTGGATGACGACCGCAATATCCTGACCTCAGTGTCCCTGACGCTGGAGGCCGAGGGATATCAGGTCGCCACCTATACCGACGGGGCCTCGGGCCTCGAAGGCCTCACCACCGACAAGCCGGACCTGGCCATTCTCGACATCAAGATGCCCCGCATGGACGGCATGGAACTGCTGCGCCGCCTGCGCCAGAAATCCGACGTGCCGGTGATCTTCCTCACCTCCAAGGACGAGGAAATCGACGAATTGTTCGGACTCAAGATGGGCGCCGACGATTTCATCACCAAGCCGTTCAGCCAGCGCCTGCTGGTCGAGCGGGTCAAGGCCATCCTGCGCCGCGCCGCGCCGCGCGATCCGTCCGCCCCGGCTGGCGCCGCGGGCGAGCCGGGCACCGGCAAGGCGCTGATCGAGCGCGGTTCGCTGGTCATGGACGAGGAACGCCATACCTGCACCTGGAAGGGGCAGCGCGTCACGCTGACCGTGACCGAATTCCTGATCCTGCAGGCGCTTGCCTTGCGCCCCGGCGTGGTCAAGTCGCGCAATGCGCTGATGGATGCGGCCTATGACGACCAGGTCTATGTCGACGACCGCACCATCGACAGCCACATCAAGCGGCTGCGCAAGAAGTTCAAGGCGACCGACGACGATTTCGAGATGATCGAGACGCTGTATGGCGTCGGCTATCGCTTCAAGGAGCAGTAGGCACGACAGTGGCCATTCTCGACCCGGAGACCGAGCCCAGGCCCGAGGCAAAACCCGACGCAGCGCAGGAATGGCGGGCGCCGGAGCCGGACGGACGCGCCGCGTCGCCGGGACCGGACGAGACTATCGCGAAATCCTCGCGCAGCCGCTGGCGGCTGGTGATCACGCCTTTTGCCAAAGTGGCCGGGGCGATCAGCCGCTTTCTCGACTTTACCATCTTTTCCAGCCTCACCCGCCGCATCATGGTGCTCAACCTGGCCGGGCTGCTGGTGCTGGTGGTGGGCATTTTGTACCTCAACCAGTGGCGCGCCGGCCTGATCGACGCGCGGGTGCAGTCGCTGCGCGTGCAGGGCGAAATCATCGCTGCGGCCATTGCCGCTTCGGCCACGGTCGATAGCGACGTGATTTCGATCAACCCCGAGCGCCTGCTGCAACTGCAGGGCGACGGCACGGTCTCCTCGCTGTCCTATTTCGACCCGATGCTGGAATTCCCCATCAATCCGGAACGGGTGGCGCCGCTGCTGCGCAACCTCATCACGCCGACCCGCACCCGCGCCCGCATCTACGACCAGGGCGGGCTGATGATCCTCGACAGCGACAATATCTATGCGCGCGGCGAGGTGATGCGGCAGATCATCGAAACCAAGCAGAGCGACAATTTCTTCCTATGGGACTGGTGGAATGCCATTCTCAACTGGGTGCCGGGTGACAATTTCCCCAAATACCAAGAATACGGCGTCGACGAGGGCAGCCGCTATCCCGAAGTGGCCTCGGCCCTGGCAGGCGCTCCGGCCGATTTCGTGCGCGTCGACGGGCAGAACCAGCTCGTCGTCTCGGTGGCCGTGCCGGTGCAGCGCCTGCGCGCCACGGTCGGCGCCATCCTGCTCTCGACCGCGCCGGGCGATATCGATTCCGTGGTGGCGCAGGAGCGCTGGAGCATCCTGCGTATCGCGCTGATCGCCGCGGCGGTGCAAATCGCGCTGTCGCTGGCGCTGGCCGGCACCATTGCCGGGCCGATGCGACGCCTGTCGGCGGCGGCCGAGCGGGTGCAGACCGCCGGTAATGCCCGCGCCGAAATCCCCGATTTCTCCGACCGGCCCGACGAGATCGGCCATCTGAGCGGGGCGTTGCGGCGCATGACCGACGCGCTCTACAACCGCATCGAGGCCATCGAACGCTTCGCCGCCGACGTGGCCCACGAGCTCAAGAACCCGCTGACCAGCCTGCGATCAGCCGTCGAAACCCTGCCCTTGGCCAAGCGCGCCGAGGACCGCGAGCGGCTCAACGCCATCATCCAGCATGATGTGAAGCGCCTCGACCGGCTGATAACCGACATTTCCAGCGCCAGCCGGCTCGATGCCGAACTGGCCCGCGAAAGCTCGGAACGGGTCGATGTGGAAAAACTGGCCGAAGCCATGGTGTCGATCCAGGAGGACGTGGCGCAGGGGCGCGGCGTCACGGTGGAAATGGACAAGCGCACCGGCCGGGGGGCGGCCATCGTCAACGGCCACGAAAGCCGGCTGGCACAGGTCTTCGCCAATCTCATCGACAATGCGGTGAGCTTCTCGCCCGAAGGGGGCGTGGTGCGCGTGGCGCTCACCACCGACCCCGAAAACATCACCGTGACCGTCAGCGACGAGGGGCGCGGCATTACCGGCGATGTCGGCAAGATCTTCCAGCGCTTCTATACCGATCGCCCCGATACCGAGAGTTTCGGCGACCATTCGGGGCTGGGTCTGTCCATCTCCAAGCAGATCGTGGACGCTCACAAGGGCACCATTCGCGCCGGCAATCGCGAGGATCGCTCCGGCGCCGTGTTCACGATTGTCTTGCCGCGTGCACGCAAATAGAGCGTTTTCAGCAAAAGTGGATACGGTTTTGCGGTTCGAAAACGCGGCAAAACAATAACCTAGAGCAATTTCCCCGTTTCAACGAAACGAGGAAATGCTCTAGATTGCCCGCATGAGCAAGCCTAAAAACGTGCATGGCACGGGTCTGTTGCTGGGATCGACCGGCCTTTTGCTACGCGGTCCGTCCGGCGCCGGCAAATCGGTGCTGGCGCTGTCGCTGCTGGACCGCTGGGAGGGCCGCGGCCTGCCCGCATTCCTTGTTTCCGACGACCGGGTCGACCTGGTGCAGACCGGGCGCGACCTGAGCATGAAGGCGCCCGAAAGCCTGGCCGGCTTGATCGAATTGCGCGGCCGCGGCATCGTCAGGCGTCCGCACAGGAGCCTGGTCACCCTCAATCTGGTCATCGACCTGGTTCCCGAACTGGTCCGCATGCTGGAAGAGGATGCCATGGTCACCGAAATCGCCGGATACACGCTGGCCCGCGCGCCGATACCCGCGGCCGATGTGGTCGGCGTCAGCCACCAGGTCCTGCTGGTCCTCGAGGCCATGGCCGCCCTCGATGCCGACGCGGTCGCCCCGTGACAAAAAACAACTTGAATCGCCGCCCGTCCAAGCCGAGACTGCCCCTTGCTCGTCCTTTTGGGCCGGGTTCGGGTTCGCCTGGCTTGCCCGCTCGCCAGGCGGACGGGGGTCAGGGATTACTGGAATGTCGTAAGCGCCGCTCTGCCGGCGTGAACTGGCAGGCTGGGGACGTTGCATGATTGGTCTGGTTCTGGTGACGCACGGCGCGCTTGCCAATGAATTCAAGTCGGCTCTCGAACACGTGGTGGGGCCGCAGGACCGCTGCGAAACCATCGCCATCGGTCCCGATGACAATATGGAAAGCCGGCGCAACGATATCCTTGCCGCCATAGACAAGGTGGACGATGGCGCCGGGGTCATCATCCTCACCGACATGTTTGGCGGCACGCCGTCGAACCTGGCCATTTCGGTGATGCAGAATCGCGATGTCGAGGTGATTGCCGGGGTGAACCTGCCTATGCTGGTCAAGCTCGGCCGGGTGCGCGCCGACATGGACATCAAGGATGCGGTGAACCTGGCCCAGGAAGCGGGCCGCAAATACATCACCGTCGCCAATTCCATTCTGGGCGCCGGCTGATGGATGCGGCCGCAGGAGGCGACCGGGCCGTCGCGCAGCAACTGACCATCGTCAACACCAAGGGCCTGCATGCCCGCGCCTCGGCGCGCTTCGTGCGCACCGCCGAATGTTTCGACGCCACAATCAACGTCATCAAGGATGGCAGCTCGGTCAACGGGAACTCCATCATGGGCCTGATGATGCTGGGCGCCGGCCCGGGCAGCACCATCCTCGTGCAGGCCAGCGGCAAGCAGGCGCGGGAAGCGCTCGAGGCCATCGTGGAGCTGGTGAATAACGGCTTTGACGAGGACGTCGAGGGGACGGCGGGCTAGCGCTATCGCCACTATTTCCTCTAACTCGATCGTCACCTTCGGGCTTGACCCGAGGGTTCTATACTAACCAATGGTCCAGCAAGTGCAGAGCCCTCGGGTCAAGCCCGAGGGTGACGGCCGGTGGTGGTTACCCCTCAGTTCCCCTCCTCGTCCCGGCGCATGCCGCCACCCATGCCCATCCCCATGCCACCGCCACCGCCTGCACCTCCACCGCCGCCGCCTCCACCACCTGCTCCGCCCCCTTCGCCCTTGCCGCGGCTGCCACCGCTGCTTTGCGGGCGGGTCGGGCCTTGCGAGGGAATGGTGACATCGGCCGGGATGGGGTCGAGGTCGAGTGCCTTGCGGATGAAATCGCGCAGCAGCACCACCAGTTCGGCGGTGTGGATGGGCTTGCCTGCTGCCAGGTCGCTGGCGGCTTGTGCGGCCAGCCGGACCTGCTCCTGCGTGCCGAGCAGCACAATGTCCGACAGCGCGGCTTCCACCGCGTCACGGATGCGGCGGGCACGATCCGATCCGCTTTCGCGGCCGGGTTCCGTCGGTTCGCCGGCGGTTTCAAGGTCGACCGGCTCGGGCAGGGCCGCGGCATGCAGGTCATGCAGATGCATCGGATTGACGATGAGGCGGCCGGTGAAGGAGCCGCCCAGCGTCTTGTAGGCCGATATCAGCGTGCGCAGGCGCTCGTTGATCTGCCGGTTCATGCGCTGCTGCCGCTGCTGGATGGTCATCATCATGACGATGCGGATGCCCACCCCGATCAGGGTGAACATGGCCAGGCCGAGCACCGTGGCCAGGATGCCCTGCCAGGAACTGAAGTCGAAATAGCGCACGGCGATCTCCGCTTGTTGGTGCAGCCAGCTTATCGCGCACCGGTGCAGAACTCATCAACAATGGCTGGTGCACTGCTCGCGCTGAACTGTGTTGCGGAACGCCGCGCCCTCACCCACATTGATACCCTGCGAGGCGGAGGACGTGTATGCGGCGGATGATTGCCGGTATCGGCGGGCTGGGACTGGCGCTCGTGTTGAGCCAGTTTCCCGAATATGCCCAGCAATATACCCAGCGCTTGGGCGGGGCGGTGGACGAGCTGCGCGTCATCACCGAGGATTTCGACCGCGCGGCCGCCGCGGGTGGCTTGGACCGGAGCGCGGCGCTGGCGCGCTACGAAGCCTCCAACGATACCTTTCTCGCCGGTCGCGGCACCTCCATGACCGCCACCTTTCAGCGCTATGACCAGCTCAGCGCCACGCTGACCCGCATCGAGCATGCCGATGCCGTCGGGCGCCTGCAGTCGCTGCCGGCCTATCTCGATACCGATATCGGCCGGCGTACGCTCGAAAGCTACAAGCCGGCCGTGCCCGTCACCATGGAAGGCATTCTCTATGCCGGGGGCGGTTTCATCCTCGGCTATCTGGTGCTGTCGGGCCTGTGGCGCTTCGTGACGCTGCCGTTCACGCGGAGGCGGCGGGTGGTTTACCGTTAGGCGCTTCGCGCTTCGCCGGCCCCACGTTTGCTTTGGCGTACGATCAGCCAGAGCGCCGAAACGAGGAAGTAGACGGCGCCGAAACCCGCATAGCCGGCGATCACGGGGAGCACGGCCGGCACGGCCTGCTGGGCCTGGAAGACGAAGAAGGCGCCGGCCAGCGCCGATTGGCCGCCGCTCAGCACCATCGCCCATTGCGCGCCCGCTTTCCAGCGGCGGATTGCCGTCGCCAGCTGCAGCAGGCCCGCCAGGATGGCCCAGACCCCGAAGACCGCGAGGACGGCACTCAGCCCCATTTGCAGAGCCGCGATCACGGCCAGGGTAGTAGCGGAGCTGACGAAGACGTTGATCGCCTGTATGCGGTTGCCGGCCAATCCCCCATTCCTGAAGGCATCGGCATAATTGGCCGCCGCATCCCAGAGGGGATAGATCACCAGCAGAATGGCGCCGAGAACGGAATATTGCTGGCCAAGCGTGAGGGCGGCGACCACCCAGACCGCCGAGAACGCCGCGCGGCAGAGGTAGTATGACTTGAGCCAGCCGTTCTCGATGGCGAAGTTTGCATTAATGGACGACATCAGGTTTTCCTATCTACTAATTGGTAGGTTGTGGGTCAAAAGCCTGGCTCAAGGCCAGACCAGTTAGTTGGAGAGGCGGTTGAGCAGGGCAGTGGTGATGATCCCGAACAGCTTCGGATCGCCATGAGCGCGGGCGGACAGCATTCCGCCATGCACTGTGGCCATGAAACTCTCCGCTTCGGCGCGTGGCGCGGTCGAAAGTCGGAAAATGCCCAATGCGGCGCCGCGCTCGAAGGCCGATGTCAGCCATGCCGACAAGGTCTCGAAATGCAGCCGCACTTCCACGGCCACTGCGGGCGGCAGGGCCGGAAGTTCGCTGGCCAGAAGGGCGCATAGGCAAAAGGGGTCGCTCGCATCCGTGATGCACTTTTCCCAGTAGCTGACATAGTTCGCGAGCTGATCGCGCGGGTCGGAGGCTGTCCGTTCCAGCGCGGCAAACCCGGCTTTGGCATCTTCGCGATAGCGCAGCACCAGGGTGCGAACCAGGTCGACCTTGCTCGGGAAGTGATGGTGGATGCTGGCCTTGCGGATGCCGACGACCTCGGCAATGTCGGCATAGCTGAAGCCGTTATACCCTCCCGCAGTGATAAGGGCGCGGGCACAGACAAGGATGTCGTCGGCTGTCGAGGAAGAATTGCTCATAGCGTTCATCTACCTATTGATAGGTAGAGAGTCAAGCTGTGATTTATGCGGGATGGCAGGCCCACGAGATATAAACATTCCTTTATATCCTGGTTGATCCAGAGCGCGCCCTTGCGTATAGCAGGAGGCACAGCCCAATTGTCATTGCCGGAGCCTTCTGATGAGCCAATCGACCGACTACGCGGTCAAGGATATTTCCCTCGCTGCCTTCGGGCGCAAGGAAATCGAGATCGCCGAGATCGAAATGCCCGGCCTGATGGCCATCCGCGAGGAATATGCCGCTTCCCAGCCGCTCAAGGGTGCCCGCATTGCCGGCTCGCTGCACATGACCATCCAGACCGCCGTGCTCATCGAGACGCTGGTAGCACTCGGCGCCGAAGTGCGCTGGGTCTCCTGCAATATCTTCTCGACCCAGGATCACGCCGCCGCGGCCATCGCCGCCGCCGGCATTCCGGTCTTTGCTCATAAGGGCGAGAGCCTCGAGGAATATTGGGCCTTCACCGATCGCATGATGGATTGGGGCAATGGTCAGACCCCCAACATGATCCTCGACGATGGCGGCGACGCCACCATGTATATCCTCACCGGCGCCAAGGCTGAGAAGGATGCCTCCATCCTCGACAAGCCCGGCAATGAGGAAGAGGAAATCTTCTTCGCCACCATCAAGAAGCGCCTGGCCACGTCGCCAAATTTCTTCTCCACCATTCGCGCTGCCATCCGTGGCGTTTCCGAGGAGACCACCACGGGCGTGATGCGGCTCTACCAGCTCCATGCCCGCGGCGAGCTGCCTTTCCCGGCCATCAACGTCAATGACTCGGTGACCAAGTCCAAGTTCGACAACAAGTACGGCACGCGTGAATCGCTGGTCGACGCCATCAGGCGCGGCACCGACGTCATGCTGGCCGGCAAGGTCGCCGTGGTCTGCGGCTATGGCGACGTGGGCAAGGGCTCGGCCGAGAGCCTGCGCGGCGCCGGCGCCCGTGTGCTGGTGACCGAGGTCGACCCGATCTGCGCCCTGCAGGCGGCCATGGAAGGCTTCGAGGTCGTGACGCTGGAAGAGGCCGCCCCGCGCGCCGATATCGTGGTGACCGCCACCGGCAACCGCGACGTGCTGACGCTGGACGACATGCGCAATCTCAAGGACATGGCCATCGTCGCCAATATCGGCCATTTCGATAACGAAATTCAGGTCGCCGCCCTGCGCAACTTCAAGTGGACCAATGTGAAGCCGCAGGTCGACCTGGTGGAAAAGCCCGATGGCAAGCGCCTGATCCTGCTCTCCGAGGGGCGCCTGGTGAACCTGGGCAATGCCACGGGTCACCCCAGCTTTGTCATGTCGGCGTCGTTCAGCAACCAGACCCTGGCCCAGATCGAACTCTGGACCAATGGCGAGAAGCTGGAAAAGAAGGTGCATGTGCTGCCCAAGCATCTCGACGAAAAGGTCGCCGAACTGCACCTGGCCAAGCTGGGCGCCAAGCTGACCAAGCTGACCAAGGACCAGGCCGACTATATCGGCGTGAGCCAGAACGGGCCCTTCAAGTCGGGCGAATACCGGTATTGATCGGCTGCGTATGAATGGGAGCGCCCGTGGCTTTTTGGCTGCGGGCGTTTTTGTTTGCCCGGTGCTGTGACTCACCCCCACCCTCATTCCCTCCCCACAAGGGGGAAGCCTGCTCCGTAGTTGCGAAGATATTCGGGATGACCCTTGAGGGTCGATCTGGCGCCTCCCTCCCCCTTGCGGGGAGGGATTGAGGGTGGGGGTTGTTTGGGCAGGATGTGCGTTTGGCGGACCACGTTTCTGCGGTCGTTGCGCGTTGCTGCTTCGTTCTCCGTCAATCCCTGATATCGATACTTTGCCCCCAATGCACAGTCATTAAGACTCTTTTAGCCGATTCCCTGGGCCGGTATGGTCATAGTGATTCGGCCGCTGGGGGACATGCGGCTGGTTCGAAGAGGACCGGATTCCGTGCGGACTCCGCGTTTGGTCCCTTCGCTCGAGTTGAAGCGTACCGGTTGCTCCGCAGCCGGGCTGGCAACAATGAATTTGACCTAGAGGGCAGCGCATGGCGCCGGATCGATTCCGGAAGCATTGGGGATTCGCAGCACTGGCAGCGGCCCCTCTTACCCTGATGACGGCGGTCCCCGCCCTCGCACAGGGCCTCAATGCGGCGAGTTTCGTCGGCGCCGCGCCGCTTGCCATTGCCGTGGGCGCCGGGGCCTTCGCCCTCATGGCCATGGCGGTCATCCGCACCATGCTGGCCGACGGCAAGGCCGCCCGCCGCCGCGCCGCCGGGCAGATTGCCGGGCTGCGGGCCATGGTGGACGAATATGAGGCGCTGCTGTCTGGCACGCGCGAAGTCACCGTGCTGTGGACCGAAAACAGCGAGGGCGCGCCGCGCCTGCTCGGCCAGGCCGCCTCGGTGCTGCCGCCCGGCCGCCAGCCCGAAAGCGTGCTCAATTTCCCAAGCTGGCTGTCGCATGGCGACGCCGACAAGCTGGCCCGCCTGCTCGAGGACCTGCGCGTGCATGGCCATGCCTTTGCCGTCAGCCTCAATGCGCTCGATGGAAGGCTGATCCGCGCCGATGGCTGGGTGCTGGGCGGCGGCGCGGCCATGCGGCTGCGGCCCGCCTTCCTGCAACCGCAAACCGAGCCGGCTTTGGCGCCGCCACCGGCCACCGGCGATCTCGCCAGTATCCGCGCCGTGCTTTCCACGCTCGCCGACCCCGCCTTCATCCGCAATCGCGACGACCGGCTGGTCTATGCCAACCAGCCCTATCTGCTGCTGGCCCGGGCGCTGGGCAAGACCGGCACCGAGGCGGCGCCGCCCGAGCTGCTCGATACTGCCCAACTGCGCCAGCACCTGCTCGATTGTGCCGGGGCGGACGAGCCGGAAGCCATGACCATCGCCTGGCCGGGGCAGGGCGCGTTCGATCTGATCGAATGCGCCATTGCCGGCGGCCGCGCCGGCTATCTGCGTCCCCGGTCCGAGACCCGACCTGCCGAGACGGGCCTCGCTCATATCGGCGGCATCATCGGCGCGCTGACCACGCCCATCGCCATTTTCAATGCCCGGCGCGAGCTGATCCAGTTCAACGAAGCCTACGCCCAACTGTGGAATCTGAGCCGCAAATTCCTGGTGCCCGGCCTCGACGAGCGGGCCATTCTCGACAAGCTGCGCACCGATGGCATGCTGCCCAACCAGGTCGATTACCAGACCTGGCGCAGCCAGCATCTGCAGAGCTACACGCGCAAGACGCCGCATGAAAACGAGCCCTGGCACCTGCCTGACGGCCGCACCATCAAGGTGATTTCGGCGCCGTCGGGCCCGCAAGGCGGCGTCATCTATGTCTTTGAAGACATTACTGAAAGGCTCAAGCTCGAAAGCACCAACAAGGCCTTCTCCAACGTGCAGCGCGAAACCATCAATGCGCTCAGCGAGGCCGTGGCGGTGTTCGGCACCAATGGGCGGCTGACCCTCAGCAATCCGCGGCTTTCTGCGCTGTGGAAACTGCCGGTCAACGAACTGGGGCAGAACCCCCATATCGACCAGATCGCCGAAGTGACCGGCCGGGCCATCCCCGAGGATGGCGCCAGCATCTGGCGCGATCTCAAGCGCGGCATCATCGACCTCAACCCCACCCGCTCCGACCAGACCGGAAGGCTCAACCGCTCCGATGGGCGGTTGCTCGACTATGCCATCACCCGCCTGCCCGACGGGCAGACCATGATGACCTTCCTCGATGTCACCGAAAGCGCCAGCTATTCCAAGGTGTTGAAGGAGCGCAACGATGCGCTGGTGGCGGCCGACCTGCTCAAGGACGCCTTCGTCGAGAATGTCTCCTACGAATTGCGCTCACCGCTGACCAATATCATCGGCTTTGCCGACCTGCTGGCGGGCAGCGAGGGCGGGAGCCTGAACGAACGGCAGCGGGCCTATATTGACTATATCCGCGCCAGCTCGGTGACGCTGGGCGTGCTCATCGACAATATTCTCGACCTGGCTTCGGTCGATGCCGGCATTGCCGAACTGCGGCCGGAACTGCTTGATATTCCAACACTTATCGACAAGGCGCGGGCTGGCCTGTCGGCCACCTTCCCGGAGATTTCGGGCGAAAAGCCGATCAATCTCGTGGTCGATATCGAGGACGGCATGCCGCCCTTCATCGCCGACGGCACGCGCATCGTGCAGGTGCTCTATAACCTCTTATCCAACGCTGCCCGCTTCTCGCCGCCGGGCGGAGAAATCAGGCTGTCGGTGAGCCAGCGGGCCGACCGGATGCTCTTCGTCATCGAGGACGAAGGCCCTGGAATCACTGACGAAATGCGCGCTGCCATCCAGACCCGCATCGATACGCCGACCGGGCGCCAGCGCGGCGCCGGACTGGGGCTGGCCATCGTCAAGACCTTCGTCAATCTGCATGGCGGCACAATCAGCGCCGAGAAGCGTGAGCCGCGCGGCTCGCGCATCATCGTCAACCTGCCGCGCGACAGCGCCATGGCCGGCGTGGCCGAGTAATGGAGCGGCTGCTGGCCGACGATGCCGCGACCGCAGCCCTGGGGGTGGAGCTCGCAAACGCCCTGAAACCGGGCGATCTGGTGGTGCTGGAGGGTGATCTTGGCGCAGGCAAGACGGCGCTCGCCCGGGCCATCATCCGCCATCTGGCCGGCGATCCCGCGCTCGATGTGCCCTCGCCCACCTTTGCTCTGGTGCAGCCCTATGACACGGCAAAGGGCCCGGTGCTGCATGCCGATCTCTATCGGCTGGGCGACCCACGCGAGGTGGACGAACTGGGGCTGCTGGACAACCCCGATGCCATCGTGCTGGTCGAATGGGCGGCGCGGTCGCCCGAAATCGTGGCGGCGGCGACGCTCACGGTCAGCCTCGCCATCCCGCCTGACGGGGTGGGGCGCGTGGTGACGGTGACGCGTTAGCACTGCGGCCTTAGTGTTAACGGACTGTTAGCATCGAGCACCACCGATCGGCGCATCTGGCGCGGCAAAATGCGCCTGCCGGTGGGCGGGAACCCGCATGATCCATTGGGATTTTCGCTTCTAGAGCCAGCGGCGCGTGGCGCCGGCATAGGTGAACCATTCGGCGCCGAAACCCTGCGCCAGCCTGGCCTCCTCATGCGGCACGACCAGCCGGTCGAGCAGTAGCCAGAGCAGCGGCAGGCCGAGCAGCGCCCATTCGAGACTGACGGCGAGGCACGCCCCGGCCAGTACCAGCAGCAGCCCGCAATAGAAGGGATTGCGGCTCCAACGATAGGGCCCTGACGTCACCAGCGCCTGCGGCGATGCGTTGGGCCTGGTGGTCGTGCCCGCCGCGGTGAGCGCCTGCGCCGCCCGCATTTCGAGCACGAAACCGCAAAGGGCGAGGACAATGCCGGCCCAGGTGAGCGGCGCGGTCAGCCCGGCCGGCGGCAGCAGCGGCAGGGGCACGACGAAATCGAGCAACAGCACGCCGGCAATTACCATGGCGGCATAGGCATCGGGGATAAGCGGCTGGCGCGGTGTCTCGGGCATGGCTCCATGATAGGCGCGGCGGGGCGCTGCGCGCAAACGGCCTGAGTATGGCATGGCGGCCGGACGTGGGGACAAGTGGCCCCTGCCCGGAAGGCGGCTCAGTTCGCGGCGGCAAGGTGGGTTGATGGCTCAGTGGTGCCATGCTTTTGTGATGGGATGGGGCAGAACTACTTCGTTTACATCGTCACCAATCGCAAGCATGGGGTGCTCTATACCGGCGTCACCAATGATCTCCTGCGCCGCGTGCATGAGCACCGCGAGGGGCTGGTTGATGGCTTCAGCAAGACGCATGACTGCAAGCATCTGGTCTGGTTCGCGGTGCATGAGGATATCGAAGCGGCCATCCGGCACGAGAAACGCCTCAAGAAATGGCTGCGGCCGTGGAAGGACGCGCTGATCGAGGAAACGAACCCCGATTGGCGGGACTTGTGGTGGGAGATCATCAAGTAGAGGGGCTTGCGCCCGGCGGTGGCGCGTATGGGGAGTAGGACACCAAACCTGCCCCACACGCGATGTCATCCCGGCCTTGAGCCGGGATCCATCCTGAGATGGCTGGATGGACGCGGTGGTCATTCGTCCCACCTTGCGGATGTGGGGCGATCTCGGGATGGGCCCCGGCTCAAGGCCGGGGTGACACCGTGGGTGTGGTCAGGTGGGACGTATAGAAGGATTCATCAGGAACCGACGAGCGCTAAACCTGCCCAACCGCGATGTCATTCTAGCGGAGGCCGGGATCCATTCGCGGCGTTATCCTCAAGCTGGTGGTTTCGGGCATCACGGACATGCATCCCGGCCTGCGCCGGTATGACCCCCCAGGGTCGTGAGGGTTTTTCGTTGTGGATTTCCGTGCCCACTGGCAGCTCATCTGTTGTAGAACAAATAGAAAACAGATATGGTAGATCGTGGTTTACGATGTACGAGCTATCGCTAATTTGGCGCTTGATTTAGCAGAGGAAGAGGGGCGCCCCCTCTCCAATATGCAAATCAACAAGCTCGTTTATTTCTTGCACGTTGACATGCTCGCTTTAACTGAGCGGCCACTTGTGACCGCAAAGATCGAAGCGTGGGAACATGGGCCAGTTTTTCGTGAACTCTATTCTCAATTCAAAGCATTTGGCGATGCGCCGATCTTGGGTCGAGCAACCGCGCTGAGCCCGCGGACAGGCAAAGAAGAAGTGGCCAATGCTGATCTGCCACTTGAAATGCTCGCGGTGCTTCGGCCGCTAGTGCATAAATATTCCGCGTTGTCCGCTAGCGCTATGAGAGCTGAATCCCACGTCGAAGGTGGCCCTTGGGATCGTGCTTGGAATCATGACACCATGACTAACGCCTCAATGCGTATCTCAAATGAATCTATATTGGCGTGGCTTAAAGAAGGCTGGAGACACTGATGCCAGTAGACTTGAGTAAGGCAATTTCGAAGTTGGATCGCCCTCCTTCTAGTCATAATTGGGTTCGTTTCGTGCGAAGCACGCAACCGGAAACGACAAAGTCCATTTTGTCATTCGTGCGCGGGATGCCTCGATTTACGTATCAAACTGGATCGTCTGCTATACGAGATCGTCTAGCTTTGGGTATCGACTACGATACAGCGGTTGCGATTACTCAACGTTCGGGCGCGCCGGCAGGGAGGGGTCAGAACAGGGCATTGGTTGATGCCTTCTTTGAATATGATGTGAACCGAAAGTACCCTAAATTTGCCGCAGTGAGCTTCGAGAGGCAATGGTTTAGGGTCTCAAGGGACATCTTAGTTCCAGTCGCTCCACTATCTGTAATTCGTGAGCACGAACGATTCGTACCGCTTTTTTTATGCGGGTGGAGTCAAATCCAGCTGAGCATATCTCAGCGCCGTCTTCTGGCCACGGTGTGCGAAGACGCATTTCTGTCGCTGACTGACTATCTGAACTCCCCGGCCGAGTTCCTGTTCTTTCCTAAGAATTCCGAAGGCATCCGAGAATCTGAGGTTTGGTCCAGAGGAGACTACGACCTCTTGCCTGAAAGCGAACTGAATGACCAAGTTATGCTGTACCTCGCAGCACGCGAGGAGGCTAGGGCGATACTTGCCGCTGAGAAAGTCGCGGCTGATAGGGCTTCCGACGAGGCTGGTGAGGACACCCGTACTAGCGACCCCACTCTTTTTGACGACAAGTAATCGCCCAAAGAGCATAGCTCTCTGGACCTGATCTGCTAAAATCGCTCACTGCAGCGATTTACGTCCGCCATACGTTAGTGCGCCCCATCCCAATCCCGTGCGGCATGGGCGTCCACCTGGATCGGCACGGTTAGCCTCACCGCCGGTTCCGCCGCCCCCTCCATCACCCGCTTGATCACCGGCATGGCCGTGTCTTCCGTGCCCTCGGGGACTTCGAAGATCAGTTCGTCATGCACTTGCAGCAGCATGTCGGCTTCGATGCCGGCCTGTTTCAGTTCCGGTTCCATGCGGATCATGGCGCGGCGGATGATGTCGGCGGCCGAGCCCTGGATGGGGGCGTTGATGGAGGCGCGTTCGACGAAGCTGCGTTCGGCGGCGTGGCTGGAATTGGCGTTGGGGAAGTTGATCTTGCGGCCGAAAATGGTCGAGACATAGCCGTCCACTTTTACCCGGCGGCGCTGCTCGTCCATATAGTCCTTGATGCCGGGGAAGCGCTCGAAATAGGTCTTGATATAGTCGCCGGCCACCGAGCGCTCGATGCCGAGCTGGTTGGCGAGACCGAAGGCGGAAATGCCGTAGATGATGCCGAAATTGATGGCCTTGGCGCGGCGGCGCACGTCGGACGGCATGCCTTCGACCGGCACGCCGAACATTTCCGATGCCGTCATGGCGTGAATGTCGAGCCCTTCCTCGAAGGCGTCCTTGAGGGCCTGGATATCGGCAATATGGGCCAGGACCCGCAGCTCGATCTGGCTGTAGTCGGCTGAAATCAGCAGCTTGCCCGGCGCGGCGACGAAGGCGGTGCGGATCTTGCGGCCGTCCTCGGTGCGCACCGGGATATTCTGCAGGTTGGGATCGTTGGAGGACAGGCGCCCGGTCAGCACGGAGTGCTGGCTATAGGTGGTGTGGACGCGGCCGGTGCGGGCATTCATGTATTCGGGCAGGGCATTGGTATAGGTGCCCATGAGCTTGGTGAGCTGCCGCCAGTCGACAATGGTGCGGGCGAGGGGCACGCCCTTGAGGGCGAGGTCTTCCAGCACATCGGCGCCGGTGGACCAGGCGCCGGTCTTGGTCTTGGTGCCCCCTTCGAGCCCCATGCGGTCGAAGAGGATTTCGCCGAGCTGCTTGGGGGAGCCGAGATTGAAATTACTGCCCGCCAGTTCATAGGCCTGCGCTTCGAGCGCAGCGGCGCGCTGGGCGAAATCGCCCGAGAGGCGGGCGAGAATCTGCCGATCGACGGAAATGCCGCGGCCTTCCATACGGGCCAGCACCGGGGCCAGCGGCCGCTCGATGGTCTCGTAAAGCGTGGTCATGCCTTCGGCGGCGAGGCGCGGCTTGAGGATGCGCCAGAGGCGGAGCGTCATGTCGCTGTCCTCGGCGGCATAGAGCGCGGCCTTGTCGATCGGCACCTGGGCGAAGGTGATCTGGCCCTTGCCGGACCCGATCAGGTCCTTGATCGACTGGCCGGGCACGCCGAGCCAGTGATCGGCCAGTTCGGACATGGTGTTGAATTGCGGGCCGTCCAGCGAATAGCTCAGCAGGAGCGTGTCATCGAGGCTGTTGACGGCGATGTCGTAGCGGGCGAGCAGGCCCAGATCGTATTTGGCATTGTGGAAGATCTTGAGGATCGCCTTGTCGGCCAGCAGGGGCCGCAGCATGTCGAGCGCCTGGCGGATATCCATCTGGCCTTCGGCATGGCCGCCGCCGAACATGTCGCCTTCCCCGGTCGTATGCCCGAGCGGCAGATAGGCGCCATTGCCGGGCTGGGTGGCGAAGGAGAGGCCGACGAGATCGGCCGTCTGGTTGTCGAGCCCGGTGCTTTCGGCATCCACGGCGACGAGCCCTTCGCGATAGGCGGCGTCGATCCAGCGTTGCAGGTGGGCCGCATCGCGGATGATTTCGTAGGCGTCCTTGTTCCACGGAATGGCGCGGGTGGCCTCGTGCGCGGCGGCGGCATGGAGCACGACGGGCGAGCCGGCGCGGCCCTCGGCCTCCTGCCGCGCCGCGCGGGCTTCGGCGCGGGCCTCGTTGTTGAAGCCGACCGGGGAGGCGGGCACGGCGGCAAGCGCGGGATCGGCCTCCCAGGCGTCGGGATCGGCCCCGATCAGCCCGCCCAGCCGCTTGGTGATGGTGAGGAATTCCATCGCCTTGAGGAAGGGGAAGAGCTTGCCCGGCTCGATGGGCTGGCGGGCAAGGCCATCGAGGCCGATCTCGACCGGAACCTTCTGCTCCAGGGTTACGAGGCGCTTGGAAATGCGGGCCAGCTCGGCATTGGCGATGAGCTTTTCGCGGCGGGCATTCTGCTTGATCTCGCCGGCGCGCTCGAGCAGGGTTTCGAGGTCCCCATAGGTATTGATCAGCTCGGCGGCGGTCTTGACGCCGATGCCCGGCACGCCGGGGACATTGTCGACGCTGTCGCCGCACAAAGCCTGCACGTCGATGACCTTGTCGGGCGTGACGCCGAACTTGTTGAATACTTCCTCGACGCCGATCCAGCGCAAGGGCGGCTGGCCGGGGCGGGGAATGGTGTCGAGCAGGCGGATGGAGCCATCGGGCTCGACCAGTTGCATCAGGTCCTTGTCGGAGGAGACGATGGTGACCTTGCCGCCGGCATTGCGCGCCTGGCAGGCATAGGTGGCGATGATGTCGTCGGCCTCCCAGCCCTCCATCTCGATGGAGGGAATATTGTAGGCGCGCGTGGCGGCGCGGGTCAGCGGGAATTGCGGCACCAGCTCGGGCGGCGCCGGCGGCCGCTGGGCCTTGTACTCGGCATAGAAATCATCGCGGAAGGTCTTGCCGGAATGGTCGAAGATAACGGCCATATGGGTCGGCTCGTCCTCGCCCTTGAGGTCTTCCATCAGCTTCCACAGCATGTTGCAGAAGCCCTGCACGGAGCCGACCGGCAGCCCGTCGGACTTGCGGTTGAGCGGGGGCAGGGCGTGAAAGGCGCGGAAGATATAGCCCGAGCCATCGACGAGCAGCAGATGCATGAAACCGATTCCAGTGGCGAGAGCGTCGGACTTTACGGCAGATGGCGGGGCGGGCAAAGGGCCGGCGGCCGGGTTTTGCCCATGGGCCTCACTTGCACCACGATCGGCGAATAGCGTACCGCTATTGCGCAACAGAAGGTCCAGCCATGCCGGGCGCCGAGATCCCCGCCACCATCCTCATCGTCGATGACGACGCGCTGATCAATATCGGCACGGCCGACATGATCGAGGATATGGGCCTGCGGGCGCTGGAGGCCTATTCGGGTCGCGAGGCGCTCGATATCCTGGAACGCGGCGACGCCATCGACCTGCTGATCACCGATTATTCCATGCCTGGTATGACCGGGGTGGAGCTGGCGGCCAGGGCGCGCCAGTTGCGGCCGTCCCTGCCGGTTTTGCTGGCCACCGGCTATGACGAACTGCCGGGCGGTGAGGTGAGCGACCTGCCGCGCCTCGGTAAGCCCTTCCAGCAGGCCGAACTGCTCGCCTGCCTGCAGCGGGCACTGGCTACCGGTGGTGACCGGGTGGGCAATGGCGATCCCGTTGAGATTGCTGGCGCCAGCCGCGCCGCGTCCGGGAGCGGCTTGCTCTAGCGCAGGCCGGATTCTTCGAGCAGGCCGGCGCGCTTGGCGTCGTAATAATAGCCGCGGGCATAGAAGCGCACCGCCTGGTCCTGATTGCCACCGGCGGTGACATAGGCACCGGCCAGGTAACGCACGGCATAGCGCAGGTTGGTCTCGGCGTCGAGCAGGCCGGCGGGGGAGCCGCGATAGCCCATGCCGGTGGCGGTGGCATGGCTGATCTGCATCAGGCCGTAATAGGGGCCGTTGCGGGCGGCGGGATTGTAATTGCTCTCGCGTACGATGACGCGGCGCACCAGCGCCTCGGGCACCGCATATTGCTGGGCATAATGGGCGATCAGCGGATCGAGCGAGCTATCGGCATAGCCGAGTGCGGTGGGCGCCTCGGGCACCACATCGGCATCGGGCACGTGGCCTTCCGGCGTAGCGAAATTGGCCAGCGCCGCCGTGGCCGGACCGGGCGCCGGCTTGAGCGCGCTCATCGAGCAGCCCGACACCAGCAGCGCCAGCATTGCCGCCGCGCCCGCCAGTCTTGCGCCATCCCCGATCATCGTCGCTCTTGCCATGCCGTTGCTCTAGCCGATTTTCGCCTTCCGCGCGATAGGGCCCAATCGCGGCAGCAGAAAGGCAATTTGGTGGCATGGCCCGTGCCCGGCCGCGATTGTGTTGCGCTTTGTTGCGTTTCCGCGCTTCCGGCCGCTCCGCACGCTGACAGGCCGGAATGGGTGTCGCGGAAGGAGGCCAGTTGAGAATGGGAGCATTATGCGGTCACGGCGCGGCTCGTGACGCAGCCATGCGCGCCGCCGATGCAAGCGCGGGGATTGCCGCAAAACGCCCGTTGCGCGCATCACCCTCTTTGGTTAGGTTGCGCCCTGTTCAGCCGGGGCCCCGCCCCGCGTGACGGATGCACCCGTAGCTCAGCTGGATAGAGCGCTGCCCTCCGAAGGCAGAGGTCTCGCGTTCGAATCGCGACGGGTGCGCCAATTAAATAATAAACTTCAATGGGTTAGGTCTTGACTGAGACCGCGCCGCCACATGAGGCGCAAGCCACGCGTAAGCGCCAGGGCAGGTTTCGTGTGCTATATGGCTGCCGTTTCGGCCGCCATGAAACCACATCTACCCAGGTTCGGCCCGAAAACTGCGCCTCTTGACGATGGTGAGGGTCGACCGCTGCCCACAAGGGCAGCAGTCCACAAGCGGCCGTTTTGGGGCCGATAGCAGTCAGTCCGCTTTTAGATACCGCATACGGAAAGCGGCCATTGCGCGGGGAGGACTGCCTCACGTTCTTCTGGAGCGGAAAGCTGACTAACCCGTTTGTGCATGACTTGGGTAGAGCCCTTGTTATGACTTCCACAGTGGCGCTGGTAGGGCCTCGGAGTTGGCCATCGTCCACTGCCAGCAGTCAACTTGATGTGGCATGATGCGACCTGTGCATCTGCCCGAGGATCATCTGGTAAATGGTCCGGGGAGCGTCGATGCCTTTGAAGCCTGTTCTGGTTGTGGTGGTATAGGTCTGGCGAACCGAATTGGTGGTTCGGTAACTGCTGGTTTTCCGGTACACCTGCACGTCACGATTGAACCACACGGTGCCTTGCGGCCCGTCCTCCAGCTCAAGTGCATTCATGTCGCTGATGGGAAAGCGCTTCAGGCTGCGCCGTCCGAACAGGTCCATGGCGATATAGGCCGCCTCGTCTGTCAGGGCATAGGAGGAATGCCGGCGCTCATAGGCATCCCAGAACGGAATGCCGAAGGCCATATATAGTCCGACAAACATGAAGGATAGGCCTAACAGCGGGAATAGGTCGAGCGCGCCGCCACTCGCGGGGCCCATTTGAGCCATCTGTGAGGTCGCCGCCATCCAGAAGATTGCAAAGGCGGTGAACACCAGCGCGAAGGGCAATCGCGGGGTGAAGAAGTCAGATATCTGGACGCCGCCATTGGGGCGGCAATGCCAAAGCAGCCGTTCGCCGTGTGGAAGGACGGCCCGCCATCCTTGATCGCACTCATTGCTGTGCTTCGGTGGGATCGGCACTGGTCTCGCTGCCTGCCATGCCGCGAATGGCATCGGCCAGTGGCTGGCTCAGCCCGGTCTTGCAGCGATTGCCTTCGACGCCGAAAAGCACCCGACGCTCCAGCTCCTGTCCGCGTCCATCACTCTGGGCAAAGGCCAGCGCCACTAGCTCGGTCTCGCGTTGTCCGTAATACCTGTTCTGTTCTGCCAGCACGAGATCGGCATGGAGAATACAAAGCTCTATGGCCGCGTTCTCGAGCTTCTCCGTCGAAATATCGGCAAGCTCGGCAGCAACCTCGTAGGTCAGCGTCAGCTGCCGGGCGCGCGGCCCGGGCTCGATGTACCGCAACACCACGGGCAGTCCGCTGGGCAGATCGGGCTCCAGATTGTCCGGGCCAACACCCAGCGGCTGTGGAATGCACATCAGGTTCCCGTCGAGCGCGAAGACAAACTCGTGAAATCGACTGATCGTGACGCCGCCCTCTGCACCCGTGTCATAAGTGGGGTCGAAGTCCCAACGGATACGGACGGCCGTTGCATCCTCCTCTTCAATCGCCGCGCGGCTAAACTGCACGAGGCCCGAACATAGGGGCTGGACCTTGCGGGCAAAGTCATCCGAGGGAACGGCTCCAAAAGGCTCGGGATCGAAGTTGGGCCGGGCCCTCACCACAATGGTGGTGGGGCCTGTGTCCGATGTTTCGAGAAGATAGTCCTCGACAGTGATCGTCGAGCCATCGCCCAGTGCGATAATCTCCGCCTCCTGTGCAGAGACCGCGGACACGTTGAACGCCAGCAATGCGGCGGTGGTCAGAACCACAGTAAACTTCGACATCAATTGCTGCTCAATATCTCGATTCTTCAGTATCGGCGGCAGCTTAACGGGGTGCCGGCAATATCTCCCTCCCCTGATCGGGGTATATTGCAGGCTGGGCATCATCACTATCGTCCGCTGCACTCGGGAGGAGACGACATGATCCTGTTTGCGCGGCAATTGTTGGCTGTTCTAGCCTTGGGACTCTTCGCCACGTCGGGCTGGGCGGCAGACATGTGGCTGGTCTCCAATCATTTTTCTGCCGAGCGTTTCGTGCCTCATCTCCATTACGCAGGCGCGGTCATGGAAGGGGACGCCGAGGCGCTGGCGAGCCTTTTTGATAAAGTCCTGGAGTGCGACGTCCCCGCGCTGCCGGCAGAAGGCGGCAATTGTGCCGTGCTGACATTGAGCAGCCCCGGCGGGAATTACATCGAGGGATTGAAACTGGCGCTGCTGCTGCGCGAAAGGGCCGTGGCCACGGTGGTCGAAGCCGGTTCAAGTTGCTACTCGGCCTGTGCCTTTGCCTTCCTGGGCGGTTCGGGATTTTCAAGCCAGGATGGCGTCGGAGTCTATGTCGACCGCATGGTCGAACCACACGCTATCCTGGGCTTCCACGCGCCATACTTTGCGCCGGACGACCTGGATACGCTTGTCGCCGATTTCGGCATGGGCGCAGTTCTGGGCGCGAGCCGGGACGATATCGCTTTGATGATCAAGCAATTGGTCGACTGGAATATCGATGCCAGCGTGCTTTCCCATATCGTCAGTATGGGTCCTGACGAGAGCTACGATGTGCAGACGGGCGAAGATTACTACGTCACCCGCACGCATTTGCCACCATCTCCCCTCGGCCACTGGATCGGCGATAAAAGCGCGGCGATCCGCAATGCCTGCCTGCGCCTTCTGGCCTATCACCGCAGTGCCTTCATCGATGCGGAGCCCGAAGCGATTTCGGAGACACTGCTCAGCGATTTCGCGGTCAACGAGGCTGGTCAAAAGCTGAGCGGCTTCAGAATAGGGCCGGACAACCCGCTTGGTGTTACCTATTGCGGCCTGCCAACCGAACAGGCCGGACTGATGGGCGATGTCGACCTTGCGCTCTACACAGCCCCCGGCATCAGCGGCGCCGCGCGGCCCCTCGTCAGCCTCTTTCACCGCCCGCAGGGTTGGTCCAGCCTGGGGACGGGCGAAACCGCGAGCCGACGCTTGTTCAAGAAGGGCGGCTTCAATTCCATGTTCACGCATCCATTCGTGACCATGGGGGATCAGGTCACCGACGTTCTGGACTATCTGAGGTTCCAGAAGTTCGACTATTTCAATAAGAATTTTCTGGTCGACGGTGGCATGCCGCGCCCGGAGTTCCACCCATCCATGACCGTCGCAGTGTCCACCCATTCGGCCGATACGCTGGAGCACGGCAATCATCGCATTGTCGTGCAGATGGGCAATCATCTGCTGCTCGAACACGCCAAGACCGCCCTGACAAACAGAAACGTCACATATGACCTCGGTTCGGAGTCGTCTGATGGCTTCGTCTATGGCGGCACCTATCCGTCCGGGCGGCCCTTCCTGTGGTTCAGCCTCTATGACGATGAAGGGCGGATGGCCGCCCTGGTGGAAATCGAGGCCAAGACTGTGCCGGATGACCTGGAGGCCGCGGTCGCAGTGCAGGACTTTCTGGCCTGTAGTTTCAACTTTCGGGGCCACGCCCTGATGTGCCAATAGGCCGGTGGCGGAAATGGCGCTTGTTCTTCTGCTGATCGTTCAGGGTCTCGTCTTTCTGATCTTTGCCATAGCTGCATTCTGGTGGCTGTCTGCCTTGCGCCGCCTCGCCGTTGCGCGCTCGGGCAGCACAATGCCAGGGCTCAGAAACTCGCTCGCCGCCTTCAGGGAGGGACTGACACATCCACGCTATTCGCGCCTGCGCCTGATTATTTTTTGCTCTGTCGCGCTGCTTGTTGTTAGTGCGCCATTGGTTTCGGTTGTTCCCCCGCTTGAGGTGTCGTGATGCGCAATTGGCTGCTTTCCGCATTGGTCCCGGCCGTATTCCTCGGTCTGGCCAGCCCCGCACTCGCTGCGGATGAGTGCCCTGCCGAACGCGCCGTCTATGAATTGCTGGATGGCGAAGACCGTTTCGAGATCGGCTTCCAGCCTTCGCACAATTACGCCTCGATCGCGTCCGACCTCTATATGTACCTCACCACGCCCCAGCGCACCTATTGGTTCACCTTTTCGGTATCCAACGGCTATAGCGGCATGACCCTGGTCCCGGTGACCGATCCCACTCGCGCCGATGCTGCGCCGGACGGGCCTCGCGAACTGCTCGCGCTGGGCAGTGATGATCCACCAGACCTCGATGTCCTGCGCTCGCTGCGGTTCTACGCGCTCGACGAGGATATGACGTTCTGGTTCGAGCCGCCCAATGAGGGCGAGCCGGCGCCGGCCTATGTCATGGTGCCTGAAATAGGCCTGAGCCTGTGGTATGGCGCCGGCCAGTTGACCGATGATGCCACTGCCGATCGTGATCCGATGCCGCGTGGCGTGTTCCAGCCAGACCTTTGCCGCGATGAACTGCCGGAGCGGGCCTGGCCCTGAGGCCGCCTCAGGTCAGGCCCATCCGGGCGGCATGGAGGGCCGCCTCGGCGCGCGAGGAAATGCCCAGCTTTCGGTAGATGCTTTTGACATGGGTGGCGATGGTGGATTCTGCCAGGCCCAGCGCTTGCGCCACTTCGGCATTGCGGAAGCCCTTCGAGACCATGCTCAGCACATCGGTCTCGCGCGCTGTCAGTGCCTGGCTTTCGCCATCTACCGGACCGGTGCGCTGAAAGTGCTCCATGATCCGTCGGGCTATGGCAGGCGACAAGGCTGGAATGCCATGACGCAGTTGAAGCAATTGCCGGTGTACCACCGCGTCGGGTTGCCCCTTGAGGATATAGCCCTGTGCCCCTGCCGAGAGGGCGGCCACCACATGCGCGTCGTCTCCCAGAACTGTGCTGACAATGCATATCGTGTCTGGAGAGACCATCTTGAGCCGGCGAATGATGTCCAGCCCCGAACCATCGGGCAGGCCCAGATCGACCAGCGCCATGTCCCATTGGTCCTCCTCTATCCGGCACGCCGCCTCGCGCACGGACCGGGCCTTGCCCACCCTAACATCGGTAAAGGCTTTCTGTGCGAGATCCGCAAGCCAGGCCAGGGCCTCGGGCACATCTTCGACGATGAGCAATGTTTCAACATTCATGGCGATGGCGTCTCCAGCGGAAGGCGTGCAAAGACATGGGTGCCGCTGTCGGACGAAATGGTCAAAGCGCCGCCATGCCCCTCCGCTCGCGCCGCCATATTGACCAGCCCGCCATCATGCGAGCCAACGTGGTCGCTCAGGCCCACGCCATCATCGCTGATGTGAACATGAAGCTCACCAGCCGACACGCGCATGCTCACCGCAAAGTTGCGGGCCCGGGCATGGCGGATCGTGTTGCTGGCAGCTTCGCGGATAATCGAGCGCAGGGTGTGCGCCAGTCGCGCATCGACCGCCTGTGTCTCGTCGATCTCCATGTCCCAGCGCAATTCCATGTCAATGGCGGCCAGCCGTTCGTCGGTTTCAAACCTGAGATCAGCCAGGACTTCCGACAGGACCAGACCAGTTCCCTGAGCGTTGTTAATGATGTCGCGCAGGTCGGTCAGCGTTTCGGAAATGATGGCGTCCTTGCGTTCCGGGTCCCGGCTGTGCAGAGTTCGCAGCAACTGGGCGCCGATATTGTCGTGGAGGTCCCTTGCCATTCGCGTACGCTCCTGCCGCGCGCCATGCTCCTGCGCATCGCGGCTGGCCAGCGCATGGTCCATCAGTTCAACAAGTTGTTGCACACGGTCGGCATCGGTCTGCGAAAACAGCTTCCTGCCGCCATGAGCATAATGCAGGCACATTGCCGGCGTGCCTTTGGTGAAGGGCACAAGCATTTTCTGCCCGCCATCGACAAGTCGCGCATGGTCTGTCGGTGCCGCCAGGTCGATGCTGAGTGGGGCGAAGGCGCTATCGAGCAGACCGCGCCACTTCTCCTGCCTCAGCGTCGCATTTGAGGTCAGCGCAATGTCGACTACTTCGCGCACCCGAAGCGGATCGACGCCGGTGCGGCGCGCCAGCATGTTTCCCAGAAAATTGCGTAGCGGCAGGTAAAGCATCGCAACGGCCAGGAGCGCCAATCCGAATGCGGGGATGCGCTCGATTGCGATGCCATAGATCAGCACCGCATCCAGTGCGATCAGCAGCATCCCACCCAGCAGGTACGACGTCAGCCGAAAAGACCATATGCCCAAGTCGAAAAGCCGGTAGCGCGCCACCGCGATGGCAATGCCGCAATAGATGATCAGGATGATGCCGAAGGCATGCGCCTGGCGGGTTTGCGGTTCCACGCCCAGCATTGCGGGCACGGCAATGGTGAAAACGAAGACGCTGGTGCCCAAAAGGATGGACAGGCCAAACCAGCCGAGCGCTGCACGCGCGAGTGGCGCACGGCGGGAGGCGATGAACTGGATGGCAACCAGCGCCAGGATGATGCAGAATTGAGCCAGCATCGGCCCATAGGAGCCGATGGACTGAGAAGGCATGAGCTGCATCAATTGCGCGACAACCGCGCCAAGGCCGATTGTCCAAACCGCCAGGATCACCAGGGAACCGCCGATCCGCTTCGGATAGGACAGCAGGAGGCTGATCAATGCGAGCCCGAAGATATTGGTGCCGACGAAGTTGCCGGCGTTAAGCATACGAAACAGCTCGGCATCCAGCGCCAGTTCGCGGGTGCTGTAAACAGATGCGCTCAGGGCTGATGCCATCAGGCCAAAGCCGGAAATGGCCAGGAACACACTTGGCCGGTCACGCTTGAGGGCCCAAATCCAGCCGCCGACGAGTGCGCCGGCGCCACCCACAAACAGTTGCAGCCAGAATTCGAATGGAAGCGACCATGCCGGGCGTCCGGCATAAGGGGCAACCACGACGGTCTGTATGGACTGGTTTTCCCCGGCGAAGCCAACAAGCACCTGAGGCTGGTTCAGCGTTACTGACAGCTCTGCCTGCCGTGCCCGAAATTCATTGAGCAGCGCATAGCTGTTGAGTGTGTCGGGCTCCTCCATGACATCCATGGCATGCAGATTGACCGCGCCGATGCGAGCAATGCGCGAGCCCGGCCGCAAGCCGTTCGGCAAATCTTCGCGCTGCACATCGACCAGAACCACCAGCCCGTCATCACCGGCCTGCAGGACCAGGCCCAGCCATGGTTGCGCCGTGGCGAGCCAAAGCGCGGCCAGCGCTGAAACGACAAAAATCGTAAGGGCGGCCAGAAGCCGCGCCATGGGCGGCAGCTGCAATTGTGCATCGAATGACGACATTTTCAGAGCGATCCTGCCATTCCCGTTGCCCCTCCGTAATCCTCTGAACCGGGGATGCCACGCAGCGGGCGAACTGTATAGAACCTTGTCGGTAATCAATCGAAGTCAGGACGTCTCGGGAGATTGTTACGTGCGAACAATAGCGAAGTTGTCCAGGAAATTTCTTTTTGGTTTGTTGTTGAGTTGTCTTGCCATCATCATTCTGGCGCCGGCGCCTGAAGCGATGGAGTTCCCTCGAGAGGGCGTGCCGGAGATCCCCAATGGGGTCGCAGAGCCTTTTTCCGGTCGCTGGTGGCTGGGTTTTCCCGAAGGCACCGGCACCATAAACGGAGAGCCAGTTGTCGATTGCTCCTCGGCGGTTGAGTTGACGGCTAATGGAGCCGACAAGCTTTCATACAAGTCCTCATCCGGCATTGAGACCGAGTTCGAGCTCATGTCCTTTTCGGGGCGGACGACCTGGCTACCCGAATGGGGCGAGAGCAGCATCGCCGTCTGGGTCAGCAAGGATGAGTTCTTTGTCTATTCCGTTGACCTGGCAACGGGAAAGGCTCGTTGGGGGAGCCCAATGGTGTTTCGCAGATGCTAGAGCGGTCCACATCCAGACTTCGCCTCCTCGTGGGTGTGACTGTCCTGGCGGCCGCCTCGTTCATAATGGTGGCGCTCGGTGGCGAGCCCTATGCACCCGTGCCGCTGGCGCCCAAGGAAGCGGTGTTGCCGCCCGCCGACCTTGTCGAAGCAGCAGCGACTTTGCTGCAGGCATCGCGCAGCGATGACCGCCCGGCAATCGGCGCCATGCTCGCGCCACGCCTCACCCTCATTGATGGCGCCCTAGAACTGGGCCTGCCGCGGCGTATGGAACAAATCGGTCCCTTCGAGACAATTGATCTCGCCCTGACGGCCCTGGCCGACAACATTGGCGGCATCTATGAGCAGCCCTTCGATGGCAGCGACGTCACGCCCTTCGCAGTCGCGGCGGAGCGGGACTTCATCATTGCCGCGATTATCGATGGGCAGGCATGGGGCCGCGATCCTTTGCTCGAGGGTGCGATCTGCACCTATGCCTATCGGGGGTTTGACCGTGCTGCCGTGATAGCCCTGGGCGAGCATCTCGATATACAGACCTCGAACCTGTTCTACGTCGAAGCGCCGGTCGCGGTGCTCGTGCAGCCCAGTCATGGTGCGCGTGCGGCAGGCATGTTGAAAGCCGACCTGCTGTACGGACTGGATTATGCCACCGACGCGCCGGGAGGCTGGATCGCCGTGCATCTGCCGGACGGTGGCTCGGGTTTTCTCAATTTTGAAAACGTGGCGATCAGCAAGCCATATGCCAGCGGCATCTGCTTCACCCGGGATGCAGGCGGATCCTGGAAAATGTCGGCACAGACGGCCACCAATCTCTAGCCGGACGCTCTTCCAGCGCCGTCCCGATTATGTGGCCGGAAAGCTGCCGAAGCCATGTTCGCCTGCCCCCCGAACGGGGGATGGTACTGTTGGTAGGGTAGCGGCCAGATAGCATGGGAGATGGGCAGCGGTAACTGCCAAGCTCGCGGGGTTGAGAACAGTTATGCAGCGGTGGACCTGGATCGTCATTCTTTCTGTAGCAGTGCTGGCAGGGGTGGAAGCCTCGCCGGGACCCGGCGATGTTTTGCCGTCCCAGCCGTCATCCGGTGCAGGATATGTCTCTCCCGAAGGATTTGCATTGGGGCAGCAAATGTCCGGTCCAATCCGGAGCGAGGTATCGCAGGCTGAAAGCCAGACTATGTCTGGCCCAGATAATCCGCCCACGGACCTCGCTCTTGCTATTCCACCAGTCGAGCAGATCGGTTTCGACCCGCTGGCATTCAATTCCTGGTGTTTCAATCTCATGGCCAATCAAGGGTCTCGGTTTGGCTATCCAGACGATGCGGCCCGCATGCAGGCAGCGTTCGCAATGGCTGATGCGGCGGCCCGTTACAAGCGCTTGGGCGAAGCGAGGGGAATCGAGGGCGCAGCGCTCATTGCCTATGACCAGGCCATGGTGGTCAAGACTGCATCTGCCGCGGAGCGAGCGAACGGTGGCACACTGACCGGCGCAGAACGAATGCTTTATGACGCATGTATGGCCAAAGGGCTAAGCGGTATGCGCAACAAGGCGCTTTATGTCGACCCATACGAGAACATGCACCGGCGGCTGTGGTGTGGCGACACGCTGACTATTCTGGATCAGCGCGGCAAATTGGAGGGCACCGCCGAGCAAATTGCAGACGCGAAAGTGGCAATGGGCGCGGCGGAACTTATGCGAACGGAGATTTTCGAGTTTTTCGGCGTTCCGGCCAACGACAATGACATGCTGCGGATGGGCTATCTTTACTTGGCGCTTGCCCAGGTTGAAGCCTTCACCCAGTCCGGGGACCGGGGCAAGTTCGAAGCTGATCCGATCAGCTGCCTTAGCCTGGCACCGACTGATATCGGCGATAATATACCCGATCCGGCGCAGTCGACGCCGGACCGTCCCGCCCTCGCGGCAGCGGGCTGGGACTATCCGTTGAGTGCCGATTTCCGTTTCAACGCCTGGTGCTATGGGGCCATGCACTACATCACGGACGGCAATATGCCGGCGTACAGCAAGCTGAGTGTTTCGGGAGCAGAGGGTCTCATCGGGGACCTGCATTTCCGGATGTTGCGCGAAGCAAAGGGGCTGGGCCTCAGCGACGATGCGCTGGCGGAAGTGGAGGTGGAGTCCTACCATCAGGCCGCCTACGAATTCTCGCGACCCCTTACGAATGCGGGGAGTCGCGACTGTCTTATGACTATCAATCCTGCGCGCAAGCGGCAGTCGATGTGGGCGCAATGCTTGATGTCGACAACCTGCAAGCCATGGTGGATTCATGGTCGGTGCCCGCATCCGACCCTGCACCCGCATCAGAGCCCGCGCCGGACAACGAATTCTACGATACAACATGGTGCATAGCCGGTCTTGAGCGGGTACTGGGCAGCGAAACGGACCGCGAAAAGCGATCAGCGCTCAGGGATGGCATCGAGTCACTGTCCAACAGAGCTGTATGGCTTGGGAGCGAACTGGGGCTGGCACGTGAGGCGGTCTTGGGACGCGTAACCGACATAAAGCTCGTGGTGGACGAGCAAATTGACGAGCTTCGACGTAGTGACGGCAAGCGAATGATCGCAGTATGCCTTGAGCGCGCTTTGGGCGGCTACGCGGACGAGTTCTACGACTGGGTAAAGCCGTAACGCGATGGATTGGGCGCGCATCCGCCGCTCTTGCCTTTGCGCAGATAAGCTCAACTGTTGCCTTAGCGGAGGCTGAAGCGGACCTACAGGTTTCGGGAAACCCAAAACGCGCTCTGAACGGCGGGAATGGGGCGCGTTGGGGATCGGCAGGTCTCGACCCCATATCGGTCATCAACGATGACTGATGTACGCCCGAGAGCTGACATTCAGATGAGGCACACTTCGTCGTTTGGCGGCGGTCATTGGGGGCAGTGCGAGCCTCTTGCGCGGCTGAGTGCCTCATATCACCGATACTGCTTTCCCGAGCTGGAGCTGCGTGAGCGTGATAGGAATAGTGCTTGCAAAGCCTGACCTGACTCGAACCCGGAATGACACGCCTGATGCCCCCGTCACTGCGAAGCCGCCTGAATGTTGCCCTGCTGGTCGTAGCCCTGTCAGGGCTGGTTTCAGGCTTGGGTCTGATGTGGGCCAGCAACAACGAGCTTGCCAGGATTGCGTGGTTCGTTGGCGTCGTTCCTGTCCTCGCAGCCCTTCTTGTCGAAATCGTCCGCAGTCTTGCCAAGGGCGAAGTGGGCTTGGATATCGTGGCCGCACTTTCAATGTCGGCCGCCTTGTTTTTTGGTGAGACGCTGGCGGCGGCCGTCGTTGCCCTGATGTATTCAGGCGGCACGTTCCTCGAGAGCTTTGCGGAAGGCAGAGCCCGTCGCGAAATGAGCCAGCTGCTGTCCCGCGTGCCACGGACCGCCACCCGGCACCGAGACGGCAAGCTCGAAGAGGTGCCGCTCGACGCTATCGAGCCGAGCGATCTGCTCCTGATCCGACAGGGCGACGTGGCGGCCGTGGATGGTGCTGTTGAAAGCAGCACGGCGATGTTGGATCAGTCAGCACTGACAGGCGAGTCGATGCCGGTGCGGCTTGGCCGTGGCCAGAATGTGATGAGCGGCTCGACCAATGCAGGCGAGGCGTTCGATCTTCGGGTTACGCGACGCGCCTCGGAAAGCACTTATGCCGGGATCGTGCGGCTGGTCGAGGCGGCCCAGGCATCAAAGGCGCCGATGGCTAGACTCGCCGACCGCTATTCCCTGCTGTTCCTGCTCATCACCGTGATCCTTGCAACGTTGGCGTGGTGGTTCACCGGCGACCCCATACGCGCCGTGGCGGTCCTTGTGGTCGCAACACCTTGCCCGTTGATCTTGGCTGTTCCGGTGGCGCTTGTGGCAGGGCTGTCGCGGGCAGCGCAGTTTGGCGTGCTGATCAAGGGCGCCAGGCCGCTTGAAGCGCTCGCCAGCATCCGGACGCTGGTATTGGACAAGACCGGCACCCTGACGGATGGACGCCCCCAGATCGTTTCGATCGATACGATTGAGAGCGTGCGCGAGGAAGAACTGCTGTTCCTGGCCGCTTCGCTTGAACAGGCGTCCAAACATCCGATGGCGCAAGCCATCGTGACATCGGCGCGCGAGCGCGGAAGCGTCCTGCGCATTCCCGGGGAGGTTGTGGAGGTCCCAGGAGAAGGCCTTGAGGGTACGGTTGATGGCCGCAAGGTTGTGGTTGGCGGCGCAAGCTTTGTCGCGCATCGCATTGGCAGCGCCGTACCCGAAAGCCGCATTCTCGATGCTGGCGCCGCTCTTGTCGCAGTGGCAATTGACGGAAAGCTCGCCGGACACATCACTATGGCCGATGCATTGCGCTCGGGAACGCAAGGGCTGCTGGCAGGCCTACGGCGCTTGGGCATATCCCGGATCATGCTGGCGACCGGCGATCGGCGCGCTGTGGCCGACGCCATCACGGCTGGATTGAACCTCGATGCAGTCCACGCCCAGATGACGCCTGACCAGAAAGTGCAGCTGATCCTGACCGAAAGGGAAGGCCATGCTCCTGTGATGATGGTGGGTGACGGCGTCAATGATGCGCCGGCGCTGGCCGCGGCGGATGTCGGGGTGGCGATGGGCGCGCGTGGCGCTGCCGCCTCTGCAGAGGCAGCCGATGTCGTCCTGCTGGTCGATCACCTCGATCGCCTGCTGCCCGGGATCGAAATAGCGCAAGGCGCGCGGCGGATTGCGCTGCAGAGCGTTGCTGTCGGCATCGGCCTGTCGGTCGCAGGCATGATCGCTGCGGCGCTTGGCTACCTGACGCCAGTCCAGGGGGCGCTGCTGCAGGAGGCCATAGACGTCGCCGTCATTCTCAATGCCCTGCGAGCGTTGCGGATCAAACCACATGCGCTTCCCACGCCAGATATTGCTACCGCGTCCTAGGAGGATAGTGATGAGCCGCTTTTCGCATCCTGAAGTCCACAGCATGTGTCGGATCTTCGGGGTTAGCGCCGGATAGCGCGGAGGTCGGTTGATCTCGATCAACGCGTGACGGTTGAACAGGCGTAGACTGAGGCTTAAACGGAGGTGGTCATGCGTATACAGGACAAGGTTGCGGTCGTCACGGGAGCTGGCTCAGGCATCGGTTTGGCCATTGCCCGCCGGTTCGTGGCGGAAGGGGCAAAGGTTGTTGCCCTAGACTGGCATGCCGACGCCATCGCGGCGGCAGTGAGCGACATCGGAGGCGCCATCATTGGCATGACGGGTGATGTGTCCAAGGAGGCAGACTGCGTTGCGATGATCGATCGTGCAGCAGCCGAATTTGGGCGCGTCGACATTCTGGTCAACAATGCCGGCGTGATGGACCTGTTCCAGTCCGTTGCCGACGTCGACAACGCGACATGGCGCCGCTGCATGGCGGTCAATGTCGACGGGCCTATGTATGCCATGCGACGAGCGGTTCCGCTGATGCTGGAACTGGGAGGCGGCTCAATCGTCAATATCGCATCCGTGGCCGCTACAGGTGGCGGCGCAGCGGGCGCGGCCTATACCGCCTCCAAGCACGCGCTTATCGGCCTGACCAAGAGTACAGCGTTTCAATATGCTAAGCTTGGACTGCGCTGCAATGCGCTAGCAGTGGGCGGCGTCAGCACCAACATCATGGATAGCGTCGAGGGGCACGCGCTCGACCAGGCTGGGCTCGGGCGATTGGGTGCTTATCAGGCCAGCAATCCGGGTATGCTTGAACCGGCCGACATCGCCAATGCCGTTCTGTTTCTCGCCTCCGACGAGGCCCGTCACCTCAATGGCGCGGTGCTGCCGGTGGATATGGGCTGGAGCGCGGCATGACCGATAGAGGACGTGCGACTACCGACACCGCACTGCGTGTTTTTGTCCCGCTTTGGCTGTTCTTTGCCGGTTGCGTCGTCGCACAGGCATTCGATCGAGTTGAAGACGGCCGGGCGTTGGTGACGATGTACTGTGCCGATTGTCATGCGATCGGAACCAATGGCGAAAGCCCCCTGAATATCGCGCCACGGTTTCGTGACCTTCATCTGCGCTACGACGTGGAGTTCCTGAGCGAAGCGCTTGTCGAAGGGATCGTTACAGCCCATCCCGAAATGCCGCAGTTCGAGTTTGACCCTGACCAGGCTGCAGCTATCGTTGCTTACCTCAAGACATTGGAGCCTTGAGGCCAGTGGGGGTACGTCCTGATGAGAGATGGCGCTACGTCCAACAGTTGCGATCCTGTTGACCCGCCATTGCGCTCGCCAGCTAGAGCATGTCAGCTTTCAGATCGGCTGGTCCAGAAGCTGACTGTCTGAAAACCACCCCCGAGACGACACCGGTCGACCGCCACCGGAGTGGCAGCTAACGGGAAACCGAAAACGTTGCCGCAACGGCCGTTTTGGGGCGCGTAGCTGCTCGGCGGCTTTGAACACGCGAAGCCGACGTTCGATCACGCTGCGGATCGCTCAGCATTCCTTACTTTCTGTGTCGGTTTTCCTAGGAAATGAGCAAGTGCCGACTTCCGGGAGTTCCGATCCAACGCATATGCAGTGTGAGTGAATGCCACGCCGTCCAGCAGGCCTTGGATGTAGCCAGCGATACTGTCGGCCGCCATGATGAGTGCGGTGTCCACCGTGTGAATGTATCGGCTTGTTATGGTGCCTCGAGAATGTCCGACCAGGGCCGCGATCGTCGCCTCGGTGAACCCCAGATCATTGCCGATACTGGCAAAGCTGTGCCGCAGAACATGCGGCGTAATGCCGGCCAGATCGGTATCCTTGAACAGCTTCGTCCACTGTCTAGGGAAGGCTCCGAATGGGGTGTCATCCTGCCAGCCGGGAAACACATAATCCTCGGCACCTTGTTCCTCATTGCGGCGGCTCTCGAGATACTCCAGTACCGGCAGACCGATTGGACGCACCGATGCGCCCTCCTTGCTGTCTGTCAAGCGCAAGCAACTGCCTTCAGCATCGACTTCGCCGCACTGTAGACCGATGACCTCGCTGCGCCGGCACCCGGTCAGAGCGATCACCCGGATGATTTCTGCGGTGGTGTCGTATTGCCCGTCCTCGGTGGCCTTCCGCAGGATATCGCCGAGCGTACGATACTCCTGCTCGCTGAGACGGCGAGCGTTGACCTGATCCTTCGGCTTGCGAACGCCGTGCACGGGATTCTTATCGATGATACCGAGTTCGACCGCATAGGTAAGAATGCCGCCGAAGAGACCGATCGTCCGGGCTGCCGTGCCGGCACCACCGCGGACAATTGCGCGCCCTCGCAATTTGTCAGTCTTGACGTCCGCGCGTGTCTTCCCCGCCATGATGTCCTTCATGGCCTGGGTAATGTCAGACTTGGCTAAATCTCTAACGCGCCGGCTGCCCAGCAGAGGAACGATGTGCCTCTCGATGCGCCCCACGTCGGTGGAGATTGTCGTGGCTTTCTTCGGGCGGCCTCTCTTCCCGAGCACGAGCCCGTCTTTCAGATCTTCTAGGTAGCGGGTGCAGAGTTCCTTGACGGTGATCGCCTCGCGGTCGAGTTTGCGCTCCTCGGCGGGGTTTCCTCCCCGCGCGACGGCGCCGAGCAAAGCTTTCGCCTCGCGCCTCGCCTCTTCTGGAGTCCAGACACCGTGCAGGCCAATCGTGACCCGACGCGAGCGGCCGGCAGCACGGTACTGCACCACATAGCTTCGCTTTCCCGATTTGAAGACGCGCAGTCCAAAGCCTGGAAGATCGTCGTCCCATAGAACATAGTCAGAGGCTCTGACATCGGTGGCATCCACGGTTCGCTTGTTCAGCTTGGTCATTTGAGGACGGTTCCTTGGCAGAATCCCCGCGTAAGCAATGCGTAAGCACCTGGGGGAGGGGTTTGAGCCGTTCCGTCGTACCGTTGGCGCTGGTATATTTCAAATTTGTTTTGTGGTTTCAGTGGCATAGCGCGCAATCGGATAGAAACGGATAGGTTCGGCGAAAGCCATTATCCATTCTCCGAAGGCAGAGGTCACAGGTTCGAATCCTGTCGGGTGCGCCAATTTCATGAATAATTGCAATGGTTTATGTCTTGGCTTGGGGCCGCCTTTCCAGTTGAGGCGCAAGCTACGCGTAAGCGTCAGGGCATGGTTCACGCGGCTATATGGCTGCCATTTCGGCCGCCATGGACCGCCATTGGCCAACTCAGGTCCAAAACTTCGCTTCTTTGAAGTTCGTGTGGGCGACCGCTGCCCACAAGGGCAGCGGTCCACCAGGGGCCATTAGGGGCCGACTGCGGACCGACAGCTTGGGGTGTCCTCCAGACATAATCGGACGTTGGTCCGCCCAAGTGTGGCTCAAGACGCAAAAATGCGTGTCTGGCGCCAAGGCGGCGTCCTTGTGGTCTGCTCAAACTTCAACCGTCTATGATTCAGAAGTTAACTCCGGCCTCGACTGACATTGACCATTGACTTGGGCAGGAGCGGACGGGGGCGGGTCACGATGAAGACGGCGACACTCAGCAGGAGCAAAGCCAGTCCGCTGGCCGGAACCGATCCGAGTTCGCTAAAACGCATCGCGAAGCCATAGCCGATGGCCATACTGGCTACGGCCACCAGTTTGGTCGGCGTGGAAATGGCGCCTTCGCGCTGCCATGCCCGCAGCGGCTTTCCCAGTACGGGATGGTCCAGCAGCCAGCCGGCCATGCGCGGCGACGAGCGGCAGAAGCACCATGCCGCAGCCAGCAGGAATGGCGTGGTGGGTAGCAGCGGCAGCACAGTTCCGGCGGCACCGAGGCCGAGCGTGGCCCAGCCCGCCACGAAATAGAATACGCGGAACCGGGTCACGGCGTCGTCTCGCGCGAGATCATCTGCATGGCGGCTGAGCCCTGCGCCGCCATGCGGGCTATGTCGTCGAAGATATGGGCCAGTTCGGCAAAGACGCTGCGGTCGCCCTCCTGCCAGGTCACGTCCTCCAGCTCGCCGAGCAGGTCCACCAGGGCGGCGATTGAGGCGCGTTGCTGGCGCGCATCCATCAGGCATTGCCGGTCGTGGCGATGCTGTTCCTGCGCGGCGAAGCGCTGCAGGGCGTCATTGACCCGTTGCCGGCAATCGCAATCGAGCGCCACCGTGCCGATGAGGTTGCGGATGCGCCGTGTCAGGCCCGACGCGTCCTCGTCGTGCTCGATGGCCAAAGGTGGGCCATAATACATCATGCTGGCACCTGTTCTGTTGCGGCAGGAATCCAGGCGGCCCCGGTCGTGCCGTGGTGGAAGCCATTGGAGAAGGGCACCTCGGGATAGATGGCGCGCAGCCTTGCCTCGCCCTCTGCCGCATCGATCCGTCCGTCGCGCACCGCGGCGAAGACCTCGGCCACATCAGCCATGTCGCAATGCTGCGGGGATAGGCGGACATGGCTCACCCCGCCTGCTGCAGGGCCGGCAGTTCGGCCAGCAGCACCTGGCAGGTATGGGACATGGTCTGGACGCCATTGAGCGTCAGGAAGGCTTGGCCATCGAGTGTATCCACCGCCAGCCCGTCGGGATCGTCCTGGCAGACGAACTGGCAATTGTCCTTGCTGTTGCCCTTGGCGCGGGCATGGGCGCAGCGCGCCGAAATGGCCAAAGGCAGGCGCCCGAAGGCGAAGACTTCGAAATCCGTGCCGGGCGCAGCGCCCACGATCTCAGTCACGGACGCCAGCGGCAATTCCGGCCCCAGGCAGATGCGCGTGGCGCCGCGGCTGGCCAGCATGCGGGCGGTGGCGCCGTTATAGACATTGACGAAGGGGCCGATGAGATGCGGGCGTCCCGAAAGGAGGCCCAGCGCTGAGAGATCATTGGCTTCCACCGGCCATGGGCTGGCTTCGACCAGCTTCCGGGTCAGCATGGCCTCACGTTCCAGCGTCACCATGGCCATGGAGGCCAGGGCCACGTCCTTGCCGGCGTCGGCAAGCCGGCTTGCCACGGCGTCGATAAAAGGCTGGGTGAAGTGGAGGCGCTTGGAGCAGACCACTTCACCCAGAGTTACCGCATCAATCCATGCGCAGTCGGCGATGCGGAAGTAGAAGTCGCGCCATGCCTCGCCGTCCCACAGATAGGGGATGGGACCGAGGGTGATCCGGAGGTTCCTCCCAGCCATCAGATCACCGCCACTTCTTTTCATAGGCGCCCGCCGTGGTCCGCTGGCCTTCGCTGAGGCGGCGGAGGTGGGCGAGCAGAGCTGGCCGCTGTTCGGGCGTGGCGGCAAGCGCCTGCCGCAGACGCGAGACCACTTCGGCGACATAGGCCTTGCCGCGCTGGCGCCCCTCGATCTTGAGTGCGGTGACCCCGGCGTCGCGCAGGGCATCGAGATGCTCCATGACGTCGAGGCTGACCGGGTCTTCGAAGGCATAGCCCTCGTCGTCGGCAATGTGGAAGCGCCCCTTGCACAAGGTGGGATAGCCAGCCGGCTCGTCGGCGCCGAAGCGGTTGATCGTATAGCCGCCCAGTTCGGACACCATCTCGTCGCCGTCCTCGCGGTAGCGCACATGGCTGGCCGGCGAGCAGACGCCCTGCATATTGGGCGACAATCCCGTAGCATAGGAGGAGAGCGAGCAGCGTCCCCTCGGCCATGACGCAGAGCCCGCCAAAGGCAAAGACCTCCAGCTCGCAAGCCACCTTGGGCGCCAGAGCCGCAATATCGGCCACGGTCAGCACGCGGGGCAGCACCAGGCGCTTGGCGCCAAAGCTCTGCACCAGGAAATTGATGGCATCGGCATTGGAGGCCGAGGCTTGCACCGAGACATGCAGGCGCTGATTGGGGTGCGTCTCGGCAATATAGGCCATCAGCGCCAGGTCGGCGACGATCAGCGCATCGGCGCCCAGAAGCACGGCATCGTCGGCGGCCTTGTACCAGAGCTGTTCCGCGCCGGCCCGCATGAAGGTGTTGAGCGCCACATAGGTCTGCACCCCCTTGGCCTTGCCATAGGCGATGGAGGCGGCGAGTTCCTCGCGCGTGAAATTGAGGCCGGGGAAGTTGCGCGCATTGGTCTCGTCGCGGAAGCCGCAATAGACGGCGTCGGCGCCGGCATCGACAGCTTCGCGATAGGCGGCGGGCGTGCCGGCGGGGCAGATCAGTTCCATGGGACTAGACCAGCCCGACCAGGGCGCGCTGCCGCACCATCTCGGCCAGCCGCGTGACCAGTGGCGCGAACGGCCCGGCGGCCTTGCCCAGGTCGCGCGGCAGGTCGAACCCGCTGTCATCAAGCGCGTTGCGCAAAGCCAGCATGGCCTCCATGTCGCCTGATATGGAAAGGCTGCGGGCAAAGAACATGGCGTCGCCGTCGATCCGCCCTTCCAGTAGCGCCAGCAGGGTCAGCAGCGGTCCGCCCGCCGAGGCATCGGCCGGCATGCGGGCCGATTTGCGCGACACAGTGATACTCCGCCGCGCCGGCACGATAAGGAAGCTCAGGTTCAGATCGGCCGGGGTAAAGCGGAAGCTCTTGGTCGCGTAGTTGCCGAGCCGGTCGAACAGGGTCGGATGCCGGCGCAGCATCTGGTTGAACACCAGTTTCGCGCCCTGCTGGATGACAGGCAGAGGCAAGCGATTGATCGGCTGCGAAATGGCTTTGGGCAGTATCATCCGGGGGCCTCCGGCACGTTGCGACACGCTCAAGCTAGGCCGGCCCGGCCACCAATACTTTGCGCTGGCGCAAGGACTGGGCGCGCGGCATCCCTATCGTCGCGCGCATGAGCAAAGAAGCCCTCCTGCCCGAAAGCGCCTTCCCGCCCGCCATGGACCTACGCGGCTTCCTCGATGCGCTCGAGCGGCGCGGACGGTTGCACCGGATCAAGAGGCCGGTGAGCCTCGTGCATGACGTCACCGAAATCCACCGCCGCGTGCTGCTGGCCGATGGCCCGGCTTTGCTGATTGAGCATCCGGTGGACGCAGAGGGGCGCGCGAGCGAGATGCCCATGCTGGTCAATCTCTTCGGCACGCAGGAGCGCATCGCCTGGGGAATGGGCATTGCGCCCGATGCCATGCCGGCTTTGGGCGAAGCGCTGGCCGACCTGCGCCATCCGCGTCCGCCGCGCGGGTTCAGGCAGGCCTGGGCGCAACGCGACATGCTGTCGGGCGCTCTCAACATGCGGCTGCGTCAGGTCGATCGCGCGCCCAGCCAGAGCCGGGTGCTGACGGGCGAGGCCATCGATCTCGGGCGCCTGCCCATTCAGTGGTGCTGGCCGGGCGAGCCCGCGCCGCTCATCACCTGGCCCCTGGTCATCACCTGCGCGCCCGATGACCCGGACGATATCAATGTCGGCATCTATCGCATGCAGGTGCTGGGGCCTAATCGCGTCATCATGCGCTGGCTGGCGCATCGCGGCGGGGCGCGGCACCATCGCATGTGGCAGAAGCTGGGGCGCGACATGCCGGTGGCCGTGGCCATCGGCGCCGATCCGGCCACGATTATCGCCGCCGTCATGCCGCTGCCCGAGGGCATGAGCGAACTGGGTTTTGCCGGTCTGCTGCGCCGCCGCCGCACCGAAGTCGCCACGGGCAGGACCGTGCCTCTCCCGGTGCCCGCCCATGCCGAAATCGTGCTCGAAGGGCATGTCTCGGCCAGCGAGACCGCGCCCGAAGGGCCGTATGGCGATCACACCGGCTATTACAACAGCGTCGAGCCCTTCCCGGTGATGACGCTCAGCGCCATCACCATGCGCGACAAGCCCATCTACCTCTCGACCTATACCGGCCGACCGCCCGACGAGCCGTCCCGGCTGGGCGAGGCGATGACGCCGCTTTTCGCGCCGCTGGCGCGCCGGCAATTCCCGGAGATCATCGACCTGCACCTGCCGCCCGAGACCTGTTCCTATCGCGCCATGGCCGTCTCCATCGACAAGCGCTATCCCGGCCAGGCGCGGCGGCTGATGCTGGGCCTGTGGTCCATGCTGCCGCAGTTCAGCTATACCAAGCTCATCATCGTGGTGGATGGCGATATCGATATCCGCAAATGGGACGATGTCATCTGGGCGCTGGCCACGCGGTTCGATGCGCCGCGCGACCTGGTCGTCGTGCCCGATACGCCCATCGACTATCTCGATTTCGCCTCGCCCAGCCCGGGTCTGGGCGGCAAGCTGGGGCTCGATGCCACCAACAAGCTCGGCCCCGAAACCAGCCGCGACTGGGGCAGGGTGCTCGCCATGACGCCCGACGTGACGGCGCGGGTCGATGCCATCTGGCACGAGTTGGGTCTGCCATGACGCGCATAGTGCTTGCCATGACCGGGGCGTCCGGCGCCGCCATCGGGATGCGGGCCGCCCAGCTTCTGCGGGCGCTGCCGGATGTGGAAACCCATCTCGTGCTGTCGCAGGCGGCCGAGCGGACCCTGGCGCATGAAGTGGGTCCCGATGCCGTCACCAGACCCGCGCCCTGGCGCATGTGGTGCATCCGATCGAGAATATCGGCGCGACGATAGCCAGCGGCTCCTTCGGTTCGGCCGGCATGCTGGTCGTGCCTTGCTCGATGCACTCGCTGGCCGCCATTGCCTCCGGCATTGCCGACAATCTCATCATTCGAGCGGCCGACGTGCACCTCAAGGAGCGGCGCCGGCTGGTGCTGGTGGCGCGCGAGACGCCGCTGCATCTAGGCCATCTGCGCAACATGGTTGCCGTCACCGAAATGGGCGCCGTGGTCATGCCGCCGGTGCCGGCCTTCTACCATCACCCGCAAAGTGTGGCCGAGATCGTCGACCAGCTCGCGGCGCGGGCCATAGACCTGCTGGGCCTGCCCTATGCGCCCCTGGCGCGGGAGTGGCAGGGCTAGACCGCCAGCGAATGCCGTGCCGCGCCCTGCGCCAAGTAGGTGTCGAACTTCGCCGCGATGGCTCGCACGAAGGGCCGGCCGAGCGGGGTCACGCTGAAGCAGCCCGCATCGGCAGTGGTCAAGCCGTCCTCGTCCGCCGCCGCGATAGCGCGCGCCGTCTCGAACAGCGCCGCGCCCGCGGCACCGAAGCCCGATAGCTCGTCTCGCCTCAGCGCGAAGCGGCATAGCAAGGCCTCGATGGCAAAGCCATGCAGCCGATCGGCTGGCTTGAGGGCGAAGCCGCGCGCCGTAGCGCCACCACCGGCCAACACAGTCTTCTGGTATTCGCCTGTGGGGGTAATGTTCTGCACATAGCCCTGCGGCAATTGCCCGATGGCCGAAGCACCGAGTCCGATCAGCAGGTCGGCGCGGTCATCGGTGTAGCCCTGGAAATTGCGCCGCAGCCTGCCGGCTCGCGCCGCAATGGCCAGGCTGTCGTTCTCCCGTGCGAAATGGTCGAAGCCAACAGGATGCAAACCACCAGAAGCGAGCAGGCTTGCCGCCAGCTGCGACTGGGCAAAACGCGCATTAATGTCAGGCAAGGCTGCGTCGGCGATCATCTGCTGGTGCTTCTTCATCCATGGCACATGGGCATAGCCGAACAGCGCCGTGCGGTCGGGCCGCAGCGACAGGACCTGACCTATTGTCGCCTCGATGCTTTCGAGCGTCTGGTAGGGCAGGCCATAGAGCACATCGACATTGACCGAATGCACGCCCCGCGCCCGCACCTGGTCGATGACGTGCTTGGTCTGCGCGAAAGTCTGGATGCGGTTGATGGCTTTCTGCACGCGTGGATCGAAATCCTGCACGCCGACGCTGGCCCGCGTCAGCCCGAAATCGGCCATGGCATCGAAGCGGTCTTCACCCAGGTCATTGGGGTCGATCTCGATGCTGATTTCGGCATCGTCGGCGATAGCGAAGCGTTTCACAAGCCGCGCCTTGAGCGCCGCCATATCATCGGCCGAGAGCATGGTGGGCGAACCGCCGCCGAGATGGATCGCCGTTACCCTGCCGTGCCCCGCTAGTTGCGCCGATACCCAATCGATCTCGGCATAGAGCGCCAGCAGATATTGCGCGATCGGCTCATAGCGCAAAGTGTGCTTGGTGTGGCAGCCGCAGAACCAGCATAGCCGGTCGCAATAGGGAATGTGGAGATAGAGCGAGATGGTCGCCGCTTCAGGCACCTCGCCCAGCCAGCGCGCATAGGTTTCGGGTGTGATGCCGGCATGAAAATGTGGTGCCGTGGGGTAGCTGGTATAGCGCGGTACCGGGGTCGAATAGCGGTCGATGAGGTCGGGGTTCATGCAGCGGCCATGGTCAGTGGGTCGGCGCCGAACAGCACTTCGTGCCCGCCTAGCAGCAGCCAGGCGGTAAGTGCGGCGGCGATGAAAATGGCCATGCCCAGCGTCCCATCAAAGCGCAGCTTCGTCCGGCCGGCCAGCACCGCTGCAAGCGGCAGGATGGAGGTGGTGCGGGCAATTTCGGCCCATTGCGCGCCCAGCCTGCGGCTGCGCCGATCCGTGATGACCATGCCGAGCAGGGCAAAGGCCAGGAGAGCGCCGAACAGCAACAGGCTGCGCAGGTCGCCATTGGGTACGAGGTGGCTGCCGGCCCAGAGGGCAAAGCCCCAGAGTACCGGATGGCGGGTCACGGTGGTGATGGCGCCCGGCTTGAGGTCGGGCTTGCGCAGGGTGATCGAGGCCGGGTTGGGACTGGTGAGGCCCGCCAGCAGCAGGACCAGTGCGATCGGCGTCAGCACGAGCGGGAACCAGGCCTGCCAGGGTGCCGGGTCCCAGAGCGGCACGAAATCGAGCTGCAGGGCGGCGTGGAACAGCCAGGCCAGCGTCAGCAGCGAGACCAGCGAATAGACCACGAGATAGGCCCGGCGCCCCATCGTGGCCACCAGTTTTGCCCGCAGGGCGGGAATGGCCGGCACCATATGCAGTGCCAGGAACAGCGCCAAAGCGAGCAGGAACTGGGTCAATTGATCGTCCTTCCGACATCGGGCAGGAACAGCCGGAGCAATTCGATTTCGCCATGCACATGCCGGCGCATGCTGTCGAAGAAGGCGCGGAGCAGATAGCCCACGGCATCGGGCGATAGTGGCGAGCGGCCGGCAACCAGCGCATGCAGCGCTTCGCTCACCTCACCGGCCGTATCGCTGTCGGATACGTGTTCCTGCCTGAGGCGAACCACGGTCTGTTCCAGCTCCAGGCGACCCGAGGCCAGCAGCACAGGAAAGAGCGCCCGTTCCTCGAACTCGTGCGTGTCCTCGACCAGCCGTTCGAGCGCGTCGGCAGTGGACAGGCACAGGCGCGTGTCGGCATGCGGCAAGCTGTCGGCAATGACCTCCAGCGCGTCGCAAAGCGCGAGCAGGGTTCGATAATTCTGCTCAAGTTGTTCCGTCCGGCTCTGCGGCACCATGATCGAGCGCTCCCGGCCGCTATCATCGCCCCACCATAGCAGGACAAACCGTGCCGCGTTTGACCGGGATCAACTTCATTGTGGTTTGTCCGGCTAGGGTATGCGATGCCGGATGCCAGTGGAGACGCCATAATTTCATGCCCTTTCCACCCTTCGCACCATCAGTCTATTTCGAAGAAGCCGATCTTGCCGCCCTGGTGGCCGAGTTCAGCGAGCGGGTTCGGCGCAGCCCGGCCTTGCGCCCCGCCATGGATCGGCTGGTAGGCAATCAATGGGAAGAGGCGGAGGCGGCGACAACGGCCTTCCTGCGGGCGACGCTGTTCCTCGAACGGCGCCCCGACGTGGATGGCGACTGGCTGGCCAAATCCATCCGTACGCTCGACGCCACGAGCATCGACCAACTGGCCGATATCCTGCTCGATTGTGCCCTGGTGGTGCTGCCGCTGCACAGCGCCGCCGTCGTGGCCGAAGTCAGCGATGCGCTGGCGCGTCTGCTCAAGGATGTGCTGGCCCATGATGGCGTGATGCGCCAGCGGCTCCTGTTCAAGGTCCAGTCGCGGCTGGCGGCGGGGGCGCTGATGAGCTCGGTCTAGTCCTTGTCTCGGCGCGGTTCGTCTTCGTCGTAGAGGATGCGTTCGGCGGCGCCGTCGAGGTCGTCATACTGCCCGTCGCGCAAGGTCCAGAGGAAGACGACGAGGCCGATGGCGCCCAGCACGATCGAAATCGGGATCAGGTAGAAAAAATCGCTCATGGCTGTGCCACCACGGCCCGCTGGTGCAGTGGCCAGCGATAGAAGCGGTAGCCGCCCCAACCCAGCCGCAGCGCGTTCAGCACGACGACGATGGACGACAGCGACATGGCGATGGCGGCGATGAACGGGTTGACATAGCCGGCAATGGCGATGGGCAGGGCAATGGCATTGTAGAGTGCCGAGAGCGCAAAATTCTGCCGCACCAGCCGCCCGGCATCACGGGCCACGGCCGAAGCCAGCGGCACGGCGCCGAGGTCGTCATGCAGGAAGACGAAATCGGCGGCGCTGCGCCCTACATCGGCGGCGCCTGACGGCGCCATGGAGACATGGGCCGCCATCAAGGCCGGGGCGTCGTTGAGCCCGTCGCCCACCATGAGCACCTTGCGGCCTTGCGCAGTCAGGGTGGCGATACGGTCGGCCTTCCCGCCCGGCAATACGCCGCCGGCACTGTCCGCGATATTCAGTTCGTCGGCCACCGCATCGACGGCGGCGCTGGTGTCCCCCGAGATGATCTCGACCGTGAGGCCGGCATCGCGCAAGGCGGAGGTGGCGCCGCGCGCGCCGGAGCGCAGGCCGTCGGCAAAGGCGAAGCGGGCCAGCTCCACGCCATTGCGGCTCAACACCGTGCCGCCAGCGCTGTCGGTATCCGACAAGGCCCAGTCGGCACGACCGAGCCGATAGCGATCCGCGCCCCGCCTTGCCTCGACGCCGAAGCCGGGCAATTCGCTGATCTCGGTGAAACCGGGCATGGCGCCGAGACCCGCGCCGGCTTTGGTGATGGCGCGAGAATAGGGATGGCGCGAATGGGCCGCAAGCGCCGCGGCCTGCGCCAGTGCTTCAGGCGCGATATCGCCCAGGTCCAGCAGTTGGGGCGAGCCCAAAGTCAGCGTGCCCGTCTTGTCGAAGACCACGCTATCCACTTCGGCCAGCCGCTCCAGCGCCGAACCGTCCTTGACCATGATGCCGGCATCGAACAGACGCCGCGCGGCCACGACCTGTACCATGGGTACGGCCAGGCCCAGCGCGCAGGGGCAGGTGATGATGAGGACGGCGATGGCCACGGTGATGGCGTCATGCAGGTCGCCATTGAAACCCATCCAGCCCAGAAAGGCGGCAAAGGCCGCCAGATGCACGACGGGCGAGTAGAGTTCTGCGGCTCGGTCGGCGATACGGCGATAGCGGTTGCGGCCGCTTTCAGCCACTTCCATCAGCCGCACCATCTGCGCCAGGGTCGAATTCTGCTCGCTCGCCTCGGCGCGAATGGTCAGCGGCCCGGTGAGGTTCAACACCCCAGCTTCGAGCCGCGTGCCGGGCTCGGCCGCCACCGGCAGGCTTTCGCCGCTGATCAGGCTCCGGTCAAGATCCGATGCGCCGCTCAGCACCACCGCATCCACCGGCACGCGTTCGCCGGCCGCCAACAGGATCGTCATGCCGGGCACGATCTCGCGCAGCGGCAGATATTCGGGGCTGCCATTGTCGCCCAGCACCAGCGCACCTCGCGGGGCGAGCCTTGCCAGTCCCTTGACGGCGGTGCGGGCGCGTTCGCGCATCACATGATCCAGCGTCCGCCCGATCAAGAGAAAAAAGATCAGCGACACGGTCGCGTCGTAATAGACCTCCTGCCCCGAATGGATCGTGTCGTAGAGGCTGACCGCAAAGGCCAGCGCGATGCCGATGGTGATCGGCACATCCATATTGGTGCGGCCATGGCGGACGGCATTCCAGGCCGACTGATAGAAGACGCGGCCCGAATAGAGCAAAGCCGGCAGGGTCAGCCCGGCGCAGATCCAGTGGAGGATATCGCGCGTCGCGCCATCGGCGCCGGACCAGACCGAGCCGGAAAGCATCATGATATTCATCGAGGCAAAAGCGGCCACGGCCAGCGCGCGGAGCAGGCCGGGCAGGGTGCGGTCCTTCTGGCTGTCCTCGGTCTCGTAGAGATGGGGCTCATAGCCCAGCCCGACCAATGTCTCGACCATGGGCGGCAGCGTGCTCCCGTCGGGCCAGCGAATAGCGACGCGCTTGGTCGAAAGGTTCACCCGCGCCGAGTCCACGCCCTCGAGCGCATTCAACGCCTTTTCGATGGTCTGAATGCAGCCGCCGCAATGCACTGCCGGCACGGCCAGGTCGGTCTGGCGCATGCCCTTGCCGAGGTCGCGGCTGGCCAGGCGGATTTCGTCATCCGACGGGCCGCGCCGGATCGGGCCGGCAGCGGCCTCGATGAAATCGGGCGGGGGCAGGCAGCAGCTCATTTCTCGTCGCGCACCGCGGCATAGGCATGCCAGGTGGCGTGGCCGAGCAGCGGGAAGATGATGATGAGTCCGATCAGCGCCGTCCCCAGGCTCAGCAGGGTCAGCAGCAGGATGATGGCGCCCCAGAGCAAAGCGGCGGGCAGGTTGTTCCACACCAGCGACATGGACATGGCCATCGCTGAGAAGGCATCGAGCTTCCTGTCGAGCAGCATGGGAATGGAAAAGGCGCTGATGGCGAAGGAGAAGGCGGCGAAGAGCCCGCCGATCGCCGTGCCCGTCACCAGCATGGTCATGCCGACCGGCGTGGTGAACAGCATGGTGACGATGTGATCGAAGCCGGGGAAAGGCCGCCAGCCGAAGAACAGCGCATAGAGCAGTACGGCGGCGCGCATCCAGACCAGCATGAGTGTCAAGAGGATCGCCCCGACAAAGAGCAGATGGCCACCCGCGCCGCGGCCGGGAAACAGCATGCGCCAGAGCGAGACCGGCTCGCCCGCTTCCAGCCGCCGGCTCTTTTCATAGAGCCCGTTCGCCAGCAGCGGCCCGACCACGAGGAAGCCGGACAGAGCCGGGAACAGGATCTGCGTCCAACCGAAATTAACCATGGCGGCGATGACCAGCAGCGAGAGCAGCGCCACGCCCAGGCCATAGAGCAGGCTGGGCAGCGGCCTGGTCCACAGGTCGCGCCAGCCCAGGGCCAGCCAGCGGAAAGCGGCGCTGGCGGGCAGGTGCCGGTTATGGTCGACCGCCTTGGGCAGGGGCGCCACATGGGCGGGAATGGGATGCAGCGTCTTGGCCATGGGCGAGGTCCCTTTTTTGGTCAGCAGGCCGATTTGGCGGCGCGATAAGTGCCGTGGTCGCCCTCGCCCTTGAGATGGGCCACGCAGTCGGGCTGCGAGGAGAAGGCGACATAGACGAGGTGGGCATTGGCGGCCAGCAGCACGCCGACGATCACGATGGCGGCGATGGCCAGCATGCGGCGCGTGCCGCGCCGGCGCCGGTCGTCATTGTCATGCGTGGCCGCTGGCGCGCTCATTGCTCATGGGCCCTGAGGTCGAGAACGTAGAGCGTCAGCAGCTTGATATGAGTGGGCGAGAGCCGCCCTTCCCAGGAGGGCATGGTGCCGGCCCGGCCGTGATAGACTGACTGGCGGATGCTGGCGCGATCGCCGCCATAGGTCCAGTACTGGTCGGTCAGGTTCGGCGCGCCGGTGTCGGTCATGCCCCTGGCATCCTCGCCATGGCAGCCGGCGCAATTGGCGGCGAAGACTTCGGCGCCATAGGCCAGGGTGTCGGCGTCCATGCCCGCGGCCAGTTCGGGCCGAGACAGGGTTTCGACATAGCTCACCACGGCGTCGATATCGGCACGTTCCAGCATATGGTCGCGGCCAAAGGCCAGCATCTGGGCATAGCGCGTTTCCGGGCTCGTGCCGTTGATGCCGACGCGGATGGTCTCGGCCACGGTTTCGGGATCGTCGCCCCACATGGTCGGAGCGGCGACGAGATTGGGGAAGCCCGGCGTGCCGCGGGCATTGGTGCCGTGGCAGGCGGCGCAATTGTCGCCGAAGAGGGCCGCGCCGGTTTCCCGCACGATGGCCATCAGCGCGTCATCGGCCTGGATGGCGGCGAAATCCTCGCTGTCGATACGGCTGGTCCAGCTTTCCCGCTCGACCGCCGCCTCTTCCACGCTCTGCGTCACGGCCACGCGCTGGTCCACGCCCAAGAGGCCGCGGAAGTAGCCGTTGATGCCCGGCCAGCTCGGCATGAGCACCGTCCAGGTGACGGAAAAGATGGTCGCGGTGATGAGGAAGGCCCAGAGCAGGCGCGGAACCGGCGTATTGAGTTCCTTGATGCCGTTCCATTCGTGCCCGGTCGTGGTCTGCCCCGAGACTTTGTCGCGTTCGATCAACCCCGCCATGGCCGGTCCTCCTCTTCGAGTACGGGGCGCTTCGCCGCTTCGTCAAAGCCCTTCTTGTTGGAGGGCCAATAGGTCCACACCAAAGCGATTACGCTGAGCGCGACGAGATAGAACAGGCCGAACGACTTGGAAAAGCCGACGACGGTGTCGTGGTCGAATGGCATTATTCGGCCTCCGGCTGGGGTTGATGGGCGGCGTCGGTCAGGTTGCCGAGCACCTGGAGATAGGCGACCAGCGCATCCATGTCGGTGAGGCGCGTCGCCTCGCCGTCGAACAGGCGGATATTGGTGGCGTCGCCATAGCGCTCGGCCACGCCACCGGCAGCGGCACTGTCGGGGTTGGCCTGGCCATAGGCGTCGAGCGGCGCATTGGCGATCTGCTCGTCGGTATAGGGCACGCCAACGGCGCGCAGGGCCGCCAGGTGTTCGCCCAGGTCATCGGTATGGAGTTGCTCGCGCAGCAGCCAGCGATAGGCCGGCATCTTGGATTCGGGCACGACGTCGCGCGGGTTGTTGAGGTGGATGGTGTGCCAGGCGTCGGAATATTTGTTGCCCAGCCGCGCCAGGTCCGGCCCGGTGCGCTTGGAGCCCCAGAGCTGGGGATGGTCGTAGCTACTCTCCACCGCCAGCGAATAGGGCCCGTAGCGCTCGACTTCATCGCGCAGCGTGCGGATCATCTGGCTGTGGCAGGCATAGCATCCTTCGCGGATATAGATGTTGCGCCCGGCCACTTCGAGCGGGGTATAGACGCGCATGTCGGGCGCCTCCTCCACCGTTTCGTCGATGGTGAAGAGCGGCGCGATCTCGATCAGGCCGCCGATCGAGGCGACGATCACGATGAAGGCGACAAGGCCGACCGCGCTGCGTTCGAGATTGTAGTGTAGGCCGAACATGGATCTATTCTCCGGCTTGCAAGGCGGGCTTGGCGGGGATGTCGAGCGCCGGGTCGTCCGAGGCCGGAGCCGGCATGCGGATGGTCATCACGACATTGTAGAGGGCGGTCAGCGCGCCGAGCAGGAACAGCAGGCCCCCGAAGGCGCGGGCGATGTAATAGGGGTGCATGGCCACGAGGCTATCGATGAACGAGTAGGTCAGGCCCCCGCTCTCGGTATAGGTGCGCCACATCAGGCCCTGGGTGACGCCCGAATTCCACATGGCGAAGACGTAAATGACGGTGCCGGACAGGGCGAGCCAGAAGTGGACCTCGACCAGCTTCTGCGAATAAATCCGCTCGCGCTTGAACATGGATGGCACGATCGAATAGAGCGAGCCGAAGGTGATCATGGCCACCCAGCCCAGCGCCCCGGCATGCACGTGGCCGATGGTCCAGTCGGTATAGTGGCTGAGCGAATTCACCGCGCGAATGGCCATGAACGAGCCTTCGAACGTGGTGATGCCGTAGAAGATCGCGGCCAGGGCCATGAAGCGGAGCACCGCGTCGTCGCGCACCTTGTGCCAGGCGCCGTTCAGCGTCAGCAGGGCATTGCCCGCCGAGGCCCAGCTCGGCACCAGCAGCACGACCGAGAAGGCCATGCCCAGCGTCTGCACCCAATGGGGCAGGGCGGTGTAATGCAGGTGGTGCGAGCCGGCCCACATATACATGAAGGTGATGCCCCAGAAGCTGATGATCGACATCCGGTAGGAGAAGATCGGCCGGCCGGCACGCTTGGGCAGGTAGTAATACATCATGCCCAGGAAGCCCGCGGTCAGGAAGAAGGCCACCGCGTTGTGGCCATACCACCACTGGGTCATGGCATCCTGCACGCCCGAGAACAGCGAATAGGACTTGGCGCTGTCCAGCGAGATCGGCACGGCCAGGTTGTTGACGATATGGAGGATCGCCACGACCAGGATGAAGGCCATGTAATACCAGTTGGCCACATAGATATGCGGCTCCTTCCGGCGGGCGAGGGTGCGCATGTAGATGGCGAAATAGACCACCCAGACCACGACGAGCCAGATGTCGGCATACCATTCGGGCTCGGCGTATTCCTTGGATTGCGTCAGGCCCATGAGGTAGCCGCTGGCGGCGATAACGCAGAAGAGGTTGTAGCCGAGCAGCACGAACCAGGGGCTGATCTGGTCGGGCAGGCGGGCGCGGGTGGTGCGCTGAAGTACATGGAAGGAAGTGGCGATCAGCGCATTGCCGCCGAAGCCGAAAATGACGCCTGACGTATGGACCGGGCGCAGGCGCCCGAAGCTCAGCCAGGGCACGTCGAACGTCATGTCGGGCCAAGCCAAAAGGGCCGCAACCCAGAAGCCGACGCCCATGCCCACAACGGCCCAGAGCAGAGTGAGGATGAGGCCGACCCGGGTGGGCGCGTCGTAATATTCGTTGAGCCGTTCCGCGCTGGGCTCGGGCGCGTCCCGGCCGCGCATGACGGCGATGAAGCCGGCCAGCCCCGCCGCCAGGACGATCCAGCCATGGATGCCCAGCAGGTCATTGCGCCCGCCAATGGCCATGGCCAGCCCGATCAGCCCCAGCGCTCCCAGGATCAGCATGGCCCAAAGCCGCTCGGCCCGCGTCAGATCTGCAATCATGTTCTAGCCCTGCCTCAACGTCAGGCGCGAAGCCTGCTTTCCCGCCGAGCCGTAGCGGAAAAACCGCTGCGGTCTTTGATCCAGGACAAAGACCGCGCCTTATCGCGCCTGCGTGTGTGCGGGGCCGCCTTGTCCCAATGGTTTTGTTTGTCCGACGACAAAGTGGCGCGGTCCTTATGGCGCTAAGCCATGGTTCAGCCCGGGTTCTGGCCGCTGCCCGGCGCTCCTCCTGTTTGCGGCCGAATGGAGTAGTGACCGTCATGTCCGAAACCGAGGCTTTCCCCTCCTTCATCGATGTTCGCATCGTGCCGCCCGGCCAGCGCCATCCCCGCATCTTCGCCATGGCCCATGCCCTCGAGATCGGGGAATCCTTTACCATCATCAACGACCACGACCCCAAGCCGCTGCACTACCAGTTGCAGGCCGAATATCCCGGCCAGTTCTCCTGGACCTATCTGGAAAGCGGCCCGGAAGTCTGGCGCGTCGAGCTGGGCCGGCAGGCTGAAGCCTGACGGACGATCGCCATGCCCGGAGCAAGCCTCAGCCGTTGGACCCTCACCTATTTCGCCTGCGCCCTGGCCTGCCTGGTCGCCGCAGAAGTTCTGATGGTCATGGGCTTCGGCTATCCGGGCGCGGCGATCGAAGCGCCCGAAACGCTGATCCTGGTGCACCTCGTCGCCATCGGCTGGTTGAGCCTGTTGCTCTGCGGGGCGCTGTTTCAGTTCGTGCCCGTGCTGGTGGCACGGCCGCTGCTGGGCGAAGAACTGCCGCCGGTGGCGCTGGCTTTCATCCTTCTCGGCCTAGCGGTTCTACTGTCCGGCTTTGCCGGCATGGCGGGAATTATTGTGACCCCGCTTGAGGTTATGCCACTGGGTGGGTCCCTGCTCATCATCGGCTTCGGGCTCGTCATTGTCTCGCTGGGCCGCACCCTCTGGGCCGCGCGACCCCTGGCCATGCCGGCCCGCTTCGTCGTGGTGGGGCTGGCGGCTTTGGCCGCCACGGCGCTGTTCGGCGAAAGTTTCGCGCTCATCCTGTCCGGGCTGGTGGGCGGGGAAGCGGCCCTGTCATTGCTGCTCAATGGCGTGCCGCTGCATGCGCTGCTGGGGCTGGGCGGGTGGATGAGTTTCACCGCCATGGGGGTCAGCTATCGGCTGCTCGCCATGTTCATGCTGGCGCCGGAGACCGAGCGGTTCCCGACCAGCGTCGTCCTTGCCACCGGAACCCTGACACTGGTGCTCATCGCCGCCGCGACACCCTTTGCCCTCGCCGCCGAATCCGGACTGGCCGGCATGCTGCTGGCGGCGGCGGTGACCGGGCTTTGTGCGCTGGGCGTCTATGGCAGCGACATGCTGGCGCTCTACCGGCAGCGCAAAAGGCGCAATATCGAGCTCAATGCCGTGGCGGCAATCGGGGCGTTTGCCGCCTTGCTGGCCGCTGGCCTGCTGCTGGTTTTCCTGCTGTTTTCCGGCAGCTTGCCTGACCATGCCGGGGCGCTGACCTATCTTTTCGCTTTCGGCTGGCTCGGCGGGCTGGGCCTGGCCAAGCTCTACAAGATCGTCGCCTTCCTCACCTGGCTCGAATGCTTCGCGCCGGTGCTGGGCAAAAGGCAGACGCCGCGGGTGCAGGACCTGGTCGATGAGCGCCATGCCGCGCCGTGGTTCGGCGCCTATTACCTGGCGGTGGGCATGGGTACACTGACCCTGCTGGTGGAGCTGCCGCTGGCCTTCCGGCTCTTTGCCTTCATCCAGCTCGTCGCCTCGCTGGCGATCACCCGCCACCTCTATCGCTCGCGCGAATTGCTCAATGTGCCGGCGGACCTGCGGCGCGGCTTCGCGCGACCCCATCCCTTCTGGCCTCAACCCATTGCGAGGAAACTGCCATGAACGATCTCGAACTCGATGTCCGCCCCATCCTGCGCCATGGCGGGGAGCCGTTCGGCGCCATCATGGGTGCGGTGAACCGGCTGGCCAAGGGCCAGCGCCTCAAGCTCTATGCCACGTTCAAGCCCGAGCCGCTGTTCCATGTCATGGCGAGCCAGGGCTTTTCCAACGAGGCGAGCCCGCTCGCGGATGGCGAGTGGATGGTGATCTTCACGCCCATGGATGGCGAGCGGGTCGCCGTGGTCGAATCCAGCCCGGATTCGCCCGAGAGCTGGCCCGACCCGGCGCATTATCTCGATTGCACCGAACTCGATCCGCCCGAGCCCATGGTGCGCATCCTGGCCCAGCTCGAAACCATGCCGGAGGGCGAGGTGCTGTTCGCGCTATTGGGCCGCGAGCCGATCTTCCTCTTCCCCGAGCTCAAGAGTCGCGGCCACGCCTGGGCCGGCGATTTCGACGAGACCGGGGAGGCCTATCGGCTGATGATCCGGTCCGGAGGGCAGAAGTGAGCACGGAGAAGGTCGACGAAATCCGCGAAGCGCTCAAGGCGGTGATCGATCCCGAACTGGGGCAGAATGTCGTCGACCTGGGCCTGATCTACGAGATCGAGGTGATCGACAATTGCGTGGTCCGCATCAGCATGACCACGACGACGCGGGGCTGCCCGGCCACAGGCTATCTCAAGCAGGCGGTGCAGGATGTGGCCTGGGCGGTGCCGGGCGTGGAATTCGCCGATGTCGAACTGACCTATGATCCACCCTGGTCGCCCAGCTTCATCGCGCCTGAGATCGCGGGTCTGCTCGGCGCGCGCTAATCATTCCGGCCGGTCGCGGCGCTTCCGCACCAGCACGGGGCCATATTCGGCCACATAGAGGGTGAAGGCCACGATCCAGCACAGGCCCGTGGCCGAGAGCAGTTCGGTATAGTAATCCGGCCAGACGCTGGCGAGCGGGCGCAGCAGGACGGCGAGGATCAGCGCGGCATAGCTCGATGCGGTGACGCGCGAGGCGGCCAGCGGCAGGCCGGTATGGCCGCGCGTGGCCCGGCTCATGATGGCCAGGGTCATGACGCCGATGGCGCCCACGGTAAAGACATGGAGCGATGCGACCGGCTCGGTCCAGCCCAGTTGCGCAGCGGCGATGGCGAGGAACCCCAGCGGCACGAAGGCGTAGCCCACGTGCAGCACAAGGACGAGCTTTTCGTCCCAGCTCTGCCAGCCGCGCCAGCGCCACAGCCGCACCAGATGCAGGGCTCCGGCCACGAGGCAGGCTAAAGCCGTCCAAATCGTGCCGGGCAGCGCGACCCAGAGCGCCAGGGCCGCCAGTCCCGCCAGCAAGGCCACGGTATCGAAGCGGTTATAGGGGATGGGCAGGTCGATGGCGTGGCGCTTGACCAGCCAGTTGCGCGTGAAGCTGGGCACGACGCGCCCGCCCATGATGGAAACCAGCATGACGAAGGCGCCCACCCCCAGCCGGTTGGCGAAACCGGCATCGCCGCCCGAGGCGATGAGCAGGTGGAAGCCGATATTGGCAATGGCCAGCGCCAGGATGCCGGCGAGTATCTTGAGGTCCTTCCACTTGCGGCCGGCGATGATTTCGCGGGCACAGGTGGCCAGCAGCAGTGGCAGGAAGGCGGCGTCGATCACGATGGACGGCACGAGGCCCAGAACATCGGGCGCCAGCAGCGCCAGCCGCCCGGCACACCAGACGGCGAAGAGCACGACAAGCGGCGTGCCCGAAACCGGCAGCCGGCCGGTCCAGTTGGGCACGGCGGTGAGCAGGAACCCGGCCAAAGCGGCCGAGCTGTAGCCGAACAGCATTTCATGGGCATGCCAGTAGGGCCCGCCATAGCTGCCGCCGATTTCCCAGCCAGCGGCCAGTGCGCCGATCCACAGCGCCATGGCGGCAATCCCCCACAGCCCGGCGGCGAGGAAGAAGGGCCGGAAGCCATAGGAAAAGATCACCGGGCCGCTGCGGGCAATGCCGCGCGGCACGGGGATGCGCTTGGTTGTGTGGTTCATCGTGGCTCCGGCTGAACAGGGTGGTTCAGCAGGCGCTTTATGTCAGTCAGACGCCAGTGTCTTTGCGCTCGCGCAAGCAGGTTGGCGGTTCCTCGAGGGCTGGTATGCGTGACTCAGCCCCACCCTCATTCCCTCCCCACAAGGGGGAGGGAAGCCCGTTCAGTGGGTGAGGGGTCTATTGGACCGCTGACATCGCCCATGCGCCTCCCTCCCCTTGATGGGGAGGGACTGAGGGTGGGGTGGCGGGAGCCACAGAAGTCAGCTCTCACCCTCGGCCAATGTGGCAAGCCCGGCCGCATCACGCACCAGCAGTTTCTGCCGCCCGCCTTCCACCAGCCCCTTGGCCTCCCAGGCGCTCAGGATACGCGAGACGGTGTGGAGCGTGGTGCCGGTCATTTCGGCAATGTCCTGCCGGGAAATGGGGAAGTCGATACGGATGCCCTCGCCCTCCTTGCGGCCGGCCTGGTCGATCAGGCGCAGCACGGCATGGGCCACGCGGCGCTCGACCTCCTCGGTGGCCATTTCGCGGATGCGGGTATGGGCCTCCTGCAGGCGCTGGCCGATGGTCTGCATGGCGTTGACGGCCAGATGCGGATTCTGCTCGACGAAGAGGCCCCAGACTTCGGTGGGCCAGCACAGGACGAGGCTTTCGGCCGCCGCGGTGGGGGTGCCGGGATAGTCGTCGCGCATCAGCGCCTTGGCAAAGCCGAAAATGTCGCCGGGATGAACCACGCGCACGATGATCTGCTGGCCGTCCGCGGTGACCTGGGTCACCTTGAGCCGGCCATGCAGCAGCAGGAAAAACTGGGTGGCCTTCTGCCCCTGCTCGAACACGGCTTGCCCGATCGGTACGCGGCGCAAGGTGGCGCGAGCCAGCATCCGATCGAGTTCGGCGTCACTGAGCTTCTCGAACATCGGCAAGGCGCGCACGAGGCTGCGGTCAATTGCTGCCAAGATCGGGGTCCTATCGTGTTGACGGCCTTGCCATACACGATAGTCCGGGGCGCCGGTATTCGGCAATCGGCCGCAGTCCAGACGAAGACCTCAGCGACCGAACAGGGCCAGCAGCGGTTCGTACCAGGCCTGCTGCCGCACCAGGCGGAAGCCCAGATTGTCCGGGGGGATGCCGACCGAGCAGCCGCCGCTCTTGGCGTCGCGGATGAAGAAGCTCATCGGCGTGCGATGCTGGCCATCGAGCACCTTGATAGTGCAGGCGGGGACTTCGCTCAGCACAGCGCCGGCGGCATCGACATGCACGCGGCGGTGGCAGGTCTGCGTCCATTCCCACACATTGCCGCCCATATCGGCAATACCGTTCTCGTTGATGCCGAAGCTGCCCAGCGCCAGCGGCAGGCGGCCGGCATCGCTTTCGCGGGCGGCTTCCTTTTCGTAATTGGCCAGCCAGCGTTCGGCGGGGTTGGTATTGTCGTCGTCGATACCCAGCGCATCATCGGCAAAGCCCTTGCCGGCGGCGAAGGCCCATTGCCGGTCGGTCGGCAGGGCCCAGTCCTGGCCGGTCTCTGCCGCGAGCCAGGCGGCATAGTCGGTGGCGTCGTCATAGTTGACGCCGGTCACCGGCACATCGCCCACGCCGATATTGCGCGGCTCGGCCGGGGCGCAGGCGCCGTCGGCCACGCAGGCGGCATAATCGGCAGCGCTGACCTGATATTTCATGATGACCAGCGGCGCATCGAGCCGGGCGGTGACCATGGGCGCATCGATGGGATTGCCGTTGCGCAGGAAGTGCCCCTCGGCGCGATAGGTGAAGCCAGCCGGGGCCAGCGTCACGGTTTCGGGCGCATTGGCGGCCGGGGCCGGGATGAGGCCGGGCAGGTCGAGCTGGGCGCCGATCAGCAGCGCGCCCGCCACCAGCAGCATGGCCGGCAGGGCAACCGAATTGCGCAATCTGTCGATGGGGTGGGCGAGGGCGGTCATGTCGAGTCTCCGCGGAGGGAGGTTTCTATTCCTGTGCGTGTGGCCCCACCCCACCCTCGATCCCTCCCCATCGAGGGGAGGGAGGCGCTAGCTCAGAGACCAGTGTTCATCGCCTCCCTCCCCCTTGTGGGGATGAGGGTGGGGGTGTCGCGCGCACCGGACCCCGATCAGATCGGGCTGGGGGCCAGCACGCTGGTCATCAGGTCGTCATTCCACTCGCCGGTCACCTTGAAGTGGGCGGCAGCACCCAGCTCGAAGGCCTCGATCAGGTTGTGGTTGACATAGGCATAGACGCCCGGCTGCAGGAAGGTGTAGAGCGCCGCGCCTGCCGCACCGCCTGGGATGAACCAGGTTTCCTGGTCGACATCGGGCACGTTGTGGAACTTGCCGGTCTGCCAGACATAGTCGCCATGGCCGCCGATCAGGTGGGGCCGCGTGTCGCGGTTGGCCTGCGAATGGACGATCAGCACGCGTTCGCCTACGGCAGCGGTCATGGCGTTGTCGCCGGTCAGCGCGCCCACCTTGCCGTTGAACACGACATGGCTGGGGGTCAGCTTGCGCATCACTTCGAGCGTATCGGCATAGCCGTCGCCGATGCTCTCGTAGGTCATGTAGTTGCCGTCGGCATCCCTGGGCACATAGAAGTCCTGCTCGCCCACATAGTAGACCCGGTCATAGGGCAGGGCATTGCCCTTGCCATCGGTCAGGCCTTCGCGCGGCAGCACCATGATGGCGCCATTCATGCCGGCGGTGACGTGCCAGGGCACCATGCCCTCGGGGGCGCAGTGATAGACGAAGACGCCGGCCTTGGTGGCCTTGAAGCGCAACACCGCCTTTTCACCCGGATTGACGATGGTCAGGCCCGCGCCGCCCAGGGCGCCGGTTGCCGAGTGGAAGTCGATATTGTGCTGCATCATGTTGGTGTCGGGATTGACCAGGGTCAGCTCAACATAGTCGCCTTCATGCACCACCATCAGCGGGCCGGGCACCGAGCCGTTGAAGGTCATGGCCCACAGCGTCGTGCCGTCATTGTCCACTTCATGCAGCTTTTCCTCGATCGTCAGCGTGAACTCGACGATCTTCGGCGCGCCGGTCGCCACCTGCTCATGGGCATGGACGAAAGGCGGGGGAACCAGCTCGACCTTGACGCGTTCCAAAGTGCTCAGGTCGACGGCCGCGGCCGTGGCAGCGGCTTCCTGTGCGGCAGCCGGTAATATTGCCGACAATTGTACTGCGGCACCAATAGCTGTGGCACCAGCAAGCAACGCGCGGCGCGAAAGTCCCTGACGATTTGCCATTTTATTATCCTGTTCTTGGGCGAGAACTTCTCTTTGCCCGTATGATCAGGAATATTGCAGAGTTCGTCCATTTTCTTTGATCTGAAGCAAATAATCGATCGATTTTTGCCGCACCGAAAATTCGAACAAGTTTGACACGTATCAAAGAAGCAGCGTCACCCCAGGCATAGAGCAGAGCCGAAACGGGCCCGCGAATGGACCCGCATTGAAGGAGTACCAATCATGCGCAACGCCCTCACCCCCATCGTCGCGGCCATCGCCTTTGCCGGGCTGGCCATGGCCCCCGCCTTCGCCGCCGACTACGAAGTCCACATGCTCAACAAGGGCGCTGCCGGCGCCATGGTGTTCGAGCCGGCCTATGTGCAGGTGCAGCCGGGCGATACGGTCACCTTCATCCCCACCGACAAGGGGCACAATGTCGAGACCATCAAGGACATGCTCCCCGAGGGCGCCGAGACCTTTAAGAGCAAGATCAACGAGACCTTCACGGTCACGTTCGATGTCCCCGGCGTCTATGGCGTCAAGTGCACGCCGCATTTCGCCATGGGCATGGTCGGTCTGATCTTCGTCGGTGACGAGAATGCCAACCTCGATGCCGTCAAGGAAGTGAAGGTGCCCAAGAAGGTGGGCGAACGCTTTGACGAAATCTACGCCGCATTGGGGCTCTGAGAACTCAACGCTCACGCCCCGGCCCCGCAGGTTCGCCTGCGGGGCTTTTTGTTGTGCCTGGCGCCGCGCCTCGCTAGATTCGGCATCGATCCAGAACGGCGGGCGCATCGTGGCAGATACAGACGAACTCAATTCCTCCCTGCTCGGCCAAGCCCGCAAGCTCCAGGCCATGCTGGAATCGGCGGTCGATGCCATCATCACCATCGACGGGCAGGGCATCATCACCACGGTCAATCCGGCGGCGGCGCGGCTCTTCGGCTATGAGCAGCACGAGTTTCTGGGCCGCAACGTGCATTTTCTCATGCCCGAGCCCTATCACTCCGAGCATGACGGCTATATCCGCAACTACCGCACCACGGGCCGGCGCAAGATCATCGGCATCGGCCGCGAGGTGACCGGCAGGCGGCGCGACGGCACGCTCTTTCCCATGCATCTGGCGGTGAGCGAATTCGAAATGGACGGGCGGGTGCATTTCACCGGCATCATCCATGACCTCTCGGCCCACAAGGCGACCGAAATGGCCCTGCGCCAGGCGCAGAAGATGGAGGCCATGGGTCAGCTCACCGGCGGCATCGCGCATGACTTCAACAATCTGCTGACCGTCATCATCGGCAATCTCGAAATGCTCGAGGGCAAGCTGACGACACCCCTGCAGCGCGAATTGACCACCGAGGCGCTGGAGGCCGCCGACCTGGGCGCGCGCCTTACGGCGCGGCTGCTGGCCTTTGCCCGGCGTTCGCATCTCGAGCCGGAAAGCGTCAATCTCAACAATTTCGTCGTCGGCCTCACCGATATGCTGCATCGCACTCTGGGAGCGACCATCTATCTCTCCAATGCGCTGACGCCGAACCTGTGGTCGGCGCGGGTCGATCCGTCGCAGGTGGAAAGCGCCATAGTCAACCTGGCGGTCAATGCGCGCGATGCCATGCCCGAGGGCGGGCGCCTGCTGATCGAGACGGGCAATGCCGCGATCGACATGGACATGTCGGAAAGGCTCGATGGGCTGCCGCCCGGCGATTATGTGCGGCTCGCCGTGTCCGATACCGGCACGGGCATGCCCGCTTCGGTGCGCGAGCGGGCCTTCGAGCCCTTCTTCACCACCAAGGAGCAGGGCCGCGGCACGGGGCTCGGCCTCTCCATGATCTATGGCTTTGCCAAGCAGTCGGGAGGCCAGGCCACGATCGACAGCGTCGAGGGCAAGGGCACCACGGTCACCATCTACCTGCCGCGCCACCGCGTCGAGCCGGTGCGGCTGGGCGAGGTCGATGCCGATGCTGCCCTGCCCGGCGGGGGGCAGGTGATCCTGGCGGTGGAGGATGACGAGCGGGTGCGCAAGCTCACGGTCACGCGCCTGACCCAGCTCGGCTATACGGTGCTGGCGGCGGCCAGCGGCGCCGAGGCGCTGGAACTGCTCAAGAGCAAGGCGGTCGACCTGCTGTTCACCGATGTGGTCATGCCGGGCGGCATGTCGGGCTATGAGCTGCGCCAGCAGGTACGCGCGCTCTATCCGCAGATGCCGGTGCTGCTCACCTCGGGCTATGCCGAGGAGCTGGCGGGCAACCAGGTCAAGCCCGATGCGGACCTCAAGATCCTGCGCAAGCCCTATCGCATGGCCGACCTGGCGTCGGCCATCGACGATGCGCTCAAGGCGAAAGGGTCTTCGGCGTGAAGCTGTAGCCGGCGCCGCGCACGGTCTTGAGCAGGCGCGGCTGGTTGCCGTCGGTTTCGATCAGCTTGCGCAGCCGGGCGATCTGGTTATCGATGCTGCGGTCATTGGGCGCCCAGTCATGGCCCTTGAGCAGGTCCATGATCTGGTCGCGGCTCAAGACGCGATGCGGGTGGCGGGCGAAGAGCGCCAGCAGGTCGAATTCGCCGCTGGTGATGCGGATGTCGCCAGCCGGTCCATTGAGTTCGCGCCGATCGAGATCGAGCACGAAGCCGTCGAAACGGATCTGCGTACCACCTGAGGCGGCAGGCGCGGCTGCCGGCTGGCTGCGCGGACCGGCGCGGCGTAGCACGGAGCGGACGCGGGCCAGCACTTCGCGCAGGTGGAAGGGTTTGGCGATATAGTCGTCAGCGCCGATTTCGAGGCCGACGATGCGGTCGATCATGTCGCCCTTGCCCGTGATCATGATGATGGGCAGGTCCCAGCGCTGCCGCACCGCGCGGGCAATGGTCAGCCCGTCGGTGCCGCCGAGATTGAGGTCGAGCGTGATGAGGTCGATGCCATCGCCCAGCGCCAGGGTTACCCCGGCCTGGTCCACGGCTTCGGACACGCGATAGCCCTCGTCCTCGAAACAGCGCCGCAGCATGCGCCGCACCTGGTCATCGTCATCAACGACCAGAATGTGATGTTGCGCTTCCGGCATAAATCGTCCCGTTACAAAGCGTTACAATTCAGTACGAAGCGCCCGCACGGCGCTTACAGACCGGTGTCTATATGGCCACAACGACGACAGGACGTTGAGGGTCCAGGGTAGATATCATGCAGCTTTCCACTATCGCATTGGCAGTCGAGACTCAAACGCCCGCCATGGGCGCTATCGGCACGGGCGGCGTGCGGCTGCTCTCGGCCTATGACCCGCTGTTCCGGGAAGGCGACGAGACCACCGGCTTCTACGAAATCCTGAGTGGCGCCGTCCGCGCCTACAAGATTTTCCCCGATGGGCGCCGCCAGATCGTGGCCTTTGCCTTTGCCGGCGACATTGTCGGCTTCGGCCATGGCGACACCTATCGCTTCGATTGCGACGCGCTGACCACGACCCGCGTGCGGATGATCCCCAAGGCCTCGCTGCTGCGCGCCATGCGCGAGCGGCCCGAACTGGGCGAGAAGCTGCTCGAAGTGGCCGGCGGGGAAGTGGCCAACATGCAGGACCTCTCCATCCTGCTCTGCCGCAAGACCGCCATCGAGCGCATTGCCAGCTTCCTTCTGACCATGGCTGGCAAGAGCACCGGCCCGCTTGTGGGGCGGCAATTGCCGCTGCCCATGTGCCGGGCCGATATCGCCGACTATCTCGGCCTCACCATCGAAACGGTCAGCCGCAACATGACACGGCTCAAGGCCATGCGGGTCATCGACCTGCCCAATCGCGGCAGTTTCGTCGTGCGTGACATCGATCGTTTGCGCCTTCTGGCGCAGTGCGAAGGCAATATACACTAAGCGGAATCATGCCATGGATCGGACTCGTCGACGAATGGCCATCGGTGTCTTTGCCACGCAAGGCGATGTCGAAAGTGTGGTACTAGGGCTTGCGGCGCTCGGCATCACCCGTTTCGAACGCCTGCCGGCTTCCACCGACCAAGCTACTGCCGATCCTTGCAGGACCGTCGTCCTGCGGGTTTATCTGCAAACGCTGGACGAAGAACAACTCGTCGCCCGCACCCTCCTTGAGAGCAACGCTCAAAGCGTGCAACTGCACGACGTCGACATCCGTGACGGCGCGGCCGACAGCATCAAATAATGAGAGGTGTGCAAGATCGAACCCGGGCGGTTCAAAACCGCGGCAATAGTACCGAAGGTCAAGGCTCTCAAAGACTGAAAGGGTCCAGCCCTTCAGTCAAGTTTTCTGGCCGACCGCCACTAATATTGCGTGCGGATTTAGGTCCCCAAGTGGTACGGCTTTCCCAGGAAATGTGCAAGCGCTGACTTCCGCGAGTTCCGATCCAACGCATATGCGGTGTGAGTGAATGCCACGCCGTCCAGCAGGCCTTGGATGTAGCCGGCAATACTGTCGGCCGCCATGATGAGCGCGGTGTCCACCGTGTGAATGTATCGGCTGGTTATCGTGCCTCGAGAATGCCCGACCAGGGCGGCAATCGTTGCTTCGGTGAACCCTAGGTCATTTCCGATGCTGGCGAAGCTATGCCGCAGAACATGTGGGGTAATGCCGGCTAGGTCGGTATCCTTGAATAACTTGGTCCACTGTCTGGGGAAGGCGCCGAATGGGGTGTCATCCTCCCATCCCGGAAAGACATAGTCCTTGGCTTCCTGTTCCTTATCGCGGCGGCGTTCAAGGTATTCGAGGACCGGCAGACCGATTGGACGCACCGACGCGCCCTCCTTGCTGTCAGTCAGGCGTAGGCAACTGCCCTCGATGTCGACTTCACCGCACTGCAGGCCGATGACCTCGCTGCGCCGACACCCCGTCAGGGCAATCACCCGGATGATTTCTGCGGTTGTTTCGTATTGTCCGTCCTCGACCGCCTTCCTTAGAATGTCGCCGAGCGTGCGATACTCCTGCTCGCTGAGACGGCGGGCGTTGACCTGGTCCTTCGGCTTGCGGACACCATGCACAGGGTTCTGGTCGATGATGCCGAGTTCTATCCCATAGGTGAGGATGCCGCCAAAGAGACCTATGGTTCGGGCCGCCGTGCCAGCGCCACCACGCACGATCGCGCGGCCACGCAACTTGTCCGTCTTGATGTTCGCTCGCGTCTTGCCCGCCATGATGTCCTTCATGGCTTGGGTGATGTCGGACTTGGCAAGATCCCGTACTCGTCGATTGCCGAGCAGAGGAACAATGTGGCGCTCGATGCGCCCGACGTCCGTAGAGATCGTCGTGGCCTTCTTTGGCCGCCCTCGTTTGCCCAGGACAAGCCCATTCTTCAGATCTTCGAGGTAGCGGGTGCAGAGTTCCTTGACCGTGATCGCCTCGCGGTCGAGCTTGCGATCCTCGGCGGGGTTTCCGCCTCTGGCGACCTGGCCGAGCAATACCTTCGCTTCGCGCCTAGCCTCTTCGGGTGTCCAGACTCCGTGCAGGCCAATCGTGAAGCGGCGCGAACGACCGGCGGTCCGATACTGCACGACGTAGCTTCGCTTCCCCGATTTGAAGACGCGTAGTCCGAACCCTGGAAGATCGTCATCCCATAGGACATAATCCGAGGACTTGATCTCGGTGGCATCGACAGTTCGTTTGGTCAGTTTGGTCATTCGGGGGGCGTTTCCTTGGCAGAATCCCCGCGTAAGCAATGCGTAAGCACCGGGGGGAGAGGTTTTGACCGCTCCGTCGTACCGTCGGCGCTGATGAGGTTCAAATTTGTTTTGTGATTTCAGTGGCATAGCGCGCAATCGGATAGAAACGGATAGGTTCGACGGAACCGATTATCCATTCTCCGAAGGCAGAGGTCACAGGTTCGAATCCTGTCGGGTGCGCCAAAAATCATTTAAAATCAATAAATTGCATATGCGTGGGGCATGTGAACTAGCCCCGGTTTTCGCCGTTGCAACCATGTCCCAGCGCGTCGGCGGGGATCTGCCGCCGATGCGGTTGGACCTGGTTGGGAGGCTGGTGACCCGCGAATCCACGGCCCCGCGGTTAGATGGTATAGCTGTCTGGAATTTTGCGTGACGCTGCACTTTCCTTCGGCCATTTAGGCCTATCGGCAGGTGCATGGGCAAGCGTTTGACGCGCCAGCCCATGCACGATGTGCTACGTGCGCTTGAAGGCGCCGTTTTCCCAGCCTTCGAACTTGCCCGTGAAGAAATCCACATCAGAGAAGCCCAGGATGCTCAGCACGGTGAAGCTGTGTGAGAGCTGCTGGCCGCCCCGCGTAAACAGCACTACGCGCTTGTCGGGTGTCACGCCGGCATCGGCATAAAGCTTTTGCAACTGTTCCACCGGCAGCAGCACGCGGTCGGCATCGAGGGTCTGGTCCCAGAACAGGTTGATCGAGCCGGGGATATGGCCGGCCGCATAGTCTGATGGCGCGCGAACATCCAGCACTACGACATTTGGATCCTGCGCCAGGGCCTTGACCGCAGCTTCGTCAAGGAATTGCGGACCGACATCCGCAGAAGTGGCCGAGCCTTCGAATGTGTAGTTGGCGAGGGCCAACTGTTGGCCCGAGCGTGGATCGCGGCTCCACTCGTCCCAGCTTGCGTCGTAAAGCACCACGTTCTGGTAGCCCAGATTGCGTAGCGCCAGATAATTGTTGGCCGCCGCGACGCCGCTGCCGCAGTAGGAGACGACTTCCCGATCCGGGCTGACGCCGGCAGTGTTGAGCAGCTCGAGCAATACTGGCTCGGATTGCAGTGTTGCCGCGGGCGTCAGAAGGCTCGACGCCGGCAGCGTCTGCGCGCCCGGGATGTGGCCATCGGCATAGGCGTCGCCGTTTCGACCATCGATGATCACCGCATTGGGGTCGCCGACCTTGCTGGCCACGTAGTCCTTGGAGACGCGAATATCGTTCTTGCGCTCGAGCCTGAACGGCGTCGCAGCGACCTCGACCGGCTCGGTGCTGAGCTCGCCCTGCCAGACTCTATGCCACCATCGAGGACATGGACCTTGTCGAAACCCGCATAGACAAAGGCGACATAGGCGCGGCCGGGCAAGGCGTTGGTATCGTAGATCAGGATGGTGTCGTCATAGCTGAGCCCTGCCTTGCCCAGCAATTCTTCGAAAGTCGCGTCACTGGCAAATTCATTGCGGATACCATCGGTCTCCGAGACATTGAGCGCCTGCCAGGGCAGATTGATCGCGCCAGCCACATGCCCTTCGGCATAGGCGGCAGCCGAGCGCACGTCGATGAGCTTGGCGCCGTCATGCAACAGGCTCTCGAATTCGGGCTGGCCGGTGATGATGTTGACCGCTGCCGACTGTGCCTGGCTCGGAGCGGTGACGAGTGCCACGGCGAGGGGAGCCGCCCCCAAAGCGAGAGCGTGAAGCGATATTGCGGCAAGAGCGGTGGTAAGAAGCGAGCGGTTTCCAAGCTGGGCCACGATGGCAATCCTTTCCGATTTGGCGACCCGATGATACTCGACTTGATTGGTCGTCAATTTCAACGGATAGGATTGCGTTGTTGCAACGTGAAGCGGCAGGATTTTTTGCCCAGCCGCCTGCCGAAAGAATGCTCAAAGACCCGGGCGGGGCTCCCAGCCTGTTAGGGCCAGTTCCCAGTCGGGAAACCAGGTCAGCAGCAATATCTGGATCTGGCGGTCCCAACCCAGGAAGATAGCGAGGCCGGTCAGCACCAGGAGACCGCCCAGCACCTGCTGAATGCGCCCGGCATTGGCCTGGAACCAGCCCAGTCGCCGCGTCAATTGCCGGCCGCCAAGCATGATGGCGGCCATGGGCAGCGCGGTACCCAGCGAAAACGCCAGGGTGACGGCCACGGCCGCAGCATCCACCTGCTGGTTCAGCGCCAGTGTGATCACGGACGCCATGATGGGGCCGACGCATGGGCTCCACGCCAGGCCCAGGCCGGCGCCGATGACCAGGCCGCCGCCAAAACCCGAGCCGTTCTGCGGCATGGGCGTGCGGCTGACGATTACCCCGGCAAACCGCTCAAAACCCCGGTGCAGGAAGGGAATGGCAAGCACCAGCCCCAGCGCGATCAACACTGCACCCGCCAGGACGCGGTTGAGATCGGGCGGCACGCCGAGCGAACGTACGAGGTAGCTAAGAGCCAGCGTAGCGGCTGTGAAAGCGCCCACGAAACCCACAATCAGCCCGACGGGCCGCGCCCGCCCCTCTTGCGCGCCGAAACTCAGGATGATCGGCAACAGCGGCAGGACGCAGGGCGACAATACGGTGATCACACCGGCCAGAAAGGCAAAACCTATGGTCAGCAGCATGTGCGGCGTCTAGCCGGCACTGTTGGCGTTGAGGCCATCGACCCCGCCGGCATTCCAGGACTTGACGGAGTTCCCTTCGCTGTCGAGCAAGACAAAGGTGTCCTGATAGGTCACGCCGAACTTGCTCTTGAGCGCGGTTTCCGCGTCATAGTCGGCAATGACGACCGTCAGGTCCGGGTTCACTTCGCCCCATCGCGCGTTGAGCTCGGCGATGGTGGCTCGGCAATTGGGGCACCAGGCAGCATAAAAGAACACCACTGTCGTGCCCTCTGCCGCGAGCGTATTGAGCTGCGCTTCGGTCTCGAAGCTCAGCACCTTCGCTCGTGGCGCCGCTTGCTCGGCAACAGGCCCGGCTTCTTGCTGCGCCCAGCCTGGCACCGGCGCGAGGGCGAGAACCACGGCAATGGCAAGGCGGGGAAGGGTCAACATGGTTCGGGTCATACCGCTGCACTCTGTTATGGCACCAAGTATCGCCGCTCATTGGCTGGCTGCCCAGCAGGCGGGAAGAACATTCCTTCGAACTAATCTCGATCAGTTAGATAGATTTTTTCTTCACCGCCAAGGCTTTGGAACTGCTTAGGCCGCGCTCGGCCGGCAAGCGTGCGATATTGCTGCCAGTTCAAATTTCGCCTGCAAGGAGTCTCCAATGCATCTCAAACTCGCTGGCACCGCTATAGCCGCCGCCCTGCTGATGACCGGCGCTGCCCATGCCGAGCGCCTGACCGACCAGCCACTGGTCGATGCCGCCTGGCTCGCCCAGCACCTGGGCAATGAAAGCCTCGTCGTGCTGGACATCCGCGATGCGACCAATGCCGGCGACCTTTATGCTGCCGGCCACGTGCCGGGCGCCGTCGCCGCGCCCTATTCTGCTGCCGGGTGGCGCGCCCAGGTTGGCGACGTTCCTGGCCTGCTGCCCACAGAAGAGGCCATCGAAACGCTGGTTTCGGGCCTCGGCGTCAGCAATGACAGCCATGTCGTCATCCTCACCGGTGGCGAAAGCGCCTCCGATTTCGGCGGCGCGACCCGTGTCTACTGGACCTTCAAGGTCTATGGACATGACAATGTATCGATCCTCGATGGCGGCTATGCTGCCTGGGCCAAGGCCAATGGCGAACTCTCGACCGATGCCGTGACCCCGGTGGCCGCCACGTTCGACGCCGAATTCCGCCCGGAACTGCGTGCCGAAGTGGCCGAAGTGAACGAAGCCATCGAAAGCGACGTCAACCTTGTCGATGCGCGCTCGGTCGCCCAGTTCATCGGCCAGGAAAAGACCAATACCGTGCAGGCACTGGGTCACATTCCGTCGGCCATCAATATCAACTTCGACAAGTTCTATGATGCCGACAAGCCGGCCTTTGCCAGCGCCGACATCATTGCAAAGCTGGCCAAGGATGCTGGCGTGGCCGATAGCGACGGCTTCATCGCCTTCTGCAATACCGGCCATCTGGCGTCGATCGCCTGGTTCGGCCTGTCGGAAGTCGAAGGCCTGCCAAATGTGCGGCTGTATGATGGTTCCATGTCCGACTGGACCTCCGATCCGAGCCGCCCGGTTGTCACCAACTGACTGATCTGAGATATCCATAACAAGCTTGCCCGGGCGCTGAGCCCGGGCAATTCGTTCTCCATCGAGGCGTGTGATGACTGATACGACCGCCGGCCAGTTGCGTCCGGCACCCATTCCCTTCGATCGCGGCCCGGTATGGTTCACGAGCCTTGCCTTGGCCTTCGGTACTCTTGCCATCTGGCAGCTCGTCGACCTGCGACAGGCCGCGTTGTTTCTGATCGGCAGCCTGATGGGCCTGACGCTCTATCACGCGTCTTTCGGTTTTACCGGCGGCTGGCGCCGCATGGTGGTCGAAGGGCGCGGTCATGCAATGCGCGCCCAGATGGTGATGATCGGTGTGGCGGCGTTGGCGTTCATTCCTCTCCTGACCCTGGGCAATCCCTTCGGCCAGCCGCTAGCCGGCGCCACCGCGCCGGTTGGCGTTTCGGTACTGCTTGGTGCAGCCATGTTCGGCCTCGGCATGCAGTTGGGCGGTGGTTGCGGTTCGGGTACCCTCTTCACCGTCGGCGGCGGCAGTTCCCGCATGCTGGTGACCCTCGCATTTTTCATCGTCGGCGCGCTGCTGGGCACAGCACATCTGCCCTTCTGGCTGACCCAGCCTTCGCTGCCTGCCATCGCACTTGGTACCAGTCTCGGCGTGCCCCTGGCCCTGCTCGTCACGCTGGCCGGCCTCGGCGCCGTGGCATTGATCACCGTGCTCGTGGAACGTCGCCGGCATGGCGCGCTTGAAACCATCAAGGCTCCGGCCGCTGTCGGTTGGGCGCGCCTGCTGCGCGGCCCCTGGCCATTGGTGGGCGCTGGCCTCGCGCTGGCCGGGCTCAATATCCTGACCTTGTTGGTCGCCGGCCATCCCTGGTCGATCACTTATGGCTTTGGCCTCTGGGGGGCCAAGATCGCCCAGGCTGTCGGCGTTCCGGTCGCCACCTGGGAATTCTGGACCTGGCCAGCGCAGGCGCAGGCCTTGCAGTCCAGCGTGTTGGAAGATTCCACCTCGGTCATGGATTTCGGCCTGATCCTCGGCGCCGCCCTTGCCGCGGGTCTTGCCGGCAAATTTGCGCCCAAGGCGGCTTTGCCTTTTCTGTCTCTGCTGGCCGCGGCCATTGGCGGCGTGCTGATGGGCTATGGCGCGCGCCTCAGCTTCGGCTGCAATATCGGTGCGCTGTTCAGTGGCATTGCCTCGGGCAGCGTGCATGGCTGGTTGTGGTTTGCCGCGGCCTTTGTCGGCAGCCTTGGCGGCATCGCCCTTCGGCCGGTCTTTGGTCTTGATGGATTCAAGCGGAAATGAGCGCACGCAATACCTTGCTTTTCGGGGCGGCGGCTCTCGTCGCGACTGCCGCAGTCGCCGCTGATCACGTTAGCAGCTCGGTTCGGGCACCGGCCCCGGTCCCAGCGGCAGCCGCCGCCGCGAATCCCTGCGCTGCGGCCAACCCTTGCGCTGCGGGCAACCCCTGCGCGGCCGCTGCGCCGGTCGCAAACCCATGCGCGGCAGGCAATCCCTGCGCCGCTGGTGCACCGGCAAATCCTTGCGCCGCCGGCAGTCCCTGCGCTGCTGCGGCCCCGGCGAATCCGTGCGCTGCTGGTGCCCCCGCCGCTGCGCCCTGTGCGGCTGCGGCACCGGCGCCATAGGAGGCTGGCATGGACGCAGAACGCGAGCGGGCAGCCCAGGAAGCGGCCTTTTGCGAGCGCCTTCTTGCCAAGTCGGGCGAGAACGTCCTGCGGGAAACCCTGCGCGATGCGCCTGTCGCGGCCTGGGAGCACTATCCGCCCGGCGACGTCTTCGATCCCGAAAGTGGCGGGCAATGGTACTACCACTGCCACCTGCCACCTGCCGACGACATCGAGCACGGGCACTATCATTGCTTCGTCCGGCCCGATGGCGCCCAAGGCCCGGTGCATCATCTGATCGCCGTCGGCGTCGACGCCTATGGCAAGCTCCATCGGCTGTTCACGGTCAACCAGTGGGTGGTTGGCGACACCTGGCTCGATGCCGAGCCGACCATCGCGCTATTGCCACGCTTTGACATGGAACTCGCCAAGCCATCCTATCTGGTCAATCGCTGGCTGACCGCCATTCTGCGGCAGTATCAGCCCGAGATCGCACAGTTGATCCGCGATCGTGACGCAAAGCTAGCGAGCCATGCTGGTGAAGGCGATATCCGTGCCGCACGGGAGGACCGGAGCCTTGAGGTCACGTCATCCTTGAATATCGGTCGCTGACGGCCACCAACTATCTGAAGTTTATCGGAATATGTCCGCTCGGGGCACCGTGATGCCAGCAACGGCTTCGATCGGCTACCTCGAACCCATCATTGGTGCAGGCGGCATATAGCGCGGCGCCGGGCCCCGGGTCGTCGTCAAGTGCTCTGTAACCCAGCCTTCGAGTGTGGGGCTCAAATCTACAAGAAGCCATCCATCCTGCCGGTCCAGGACCCTCAACGGGGTCCCACGGGGCAGCGTCATGATCAGTTCACCCGTTGCGCTCGGAGAGTGGCGAACGTTGAGCGACGCGACATTGACAAAGCGCGGCGTAGTGAGCGGCGCCGATGCAGGATGCGATTGCGTTGTGGAGGCGGAGGATGATTGCGGTGTGGAACTTGCGCGGTGATCCGGGTTTCCCCGGGTCCCGAACTGAAAAATGCCAAACGCTATGAGCCCAAGGATTACCCAGCCAATGGCGTTCGAGTTCTGTTTCTTTTTCGGCATTCTTCCGCATCCCGTCACCAAATCCATATTGGGGCAAGCGTCTTAACAGATGGCGTATGGCGGTATTCCCAGACCAGCGAGCTCGGGATGGGTGTGCCCACTGAGCGATTAGCGGACGTTCGTTCCCCTGTGCGGCGATTTGACAAAACAATGAATGTAGGTCGAATAATTGAGCGTTGGTCGGTGTTTGGCGATCATCGTTGGTGGATCGGGGGGCTTCGTGAACAGTAACGACCGCGGTGACGCTCAAACTGGGCCGGCGCTTCAGTCGTTCCGCATCGATACCGGCGATCTGACTGGGAAGGCGGGGTTTGATCTCTGGCAGGAGGAACTCGTTCCATACTGGGACTCTCAACCATGCGGTGATGTCCGGGAGCATTTCCGAAGTGTGTTCGAGAGCCATCTTTGCGGAGGGGTCATGATTGGCAGGGTCAGTACGCCCGCCCAACGCATCGATCGCTCGCGCTATCGGATCGCCCGCGACGGCTTTCCCAATATGGCTTGAAGATCGTTCTGCGAGGAGCGATCGGGAAACGGAGCGGCGATCGTGAGTCACGGGCCGAAGCGCCCGGAGATGTGTTCATTACGGACCTGTCACAGCCGCAAGCGGTTGAAGCGGGCGACCTGGATGTACTGTTTGTAATCATGCAGCGGAATCTGCTGGCGCCGTTGCTCGAGCTGCCCGATGAGCAGAACCAGAGAGCCATTTCCGGCCAGAACCCGCTTGCACAATTGCTCCGCACGCATCTCGCATCGGTCTATCACCTTGCCGCTGGCCTGAATGCCGTCCAGGGTGAAGCAATCATGAAGCCGACGCTCGAACTGGTGGCCGCGGCTATCAACGCGCAGGTTTCGGAAACGAATGTCGGGGCAGTTCGTTTTGCGGTGACTCAGGAAATCCGCAGGCATATCGAGAACCAGGTTCGCGATCCTGGCCTTCGTGCAGAAACGGTGGCTGCGCACTTTGGCCTGTCGCGTCGCAAACTCTATTATCTGTTCCAGCCATTCGGCGGGTTTGCGGCCTATGTCCAGCAGCGGCGGCTGCATCACATCCGCGCCGATATCGTCAATCCCGTCCTGCAGCACAGAAGCGTCGCCAGCATTGCCGAAGACTATGGCTTTGGACACTATCCGAGCTTCAGTCGGGCCTTCCGGCGCGCCTATGAGATGAGCCCGCGCGAGGTGAAGGCACTTGGCCTTGAACGCAGTTCGGCCAGCCGGGCAAGGCCCGGCGCAAATAGCTGGCATGACTGGTTTTTCCAAACCCGATAGCGCCCTCGATCGGGCCGGCCGTGACCCCGTGGTGCGGGCGCGCCGCCCACCCCGCTGCTGGGGATAAATTCTGAACCTGCAGAATTCATTCCCGGCCGAATTTTGCACTCTAGGCGAGGTATTTTGCACTGTCGGCGCTTTTGGCGCCGGCACCGGCGAATTTGTTTGCCGCGCTGACGGACTGCCGCAATGCATGGGCCAATGTCTCGGGCACTAGTCCCGGTGCCGGGAGAGATGCGCGCGATTGTTCATCCAGGGGATAGACCCTCCCGGTTTTTTTGCCTTGAAGGTCTGCCTCTATGTCGAACAGCGATTTTTTGCCCCATCCCGGTCCTGCTCGTACTGTCTTTGCCAGAGCGCTCGGCGGCATTTCAGCGCTGGCTCTGATTCTGGCCACGTCCGCGCCTGCAAAAACCGACGAAGTCATCGACACCAATGAAAATCATGGAGTCTTTGGCGTATACGGCACGAAAAAATACCCCAATGACCTGGAGAGCCCATGGATTGTAGACGGCTACCTGTCGGTTGGATTCAGTCCCTATGGTTTCGGAACACTGATCGTCGGAGACGGCGGCAGGGCGCTCGCCGATGCAACAGTCATCGGCTGGACAGATGGGAGCACCGGGACGGTGCAGGTCTGGGGCACCGATGCTGCCGGCAACGCCTCGCGCTTCACTACCGGCGAGCTCGAAATAGGCAAGGTCGGCTCAGGCAGGCTGGAAATCAGTGCGGGTGGGATCGTAGAAAGCCACAATGTGCGGTTCGGATCCTTCAAAGGCGTCGTTGGCACGGGACGCGGCACCGCGAGTATCGGTGGTTCCGGCACGAAATGGATCATCGCCGACAGCCTTTTTGTCGGCGACCTCGGCCAGGGAACGATGGATATCTGGGGCGGTGCTTCGGTCTCGAGCACACATGGCTATGTCGGCAATGAAAGCACCGGCACCGTTACTGTCTCCGGAACCGATAGCACCGGCTATGCGTCGAACTGGAGCAGTACCGGCATCCTTGACGTCGGCAGCGCCGGTACCGGCAAGCTCACCATCTCAAATGGCGGAATGGTTTCCAGCGGCGGCGGCTATATCGGCAGGAGAGCCGGCGGCTCGGGAAGGGTGGAGCTTTCCGATGCAGGCTCGAGCTGGGTCGTCCAGAACAGCCTTCGTATCGGCTATAATGGCGACAGCGTGGGCGTTCTGACTCTCAAGGACGATGCGCTCCTTGCCGCCGACCTGATCGAACTGGGCGTGCTGGGCGGCAGCAGGGGCACCTTGCTCATCGGCTCGACCGGTATGACTTATCTGCCATCGGCAACCGGCACCCTGATCACGCCTGAGATCAGGTTTGGCCATGGCAGCGGAACGCTGTTCTTCAATCACACCGACGAGGATTACGCGCTGGCGGCGCGTCTGGTCAGCACGGGCAGCGGAACGCATGTGGTGACGCATGCGGCGGGTTCGACACTACTGACGGGCGACAGTTCCGGCTTTGCCGGCACGACAAGCGTTAGTGGTGGAACCCTGCTGATCGGCGGAGCCGATGGCGTGGGCAGCCTGGGCGGCAGCTTCGAAGTATCCGGCCTGGGCAAGCTCGGCGGTTCGGGGACCATTGGCACCTTCGGTTCGGGTGTGAACATCGGCGCTGGCGGCGTTCTTGCTCCGGGCAATTCGATAGGAACGCTGACGGCGGCCGGCGATGTCACCTTCGATACCGGTTCGATCTATGAAGTCGAGCTTGCCGGCGGCGGCGGTACGCCGGGCGTTCACAACGACCTGTTCGCCATAGGCGGAACGGCCAGGCTCGACGGCGGTACGGTCTCGGTTGTCGCGCTCCAGAATGGGCAAGCCTATACGATCCTTACGGCAGCCGGCGGCGTCAGCGGGGCATTTGAAGGGGCAGTGCCGCTATCGGCCTTCATCACCCCGACCCTGACCTATGACGCCAATGACGTGGTGCTGACCATCGCCCTGAACACGGCGCCGACCGGTCCCACCAACCCGACCAATCCTACGACCCCGGGCATTCCGACAAATCCGCCAACGGGATTGTTCACGCAGGCGGCCCTGACCCATAATCAGACTCAGGCGGCAATCGGGCTCGACGACCTCGACCAGACTGCTGGTTCGGATGCCCTGGCTGTCTATAACCAGATCCTGATGCTCTCGGCCGATGATGCGCGGATGGCGTTCGACCTGACATCGGGCGAAGTCCATGCTTCGGCCCAGCAAGTTATCGACCAGACCTTCTCGCTTTTTGGCGCAAACCTGCGCCAGCAGGGCACTGCCGGGTTGGGTGGCGAGGTCAATGGACAGACTATTGCTGCACCACTGGCTTATGCTCCGATGACGGGGTCGGCCGGTAATGCGGCAATCGCTGCGGCAACGGCCGATGCCAACACCCCGATGGCCAATGTCTGGCTGGCGCCACTCGGCAGCAGCGGGACCATCGACGGCGACGGCAACGCTGCCAAGCTTGACTGGTGGAATGCTGGTCTTGCCGGAGGCTACGAGGGCAGCTTCAATGCTGCCGGCGGCGATGCCCTTGCCGGTTTCGGCCTGGGTTATATGCGCGGCCATGGCACTATCGAGGGGCGGCTGTCCGGTTTCGATGCCAATGGTTTCTTTATCGGCACCTACGGCGCCTGGGAGGACGGTCGCTGGGCGCTGGCCGGATCGCTCGCCTATGGCACAAACCATATCGCGACCGAGCGGAGGGTTATTGCCGGCGGTCTCGCGCGCACGGCCGAAGCGGATTACTGGACACATACGCTGGGTCTTTCCGGCGAGGCCGCCTATAGCCTGACTATCGGTGACGCAACGATCGTCTCGCCGCTCGTTACAGTGGATGCCAGCTGGTCCGGCCATGGCGGCTTTACCGAAACCGGCGCCGGCGCCGCCGACCTTTCCGGAGCTTCGGAAAGCTGGATGCGGTTCGATACTGGCATCGGCGTGGCGCTCGAGCACAGCATGCCCACCGATACAGGCATGGTGACGCTGCGAGGGCGAGCGGTCTGGGAACATGCCCTGGCTGATGCTGTTCCCAGCCAGACCCTCGCCTTTGCCGGCAGCCCCACAAGCTTCGAAGTCCGCGGCGCTGTTCCCGATCGGGACCGCATCCGGCTCGGCACCGGCATAACCTGGGACATTTCCGAAGGCACGAGCTTGCGAGCCGACTATACGGGCCTGTTCTCGGGTGGCCAGAGCAGCCATGGCGGGGTGATCGGCTTCAATGTCCGGTTCTGAGATACAAGCCCGGCCTCCCGGCCCGGCAACTTGAACAGCGGTCGCGGCCACATTGTTTGCCGAGAGTCTACCTCGATATGTACCTGTCGATGACGACTTCAGCCCCAAGCTGATACGAAATCATCTATTGATTTCAATGATATGTGCTCGCAGTTTTGTTCTGAGCAGTGCGCCAAAATTCGCGCCATCCAGATCGCCTCCACCGTGAAGATCAGGATTGGAGCGTTACGTCACCGGAGTTTTTCGCGCGCTCCGATTGGGCGCTCTGGATCGGATGGCGGAAATACGGTAGTTCTTCGCAAACGTTTGCAATTTGAATCTCGAGGGAGGGCGGGAGTGCAGGACAGCGCGTTGATGCTGACGGCTGCGAGGAGGCTGGAGTTCGAGAACCTGACCTTCGCGCCGTTGCGGCAGGAGCAGGTGCGGGTGCGCACGCTATACTCTGGCATCAGCGCCGGTACCGAGCTCAGCCAGTATCGCGGCTCCTCGCCCTTCATGAACCGGCTCTGGGACATTGAGAACCGGATGTTCCGCGACAGCGACATGCCGAGCTGGACCTTCCCGGTCCGCAACCTGGGTTATGAGGAGGTCGGCGAGGTGGTGGAGCTCGGCACCGCCGTCACCCGTGTCAGGAGGGGTGACCGCGTGTTCGGCACATGGGGGCACCGTACGGGCCATGTGATGACCGAGATCGAGGCCGCCGACAGGCTCGTTCCGGACGGGGCCGATCCGCGCATGGGCATCTTTTCACATATCGGCGCGGTGGCGCTCAACGGCGTGCATGATGCCCGCATCCGAATGGGCGACCTGGTCGTGGTGTTCGGCCTGGGCGTGCCCGGACAGATCGTGCTGCAGGCGGCCCGGGCTTCGGGCGCCACGGTGATCGGTGTCGATCCGGTCGCGAGCCGCCGGGCCATGGCCGAGCAACTGGGTGCCGACCGCACGCTCGACCCGGCCGCGCATTCGGTCGCCGATATCGTCAAGGGCGAGACCGGCGGTCGCGGCGCCGATATCTGCATCGAAGTCTCGGGCGCAGCCCCGGCATTGGCCGAAGCCATGCGCACGGTGGCCTATGCCAGCCGCGTGGTCGCCATGGGCTTCTTCCAGGGCGATGCGCGTGGGCTCTTCCTCGGCGACGAGTTCCACCACAACCGCATCGAGTTGATCTCGAGCCAGATCTCGGGCGTCGCCCCGGAGGGCAGCCATCGCTGGAGCAAGCTGCGCCTGTGGCAGACAGCGGTGCGGCTACAGCACGAGGGGCGGCTGAACCTGCTGCCGCTCATTACCGATACCGTGCCCTTTACCGAGGCGCCGGCGCTGTTCGCCCGGCTCGATGCCGGCGACCCGGCCATTCTCCAATCCGTCCTCAGCTTCGGAGACGAGCCATGACGTTGCGTGTTGGTCTGCTCGGTCCTGGCGGCATCGGCGCGCGCCACGCAGCCGCCGTCGCGCTATTGCATGACCGCATGCAACTCGTGGCCTGCTGCGGCCGCGATGCGGACCGTACCACTGCTTTCGCCGCCCGTTTCGGCGCCAGTTCCTATACCGACTTCGCCCGCATGCTCGACCGGGCCGACCTGGACCTGTTGATCGTGGCGCTGCCGCCCTACGCTCACAATGGGGAGGTGGAGGCGGCCGCGCGAGCCGGCATCCACCTGCTGGTTGAAAAGCCCATTGCGCTCGACAATGATCGCGCCACCGCCATGCTCGAAGCTGGCCGCGATGTCACGGCCGCCTGCGGCTTCATGTACCGCTTCGGCGCTGCCGTCACCCGCTGGGATGAACTTGCGGCGAGGGGGCAGACGGGCCGGGCGGGGCATTTTTCCGGCTCCTTCCACTGCAACGCCCTGCACGCCACCTGGTGGCGTGAGCGGGCGCTTTCGGGCGGACAGATGGTGGAGCAGCTTATCCACATCGCCGACCTGGCCCGCCATATGCTGGGCATGCCGCAAACCGTCTATGCCCGCGCCGCCAATCTCTTCCACACCGATGTGCCCGGTTATGACAGCGAGGACGTCAGCGCCATCATTTTGGGCTATGACGATGGCCGTGTCGGCGTGCTCCACGCCTCCAACGCCGCCGTTCCGGGTCGCTGGGCCAAGCAGTGGCAGGTTGTTGCCGCCGGCATGACCGGCATCTTCACCGATTTCAACACCGCCGAACTGGTGAGCACCACTGCAGAGCCCCATGTCGAGCGGGTTGCCGGCACGGTGGACCCCTTTGTCGCCCAGCTCGCCGACCTGGCGGAAGCCATTGCGCACAAACGGCCGCCCCGCGTGCTTCTGTCCGATGGCGCCGATACGCTGCGCATCGTCCTCGCCGCGCACCAATCGTCCGAAGCGCGGCGAGAGATCACACTATGAGCTTTGATCCGTCCTCCGGCACTTTCTACCTCGACGGCATCTCCCTCGCCGACCTCGCCCCACTAATAGACGGCGCGGTCCCGCCGCACCAAGGCGTTTCCGCCGACCCCTCCGGCATCGTCTGGTCCCTGCGTGACGGCACGACCATCTCGCTCGCCATTCAAGACTTGCCCGGACGGCAGAACCTGACACTCACCCTCTCCGGGTTCCCTGGGGAACGGCGTATTGCCTCGCTCGGGCTGCGCATCGGGCGTGCCGGCAATGTCCGGCAATATCTGCGCAACGGATATATGAGCTGGGATGGCAGCTATTTCGTCGAGCCGGCCAGCGCCCGCGATGTCGCCAAAGCCGACCCCAAGCTGCTGACCGGCCACGCCATGACCGCCCTGTTGCCGCATAGCGGGGCGGGTGCCACGGTGCTCGGGTTCCTCCGGCACGATCGCTACCAGAGCCGCCTGCGTTTCGGCTTCGAGGCCGGCCCGCTCTCCATCGAGATCGAAACCATGATCGACGGGGTCCCGCATGCCGGCTCGATCAGCACCGAGACAATCGTGCTTTTCTCCGGCGACGCGGTCGAGCCGGCGCTGCGCCACTGGGCAAGTCTCGTCGCCCAGGCCTCGCCCCTGCCGCCACGTCTTCCCGAGCGCCGCCTCACCGGCTGGTGCTCATGGTACAGCCTCTATGCCTCGCTGAGCGAGCCGGTGCTGCGCGAACACCTCGAAGCCGCCCGCCGCTTCCGCGATGACAAAAAAGCCCCGTTCGACATCTTCCTCGTGGACGATGGCTTCACCCCCGAAATGGGCGACTGGCTCGAAACCAAACCGGTCTTTCCCGACGGCGTCGCGTCTACGCTCGAGGCGGCGTCAAAGGCCGGCTTCCGCCCCGGCCTGTGGATCGCCCCCTTCATGGTCGGCAACCGCTCGCGTCTCTTCGCCGAACATCCAGATTGGGTGGTGCGCAGCCGGGCGACCGGCGAGCCGCTGGCGCCGATGACCTTCTATGGTGAATTCCGCTGGCACAAGCGCAGCGAGGAATATTACGTCCTCGACGTCACCCATCCCGATGCCGAAACCTATATCCGCCAGGTTTTCCGCACCTGGGCTCGCGATTGGGGCTGCGGCTATTTCAAGACCGACTTCATGCATCTGGGCAGTTTCTATGGTCCCGAGGAGGCGGTCTGGCATCGGGATGGCCTCTCGCGCATGGCCATTTGGATGATCATGGCGCGGCTGATCCGCGAAGAAATCGGCGATGCCCTCTGGCTGTGCTGCGGCGCGCCGATCTGGGCACCGGTCGGCCTGGCCGATGCCATGCGCATCGGCCGCGACATCGGCGTGAGCTGGCTGGGTCATTATTCCGCCGAATCCCTGCTGCGCGACCAGACCGCCCGCAATTTCGCCAACGGCATCCTCTGGCAGGCCGATCCGGACTGCATCCTGCTGCGCGACCGCTTCCATGACCTGAGCGACGACCAGATCCATTCGCTCGCCGTCTTCGCCGGACTCGCCGGCGGCGTGCTGATGACCAGTGATCACCTCGACGAGGTTCCCGAACCACGCCGGGCGCTGCTGGCGGAGCTGGCCGGCAACGCCACGCCATTCCAGTGTGAGTTTCCATGGCTGGGGCAGGGCGCCCTGCGCTATCGCCTCGGAACCGCGCCCAATGGCCTGCCGATGGCTGTGAGCGAGGGCGATCCGGTGCTGCTGCAGCGGTTGCGGCGCCCGGACGGCACGGTGCTGCTCAACCTCTTCAATACCGGCGACCGTGCGGTCGAACGCCTTATCGGTTGGGCCGATTGCGGCATGGCCACGCCGTTGGCAATCGAGGAGGACGGTATTGCGCTTCCCGCCACCGCCGACGGCATATTCGTGGCGCTGCGGCCGCACCAGTCCCGCCTGTTCCACTGCCGACCGAGCTGACCTGCCGCACCGCCTGTCTCAGCGGCCCATAAGGTCGAGGAACTCGATCACCATGGCTGCCGTCCAGGTGAAGCGGCCGCCGCCACAGGGCTCGCCGGTGGTGGGATCGTAGTATTCGGCAAAGCCGGACTGGGTGATGAGGTCGAGGCTCGAACGGATGATGTGCTCGGCCACCGCCGTCTCGCCGATGACGGTCAGGCCGTCGGCGATCATGTAGTTCATCACCAGCCAGACGGGCCCGCGCCAGTAGCGCTTGGCCTCGAAGCGCGGGTCGAGTGGGTCGTGCGAGGGCACGATGAACTTGGCAGCGTCGGCCCAGCGCTCGATGGTGCGGGCGATTTCGTGGGCGCGCGGCTTGGGGATGGCGGCGAAGACCGGCAGGATACCCCCGATAGTGGCGCTGTCGATCAGGGCATCCGTGGTGCGGTCCTTGCAGAGATATTGGCCGTGGCTATCGCTCCACAGGCCCTCGATCGCCTTGAGGCCGGCGGCGGCGCGGGCGCGGTTGTCGGCGGCGATCTGGTTTTCGCCCAAGGCTTCCGCGAGGTCGGCCAGGTCGGCGCAGGCGCGGATCAGGATGGCGTTGAAACCGGGGTCGATGACCTGGAAGGGGGAGGCGTCGTGGAGCCTGGAATTGTCCCAGTCCAGGTCGCGGAAATGCTGCACCAGCCACAGGTAGCGGTCGTATTGTGCCTTGGTGGGGCGATGGGCCGGGTCGGCATGCTGGGTGTCGCGGCGGGTATAGGGCTCGACGCCCTCTGTGGGCACGCGTTCGAACGCTTCGTCCCAGTCGATCGAATTGTCGCGGCCCGACTCCCAGGGATGGAGGATGGCGACCAGGCCCTCATCATGCGGGTCCCGGTCGGCGTAGAACCAGCGATGCCAGGCGTCGATCTTGGGCAACAATGCGCGGGCACGCTCGGTCGCCAACGCCTTGTCCCTGGCGCGGTCGAACAGGCGCTTGACGGCAAAGCCGGCAACCGGTGGCTGGGTGATGCCCGAGGTCGGCGTGGGCCGGTTGGTGGCCCAGACATTGGGTCCGGGGAAATAGCCGTCGGAATATACGTGGAAGACGATATGCGGCACCATGCCGTCGGGCCATTGATGCGCAAAGAGCGTGTCGATCTCGGTCCAGGCGCGGGCTTCGTCATAGTGGCTCTGGCCAAGCGCGGTGAGGCAGGAATCCCAGTTCCACTGGAAGGGATAGAGCCCCTTGGTCGGAATGGTGTAGTCGCCGTGGTCGTTTTCCTTGAGCACCTCGAGGGCGTGGTCGTAGGTGCTGGCTGGGTCGAGGGTGTTCATGGGTGTTCTCGGTTGAGGTTCAGGTCGACTTGGGAGCACCGGGGATGCGCGCCAAGAGCCCCCCATCGACGCGCACGGTTTCCCCGGTCATGAAGCTGCTGGCTGCCGACAGCAGGAAGGCGATTACCGAGGCGATCTCGGCGGGTTGGGCACGGCGGCCGAGCGGATGCATGGCGTCCACTTCGGCCGACAGCGCGGCCGGGTTGGGATCGAGGTCGATCGCCCATTTGAGCATGGGCGTATCCACCGATCCCGGCGCGACGCCGTTGACGCGCACGCCTTGTTCGGCCTCGTCGATGGCCATGCCGGTCACCAGGCCGACCAGGCCATGCTTGGCCACGACATAGGCAAGGGCGCCTTTCTGCGCCGCCATGCCCTGCACCGAGGCAGTGAAGACGATGGCGCCGCGTGATCGGCGCAGTTGGGGCAGGGCAGCCTTGGCGGCGTAGAAGGCGCCGGTGAGATTGACGTCCATCACCTCGGCCCAACCGGCGGAGGTAGTGGTTACGGCATCACCATAGCGCTGGATGCCGGCATTGTGCGAGAGGCCGGTGAGGCCGCCGAAGCGCTCGACGCCCAGAGCAACGGCGCGCTCGCAATCCTCGAGGCTGGCGACCGAGCCGGCGACCGGCAATGCGTTGCCGCCGATAGCGGCGGCGGTGGCCTCGAGTGCGGCGGCGTCGCGATCGAGCAGGACGAGGTTGTGGCCGGCCGCGGCGAGGGTTTCGGCGACGGCGCGGCCGATGCCCATGGCGGCGCCGGTGACGAGGGTGGTGTTGATCATGGCGTCACCGGGCGTGTCGCGGCTGCGAATATCTCGGCGATACTGGCGTGGCCGGCTTCATTGGGATGGACGTGGTCGTTGCGAATGAGCGCATCGCCGCCCTCGGCCGCCATGCGCTCGTTGACCGGGGCGTAGAACGTGCCGGCCTCGCTGGCGATGGATTTGACGGCTTCGACATAGAGCTGGAATTGCTGGCGCGATTGACCGGCAAAACTATCCTCGGCACCGACGGCGAAGCCCTGGTCGGGCAGATGGGGCGGGCTGCCGATGACAATGGCGTCTGGCGAATAACCCGCCGCAAAGAGGCCGTTCAGCACGGCGCGATAGTCGTGGGTGAATGCCTCGAGCGTGAAGGTTGTCGGGGCGGCGGTGTAGCGCGCGTCATTGGTACCATAGAGGATGGCGATGACGTCGGCACGGCTGGCGCCGAGCAGGTCCTGGGCGTAGCGGCCGTGCCCGTTGTCGGGACGCGGCTTGCCGCTGGCGTCGGGCGACGATTGCAGGACCGTGCCACTGATGCCGCGGTTGCTGAGGCGGGTGCCCAGACGTTCGGCCAGCCGGTTCGACCAGCGATCCTCCGGCACCGGAATATGCACGGCCTGGGTGATCGAGTCCCCGAAGGTCGCGAGCGACTTGGCCCGGCCGGTCCAGCGTTCGGCAAAGCTGGTCACGGGCGGGGCTCCAGGAATTCGAGCACCATGGCGGCCGTCCAACTGAAGCGGTCGCCGCCGAGCGGGGTGCCGTCGTGTGGGTCATAGTATTCGGCAAAGCCGCTCTGCTCGATCAGTCTGAGGCTGTCAGCCACGATGCGATCGGCGATTTCTGTTTCGCCGGCGCGGCGCATCCCGTCGGCGATCATGTAGTTGCAGACCAGCCAGACCGGGCCGCGCCAGTAGCGCTTCATGTCGAAGCGGGCGTCGCGCGGGTCGTGGCTGGGCACAAGATAGGACACTTCTTCGCCGATGGCCCGGAGCGTTTCGGCAAGCGCCGCGGCGCGCTGCGCCGGGATGGGGGCGAATGCGGGGATGAGGCCACCGATGGAGGGGCTATCGACCAGCCTGCCGCCGATCCGGTCATAGGGGAGGTACTGGCCCCGCGCTTCGCTCCAAAGTCCGTCGAGCGCTGCGAGCCCGCCCCTGGCCCAGGCGCGATGGCGTCCGGCAATGGCGGGTTCATCGAGCGCCTCCGCCAGTTCGGCGGTCTCCAGGCACGAGCGGATCAGGATGGCGTTGAAGCCCGGATCGACGATCTGGAAGGGCGAGGCTCCGTGCGTTCGGGTCGAGTCCCAGCCCAGGCCGCGGAAATGCTGCACCAGCCACAGGTAGCGGTCATATTGCGCCTTGGTCGGGCGGGTCGCCGGGTCGGCATGCTTGAGGTCGTTGCGCTGGTAGGGGGCGACTCCCTCGGTAGGGACGCGCTCGAAGCCCTCGTCCCAGTCGATGGTGTTGTCGCGCGATTCCCATGGGTGGATGACGGCAACGAGACCTTCGCGCCGGGGATCACGGGTGCGATAGAACCAGTCATGCCAGCGATCAAGGCCGTTGAGCAGCGCCCGGGCGCGTGTGGCGTCGCCGCTGCGACGATAGAGCTGGTGAATGGCAAAGCCGGCGATCGGCAATTGGGTGATGCCCGAGGTCGGCACCTTGCGCCCCGTGCCCCAGACGTCGGGGCCGGGGAAATAGGCCGGGGCCGGTTCGTGGAACACCATATGCGGCACCATGCCGTCGTCCCACTGATGGGCGAACAGCGTCTCGATCTCGGTCCAGGCGCGGTCCAGGTCGTAGTGCGACTGGCCCAGCGCTGTGAAGCAGGAATCCCAGTTCCATTGGAAGGGATAGAGGCCCTTGGTGGGCACGGTATAGTGACCACGATCGTTCTCGCGCAGGATATCCACGGCACGGGCGGACAGGTTCGGATTGGTACTCATGACTTCTCGCCTGCCGCTGGTGCCGGCTTGCGGATGCGGAAAACCATGTGCGGGCGCAATGCGTGACCCGGCGGGATCGCGGGATGCTCGTAGTCGTCCGAAGGCTCGCGCTGCATGCCGATTTTTTGCATGACGCGTTGGCTCGGCAGGTTCTTTTTGGCGGTGAAGGCGACGATCTCGTCGAGCCCAATGGACCAGGCATAGTCCAGCCAGGCCCGCGCGCCTTCCGGCGCCAGCCCCTGTCCCCAGAACCGCGGTGCCAGTACCCAGCCGATCTCGACGCGGGGGTGGCTGGGAATGGCCGCGCGCGTTTTCTCCGGCACGACGCCGATGCCGATCTGTCCGACCAGTTCGCCAGTCGCCTTGAGTTCGGCGGCCTGGAAGTGAAAGCCGTTTTCTCGCGCGCGCGCCTGTGCCAGATCGATGTCGTCGAAGGCCTCCTGCCGCGTCAGAGGGCGCAGGAAATATCGGCGCACATGCGGGTCGCCCTGGATGTCGGCCATGGCCTCACGGTCGCGGTCTTCCCAGGGACGCAGCACGAGCGAGCTGGTCTCGAGCCGGATGTCGGCAATGTCTTCGCGTATCGGCGTCATTGTAGACATTCCAGGTCAGACGGCGTTGCTGGTTTCGGGGTCGAACCAGCGGATGCGGTCGGGCTTGGGCACGAGGCTCAACTCGTCCCCCGGCGCGACGGTGATGTCGGAATCCAGCACGGCGCGGAACAGGCGGCCATCGACATCGCTGGTGACCAGCGTATGGGCGCCCAGCGGCTCGATGACGCGTGCCGTGGCCTTGAGACCGCCAGGTGCCACGGTCAGATCCTCGGGACGGATGGCGAAATCGAGCTTGTCGGGACCCGCCGGACCGGAAAGGGTCACGCCGGCCACCTGCCATTGGCCGTTTGCGGCGCGGGTGGCGGGGATGAAGTTCATCGGTGGATTGCCTATGAAACTGCCCACGAACCGGGCGGCGGGATTGCGGTAGACTTCCACCGGGCTCGCCGCCTGCACGATCTTGCCGCCATTCATCACCGAGATGCGGTCGGCGAGGCTCATGGCTTCCACCTGATCATGGGTCACGTAGATGGTCGTGGTCTTGCTCCCGGCCAGCACACCCTTGAGTTCCGCGCGCATCTCGAGGCGCAGCAATGCGTCGAGATTGGACAGTGGCTCGTCCATCAGGATGACATCCGGCTCCATTGCCAAAGCGCGGGCCACGGCAACACGCTGGCGCTGGCCGCCAGAGAGCTGGCCGGAATAGCGCTTGAGCAATTGCTCGATATGCATGAGTTCGGCGGTGCGGTTGACGCGCCGGTCGATTTCGGGCTGTGGCAGCTTTTTCATCCTCAGGCCGAAGGCGATGTTCTCGAACACCGTCAGGTGTGGGAACACCGCATAGTTCTGGAACACCATGGCGATACCGCGCTCGCGGGGCGGCAGCTTGTCGACGCGGCGGCCGCCGATCCACACCTCGCCCTGGGTCGGGGTTTCGAGCCCGGCGATGATGCGCAGCAAAGTGGTCTTGCCACAGCCCGATGCGCCGAGCAGTACCATGAACTCCTGGTCGGCAATGGTGAGGTCGATCGAATGGAGCGCCTGGAAGCTGCCGAAGCTCTTGGCGACATTCTTGATGACGATTTCGGCCATGAGACTCTCCTTTTTAGCCGCGTTCTCGAGCCGCAAAACCGGCGGCCACTTTGCTGAGAACGCTTTAGCGGTTGGCGATGCCCCACATCGCAAACAGGTACTTGCGAACGGCAAAGATGAAGATGAGGGCGGGAATGACCATGGCCGCGCCGCCGGCGAATTTGAGATGGAGCGGGGAGACGTTGAGGCTCTGCACTAGGAAGGCCGGGAGCGTCCGGTTCTCGATGGTGAGGACGGCGGCCGCAAACACCTCGTTCCATGAAATGGTGAAGGCAAAGACCGCCGAGGCCGCGATGCCGGGCAGTACGAGCGGCAATACCACCTTGCGGAAGGCTTGCAGCCGATTGCAACCCAGCGTCCAGGCCGCCTCCTCGAGTTCGATCGGAATGCCCGAAAACAGCGAGAAGGTGATGAGTACGGCGAACGGAATGGCGAGCACCGTATGGACGATGGCCAGTCCCAGCGCGGTGTCGTCGAGCCCGGTGCGGATGAAGAACACCGCCAGCGGCAGCGCCAGCAGCGGCAGCGGGAAGGCGCGGGTCATGATGACCAGCATGCGGAAGATTTCCTTGCCGGGAAACTCGAACCGCGACAGCGCATAGCCGGCCGGAGCGCCGATGCCGATCGAGAGGATCATGGTCAGCACAGCCACCAGCAGCGAATTCCACAGCGCCTTGAGTACGCCGGCAAAGGAGAGAAAGAACTGGATAGAGCCGAAGTCGAAGGAGGGAATGCCGGTCTTGGGAAAACCGCTGACCTCGGATGGCGAGGAGAGCGTATTGACCAGCAGCAGGTAGATCGGCACCAGCACCCAGGCGCAGATCAGGACAATGGCCGCGATGAACAGGAATTTTCCAGCAGAGCGCGCGGATTCGACGGTGCGGGGGACATCGGTCTCGGTGGTGATCGCGGTCATATCGTGGCTCCCTTGGGCACGCGCAGCACGCGCAGGAAGAACAGGGTGGCGGCGATCGAAATGCCGAGGATGACCAGGGCATAGGCGGAAGCAACATTGCGGTCCTGCAGGGCGAACTGCCACTGGAACGTCTCGCCCATCAGCACCGGCAGGGTGGACCCACCCAGCGTGACGACCACGGCAAACACCTCGAAGGCGGCCAGCGTGCGCAGGATGAGTGCCGATTGCAGGCTGGGGCGGAGCATGGGCAGCGTCACCTTGAGAAAACGCTTCCACGGGCTGGCGCCGAACACCTCGGCTGCCTCGTAATATTCCTTGGGAATCAGGCCCATGCCGGAGACCAGGATGACCATGACGATGGCGGTGGCCCGCCATACCTCGGCCAGGACGACGGCGAGGAAGATCACCCAGACGTTCTGGTAGCTCAGAAACAGTATTGGCCGCTCGACGACGCCGAGCCCGACCAGCATGGAATTGAGAAACCCCGACTGCTCGAAGATGGCCAGCCAGACGATGCCGGCGGCCAGATCCGACAGACCCAGCGGGATCGAAAAGATATAGAGAACGGTGTTACGGCCGCTCTTGAGCTTGGTGACGATCGAGGCCATCGATAGGGCTACCGCCAGTTGGATAGGCACTACGACCGCAGCAAGCAGCACTGTCCAACCCAGCGCCGAGCCGAACTTCCAGTGACTCGCCATGGTCTGGACATGCCGCAGCGTCGGGCCGCTCTCGCTACTGAAGGCGAGTATCGCGATCTGCGCGAACGGGTAAACGAAGAACACCAGCAGGAAGACCGTAGCCGGCAGCAGCAACAGATAGGGCAGGGCCTTGGGCGACATGGCGGTTCCAGTGCAATCCATGGATCGGCACCGCCCGGCGCCATTGCAGCGTCGGGCGGCAGCTCGGGAGGAACTCAGTCGACGGGGCAGGGGCCTTCGGAGGCCGCATCCGGCAGCCAGCAAGGCGCATTGGCCTGCACCATCAGGTCGCGCAGTGTCGCGGCCTGCTGCTCGAGCACGTCCGGGATGGGCTGGCCGCCCAGGATGATGCGCTCGAAGGTGTCGGTATAGACCTGGTTGAACTGGCCACCGAGATCGCCGAGGCCCACCGGCAGCAGCGCCGGCAGGGCGTCTTCGGCCGCGGTCATGGCGGTGATGGCCGGCCCGATGGCGCGCGCGGACTCAGGCAGGTCGGCCGGCAACGGCGCGTCGGTGACCGGGTAGAAGCTCGTTGCCAGCAGGGTCGCGACCTGGGTCTCGGGCTGCATCATGTACTTGACCAGCGCCAGGGACGCGTCCATGTCCGGGGCACCCTTGGGCACCGCGATGCCTGCCAGAACCGGCATGAAGCCGCGTCCCATCGGACCTGCCGGCGCCGGGAAGGCGACGAAGTTTTCCGGTTGCTGGTTGAAGGCGTCGGCGAGGCGGGCGATGTGATCGAACGCCACCCAGACATCGCCGGTCAGCAAGGGTTCCTGCATGAAGGCATAATTGGTCGAGGCGGGGTTGGTGTACTGCCAGAGGTCCTTGAACATGGTCCAGCCGGCTTCGGCTTCCGCCGAGGCAAACTTGGTCACGGTGGAGCCGGCATAGGAGGGCAGCAGAAAGCCCTGGAAGAAGCGATGCTTGAGGCCCTGCGGGCCAGCCGGGAAGCCGAATTTGGGCGAACCGGTTTCCTCGGCCAGCGTCTTGGCCCAGGCGACCAATTGGTCGTAGGTCAGCGCGTTGATGTCGGCGCCTTCGGGCAGGTATTCGAGCGCCTGCTTGTTGGCGGCCATCACGTAGTTGGCTTGCATCCAGGGCAGGTAAAGTTGCTCGTCGGTGCCGAGCTTGCCCAACTCCAGGAAGGCGGGGCTGACATTGATGCCGGCCAGATCGACACCCGAGAGGTCCACCCAGTTGTCCGCATAGGTGGATAGGTCACCATGGAGGGCGCCGACGATGCCGATGCTGCCAGAGCCGGCCTGGAGTTCGGCTTCGAGACGGGTGATGAACGGACCTACCTCCTGCGGCTGGAAGTCGACGCCGCCCTCGAAGCCCGCCAGGACCTGCTCGCGCATCTTCTGGGTTTCCTCGATCGGTGCCGCCTGGGTCGACCAGAACAGCACCTGGGCGCTCACGGCGTGGGCGGAAAGTGTCAGCGCAATGGCCGCCGTGCCCAGCACGGCAAAGGTCTTTTTCATTGGTAGTCCTCCCTTGGTTGTTGTTGACGTCTAGTGGGTTTCGACAGGCGCCGGTCCGTGGCTGGCGCGCGGCACGAAGGTCGGCTTGATCAGCCGGGTCAGCGGCTTGGCAGGCCGCGTTTCGATGATATCGATGAGCATGCCGCCGATCTCGCGCCCGGCGGCGCGGGTACCGGCCTCGAAGGTGGTGAGTCCCGGCGGCGCATAGGCGGCGGCGGTGATGTTGTCGAAGCCGACTACGGAGAGATCCCGGGGGATCGACAGGCCCGCGCGAGCGGCCTCTTCCAACACAGTCAGCGCCAGTTCGTCGAAAAGGCCCAGAATGGCGGTCGGACGGGCGGCGCCACGCAACATACCGTTGATGGCGGCGACGCTGGCGCCGCGGTCGAAGCGCGGGGCCGTCGCCACATCGAGCGTCACCGTGGGATCGCCCCGCCGGGCGATGGCTTCGCGCAGCCCGCGCTCGCGCAGATAGCGGAAGGTCATGCGATCCGAGATGCTGACAAGGCCAAAATGGCGGTGTCCCAGTTCGTAGAGCAGGTCGAAGGCCTCGCCAAAAGCAGCAACGCTGTCGGTATCCAGCCAGTTCACCGGACGCGTTTCGTCGAGCAGGCGCCCGTGGGTAACAAAGGGGAAGCCGCGCTGCACCAGATAGGCGACGCGCTCGTCGTCCTCCGCGATGCGGGGGAGGACGATGCCGTCGGCGCGACCGGATTCGACGACATGCTTGAGTACTGAAAGCTCTGATTGTCCCGGCTGCGCTGTAGCCAGGAACAGGTCGACCCCGTGCGCAACCAATCCCTCGCCTAAGCCGGTAATGAACTCGCCAACATAGCTGTCGACGAAATTAGGTCCGCGAATGGGCAGGATGAGGCCAACGAAGCCACTGCGACCGGACACCAGTTGGCGGGCGGCGACGTTGGGAACATAACCGTGCGCTTTGGCGGCCTCGGCAACGCGCTGGCGCGTCTTGAGTGCGATGGTCGGATGGTCCGCCAGCGCCCGCGATACGGTCGTGATCGAAACGTCCAGATGCTCTGCGAGCTCTTTGAGCGTCTTGCCGCGCGGCGCCATCGTTCCTCCCAAAACGATTGTTGCAAACGCTTGCGACAAAATTGCAAACGTTTGTAATAGCGTACATCAGTCATCCGTCCTGTCAAGGTTGGCTTGCGAACACGGGTACGAACAGCGGTATCGTCAGCAATACGCCAAGCCAATTGCCCTTCCGGGCGCAGGTTGTCGGTCAGGGCAGGAGGCCGGATGCGGACTGGCGGCTATTGGAGGCAGCGCCCAGAAAGAAGTGGGTCGCCCGGATGCCGCCAATGCTTCCCCAAGGCTTGCCTCGCCAGGCTAGGTGAGAGCGATGATACGCGTTTTGCCAAGCACTGCCGGGTCGCCAAACCGTGGCGTGGGGTCGCCATTGGTGATCAGGATGTCCACATCGGCCATCTGCGTGACGACATGGGGTGCATGGCGCTCGAACTTCTCGTCGTGGGCGACGAGGATTACCTGTCGCGAATGGGGCAGGATGGAGCGCACCAGGTCAACTTCCATCGGGTCAAACTCCTGCACCGTCCCTTCGCGATCGATGGCGCTGGCGCCGATTATTGCGAGATCGAACTTGAAGCGCTGCCGACTGTCATCGGCGAGGGTCAGCACCGAGGAGTCCTTGTTGCGCACATAGCCGCCATAGACATAAACGGTCGCGTCGGTCTTGAGCGCGCAGGAATGGGCTACTTCCAGGTTCGGCGTGGCGATCAGCACGCCCGGATGGCGCGCCAGCACCTCATGCAGCGAGTCGAAGGTAGTTCCCAGTCCGACGAAAATCGTGGCGCCAGCCACGAGGAATTCCTCCAGTGCGGCGACCAACTGGCGCTTGACCGAGACCTGAATGCTGTGGCGTTCGTCATGGGTATGGTGGGCCACGCCGGGTGAGGCGAAGGCGCCGCCAAAGGCCTTTTGCAGCAGGCCCTGCGTTTCGAGCGTGCGCAGGTCGCGCCGGATGGTCTGGTAGGTCACGTCAAAGCGGGCGGCCAGTTCGGCCACCGAGGCCGCGCCATTGGCGCGCACCGCTTGCAATATGGCCTGCCGGCGTTCGCCGGCCCGGCCACTTTCACCAGGCGCCGCATCGGGCAGGCCGCGCGGGCGGGGCATGGTCTCCCCGCTCATTTCAGGTGGATGCCCAGGTAGCTGCGGTCATCGGTCAGTTGCGACGGGGTGGTGCCCTTGGTGCTCATATAGCGGCCGATCTTGTGGGGGTCTTCGGCCTCCACCTCCCGGAAAGCGGTTTCCCAGGCGGTGACGCCGAATCCTTCGCCCTGCTTGAAGTAACCGTCGGAGAATAGCTCTATCGTTTCCACCTCGGCCAGACTGTAGCTGCGGGTTTCGACGAAGCGGCCAGGCACGGCAAAGCCGTCGATGCCGCCATAGCCGAGCACCGGCTTGGTGACATTTTGGAAATGGCCCTGGCCGTGGGAAATGCCGTGCTGGATCAGCAACTGCAATTCCTGCTCCGGAACATCGGTCAGGTGTTGCCGGCAGGCCTGCATGGCCCGTTGTTCGATATCGGCAATCACCTCGGCTGCGGCGGTGACGCTGCCCGCTGGCTGGTTGCGGGTGCCCTGCCAGGTCATCGAGGCGGAATGCCTGTCGCACTCCTCGATCGGCCGGCCAAGCGCCTCGAAATAGCGCCAGGTTTCCCGTCGCAGGATGGCGGTGACGTCGTCCAGGGGCTTGAGCACCTGCAGCGTATCGCTGCCGTTGATGCGGATGCCGCTGTCGCCGACCGCCACGACTTCAAGCCGGTCGCCCAGCAGCATGGCGGCCATTACTGTACAGCCGCCGCGCAATTTCCAGTCGGCTTCGACCGCGGCCAGCGCACCATGGGCGACATAGCCGTCATGAATGGCGCGGCCCAGATAGTCGATGAAATGTTGCCCGCCTTGGAATTGCAGTTCGGGCTTGTCCGGCTGGCCCTGCGCCAAAAGGAATATTTCGATGGCGCGCTTGACGGTGCGCGAGGCGTATTGCCCCGACAGCATGCCGCCATAACGGGTGCCGTTACGGTCGGTTACGCCGTCGATGACGGCGTAACCGAGATTGGGCATGACCACGAGGCTGTCTTCGTTCATCTCTGGATGGCCGAATTTCTTGCCTAGCGTGAACGCTTCAAGCTGCCTCATTTAGTCCTGCTCTGGTCGTGTTGTATTGAACCGTCGGCTTATTCGCCGATGGCGGTCCGCCACTGGGCCAGCACAGCCTCGGCACCGCCGAAGTCGCTGAGGGGTTTCACATCGACAAGGGTCAGGTCGGCCAGGTTCGGCGTACCGGCCGGGCCGGCCACATCGAGACGCACCGAGCGGCGGCCGATATCCTTGGCCAGACGTTCCTGGGTCGATTTGGACATGGCCCAGTCGATAAAGGCCTTGCCGCCTTCGGGATTGGGGCCACCCTTGACCAGGGCCACGCCGTCCGGCGTTGCCGCGGTGCCGTCGCTCAGATGCACGATGGAGATGGGGGCGCCGCCCAGCACATATTCCAGCGCATTGTCTTCGAGCGTCAGGCCCATCGAGGTTTCACCGTCAGCCACGAAGCGCGGCACGGCGCCCGAGGAGTCGGTGAACACGAAGTTCTTGGCGATCTCGGTATATTTGTCCCAGCCCTCGTCACCGAAAACGGTGAGCACGGTTTGGAGCTGCTGCATGGCCGAGCCCGAACCATCGGCGCGGGCCGAGGCAATCTGGCCAGCCCATTGCGGATCGGCGAGTTCGGCCCAGGTCTTGGGGGCGCTGTCGAGCGGCTGCAGGTCAGTGTTGACGGCCAGCACATAGACCACGGCCGTATAGGGCGTCCAGCTCGGGTCGCGGCCATATTGCGGGTCGATCTGGTCCATTTCCGGCGGATCGTATGGCTCGAGCAGGTCGGCCAGTTCGGTGAGCTGGCTGCCCGAGATCGACCAGATGACGTCGGCCGCCGGGGCACCGGCTTCGGCCTGTGCACGCTTGGCGATATCGCCCGAGCCGAGTTTGACCACTTCGGCCTTGAGCCCGGTTTCCTGCTCGAAGATCGGCAGCAGCGTATCCACGATCGACGACTTGTGCGCCGTGTAGATCACCACCGAACCGTCCTGCGCCAGGGCCATCGTGCTCATGCTGGTCGAGGCGACCAGCGCGGCGGCAGACAGGGCCAAAAATGTACGTTTGCGAATGTTCATGCGAATCCTCCCGTTCGTTTTTGATCATTCCGAGATCAAAATCATCCTGTACCGAGTGAAAAATTGTTGCAATACGAAAGTTTGTCAGTGTCATATGACTGATGTCGAGGGGGGAGAACGACGCATGAGCTATCTGACGGTCAGCAACGCCACCAAGCAGTTCGGGCAGAGCTTCATGGCGCTGAACGGGGTTTCGGTCTCGGTGGAGCGTGGCGAGTTCTTCACGCTGCTCGGGCCTTCAGGTTGCGGCAAGACCACGCTGCTACGCGCGATTGCCGGCTTCAACGACCTCAGCTCGGGCGAGATCACCCTCGATGGCTCCAACCTGCGCGCGGTGCCGCCGCATCAGCGCGATATCGGCATGGTGTTCCAGGACTATGCTGTTTTTCCCCATCTCAGCGTGTTCGACAATGTCGCCTTCGGCCTCAAGCCACGCAAGGTGCCAGCGGCGGAGATCAAGACCCGCGTCACTCAGGCGCTCGACGCCGTGCGGCTGGGCGCCATGGCCGAGCGCCTGCCCGCCGCCATGTCGGGCGGCCAGCAGCAGCGCATCGGGCTGGCCCGCGCCATGGTCATCAATCCGCGCCTGCTGCTGATGGATGAGCCGCTCAGCAATCTCGACGCCAAGCTGCGTATCGAGTTGCGCGAGGAAATCCGCGATATCCAGAAGCAGGTCGATATCGCCACCATCTATGTGACGCACGATCAGGAAGAGGCTTTGGCCATTTCCGACCGCATCTGCGTGATGAATGCCGGCCGCATCGAGCAGGTCGGCACGCCGCAGGAGATTTACGGCAACCCGCAGACGCGGTTCGTCGCCGAATTCGTCGGCACGCTCAATACGTTCAAGCCGGGCGAGGCGCTCGATGCCATGCTGGGCCAGCTCGGGCTCTCCGCTCCCGACGCTGCAAGTTGGGCGGTACGCCCGGAACGCCTCGGTCTCGCTGCAGCCGGTAGCGCCGCCAATGGTGCGGCCGTCCTTCCCGGTACCGTCACGAAATATACCTATCTCGGCCGCGAGGCCCATGTGCAGGTGGAGACACCGGTCGGCCCCATCGTCGTGCAGGTGGCCAATCCGGGGATGGCGGCAACGCGCGAGGCGGGTGAGGCCGTTTCCGTGCTGGTGCCGCATGATGCGCCGATGGCCTTCGGCACCGACAACGCCCGAATCGGAGGGTGACGGCCATGCCACGCTTCAATTTCTGGACCGTGGTGATGATCCTCACCTGGGTGCTGCTGTTTGTCCTGCTTTTCATCCCGGTCGGCTCGGTGCTTGTCTCCAGCTTCTACGACCAGGAAGGCAATGCGACCCTTGCCAATTATCTCAAATTCCTGGGTGAACCGCGTTTCCATCAGGCTTTCGTCAATACGCTGGTCGTCGGTTTCGGCGGGTTGCTCGGCGCCCTGGTGCTGGGTTCGATCATGGCCTTCTGCGTGTCGCGCTTCGTCATCCGGGGCGGCCGCTTTGTATCGCTGCTGGCCATTCTGGCGCTGGTGTCGCCGCCCTTTATCGGCGCCTATTCGTGGATCGTGCTGTTTGGTGCGGGTGGCGTCGTACGCGGCTTTCTGCGCGATATGGGCATCAACATGCCACCCATTTACGGGCTGGGCGGCATCCTCATGGTCTTCTCGCTGAAGTTCTACCCTTACGTCTATCTCATGGTCTCGGGCGCGCTCAGTAACGTCAATCGCTCGCTCGAAGAAGCGGCGGAGGGGCTGGGCCTTACGCCCTGGCAGCGCACGTTCAAGATTTCCTTCCCGATGGTCTTCCCGGCACTGACGGCAGGCGGTCTGTTGGCGTTGATCCACGCCATCGCGGATTTCGGCACGCCGCGCCTGCTGGGCCGCGGCTACAACGTGCTGGCGACCGAGGCCTTCACGCTCTACTCGGCCGAAGTGGGCTCCAACATGTCCATGGCCACCACGATCAGTGTGATCCTGATCCTGGTCTCCATGTTTTTCGTCATGCTGCAGCGCTACATGTCGCGTCGCAACGTCTACCACGGCAACATGATCAACAAGCCGGTGCGCATCCAGCTCAAGGGCTGGCGCAACGGGCTGGCGCATTTCGCCGTCTACCTGATCGGGCTATGCGGGGCGATGCCGGTCATCATCTCGGTCATCTATTCCTTCCGCAAGACCAGTGGCCCGGTGTTCCAGGATGGCTTTGCGCTGCAAAGCTATGAGCGCATCCTGTTCAACCTCGGCGATGTGGTGCGCAACTCGCTGACTTTCTCGGTCGCCGCAGTGGTGCTCATCGTCATGGTCGGCACGGTGGTCGGGGTGCTGGTCGCCCGGCGCACCAATTTCAACACCGCCTTGCTCGATGGCGCCTTCATGGTGCCCTATGTCATGCCGGGCATCGTTATCGGCATCGCTTTCATCGCCGCTTTCAATACCGGCGCCATCGTGCTGACCGGCACGGCCATGATCATCATCCTGTCGATCTTCATCCGCCGGCTGCCCTATACGGTGCGCACCACGGCCTCCTCGCTGCGCCAGATTTCACCCAGCATGGAGGAGGCGGCGATTTCGCTCGGCTACAGCCCGTTCCAGGCGTTCCTGCGCATTACCGTACCGCTCATCGTGCCGGGCATCATCGCCGGGGGCATGTTGAGCTTCGTAACCGCCATCAACGAATTGTCGTCGTCACTCGTACTCTATGTCGGCAGCACCATGACCATGCCGGTGCGCATTTACCTGCTCATTCTCGATGGCGATTTCGGCACCGCGGCGGCTCTGTCCACCATCCTGCTGCTGCTCAGTGGCTGTGCGGTCTACATCGCCTTCCGCTTCATGGGTCGCAACGAACAGGCGCTTTTGTAAGCGCACGCCTGAGCCACTTCACAGAGGTTCGTCATCAAGGGCGTGCGCTGCACCGGTCTGTGGGTTCGGCGTTGACGCCGTATTGTCGCCCAAGGAACTGCGACATCTGGTTCGAAGCGAGCATTCGCGAATGACGTCTGCCCCCGCAGAATGGGCCGCAACAGGCGCGTGATGCCGAGCTGTTGCGGCAGGACACCGAAAGCGGCAAGTTCTCGGCTGACTTCATTGCCGAACATCATGCGAAGCAGAATGCTGTCTGAAAGCGCCGACCAGGAACCCGCCATGACCATCCAGACCAAATTCAGCCGCCTCGGCACCGATAACGCGCCCGGGCAGGAGGTGCGCCATGCCTCGGGCAGTGTCGAGACCTTGCTTCGCGGTGACAAGCTCGCCGGGCGCCCGGTCGATTTCTCCCACGGCGATGTCGACGCCTTCACGCCCACCCCTGGATCGTTCGAGGCCTTCTCGGCGGGTGTCGCGGCGGGCGGAAGGCAGGCCTATACCGAATATCGGGGCGATATGGGCATTCGCGAGGAACTTGCGGAGCGCCTCGCGACCTTCACCGGAGCGCCGGTCGATGGTCGCGACGGGATGATCATCACCCCCGGCACCCAGGGCGCTTTGTTCCTGGCGGTTGCCTCGACAGTTTCGCGCGGCGACAAGGTCGCGATCGTGCAGCCGGATTATTTTGCCAATCGCAAGCTGGTGGAATTCCTCGAAGGGGAAATGCTGCCGGTTCGACTGGACTATATGGCGGCCGAAGGCCATGCCGGGCTCGATCTCGGGCAATTGGAGGATGCGTTCAAGGCCGGCGCCAAGGTCCTGCTCTTCTCCAACCCCAACAATCCCGTTGGCGTCATCTACTCCCGCGCGGAAATCGAGACCATTGCCGCGCTTGCCCTTGAATATGGCGCAACGGTCATCGTCGACCAGCTCTATTCCCGGCTTCTCTATTCGGGGGCGTCCTATACCCATTTGCGGGCGCAGCCGGTGGACGCGGAAAATGTCGTCACCATCATGGGGCCGTCCAAGACGGAGTCCCTGAGCGGTTACCGCCTTGGCATCGCCTTCGGTTCGCGCAGCATCATCAGCCGCATGGAAAAGCTCCAGGCCATCGTGTCCTTGCGCGCCGGTGGCTACAGTCAGGCAGTGCTGCACACCTGGTTCAATGAACCCGAAGGCTGGATGGCGCAGCGCATCCGCGAGCATCAGGGCATTCGCGACGATCTGCTGAACGTGTTCCGCGGCACCGCCGACATCAGCGTGCGCACGAGCGAGGCAGGAAGCTACATCTTTCCCGGCCTTCCCGAACTTGTCGTATCGGGCACCGATTTCGTCCGAATCCTGCGCCTTCAGGCCGACGTGATCGTGACACCGGGCACCGAGTTCAGCCCCTTCTCCGGCAACAGCGTCCGGCTGAATTTCTCGCAGGACCATGCCGCCGCCGTGGCGGCGAGTGAGCGCCTCGTCGCCCTCGTCGAGCGATATCGCGCATGACCGGCGCTCCTGTCGATGCGGCAATGCCGATCCCGCAGGGTCTCTACCGGCCGGCCGTGCGGCACGGGACCCTGATCTTCACGGCCGGCATGACGCCACGCCAGGATGGGGTACTGAAATTTGTCGGGCCAGTCACCGCCGATGCGGATCCGCTCGATTGGCGCGACGCAGTCATACTGGCCTGCCGCAACGCGCTATCGGCGGCCCGCGCCCAGCTTGCAGAAGGCGAATGCCTTTCCGGCATCCCGAGCCTCACCGTCTATATCGCCGCCGAAGCCGGATTTACCGCGCATTCGCGGCTGGCCGATTTTGCGTCCGAGTTTCTGCAATCCGAACTCGGCGCCGCCGGCATCGGCATCGGCAGCCGCGCCGCCGTGGGCGTGGCCACCTTGCCCGACAACGCGCCTGTCGAGATCCAACTCATCGCCGCCATATGAAGGCCTGGCGGATGAATCAGTCAGCCATTGCTGCGCCGGGGCTCAGGACAGGGTTAGCGAAACCGGGTCGAACTCGCCCAGTCGCAGTGTTGTCGTGCCGGCTGGCGGGACTTCGATGAGGGCGCAGAGGGAGCCTGTCGTGACGACCATGCCGGCGCGCAGGCCACCGAAATGGTCGAAGGGAGCGCTGGCATAGGCGATGATGGGCTCGAGAACGCCACCGAAGGGGTGTTTGGCCGGTCCGAGTTGGGTGGTTCCGGCAGCGGTTTCCAGCACGATCGGCAGGCCGTCGACTTCGGGCAGGGTGGGGATGGCCTGGAGGCCGGTCACGTAGCCTGAAGTCACCATGAAATCGGAAAGCGGGCCGAACGGGCCGGCCTGCTTGTGCTGGTCGATGCGCGTGCCGATCAGCTCGAGGCCGACGATGAAATGATCGATCGCCGCGAGCACGGCCGCCTTGCCCTGGCGGGCGATTTCCGGGGTGAGATCCTTTTTGAGGACGGCGGCGATCTCGATTTCGAGGCCCATCATGTTGCGGCCATTCAGCTGCAGCGTGCCGCCGCTTTTGGTGACCCAGCTGTCGATGATCGGCGCGGCCAGGGCCAAGCCGCTGGCGGGCGCGGCGACCTTGGCCACCGACGCGGTCTCGCCCAATTGCCGCAGCACTTCGCCCTGCACGGCCATGGCGCCGGCGGCGTCGAGCGCCTGCAGGCTGGCGGCCGGTACCGGCTTGACCGGGTCGCGATGGGCGGCGATATAGGCCTGGATGAGTTGTTCGGTCGACTGGCTAGGCATGGCTTATCTCGATTTCCCGTTTTTCGGCATTAGCCTGATGCACTGCTTCGATGATTCCGACAATCTGGCGGGCATAGGCGCCGCTGACGGCCACCGGCGCCGTTCCGGTTATGGCGTCGCGCATGGCCTGCCATTCGCGCGCCACGGCGTGGTGCATCCAGTCGGGCTCGATCGAATCCGGCACCGGCGTCCAGACGGCATCGCGGCCGATCGAAACACCATGGTCGAAATCGATGCGCAACGTGCCGCTTTCGCAGACGAGGTCCATCGCAAAGCCGACCGCGCCGTTGCGATAGCCGACGCTCTGCACCTGGCCGATGCCGCCATTGGCGAAGCGCAGTCCGATCAGCGCGCTGTCATCGGCCTGCTGCTCATGAAAGAAGGTGCCGGCCAGGGCGTTGACGCCCACCACATCCTGTCCCATCAGCCAGACCAGCCGGTCCAGCGCGTGGATGCCGGCTGTCATCAGCATGCCGCCGCCCGAGGCGGTATTCTTGTGCCAGTCGCGGCGATTGCTCTCCATCCACAGCTTGATCATCCAGCTCGACCCCAGCACCGGCTTGCCGATCACGCCGGAATCGAGAACCTCTTTGGCCTTGAGGCAGGGCAGGGCGAAATGCATCACATGCCCGACCATGAGCTGGACACCCGCTTTGGCGACGGCGGCGTTGATGGCGTCGCAGGCGCGGGTGGTCGGCGCCATCGGCTTTTCGAGGAGAATATGCTTGCCGGCCTCGGCCGCGCCGATGGCGATTTCCTCATGCAGGTGATGCGGCGTGGCGATGACGACGGTATCGACCTTGGGATCGGCGAGAAGCTGGCGCCAGTCGGAATAGGCACTGCCGCCATGCTCCTGCGCGAACTGCTCGGCGGCCGCCCGGTCCTCGCGGCAACTGGCGACCAGTTGCACGCCATCGACTTCGGCCATTGCCCTCGCATGCACCGCGCCGAAATGTCCGGCCCCGATGATACCAATTCCAATCATGATCTTGCCTTTGCATAGGCGGCATCGATGAGGGTCATCGCCGCGAGATAGTCGTTGAGAGTGATTGCCGGCGGACGGCCGTCGCCGAGGCGCTGCAGCGTATCGGCCATGAAGAGGCGATAGCGCGTGGCTGTCGGTTCGGGCGGCAGGGCGCGCGTGCTGGCGTCGTCGAGCGTGACGCAACTGGCGCTGTCGCCGCGATCTACCAGCGTGGCGTTTGCCGTCACCATGCGCCATTCGAATTCGCCACCCGGCGCCATGGAGGCATAGGTGTAGCCGGCCTCGACGGTGAATAGCGTGCCAGCCGCGTCGGTCAGCACCAGCAGGGCGTGGTCGTCCACGGCCTCGTCATGGATGCGGTTGCCGATGCTGGCTGAGACCAGGGTCACCGGCCCCTGCGCCAGGCTCAGCACGGCATCGACGCCGTGAATGCCCAGATTGCGCAAGGCGCCGCCACCGCCAATGGCGGGATCGAGCAACCAGCCGACGGCATCCTGGCGATAGCGTTCCGGAGGGCCATTCACCAGCCGGAAGCTGGCATGGGCGAGCCTGCCGGCGCGACCGGCTTCCTGCAATTGTCCGTAAGCGCCGAAGATCGGCCCGAAGCGGTTGGGCAGTGGCACGCCGACGAAGGTGCCATGCTTCCGCGCGAGTTGCGCCAGCTCCGCGATAACAGCCGTGTTGCTGGCGGCGGGCTTTTCCAGAATCAGGGGAATGCCCGTTTCGATCAGCGCCTGCGCGCGGGCCGGCAGGGTGGACGGGTGCCCCATCAGCACGACGAGATCAGGCGCCAGGGCCAGTCCGTCACTGAAACTCGCTGCGGACGGCAGCCCATGCTTTTCCCCAAACCCGGCTGCATGGGCCGGATCTTCGTCCCAAACGCCAACCACTGTCGCGCCGGCTGCACGCCCCGCATCGAGGTGCATTTCCGCGTGCCAATGGCTGGTTCCGAACAACGCAATCTTCATGTTTTGGTTACCTGTCCAATATCGACTTGCAGGATATCCCATATGTCGCTATACAACAAGCGTTGACGGTGTCGATCTGTGCCGCCCAGAAAAAGCTGGAACAGATAAACGAGGACCACGATGTCGAATTTGAAATCGATGACGCCGTTGAGCCGGGCCCCTCTCCTGCATGTCACCGTGCAGGAGAGCCTCAAGGAATATATCGAGGCCAACCAGCTCAAGGCCGGCGACCCGCTGCCGCCGGAAACCTTCCTGGCCCAGCAATTGGGCGTCGGGCGCAATTCGATGCGCGAGGCGATCAAAGCGCTGGAATCGCTGGGCATCCTCGAGACGCGGCGCGGCATCGGTGTCTTCGTCAAGGAATTCTCGTTCAAGCCGCTGCTCGACAACCTGGCCTATGGCCTGCAGGACTCGCTGCGCGACGTCGAGGAATTGCGCGAAATCCGCCGCGTTCTCGAAACGGGGCTGATCGGCAAGACCATCGCCATGATCAGCGAGGCGGATCTGGCCGCTTTGCGCGATGTCACGGCGCGGATGAAGGTGCGGGCGGAGCGGCAGGAGAGCTTTGCCGAGGAAGACCAGCGGTTCCACCAGCTGCTGTTTCGCTGCCAGAACAATCACATGTTGAGCGCGTTGATCGACATCTTTTGGACGGCCTTCAACAAGGCGTCCAACTTCAACAATCTCGATAATCCCGAACCGCTCGATACGTGGCGGGACCATCACGAAATCGTCGAAGCGGTTGCCCGCAAGGACGTAGAGCAGGCGCGCAAGCGCCTGGACGATCACTACCGCGGAATCCAGCAGGTCATTGCCAGGAACCGCACCGAACCATCCAAAGCCTGATCTTTCCGGGGAGGAAAACCATGCATATCAGGACTATCACGCGAGCTCTGGCCATTGGCGGCCTGCTGCTGGGTGCAACCGCACTCACCACGCCCGCCTTCGCGCAGGACGTAAAGACTATTACCGGCGGCTTCGACGTCGGCCCGGGCGGATTCCCCAAGAACTTCAACCCGCTCGCCGCGACCGGTGGCTTTACCTGGCTCAACACCTATTTCGAGCCGCTGGTGATCTACAATGCGGAACTGAACGCCATCGAGGGCGATCTGGCCACCGACTATACCGTCAGCGACGACATGCTGACCTATACGTTCAACCTGGCCGAAGAGACCTGGCATGATGGCGAAGCCTTCACCTCCGCCGATGTCAAGTTCACCCTCGACCTGATCCGCGACGCCGCTTCGGGCAGCGTCTTTACCGGCCGCCTGGGCAAGATCGCCAATGTCGAGACGCCCGATGACCGCACTGTCGTCGTGACGCTTTCGGAGGCCGATGGCGGCCTGCTGTCGGTGCTGGCACAGGTCATGATCCTGCCCGAGCATGCTTTGGCCTCGATCGCGCCCGAGAGCATCGCCACCAGCACCTGGTGGTCGACCACGCCCATCGGTACCGGCCCGTTCAAGTTCACCAAATATGTCACCGACCAGTATGTCGAACTGGCTGCCGACGAGGACTACCGGCGCGGCGCGCCCAAGGTCGACCGGCTGATCAACCGCTATTTCGAGAACCCGGCTGCCGCCGTGGCCGCGCTCCGCGCCGGTGAAATCCAGTTCACCTATGTCGAGCCCGAAGATGCTGCGACCTTTGCCGGCAACGATGGCTTCACGGTCATCGAAGGCGACTCCTATGTGGTCAACTATATTGGCTTCAACCAGAAGGTCGATCTGTGGAAGGACGTTCGCGTTCGCCAGGCCTTCATGTATGCCATTGACCGCGCCGCGATCGTCGAAAGCCTCTATGGCGGCGCTGCCAAGCTGGCCAATTGCGGCTATGTCGCACCGCACCTGGTGCCCGAGGGCCTCAACGACTACGCCTATGACCCGGAAAAGGCCAAGGCGCTGCTCGACGAAGCCGGCTGGGCCGACATCAACGGCGACAAGCCGATTACCTGGCTGACCTATTACGGCTCGCCCCAGGCCACCAATGTGATGGCCGCCGTGCAGGCCATGCTGGCCCAGGTCGGCGTCAATGTCGTGCCGCGCGTCGTCGACGTGCCGACCTATAACGGCACCGTCTATCAGGAGAACAACCCCGACTGGAACGAATTCTCGCTGATCTATGCCGGCCTGCAGAACGGGCCCAATCCGGCGGGTATCAATGTCGGCCTCAACAAGTCGCAGTTGCCGCCGGCTGGTGCCAATATCATGCGCATCGAGTTCGACGATCTGAGCGCCGCCTTCGACGCGGCCATCGGCGAGACCGATGCCAGCCAGGTCGATGCCCGCTGGCAGGATGTCTGCAAGGTGATGAACGAGGAGCTGCCCTGGGCCACGATGTGGGTCGCCAACCGCTACGGCGTGGCATCCGCCAACCTGGTCGACTTCGTCTGGACGCCGGCGCCGGCCGGTGGCCCCTACGCCGCCCATCCCGAGCTTTGGGATATCAAGTAAGCGCGGCTCTCCCCTGCGCTTCGGCGGCGCGGTCACTCCGCGCCGCCCACCCGCTTCCACACCGGACCTGGCCATGTTGAATTACATCGCACGCCGTATCGGCATTGGACTGTTGATGCTGATTGCCCTCAGCGTCCTCGTCTTCATGCTGCTGCGCCTGGCGCCGGGTGATGCGATCGACGCCTATATCAATCCTGCCGCGCCGCTCTCGATGGATGAGCTTGCCGCGCTCCGCGCCCGGCTCGGCCTCGACCAGCCGCTGCCGGTGCAATATTTCGGCTGGCTGCGCGCCGCCATATCGGGCGATTTCGGCTTCTCCACCCAGCGCGCCGGGGTATCCGTGCTGCCGCTGGTGCTCGAGCGTATCGGGCCGACGGTGCTGCTGATGGGCACCGGCATGCTGATCGCCATCGTGCTGGGCATCGCCGCCGGCATCATCAGCGCCGTGCGGCGCAATTCGGTGACCGACGTTGCGCTCTCCGTCACCTCCTCCATCGGCATATCGAGCCCCGCCTTCCTGACGGCGCTGCTCGGTCTCTACTTCTTCTCGGTGCAGCTGCGCTGGGCCCCTTCGGGCGGCATGCTGACGCCGGGTGCTCCATTCTCGATCGCCGACCTGCTGTCGCATCTCATCCTGCCGGCCTTCCTGCTGTCCATCGGCCATGCCGCGCTGATCATGCGCTATATGCGCTCCTCGCTGCTCGAAGTGCTCAACCAGGACTATGTGCGCACGGCGCGCGCCAAGGGCGTCCGAGAATTCTGGGTCATCATCAAGCATGCCACGCGCAATGCCCTGCTGCCCGTGGTCACCCTGATCGGCTCAACCATCGGCATTGCCGTGGGCGGCGCCATCTTCCTCGAAAGCGTCTTCAACTGGCCGGGCATGGGCCTGCTGCTGGTCAATGCGGTCAACACGCGCGACTACCCCGTCATCATGTGCGCCACCCTGATTGTCGGCGCCTGCGTGATCGCGGTGAACCTGCTGACCGACATCACTTACGCCGCGGTCGATCCGCGCATCCAGGTGGCCTGACATGAGTGATGCAGCGACCGCCCCCATCGAACGGACCAAGGGTCCGACCCGCCGTTCCATCGAGCGCTTCTTCGGCAACCGCGCGGCCCTGGTCGGGCTGGCGATCTTCGTGCCCATTCTTATTGCCATCGTCACCTATGACTGGTGGTGGGGGCTGGGGCCCAATGCCATCGACCTGCGCGCGCTCAACAAGGGGCCCTCAGCCGCACACTGGATGGGCAGCGACGGCGTCGGCCGTGACGTGATGGCGCGGCTGCTGCAAGGCGGCCGGGTCTCGCTGATCGTGGCCGTCGTCTCGGTGGCGATTTCCATCGTCATCGGCTTCCTCGTCGGCGCCTTTGCCAGCTTTGGCGGCCGGGTCGTCGATGCCTCGCTCATGCGGCTCGTGGACCTGGCCATGACCCTGCCGCCAGTGATCTTCCTGCTGGTGCTCGCCTCGATTGCCGGTACCGGCATCATGCCGACGATCCTGGTGATCTCGCTGCTGTCCTGGCCGACCCTGTCGCGCATGGTCCGCGCCCGCCTGCTCGAACTGCGCGAGCGCGATTTCGTGGTGGCCGCACGCGGCATGGGCGCCAGCGTGCCCCACCTGCTGTTCAAGCACGGCCTGCCCAATTGCATCGACATCCTGGTGGTCTACGCCACCTTGCAGGTCGCCAATGCCATCCTGCTCGAGGCCGGGCTGTCCTTCCTCGGGCTCGGTATCGCGCCGCCCGAGGCCAGCTGGGGCAACATGCTCAACCTGGCGCGCTCCACCGTCGTGCTCGAACAATATCCCTGGCAATGGATGTTCCCCGGCGCGGCGCTGGTGCTGACCGTGCTGGCCATCAATTTCATCGGCGACGGCCTGCGCGACGCGTTCGACCCTCGCTCCGCTCTCAACTGACCCTGAAGGTTTTCTGAAATGCCCTTGTTTACCGGCGTCGTCCCTCCTGTCGTAACGCCACTCCACGCCGATTTCACCGTGGACTATGCGTCCTTCACCCGCGTGCTCGAAAACATGATCGACGCCGGTGTCCACGGCCTGTTCGTGCTCGGCTCGACCAGTGAAGTGGTGTTCCACGATGCAGAGACCCGCAAGGCCATTGTCGACCATGCCATCAAGATCACCAATGGCCGGGTGCCGGTGCTGGTCGGCACGATCGACCCCACTACCGACCGCGTCATCAACCACTCGCGCATCGCCAAGGCGGCCGGCGCCGATGCCGTGGTGGTCACCGCGCCCTTCTATACGCGCACCAACCAGGCCGAGACGGTGGACCACTTCCGCTATATCAGGGATGCGGTGGACCTGCCCGTCATCGCCTATGACATTCCCGTCTGCGTCGGGCTGAAGCTGGAGCGCAAGACCACGGTGACGCTGGCCAAAGAAGGCGCCATCGTCGGCCTCAAGGATTCGAGCGGCGACGACGGCAACCTGCGCTATGTGCTGGCCGACATGAAGGACGATGCCGATTTCTTCGGCATGACCGGCTCGGAAATCGTGGTCGACAGCGTGCTGGCCATGGGCGCCCACGGCGTCGTGCCGGGCCTCGCCAATGTCGATCCGCATGGTTATGTGAAGTTGTGGAACCTGGTGCAGGCCGGCGATTTCGCCGGCGCGCGCGCCGAGCAGGAACGGCTCTGCAAGCTGTTCGAAATCGTCTGGATTTCGACGGCCCGCACCAGTGCCGGTTCGGCCGGCGTCGGCGCCTTCAAGACGGCGATGCGCCAACTGGGCATCATTGCCAACAACACCATGGCCCGGCCGCAGCGTCACCTCAATGACGAGGAAACCGTCAAGGTCGATGCAGTGCTCAAATCCGTCGGATTGCTTGGCTGACCATGGGCGCCCCGATCCTCGACATTGCTGGCCTGCGTACCGTGTTCCGGATCGGCGGCGCCGAAATTGCCGCCGTCGAGGACATGGAACTGACCATTGCGGCGGGCGAGACCGTGGCGCTGGTCGGCGAGTCCGGCTCGGGGAAATCGGTGACCAGCCTGTCGGTGATGGGCCTGCTGCCCAGGCGGGTGGGCCGCATTGCTGCAGGCAAGGTCATGCTGTCGCGAAAAAGCGGTGAGGTCGTCGACCTTGCCACCATGCCTGACGAACGCCTGCGCGAGATCCGGGGCAATGACATCGGCATGGTGTTCCAGGAGCCGATGACGAGCCTCAATCCCGTCTATACGGTTGGCGAGCAGATCGCCGAGCCGATCCGCATCCATCTGGGCAAGTCGCATCGTGACGCCGCCGCCGATGCCGTGCGCCTGCTGGCCGATGTCGGCATTCCCGACCCCGCCCGCCGGGCGCAGCAATATCCGCACGAACTTTCGGGCGGCATGCGCCAGCGCGTGACCATCGCCATGGCCCTGGCCTGTGACCCGCGCATGCTGATTGCCGACGAGCCGACCACTGCCCTTGATGTCACCATCCAGGCGCAGATTCTCGACCTGTTGCAGAAATTGCAGCGCGAGCGCGGCATGGGCATCCTGTTCGTCACCCATAATCTGGGTGTCGTCGCCGAGATCGCCGACCGTGTCGTGGTGATGTATGCTGGCCGGATCGTCGAGTCCGGACCCGTGGCGGAGGTCTTCGCCCATCCGCGTCACCCCTATACCAAGGGCCTGCTGCGCTCGGTGCCGAGGCTGGGCCAGGCGGTCGAACTCAAGCGCGCCGGCACGCCCCTGCCCACCATTCGCGGAAATGTGCCCTCGCTGCGCAATCTGCCCAAGGGCTGCGCCTTCGCCAATCGCTGCGACTATGCCATCGCCGCCTGCAGCGCCGCCATGCCCGCCTTGGTCGAGACGACGCCGTCGCAGAAAAGCCGCTGCATCCGCTGGCAGGAACTCTGATGACGCAACAGCCCTACCTATCGGTCAGAAACCTCTCCAAGCATTTCAAGCCGGCCGCCTTTTCCCGCGGGCCGGTCGTCAAGGCGCTGCAGGATATTTCCTTCGATATTCCCCGCGGCCAGGTGGTCGGCCTTGTCGGGGAATCCGGCTCGGGCAAGACCACGATCGGCCGCTCGGTGCTGCGCCTGATCGAGCCGACCAGCGGCGAGATCATGCTGGATGGCGTCGATATCACCACGCTCTCGGGCGACCAATTGCGCCGGCAACGGCGCAAGATGCAATATATTTTCCAGGACCCGTTCGCGAGCCTGTCGCCGCGCATGACCATTGGGCAGGTCCTGACCGAAGGGCTCGATATCCAGGGCATCGGCACGCGGGCCGAACGGCGTGCCCGCGCGGAAAAAGGCGCTGGTCGCGGTGGAACTGCCGGTCGACGCCTTCGACCGATACGCCCATGAATTCTCCGGCGGGCAGCGCCAGCGCATCGGCATTGCCCGCGCGTTGACGCTCGACCCCGAATTCATCGTCGCCGACGAGCCGGTATCGGCGCTCGATGTGTCGATCCAGGCGCAGGTCATCAACCTGCTGCGGGATTTGCAGGTGCGTCTCGGCCTGACCATGCTGTTCATTTCCCACGACCTGGCGGTGGTGGAATATATCTGCGACACGGTGATCGTGCTCTATCTTGGCCGCATCATGGAGATGGCGCCCGCCGCCGATCTCTATGCCAGACCCAGCCACCCCTATACGCGCGCGCTGCTCTCGGCCATTCCCTCGCCCGACCCGGCAACGCGCCCGCAACGGCAGATCCTGACCGGCGATATTCCCAGCCCCGCCAATCCGCCCTCCGGTTGCGTGTTCCGCACCCGCTGTCCGTTTGCCGTCGAGGCCTGTGCCGGCGACGTTCCGGCTCTGCGCGAAGTGGCGCCGGGGCATCTGCGCGCCTGCATCCGCGACGACATTCTCTGAGGACAGCGATCCGTGCCGCACAATGCCCAATTCCTGACCGACCTCCAGGGTGGCCTGATCGTTTCCTGCCAGCCGGTCGATGACGGGCCGCTCGACACCATCCCCGCTATCGTCGCCTTCGCCCAGGCCGCAAGCAATGGCGGCGCGCGTGCCCTGCGCATCGAAGGGGCGGACAATGTGGCGGCGGTGGCCAAGGCCTGCGACCTGCCGATCATCGGCATCATCAAGCGCGACCTGCCCGATAGTCCGGTGCGCATCACCCCGTTCATCGCTGACGTGGAGGCGCTGGCCGCAGCCGGGGCAACCGTGATCGCCGTCGACGGCACCGACCGGGTCCGCCCGGTGTCGGTCGCCGACCTGCTGGCCGCCATTCATGCCGCCGGGTGCCTGGCCATGGCCGACCTGGCGACGGAAGCGGAAGCCAGGCTCGCCAAACAGCTCGGTTTCGACATTCTCGGCACCACCATGTCCGGCTACACCGGCGGGCCCGTTCCGGCCGAGCCCGACCTCGACTTCGTGGCTGCCTGCCGCCGCCTGGGCGGGGTGGTTGTGGCGGAAGGGCGCTACAATACGCCTGCAGCGGCAGCCTCGGCCATCGCGGCGGGCGCCTCTGCTGTCTGTGTCGGTTCGGCCATTACGCGCACCGAGCATGTCACCGAATGGTTCCGCACCGCGGTGGATGATGCGGCCAGAAACAGCAGCGCCACGGTGCTGGCACTCGATGTGGGCGGGACCAAGACGCTGGCGGCGCTGGTCCGCAATGGGGGCATTCTCGAACGGCAGGCGATACCGACGCCGCAGGGCGTCGGCACCGATACGTGGTTCGCCACGATCGGCGCGCTGGCCACCGACTGGCAGGGGCGCTACGACGCCGTCGGCGCCGCCGTGACTGGCGTCGTGCAGGACGGTCACTGGTCGGCGCTCAATCCGCGCACGCTGGCCATTCCTGATCGCACGCCGCTGGTGCAGCGGCTGACGGCGCTGTTCGGCGTGCCGGCCATCGCGCTGAACGACGCGCAGGCCGCGGCCTGGGGCGAGTATCGCCATGGGGCCGGGCGCGCGCAGGACATGGTGTTCGTGACCGTGTCATCCGGCATCGGCGGCGGGATCGTGTTGCAGGGCAGGCTGCTACAGGGCGCCAATGGCCTTGCGGGCAGCCTCGGCCAGAGCAGGGGCGCGCCGAAGGCCGAGCGCCTTGAGACGCGTGCTTCGGGTTTCGGCATGGCAGCTTCCGCTTCCGCTCTTGGCCATACCGCCACGACGCATGAGATCTTTGCGGCGGTTGAAAATGGCCTGCCCTGGGCTGTCGCGCTGCTCGACAAGGCGATCGAGGACCTGGCCGTGGGGCTGGGCGACTTGCAAAGACTGGTCGATCCTGACGTCGTCGTGCTGGGTGGCGGCATCGGCATGCTGCCGCAATTTCGCGACCGCCTGGTCGCCAGGCTGTTACTGGAGCCTGACCATCTGCGTCCGGCGATCAGGCCGGCAGCCTTGGGCGGCGACGCCGGAATTATCGGCATAGCCGATCTGTGCCGCGCGCGTTAACCGGCTGCCACTCCTGAATTTCCCATCTATGTAGCGCCGGCTCTGAGCCAGGCGCCAATCCGTCGTGGCATTGCCCGGCGGATTTTGCACCGATTTTCCAGAAGCGGGCAAAAATCTGATTAACACACTTGAGTTAAGTTAATGAGGCTCGCATAGTCCTTCATGCGACTGTCGCAAATGGCCGTGGAGGGTCAGGCTGCGGACGGTCTCTGGAGAGGAAAAGACCAATGACTCGTTTGACTCGGCGAACCTTTATCGCCTCCGTTCCGCCCTTGCTGGCGGCCACGCAGATTCCAGCCTGGGCGGCTCCGGCGGCCGACCGGGATCTGATCGCGGCCCAGAAGGGCGAGCCCGCCATCGTCAAGCTGTATCGTCAGCTTGAACGCCTGACATCGACGGTGACCCTGATGACCACGGGCGCGCATCCGGACGATGAGCCCAGCGGCATGCTGGCGGCCCTGCGGCACGTCTACGGCATTCGCCCGGTTCTCTATTGCATCACCCGCGGCGAAGGCGGGCAGAATGCCATCGGTCCCGAACGCGGCTCGGTACTCGGCGTGCTGCGCACGCGCGAAATGACGGAAGCCTCGCGCGCGCTCGATGCTTCGCTGGCCTTTGGCGGCCAGGGCCACCACGATCCGGTGCATGATTTCGGTTTCTCCAAGGACCCGAACCAGACCATCGACCGCTGGGGCCGCGATCGCGTCATCGAGCGCATGACCTGGGCGTTCCGCTATTACCGCCCCGACGTGATCATGAACTGCTTCCTCGATGTGGGCGGCCAGCACGGCCATCACCGCGCAGCCAACGTCGCTACCTTCGTCACGGCCGAGATTTCCGGCAATGCGGAAGAATTCCCCAACCAGATCGCCGCGGGCCTGAAGCCCTGGAGCGTTCCCAAGATCTATCAGCCGGCATGGGGTGGCGGTGGCGGCGTCTATGACGACGAAACCCCGCCCCCGCCGCAGACGCTGGTGATCCGCGCGCCCGAGCGCGATCCGATTTCCGGCGCCACCTTCCCGCAGATGGGCGAATGGTCCCGCGTGTGCCACCAAACGCAGGGCATGGGTTCCTGGCGTCCCGATCCGCAGACCGAATGGCCACTGAACCTGAGCTGGGCCGCCAATGGCGAAGCCGGCAGGCAGGAAGAGGACATCCGCGACGGCCTGATCGCCACGGTGGGTCACATTGCCGAACTCGACGGCATGCCATCAGCTGCGGCCGATGCCCTGCGCAATGCCCAGGGCCTGATCGACGAAGCTATTGCCGACTATGGCGATCCTGCCGTGGTCTCGGGCAAGCTGGTGGAAATCGGCAAGGCCATCGCCGAAGCCCGCGCCAGCCTGCCTGAAGAGCTGGAGCTGGATGCCGGCCACCGCCTCGATCGCAAGATCAAGGAAGTGAACCTGGCGCTGGCAACGGCCGCCGGCATGCAGGTCCGCGCCTTCACCGATGGTGGTGACCTGCGTCCGGGCCAGGATATCGTGGTCAAGACCGTGGTCGATGCGCCCGACGCCGTGACCGTGGATAGCGTGGCCGTAGTGTCCCGTGAGGGCATTACCAGCGAGCCGACCGAAGACGGGGTCAAGGTCATCGTGGCCGACGATGCCGATCTCACCAACCCGCTCAACGAGCAGTTCGATCCCCTGGGCGGCAATGGCGATGCCTTCGTGCGCCTGACGGCCGATATTTCCGGCTACAAGGCGGTGCTCGACATCGACCTTGAGGACGCTCTGCGCGTGTTGCCCGACGCCTCGCTTGAGCTGCAGCCCGATGCGGTGGTGTTCAACACCGAAAAGGACATCGTGCCGGTGGAAATGACCGCCGTCGTTTCGGGGGCAACCACCGCCGATCTCGACTTCAACCTGCCCGAGGGCTGGTCGATGACGGCAAAGGGCGAGATGGGTGCCGAAGCCGGCACGTTCGAGCTGGCACCGCCCGATGACCTGGGCACCGCCCGCATCACCATCGCACCCAAGCTGCTCGACCAACCGGCCTATGCCATCAATGTCTTCTCCTATCCCCATATCGGCCGCTCGGTCGTGCCCACGGAAGTGGCCGTGCCGGTGCAGTCGGTCGGGGCGATCATTCCGGAAGGCAAGATTGGCTATATCGGCGGCAACAACGACAATGTCGGCATCTGGCTGAAGCGTCTGGGCGTCGATCTCAAGGAGTTGAGCGCGTCGGATATGGAGGCCGGTGCCTATCGCGATCTCGATACGCTGGTGGTGGGCATCTATGCCTTCGGACGCCGTACCGACCTCGTCGCGGCGCTGCCGGGCATCCATGAATGGGTGAAGAATGGCGGCCACCTGGTGACGCTCTATCACCGTCCTTCGGATGGCTGGAACACCGATACTGTGCCGCTGGCCTATCTCAAGATCGGCTCGCCTTCGATCCGCTATCGCGTGACCGACGCGGCGGCGCCGGTGACGGTGCTGGAGCCCGACCACCCGCTGTTCAATTATCCCAACGTCATCACCGAGGACGACTGGGCCAATTGGGACAAGGAACGCGGTCTCTATTTCGCGTCGGAATGGGACGAGGTCTATAAGCCCCTGGTCGCCATGAGCGATGCGGGCGAGGAGCCTTTGACCGGGGCACTGCTCTCGGCCGAGATCGGCGAAGGCCGCCACACCCATACCAGCCTGGTGCTGCACCATCAGCTCGACAAGCTGACCCCCGGTGCATTCCGGATCATGGCCAACCTGATCCAGCCAGCCAAGCGCTGATCCACCCCTCCGGCTCGCGATCCTCCCATCGCGGGCCGCTTGCGCCGCGCATCGACGGCGGCAGAGCCTCCGACCGCCCCCGGTCGGAGGCTTCTTTTTGTCGATGAATCAGACCAGGCGGGACAGCGAGAAGCTGCCCAGGTCGATGGCCGAGCTTCCGTCCAGCGCCCATTGCGCGACGCTTTCGCCAATGGCGGCCGAATGCTTGAAGCCATGGCCCGAACAGGGCGAGACGACCAGGATATTGCCGTGTTCCGGATGCCGGTCGATGAGGAACATGCTGTCCGGCGTGGCCGTATAGATGCAGGTCGCGGTGCGGATTGGGCGGGGCGTTACATCCACCAGCCGGCCGCGCAGATGTGCGTCGAACATGCGGCGGCTGTCGCTTTCGGGAACCTGGCGCTCGATATGGTCGGGGTCGCTGGCTGCGCCATAGAATTCATCTGCCGTCTTGACGGAAAGCCCGTCGAGCGAGGGGAAACCGTAGAAGAAGCCGTCTTCGCTTTCGCCATGCGGCCACATGAAGACGGGTGAAGCCTGCCAGGCGGGGGTGGCGTCGGGAGCGAGGGCGAACCAGTGCATCACCTGGCGGGTGGGCTTGAGGATGCGGTCGAATGGTGCGCCGAGCAGACCAGGAGCCCAAGGGCCGGCCGACACGATAACTTCGCCGGCGAACAGGGTCGAGCCGTCAGCGAGGCGAATACTCGCCCCCGAAGGGCTGGCGTCGATGCCGGTCACTGTCTGGCCGAGCTGCATTGTGGCGCCCAGTTTTTCCGCGCGGTCGAGCTGTGCGGCCACACAGTTCTCGGGAACCAGATAACCGCCGCCCGGTTCGTAATAGCCGGTCTCGCTATCTTCCGGCGCCAGATTGGGGAAGCGGCGGCGGATCTCGTCGGCATCGAGAATCTCATGGGGAATGCCATAGCGCTCGGCGGCGGCCAACGACCGGCGGATAAAGCCGGTGCGGCCGGGGCGGGCGACATTGTCGTCATGTTCGGAGATGACGATGCTGCCCACTTCGTGGAACAGGGCCCGTCCGGTTTCGGCCTCCAACTGGCGCCAGATTTCGTGCGAGCGGGTGGCCAGGGGCACATAAGCCTCGCCCTCGCCAATGCCGCGGCGGGTAATGTGTGTCTCGCCGTGGGTGGAGCCGTGGCTGTGCGGGGGATGATAGCGGTCGATACCCACGACCCGGGCGCCGCGCCGGGCCAATTGGTACAGCGCGGCGCTGCCCATGGCGCCGAGGCCGATGACGGCGACATCAAATGTCTGGGGCATTTGCTGGGGCTTCCCTGGATGAATGCCGCCGGTCGAGGCGCGCGGTGAGGACGAGGGCGAAGAGGATGATGACGATGCCTGCCACGGTGGTCCAGGCCGGTATTTCTCCGAAGGCGAGATAGCCCGCAATGCTGGCCAGCACGATGGAGAGATAACCCAGTGGCGCCAGCACATTAGCCGGTGTCGCCTGATAGGCACGCAGGTAGCAATATTGCCCGATCTGGGCGAGCACCCCGATGCCGAGCAGCAGCGGCCAGGCGGACAGGGCGACGGGCTGCCAGGTGATGGCGGCAGGAATCGCGGTGAAGAGTGTGAGCCCGACAGTGTAGAAGACCATGAGAATGGTGGTGTTTTCGCCTTTGAGCGCCCTTGTCTGCACCGTGGCCAGCGAGCCGAAGGCGACGGCCGCCAGGGCGGCCAGGATGCCGGCATTCCAGGCGATTTCGCCCGGCGCAACCATCAGCAGCACACCGGCAAAACCGATGCCGGCGCCGACCCAGCGCCAGGGGCCGGATCGTTCGCCCAGCATGAATGTGGCCAGCGCCAATACCACCAGCGGCCGCATGAAGCCGATGGCATTGGCGAGCGCCAGCGGCAGGGCGGTCAGGGCGGCGAAATTGGCGTTGAGCGCCGCCGTATTGCAGAAGACGCGGAAGGCGTGGCGGCCCCAATGCTTGGTCTGGCGCAGCGCCTGCCGGTGCCGCCAGGCGAGGGGCAGGACACTGACCAGGCCCACCAGCGAGCGGATGAACACCATCTGCACGGCGGGATAGTCGGCCCCGCCGAGCTTGACCAGCACGGTCATCACGGTGACCAGTACCATGTCTCCCATGAGCCAGGCCATGCCGATACCAGGCGCGGTGTTATCAGGCATGTCAGGCGGGTTGCAGCAGATTGGCCATGAGACGGAAGGCCCCCGGCACCAGGCGGTCGAGCTGGTGGTGGAGAACGAGGCTGGTATGGGTGTGGCGGCCCTTGCCGATAGGGGCCGAGACGAGCGAGCCGAGTAGCGGCGTTTCGTCTGCATCACTCATCGACAGCAGCGGTTCATAGGCCTTGTCCCAGTCGGCGGCGAAATAGAGGCCGCGCTCCTTGTCCCACCCGGAAAAGTCTTCTGCCGTGATCCGGTTCGGACCGGCGAGCAGCGGGTGATCGGGCAGCAGCATGGTGACCGGTGCGGCCGGATTTGTGACGCGCCAGCGCAGGGAGGGCGAGCCGATAACGAGATGACGCGGCGGCGTCGAGTCGGGGTCCCAGCCATCGCTGGGGCGGTGGTAGAGCGTCACCAGATGCCCGCCGGCTTCGACCCATTCGCGTAGCCGGGGATTGGCGGCGGCAAGGTCGGGCCTGGTGCCGTAGGCGAAAATGCCGACCACGATCGTGTCCAATCCGGACAGCGGACCGGAAAGGGCTTCGGCATCGAGCATGATGGGATCGGCGCCCATGCGCGCCAGCCACTGCCCCACGCCATCGCTGCCGCCGCCGATATAGCCGACACGGGATGTGGGCAGGGTCAGGTCGAGCGCCAGCACATCGAGCGTCAAGGGCTGCACGAAGCGGGTGCGCCCGATATGTGGATAGGCGATCGGCGTCACGATATGGGCCGGCTGGCCATCGACGCTGAGGGGCAGGCTGTGGCGGCCCGCTTTCAGGTCGGGGCCTGCTGCCAGCGTGAGTCCGGAGTCGCCTCGCTCCAATGCCAGTCCGGGTGGCATTGCCATGGCCAGCCGCCCCGGGTCGATTTCGGGCTTGAGGGCGATGCTGTGCCGGCCATGGGCGGGTAGCGGCAGGATGAGTGCTTCGGGCGTCAGTTGCAGCGGATGGGGCGGCGCCACCTGCAAGGGCTCCTCGGTATCGACCCGAAACGACAGGCGCTCGCCGGCAATATCGGCATGCACGAGCAGGGACAGGGCGCCATTGCCACCCAGGGTCTGCCAATCGGGGGCGAAGGCATTGCTAGCGGGGGCATTGGTGCGGAGCTGCAGGGGCAGGATGGTTTTTGCCTCGGTCACGCGTCGGGCAGCAACCGGGTCGAGGATTGGGCCGGTGACCGGTTCGACCTCGATGCTGTCGGCAAGGCCCGGTTCGACCTCGACGATCAGGTCGAGGGAGGCGCCGGGTACGACATCGGCGGAAGAGAGGCTGGCCAGCACGCTGATATTGGCTGCCAGCGCCATGGCGGCGTCGATCTCCGCGAGCTTGCGAGTGAGGCGATGGCCATGGAGGGTTCGAGCGGTTTCCGTCAGGCGGCCTTCGGCGGCACGGATGGCGGCGCGGGCGGAGATGAGGTGCTTCAGCACTGCCGGACCATTGGGGAAGGCCGCTTTGGCCGCCGCCATGGCGGCATCGGCCTGGGCCAGCTCATCGAGCTCGGCCAGGTCGGCGAGCCTTGTGGGCAGGCCCGTCGTGATGTCGGCCTCGGTCGCGCCGCCAACCAGGTGTAGTGCCCAGGATTGTTCACCGGGATGGCGCCAATGGCCCATGTTCTGGCTGGCGTGATTGGCGCGGGACACTTCGCCCAGCCGGTCATAGGCAAGGCCGGTCGCAGCGTCCAGGCTGTTGGCGACTATGCTTGTCGTGGCCGCGGGCGGGGGCACCTCGTCGTCATAATAGCCATTGCCGCCGCCCGACCAGGCCGGCAGGTAATATTTGGCGACCCGCCAGGGCAGCAGGCCCTCGGAGCCATGTTCGGGGAAGGCAGCCGGATCGGCGGCCAGGGCCAGTGCCGCCTCCGCCGCCTGGGTCATCGCGCGGTGGTGTCCGTGCTGCCCCGGCACGTCGAGAAAGGTGGGAATGACGATATCGGGCCGGAACTGCCGATAGGCACGCACCAGCCGCTCGATCGTGCGGTCTTCGCCCCAGCGCGCCAGCGTATCAGGCCCCGATTTCGAGAAGCCGAAATCATACACCGGATCATCAGGGCCATGACCGAGCCAGGCAATGTCGGCGTCGATCACCCGCGCCGCTTCCTCCATCTCGCGCGAGCGCAGCACGCCTAGGGTGCCGCCACGTTCGGGACCGAGAATGTTCTGGCCGCCTTCGCCGCGCGTTGAGCAGGCCACCACGATGCGCATGCCATATTGGTGGCGCAAGGTGGCCAACATGCCATTGTGCTCGTCATCCGGATGCGCGCCGGTATTCATGGCGGTCAGCGGGGAGCCGAGCCGTCCGAGGGCATTGTGCAGGGCGATGAGGTGGGGATTGGCGGCCTGGCGGCGCAGCCGTTCGCGAGTGGTAAGCATCGGCAAATTTCCGAATCGAATTGAAAGATCAGCTGGCCGGATCGGCCACGCTGAGATGAGGCGATACCGTATCGAGCAGGGGCAGGGCGGCCGCACCCAATGCCGCGGTCAATTGCCCGGTCTGTCCGCGCAGCACGCGAGGTAGCGGGCGCTGCAGACGGGTTGCGACCGAGACGGGCAGGGGGTCCAGTGCGGCGATGACCGCGTCCAGCACTGAGTCAGGCAGGCCGCCTCCGAAAATCACGGTTTCCGGGTCGAAGATGTTTTCCAGCATGGCCACGGTGGGCGCCAGATAATCGGCGGCCATGGCGATCCAGTCCCTGAGGGTCTGGTTGTTCTCATCATGCAGGTGCTGGATGTCCTCGACGGTCGCGACATAGATGCCGGCCATGGCCAGTCGTTCGCGCAGGGCGAAGACGGAAACGAACCGTTCGAGCGCTCCGGCGGGGCCATAGACGCCCTTGCCCTTGCGGGGTGTCAGGCCGACATGGCCGATTTCGCCGGCATTGCCGAAAGCCCCCCGCATCGGCCGCCCGTCCTGGATCACGCCCAGGCCCAGGCCGACGCCGAAATAGAGGTAGCAGAAACTGCCCAATTGCCGGCCGGCACCGTAGAGGCGCTCGCCGACCACTGCCGCCGTGGCGTCGTTTTCCACCACGACATGCTGGCCGGTCGCCGTGGCAAAGAGCGGGGCAGGGTCCACTCCGGTCCAGCCCGGCAGGGTCGCCGGGCCCACCGAGCTCATGCCCTCGATCTCGAACGGACCGGGCATCACGACGCCGAGGCCTAAAAGCTTGCTGCTGTCGGCGCCCAGAGCGTCCTGCAACTTGCGTACTTCGCTGGCCGCCAGGTCCGGCACCACGTCCGGCCCGGGTTCATCGAGGGACACGATCGACTGGCCCCTTACGCCGCCGGACAGATCCAGCAGCACCGTCACCATATGGTCCGCCGCCACTTCGATGCCTGCCGTCAGCGGGCCATTGGGGTTGACGGCAAACTGGATGGGCGGCTGGCCGCGGCCGGAGCGCAGCCTGCCAAGCTCGATGAGCAGGCCCTCTTCGAGCAGCTCCTCGACGATGTTGGCGACGGCTTGTGGGGTCAGATGGGCCCGGCGCGCAATTTCGGTGCGTCCCAGATGCTCGTGCATGCGGATGACTTCCAGCACGACGCGGCGATTGTGCGCCCGGTTGCGCTCAGGATTGGAGCCGATGGCAACGCGCTGGCGCAGAATTCGCTTGCTGCGGCTGTTCACGATCGGCGGCCCTCCAATCCATTTGCTTACACGACATGGACAACTCAGACTAGCGAGCGAACAGAATAACTCAAGTAGATTATTTTATTGACAAGCCAGCGTCACATATCCGACGCTAAGCGTGGATTGGCGGTCGTGCGCCCGTCTCGCACCAGATATGGCCGTCGGACAGCCGACGGCTCAACGGAGGATATTGATGTTCACCAAGGCAAAGTTGGCCGGGCTCGCTGCCGGCATTAGCTTTCTGGCGCTGGGTTCCGCCCAGGCCGTAGAAATCGAGTACTGGCAGTATGTGTTCGACAGCCGCGTCCAGGCGATGGACAAGCTGATCGAGAATTTCGAAGCCGCAAATCCTGACATTACCGTCAAGCAGACCACCTTCCCCTATGCGGACTACCAGACCCGCGTCGTCGCGGCCAAGGTTGCCGGCCAGGGCCCCGATGTGGTCCAGCTTTTCTACGGCTGGCTCGACCAGTTCGTGGCTGGCGGCCTCATCCGGCCGCTCGATCCCGCGGTGTTCCCGCATGACGCAATCGAATCGGACTTCTTCCCCATCGTTTCGGCAATGAAGCGCGGTGACGACTATTACGGCCTGCCCACCGCCGTGCGCTCGCTGGCCCTGTTCTACAACAAGGCCATCTTCGCCGAAGCCGGCATCGAGCCGCCGACCACTCTGGACGAGCTGCTTGCCGCGGCCGAAGCCACCACCAAGCGCGATGGCGCCGGCAACATCACCTCGGCCGGTATCACCATGGACATGGCCGGGCAGGACCACCACTGGTGGCGTGAGAACCTCGTGCGCCAGTTCGGCGGCGAACCCTACGACGCCGAAGGCAATGTGGCCTACGATTCCGAGGCGGGCGCTGCCGGCCTCAAATTCTATACCGACCTCCAGACCGAGCATAATGTCGGCCTGCTGGGCTTCATGGACGAAGGTCAGGCGGCATTCCGCGCTGGCCTGGCGGCGATGACCATCGACGGCACGTTCCGTCTGGGTGCCTTTGCCTCGAACCCGTTCGAATGGGGCGTGGTCGAGCTTCCGGCCAATGCCGAAGGCGTCAAGTCGAACTATTCGAGCTATTTCGCCAACGCCATCGGCGCCACTGCCGAAGGCGAAGAGCTGGAAGCCGCCCAGAAGTTCCTGGCCTACATCTCCTCGCCCGAAGCGATGGAAATCTGGCTTGAAACCGTCGGTGAGCTCCCGGCTCGCCGCGATGTGGCCCTGACCGAGGCGAACCTCGCCGATCCGATCCTTGCTCCCTTCCTCAGCGGTCTCGAATATGCGCATACCACGCAGTTCTATGACGAAGCCGGCCAGCGCCAGGTTGCCATCGATATGGTCAACCGTGTGCTGCTCGAAGGTCAGGTCATCGAGGACTCGGTGAAGCAGGCTGCTGAAGCCGAGCAGGCCATCATCGACGCTGCGCGTCAGTAATCGAAAGCCTTCCCTCGACGCGGCCGGTGGCGGATATTCTGCCACCGGCCGATTGAAATCGCAGGAGCGAAAATGGCGTCAGTGCACGCATATCAGCAAACGGGACGGGTTCGCTTCTGGGACCGCCTGAACATCAGCACCAAGCGCGTCATCTGGGCCTGGACCTTCCTGGCCCTGCCCATCCTGTTTTATACGGGCATCCGCTTCTATCCGACATTTCAGGCCTTCTGGCTGTCGCTGACCAACTGGGACCTGCTGCGTCCGGCCCAGTTCATCGGCCTGGCGAACTATCAGAAGATGTTCGCCGATCCGATCTTCTGGAAAGTGTTCCAGAACACCTTTCTCTATCTGCTTGTCGGCACCCCGCTCAGCCTGCTGATCTCCTTCGTGATCGCCTATTATCTCGATCGCGTCCGCTTCATGCATGGCTTTATCCGCGCGCTCTATTTCTTGCCCTTCCTGACCACGGCCGCGGCCATGGGCTGGGTCTGGCGCTGGTTCTACCAACCCGTACCGATCGGCGTGATCAATAGCGTGCTGAGCACCATCGGCATCGAGCAGCAGCCCTTCCTGCGCTCGACGACACAGGCTCTGCCAGCCGTCCTCGTGCCGGCCATCTGGGCCGGGCTCGGCTTCCAGATCATCATTTTCATGGCGGGTCTGCGCGCCATTCCCGGCACCTTCTACGAGGCTGCCCGCATCGACGGGCTGGGCGACTGGGCCATCCTGCGCAAGATCACCATTCCGCTGCTCAAGCCCACCACCGTCTTTCTGGTCGTGTTCTCGTCCATCGGCTTCCTGCGCATCTTCGATCAGGTCTACAACATGACCACCAATGATCCCGGCGGACCGCTCAATGCGACCAAGCCGCTGGTGCTCATGATCTACCAGACGGCCTTTTCGTCCTACCAGATGGGCTATGCCGCTGCGCAGACCGTGGTGCTCTTCACCATCCTGCTCATCGTGTCCCTGCTCCAGCTCTATGTGCTGAGGGAAAAGAAATGACCGCCACCACCACCTCGGCTACCGAGCTGGCGGCTAACCGCCGCGACATCCGCCCCGGCCGCATCATCACCTGGACCCTGCTGCTGATCGGCGGGCTGATCATGGTGACGCCGCTGCTGTTCATGTTCTCGACCTCGCTCAAGACGGCGGGGCAGGTCTATGACCTCAAGCTCATCCCGGCCGCGCCGACCCTGGACAATTACATCAAGGTCCTGGGTGACGGCCGCTTCATGCAGTGGTTCCTCAACTCGACCTTCATTGCCATCACGGTGACGGCGTCCAACGTGTTCTTCGACAGCCTCGTGGGCTATACGCTGGCCAAGTTCGAGTTCCGCGGTCGCTACTTCATCTTCCTGGCGATCCTCTCGACGCTGATGATCCCCACCGAAATGCTTGTTATCCCGTGGTATCTGATGTCCAGCCAGCTGGGTTGGCTCAATTCCTACTGGGGCATCATGTTCCCCGGCATGATGACGGCCTTCGGCACCTTCCTGATGAAGCAGTTCTTCGAGGGCGTGCCCAACGACTTCCTGGAAGCCGCGCGGGTCGACGGGCTCAACGAATTCACCATCTGGTGGAAGATCGCCATGCCCATGGTGGTGCCCGCCATCTCGGCGCTCGCCATCTTCACCTTCCTGGGGAACTGGACCGCCTTCTTCTGGCCGCTGATCGTCACCACCTCCAAGGAGCTCTATACGCTGCCCGTGGGCATTTCGAGCTTCTCGGCCGAGGCTTCCATTCAATGGGAGCTGATCATGACCGGCGCCGCCATCGGCACCATCCCCACGCTTCTCGTCTTCCTGGCCCTGCAGCGCTTCATCGTGCGCGGCGTCATGCTGGCCGGCCTCAAGGGCTAAGAAATGACCGATCCACGACTATCCGACAGCTCGGTCTTTCCCGACCCCGTCTATAAGCAGACCGTGCTTGCGCCCCTGTTCGACGGGGCCAAGGACCACCATGTCGAGGGCTTCCGCGCCATCGACCGCGCCCATCTTGTCATGCTGGCCGAAACCGGCATTCTCGATGCGGCCCAGGCGGGTGACATTGCCCGGGCGCTCGACAGCATTGATGCTGAAATCGAACCGTCCAAGCTCGTCTATACCGGTGAGGTGGAGGACTTCTTCTTCCTCATCGAGAAGGAGCTGAAGCAGCGCGTCGGCCCCGATCTCGGTGGCCGGCTGCATACTGCCCGCTCGCGCAACGATATCGACCATACCCTGTTCAAGCTGGGGCTGCGCAGCCGTCTCAACGTGCTGATCGGCAAGGCGCTGGCGCTGCATCAGGCGCTTATCGCGGCGGCCGAGCGCGAGAAATCCACCCTGATCGTCGCCTATACCCACGGCCAGCCGGCGCAGCCGACTACGTTCGGCCATTACCTGTCGGCCATGGTCGAGTTCGTGGGCCGCGATATCGAGCGTCTGTTCGAGGCCTACGCAATCGTCGATCTCTCGCCCATGGGCGCCGCTGCCATCACCACGACCGGCTTCCCCACCGATCGGGCGCTTGTAGCCGAATTGCTGGGCTTTGCTGCGCCGCTGCAGAATTCCTATTCCTGCATTGCCGGCGTCGACTATATCACCGCCACCTACAGCGCCATCGAGCTGATGTTCCTGCATCTCGGCCGGCCCATCCAGGACTTCCAGGTCTGGACCAGTTTCGAGGTCGGGCAGATCTATGTGCCCAATTCCCTGGTGCAGATCTCCTCGATCATGCCGCAGAAGCGCAATCCGGTGCCCATCGAGCATCTGCGGCACCTGGCGAGCCAGACCTATGGCCGCGCCCAGGCCATGTTGACGGTGATGCACAATACGCCCTTCACCGACATGAATGACAGCGAGGGCGAAACCCAGGCCATGGGCTATCAGGCCTTCGACAGCGCCTATCGGGTACTGGACCTGCTGGCGGCGCTGGTGGCGCAGATCCGCATCGACCCGGCCCGGGTGGCGCAGAATATCCGCCGCTCTTGCATCACCATTACCGAACTGGCCGATAGCCTGGTGCGCCGCGAAGGCCTGTCCTTCCGCGAGGGACATGAAATAGCCGCGGCTGTCGCCAAGGCCGTGGTGGCCATGGGCGGCGACCTGGTCAGCGATGGCTACGCTCCCTTCACCCAGGCTTTCGAAAAGGCCACTGGCCGTGCCTCGGCACTGGATCAGGCGACCTTCGCCGAACTGGTTTCGCCCGAATATTTCGTGGCCGTGCGCACCCGCTATGGCGGTCCGGCGCCCGAGCCGCTCAACGCCGCTATCGACGGCTACAAAAACCAGGCAGCCGAACTTGCTGCCCGCCATGACAATTTGCTGGAGCGCCAGGCCAAGGCCGCGCGCCTGCTCCAGGAGCGCTTCGACGCATTGAAGGGAAAAGCCTGATGGCAAAGATCGAACTGCAAGGACTGGTCAAGACCTACGGCCAGACCCGCGCCGTACATGGCATCGACCTCACCATTGAGGATGGTGAATTCGTGGTCTTTGTCGGCCCGTCAGGCTGCGGCAAGTCGACGACATTGCGCATGATCGCCGGGCTCGAGGATATTTCCGGCGGCACGCTGCTGATCGGGGACGAGGTGGTGAACCAGCGCGAGCCCAAGCAGCGCAACATCGCCATGGTGTTCCAGAACTACGCCATCTACCCGCATATGACCGTGGGCCAGAATATCGGCTTCGGGCTCTATACGTCGAAGCTGTCCAAGGCGGAAAAGCAGCAGCGGATCGCGGAAACCGGCAAGATACTGGGCCTCGAGAAACTGCTCGATCGTCGGCCGGCGGCGCTTTCGGGCGGGCAGCGCCAGCGCGTCGCCATCGGCCGCGCCATGGTGCGCGACCCTGTAGCCTTCCTCTTCGACGAGCCGCTGTCCAATCTCGATGCGCAATTGCGCAGCCAGATGCGCATGGAGATCAAGAGCCTGCATCGCCGGCTCGGCACCACCATCGTCTACGTGACCCATGACCAGGTCGAGGCCATGACCATGGCCGACAAGATCGTGGTCATGCGCGACGGGCACATCCTGCAGGTGGGTTCGCCCACCGATCTCTATGAGAATCCGGTCGACATCTTCACCGCCCGCTTCATCGGCAGCCCGTCGATGAACATGCTGGAGGCCAACCTGTCCAAAGGTGCCCTTGCCATCGATGGCGTCGCCGTGTCCGGTCTGACGCTGCCGGCGCATGAAGGCAAGGTCACGGTTGGCCTGCGGCCGCATGATCTGGTGGTGGGCGAAGGCTCTAGCCCCGCTCTCAGCGCTTCCGGCCTGGTCGAGGCTGTCGAGCCGCTGGGCTCGGAAACACTGGTTCACGTGATGATCGGCAAGACCCTGGTCACGGCCACGGCGCCGGGCCGGGTGGTTCCGGCCGTCGGCAGCACCATTTCGGTACATGCCGAAGCCGGCGCCCTCTATCTCTTCGATGCCGCGAGCGAAAAGGCTCTGGGCCGGGCATGACGTCTTCGCCAAGGAAAGCCGGGGCTGTGCTCAGCCTCGGCCGCATCTATTGCGACATGGTGTTTCGTGGCCTGGGCGGCATGCCGCAACTGGGCCGCGAGCTTTTCGCTCGTGACTTCACCATGACCCCCGGCGGCGGGGCGCTTATCACGGCGGCGCATCTGTCGGCGAGCGGACGGTCATCGGCGTTGCTGGCGCGTTTCGGCACCGATTCCCTGTCCGTGGCTCTGGCCGGACAGATCGAAGCGCTGGGGTTCGATCTGCAATTTCTCGATCGGCATGAAACCGCCGGCCCGCAACTGACCGTGGTCATGGTCAACGACAATGACCGCGCTTTCCTGTCGCTGCGGGCAGGCCATGCCCGTCCGGCGAGCTTCGAGCGCGCTTTGGCCTGGTCCGAGGCGACGCATCTGCATATTGCCGAATATGCCACCCTGCATGAAATGCGGGACGCCATCACGGCTGCCAAGGCCAATGGCCTGACCGTGTCGCTCGACCCCAGTTGGGACGATGAACTCATCCGCGATCCGCTGTTTTTCGAGCGCAGCGCGGGCACCGATGTCTTCCTGCCCAATCAGGAAGAAGCCTATGCCCTGACCGGCACCGATGATCCGCATGCCGCGCTGGCCCTTCTGGGGCGCCATTTCCCCGTCGTGGCGCTGAAATGCGGTGGCGACGGCGCCCTGCTGGCCATGAACGGTGCCGTCATCGCATTGCCTAGTCCACAGGTCGAGGTCGTCGACACGACCGGCGCCGGCGATGCCTTCAATGCCGGCTTCCTCAATGTCTGGCTCGATGGCGCAAGCCCGGACGAATGCCTGTCCGCTGCGATCACCGCCGGTTCACGCTCCGTGCAGGCCTCGGGCGGCACCGGCAGTCTCGCCGCCACGGCATAATTCCAGTTTTGAAAGGGGCGAGGGCATGGTCCTTCGCCCGAAGATTGATCCATGACCAATCCGGATTTTCGTATCTTCCCATCCGCTTCTGCCACGACCGATGCCGTGGCGGCCCATCTCGCGGCCCGTTTGGCTGCGCAGCCGGCGATCCGGCTTGGCCTGGCGACGGGCAATACATTCGTGCCCGTCTATGCGGCGCTGGTCGAGCACTACCGGGCCGGCGGCTTGTCTTTCGCCCAGGCGTGCAGCTTCAACCTCGATGAATATGTGGGCCTGCCGCCCGGCCATGTCGCCTCGTTCCGCGCCTATATGCAAAGCCATTTGTTCGATCATGTTGATCTTCCCGAGGGCCATGGCCACCTGCCGGCGGTGGAAGGGGACATCGAACTGGCCTGCCGAAACTACGAGGCAGCCATTGCGGCGGCGGGCGGCATCGATCTGCAATTGCTCGGTATCGGCCGGAACGGCCATATCGGCTTCAACGAACCGGGATCGGCCTTTGACAGCCGCACCCGCCAGGTCGATCTGACACCTTCGACCCAGGAGGCCAACAAGGCCGATTTCCCCGCAGGGGAAACGGTTCCTCCCACCGCCGTGACCATGGGCATCGGCACCATTCTCGAGGCCAGGGAAATCGTGCTGGTCGCCATCGGCGCCACCAAGGCCGAGGCGCTGCAAACGGCGTTCCGAGGCAAGCAGACGCCCGCTTGTCCGGCCTCGGCACTGCAGATGCATGCCAAGGTTCTGGTATTCTGTGACGAGGCTGCGGCCAGCCTGGTGCGGGCCGACTGAGAGCATGGGGCTACCGTGCTTCGCGGATGGACCGCCGGAGCATTTGCGGCGGCTGGCCCAGGACACGCAGGAAGGCGCGGCGCATCCTGCCGGCATCCTTGAAGCCAACGCGGCGGGCGATCTCGTCGAAAAGACCCCAGGCCCGCTTCGACGGCGTCGCGCGCGGCGAGGAGCCGTAGCTGCTCCACTGCCTTGGCCGGCGTCGTTCCCATTTCCCGCAGAAAGGCGCGCGCGAAATTGCGCGGGCTCATGGCGGCACGTTCCGCCAGCTGCTCGATGGTCAGCGGCTCGGTCAGGCTGGATTTGACCCATGCCACCAAGGCTTCGAAGCGCCCCGATTGACCGCCGAGCTCAAGCAGGCCGGAAAACTGCGATTGTCCGCCGGGCCGGCGGCTGTGCACCACGAGTTGCTGGGCGACCTGCCGGGCGATTGCCGGCCCGTGATCGTCTTCGATCAGGGCGAGGGAAAGGTCGATGCCTGCTGAAATTCCGGCTGACGTCCACATGTCGCCGTCCCGGGTGAAGATGCGGTCGGGTTCGAGGCGGACCCGCGGATAGCTGCGCCGAAAGCGCTCGGTGCTCTCCCAGTGCGTCGTGGCCGAACGGCCGTCGAGTCTCGCCGGCTTCGGCCAGCAGGAATGCGCCCGAGCACACACTTGCAAGCCGTCGCGGGCGGATGACTTTCAGCCACGCGACAATGGTGTGGAAGGCCACCATGTCCCAGACCAACTGGCCGCCCGAGACCACGATCGTGTCGAGCCCGTCGGCATCCAGCGCTGTCGCTGCCAGCTCGAGGCCGGAGGAACTGGCGATCATTCCAGCCGTTGGAGCCCGTATCTCGAGAGCATAGCCCTCCGGCACATAGCGGGACGCGAGCTCGAACGCGGCTGTGGGTCCGACGACGTCGAGGAACTGGAAGCCTGGATGGATGACGAAACCGATCCGTCGTGTAATGGCAGTTTTCGCCCGATTTATGTCATTTCGGACAAGTTCCACCCTGCGCTAGGCTGTTGTCAACATCTGGCGCAATACGGGAGCGAAAAGTGAGGAAGCGTGTAGTTGCCGCATGGGGTCTTCTCGGGGTCGTCATTCTTGCAGCGGGCGGCCTCGGCATCTGGCTGTCCCTGCTGCCGGCCGGCACTGCGGCATCCGCCCCGCCTGTGCCGGCGTCCGAGACGGCGGCAATGCTGGAGGGACTTCGGCCCGCCAGTGGTCAGCGGCCGGTCGTCGCCGTTATCGGCCTCAACGATGCGACAGAGACGACCGACTATCTTATGCCGACAGGCATATTGCGGCGTGCTGCCATTGCCGACGTGGTGATGCTGGCGACCGGCCCCGGCCCTGTTCAGCTCTACCCCGCGCTCAAGGTCGAGCCGGATGCCACCATCGCGGAATTCGATGCCAGCCATCCTCAAGGGGCCGACTATGTCATCGTGCCGGCGATGAGCCGGGATGACGACCCCGCGGTATTGGCGTGGCTCCGGCAGCAAGCAGACAAGGGCGCCATCGTCATCGGCGTCTGCGCCGGCGCCAAGGTAGTGGGCGCGGCGGGTCTGCTCGACGGCAAGCGCGCCACGACGCACTGGTATTATCTGCGCGATCTGCTGCGGCGCAGTCCGACCATCGACTATGTCGCGGACCGGCGCATGGTGATGGACGGAAACGTCGTGACGACAACTGGCGTCACCGCATCCATGCCCATGATGCTGACGCTGGTCGAGGCCATTGGCGGTCGGGCGCGGGCGGAGGCGGTGGCGCAGGACCTCGGTGTGGAATATTGGGGCGCGCAGCATGCGAGCAACGCCTTCACGTTCACCCGCCCGTTTGCCACCACTGTTCTTGCCAATACCATGGCGTTCTGGAACCGCGACGAGTTCGGTGTTCCCCTCCAACCTGGTGTGGACGAGGTGGCGCTGGCCCTCGTGGCCGATGCCTGGTCGCGGACCTACCGGTCCGGGACGGTCAGCTTCGCGGCGTCGAATTCCGCCATCGTGACGGCCAACGGCATCCGCATCCTGCCCGACCGGACCATGCAGGATTGGCCGGCGGCAAAGAGCGTCCCCGATTTCTCCGGGCAACCACCCGCTGCCGCGCTGGACCAGACACTGCAGGCCATCAACGCACGATATGGCGAAGGCACGACCAATGTGGTGGCTATGCAGCTCGAATATCCGCGATCGAACGCTGTGCAATGACGCCATAGCGGCGGCTAAGGCGCCGCCGAGGCATGGCCGGACATTAGCGGTTCTGCGGTCCGCAAAGCATGACGTGTATGCCGCTTTGGGTCAGGCTTTCCTTGTTTTCCTGGTCCAGCGGCAGCAGGTCGGTGGCGAAGCAGGTGAACTTTGAGAATGGCGCTACCCGCACCGCAGCTGTTCCCAGCCATTTGCTGGCATCCGCCACCAGATATCGATTACGCGAATTCAGCAGGATCGCATTGGTGATCTGGGCTTCCTCATAGCTGAAGTCGAGCACGCCGCTCGTCGGATGCAGGCCGCCGGCGCCAACCACGGCATGTGTGGCGTGGAACTTTTCGAAATAGCCGATCGTGTCTGAGCCGACGAGATCGCGGTCATTCGTCCGCCAGACGCCGCCGGTAAGGTACAGTTCGATGCCCTCGACATCGCCGAGGATCAGGGCGACATCGACATTGTTGGTGACCACGGTAAGCCCGGTATGGCCACGCAGCGCCTCGGCGACGAACCGAACCGTCGTGCCTATGCCCATAAACACCGTGGAACCATTGGGGATGTCTCGGGCGACATGGCCGCCGATGAGGCGTTTGGCCCGGCTGTGCAGGCTGGCCCGGGCATTGATCGGCGTGTTCTGCGCCATGACCGGCAGGTCGACTCCACCATGCAGCCGCCTCGCCAGGCCCAACGCGCACAGCACGTTGATATCCCGGCGGATGCTCTGTGGGGTCAGGCCATAGTCCTGCGCCAGCAGGTCGATCTGCTGGGCGCCACGCGCACCGATACGCGCCAGGATATCGTTCTGCCGATCGGAAAGTCGGGGGTCGCTCATATCATTGAAGGAACAGCTGTGGGTTGTTGGGGAATATCACGCGGGCTCGCATCGGCCGGGGCGCGAGGCGCTTGCCCCTGCACTTGAACTTCCCCGGTGGTCCGAGGCCGGCTGTCTGTCATCTGCTCGCCCCTGGCGACGTCCAGTGTCAGTCGGTGCGCTGTCCTGTTTCCCTGTTGAATGGATGGAGATCCGTCATGCTCACATAGAGCGTTGCCCTTCCTCCCTCGGTGACCGCAGTGCGAGCCGGCACGGCTGCCACGATCAATTGGCCGCTGCCGTCCAGCCGCATATGCAGGTGGCTCTCACCGCCGATCGGTTCGTAAAGCTCGACCGTGGCCTCTAGCATCAGATGCGGACCATTAGGGGGCGACAACTGGATGGTATCGGGCCGGATGCCGACAAGGTCGGTACCATCGGGGAGAGCCAGTGGGCCCTTGTCGCGCAGGTCATCGATATCGATCAGGTTCATGGGCGGGGAGCCAATGAACCCGGCAACGAACAGTGTCTCGGGGCGCTCGTAGAGTGCCAGCGGTGCCCCCACCTGCTCGATGCGGCCACCATTCATCACCACCAGGCGGTCGGCGAGGGTCATGGCTTCGAGTTGGTCGTGGGTGACATAGACGCTTGTCGTGGCCAGGTTGCGCTGCAGGCGCTTGATTTCGATACGCATCTGTCCGCGCAGCTTGGCATCGAGGTTGCTGAGCGGCTCGTCGAACAGGAATGCCTTGGGCTGGCGCACGATAGCCCGGCCCATGGCGACGCGCTGGCGCTGGCCGCCCGAAAGCTGGCGCGGCCGGCGGTCGAGAAAGGGTTCGATCTCGAGGATACGGGCGGCCTCGGTCACGCGCCGGTCGATCTCGGCCCGCGGCGTGCCACGATTCTTGAGACCATATTCGAGGTTTCCGCGCACCGTCATATGCGGGTAGAGCGCGTAGTTCTGGAACACCATGGCGATGTCGCGTTCGGCCGGCTCCTTGGTGTTGACCACGGTGCCGTCGATGGAAATCGTGCCTTCGGTGATCGCCTCAAGGCCGGCGATCATGCGCAACAGGGTGGACTTGCCGCAGCCCGATGGCCCCACCAGCACGACCAGTTCGCCATCGGGGATGGCCAGGTCCAGGCTGTGGATAGCGGTGACGGCGCCGGCATAGACCTTTTTGACGCCCGATATGTCGATGCTTGCCATTTTCTCACTTCTCGGTTTCGACCAGGCCTTTAACGAACAGGCGCTGCATTAATATGACGACGAGGACGGGGGGCAGCATCGCCAGGATGACGGCGGCCATGACGAAGTTCCATTGTGGTTCGGCATCGGCGGTGGCCGCAAGCCGCTTGATGCCCATGACGACAGTGTAATAGCGGCTGTCTGTGGTCACCAGCAGCGGCCACAGATACTGCACCCAGCCATAGATGAAGAGGATGACGAAGAGTGCGGCGATATTGGTCCGGCTGAGCGGTAGCAGGATATCGCGGAAGAACTTCATCGGCCCTGCCCCATCGACCCGCGCCGCCTCCATCAACTCGTCTGGCACGGTGAGGAAGAATTGCCGGAACAGGAAGGTGGCGGTGGCCGAGGCAATCAGCGGAATGATCAGGCCCGGATAGGAATTGAGCATGCCCAGATCGGCCACCACCTTGAAGGTGGGGATGATGCGCACCTCGACCGGCAGCATCAGCGTGATGAAGATGATCCAGAAAGCCAGCAGCCGGAACGGGAACTTGAAGAACACGATGGCATAGGCGCTGAGGATCGAGATAGCGATCTTGCCCACGGCGATGGAAATGGCCATCACCAGAGAGTTCAGCAGCATGATGGAAAGGGGTGGCGCCCCGGCGGTCGAAATGCCCTCGTTGAGCATGAAGCCGTAGTTTTCGAGCAGATGCGGGCCGGGTAGCAGGGGCACCAGCCCCCGCATGAAATCGCCGCTGCCATGGGTGGAGGCGACGAAGGCCAGGTAGACCGGAAACACCACGATGACGACGCCGATGATCAGCACCAGATGGGTGAGGAAGGCCAGGAAGGGTCTGTTTTCAATCATCTCGCCACACCCCTAATACTGCACACGCCGCTCGACATAGCGGAACTGGATGGCGGTGAGCGCGATGACGATGATCATCAGCACCACGGACTGGGCGGAGGATGAGCCGATATTCAGCCCGATGAAGCCGTCGGTATAAACCTTGTAGACCAGGATATTCGTCGCCTGCGCCGGCCCGCCCTGGGTAGTGGCGTCGATGAGCCCGAACGTGTCGAACATGGCGTAGTTCATGTTGACGATCAGCAGGAAGAATGTGGTCGGCGACAGCAGCGGGAAAACGATGGTCCAGAAGCGCTTGAAGGGGCCGGCACCATCGATGGCCGCGGCCTCGATCAGCGATTGCGGCACCGATTGCAACCCCGCCACGAAGAACAGGAAATTGTATGAAATCTGCTTCCAGCTTGCAGCGATGATGACCAGGATCATGGCATCGGTGCCGTCGATGCGGTGGTTCCAGTCGACGCCTGCCGCGCGCAGCAGATAGGGGGCGATGCCGATCGTGGGGTTGAACATGAACCACCATAATATGCCCACCACCACCGGGGCCACCGCATAGGGCCACACCAGCAGGGTCGTATAGAGCCGATTGGTGCGCAGCACGCGGTTCACCGCGACCGCCAGGACCAGGGCCAGCGTCATCGACAACACGGTGACGCTGAAGGCGAAGACCGCGGTCTTGCTCAATGAGCCGACATAGTTCGGGTCGATGAACAGCCGGCGGTAATTTTCGAACCACACGAAAGTGGTGTGGAAGCCGAACGGGTCTTCCCGCTCGAAAGAGGATTTAAGCGCCTGCAAGGCAGGCCAGATGAAGAAGATCAGGGTAACGGCAAGCTGCGGGACAAGCAGCATGTAGGGGAGAATCTTGTTGGGGAAGATGGTTCGCTTGGCCTGCATGCTCCGCCTCGTTCTGTGCCGCCAGTGGCGGCGCTGCTGGCGCCCCACCCTCACGAGGAGGGTGGGGCGTGCTCGGGCCGGAGGGCCTACTGATTGGCGGCTTCGAAGTCGCGCAGGATCTGGTTGCCGCGCTCGACGGCGGCATCGAGCGCTTCCTGGGCGGTCTTGGTGCCGGCCAGCATAGCTTCGAACTCTTCATCCACCACGGTCCGGGCCTGGGTCAGGTTACCGAAGCGAACGCCCTTGGAATTGGCCGTGGGCGTGCCGCGGGTGATCTGCTGGATGGCAATATCCGAACCGGGATTGTCGGCGTAGTAGTTCTGTTCCTGGCCCAGCTCGTAGGCGGCATTGGTGATCGGCAGATAGCCGGTAAACTGATGCCAGGAGGCCTGCACTTCAGGCTGGCTGAGATAGGTGAAGAACTGGGCGACGCCCTTGTAGACCTCCGGGTCCTTGCCATTGAGCGCCCACAGCGTGGCGCCGCCGATGATCGAATTCTTCGGATCGGTGGTCACGTCGTCATAATAGGGCAGGGGTGCAAAACCGACTTCGAACTCCTTGGAATTGTTGATCACGCCGGCACGCGAAGCCGAGGAGTTCATGTAGATGGCGCATTCCTGCGCGTAGAATTTGGGTGGCGCATCGCCACCGCCCACCGGGCCGCCATATTCGAACAGGCCTTCGTCGGCCCACTTCTTGAGGTTGTCCCAATGCTTGACCTGCACGGGGCCGTTGAAGGTGAATTCGGTGCCCAAGCCCCCGAAGCCATTCTCCAGCGTGCCATAGGGCTGGTCGTGAATGGCCGAGAGGTTTTCGGTCTGCACCCAGGTGATCCAGCCACTGGTGAAACCGCAGGGCGCGGCGCCTGATTCCATGATCTGGCGGCTCATCGCTTCGAGTTCGGCCCAGGTCTTGGGCGGCGTTTCGCGATCAAGGCCGGCGGCCTCGAACACATCCTTGTTGTAATACATGATGGGCGTGGAGGAATTGAACGGCATCGACAGGATGTTGCCGTCGGTGTCGGAATAATAGCCGGTCACCGGGGCGAGGAAGCCGGCCGGATCCCACGGCTCGCCATTGTCGGCCATGAGCTGGTAGACCGGATAGACGGCGCCCTTGGCAGCCATCATGGTGCCGGTGCCCACTTCGAAGACCTGCACGATGGCCGGCTGCTCATTGGCGCGGAAGGCCGCGATAGCGGCGGTCAGGGTCTCGGGATAGGTACCCTTGTAGCTCGGAACGACCTTGAATTCCGATTGGCTTTCATTGAAGCCATTGGCGATTTCCTCGAGCTTCTTGCCCAGTTCGGCGTCCATGGCATGCCACCAGGCAATCTCGGTCTGAGCGGCAACGTTGGGCGCATGGGCCAGTGCGGCGATCACACCTGTCGACAACAGGAGCGCAAGCTTCTTCATTGGGTGGTTCCTCCGGTGTTTTTTAAGCAAAGGATCTCCGTCCTCGCATCGCCGAGTCGTAGCAATGCAATTTTCATTTGGCAAAGGATATGTTCAAGTGAACAAAGAGCGGAGTGGCGAGGCGATCAGAAAGCCTTGAATCATGCTCATATGAGCACTGCACCGGTACGATAATCAGGCTTCGCAAGGGCCGGTTCAAAATCGGCCAGTAGGTCACCTCCGTCAGATCCAGGGTCACCTATATCCAGAGTGCACTTTAGCCCATCCGGTTGCCGGTGACCTTCGCGCGCCGCGTTATTCCAGCTCGACCACGCGGCGTTCGTTGATCGATTGTTCGGCGGCCAGGACGATTTCAAGGCTGTTGACGGCGGCGTCCATGGCATCGCTCAGGTCGATATCCTCGCGGATGGCGCTCAGGAACAGCGCCTGTTCGCGATCGCATAGCTCCTGATGCGTGGGCTCGTCCTCGGTCGAAATGAATTCGTCCGGCTTGACGAAGTTCTTGTCAGGTCCGACCTCGGCATGATGGTAGCGCAGCATGTCGGTCTTGGTGTGTCGGTCGATATCGGCGGAGTCCGTCACCTCGGTCAGCTTGTCCTTGCCTTCCGACGATGCGGGAACCATCGAGACCGAGCCATTGGGGCCGATCACGTCTTTGACGAAATAAGCCGTCTCGCTCATCATCGGTCCCCAGCCGGCCTCGTACCAGCCCACCGAACCATCGTCGAAAGTGACATGCAGATGGCCATAATTGGGCTTGTCTGCCGCCTCCCACAGCCTGGCGCCGATACCATGGACGCGAACCGGCCTGGCACCGGTCATCTGGCACATGACGTCCACATAGTGGACGCCGCAGTCAACGATCGGAATTAGCGAATCCATCAGGTTCTTGTGGCCGGTCCAGGCCGGTCCATTGCTCTGCTGGTTGAGATTCATCCGCATGACCAGCGGCTTGCCCAGGGTCTTGCTGAGTTCAGTGAATTTGATCCAGCTCGGATGGACCCGCAGGATATAACCCAGCACCAGCTTGCGATTGGTCCGCCGCGCGGTCGCCACGACCTTTCGCGCATCCGCAATCGTGGTGGCAATGGGTTTTTCCATGAAGACATGCGCCCCCGCTTCCATCGCCTTGATGGCGTATTCAGCGTGGGTGTCGGGCCAGGAATTGATCGAGACGGCATCCGGCTTTGTGGCAGCCATGGCCTCGTTGAAATCCTCGAACAGCGGATAGTTCCGCAATTCGTCCGGGATGGCGGCGGACCGGATCGACCGGCTCATCAGCCCCACGATTTCAAAGCCCGGATTGCGGTGGTAGGCGATGGCGTGCGAGCGCCCCATATTGCCCAGCCCCACGACGAGAATTCTCACTGGTGCGCTCATGTCGACTTCTCCGATTCTGGCTACGAGACCATGTAGGGCAGACGAGGGCAAGCCGTGTGGCTCGGCTTGCCGACCGGGCGGTGGACATGCAAGCATCGCTTCCGCTGATCGAGGCGATGGGAGCAGAGTAGAAACGATGAGCGCCAGCGCGCCGCGCCCGCCGATCAGGGATTACGAGAGTTTGTGCGCAGTGCTTGCCGAGCGGCAGGATTCGCTCAGCCGGCGGCTCGGGCAGGTCGCCCGGTTTTTTCTCAATCACCCCGAAGAGGTGGCGATCAGCACGCTGGTGACCCTGGCCGATCATGCCCAGGTGCCGCCGGCCACCATTACGCGTTTTGCCAAGGAGCTCGGTTTTGTCGGCTTTGCCGATCTGCAGGCAGTGTTCCGCGAGCGGCTGGTCGGGCCGCGCCTGCCCTATGCCGAGCGTGTCACCAGGCTGCGCACCGGCGAGATTGGCGATGCCGATCTTAACGATTCTGACCGTGTGTTTGAAGGCTTCGTGCAGGCGGCGGTCAATTCGCTGGTGCGCATCGAGGAGAGCCTCGATCGCAGCGAACTGGCGGCCTTTGTCGATGCCCTGGCCGCCTGCGACGTGGTCCATGTAGCGGCGGCCCGTGGCGCCTTCAGCATTGGGGCCTATTCCGTCTACGGCCTCGCCAATATCGGCAAACGCGCCCATCTGGTGGATAATCTCGGCGCCATGCGGCGCGAGCAGATCGCTGCCATGGGCGAGAATGACGTGCTGCTGGTCGTCACCTTTGACGACTACACGCCCGAAACCGTCGAGGCGGCGCGCCTGGCCGCCGCACAGGGGCGCACGGTGTTGGCGATCACCGATAACGAACTCAGCCCGGTCGTCGGGCCAGCCAGTCATATTCTCTACGTCACCGAGGCCAGGCTGGGACATTTCCGCTCGCAGGTGCCTGCGCTGGTCGTATGTCAGGCCATCATCGTCAGCCTTGGACGGCGGCTGCGCGCCGAGCAGCCAGTGTCGGACAAAATGAAATCAAAAAACCAAAAAGCGAAAAACGAAAAATAGATTGCAAGGTGATGCGTCCTCGGCGATGGTGGTGGAGGGGGATGTCGACATGCAGGCTAGGTTCGATTTTTCCGAAGCATCCGTGCTGGTCATTGGCGCCAGCCGGGCCGGCATCGGCGCCGCTATCGCCCGCTCGTTCCAGGCGGCCGGGGCCGACGTGATCATTACCGGCGTCGAAGACCAGCCGGCTGAGGAGGATCGTGCCCGCTTCCGCTATGCGCAGCTCGATGTCACCGATACCGAAGCCGTCCGCGCCCTGAGCAATTCGATCGACCGGCTCGACGTGCTCGTCAACTGCGCTGCCATCACCGCGCGAGGCGAGGAGATGGAGCCGAGCTTTTTCGAGAAGGTCGTCAACGTCAACCTGCACGGTACGTTCCGCACCGCCGAAACCTTTCACCCGCATCTGAAGGCGCGCGGCGGCAATATCGTCAATATCGCCTCGATGTATGCCCGCTTCGGCAGCCCGCGAAACCCGGCTTATGGCGCCAGCAAGGCCGCGGTCGAGCAGTTGACCAAGTCGCTCGCCATTGCCTGGGCGCCCGACGGCATACGGGTCAACGCCGTGGCGCCCGGCTTCATCGTCACCGAGCAGTCGGCCCGCAGTCGCACTGACCCGGTCCACGTGGCCAATGTGAATGCGCGCACCCCGCTGGGCCGGTGGGGGCAGCCGGATGACATCGCGGGCGTAGTCCTGTTTCTGGCTTCGCATGCTTCGGCCTTTATCACTGGCGCCTGCATGCCAGTGGATGGAGGATATTCGGTCGTTTAACGGAGCCGGGCGGAAGAGGAGCCGCCTGGTCTTGGGAGGGAGCATGAACGGGTTCAGCGATCTGGGCATTGCCGTCATTGGTACGGGCTTCATCGGCACCGTCCATATCGGGGCGCTGCGTCGTCTAGGCATGCATATCGCCGGCGTGCTGGGGTCGAATGCGGCCCGTGGCGCCGAACGTGCCGCTGCACTGGGCGTGCCGCGTGCCTATGACTCGCTGGATCAGTTGCTGGCCGACCCGGCGGTCGATGCAGTGCATGTCACCTCGCCCAACCATGCTCATTACGCTCAGGTCAAGGCGATCCTGGCGGCGGGCAAGCATGTGATCTGCGAAAAGCCGCTGGCCATGACGTCAGCTGAATCGGCGGAAATGGTCGAATTGGCGCGCGCCAGCGGCCGCATCGCTGCCGTTTGCTACAATACGCGGTTCTACCCGCTCAACCAGCAGGCACGTGGCATGGTCAGCGCCGGGGAACTGGGCGATATCCGCCTCGTCACCGGGCATTATCACCAGGATTGGCTGGCCAAGGCGAGCGACTGGAACTGGCGGCTGGAAACCGATGAAGGCGGCGCCCTGCGGTCCGTCGCCGATATCGGTACGCACTGGATCGATCTGGTCAGCTTTATAGCAGGAGCCAAACCCACCGCGATCCTGGCGGAACTCGCCACCTTCATTCCCGAGCGTCGGCGGCCACTCGGTCCGGTCGAGACCTTTGCCAAGGCTGGGGCCGAGGCCAGCGAGGCGCGCCGCATCGAAACCGATGACGCTGCGCTGATCCTGCTGCGTTTCGCCAATGGCGCGCGCGGTTCGATCACCACCAGCCAGGTCAGCCACGGCCGCAAGAATGCGATGAGCTGGGAGATCAGTGGCGCCGCAGGTTCCGCCGCCTGGAATTCCGAGCACCCCGATCATCTTTGGCTCGGCCACCGCGAGGTGCCCAATCAGGTGTTGCAGCGCGATCCGGGCCTGATGAATGCCTTGGGCAGTGCTGCCGCCAGCCTGCCCGGTGGCCATATCGAAGGCTTTGCCGATACGTTCTTCGCGCTGTTCGGAGCCGTCTATGCCGACATACTTGCCGGCCGGCGCTCCGAACAGGCAAATTACGCCAGCTTCGAGGATGGCCACTATGAGATGCTGTTCTGCGATGCTGTACTCAAGAGCGCCAGAGAAAGCAGCTGGGTCGACGTGGGAGGACAAGGATGAAGCTGGGATTTCTGACGGCCCCATTTGCCGATACCGATCTCATGGCGGTGGTCGACTGGGCGACGGATAACGGCTTTTCAGCGCTGGAAATCGCGTGCTGGCCCCGCTCGGGTGGTGAAACGCGGCGTTACGCCGGTACCTCGCATATCGATGTCGACGGGCTTACGGCCGGCAAGGCCGCCGAGATTGTCGCAGCGCTCGCCGCCAAGGGCATAACCATTTCCGGCCTGGGCTATTATCCCAATCCTCTCCATGAGGACGAAGCCCATCGTGACGCGGTGATCGGTCATCTCAAGAAGGTCATCACGGCCGCGAGCCTGCTGCAGGTGCCCGTGGTCAATACCTTCATGGGCGGCGACCGGACGCTCAACATCGAGGAAAACTGGTCGCGTGCGCGGGATATCTTCGCCCCGATCGTGGCGCATGCCCGCGATGCTGGGGTGACTCTGGCCTTCGAGAACTGCCCGATGATCTTCAGCCATGACGAATGGCCCGGCGGGCACAACATCGCCTATTCGCCCAAAATCTGGCGGCGCATCTTCGATACCTGGGACGAGGGGGTTGGCATGAACTACGACCCTTCTCACCTCGTTTGGCAGATGATCGACCAGCCGCGCTTTATCCGCGAATTCGGCCCCAAGATGGTCCATGTCCACGCCAAGGACGTGATGATCGACCGCGACGGGCTCTACGAGAACGGCATCATGTCGGTCGGTATCGGCTGGCAGATACCGCGCATGCCGGGCCTCGGCGATATCGACTGGGCCCAGTTCTTCTCCGGTCTCTATCGTGCCGGCTACGACGGCCCGGTCATCATCGAGCATGAGGACCGCAATTTCGAGGGAAGTGACGACAAGCTCAAGCGAGGCTTTTTGCTGGCTCGCGACGTGCTCAATCCATACGTGAAGTAACCAAAAGAATATGCAAGGATAACCACAGTCTCAAGGGAGGACTAATATGAACAAGCTGCTCGTGACCGCCAGCGCGGTCTCCATTTTTGTCGGGCTCGGCGGCATTGCCGCCGCCCAGGAATATACGATTGGTGTCTCCAACACCGTGCAGGGCAATGGCTGGCGCGAGGAAATGATCTGCGCGATCAAGGCGCAGGCTCTCGATTCCGGTCTGGTGTCGTCGCTCAATATCGCCCACCGCAATACTGACGCTGCCGGCCAGCTCGAAGACATCCGCAACCTGATCCAGGCCGGCGTCGACGCCATCGTCGTCAACCCGGCCAATCCGGAAGGCATCAATGCGGCCGTCAAGGAAGCAACCGATGCCGGCATCATCGTGGTTGCGGTGGATCAGGCGGTCACCGAGCCGTCTGCCTATGTCCTGTCGAACAACCAGGAAGAATACGGCTATCTCGGCGCCAAGTGGCTGTTCGAGCAGATCGGCGGCGAAGGTAGCGTGGTCTATATGCGCGGCGCTGCTGGTGCCTCGGCCGACGACGATCGTGACAAAGGCTTCAAGCGCGCCCTGGCCGAATATCCGGGCGTGAGCGTTGCCCAGGAAGTGTTCACTGGCTGGCAGCAGGACCAGGGCAAGCAGCAGATCCTCGACTATCTGGCGACCGGCATTCCGTTCGATGGTGTGTGGACCTCGGGTATCGACAATGTCATCGTCGATGCCTTCGTCGAATCCGATGCACCGCTGGTGCCGATCGTTGGCGCCGACAATGCCGGCTTTGTCGGCCAGCTTGCCAGCGTCGATGGCCTCGTCGGCGCGGCCGTGACCAATCCGGGCTCGATCGGGGGTGCCGGCGTGACGCTTGCTTTGCAGATCCTCGAAGGGAATGCGCCGGCAGAGAAAACCGTGCTGGTGGCGCCCGAGCTCTGGGACAACGTCTCCGACGAAGGCAAGGCCAAGATCGCCGAGGCGCAGAATCCGAACCTCGATCCCGAATGGCCGGTGAGTGTCTCGATCCCGGACTTCACCACCTACACGACCGAGGAAATCATCGCCTGCAAAGGCCCCGGCGAGTGATCTGATCCTGTCCCCGGCCGCAAGGCCGGGGACATCTCCCGACCAGGCAAGGGCAAGGTGTCGTCGGCATGACGGAAGCAGCGACTGGGCGTCCGCTATTGGACGCAAGCGGCGTGGCCAAAAGGTTCGGCGCCGTCGCGGCGCTCAAGGATGCGTCGCTCACGGTGGCTGCCGGCGAAATCGTCGCGCTGATGGGCGCGAACGGCGCCGGCAAATCGACCTTCGTCAAAATCCTTACCGGCGCGCTGCGGCCTGATGCGGGCCATATCCACCTCGACGGGCAGGACCGGCGCTTCGCCTCTCCGGCCCAGGCGCGACGCTCGGGCATCATGCCGGTCTATCAGGAGCCCTCGCTCATTCCCGACCTCGACGTGGCCGACAATCTGCGGCTTGTCGATGTGCCGGTCGAGCCGTTCCGGCACTGGGTCAATGAACTCGGCATTGCCGATCTGCGGCTCGATGACCCCATTGCGCACCTGCCGCTCGCTACCCTGCGCATCCTCGATCTCGCCTTGACGCTCGCCAAGGAGCCCAAGGTGCTGATGCTTGATGAAATGACCGCGGCCCTGCCCACCGATCTGGTCGAGCGCGTGCTGACCGTCATTCGCGCCCAGGCGGATGCCGGGCGCTCCGTCATCTATATCTCGCATCGCTTTGCGGAGATTGCCCGCGTCTGCGACCGCGCCTCGGTTTTGCGCGACGGCGTTACAGTGGGCGATTTCGTCATCGAACCCGGCATCGAGGAGAAGATCGTCGAACTGATGCTGGGTGGCATTCCCACTCGTGTCGAAGCGACTGGTGCGCGTATTCGCGATGCTGCTGGTGCCGCCGAAACGCCGCGCCTGCAGGTGCGCGGCCTCGGCGCCGGCTCCAAGCTCGCCGATGTGTCGTTCGACCTCAACAAGGGTGAAGTCCTTGGTGTCGTGGCGCTGGAAGGGCAGGGGCAGGACGAACTCTTCAGCGTCCTTGCCGGCTTCCGCCGCGCACGTTCCGGCACGATCGAGGTCGATGGCAAGCCCGCCAGCTTCGGCCACCCCGCCGACGCCATTGCCCGTGGCCTGACGCTGGTGCCCGGCGACCGCAAGGACGCCCTGCTGATGCTGCGCTCGGTGCGCGAAAATATCGCCCTGCCGCAATTGGCTCACCCATCGAAATGGGGCGCCATTCCGATGCGCCGGGAAGCCGCGCGCGTCGCCGATGCGGTTGCGCGACTGCAGATCGACATGCGCGCCCAGGCCGAGGTCCGACGCCTTTCGGGCGGCAACCAGCAGAAGGTTACCATCGGCCGCTGGGTGGCAGCCGGTGTCGAGACTTTGCTATTGTTCGATCCCACGCGCGGCATTGATGTGCGCACCAAGCACCAGATCTATCCGCTGCTGCGCGAACTGGCGGCGCAAGGCGCATCCATTCTATTCTACACGTCCGAACTGGATGAGGTCGCGCTGGCTTGCGACCGCGCCATCGTCATCTTCGGCGGTCGAGTGGTAGACGTCATCGACGCCAGCCAGGCCAGCGAGCAGAACCTGATGCGTGCCGCCTACGGCTTGACCGAAGCCGGACGTCAGTCATCCACCATGACGGAGGCGCAGCCATGACGCGCTTCCTCACCCGGCACAGCTGGTCGCTCGGCCTGTTCGCGATCCTGGTTATCCTGCTCGTCGCGACCCGCATTATTCAGCCTAATTTTGGTGCCTCTGGCCTCGATTCCCTGGCGCGCGCTGCCCTGCCTTTTGCGTTTGCCACGATTGGCATGGGTATCGTGGTCATCGCCGGCGGCATCGATCTGTCCATTGCCTCGATCATGGCGGTCGCCGGGGTCATCGCGGCACTGCTCATGCAGCAGATGGGCGACGCCAGCGCTGGGCTGGTCGTCCTCATCGTTCTCCTCGCCGGGGTGGCGATGGGCGCCATCAACGGCCTTCTCATCGTGCTGACGCGGGTGCCCGATATCGTCGTCACCCTTGCCATGTTGTTCGTGTGGGAAGGGGTGGCGCTGCTGATCCTCAATGCACCGGGCGGCACGGCAGCGCCCTGGCTGCGCGCTCTGGTCGTGGGCGGGGTGACCATTCCCGGGCTGCCGCCGGAGCTGACGGCATGGTTGCCCCGGGCTTTCGTCGTGCTGGTGGCGTTTACGCTGATCATCTGGCTGCCGCTGCGCCGCTCCAAGCTGGGCCTGTCCATCTATGCCATCGGCAGCGACCAGAACGCGGCCTTCCGTTCCGGTGTGCCGATCGGGATGACCCGCGTGGCGGCCTATGCTTTTGCCGGCCTGTTCGCGGCGCTTGGCGGCCTGTCGATTACCCTCAGCACCGGCATCGGCGAGCCGATCGCCGGCCCCTATCTGCTGGCAAGCGTCGCCGCCGTCGTGCTCGGCGGGATATCGCTGACCGGCGGTCGCGGCGGCCTGTTAGGCCCGATCATTGCCGTCTTCATCCTGCGCACGCTGCGGCTCGACCTCACCCTGCTGTCGGTCGACCCCAACGTAACCACCATTATCGAGGGCATCATCATGGTGGCCGTGGTGATGATCGGCGGCCTGCTGGCTATGAGAGGACCGCGCTGATGGCAACGCCCGTCGAGACGATTTCACCGCTACAGTATGCCGCCCGGATCATCCGCGAGAACCCGGTCATCCCGCTGATCCTTTTGCTCTGTGCCCTGGTGGGCCTGCTGGAAGGCCTGCAGCCCGGCATTTTCAATGAGCGCTGGGTGGGCAACACCATCCGCTTCGCCATTCCTCTCGCCATGCTGGCGGCCTGCCAGACCCTCACCATGCTGACCGGCGGCATCGACCTTTCGGCCGGCGTCGTGGCCACGGTCAGCGCATTCGTCGTTGCCACGCTGACCCCACTGGTTGGCGGCCCTGCGGCCATCGTGCTGGCGCTGGTGCCGGCCGTGCTGATGGGACTGGTCAATGGTTTTGGCGTCGGCATCTGCCGGGTCCATCCGCTCATCATGACGCTGGGCACAGGGTTGATCGGCACGGGGTGCCTGCAGGTTTATCAGCGCTACGTCATCAATACCGGCTCGGAAATCCCCGGATTTTTCGAGTTCCTGGGTACTGGTCGCACCTTCGGCATGCCCAATGCGCTCTATCTGTTCGTACCCTTCGCTATCCTCATCCTCTGGGGCCTGCGGCGCACCGGCTTTGGCCGGCTGCTCTATGCGTTGGGGGCCAACGAGAATGCCACGCGTCTTTCCGGCGTACGCTCCTGGCAGGTGCTGATGGCGCTCTATACGGTGGTCGGCCTCATCGCCGGCATTACCGGGCTGCTCTATGTCGGCATCATCCGTGCGCCGTCGCTGTCACTGGCCAATTCGCTGATGCTGCCATCGGTCGCCGCCGCGGTGATCGGCGGTACCTCGATCTTCGGCGGGCGCGGCAGCTATTCGGGCACCATTGTCGGCGCGCTGATCCTCACCGTGCTAGGCACCCTGCTGACGCTGCTGCAAATCCCCGAAGGCGCTCGGCGCCTGCTGTTCGGCGCGATCATTCTGGCCGTCACCGCCGTCTATGTGCGGATCACCGACCAAAGCTGAGCTTGGAGAAGCCGATGACTGCGCCCTTCGGACAGAGCCTGCTGGGCAAGGCGGTGCTGATTACCGGCGGTTTTCAGGGCGTCGGCCTCGAAATCGCGCGCCACGCCCAGGCCAATGGCGCCGGCCGTATCGTTCTGGCCGGGCGTGATGCCGGCAAGGGGGAGCGGGCAAAGGGAGAAATTCCGGGTGTCGAACTGGTTTTCGGCGAGCTGGGCGATCCTGAGACCCCGGCGCGCCTGATGGAAGAGGTGTTGGCCAATGGCCCACTCGACGGACTGGTCAATGCTGCGGGCCTGACCGACCGGGCCAGCTTCACCGATGGCACGGTCGCCATCTGGGACAAGCTCTTTGCCGTCAATGCCCGGGCGCCCTTCCTGCTGATGTCCGCCATGATCGCGCATCTGCGCGAGCGCAAGGCGCCCGGTTCGATCGTCAATATCCAGTCGATGAACGCCCATTGCGGCACGCCGGAATTGGCCATCTATTCGGCCAGCAAGGGCGCACTCGCCACGCTGACGCGCAATGCAGCCAATGCTCATGTCGCCGACCGCATCCGGGTCAACGGCATCAATATGGGCTGGGCCGCCACTGAGGCAGAGCAGAACATGCAGGCCCACATTCTGGGCAAGGGCGAGGACTGGGTGCAGCAGGCCGCGGGCAAGCTGCCATTGGGCCGTCTGCTGGAAGCCAGCGAGGTCGCCCGTCTGGCCGTCTATCTGCTGTCTGACCTGTCAGGCCTGCAGACCGGCACCTCGATCGATCTCGAACAATGGGTCGTTGGCGCCCCGCGCTGAACGAAAACGGGCGGTGGAAGCTCCACCGCCCGCACCGTCCTTTCAGTCAGGCGCTCTTACCAGGCGTCGCCCTTGAGGTCGGCAAGGTCCGCCTCGAGCAGTTCGAGGTTTTCAGCAGCCGAACCGTTGCCGGCCAGCGTGTTGTGAACCGCGCTCCAGAACAGCGAAGAGACCTCGTTATAGTCGGTCTTGGTCGGGGCCGAGGGCCGCGGCACGGCATTGAGCAGCACGTCCTTCCACGCCGGCACGATCGGCTGGGCTGCCGCCACTTCGGCGTCGTCATAAAGTGCCGGACGCGTCGGCATTTCGGTCAGCTCGATCGCGCGTTCCTTCTGTACCTCGTAGGAGGTGAGATAGAGCGCCAGCTCGATGGCGGCATCCGGGTTCTTCGAATATTTGGAAACGGCATAGTTCCAGCCGCCAAGCGTTGCGGCCGAACGGGCGTCAGGGCCTTCGCCTGACGGTAGCGGTGCCACATCGAACAGGCCCTTGATCGGGCTGTCGCCGCTATTGCCGAGCGCATAGGCATATTCCCAATTGCGGTGGAACACCGAATTGCCGAGCTGCCACACGCCGCGGCTTTCCTCTTCCATATAGGCTAGGCTTCCCTCCGGCGAGATAGTGCCGATCCAGCTAGCGGCGAGGTCGATGGCGGCGACGGCGTTTTCGTTGTTGATCGAGATGGTGCCATCGGGCTCCACGATCTGCCCGCCACCATAGGATTTGACCCATTCCAGGGCATCGCAGGTGAGGCCTTCATAGGCATTGCCCTGGAAGACGAAACCCCACATGTCGGCATTGCCGGCGGCGCGCTCGCCATCCATGATTTCCTGAGCCGTCGCGGTCATTTCGGCCCAGGTCGCCGGAACCGATTTGCCGTATTTTTCCAGTAGGTCTTTGCGGTAATAGAGCGCCGGTGCGCCGGTATAGGAGGGCAGGGCAACCAGCTTGCCATCCACGGTCTGCGACTCGATGATCGAGGGGAAGAAGTCGCCCACCACATCCTTTGCTGCCTCGGTGAGATCGAGGAACTGGTCGGCAAGCTGGGGCGCCCAGATCACGTCGGTGGTGTAGAGGTCGATATCGGTATTGCCGGCGGCGAGCCACAGGCGGTACTGCCCGAACTGGTCGGTGGTCGAGGACGGCATCGGTACGATCGTCACCGTGTGGCCGGTATCGGCCTCGAAGCGGTCAAGCTGGGTGCGCAGGAATTCAACGCTCCGGCCCGTGCTGCCCGATACGACCGAAAGCTCAGCGGCATAGGCCATGGCCGGCATGGCAACGCCGGCGAGCAGTGCGATCCCCCACGTCATCGTCATTTTCGAGAATTTGAACACGATGTCCTCCCTGGACTGTTGTTGTAATCAGGTCGCCACCGGATCGAAGGCGAGGAAGCGTCGGGGATTTCCGACGGCCAGCGCCTCGATATCGGTGGATGACAATCCGGCGCTGGCAAGTGCCGGCAGAATGGTGGTGGGGATATGGGCAAAGCCCGGCCCGCCGCCGTGAGCCTGGTGATAGGATCGGCGCGCCATGTCGCCGCTGAGCATGATCTGGTGGCTATGGCCGTCAGCCACCAGCGCCACCACAAGGGCAATGCGGTCGGCGTCGGCGAGATATTTGGCCTTGGCGAACTGGTCGAAGCCAAGGAAAGCTCCGGTTGCCGCGACTTCGCGCAGGTAGCCAAGATCGGGTTTGAGATCGAGGTGGCCCAGCAGGATGCGATCGGCAGGCACGCCATGATCACCCAGCAATTGCACCTGGCCAATGGCCCAACTGCCCTTTTCGGTATGGGTGCTAATAGGCGCGTTGGTGGCTTGGTGGGCGGCGGCCGCCGCCTCGAAGACGCGGCGTTCGTGCGGACCCGGGCCATCAAGGCTCGATGATGCCTTGATGAGACCAGCTTTGGCCGCCGAGCCGGCAATGCCGTGCTGGATTTCCTCGATCATCCAGGCGGCGATTGCGTCGGTGGTCAGGGTTGAGCTGATCCGGTCGGCAAACTTGCCCTTGTTATAGCCGGTCGCGGCGATGAGATGCACGCCGCTGGCCGCCGCAATGCGCGTCATGACTGCGGCATCCCGGCCATAGTCGATCGTGGTCATTTCGATGACGGATCGTCCGCCCGCCGCGGCGAATAGGTCCAGCTCGCGCTGCGCCAATGCTTCGTCATCGAGAAACAGGTCGGGATCGGTTACATCCGGGGGTGGCACGGCATAGATATGCTCGTGCCCCAGGGTGAGGCCCAGATCGGCCGGGTCGATATCGCCGAGAACCGTGCGGACGATCACAGCACTGCTCCCATATCGGCGAGCCGTTCGCGGATCAGTGTGGCGGGCAGGGTACGTGGCGCCACGCCCATGCTGGTGGATAGCGCGGCGGCGACACCGGCTGCCTGGCCCATGGCCAGGCATTGGCCGATCGAACGCACGCTGGCATGGGCATCATGGGACGCGCTGAGACAGCGGCCGGCGACCAGCATTCCATCGACGTCCTGCGGCAGGAGGCACCGATAGGGGATACCGTAGGTGCCGCTGTCGGGCACATATTCCCAGCGGGTATTGCCTCCGGCGTGATGCTCCTCGATGGGTGCGCCGCACTGGGCGATGGCATCATCGAATTGGCGGGCCGATAGCACGTCTTCGCGGGTCAGCCAGTATTCGCCCTTGATGCGGCGAGTCTCGCGGACGCCGATCTGGATGGCCAGGCCCCCCAGCACCGACTTTTCATAGCCCGGCACGTTATCGACGAGGAAGCGTGCATATTCGAGCGCCTGCAGCCGGCCCTCCCTTTCGGCGGCGGAGAGCTGTTCCACATCGGTGCCGTCGACCCCGCCGACGCGAGTCATATTGGTCACCATCACGCCGTCATGCGGGGTGATATGGGCGCTGCCTTCCTTGCGCGGCAGATTGTAGCTGTCGCTCTTGGCCGCCATCAGGTCCCACATGGCCTGCTTGGGAAAGGCCTTGGCAGCCGCCATGTCGACATTGATCATCTTGAATGTGGTGGTGAGCGACTGAGCGATGCCCAAGGCTCCAGAGTCCTCGAATGGCGCACCGGCGCGGGCGGCCACGGTAGCGTCGCCCGACGCATCGATGATGGTCGTAGCCATAATCGCCTGTGGCCCCTTCGGCGTGCCGATAAGCGCGCCCTTGAGATGTTTTCCGTCCCGCAGCAGGTCGATGAAGTAGCTGTGGAACAGCACCTTGACGCCCGCATCATGCGCCAGCTTGTCCCACACCACCTTGAGCACTTCGGGGTCATAGGTGAGCCCAGCGCCTGCGCCATAGGTATTGGGCCGCTTGATGAGCACATTGTGCGCGGAAAGCCCGGCAATCACATCGTCTGGTATGCCACCGACCACCTTTTTCTCGGTCTGGCCCGGCGTATAGAAGCCATAGAAGGTATCGAGCACCATGACGCCGGTGCCGCCGAGAAATCCGTAGCGCTCGACGAGAACGACACTGGCGCCCTGACGCGCCGCGGCAATGGCAGCGGCCGAGCCGGCGCTGCCGCCGCCGATCACCAGCACGTCGCATTGCGCCAGCACTGATAGGTCGGTTTTGTAGCTCAAGCTGGTCATCCTGCGACTCCCCACCCTCCGGCGACCTCGAGCACGGTCCCGGTTACAAATCTGGATTGATCGAGCGCCAGAAAGCCGATGGCATCGGCCACGTCCTCGGCACTGCCGAATGTGCCGGTCAGTGGCTGGCGGTGCTTGATATAGGCCTTGGTCGGCTCATCGCCCTGCGCCCGCAGGCTCATCGGCGTTTCGATGAGGCCAGGCGCCACCGCATTTACCCTGATGCCGTGATCAGCATAATAGGCGGCCATCGTCCGGGTCAGCGCGATGATGGCGCCCTTGGAAGCCGCATAGGCATGGGTGGCGAAGAGCTTGGCCGGGGCATAGCCCAGCACCGAAGCGGTGTTGACGATGCTGCCCCGGCCGGCGTCCATCATCGGTGCCAATGCGGCACGGCACATGCGGAAGGTGGTGGTAAGGTTGGTATCCATCACCGTGCCCCAGCCCTCATCGGTGCAGCTATGCACCGGCCCGTCGCCGAAGCGCCTGCCGCTGATGCCGACGACATTGACCAGCACGTCGAGGTGCCCAAAGCGGGCCAGCACCTGCGCCACGGCATCGGCCGCGGCATCGGGCTCGGTCAGGTCACGCTGGATAGCCAGCAGGCCTGGAATGGTTTCACCCAGCGCAGCAAGATTGTCTGGCGCACGATCGAGCGCGGCCACGCTGAGGCCCTGGCGCGCCAGGTAGCGCGCGGTTGCAGCGGCAATGCCCGAGGCCCCGGTAACGAGGGCGATTGAACGGTCAGGCGCCATAGAGCACCTTCACGCGGTCGCGGTAGTCGTTATAGGTGTCTTCGAAGCGCTGTTTTGATGCCTCGGCACCCATTGTATGGGCACTGGCGAGCACGAGCGGCATCTGGCCCCGCGCTGCCAGATCGGCGGCGATCAGGCACTTCATGGCATTGACCACGGCCGTATTGCCGATGGTGCTGCCGGGACCGACGGGAACATCGACGCCGGGAATGTCCACCATGGCATCGCCCGGCACCGCGCAATTGTCGATGACCAGATCGGCAATATCGGCCAGCTTCTTGCCCGATGAATGCCCGCTCGGCAGCAGGGCGGAATATTGGGCGGCAATGATGGCAATGACCTTCATGCCGCGCGCCTTGGCGCCCAGCGCCACATCCACCACTACGCCATTAGTGCCGGAGGTGGAAAACACCACCATCACGTCATAGTCGCGCAGTACGTAATTGGAGAGAATGACTTCGCCGAACCCTTCCTGACGCTCGATCCACATCGCCTGGCGCTGGCCGTTCGAGCCAACTACCTGGGTGTGGTTGGTCATCGACAATTCCACCATGGGGTGGAATCCGGGAAAGCTGCCATAGCGGGGAAACACTTCCTCGACCGCCATGCGCGAATGGCCGGTTCCGAACAGATGCACCAGGCCCTTGCGGGCGATGGCATCGGCGCACCAGGTCGCGGCGGTTTCGATCACATCGCCCTGGGTGTCGCGGACGCGCTTGAGCAGGGCTTCCGCCGCGTCGAAATAGGCGGTGGCGGGCGTTCTATCCATTGGTCGTGTCTTCCTTTCGGGTAATCAGGGTGTTGCCGGCCGAGAGCTTGACGCGGAAACTGGATTTGTCGCCGCGGCCCCAGCGCTGGGTGAATTCGACGGGCTGGCCTTTGTCGGTCACCACCGTTCGTTCGGTGTAGACCAGGGGTGCACCGGGCTCGACTTCGAGCAGTTCCGCCAGTTCGGCATCGGCAGAGACCGCTTCGATGGTCTCCTCTCCACCGGCCAGTGTGATGCGGTAGTGGGTCAGCAGCGTGTGATAGAGCGAGCCGGCCAGGTCGAATGTTGCCAGCCCAGGCGCCAGCGTTTCGTTGATATGGGAAATCTCGTAGAGCAGCGGCTCGCCATCGATCAGGCGAACGCGCCGCAAGGTGACCACCGGCCAGCCCGGCAACTGGTTGAAAATCCGCGCGACCTTTTCGCTGGCCGAGGTAAGGCCGGTCTCCAGCACGCGTGAGGTCGGCTCAAACCCCTGCGCGCGCATATTCTCACTGAACCCTGCCAGCAGTTCGAGCCGTTGCTCGACCTTGGGCTGGCTGGAAAACGTCCCCTTGCCCTGTCGCCGAATGAGCCAGCCTTCGTTTTCCAGCTCCTGGATGGCCTGGCGCACCGTGGCGCGAGACACGCCGAGCTCGCTCGTCAGCTGCCGCTCGGAGGGCAGTGGCTGGTCTTCCGACCACATGCCGCTGCGCAACCCATGCAGCAACACATCCTTGAGCTGCACAAAGAGCGGTGTTGGCGAGCGGTGATCAAGGACGGTGCGCAGGTCGCGGGGGTTCACGTTGTGCTTCTGAAATTACTGGTATGGACATTAGGTGGTCCGTACCAGTATACAGATGTCCAGCATCTGGCAAGTGTCCAAGGCGACAGAAACTGACCCACTATTCCAAACCCGGCTTTCCCACCGCTACCATCGGCATCGATCTGGGCGGAACGCGCTACAAGATTGGCTGGCAGGTAGCTGGCGGTGGCCTGACCGATACCGTCACCCTGTCCACCGGCTCCCACCGCAAGGTCGACATCGTGCTGGCCGAGGTTGCCGAAGCGGTCTCCGCCATGGTGGAGCGCGCTCATCTGGCCCGCGAATCCATCGTCGCGGTGGGAATCGGGGTTCCGGCGGTGATCGATCCGGCCGTTGGGCGGATCATCCTTCTCCCCAATTTTTCCGAGAGCTGGCAGGGGTTCCTGCTCACCGACGCGCTGAGCTCGCTGGTCGGATTGCCGGTCTATCTCATCAATGACGCGCGCAGCTTTACACTCGCCGAGGCGCGCCTTGGCGCTGGCCGCGGCACAGCCAACCTGCTCGGGGTGACGCTGGGCACCGGTGTCGGCGGGGGGCTCGTGCTCGACGGCAAGCTGCGCTTTGGCCCCAACCATATGGCTGGGGAATTCGGTCATATCAGCATCGATCCGCATGGCCTGCGCTGCGGGTGTGGCGGCCTTGGTTGCATCGAATCCTATGCGTCGGGTCCGGCCATCGCCGCTACGGCGCTGCGTCCGCTGTTGCAGGGACGCGCACCCATGCTGCGCGAACTGATCGGCGGTGACCTGAACAAGCTCGACGCCGACGCAGTTGCTGCTGCGGCACGCCAGGGGGAGGCCGAGTGCCGTGAGATTTTCGAGCGCGTCGGCCACGCCGTGGGCCTGGGCATAGCCCACGCCATGAAGATTGCCGACATCGAGCGCGTCATTGTCGGCGGCGGCGTGGCTGAAGCGGGCGAGTTGCTGTTCGGCCCGATCCGCGAGACGGTTCGCGCCAATACTGCCGTATTCGGCGCGGTAAAGCCGCAGATCGCCGCGGCAAGCATCGAGCAGCCCGGCGCCACGGGCGCCGCCCTATGGGCGCGGGAACGATTTTCGGAGGAAAATAGAGCATGAAAACCTGGCGTATTGCCGGCATCAATTTCGACCACATGCACATGGGCGATCTGTTGCGTCTGGCCCATGACCACCCCCCAGGCCGAGATCGTCGCGCTTTGCGACGCCGACCCGGCGCGCATGCAGACGGCAAGGCAGAATTTCGCCATTCCCGACAGTGCAATCTATACCGACATCAATCGCTGCATCGTCGAGTCCAAGCCCGATCTGGTCATCCTGTGCCCGGCCACCGCCCATCACGCCGATTTCGTGGAAAAGGTTGCCAAGCACGACGTAGCCATCCTCGTAGAAAAGCCATTCGCCGCGTCCCTGGCCGAGGCCGACCGCATGATCGCCGCAACGCGCGACAGAATGCTGATCATCAACTGGCCGCTGGCCTGGTATCCGCCCCATATCACCACCAAGCGCCTGATCGACGAGGGCGCCATCGGCGAGGTGATCGAGGTCCACTACTACGACGGCAATCGCGGCCCGCTCTATCACCGTGCTGACAAGATCGAGGTCGAGCAGGATGCTGCCCTCGCCGAAAAGGCCGGCTCCTGGTGGTACAGCAAGGCGGCTGGCGGCGGCAGCCTGCTCGATTATCTGGGTTATGGCGTGACGCTGGCCAGCTGGTTCATGAATGGGCGGGCGCCGATCGAGGTCACCACCACAACCGACACGCGCGAAGGGCTGGAGGTCGATGAGCATTCGGTGACCGTGGCCCGCTATGCCACCGGCCTGTCCAAGTTCGAAACCCGCTGGGGCGCTTTCTCCGATCCCTGGCTGACGCAGCCACAGCCCAAATGCGGCTTTGTCGTCGTCGGTACCGAAGGCACCATTGCCAGCTACGACTACGAGACCACGATCAGTATGCAGACAAGGGCCAGGCCCGCGATCCACACCGTTCCGGTCGATACCATTGCCGCGCCCTACCGCAACCCCGTCGAATACGTGCTGCACTGCATGGAGACCGGCGAGGCCATCAAAGGTCCGCTCGATCCCAGACTGTCGCGGATCGGCCAGCAGATCGTCGATAGCGCCATGCTGTCGGCCAGCGAAAAGCGTACCGTGAGGCTTCTGCCATGAGCGAAACGACGACCGCTAGCGCCGATTCCTACGCCCTGAACGAAGCGCCCAAAGGCGTGGCTGTGGCGCCGGATCTGCCCTATCAGCCCCGCGACCCGCGGGCCTATCGCCCCCGGATCGCTCTGATCGGGGCCGGGGGCATCACCTTCGCCCATCTTGGAGCCTACCGGCATGCCGGCTACGACGTAGCCGCCATCTGCGACCAGGACATTGAGCGCGCCCGCAACCGACGCGACGAGTTCTATCCCGAAGCCGCCATCACCACCAATGTCGATGATATCCTCGGCCGCGACGATATCTCTGTGGTGGATATCGCCACCCATCCGGCAGCCCGCGTATCGCTGATCGAACGCGCGCTGGATGAACGCAAGCATGTGCTCTCGCAAAAGCCCTTCGTTCTCGATCTCGATATCGGTGAGGCCCTGGTCGAGCGGGCGGACCGCAACGGCGTCAAACTGGCCGTCAACCAGAACGGCCGCTGGGCGCCGCATTTCGGTTATATGCGAGAGGCCGTTCGGGCCGGCGTGATCGGCGACGTGCAGAGCGTGCATCTGGGCGTCCATTGGGACCATACCTGGACCAAGGGCACGCCCTTCGAGGATATCGACGATCTGGTCTTCTACGACTTCGCCATTCACTGGTTCGACTTCCTGGCCAGCATTATCGGCGATCGCGCGACCAATGTCTTCGCGACCCGCGCCCATGCTGCCGGGCAGCAGATGCGGCCACCCATGCTGGCGCAGGCGCTGGTTGAATTCGAAGGCGGCCAATGCTCGCTGGCCTTTGACGCTCATGCCCGGTTCGGTCCACTCGATACCACCTATATATCGGGCACCGAGGGGTCTCTTGTCAGTCAGGGCCCCAATCTCGGCAGCCAGGCCGTAACGCTCTACACCGCCGAGGGCGCGGCTCACCCCTTGTTGCAGGGCGCCTGGTTCAACGATGGCTTCCACGGCGCCATGGGCGAACTGCTCTGTGCCATCGAGGAGGATCGCGAACCGATTAACGGCGCCCGCGGCAATCTGCTGAGCCTGCAACTCTGCTTTGCCGCCATCGCCTCCTCGCACAGCAAGGCCCCGGTTCGTCCCGGAACTGTCCGCAAACTCTCGGGCATATAGGTAGGATTTTCTTGGCTCAGCGGCGCGGCAACTCGCCGGCGCTGCGGCCCCAGCGAACGACACAGGTGATGACGCGCTGCACTGGCGGCGCCTCACTCGGCTGCTCGATGATTTCGGCCAAAGCTGCACTTACCGCGCCGGGTGGCGGGGCGATAGTGGTGATGGAGTGGCTGTCCCAGCCGGCCAAAGCCACCCCGTCATGCCCCACAATGGCTAGGTTATCCGGCACTGTGCGGCCCAGCACGGCAGCGGCATCCTTGACGCCCACGGCCATCAGGTCATTGGCACAGACGATGACATCGGGCTGCATACGGCGCAGCAGCAGGGCGGCTTCCTTGTAGCCGGACTCGTAGGAGTAATCGCCATGCTCGACGAGGTCGAAGGCCAGGTCATGTTTCGCCAGCGCGGCGGCGAACCAGCCCATGCGCTGCTTGTCGACATGACTGGACGCGCGGCCCGAAAGATAGACGAAATGCCGCCGCCCCTGAGCCACGAGATGATCGATGATCTCGGTCGTGGCCACATCGGCATCAAGCCGTACATCTGCGATATTTCTTCCTTCCAGCGGCTCGGACGAGGCGATGATGGGTATGGCTGAATGGAAGATGCGCGTGGCGTCGTCTATGGAAACGGCATCGGAATAGAGCACGACATGATCGACCTGGTAGGTCGAGGCAATGCGCATGAGCTGGCTGCGATCCTCATGGTCGGCGCAGCGCAACACCAGCGGCAACCGCTCCTGTTCCTGCAGGCGCCGGATAAGCTGATCGAGCCCTTCGGCCTCGGCCGGATTGGCCACTGTGTTGACCACCAAAGCCACCAGCCGCGACTGGTTGTTGTTGAGTACCCGCGCCATGGCATTGGGGCGGAAGCCATGCTCGTCGGCCAGGGCCAGGATACGGACGCGAGTCGTCGGCTTCATGCTGGAACCGGCTGCGAAGGCGCGCGAGATGGTTGCCGAGGAGACGCCGGCCAGTTTGGCCAGTTCAACCGATGTAATGCCCTTGCGCCGCATCCCGTCCTCCGCCCCGCTATCGGGGCGTCGTCACCTCTAGCGCAACCGTTTCGCCATCACGAGAGGCCGAGAGCTTGATCGCGTCCCAGAGCCGGGCGAAGCGCAGGCCATTGGCGACGGTGGACGGATTGGCGAGCCGCCCGTCGCGCACCGCCTGGAATGTGTGCATGGGCGTATCGCGCGTTTCACCCTCTTCGCGCGGCTCGGCCTCGCCGCCAATACTCACCTCGCGCCATTTGCCCCAGGCATCGATTCGTACGATGGCGTTGGTGTAGAAAAAGGTGATGGCCGACGCGCAGCCCGGCGGACCGTCGCCGGCGGCATTGAAGGTGACCAGCGCGCCATTGGTGAGGCGGGCGGCGACGGCGGTCGCCAGGTCCACGGCAATGCCGCGATTGTTGGCATAGGCCGACAGCCGGGCAAATTCGGCATCGGCCAGCACGCAGACCGTGTTCATCATATGGGCCCCGGTATCGAACATGAAGCCGCCGCCTGAAATGGCCGGGTTCTGTTTCCACTGGCCGGCATAATTGTTCTTCCAGCCTTCCCATATGGCGGCATTGACGCTGACCAACTCGCCGAAATCACCGCGTCTTGCCCGGTCGCGTGTGTCGTGGACAAGGGGAGAGAGCCCGCCCTGGAAGGCGACGACGATCGTCCGCCCTGTGCGCTTTTCCGCTTCGATAAGAGCCAGGGCTTCCTCGACCGTGGTGACCATGGGCTTTTCCAGCAGCAGGTCATAGCCCGCTTCGATGACCGCCAGGGCGTTGGCGCCGTGGAAGACATGCGGGGTCGAAACATAGACGGCATCCATCTGGCCCTTGAGGCTGGCGAGCATGCTCTCGGCATCGCCATATTCGACTGGGCGAGGTGCGCCGGCGGCTTCGCAGGTATCGGCAAAGCGCTTGCGCGACACTTCGCTGACTTCGGCCGTGGCGACTATCTTCACATCGTCCATCGCCGCCCAGCCACGCGCATAATCGGCCGCCTTGAGGCCGGCCCCGATCACACCCAGGCGCAACACCATGATTTCCTCCCGCGAACCCGCTTGCCTGCAAAATGTAGACGTGTACATTCTTGCCCGTCAAGGTCGCCAAATGGCGCCGAACCGAGGGAGAGAGACGTGACCATCCGCGTGACCGTCTGGAATGAAGGCCGCCACGAAAAGCGCGATGCGCCGGTGGCGAAAATCTATCCTGATGGCATGGATGGCGCGATTGCTGCCGGCCTTGGGGATCGCGACTTTGCCATCGAGCGCCGCTCTATCGACGATCCCGAGCAGGGCCTGACACAGGAACTGCTGGATCGTACTGACGTGCTGACCTGGTGGGGCCATGTGGCTCATGACGAGGTCAAGGACGAGTATATTGACCGGGTGCAGCAGCGTATATTGGCCGGCATGGGACTGGTCGTGCTGCATTCGGGGCATCATTCCAAGATGTTCCGTCGCATGATGGGTACCAATTGCAATCTGGCTTGGCGCGAACTGCCCGAGGGCGATCTGGAGCGTGTCTGGGTGACCAACCCGAACCATCCGATTGCCGAAGGCGTGCCGTCCTTCTTCGAAATCCCGCAATCGGAAATGTATGGCGAGCCTTTCGACATTCCGGCCGCCGACGAAATTATCTTCATGAGTTGGTACAAGGGCGGTGAAGTGTTCCGCTCGGGCCTCACCTTCTATCGCGGGCTGGGGCGTATCTTCTATTTCTCGCCTGGCCACGAGACCTTCCCGATCTATCACCATCCCATGGTGCAGCATGTGATCGGCAATGGCATCGAATGGGCCATGCGACCGCATTCGGGTGCGCGCAAGCTCGACAATTGGCATCGCAAGGAGCCGATTCACCGCTAGGACTAGGGCACGTCGTCCGGCGCCAGGGCGCAGGCAGGGGCGTTTTCGTCCCAGACGATCTCGATGGTCGAGTGGGTGATGCCGTAGTCGGCGCTTAGCGCCTCCTTGACCGCCTGTGTCACCGCGCCGGCAACGGCGCCAGGCGTCAGAACGATCTCCAGTGTCGCCACCGGCTTGCCCGAGGTGATCGACCAGACATGGACATGGCGGACAGCGGCAAGCCCGGGCACTTTGGCCACCAGGGCCTTGCTCAAATCCTCGACCACCACATTGCCCGGTGTGCCCTCCATTAGGATATGCAGCGAGCCGCGGAACAGCTTCCAGGCGCTGCGCAGGACCAGCAAGCTGACAAACACCGACAGGATCGGATCGATCGGCATCCAGCCGGTGAACCAGATGGTGATGGCTGCCACGATGGCCGCGACCGAGCCGAGCAGGTCGCCCAGCACATGGACCATGGCGCCCCTGATATTGACGTGTTCCTTGTCGCCGCGCGACAGCACGAGGAAGACGGTGACATTAACCACGAGGCCCAGCACGGCCACGACGAACATGGGTCCGGCCAGCACTTCATGCGGTGTCATGAAGCGCTGGATGGCCTCGTAGATGATCCAGGCGACCAGCGCGAAAAGCGTGACGGCATTGATGAGACCGGCCACCACTTCGAGCCGCATGTAGCCGAAGGTGCGCTTGCCGTCCGAAGCGCGACGACCGAAGCGAAAGGCGGCCCAGGCCAGCAGCAAAGCGGCCGCATCGGTCAGCATATGTCCGGCATCGGCAATCAGTGCCAGCGACCCGGAGAGCAGGCCGGCCACGACTTCCGCCAGCATGAAGCTGGCCGTCAGCAGGAAGCCGATCAGCACGACACGCTCATTGCCGGCACTCACCGTTGGCGCGTGGCTGTGGCCTGCATGGTCGTGGCCCGAATGATCGTGCCCGGCATGGTCATGACCGTTGTGATGCTCATGCTCCGCATGATCGGGATCGGCATGCTCATGGCCGGCATGGTCGTGCCCATGGGCCATGGGACCTTGTTCCTTGCTGCCAACGGCCATCGTCCTGCTCCTCGAAATTCTATCATATGAATACATGTTCATATGTGCAGATCAAGGCAAAAAGCGATGACATACCTGCGATCAGGTGTCGCTGTCCTCGCTATGGTCTTCCATCGCATGCTCGATCATGTCGGCCAGCATATGGGCGATATGCTCGTCGGCTGTCTCGTAAAACACCTGCTTGTTGCGCCGCGTTCCCCGCACCAGCCGCGCCGCCCGCAACAGCCGCAGATGGTGGCTGACCAGTGAGGGCGAAGCGTTGACGGCCCTGGCGATATCGCCAACCGCGATGGGTTCGGAGAGACAGGCCAGCAGCACGCGCAGCCGCGTCGGATCGCCCAGCAGGCGATAGGTTTCGGCAATCACTGATATCTGGGCGTCGCTGGGTGTGCTCAAGGCGATGACTCGATAGGGCTTGCTGCACCAAGAGGTAAGGCGCTTCGGCGTGGGGCGCCAGAGGGTGGCTCCATTCGCCTCGTCGTGCCAAGCTGGCGCAAAGACGATGAGGAGTCGATCATGGGTTTCCGCGCATTGCTGACCGACAAGGATGCCGAGGGCAAGGTGACGTCGTCGGTGCAGATGCTGGACGATGCGCGCCTGCCCGAGGGCAATGTGACGGTCGATATCGACTGGGCGGGACTCAATTACAAGGATGGCCTCTGCCTCACCGGCGGGGGCGGGCTGGTGCGGACCTATCCGCATGTCGGCGGCATCGACTTTGCCGGCACGGTGCGCGACAGCAGCGATGCGCGCTACAAGGTCGGCGACCAGGTGGTGCTGACCGGCTGGCGCGTGGGTGAGACGCATTGGGGCGGTTATGCCGAGCGTGCCCGCGTCAATGCCGACTGGCTGGTGCCGCTGCCGCAGGGCCTGACGACACGCGATGCCATGATTGTCGGCACGGCAGGCCTGACCGCCATGCTGGCCATCGACCGGCTGGAAGCGGCGGGCCTGACCCCGGAAGCGGGTGAAGTGCTGGTAACGGGCGCAGCCGGTGGCGTCGGCACGATTGCGATCTCCATGCTGGCGCGGCTGGGCTATCAGGTCGCGGCTTTGTCGGGACGCCCTCAGCATGCCGAGGCGCTCAAGGCCTTGGGCGCGGCCAGTGTGGTCGACCGCAACGAGTTCCTGGCCCAGCCCGACAAGGTGCTTGAATCGGCGCGCTGGGCGGCGGTGATCGACAATGTCGGCGGCAAGGTGCTGGGCAAGGTTCTCAAGCAGGTCAAATATGGCGGTTCTGTTGCCAGTATCGGCAATGCCGGGGGTATCGAGCTCTCGACCAATGTATTGCCGTTCATCCTGCGGGGGATAAGTTTGTTCGGCATCGACAGCGTGATGCAGCCGTACAGCACGCGTGTAGCGGCGTGGGCGCGGATTGCCGGGACGTTCGATCTAGGCGCCTATGCCGGGCTGGTGCGCGAGGTGGGGCTGGAGGAATTGCCGGAAGCGGCGCGGGAGATTCTCGCGGGCGAGGTCAAGGGGCGGATGCTGGTCAAGGTGGGTGAGTCTTTGTGGGATACCCCCTCCTAACCTCCCCCTGATAGGGGGAGGAACAGATCGGAAATGAGACACTATCTTGCCTCAACCACTGCGCGGCTCCTCCCCCTATCAGGGGGAGGTTGGGAGGGGTACTCCGATCTCACCGATACCCCGCCGCCTGCAACTCGAACAGTTCCGCATAGCGCCCGCGCAGGGCGAGCAGCTCGGCATGCGACCCTGATTCCAGGATCGCGCCATTTTCCAGCACCAGGATCCGATCCGCCATGCGCACGGTCGAGAACCGGTGCGAGATGATGACCGCGGTCTTGCCCGCAGCCAGGCTCTTGAAGCGGGAGAACACCTCTGCTTCCGCCTTGGCATCGAGCGCGGCGGTGGGTTCGTCGAGGATGATGAGGTCGGCGTCGCGCATATAGGCGCGGGCAATGGCGACTTTCTGCCATTCGCCGCCGGAGAGGTCGCGCCCTTTCTTGAACAGACGCCCGAGCTGCTGGTCGTAGCCTTGGGGCAGCTTTTCGATCACTGCATCGGCAAGGCTCAACTCGGCGGCATTCTCGATCCGCGCCATGTCGTTCTGGTCTTCGATGCGGCCTACCCCGATATTCTCGCGGGCGGTGAGGCTGTAGCGGATGAAGTCCTGGAAGATCACCCCGATATGGGCATGGATATCGGCGACCGAGAGATCCTTGAGGTCGATACCGTCAATGGTGATGCGGCCTTCATCCGGATCGTAGAGCCGGGTCAGGAGCTTGACGATCGTGGTCTTGCCGGCGCCGTTCTCGCCCACCAGCGCCAGCGTCTCGCCGGCATGGAGGGTGAAACTCAGGTGGCGGATGGCCCAGCCTTCAGTATCGGGATAGCGGAAGCCCACATCCTCGAAGGTGATGCCCTGGCGGATCGGCTGGGGAAAGGGCTTCGGGTTGGCAGGGGAGAGGATGGTCGGCTCGATCTCGAAGAAGCTGAACAGGTCGTCGAGATACATCGACTGGCCGGCAATCTGGGTGAAGCCGAGCAAGATCTTCTGGAACAGGCCGTTGAGCCGCAGGAACGAGCCTGACAGGAAGGCGAGGTCGCCGATGGTGAAATCGCCCGTCACCGTGCGCCAGACGATGAAGCCATAGGCGCCGTAATAGGTCAGGGTCGAAATCGAGGAGAACAGGGCGCCCCAGATGGCGCGCTGCGTCGAGAGCTTGCGGTTTTCGAGATAGATGGTGTGAGCGAGCTGCCGGAAGCGGGTGATGAGGAAGTCGCCCAGCCCGAACAGCTTGAGTTCCTTGGCCGTTTCGGCGCTGGCCCCGATATAGCGGATATATTCGAGCTCGCGCCGCTCGGGCGTGCGCCAGCGGCTCATGAAATAGGCCAGCGTATTGAACCGCGTCTCGCCCCAGATGGCGGGGACGAAGGAGAGCGGGAGCAACAGGATCAGCCAGGGCGCATAGACGAAAAGGCCGGCGCCGAGCGTCACGACCGTGACCATGTCCTGCGCCTGGCCGAACATCTGGCTGAGCAGCGCATTGCGGCCGGCGGCCTGGCGGCGCGCCCGCTCCAGCCGGTCCTGATATTCGGCGGATTCGAAATGCATGAGGTCGAGCCGGGCGGCATGCGCCATCAGCTCGACGCTGACCGTATTGGAATGGAGTTCCGACAGCACCGAATCGACGAGGCCCGTGGCCCGCGCCAGCAGGTCCGAAGCGACCACCAGCGCCAGTTCGATGGCGAGCAGGATCACGATGAGATTGAGCGCGCCGCTGCTCCACCAGTCGGCAAAGCCGGGGCCGGGTGCGGCTATGGCGGTGAGGCGAACCACCTCGTCGATGATGAGCTTGCCCACATAGAGCATGGCGATGGGCTGCAGCGAAGCGATGAGTCGCAGCCCCATGCTCGCGGCGGTCAGCGGTCGGCTGGTGCGCCAGATCTGCGCGACCAGCCGACCGAGATGGCGGAGGTTCTCGATACGCTCGCGGAAGGTGGGAGCCTTGTCAGGCGTGGGCGGCGGACGCCGCCCGGGAAGGTCGGTCATGCGGCAATGATAACCGGGCGGCGGGGGAGGGGGAATAGTTCTCCACGTTAAGGTGTCGTAACAATTGCCGCCAGCGTCTCAGTCGTCTCCCTCCCCCTTGTGGGGAGGGATCAAGGGTGGGGGTGTCGAGCGGTCCGCACCCGCCGAGTTCGGGGCGCGTTCGACACCCCCACCCTGCTCGATTCAACGGACTTAGCAAACGCTAAGTCCTATCCTCGCTTCCCTCCCCACAAGGGGGAGCGTGGACGACTGCGAAATCGAGCCTAGTACCGCTCGAACGCCTTGGGCTTGTTGCCCATGATGGTTTCGATCTTCTCAGCCACGTCAGGAGTCATCTTGTCCTTCGACTTGAGGGCCGAGAGGTTGTCGGCGAGCTGGGCTTTCTTCGACGCGCCGAGAATGACGGTCGAGACATGAGGGTTGTCCAGGCACCAGAGCAAAGCCAGATGGTGGACCGGCAGGCCGACTTCCTTGGCCAGCGCGGCAAGCTGCTTGATCTTTTCGAGCTTGGCCTTGCCGGCCTCGCTGGTCCATTCCTTCTTGAGCCACTCATAGCCCGGCAGGTTCATGCGGCTGTCGGCAGGGATGCCGTCATTGTATTTGCCGGTGAGCGCGCCCGAGGCCAAGGGCGACCAGATCGTGGTGCCCAGGCCCATGAGGTCATAGAGCGGCAGATAATCGTGCTCGACCTTCTCGCGGGTGAACAGGTTATATTGCGGCTGCTCCATCTGCGGGCCGATGAGGTGGTTGGCGCGGGCAAAGGCCCAGGCTTCGGTGAGCTGCTGGGCGGTCCATTCCGATGTGCCCCAATAGAGCACCTTGCCCTGGGTAATGAGATTGTGCATCGCCCAGACCGTTTCCTCAATCGGGGTCTCGATATCGGGGCGGTGGCAGAAATAGAGGTCGAGATAATCGACCTGCAGGCGCTTGAGCGCGGCATGGGCCGCCTCGGTCACATGCTTGCGGTTGAGGCCTTTCTGTGTCGGCTTGGTGCCGCCCCAGAACACCTTGGAGGAGACGGCATAGCTGTCGCGGCTCCAATTGAGCTTCTTGAGCGCGGCGCCCATCAGCGTTTCGGATTCGCCGGCCTCGTACCCCTCGGCATTGTCGAAGAAATTGACGCCTTCGTCATAGGCCAGGCCCATCAGTGCCAGGGCCTCCTTTTCGTCCACCTGCTTGGAGAAGGTGACCCAACTGCCGAGCGACAGCTCGCTGACCTTGAGGCCGGATTTGCCCAGGCGACGATATTCCATGACACTGTTCCTGATGGTTTCGCGGCTCCGCGCCGCCTTGATATATCGGCAGTTGCCGATGGAGTGAACGCTAATCCCTAGCGTCCTGTCTGTAAAGCGGCGGGCCGAACGTCATTGAACCATGACGCGGGCGATCGCGTTCGGAACCCAATGCACACAGCGAGGATGTGACCATGCTCAAGGACATCGATTCATCAGCCATCGTAGCGGTCAGGGATATGTCGCGCGCCAGGGACTTTTACCAGGACAAGCTCGGGCTCGAGCTGACCCAGGGCGACGACAACGTGCTCTCCTTCAAGACCGGTAAGACCACACTCAACGTCTATGTCTCCGACTTCGCCGGCACCAACAAGGCCAATGCCGTTGTCTGGGGTGTCGGTGACCAGCTCGACGCCATTGTCGCCGACCTCACGGCCAAGGGGATAAGTTTCGAGCACTATCCGGATATGGGCCTGGACTATAAGGACGGCATCCACAGCACCAACGGCTTCAAGGCCGTCTGGCTCAAGGACCCGGACGGCAATATCCTGCACCTGAACAATATGTAGTCAGGGCATCTCGCGCAGGAAGCGCGCCAGATTGTCGGTGATGTGATGGACATGGGGGCCGCTGCTGCGATCCAGTTCCCAGGCTTCCACCTGCTCATGCACATAGCCGGCATCGGCCACGACCTGCACCGTCGCCATGCCGATTTCATGCGGTACGACGAGGTTCTTTTCCAGGTCGTCGAACATGACGGCGCTGGCCGGGTTTATGTCGTGAAGAGCGAGGAACCCGTCATAGGCCGAGCGATGCGGCTTGGGCACGAAGGTCATGGCGCGGATGTCGTGGACATGCTCGAAAATGTCGGCGCCTCCCAGCCTCGATAGCACCGAGCGGGCATGGCCGGTGTCGCCATTGGTGAGAATGAATTTGCGGCCGGGCAAAGCGCGGATGGCCTCGACCAGGTCGGGATGGGCGTCGACCGGCGAATAGTCAATGGCGTGGACCGTGTTCAGGAAGTGGTCGGGATCGATCTCGTGCTTCAGCATCAGCCCGTTGAGCGTGGTGCCGAAGTCCCGGTAGTAGCTTTTCTGCAGGGCGCGGGCGGCTTCGAAATCGAGCCGCGTCACATCCATCACATATTGCGTGATGCGGCTGTCGATCTGCGCGAAGAGGTTGCATTCGCGCGGATAGAGGGTGTTGTCGAGATCGAACACCCAATCGGTGATGTGGCTGAGACTGCGGGTAGGGGGCGTCATATCGTTCATGGTCGCCCCACTATAATACGCAAGTGTGAAAATGGGGATAAATCATCGGGGAGCGGCCAGACTGCCGCTCCCCGATCTGTTGTCAGTCCACCGGCTGGTTGGCTTCGACGGCCAGGCCCAGCGCAGTGATCAGGCCCGCCGGATTGGCGGCGGCGGCCATCAGCACTAGCAGCGAAGTGGGCGAAGGCGGCGCCACCTTGACTTCGAGGCTCTGCGGATCGTCGAGGAAGGCCGAGACCGGCGGCACGACCAGGTCGTTGAGCGCCGGGATGCCCGACTCGGCCAGCATGGCCGGCAGCATGGCCTTGAGGCCCTGGACGAAGGTGGCGCGGTCGGCGCCCGACTGGGCGGCGAAGAAGTCGAGCAGCTTGCCGGCCAGCGAGGCATCGTCATAGCGGATCGACGCGGAAACGATGTTCACGCCCTGCATCAGCGCCATGCCCTGCATCATCTGGGCCTGCGCCTGTTCCTCGGTCGGTTCGCCGCCCGTGCCCATCGCGGCCTGCATGGCATAGATCTGGTCGAGCACTGTCGGTGTGAAGCCGGTAATGTCGAAGGTAATATCGAGCGCGCCGACATCATCGAAGTCGAAGGAGAGCGCGCTGACATCCATATGGCCGTCGGCCATGGCCCAGCTCATCTCCATGTAGACTTCGCCGGTGACGCTGGTGAGACCCAGCGCCTCGATCGTGGCGCCGGCGGCCGGGTCTTCTTCGGCAACCGAGGTGAGATCGGCTGACATGCCGCTGATCAGGAAGGTCGAGGCCAGATCGGTCAGCTCGGTCGTCGCAAAGGACGGATTGAAGGTCGATTGCGAGGCCATGGTTTCGAACGCGAAGACCTCTTCGCCGTCGCGGGTGAGCGAGAGCGGACCAGTGCTGAAGGACTGGAACAATTGCAGCAGGCCGATGGACGGTATCGGATCGCCCGCCGGCAGGTAGAAGCCATCGACGCGGATGTCGCTGAGGCTCAGATGGCCAGCCGGCTCCTCGGCAAAGTCGGTTTCGATGTCCGGGATGGTGACGGATTCGGCGGTATAGCTGCCATCGGCATTCTCGACGACGCCGGTGAAGGTGACTTCGGTGTCGAAGGTCATCGGCTCCATGGCCGCTTCGGGCGAGGAGACGATGGTGACGGTGCCGCCATCGATGGTGATCGTGTCGCCATCGAGCGCTGCCGCGCCGAAGGTGAAGTCATAGCCGAGGGGCTTGTAGACTTCGGCGATGCGATCGACGAAGGCCTGTGCATCGAGCGCCATGGCAGGGCCCATCAGGGCAACGGTCGCAACACCGCTCAGCAGCAGGCGGGTCGTCTTTGTGGTCCTCATCGTCATCTCCGGCATTGGTGTGATTTTGCTTTGTCGGGTGGGCGCATTGAGCAATAGACCGGCGCCATTCTGTGGCAGATGGCCCCTTGTGCATTGAATTGCAATAGATTCCGGCCGCATGGTGGCCTGTCTTTCTCATTGTCGGTTTACTGCAGCATAACGCTGGTGACCGTGTTGTGACACTCCCGGTTCAGGGGCGGCCGCGATCGAGAAAACGCCGATAGGCCGGGTTGTCGGTTTCCTCCCAATAGGGAAAGCCGATGGCATCGATATGGGCGAGGAAATCGTCCCGCGTTGCCGCGGGCACCTGCACCCCGACCAGCACGCGGCCATAGTCGGAGCCGTGGTTGCGATAGTGGAACAGCGAGATGTTCCAGCGGTCGTTCAGCCCTTCGAGGAATTTGAGCAGCGCTCCTGGCCGTTCCGGGAACTGGAAGCGGTAGACCACTTCGTCATCGAGGTCGCTCACGCGCCCGCCGACCATATGGCGGACATGGAGCTTGGCCACTTCATTATCGGTGAGGTCGGTCACCCCGAGGCCGTGCTTTTCCAGCAGCGCGATGATCTCGTGCTTTTCGGCATCGCCGCCCGTCAGCTTGATGCCGACGAAGATATTGGCCGAGGCGCCATGGGCGAAGCGGTAGTTGAACTCAGTTATGGAGCGCTGGCCGAGCAGGCGAATGAAGGCGCGATAGCTGCCCGGCTTTTCGGGGATTTCGACACTCAGCAAAGCCTCGGCCCGCTCGCCGATCTCGGCGCGCTCGGCCACGTAACGCAGCCGGTCGAAGTTGACATTGGCGCCTGAATTGATGGCGATCAGCGCCCCTTCAGGGGCCTCGCCCAGTTCCACCTGCCGCCGCAAGCCGGCGAGGGCCAGCGCGCCGGCCGGCTCGGCAATGGCGCGCATATCATCGAAAATGTCCTTGATGGCGGCGCAGATCTCGTCGGCCGAGACCGTGACGATATCGTCGAGCAGTTCGCGGCAGAGCCGGAACGTCTCGTCGCCCACCTGCCGCACGGCCACGCCATCGGCGAAGAGCCCGACCTGGTCGAGCGCCACGGGATGGCCGGCCGCAATGGCCGCCTTCATGCTGGCCGCTTCCTCCGGCTCGACGCCGATGACGCGGATTTCGGGGCGGAGGAACTTGACGAAGGCGGCAATGCCCGCGGCAAGCCCACCGCCGCCCACCGGCACATAGATGGCGCCGATCTCGCCCGGATGCTGGCGCAGCAGTTCCATGCCGATCGTGCCCTGGCCGGCAATGACATCGGGGTCATCGAAGGGGTGGACCACGACATAGCCATGCTTGGCCGCGAGTTCGGCCGCATGGGCGCGCGCCGCATCGAACCCGTCGCCGAACAACTGGACTTCTCCGCCCAGCCGACGCACGGCGTTCACCTTGATAACGGGCGTAGTCGTGGGCATGACGATGATGGCGCGGATGCCCAGCCGCGTGGCGGAGAGGGCCACGCCCTGAGCATGATTGCCGGCCGAGGCGCAGATGACGCCACGGGCGCGCTCGGCTTCCGTGAGTTGGGCGATGCGATTGTGGGCGCCCCTGATCTTGAAGGAGAAGACCGGCTGCATGTCCTCGCGCTTGAGCAGCACCTCGGCGCCCAGCCGGGCCGACAGCAGCTCCATCTTTTCGAGCGGGGTTTCCTCGGCCGCTTCATAGACTGACGAGGTGAGGATGCGGCGGACATAGTCCTGCATGGCGGGCACTCCATTTCGTGCCGTGTTGGATGCCCGGCGCAGTCTTTTGTCAATCGGGCAAGCTGAAGCGCCGCCTGCAATGCGGTTGTCGGATGCGGACCGCAAGTGCGGCCGCGGACGTGCGGATCCCGAGACGGCTTTCGCCTCTGGTAAATTTAGTAATGAGACGGAAGCCGTCTCGGGATGCCGGACTTGCTCGGACGGCGCGATCGCAGACCCTAGCGGTTAGCCGTAGCACCCCGCCCAAACGCCTCGTCCGCTCGACCCGGAGCAGAGCGCGACCTCCACTCCCCCGGCTGGCCTCCGGACGCCCGTCGCTGCAGCGCCGCCCGTATCCCGGAAGATGAGCAAGATGATACGCGCGGTTTTTGGCGAGGGGGATAAGATGGGTAAGTGGAGCACCGCGCGATCCTCTCCCTCGATGTCATCCCGGCCTTGAGCCGGGATCCATCCTGAGGTGGCAAGGCATATCCAGTGGTCGGACGATCCACCTTGCGGCCGTGGCATGATCTCGGGATGGGTTCCGGCTCAAGGCCGGGATGACATCGGGGGTGGAGTGACAAGGGTGCTACCTCCCCGGATATTTTTCCCGCGCGAGCGGGTTGAACTCTCAACGCCGTCTACCGATGTCGGAAATGGGGCCCACCGAGAGGATTACCAGCATGAACGACTTCAACGCGCAGGTCATTGCCGATTTCAAGCAGCATGGCGGCAAGCCAGCCGGCCACTTCAAGGACTCGCCGGTTCTGCTGCTGCATTCCGTCGGCGCCAAATCGGGGCAGGAGCGCTTGCAGCCCTTGATGTATCTGCGCCAGCAGGACAATGGCCCCTGGTATGTCTTTGCCTCCTATGGCGGCGCACCGAAGAATCCGGCCTGGTTCCACAATCTCGTGGCGCATCCCGATATCGAGATCGAGGTGGGCGACGGCACGGATATCAAGCGCATTCCCGTGCGTGCCCGCGTGGTCGAGGGCGATGAGCGGGCGACGATCTATGCCGAACAGGCGCGCTGTTTTCCCCAATTTGCCGGCTATCAGGAAAAGACCTCGCGCGCGTTCATTCCGGTGGTGGAACTCACCAGGCGCTGACGGAAGGCGAGCATTTCGCCGCCGCCGAAGCCTTGCAATCTGCTCATGGCTGCCTCTCAATCAAATGATTGATTGACGGGCTGCGCCGCGCTATAGGCACTGCCGCATCATGCGGAGGGCCGCCATGACCATGGACATATCGCTGACCGGCAAGCGCGAAAGCGGCGACGACCGCCGCCTCGCCATCGCGCAGGCAGCGCGCCGGATCATCGTCGAAAAAGGCCTCGAAGGCCTGCGCACGCGCGATATTGCCGCCCGCGTCGGCATCAATATCGCCACGCTCCATTATCATGTGCCGTCCAAGGAAGCGCTGGTCGCGCTGGTGGCGGAATCTTTGCGCCACGACTTCAAGGCACAAGCCCTGCGCCATCCGCGCAGCGGCAAGAACGGGCTCGAACAACTGCGGCTCGAATTCGACGATTTCCGCGAAACCGTCGTCGAAATGCCCGACCTCATCATCATACTGACAGAACTTGTCGAACGGGCCAGGCGTGATGCAGTCATCGCCGAAATCATGCTGCCCATGCGCGATTTCTGGCGCAACCAGTTTGCCGACATTTTCCGGCTCGGCATATCCGACTGCTCGTTCCGGCCCGACCTCGATCCCGAGGCGGCCGCCCTGATTTCGACTGGCGCCCTCTCCGATTGCTGGCGCCAGCCCAAACTGTCGCTCTCCCTGCTCGACCGCGTGGCGGCCGAACTGGAGCGCGCCTTCACCCGTTAATTCAGACGACCAAGGAATTTTCCATGTCTGCCCAACCTCACACAACCGGGGCCGATGCTCCGCCCGATCCGCGCCGCTGGCTGGCGCTGGGCATCCTGCTGATCGCCAATTTCATGAACCTGATCGACGTGACCATCGTCAATGTCGCGCTGCCCTCGATGCGCGACGGGCTGGGCGCCACCGACAGCCAGATCGAATGGGTGATTGCCGCCTATATCCTGGCCTTCGCGCTCGGCCTGCTGCCCTTCGGGCGCCTCGGCGACATCCTGGGCCGCACCCGGCTCTTCCTCTGGGGCGTGGCCGGCTTCACTGCCGCTTCGGCCCTGTGTGGCCTGGCGCCCAATATCGAATTCCTCATTGCCGCCCGCGTCATCCAGGGCCTGGCCGGCGCCATGATGACGCCGCAGGTGCTGGCCATCGCCACCGTGACCTTCCCGCCGCATGAGCGGGGCCAGGCCTTTTCGCTGTTCGGCCTGTCGGCCGGCCTCGCTTCGGTCTGCGGTCCCATCCTGGGCGGCGCCCTGATTTCGGCCAATCTCTTCGGCATGGACTGGCAGCCTATCTTCCTCGTCAACATCCCGATCGGCATCGCCGCCGTGATCGCCGGCTGGTTCCTCATTCCGCGGCTGCCGGGCCATGCCGCCCTGCGCAATGATTATGTCGGCATCGTCCTGTTCGGCCTTGGCATAGTCGCGGTGGTCTTCCCCATCGTCGAGGGTCGCGCCTATGGCTGGCCGCTCTGGGCCTTTGCCATGATCGCCGCCGGTCTCCTCCTGCTCGTCGCCTTCGTGCTGTGGACGCGCAGCCGGGCCGCCGCCGGCGCGCCCCAACTGCTGAATTTCGATCTCATCACCAACAGGCAGTTCATGTTCGGTGCCTTCGTCGTCACCATCTATGCCTCGGGTATTCCCGGCTTCTTCATGGTGATTTCGCTGCTGCTGCAAGGCGGTTTCGACTTCACACCACTGCAATCGGGCCTGACCAACACGCCCTTTTCGGTGGGCGTGCTGATCGCTTCGGGCATTGCCGCACGCTTCGGCGCCAACTACCTGCGCTCCCGGCTGGCCGTGGCGGGTGCCTTGCTGTCCTTCGGCATCCTGTGGCTGCATTTCTACATTGCCGGGGTCACTGACAGCATCGATTCCCTGGCCTTCCTGCCGCCGCTGCTGATCGCGGGTATCGGGCTGGGCCTGGGCTTCTCCTCGCTGTTCCAGCTCGTGCTGGCCAATGTGCCGCCGCGCGATGCCGGGGCTGGCTCTGGGGCGTTGCAGGCTTTCCAGCAGGTGGGTGGCGCGCTGGGCGTCGCCATTATCGGGGAAATCTTCTTCACCCGACTCGGCAACGGCTTTGCCGGTGGTGCGACGCCCCATGCCGCCTTTGCCGACGCGTCGAGCCTGGCGCTCTGGTATGTGGTGGGCAGCTTTACCCTGGTCTTGCTGCTGGCCCCGTTTTTCAGGGGCCCCAAGGGCGGGCAGGCGCGTGGCGCACCGGCCCAGCCGGTATTGGTCGAAGCCTAGAAATGCGAAGGCCGCCCAATGGGCGGCCTTTTTGATTCCGGTCGTATTGGTTCTAGAACTTCCAGGCCAGACCTGCGCGAACGACCGAATTGCTCGGTTCGCTGGTGCCGCCGCCCGGCACGGTGTTGACGCCATAATGGGTCCAGGTGGCGTTGAGGCGGGCCATGAGGTTTTCGGTGACCATCATGTCGACACCCAGACCAAGCTGGAAGCCGCTGGCGGTGAATTCCGTGCTGACGCCGCCACGGCTGGGGCTGAGATCAAAATGGCCCCATGAATAGCCGACCGTGCCATAGGCCAGCACATTGGGCGCCACCGGATAACTCAGTGTGGCCCGTACGGCCGCATCCCACTTGAGCGCACCGTAATTCTGGGCGCCGTTATATTCGAACTGCGTGGCGACATTGTTGACTTCGCCATCGACGCCCAGCACCAGCCAGTCATTGAGCTGGTAGCGGTAACCCGCGAACACCCCGGCGCTGCCGCCGATGTCGCCGAGAAGCTGTTCGCCTGCCAGGATGCCCGGGGCAATCTCGTGGCTCTTCATGGCAACCAGGCTGCCCTGCGCGCCGACATAGAAGCCATCCCAGGCCGAATATGTCGGCTGATACATGCCGCTGGTGACGACCGGCGCCATCATCGACTGGGCCTGTGCGGCCCCGGCCGAGCCGATTACCGCGATGCCGGCCGCTGCCGCCAGCTTGAATTCCTTACGCATGACAAAAACCCCGCAAACCTGATGGCTAAAATTTGCCACGACTTGTCCGGACCGGGCTATGCCATAAGCGCCACATCCCGGCCAATTCGACCGGGATGTGCCAAATGGTTAGCGAAACGTCAACGCGGTGGTTTGTCCTAGCGTACGATCAGCGTGCCGGCGCCGAATTCGGTGAAGAGCTCGACCAGGACGACATGGGGCATCTTGCCGTTGAGGATCACCACGCCCTCCACGCCATTGTCGAGCGCTTCGAGGCAGGTTTCGACCTTGGGGATCATGCCGCCTGAAATGGTACCATCGGCAATCAGGTCCTTGGCCTCGCGCACGCTGAGTTCTGGGATGAGCGTGCCGTTGCGGTCGAGCACGCCCGGCACGTCGGTGAGGAACAGCAGGCGCTTGGCGCCGAGCGAGCCGGCAATGGCCCCGGCAAAGGTATCGGCATTGATATTGTAGGTGTTGCCGTCGCGGCCGGGCGCCACCGGGGCGATGACCGGGATCATCTCGGAGCGAGCCAGCAGGTCGAGCAGGGTGCGATCGACTTCGACGGGCTCGCCGACAAAGCCGAGATCGAGCACTTTCTCGATATTGGAGGTCGGGTCCTTGATGGTCTTTTCGGCCTTCTTGGCGAAGACCATGTTGCCGTCCTTGCCGCAGAGCCCGATGGCCCATTCGCCCTCGGCATTGATCAGCGCCACGATTTCCTTGTTGATCGAGCCGGCCAGCACCATCTCGACCACTTCCATGGTCCGCGCATCGGTGACGCGCAAGCCGCCCTCGAACTTGGATTCGATGCCCAGATTCTTGAGCATGGAGGCGATCTGCGGCCCGCCACCATGCACCACGATCGGATTGACCTTGGATTGCTTGAGCAGCGCGATATCGCGCGCGAAGGCCTGGCCGAGCTTGAGGTCGCCCATGGCGTGGCCGCCATATTTCACCACGACGGTCTTGCCCTCGTAGCGCTGCATATAGGGCAGGGCCTGGGCGAGGATGCCGGCGTCGTGGCTGAACCGGTCGGTCGAAGGCTGATCAGTCATGGACAGACCCATTCTGTTGGCAAGCAGTCCCTATTGAGACCGCAACGGGTCTAGAACATCAATGCCCAAAGGAAAAGACGCTTATGCGGCATTTGCGCATTGATCCTTTTTAAGGTCTGTTGCGTTCTCGGACTGGGCCGATATGCCCATGTCGGGAGGCAGACCGGTTTCATGTCCACCACAGCCCCGTCGCGGGACATCGCCGATCTCATCGCCCGCTGTGCCCTGCGCGACCGGGCCGCTTTCCGCCTGCTCTACGAGCGGACCAGCGCGAAACTCTTCGGGGTGACCCTGCGTATCTTGAAGGACCGTTCGGAGGCCGAAGAGGCCATCCAGGAGGTCTATGTGAAAATCTGGCAGCGGGCGGATCGCTATGTGGCCGGAAATACCAGCCCGATCAGCTGGCTGGTGGCGGTGGCGCGCAATCATGCGCTCGACAAGCTGCGGGCGCGCCGTCCGGCCGCCGACGATATCGACGTGGCGCTGGAGATTCCCGATAGCGGCCCGAGCCCGGAACGCGCCGCTGCAGACAGCGAGGAGCGTGGCCGGATCGAACATTGCCTGGGCACGCTCGATCCCGATCGTGCCGAAGCGGTGCGCGGTGCCTATCTCGATGGCTATAGCTATGAGGAACTGGCATCGCGTTTTGCCGTGCCTCTCAACACGATGCGGACCTGGCTGCGCCGGAGTCTCATCAAACTGAAAGAGTGCCTCACGACATGAGCGCGAGCGACGACATCGGCGGAGATCATGAAGGGCGCAACGCCCTGGTGGCCGAATATGTGCTCGGCCTGCTCTCGACCAGCGAGCATGAACGTGTCGGCCGCCTGATCGAGGCGGATGCGGGTCTGCGGGCCGAGCGCGATTTCTGGGTTGCGCGCTTTGCCGCGCTCGATGACGAATATGCGGAAGTGCCCCCGCCCGCCCATCTCTATGCCGCCATCGAGGCCCGCGCCTTTGGCGAAGGGCAGAAACGCGTTTCCCTGTGGGAGAATCTGCTGATTTGGCGCGGCATCGCCGCCGGGGCGCTGGCTGTCGCCATTGCGGCAATCGGCTTCAATCTGCTGCAACCGGCGCCCGATGTGGGCACGCTCACCACCCAGCTCGTCGCCGCGCTCGAGGAAGAGGGGAGCGACGTCAAATTCGTCGCGCTCTATGACGGCAGCGGCTCGGTGCGGCTGACGGCGCTGTCGGGCGAAGATGTGCCGGATCGCGATTTCGAACTCTGGGCCATCCAGGGCGACAATGCACCCGTCTCCATGGGTGTCATCCCGGTCGGCGAACGCAGCACTGTCACCATCGCGCCCGAAATCCTGGCCGGTTGGGGCGAAGGCTCTGTGCTGGCCATCACGCTCGAACCCGAAGGCGGCTCGCCCAGCGGCGCGCCGACCGGCCCGATCGTCGCCAAGGGGGCGGTGACGCGGATTTAGTATCGAGCCTGAAACTCTTTCCGTCACCCCTCCGTACCTTCCCCTGTCCCAGCCGAAAGAATGGGAAGGAAACACAGGAAGGAACGACAAATGAATTTCCGCGCACTCACCCTTGCCGCCATGCTCTCCGTCTCCGCTCTCTCGGGCGCTGCCTTTGCGCAGGACAATCCGATGGTGGGCGGTGCCGCCATGTTTGCCGACAAGAACATCGTCGAAAATGCCGTGAACTCGGCCGACCACACGACGCTGGTTGCCGCCGTCCAGGCCGCAGGCCTGGTCGAGACGCTGTCGGGCGAAGGCCCGTTCACCGTGCTGGCCCCGGTCAATGCCGCCTTCGACGCCCTGCCGGAAGGGGCGGTCGAAACCCTCCTGAAGCCGGAAAACAAGGAGATGCTGTCGACCATCCTGGCCTGTCACGTCATCCCGGCCAAGGCGCTCTCCACCGACATTGTCGGCATGGTCGAAGCCGATGGCGGCGAGCATGTCGTGGACACCGTGGGCGGCTGCAAGCTGACGCTCAAGGCCGCTGACGGCAAGGTGACCGTGACCGACGAGAATGGCACTGTAGCCAATGTGACCATTGCCGACGTGATCCAGTCCAATGGCGTGATCCATGTGATCGACGCCGTGCTGACTCCCAAATCGGCCATGTAACAGGCCGGCCATCGGCCGGCTCTGTAACCAAAAGCGGCGCTGCTGCGAATGGCGCCCATAGAGAGGCCGTTACGACGGCCTCTCACCACAACTTGACTGCCATCGCCCCTGTCGGGGCTGTAGGGTGGCTGTCGGATCGGAGGGAAGAGACATGGCCACGATCGATCGTCGCACAATGCTGCTCGGGGGCACCGCTATAGCCGCGCTCGCTGCCTTCAGCGTCCTGCGCCCCACCGGCGCGACCATTGCGGCCGAGGGCGACTTCCCGTTCAAGCTGACCGACGCCGAATGGCGCGCCCGGCTCTCCCCCGACGCCTATTACATCCTGCGTGAAGAAGGCACCGAACGTCCCTTCACCTCGCCCTTGCTCGACGAGCACCGCGAAGGCATTTTCGCCTGCGCCGGCTGCGACCAGCCGCTGTTTGAATCGGCCACCAAGTTCGATAGCGGCACGGGCTGGCCGAGCTTCTACACCTTCATTCCCGACGCCCTGGGCACCAATGTCGACAACACATTCGGCATGGTCCGGACGGAAGTCCATTGCAGCAATTGCGGTGGCCATCAGGGGCACGTGTTCGAGGATGGTCCTCCGCCCACCGGCCTGCGCTATTGCATTGACGGGTTGGCACTGAAGTTCATTCCAGCTTAAGGCCGCGGACGGGCAGGGTGTTGCGTCGCGCCCTGTTTTCCCGCTATCGACAGGGGCCACTCTGCGGACCTGTCCATGAAGCTCACCATTATCCAGACCGGCGAAGTCCCCTTGCCGCTGCGCGACCGGTTCGGTCCCTATCGCAAGATGTTCGAGACCATGTTCGATGGGACGGGGCAGGGCTTCACCTATGACATGGTGCCGGTGTCCGACGGCGCGGCGCTGCCCGATCCGGGGGAACTGGAGGGTATTGTTCTGACCGGTTCGCCGGCTGGCGTTTATGACGACTATGCCTGGCTCGATCCGCTGCGGGCCTTCATCCGCGACGCCTATGGCCGCAAGACCCCCATGCTCGGCGTGTGCTTCGGTCACCAGATCATGGCCGATGCGCTGGGCGGGGATGTGCGCAAGTCCGAAAAGGGCTGGGGCCTGGGTCGGCATACCTATGCGGTGAAAGGGCGGCCCGATTTCATGACTGCGGCGCCGGCGGCGCTGGCGGTGGCCTGCTCGCATCAGGACCAGGTGATTGTGCCGCCCGCCGAAGCCGAAGTGATCCTGGGCTCCGATTTCACCCCCAATGCCGGGCTCGCCTATCGCAATGGCGCGGCGCTGAGTTTCCAGCCGCATCCCGAATTCCAGGACGACTATACGCTGGCGCTGGCCGAGCTGCGGCGCGGCAAGGCGCCGGATGAAATAGTGGAAACCGCCATCTCCTCCATTGCCACCCCGTCGCACAGCGCGGACGTTGCTGGCTATATCGGGCAGTTTTTCAGGGGGCGCTGACATGGCTGTGGCGGAAAAGCTCGGTGCCGTTGATGCCTATCTCGATGGACTCCAGCACGCTCGCAAGGCCGATGTTGCGGCTTTGCGGCTGGTGATCCTGGCGGCGGTGCCCGACCTGGTCGAGCGCATCAAGTGGAACGCCCCGAGCTTCGGGCTGGGCGACGATGACCGTATCACCATGCGCCTGCATCCCGGCGACCGGGTGCAGCTGATCCTGCACCGTGGCGCCAAGGCCGGTGCCGACGACTTCTTCCGCTTCGAAGACCCGGACAGGCTGATCAGTTGGGCCGCGCCCGATCGTGGTGTCATCACCTTCCGCGATGCCGATGAGCTGGCCAGCCGGTCGGCCGCATTGAGCGAAATCCTGCGGCGCTGGGTGGCCTGTACGACGCGGTAGGCCGAGGCCTGATCAGCTTTCCAGCAGCAAGGCGATTTCGGTGCGCAGTTCGCGCAGCCCCTCGCCTTTGAGGCTCGAGGTCAGGATGACATGCGGATGGGCTGCGGGGCGCTTTGTTATGGCGGCCTTGGTGGCTGATATCACCTTGGTCAATTCACCCGCCGACGGCTTGTCGGCCTTGGTCAGGACCACCTGGTAGCTGACTGCGGCCTTGTCGAGCTCATTCATGACGGTGAGGTCATTGTCCTTGGGCCCGTGCCGCCCGTCGACCAGCACATAGACGCGGCGCAGGGTGGCACGACCGGTGAGGTATTGATGGATCAGCCTTGTCCATTGCCGCACCTTGTCCTCGGGCGCCTTGGCATAGCCATAGCCGGGCATGTCGACGATGCGCAGGCTTTCGCTCTGGCTCTCGAAGATGTTGAGTTCCTGCGTGCGGCCGGGCGTATTGGAGGTGCGGGCCAGGGAGGACGTGCCGCAAAGCGCATTGATCAGGCTCGACTTGCCGACATTGGAACGGCCGGCAAAAGCGATCTCGACCCGGTCCATCGGCGGCAGGTCGGCAATGCGCACGCAGCCTTTGACGAAGAGGAAGGGCCGCGCGAACAGCAGGCGGCCGCGCTCGATCATGTCGGGGGCGTAATCGATAGTGCTCATGGTGCTGCTCGCTTCAATTTTAGCGCTTCCAGGAAAAGTGGTTGCCGGTTTTCCGGTTCGGAAGCGCGGCCGTACAAATATTAAGCCCGCCGGAAGTGTTCCGGCGGGCAATAGCATGGCTGATCGATGGTGACGATCAGGACTTGGTGGGCTCGGCCGTTTTGGGCTTGCGCTTGAAGGCATCGAGAATATTGCCGAGCAGGTTCACCTCGGCGCCGTGGCGCTTCATGATGAAATACTGCTGGGTGACCGACAGCGTGTTGTTCCATGCCCAGTAGATCACCAGGCCCGCCGGGAATGTGCCCAGCATGAAGGTGAAGATGACGGGCATCCAGTTGAAGATCATCGCCTGGGTCGGGTCGGGCGGCGGCGGATTGAGCTTCATCTGCACCCACATGGTGATGCCCATGATGACCGGCCAGATGCCCAGATGCAGGAAGCTGCCAATGAAGGGCAATACGGTCGGATCCCACGGGATCAGGCCGAACAGGGTGAAGATATTGGTCGGATCGGGCGCCGCCAGATCCTGAATCCAGCCGAAGAACGGCGCATGGCGCATGTCGAGGCTGATGAAGATAACCGTATAGAGCGCGAAGAAGACCGGGATCTGGATGAGGATCGGCCAGCAACCGGACAGCGGATTGATCTTTTCCTTGCGGTAAAGCTCCATCATCGCCTGCTGCTGGGCCGGGCGGTCGTCCTTGAGGCGCTCCTGGATGGCCTTCATCTCCGGCTGCACGCGGCGCATGGCAGCCATGGAGGCATAGGAGCGGTTGGCCAGCGGGAAGAAGATGGCCTTGACGATGACGGTCACGGCCAGCACAGCGAGGCCGAAATTGCCCAGAATCCCGTAAAGGAAGCTCAGCAGGTAATACATCGGCTTGGTGATGAAATGCAGCCAGCCCCAGTCGATCAGCAGTTCCAGCCGGTCGAAGCCATATTGGGACTGATAGGCCGAGATCACCGATTCTTCCTTGGCGCCGGCAAAGAGGTAGCTTTCGCGGGTGGCCGTGGCCCCTGCCGCGACGACGACCGGCGTGGTTTCCACATAGGAGGTCTGGTAGTCGTCATAGCCGGCCGCGTTGGACCAGTTGAAGCGCGCATTGAGCGCGGTGCCGGCCGGCGGCAGCACAGCCGTGGCCCAGTATTTGTCCGAGAAGCCGAGCCAGCCCGAGGTGTTTTCGTAGGTCACCTGCCGGTCGTTCTGCAGGTCGGAATATTTCTTGGAAATGAGATTGTTGTCGCCCAGCACGCCATGCGGGCCTTCATGCTGGATGAAGAAGTTCGCGACATGGGGCGTGTTGTGGCGGACGACCCGCGCATAGGGATAAAGGGCGACATCGCCCGTACCCTGGTTCTCGATCGCCTGGCTGATGGTGAACAGGTAATGCTCATCGACCGAAATCGTGCGGCGGAAGATCAGCCCAGCGCCATTGTCCCAGGCCAGCGTCACGGGAGTGGTCGTGGTCAGCGCGGTATTGGCACCTTCGATCGACCACTGCGTCCGGCTGTCCGGCACCGCGATATTGGCACCAGTGACCGGCACCCAGCCCTCTTCGGCGAAATAGGCATTGGGTACGCCGGCCGGGGTCAGCAGGGTAATGACCGGGGAATTCGCATCGACCGTCTCGCGATACTGCTTGAGGCGCAGGTCGTCGATGCGGGCGCCGGTCAGGTTGATGGAGCCCGACAGGTCCTCGGTGTCGATGCTGACGCGCTGGCTGGCGGCGACCGCCTCCTCGCGCGTGGCGTAAGTCTGCGTGCCTGTCGGCGCGGGCGTGGCGGCGGCTTCACCCGGCGTCGCCGGCGTTGCCAGCGCGGCATCGGCCGCTGCCTGCTGCTCGGCGGCGATCTGGGCCTGCTGCTGGGCCCGCTCCAGTTGCGGGCCGGCCACGAAGAACTGCCAGCCGAACAGCACGACCATGCTGAGCACGATGGCCAGGATGATGTTGCGATTGTTTTCCATTATCTTGGTTTCCGTGGGCCGCGGCCGGAAGATTGGCGCTCGTCTGTCGATCTGGGTGTGTGTACGCGTTGGATCAGCGCACTCAGATCGGCAACCAGCTTGGCGAAGGGTTCGCTGAGCGCTTCCCGTCGTCCGACCAGCACATAGTCATGGTGAGGGATAAAGTCACGCGCGCATGCTGTCACAGCGGCGCGAAGGCGACGT
>NZ_JANQAJ010000008.1 GCF_024707105.1 Devosia ginsengisoli | reverse complement strand
TGCCGGCCAGACCAAGGCCAAGCTCATCGCCTCCAAGCGCGACGACCTCATCCTCGAGGAACGCCGCCGCCAGGCCGAAACCACCCGCCTCGCAGCTCCTGCTGCCGAGTAAGGTTTTCGAACCAAAGAATAGAAAAGGGGCCCGCAGGGGCCCCTTTTGTTTGCCAACCTCAGACCGTCACCCCCAAACCGTCACCCTCGGGCTTGACCCGAGGGCTCTACACTTGCGGCGCTTTGGCTAAGTGAAGTCTCCTCGGGTCAAGCCCGAGGGTGACGCCTCGTGGTTGAGCCTATACGCGGGTAGGGGTGATAAGAGCCCCGCTGTCATCCCCCATTCACCCGCCTGCAATCGCGCCTTCACGCCCGGGGCCTAGAAAATCCCACCATCGCCCGACGGAGGTTTTCCATGCTGTCCAAGACTAAAATTCTCGCCGCTCTCGCTATTCTCCTCGCCACGCCCGCCTTCGCCCAGGACGCGGCAATGAAGGTCGACCTCCTCGGCTCGATCACGCTGCCGACCGGTCTCATCATCGCCGGCGAGGAATTCGGCGGCATCTCCGGCCTCGACTACGACGCCCGCTCCGGCCTCTTCTACGCCATCTCCGACGACCGCTCGCAGCGCGCTCCGGCCCGCTACTATGAGATCGGCCTCAAGATCGACGCCAAAGGCCTTTCCGCCGTCGACGTCATCCGCCGCGTGACCCTGCGCGACCTCGAGGGCAACGCCTTCCCCTTCAATGGCATCGACCCCGAATCCATCCGCTTCAACCCGGCCACCCGCACCATTCTCTGGTCGAGCGAGGGCGACGTCTCCGGCCGCCCCGGAATCTACGAAGCCCGCCTCGACGGCACCATGCTCCGCTCCTTCGCTGTCCCAGACTACTACGCGCCCAACGCCGACAAGACAGCCGGCGTTTACGGCAACCTGGCCTTCGAAGCCCTGACCCTCTCTACCGACCGCAAGACCCTCTACGCCGCTACCGAAAACGCCCTCGCGCAAGACGGCGCCAAGGCCACCCTCGAAGCCGGCTCGCCCTCGCGCGTCATTGCTTTCGACCTCGCCTCCGGCCAGCCGACCGCCGAATACATCTACGAAACCAACCCGATCGCCATCGCGCCAACCGCGACCACCGGCGACATCTTCAACGACAACGGCGTCTCCGAATTCCTGACCCTCGAAGACGGCCGCTTCCTCGTGGTGGAACGCTCCTTCGCCTCGGGCGTCGGCAACCAGATCAATTTCTTCACCGCCAGCCTCGATGGCGCCACCGACATCAACGGCCAGGAAAAGGCCGCGGCCGATGCCGTCGCCATCACCAAGCAACCGGCCTTCACCCTCGCCGAGGGCGATTTTGGCCTCGACATCGACAATATCGAATCCGTCACCTTTGGCCCTGAAGTCGATGGCAAGAAGACCCTGGTCATCGCCTCGGACAACAACTTCAACGCCAACGGCCAGTTCACCCAGTTCGTGGTTCTCACCATCACCGAGTGACTTTTCCGACAAAAGGGAAGGGGCCCTTCGAGGCCCCTTTTCGGTTCTCAGCGATAAAGCCCGTCTAGAAACCGCCCGACAATCCGCCGCAGCGCCTGCTCCTCGTCCCCGGGCTCTGCCGATATCGTCGCGAGAAACCCGGTGCCCTCGATCAGCGCCAGGCATTGATCCGCAATATCCTCGGGCTCGACCGCACGTGTCAGCTGCCCCGCTTCCTGCTCCCTCATCGCCGCCTCGACAATCTGCTGGCGAGCCAACGTCAGCCGCTCCTGCAATTGCGGTGCAATCCTGGGCGTAATGGCGATCAGAAACCGAAAATAGGCCAATCGATCCGGCGTCGCCTCGGCCACGGCGGCCAGCATGCCACAATAGCCCTCTACCATGGCCATGACGCAGGCGCGCAATCCCTTCTGCGCCTCCACCCCGCTGTCCTCCCCAGGCAGGAAGCGCAGGAAAAACTGTTCGATGGCCGCCTCGAACAGCTCCTCCTTGCTGCGAAAATAGTGATAGACCGCCCCCTTCGAGAGCCCACTGGCCTTCATCAGGTCCGAGAGGCTGGTCCCCTCATAGCCATGTTCGAGAAAGAGGCGCAGCGCGTGGCTCGCCAGCAGCGCCTGGGTGTCGGTTTGGGTCATCGGATCGAACGATACATGCAGAAACTGGTGAACGGGCCGAGTTCCAGCCGTGCAGTCTGGATAAAGCCGAGTTTTGCATACAATGGCACATTCACCGGATTCTCGGTATCGAGCGCCACCCCCGCCGCGCCCATCTCCACCGCCGCACCTGCGGCCGCTTCAATCAGCACCCGCCCAAACCCCTTGCCCTGATGCCTCGGGTCCACGCCCACCATCGTAAGATAGGCATGCGGCTCCCGCGGCGCGGCCGCACGCGTAACGTTGAGATAGCGATTGAACAGTGCCGTACTGGTTCTCGGAAGCTTTAACGCAACCGGCAGAAACAGGATAGCCGCACCCACCATCCGCATTCCATCAAGCAAACCGCGTCCCTCCGGCGGCTCGACAAGCACGCAGCCCGCAAGCCTCTCCCCCTCGAAGACGCCCAACCGCCTCCCACGCACCAGCATCGTCATATCGAACATGAAGGACAGAAAGGCCCGCAATGCCTCCGGCCGTTCGCCGATCGTCGCAACGATCAATGGATCCCAGCGAAATGCCGCCGCCATCACCTCAATAAACGCCCCGCGATCCGACGCCTGCAATGCCCGGACCGTCATCATGTCCGCGCCTCGGCCCGGTGATCGACGGCGAAATTCACCATTACCTTGAGCATGAACAGCAATCCCACAGCCGCAAGCAGCGGGAACTGTCCGGCCAGCAAAATCAGCGCACTTCCGCCCACGGCAAAGAGCAGGCCCGCAGCCACGCGCTGTCCCGAGCCCCGCGGCAGCGCATTCACCGCCACTCCGCCCGCAATCGTATAGGCCCAGATCGCTGCAGCCATCACCATGTCGAGGTTGAGCAGAAAAGCGACCGCCAGGATGTGGACATGCACCGCCAGAAACACCAGGCGGTTTCGCGGTCGCGCCGCATAGAAGTCATTGGTTCCTGCCGTCAGGTTGGCAATGCACCCCGCCGCAATATCCGCGATCAACAGCAGCGCCAGCGCCGACCGCCAGATCGGCACCTCGGCAAAAGCCGCAGGCGCCAGAAATACGGCAGCAACTGGTACACCCAGCCCGAAAGCGATGATCCCCACCATTTCGAGCGGTTGCTGCTGCTCGCCAAAAACATCGTGCAGCCAGGATGGTATCGTGAGAGTGCGCAACATCAAATCCTCCAGACCGACCGGTTGGTATGTTGTCGTGTTGAAGTTGTCAATGGAGCGCCCAAGGACGCAGGACCGCGTCGCCCGACCCGAAAAAGTCCTCTCTTGACCATGACAGATAAAAATGGAATGTTTGTTTCGTGATGGATCCAAAATGGAATGTATAAGCCATTTGTGATCTTCGTTCACAAGGGAGGAAATCGATGAACATTCTGACGAAGGGCCTGGCGGCCCTGGCGCTGGCTGCCATTGCATTGCCGGCCGTTGCAATCCCGGCCGCGGCCGAGGGCGAGCGGTTCGTGCTCGTGTCACACGCGCCGGATTCCGACAGCTGGTGGAACACCATCAAGAACGCCATTGCCCTGGCGGGCGAACAGATGGGCGTCACCGTTGAATACCGCAATCCGCCCACGGGCGACCTCGCCGACATGGCTCGCATCATCGAGCAGGCGGCGGCGTCCAATCCGGATGGCATCATCTCGACCATCGCCGACTTCGACGTGCTGTCCGGCCCGCTCGGCGATGCCGTGGCGCGCGGCATTCCCGTCATCACCATCAATTCGGGCACGGTGGAACAGTCCAAGCAGATCGGTGCGCTGCTCCACGTCGGTCAGCCCGAATACGACGCCGGCTTCGGTGCCGGAGAAAAGGCCAAGGCCGCTGGCGTCACCAGCTTCCTTTGCGTCAATCACTACATTACCAACCCGGCTTCGGTTGAACGTTGCCGGGGTTTTGCTGACGCGCTCGGCGTCGAACTCGGCAATCAGATGATCGACGCGGGCCAGGACCCCGGTGAAATCCAGTCCAAGGTCGCCGCCTATCTTCAGACCAATCCTGATACCAACGGCATCCTGACCCTGGGCCCCACCTCGGCCCATCCGACCATCGCCGCGCTCAATGACAACGGCAAGGCCGGCGCCATCTTCTTCGGCACTTTCGACCTTTCCGGCGAAATCGCCACGGCGGTCAAGGATGGCACCATCAACTTCGCCATCGACCAGCAGCCCTACCTGCAGGGCTACCTGCCAGTCGTCATCCTGACCAATCTGGCCCGCTACGGCGTGGTCCCGGGCAATTCGATCAATTCCGGCCCGGGCTTTATCACCAAGGACAATATTGCTCTCGTCGAGCAATATGCCGGTCAGTACCGCTGATCTCTACGAGCTCGGGGCCGCTTCAGCGGCCCCGATTGCCCTCGTGGCGCCCTGAGCGCCCTTCAGCACAAGGTCAAGAAAATGGTTGAGCAGCCTTCGGGCGTGGCGGCCGCAGACGAGCGCATCCAGCGCCAGTCGGCCCTGCGCCGAGCTTTCGTGCGCCCCGAATTGGGCGCCATGACCGGCACGGTCCTGGTCTTTATCTATTTCGCCGTGGTCGCCGGTGGCACCGGCATGTTCGCCGCCGATGGCATCATGAACTGGGGCGTCGTCTCTGCCCAGTTCGTCATCATCGCAGTCGGCGCCTGTCTCCTGATGATCGCCGGCGAATTCGATCTCTCCGTCGGTTCCATGATCGGCTTTGCCGGCATCGTCATAGCGCTTCTCAGCGTACATCTCGGCTGGCCCATGTGGGCCTCCATCATCGCCGCCTTCATCGTTGCAATGCTCATCGGCATGGCCAATGGCTACCTCGTCATCAAGACCGGCCTGCCATCCTTCATCGTCACCCTGGCCTCGCTCTATATCCTGCGCGGTCTCACCATCTATTTCTCCATCGCCACCACGCGCCAGACCATCATCGGCGGCGTCCGCGAGGCGGCCGAAGGCGATTGGCTCGCCCCGCTCTTCGGCGGCAAGATTTTGGGCTTCATCTTCACCTGGCTTGCCGACATGGGGCTGATCGCCACCTTCCAGGCCGGCAACAGGGCAGGGCAGCCGGTGGTCGATGGCATTCCCATGCTGATGGTCTGGGCTCTCGCCCTCATCGTCTTCGGTCACATTCTCCTTACGCGTACCCGCTTCGGCAATTGGATTTACGCTGCCGGCGGCGACGCCAAAGCCGCCCGCTATGTCGGCGTCCCGGTGAACCGCGTAAAAATCGCCATGTTCGTCTTCTCCGCCTTTTGCGCCACGGTCTTTGCCACCTGCCAGGTCATGGAATTCGGCTCCGCCGCCGCCGACCGCGGCCTCCTAAAGGAGTTCGAAGCCATCATCGCCGTGGTCATCGGCGGCGCATTGCTCACCGGCGGCTATGGCTCAGTCATCGGCGCCGCCCTCGGTGCGTTGATCTTCGGTGTCGTGCAGCAAGGTCTGTTCTTCGCCGGCGTCGAAAGCTCGCTCTTCCGCGTCTTCCTCGGCGTCATCCTGCTCTTCGCAGTGATCCTCAATACCTATATCCGCCGCCTGATCACGGGGGAGCGCTGACCCATGGCCGATACACCGCTCATCGAACTCATCGACATCAAGAAGCAGTTCGGCCCCGTCATCGCCCTCAATGGCGTCTCGGTCTCCGTCATGCCCGGCGAATGCCATTGCCTCCTCGGCGACAATGGCGCCGGCAAGTCGACCTTCATCAAGACCATGGCCGGCGTCCACAAGCCGACCTCGGGCGAAATCCGCATGAACGGCGAAAAGATCAACTTCGCCAATCCGCGCGATGCTATGACCGCGGGCGTTGCCACCGTCTACCAGGACCTCGCGATGATCCCGCTCATGTCGGTCACGCGAAACTTTTGGATGGGCCGCGAACCGCGAAAGGGCTGGGGACCCTTCCAGTTCCTCGACATGGAAAAGGCCAATCAGGTCACCCTCGACGAGATGCGCCGCATGGGCATCAACCTGCGTGAACCCGACCAGGCCGTCGGTACCCTCTCGGGCGGCGAACGCCAGACCGTCGCCATCGCCCGCGCCGTGTACTTTGGCGCCAAGGTGCTCATCCTCGACGAGCCAACCTCCGCCCTCGGCGTCCGCCAGACGGCCAATGTCCTCGCCACCATCGACCGCGTGCGAAAAACCGGCGTCGGCATCATCTTCATCACCCACAATGTCCGCCACGCCATGGCCGTGGGCGATCGCTTCACCGTCCTCAACCGCGGCAAGACTCTCGGCACCGCCCGCAAGGGCGAACTCAAACCCGAGGAATTGCAGGACATGATGGCCGGCGGCGCCGAGCTGGCCGAACTCAGCAGCTCCCTCGGCGGCACCATCTAGCAATCGACCGGGGCGCCGCCGGGCGCCCCGTCATCATCTTGAGGACATCATGACAGACACCATCGGCGTCGGCCTCATCGGCACCGGCTACATGGGCAAGTGCCACGCCTTGGCCTGGACCTCGGTCAAACCCGTCTTCGGCTCCGGCCCCCGACCGCGCCTCGTCCACCTCGCCGAAGCCAATATCAACCTGGCCCGCCAGCGCGCCGAAGAATTCGGTTTTGAGCGCGCAACCGCCGATTGGCGCGAGCTGATCGCCAATCCCGAAGTGCAGGTGGTCTCCATCACCACTCCCAATGCTTTCCACGCCGAAATGGCCGTCGCCGCCCTCGAAGCCGGCAAGCACGTCTGGTGTGAAAAACCCATGGCCGTCGGCTTCTCCGAAGCGCAACGCATGGAAGTCGCCGCCCGCTCAAGCGGCAAGGTCGCGATCCTGGGCTACAACTACATCCAGAACCCGCTCGTCCGACAGATCGGCGAACTCATCACCTCCGGCGCCGTCGGCACGGTCAATCATGTCCGCGTCGAAATGGACGAAGACTTCATGGCCGACCCCGAGGCCCAGTTCTACTGGAAGAGCGAAGCCAGCTCCGGCTACGGCGCCCTCGACGATTTCGCCGTCCACCCGCTGAGCCTGCTCCAAACGCTCTTCGGCAACCCGACCCGCGTCTTCGCCCACCAGTCAAAGCCCTATCCCGACCGCCCAACCGCCAACGGCAGCCGCCGCACCGTCGAAACCTTCGACATCGCCAGCGTCCTCTTCGAGATCGGCGCCATCAGCGGCGTCCTCTCGGTCAATCGTTCCGCTTGGGGCCGCAAGGGCCGCATCGCCGTGCAAATCTTCGGCTCCGCCGGCAGTCTGGTCTACGATCAGGAGCGCATGAACGAACTACAGCTCTATCGCGCCACGGGCCCGTCAACCGCCCAGGGCTACCAGACCATCATCGCCGCCCCGGCCCACAAACCCTACGACCGCTTCATCCCAGCGCCCGGCCACGGCCTTGGCTTCAATGACCTGAAAGTCATCGAATGCCACGAACTGCTGCGCACCATTTCGGGCGAAAAGGGCAGGGTGGTCGACTTCACCAGTGGGCTCGAGATCGAGCGCACCGTCCACGCCATGGCTCGCAGCCACGAAGAGCAGCGCTGGATCGACCTCGCCTAACTCTTCCGATCAAGCCCCAGATACGCCGTCAATTCCCGGGCCGCCGCACTGCCGGCCCGGTTCGCCCCAATCGTCGAGGCCGATGGTCCGTAACCCACCAGATGCACCCGCGGGTCTTTCGCGACCTGCGTCGCCAACCGCCCGGTCATGACGATCCCGCCGCTCTCCTCGCGCAATTGCAACGGCGCCAGATGATCGAGCGCACTGCGAAACCCCGTGCACCAGAGAATGACGTCGACATCAAGCGCCGTCCCATCCTCCCAGCGCACGCCGCTCGGTGTGATCTCCGTAAACATCGGCAACCGCTCGAGCACCCCCCGTTCCCGCATGGCCTCGATCGCCGGCGTCACCGGCAACCCGGTCACCGAAACAACCGCCCGCGGCGGCAATCCCACACGCACCCGCTCTTCGACCAAGGCCACGGCCGCGCGTCCGTCTTCCTCCCGGAACGGCCCCTCCCGCCAACGCGGCGGTGTGCGTGTCACCCAGGTCGTGCGGGTCACCTTGGAAATCTCGCCAAGCAACTGCACCGCCGAAATCCCGCCACCAACGACAAGCACATGCTTCCCGGCAAACTCGTCCGCCGTCTTGTAGTCGCGCGTATGCAGCTGCCTCCCGCCAAAACCCTCGGCCCCCGGGTACTCCGGAACATACGGCTTCTCCCAGGTCCCGGTCGCATTGATGATTCCGCGTGCGGAAAACAGCCCGCGATCGCTCTCGACTCGCAGCCGCTCACCCCGGTCGCAAACCACGCTCACATGCGTCGGCCGCACTACACCCAGCCCAAAGTGCTCCTCATAAGCCGCAAAATAGTGCGGCACGGCCACCGACGCCTGCACACTCGCATCGCTCCCCGCAAACTCCGCAAAACCCATCCCCGGCAGATCATGCACCCGATTGACGGTACTCAGCGTGAGAGAAGGCCAGCGATACTGCCACGCACCACCCGCCTGCGGCGCCTGGTCCAGAACCAGAAAATCGCGCTGCGGCACCAGTCCCAATGCCTTGAGATGATACGCCGAACTCAATCCCGCCTGTCCTGCGCCAATCACCACGATGTCGAGTTTGAGGGCGGCGCGTGGTGTTTGGTCGGTCACGAGGGAGAACTCCGGCAGGCGGTCCAGAGTTAGGTGCAGCAATGGAGAGAGGCAAGTCGGTGACGCGGGCAGGGCTCCCATGTGTGACTCAAAATGAGACTCTGTTAACCCTTGCCGAACGACTTCGGGCGAATCCGTCCATTGCGCCAATGGACCGCCAAACGGGCCAAACGTCCCGGAATGCATAGCTCTCCCGCGAATTTTTCCACGAAAGAATCCTTGACTGAGCGAGTCAACGGTTCTAAACAGCGCCTACCTTAGCGGTCGGTCGTGGTTGTCACACCGGGTCCCTGCCATCTAGCGCGGGAATCCAGGACAATCAAACACACTGTCGGGTAACTAGACGAAGCAAATCAATGTGCGCATGACCGTCCTCATTTTTGGGGCTGGTCCGCTGCAAATTGGGGCGCCGCCCGATCCTTTGTAGGTTCGGATGAGCGCCACTTTGGTTTGCTTGTGTAGACCGAACTAGAATTTTTGGACGATGGAAAGAGCGCAATGCCCACCATTAATCAGCTGATCCGCAAGCCACGCGCCAGCAAGCCAAAGCGGAACAAAGTTCCCGCCATGGAAGCCAATCCGCAGAAGCGCGGCGTTTGCTCCCGTGTGTACACCACGACCCCGAAGAAGCCGAACTCGGCTCTGCGTAAGGTTGCGAAGGTTCGCCTGACCAACCAGCGCGAAGTGATTTCCTACATCCCGGGTGAGGGTCACAATCTGCAGGAGCACTCCGTTGTGCTCATCCGCGGCGGTCGCGTTCGCGATTTGCCGGGCGTTCGCTACCACGTGCTCCGCGGCGTCCTCGATACGCAGAGCGTGAAGGACCGCAAGCAGCGCCGGTCCAAGTATGGCGCGAAGCGTCCGAAGTAAGGAGATATTGAGCGATGTCCCGTCGTCACCGCGCCGAGAAGCGTGAAGTTATTCCTGATCCCAAGTTCGGCGATCTGGTCGTTTCCAAGTTCATGAATTCGCTCATGAAGGACGGCAAGAAGTCGGCTGCAGAATCCATCGTCTATGGCGCTTTCGACATCGTCGAAACCAAGACGAAGCAGGACCCGATCACTGTGTTCCACAATGCCCTGGACAATATCCGTCCGGCCGTTGAAGTCCGTTCGCGCCGCGTTGGTGGTGCTACGTACCAGGTTCCGGTTGAAGTCCGCACTGACCGTCAGCAGGCCCTGGCCATCCGTTGGCTCATCGAATCCGCCCGCAAGCGCGGCGAGAACACCATGCGTGAGCGCCTCTCGGGCGAACTCATGGACGCGATGAATGGCCGTGGTCAGGCCGTCAAGAAGCGCGAAGATACGCACCGTATGGCTGATGCCAACCGTGCCTTCTCGCACTACCGCTGGTAGTAGGAGCGCCCTATGGCACGCGAATATCCTATTAATCTGTATCGTAACTTCGGCATCATGGCTCACATCGATGCTGGCAAGACGACCACGACCGAACGCATCCTCTACTACACCGGCAAGTCCCATAAGATCGGCGAAGTCCACGACGGCGCTGCGACCATGGACTGGATGGAGCAGGAACAGGAACGCGGCATCACCATTACGTCGGCCGCTACGACCACGTTCTGGAAGGACCGCAACGGTACCCAGCACCGCTTCAACATCATCGACACCCCCGGCCACGTGGACTTCACCATCGAAGTCGAACGTTCGCTGCGCGTGCTCGACGGTGCCGTCGCTCTGCTCGACGCCAACGCTGGCGTTGAACCGCAGACCGAAACCGTGTGGCGTCAGGCCGACAAGTACCACGTTCCGCGTCTCATCTTCGTCAACAAGATGGACAAGACCGGCGCCGACTTCTACCGCTGCGTGGAAATGATCGGTTCGCGTCTCGGTGCCCGTGGCGTTCCGGTTCAGCTGCCGATCGGCGCTGAAACCGAATTCAAGGGCGTTGTCGACCTCATCGAGATGAATGCTCTGGTGTGGCGCAACGAAGAGCTCGGCGCTCAGTGGGATGTCGTCGACATTCCGGCCGACCTCAAGGACAAGGCCGTCAAGTACCGCGAACAGCTCATCGAAGCCGCCGTCGAAATGGACGACGCTGCGATGGAAGCGTACCTCAACGGTGAAGTGCCGAACAACGACACCATCCGTCGCCTGCTTCGTCAGGGCGTCATCGGTGCCAAGTTCTTCCTGGTCTTCGCTGGCTCGGCGTTCAAGAACAAGGGCGTGCAGCCCCTGCTCGACGGCGTTATCGACTATCTGCCGTCCCCGCTCGACGTTCCTGCTATCCAGGGCATCGACGCCAAGACCGAGCAGCCGATCGAACGTCACGCTGACGATGCTGAACCGCTCTCGATGCTGGCTTTCAAGATCGCCAACGACCCGCACATGGGTACGCTGACCTTCTGCCGCATCTATTCGGGTCACCTCGAAGCCGGCATCAGCCTGGAAAACACCGTGAAGGGCAAGCGCGAACGCGTTGGCCGCATGTTCCAGATGCACGCCAATAGCCGTGAGCAGATCACTGAAGCCTTTGCTGGTGACATCGTCGCCATCGTCGGCCTCAAGGACACCACGACCGGTGACACGCTGGCTCCGACCAACTCGCAGGTTATCCTCGAGCGCATGATCTTCCCGGATCCGGTTATCGACATCTCCGTCGAGCCGAAGTCCAAGGCCGACCAGGAAAAGATGGGCCTCGCCCTGAACCGCCTGGCAGCTGAAGATCCGTCGTTCCGCGTCAAGACCGACGAAGAATCCGGCCAGACCATCATCTCGGGCATGGGCGAACTTCACCTCGACATTCTCGTCGACCGTATGCGTCGCGAGTTCAAGGTTGAAGCCAATATCGGCCAGCCGCAGGTTGCGTACCGTGAGACGATCACGCGCAAGACCGACAAGGACTACACCCACAAGAAGCAGTCGGGTGGTTCGGGTCAGTTCGCTCGTATCAAGATCACTGTCGAGCCGGGTGAAGTTGGCAAGGGTCTCGAGTTCGTCAACGCCATCGTCGGCGGCGCTGTTCCCAAGGAATACGTCCCGGGCGTGCTCAAGGGTGTCGAATCGGTCATGGGCGCAGGCCCGCTGATCGGCTTCCCCGTCGTTGACGTGAAGGTCACCCTGACCGACGGCGCTTACCACGACGTCGACTCTTCGGTGCTCGCGTTCGAAATCGCCGGCCGTGCAGGCTTCCGTGAGGCTCTTCGTGAAGCCGGTCCGAAAATTCTCGAACCGATCATGAAGGTTGAAGTTGTCACGCCGGAAGATTACATGGGCGACGTCATCGGCGATCTCAACTCGCGTCGTGGACAGATCCAGGGCACTGAAGGCCGTGGTGTTGTTCAGGTCGTGAATGCGTTCGTGCCGCTTGCAAACATGTTCGGGTATGTGAACTCGCTGCGCTCCATGAGCCAGGGTCGTGCACAGTATTCCATGGTGTTCGATCACTACGAACAGGTCCCGCAGGCTGTCGCTGACGAAGTCCAGGCCAAGTACGCCTAAAACCAGCGCAAGCTAGTCAAGAAACTCAACTGTATGTCGGCCATTGCGCTGACGAATTTGGAGAAAAGCTATGGGTAAGGAAAAATTTTCCCGCTCCAAGCCGCACTGCAACATCGGCACCATCGGTCACGTTGACCATGGCAAGACCTCGCTGACCGCAGCGATCACCAAGGTGCTGGCTGAGACCGGCGGCGCGACCTTCAAGGCGTACGATCAGATCGACGCGGCCCCTGAAGAGAAGGCCCGCGGCATCACCATCAACACCGCTCACGTCGAGTACGAGACTGCAAAGCGTCACTACGCTCACGTCGACTGCCCCGGCCACGCTGACTATGTGAAGAACATGATCACCGGTGCTGCCCAGATGGACGGCGCGATCCTCGTCGTGTCGGCTGCTGACGGCCCGATGCCCCAGACCCGTGAGCACATCCTGCTCGCTCGTCAGGTCGGTGTGCCGGCTCTCGTCGTGTTCCTGAACAAGTGCGACATGGTCGACGATCCGGAACTGCTCGAGCTCGTCGAACTCGAAGTTCGCGAACTGCTCTCGTCCTACGAATTCCCGGGCGACGACATTCCGATCATCAAGGGCTCGGCTCTCGCCGCTCTCGAAAACTCGGACCAGAAGCTCGGCCACGACGCCGTTCTCGAGCTGATGGCTGCTGTTGACGAATACATCCCGCAGCCGGAACGTCCGGTTGACCAGCCGTTCCTCCTCCCGATCGAAGACGTGTTCTCGATCTCGGGTCGTGGTACCGTGGTTACCGGTCGCGTCGAACGCGGCATCGTCAAGGTTGGCGAAGAAGTCGAAATCGTCGGCATCAAGGCAACCCAGAAGACCACCGTTACCGGTGTCGAAATGTTCCGCAAGCTGCTCGATTCGGGTGAAGCTGGCGACAACATCGGCGCTCTGATCCGTGGTATCGACCGCACTCAGGTTGAGCGCGGCCAGGTTCTCTGCAAGCCCGGTTCCGTGACCCCGCACACCGACTTCACGGCTGAGGTCTACATCCTCACCAAGGAAGAAGGCGGCCGTCACACTCCGTTCTTCGGCAACTACCGTCCCCAGTTCTACTTCCGTACCACGGACGTGACCGGTATCGTGACCCTTCCCGAAGGCACCGAAATGGTGATGCCGGGCGACAACCTGAACATCAACGTTCAGCTGATCGTTCCGATCGCCATGGAAGAGAAGCTCCGCTTCGCTATCCGTGAAGGTGGCCGTACCGTTGGTTCGGGCGTCGTCGCCACGATCCTGAAGTAAGCCTTTTGAGACATTCGCGGCGCGCGATTAAGCGCGCCGCGATCTTTTTCCGTCAGGATTTGAGAAGATGAACGGTCAGAATATCCGCATCCGCCTCAAGGCGTTTGACCATCGCGTGCTCGACACTTCGACCCGCGAGATCGTCAACACCGCAAAGCGTACGGGTGCCCAGGTTCGCGGTCCGATTCCGCTGCCGACCCGCATCGACAAGTTCACCGTCAACCGCTCGCCGCACATCGACAAGAAGGCGCGTGAGCAGTTTGAGATCCGGACCCACAAGCGTCTGCTTGACATTGTGGACCCGACCCCTCAGACGGTCGATGCACTGATGAAGCTCGATCTCGCCGCCGGCGTCGACGTCGAAATCAAGCTCTAAGAATACGACAATAAGTTTCCGCGCCTGCCGCAAAAAGGGTCCTCTGAAGCCATGACCCGGCAGAGCGCCAACAAGAAGGTATAACCGATGCGTTCTGGATTGATCGCACAGAAGCTGGGGATGACCCGCATCTTCGCCGAGGACGGCTCGCACGTTCCGGTCACGGTGCTGGCCCTGCAGAACTGCCAGGTGGTAGCACAGCGCACCGTCGAGAAGGACGGCTACGTTGCTCTGCAGCTCGGCGCAGGCCAGGCCAAGGCCAAGAATGTCTCGAAAAGCTGAGCGCGGCCACTACGCCGTTGCCAAGGTCGAGCCGAAGCGTCACGTCGCGGAATTCCGCGTTGATGCTGAAAACCTCATCGAGGTTGGCGCCACCCTCAAGGCGGATCACTTCGCCGAGGGCCAGCTTGTCGACGTCACTGGTACGTCGATCGGTAAGGGTTTTGCCGGTGGTATGAAGCGCTGGAACTTCGGTGGTCTGCGTGCTTCCCACGGTGTGTCGGTTTCGCACCGCTCGATCGGTTCGACCGGTGGCCGTCAGGACCCGGGTAAGACCTTCAAGAACAAGAAGATGCCGGGCCACATGGGCGATCGTCGCATCACCACGCAGAACGTCAAGGTCGTCAAGACCGACGTGGAACGTGGTCTGCTGCTGATCCAGGGTTCGGTTCCGGGCGCCAAGGGCGCTTGGATCATGGTCAAGGACGCCGTCAAGAAGCCGGCTCCCGCGAACGTTGCCCTGCCGGGTTCGTTCGAGGCCGCTGCTGCGGGAGAAGCGAAGTAAATGGAACTCAAGGTAACCACTCTCGACGGTAAGTCCGCCGGTACGGTCGATCTCAAGGACGATGTCTTTGGTCTCGAAGTCCGCGCCGACATCCTGCACCGTATGGTTCGCTACCAGCAGCTCAAGGCAATGGCCGGCACGCACGACGTGAAGAACCGTTCCGAAGGCGTGCGCACGGGCAAGAAGTTCAAGAAGCAGAAGGGCCGGGCGGCGCTCGTCACGGCGATCGCAAGGCTCCCCAGTTCCGTGGTGGTGGCCGTGCATTCGGTCCGACCCCGCGTAGCCACGCGATCGATCTTCCCAAGAAGGTCCGCGTTCTCGCTCTCAAGCACGCTCTCTCGTCCAAGGCCAAGGCTGGCTCGCTGATCGTTCTCGACAGCGTTGCTCAGAAGCTGAAGCCAAGACGGCTGCCCTGCGTACCACCTTCGGTAAGCTGGAATGGGCAAGCGCGCTGATCATCGATGGCGCAAACGTCGACCAGAACTTTGCTCTGGCCGCCCGCAACATCCCGAACATCGACGTGCTGCCGATCCAGGGGATCAACGTTGTTTCGATCCTGAAGCGCGACAAGCTCGTCCTGACCAAGGCAGCGCTCGAAGCGCTCGAAGCGAGGTTCGCATGAACAAGCTTGCCGCTTACGATATCGTCCGTAACCCCGTCGTGACCGAAAAGTCGACGATGGCTTCGGAATACAACCAGGTCGTTTTCGACGTGGCGATTGATGCCAGCAAGACCGAGATCAAGGCCGCCGTCGAGCAGCTCTTCTCGGTCAAGGTCAAGGCAGTGAACACCCTCGTCCGCAAGGGCAAGGTGAAGCGCTTCCGTGGCAAGGTTGGTACGTCCGCAATGACGTTAAGAAGGCCATCGTGACCCTCGTCGACGGCCAGTCGATCGATATTTCGACCGGCCTCTAAGGGACAAGAGACAGCAAAATGGCTCTAAAGACTTATAATCCCACCTCCGAAGGCCGTCGTACCCTTATCACGACCGACCGTTCGGAACTCTGGAAGGGCTCCCCGGTCAAGTCGTTGACCGAAGGCCTGAACAAGAGCGGCGGCCGTAACAACACCGGTCGCATCACCGCCTACCACCGTGGTGGTGGTCACAAGCGCTCTTATCGCATGATCGACTTCAAGCGCGTGAAGTTCGACGCAGTCGGGACGATTGAACGTCTCGAATACGATCCGAACCGCACCGCATGGATCGCTCTCGTCAAATACGAAGACGGCGAACTGGCCTACATCGTTGCTCCCCAGCGTCTGGCCGCCGGCGACAAGGTCATCTCCTCGATGAACACCGTCGACGTGAAGCCGGGCAATGCCATGCCGCTGGAGCGCATGCCGGTCGGTACCATCGTGCACAACGTCGAACTGAAGCCCCGCAAGGGTGGCCAGGTCGCCCGTTCTGCCGGTGCCTATGCCCAGTATGTCGGCCGTGACCAGGGCTGGGCGATCCTTCGCGCCTCAACTCGGGCGAACAGCGCCGTGTCCATGGTTCGTGCCTGGCCACCGTTGGTGCCGTGTCCAACCAGGACCACGCCAACACCTCGCTCGGCAAGGCCGGTCGCAACCGTTGGCTCGGCAAGAAGCCGGTCAACCGCGGCGTGACCATGAACCCGATCGACCACCCGCATGGTGGTGGTGAAGGCCGTACCTCTGGTGGCCGTCACCCGGTTACTCCGTGGGGCAAGCCGACCAAGGGCAAGCGTACGCGTTCAGCAACAAGGCAACGGACCAGTTTATCGTTCGCAGCCGTCACGTGAAGAAGGGCAGGTAAGTCATGACCCGTTCAGTCTGGAAGGGGCCGTTTGTCGACGGCTACATGCTCAAGAAGGCCGAGAAGGCCCTGAGCGTCCGGCCGCAACGACGTGATCAAGATCTGGACGCGCCGTTCGACGATCCTGCCGCAGTTTGTCGGCATCACGTTCGGTGTGCACAACGGCCAGAAGCATGTTCCGGTGACCGTCACCGAAGACATGATCGGCCACAAGTTCGGCGAGTTCGCCCCGACCCGTACCTATTACGGTCACGCGGCCGACAAGAAGGCCAAGAGGAAGTAAGATGAGCAAGCCAAAGACCGAGCGCGCGCTCAAAGACAACGAGGCCAAGGCTGTCCTGCGCATGCTGCGCATCAGCCCTCAGAAGCTCAACCTCGTCGCGCAGTTGATCCGTGGCAAGAAGGTCGAGAAGGCCCTGGCCGAACTCGAATTCAGCCACAAGCGCATCTCCGGCCAGGTGAAGAAGGTGCTCGAGAGCGCCATCGCCAATGCCGAGAACAACCATGGCCTCGACACCGACGCGCTCGTCGTTGCGGAAGCCTTTGTTGGTAATTCGCTCGTCATGAAGCGTTTCACCGCTCGTGGCCGTGGCCGGTCGTCGCGCATCGAAAAGCCGTTCTCGCATCTGACGATCATCGTCCGGCAAGTTGAGGAGGCCGCATAATGGGCCAGAAGATCAATCCAATCGGCTTCCGCCTCGGCATCAACCGCACCTGGGACAGCCGCTGGTTCGCCAACAAGGGCGAATACGGAACGCTGCTGCAGGAAGACCTGAAGATCCGCGAGACCCTTCTCGAGAAGGACCTCAAGGCCGCCGCGGTCTCCAAGATCGTCATCGAGCGCCCGCACCGCAAGTGCCGCGTGTCGATCCACACCGCTCGTCCGGGCATCGTGATCGGCAAGAAGGGCGCTGACATCGACAAGATCCGCGCCAAGGTGAAGAAGTTCACCGACAGCGAAGTGCACATCAACATCGTTGAAGTGCGGAAGCCCGAAACCGATGCGACGCTGGTTGCCCAGGGCATCGCCCAGCAGCTCGAACGCCGCGTGGCTTTCCGTCGCGCCATGAAGCGCGCCGTGCAAACGGCGATCCGCATGGGCGCCGGCGGCATCCGCGTGAACGTTGGTGGCCGTCTCGGTGGTGCCGATATCGCCCGTACCGAATGGTACCGCGAAGGTCGCGTTCCGCTGCACACGCTGCGTGCGGATATCGACTACGGCACGGCCGAAGCCAAGACCACCTATGGCATCATCGGTATCAAGGTCTGGGTCTTCAAGGGCGAAGTCCTCGAGCATGATCCCACTGCCCATGAGCGTCGCGCCACCGAAGGCGCCGACCAGGGCGGCCAGCGCGCTGAACGCGAACCGCGCCGTGAACGCGGCGACCGTGACCGCGAACGCGCATAAGAAGGTTAGATCGATTATGCTGCAACCTAAGAAGACCAAGTTCCGCAAGGCTCACAAGGGCCGTATCCATGGCGTTGCCAAGGGCGGTACCGAGCTGGCTTTCGGCCAGTATGCCCTCAAGGCGACCGAACCCGAGCGTGTCACTGCTCGCCAGATCGAAGCGGCCCGCCGCGCGATCACCCGCGAGATGAAGCGCCAGGGCCGTGTGTGGATCCGCATTTTCCCGGACGTGCCGGTTTCCAAGAAGCCGACCGAAGTGCGTATGGGTAAGGGCAAGGGCTCGGTGGAATACTGGGCGGCCCGCGTGAAGCCCGGCCGTATCGTATTCGAAATCGACGGCGTCCCCGAGGACGTTGCCAAGGAAGCCCTGCGCCTCGGCGCGATGAAGCTTCCGATCATGACGCGGGTTGTCACCCGCATTGCCGACTAAGGAACAACGAGCATGAAAGCCAGTGATGTGCGGGCCAAGACCGCAGACGAACTGAAGGATCAGCTCGTCGACCTCAAGAAAGAACAGTTCAACCTGCGTTTCCAGCGCGCTACCCAGCAGCTGGAAAAGCCCGCCCAGGTCAAGAAGGTCCGCCGCGACATCGCGCGGATCAAGACGATCCTCGGCGAAAAGAACGCAGCGAAGTAAGGAGCCGCGACCATGCCAAAGCGCGTTTTGCAGGGGACTGTGGTCTCCGACGCCAATGATAAGACGGTCGTGGTGCGCGTCGAGCGCCGCTTCACGCATCCGGTGATGAAGAAGACCGTGCGCCGGTCCAAGAAGTACCATGCTCATGACGAGGCCAATGTGGCCAAGGTGGGCCAGGTGGTCTGGATCGAAGAGTGCGCGCCGATTTCCAAGAACAAGCGCTGGACGCTCGTTCAGGATGCTTCGGCTCCGTCCGCGTAAGAGAATTTAGATTTAGGTCGGCGAACCGGATGACGGTCAAGCCGGTTCAACAAGAAGGCATCCAGTCATGATCCAGATGCAATCCAATCTCGACGTCGCGGATAATTCCGGCGCGCGTCGCGTCATGTGCATCAAGGTGCTGGGCGGTTCGCATCGTAAATACGCCTCGATCGGCGACATCATCGTCGTTTCGGTCAAGGACGCTATTCCGCGTGGCCGCGTTAAGAAGGGCCAGGTTATGAAGGCCGTGGTGGTTCGCACCGCCTACGACATTCGCCGCCCCGATGGCACCGTCATCCGTTTCGACAAGAACGCCGCGGTTCTGATCAACAATCAGAAAGAGCCGATCGGCACTCGTATCTTCGGGCCGGTTCCGCGCGAGCTCCGCGCCAAGAACCACATGAAGATCATTTCGCTCGCACCCGAGGTGCTGTAATGGCTGCCAAGATCAAGAAGGGCGATAAGGTCATCGTCCTGGCTGGCAAGGACAAGGGCAAGACTGGCCAGGTCCTCCAGGTTTTCCCGACCGAGACCCGCGCGACCGTCCAGGGCATCAACCTGGTGCGCCGCCACACCAAGCAGACCGCGTCGACCGATGCCGGCATCTTCACCAAGGAAGCGCCGATTCACCTGTCGAACCTCGCGATCGCCGACAAGGATGGCAAGCCCAGCCGCGTCGGTTTCCAGATCAAGGACGGCGTGAAGACGCGCGTCGCCAAGTCGACCGGAGATACGATCGATGGCTGAGACAGCTTACGTTCCGCGTCTTCGTACCGAGTACGAAGAGAACATCCGCAAGGTTCTGCAGGAGCAGTTCTCCTACAAGAACGTCATGGAAATGCCCAAGCTCGACAAGATCGTGCTGAACATGGGCGTTGGCGAAGCCGTCAACGACACCAAGAAGGTCAAGACCGCTGCGGCCGATCTCGAGAAGATCGCCGGCCAGAAGCCGGTCATCACCCATGCGCGCAAGTCCATCGCCGGCTTCAAGGTCCGCGAAGACATGCCGCTCGGTGTGAAGGTGACGCTGCGCAAGACCCGCATGTACGAGTTTCTCGACCGCCTGGTGAACATCGCGCTGCCGCGCGTTCGTGACTTCCGCGGGCTGAACCCGAACTCCTTCGACGGTCGTGGCAACTATGCCATGGGCATCAAGGAACATATCATTTTCCCGGAAATCAACTACGACCAGGTTGATCAGGTCTGGGGCATGGACATCGTGATCGCCACGACCGCGAAGTCCGATGACGAAGCTCGCGCGCTGCTCAAGGCGTTCAACTTCCCCTTCCGCCAGTAAGCGGACAGGGAAGGGAAAAAGGATCAGGATATGGCAAAGACCAGCTCCATCGTTAAGAACAACAAGCGCGCTGCGCTCGCCAAGCAGTTTGCTGCCAAGCGTGCCGCTCTCAAGGCAAAGACCAAGGACGCGTCCATTCCGATGGACGAGCGTTTCGCAGCCCAGCTCAAGCTGGCCGAGCTGCCGCGCAATTCGGCCAAGGTCCGCGTCCGCAACCGCTGCGAAGTCTCGGGTCGTCCCCGTGGCTTCTATCGCAAGCTGAAGCTGAGCCGTATCGCTCTGCGTCAGCTGGGCAACCTGGGCCAGATCCCGGGTCTCGTGAAGTCGAGCTGGTAAGGAGAACCATCAGATGAGCTTTTCCGATCCCATCGGCGACATGCTGACCCGCATCCGCAACGCCCAGCAGCGTCGCAAGAATTCCGTTTCGACTCCGGCATCGACCCTGCGTGGCCGCGTGCTGGATGTGCTCCAGTCCGAGGGTTTCATCCGCGGCTATTCGGAGACCAAGTTCGAGAACGGTGCCGCCGAGTACGAAATCGAACTCAAGTACTCGGACAATGAAGGCGTCATCCGCACGATCGAGCGCGTTTCGCGTCCCGGCCGTCGCGTCTACGCCTCGGTGAAGAATATTCCGCAGGTGGCCAACGGTCTCGGCGTGTCGATCCTCTCCACCCCCAAGGGTGTGATGGCCGACCACGAAGCCAAGGCTGCCAATGTTGGTGGCGAGGTACTCTGCCGCGTATTCTAAGGCCTGATGGCCTTGGGATCCGGGGTAAGACGATTACTCAAGGATTGAACTAGAATGTCACGTACTGGCAAGCAACCGGTCGCACCGGTAAGCGGGGTCACGGTCACGATCAATGGTCGTACCGTCTCTGCCAAGGGCCCGAAGGGCGAACTGAGCATCGACCTGATGGAATCCGTCAATGTCGAGCAGACGGCCGATGGCCTGGTGGTTTCGCCCACCAATGATTCCCGGTTTGCGCGCGCTGCATGGGGTACCACCCGTGCGCTGCTGCAGAACATCGTCACCGGTGTTTCGGCCGGCTTCGAGAAGAAGCTGGCGATCCAGGGCGTTGGTTACCGCGCTGCCATGCAGGGCAAGGATATCAAGCTCTCGCTTGGTTTCAGTCACGAAGTGATCTACGAAGCCCCCAAGGGTATTACGCTGGCTGTCCCGACGCCGACGGAAATCGTCGTCACCGGTATCGACAAGCAGCAGGTCGGCCAGGTTGCGGCGAATATTCGCGCCTGGCGCAAGCCGGAGCCCTACAAGGGCAAGGGCGTGCGGTATGCGAACGAGTTCGTGTTCCGCAAAGAAGGCAAGAAGAAGTAAGGAGCGCCTGCAATGGCTATCAGTGCAAAGGGTGCGGAGCGCCGCAAGGCTCGTGTCCGCAAGGCGCTCAAGGCTCGTGCCTTCGGTCGTCCCCGTCTCAGCGTTTTCCGCTCGGACAAGAATATCTACGCCCAGATCATCGACGACGCGACCGGCCGTACGCTGGCTGCCGCTTCGACGCTCGACAAGGACATCAAGGCCAAGGTCAAGAACGGCGCTACCGCCGAGGCCGCTGCCACGATCGGCAAGCTGATCGCGGAGCGCGGCACCAAGGCCGGCATCGCCGAAGTCGTGTTTGACCGCGGCGCGTACATCTATCATGGCCGTGTGAAGGCCCTTGCAGACGCTGCCCGTGAGGGCGGTCTGCAGTTCTAGAACACGGCGAGGAAAGAGAATTATGAGCAGAGACGTTCAAGAGCGCGAAAGCGAATTCGTCGATCGCCTGGTCCACATCAACCGCGTGGCCAAGGTGGTCAAGGGTGGCCGTCGCTTCGGCTTCGCCGCTCTGGTTGTCGTCGGCGACCAGAAGGGCCGCGTTGGGTTCGGTCACGGCAAGGCCCGTGAAGTTCCCGAGGCGATCCGCAAGGCTACCGAACAGGCCAAGCGCCAGATGATCCGCGTGCCGCTGCGCGATGCCCGTACGCTTCACCATGACGTTGCTGGCCGCCACGGCGCCGGCAAGGTGATCCTGCGCGCCGCCGTTCCGGGTACCGGTATCATTGCCGGTGGTCCGATGCGCGCCGTGTTCGAGACCCTTGGTATCAACGACATCGTCGCCAAGTCGCAGGGCACCGCGAACCCCTACAACATGGTGCGGGCCACCTTCGATGCGCTGAAGCGCGTCGACAGCCCCCGCTCGGTTGCAGCCCGCCGCGGCCTCAAGGTTTCCGAACTGCAGGCTCGCCGCGGCGAAACTGCCGTCGAAGCTTGATTGTCGGTCAGGAGATAAATCATGGCTGAGAAGAAGATGATCACCGTGCAGCAGATCGGTTCGCCGATCCGCCGCGACAAGGTGCAGCGCGCGACCCTGATCGGTCTCGGGCTCAACAAGATGAACAAGCAGCGCGAGCTGATCGATACGCCCGAAGTTCGCGGCATGATCAACAAGCTTCCGCACCTCGTCCGCGTCGTCGGCGAGTAAGAGGGAGCACGATCACATGACCCGTTTGAACGAACTTCGTGACAATCCCGGCGCCAACAAGGTCCGTGTCCGCATCGGCCGTGGTATCGGCTCGGGCAAGGGCAAGACCGGTGGTCGCGGCGGCAAGGGGCAGAACTGCCCGTTCCGGCGTGGCGATCAACGGCTTCGAAGGCGGCCAGATGCCCCTTCACATGCGTATGCCGAAGCGCGGCTTCAATCCGCTGAATCCCAAGGATTGGAACGAAGTCCGCATCGACCGCATCCAGGCCTATATCGACTCCGGCAAGCTCGACGCCAAGGCCGTGATCGACGCTGAAGCGCTGATCGCTGCCCGCGTGATCCGCCGCGCCAAGGACGGTGTCCGTCTGATCGGCTCGGCCGGCTTCACCGCCAAGAAGGCCACCTTCAAGGTCAATTATGCGACTGCCGGTGCGACCGCTGCCATTGAGGCGGCCGGTGGCAAGGTTGAGGTGATCCCGGCCAAGGCGCCGTGGAAAAAGACCCCATACGCCGGTTGATCACTGGCATGGCGCACCCGACATGGTTCGGGTGCGCTCTTTTGGTTTGTTGCGTTAGGGACGTAGATCCATATGCTCCCGAAGCGCTCCGAGCGCACCTGGCCTTGAAGCCATAGGAGCGATATATGGCGTCCGCAGCCGAACAGCTGGCACGTAATCTCAATTTTTCGACCTTTTCCAAGGCGAAGGCTCTGCAGCAGCGCATCTGGTTCACACTGGGCGCGCTGCTCGTCTATCGTCTGGGGACGTTCATTCCGGTGCCGGGCATCGATCCCGATGCCTTCCGCGCGACGTTCGAACAGAGCCAGCAGGGCATTATCGGCATGTTCAACATGTTCGCCGGCGGTGCCGTCGAGCGCATGGCGATCTTTGCCCTCAACCTCATTCCCTACATCACCGCCTCGATCGTGATCCAGGTGATCTCCACCGCTTCGCCGCGACTGGAGGCCCTGAAGAAGGAAGGTGGCGAAGCTGGCCGTCGCAAGATGAACCAGTATACCCGCTACCTCACCGTGGTATTCTGCGCCGTGCAGGCCTATGGCATTGCCGTCGGCCTCGAGGCGAGCCAGGGCGTCGTGCTCAATCCGGGCTGGTTCTTCCGCATCTCGACCGTCATCACCCTGGTCGGCGGCACCATGTTCCTGATGTGGCTGGGTGAGCAGATCACCGCGCGCGGCGTCGGCAACGGCATTTCGCTGATCATCTTCGCCGGTATCGTGGCCAACCTGCCCACGACCATCGCGCAGACCCTGGAACTGAGCCGCACCGGCGCCATTCCGGGCCTTGCCGCCGCCGGCATGCTGGTGCTGGCTTTGGTGGTCATTGGCGTCATCGTGTTCTTCGAACGCGCTCAGCGGCGCCTCTTGATCCAGTATCCGAAGCGCCAGGTCGGCAACAAGATGTTCCAGGGCGACAGCTCACATCTGCCGCTCAAGCTCAACACGTCGGGTGTTATCCCGGTTATTTTCGGTTCGTCGTTGCTGCTACTGCCGGCCACCATTGCGTCCTTCGCGGCGCAGGGTAATGCCCCGCAATGGCTGCAGGTGGTGACGGCGATGCTGGGCCGCGGACAGCCGCTCTATCTTGCGCTCTTTGCCTTCTTCATCATCTTCTTCACCTTCTTCTACACCGCCATCGTGTTCAATCCGACCGAGACGGCCGACAACCTCAAGCGCTCCGGCGGCTTCATTCCGGGTATCCGCCCGGGCGAACGCACCGCTGCCCATATCGACTATGTGCTGACGCGTATCACGGTCATCGGGGCGATCTATCTGACCGTCGTGGCGCTGATCCCGGAAGTCCTGTTCAGCCAACTGGCCATCAGCCAGTTCATCGGCGGCACCTCGCTGCTGATCATGGTGACGGTGACCCTGGATACGATCAGCCAGGTGCAGAGCCATCTGATCGCCCAGCAATATGAGGGGCTGGTCAAGAAGTCCCGTCTTGGAGGAGGCAAGCGTCGATGAGGTTGATACTGCTCGGACCGCCGGGAGCGGGGAAGGGGACGCAGGCCAAGGTTCTTGTCGATACCTACGGCATCCCCCAGCTCTCGACCGGCGACATCCTCCGCTCGGCCATCGCTGCCAAGACCCCGCTGGGGCTCGAAGCCAAGGCCATCGTGGATCGCGGTGACCTCGTCTCCGACGCTATCGTCAATGGCATCGTCTCTGAACGTCTCGATGCCGAGGATTGCAAGCCGGGCTTCATCCTCGACGGCTTCCCGCGCACCATCGCGCAGGCCGAAGCGCTCGACCAGATGCTGATCGACAAGGGCGTCAAGCTCGATGCGGTCATCGAGATCAAGGCCGATGCCGATGAGCTGGTGCGCCGGGTGATCCAGCGCGCCAAGGAATCGGGCGGGGCCCGTGCCGACGACAATGAGGAAGTGCTGCGCAAGCGCCTCGGCGTCTACCAGGAGCAGACCGCTCCGCTGGTCGCCTATTATGCCGAAGAGGGTCTGCTGAAGACCGTCAACGGCATGGAGCCGGTCGAACAGGTGACGGCTGCCATCAGTGCGGCGATCGCTCACTGAATTACGGGGCTGGGTTTGGCAGTTGACTCTGCGGAATCGAGCCCTTAAAGAACCGCGTCAGTCTCATGGATTATTGGGCTGGATTCGGTTCTCCACATGGTTGGGGGTCGAAGTCCGGTCCCTTGTTGTTATAAGGGCGCCAGCCGTGATGGTTCGCGCTGAATGAAGGAGAGCAGACGTGGCTCGTATTGCTGGCGTCAATATCCCGACGAATAAGCGCGTTGTCATCGCGCTGCAGTATATCCACGGGATCGGCGACAAGTTCGCCGAGGATATCTGCACCAAGGTTGGCATTCCGGCTGAGCGCCGTGTGAACGAGCTCACTGACGCCGAAGTCATCCAGATCCGTGAAGCTATCGACCGTGACTATGTCGTGGAAGGTGACCTTCGCCGCAACGTGGCGATGAACATCAAGCGGCTGATGGACCTGGGCAACTATCGTGGCCTGCGTCATCGTCGTGGCCTGCCGGTGCGCGGCCAGCGCACCCACACCAATGCCCGTACCCGCAAGGGTCCGGCCAAGCCGATCGCCGGCAAGAAGAAGTAAGAACCCATACCGGGTTCTTCGATGTAGCTGCCGGGGCACTTGGCTAACGGCAGCGCTGATATCGTCTAGAGGAATTAAATGGCTAAAGCTGAAGTCGCGCGCGTCCGTCGCAAGGAGCGCAAGAATATCACGTCGGGTGTTGCCCACGTGAATGCCTCGTTCAACAACACCATGATCACCATCGCCGACATGCAGGGCAACACGATTTCGTGGTCCTCTTCGGGCGTGATGGGCTTCAAGGGCTCGCGCAAGTCGACCCCCTATGCTGCCCAGGTTGCCGCTGAAGATGCTGCCAAGAAGGCGCAGGAACACGGCATGAAGACCCTCGAAGTCGAGGTTCGTGGTCCCGGTTCGGGCCGTGAATCGGCGCTTCGTGCGCTGCAGGCCGCTGGTTTCAACGTCACCTCGATCCGTGACGTGACCTCGATCCCGCACAATGGCTGCCGCCCGCGCAAGCGGCGCCGCGTCTAAATAGACCGATTGAAGAGCTCCCGGCCGATTGAATGGGCCGGGAGTCTTATTGCGTTTGCGGCGGTGCGGCTCCGGGGCTGGGGCCGCGATTTTGAAAGGACATAACCGTGACGATCCAGAGGAACTGGCAAGAACTGATCAAGCCGACCAAGCTGGAGATTGTTTCGGGCAGCGACAACGCGCGCGTGGCCTCGGTAGTTGCCGAGCCGCTTGAGCGCGGTTACGGGCTTACCCTCGGGAATGCCCTGCGTCGCGTGCTGCTGTCGTCGCTCCAGGGCGCGGCAGTTACCGCAATCCAGATTGACGGCATCCTGCATGAATTCTCCTCGCTTCCGGGCGTGCGGGAAGACATTACCGACCTGGTTCTCAACGTGAAGGAAATCGCGTTGAAGATGGGTGGCGAAGGCCCCAAGCGCCTCGCTCTCTCCCGCCAGGGCCCGGGCGCCGTCACCGCCGGCGACATCAAGGTCACCGGCGATATCGAAGTGCTGAATCCCGAGCTGGTCATCTGCCATCTCGACGACGGCGCCGAGATCAACATCGAATTCACCGTCGACACCGGCAAGGGCTATGTCGCGGCTGACAAGAACCGTCCCGAAGACGCGCCGATCGGCTATATCCCGGTCGACTCGCTGTTCTCCCCGGTGCGTCGCGTCAGCTACAAGGTCGATGCCACCCGTGCGGGTGAAAGCCTCGACAAGGACAAGCTGACCCTGCAGGTCGAGACCAATGGTGCGGTGACGCCGGAAGATGCCGTGGCCTATGCCGCCCGTATCCTCCAGGACCAGCTGTCGGTCTTCGTGAATTTCGAAGAGCCCAGCAAGGAAAAGGCACAGGATGCCGTTCCCGAGCTGGCCTTCAATCCGGCCCTGCTCAAGAAGGTCGACGAGCTCGAACTTTCGGTCCGCTCGGCCAACTGCCTCAAGAACGACAACATCGTCTATATCGGCGACCTCATCCAGAAGACGGAAGCCGAGATGCTGCGGACCCCGAACTTCGGCCGCAAGTCGCTCAACGAAATCAAGGAAGTCCTGGCACAGATGGGGCTTCATCTCGGAATGGACGTTGCCAACTGGCCACCCGAGAATATCGATGACCTCGCCAAGCGCTACGAAGATCACTACTGATCGCGCTGCCAAGCACTTTAGGAGATAACCATGCGCCACGGTAATTCCGGCCGCAAGCTCAGCCGAACCGCCAGCCACCGCAAGGCTATGTTCGCCAACATGTCCGCCGCGCTGATCAAGCACGAGCAGATCGTCACCACCCTGCCCAAGGCGAAGGACCTGCGTCCGATCGTCGAGAAGCTGATCACGCTCGGCAAGCGCGGCGACCTGCATGCCCGCCGCCAGGCCATCGCCCAGATCCGCGACGAAGGCCAGGTTGCCAAGCTCTTTGCCGTGCTTGGCCCGCGCTACAAGGAACGCCAGGGCGGCTATATCCGCATCCTCAAGGCTGGCTTCCGCTATGGCGACAATGCCCCGATGGCCGTGATCGAATTCGTTGACCGCGACGTTAACGCCAAGGGCCTCGACAGCGGCCCGGTACAGGCGCGCGACGACGAAGAGTTCGAAGCCGCGTAGGCGCAGGCTTCATCGACATTCAAAGGGCGGTTGCGACATTCGTAGCCGCCCTTTTCGTTTGCGGGGCAGGTTGCTACCCCCCGCGCAGTAAATATGATTATTGTTATCATATTTATTGACTTGGCGGCTCAGGTTTGCGAGCAACGGAGCGCTCAATGAGGTGCTCCCATGACCAACCTGACCCGCCGGCAGTTCAACCTTTTCCGCCCTTGTCCTTGGTGCCGGCGCGCTTGGCGGGCCGGCCATGGCGCAGAGCACCTCCCGGACCATCACCACCTCGCTTGGGACCTACGATATCCCCACGGACCCACAGCGTGTCGTGGCGATCGATCACCGTCTCGATCTGGAGCCGGCGCTTGCCCTTGGGCTGCCGGTTATCGCCCACAGCCTCAGCGAGGATATCCAGCCCTGGGTGCCGGCGCCGGAGGGCATTGTCTATATCGGGGTGCCGCCCACGCGCGAGGCCGTGCTGGCCCAGAATCCCGACCTCATCATTTGTACGGACCTGCCAGGCACCGAATACTGGCCGATCGACAAGCTCAAGGATATCGCGCCCGTCCTGCCGGTGGACTACGAAATGGACTGGAAGGCCAATCTGGAGCGAATGGCCGGCTGGCTGGGCCGCGAGCCACGGGCTGCGGCGTTCCTTGCCGACTATGATCAAGCGCTGCAGGCGGTTCGCACCCGCCATACCGATGCCATCGGGAACCGCTTGGTGGCCGCGGTCTGGTACGAGCCGGAAGATGGTCAGTTGCAGTTCCTCATGGGAACTGGGACCAAGAATGTCACGCTGGCCGGGCAGGTGCTCGCCGATCTAGGCGGCAGGAGCATCGATGAGACGCCGCTGGGGGAATACGGGCTGGTCAGCATGGAGAATGCCGGCACGATCCTGGCCGATGTCGATGCCATCATGTTCGACCTCAGCGATGGCAATTCCCGGCGCGAGGCCATCGAGGCCCATGAGCTCTGGGGACGCATTCCCGCTGTTGCCGCCGGCAAGGTGCTGTGGACCGAGGGCATCTATTATGGCGGCGGTTATGCCGCCAAGCGTCTCATTGGCGAGTGGGACAAGCTCTACGCGCTGATCTGATCCGTTGGCTTTCGCTTGCCGGGCAGCTACCGTTCATTCGTGGGGTTTGCTTGGGGGATCGTGATGCAGACTGGTCAGGTTCTGGTTACCGGTGCCAATGGCTTTGTCGGCAAATGGACCGTGCTCGAGCTGCTACGGGCCGGTTTCAGCGTACGCGGCACGGTGCGGTCCGAAAACAAGGCGGAAGCGGTGCGGCAGGCCGTGGCGAGCCAGCTTGGCGAAGCGGCGCTGTCGCGGCTCGATTTCGTCCGGCTCGACCTGATGCGGGACAAGGGCTGGGCCCAGGCCATGGAAGGGATCGACGCCGTGGCCCATGTGGCGGCGCAAATTCTCGCCGAGGAACCCCGGGACATGCAGGTGGTCATCGGCCCGGCGCTCGAGGGGACCGAGCGCGTGCTGCGCTTTGCCGTGGCGGCCGACGTCAGGCGGGTGGTAATGACCTCGTCTATCGCCACCGTGGGCTATGGCCATGGCCATACCAGCGGCAGGCGCACCTATAGCGAGGCCGATTTCACCGATCTCGACGCCATGAAATTCACCTGGGCCTATTGCGTCGGCAAGACCCGCGCCGAGCAGGCGGCCTGGGCCTATGCGCGTTCCGAGGGCCTGCTGCTCACCACCATTCATCCCGGCGCCATTCTGGGTCCGGCGCTCGATGCCGATGCCAGCATTTCGCTGCAGATGGTGTCGGGTCTCTTGGAAGGTACCACCCCAGCCATGCCGTCGAACGGCTTTTCGGTGGTCGATGTGCGCGATGTCGCCGCCATGCATGTCGCGGCCTTGCAGCAGCCGGAAACCGCGGGGCAGCGCTACCTGGCCACCGCCAGCTACCTGCCATTCCCCGCAGTCGCCGATATCCTGCGTCGGGCCTATCCCGATTGGGCAATTACGAGCAAGCATGTGCCCGACTGGATCATCAAGCTATTGGCCCGCTTCGGCGGGCCGACGCGCCAGATCATCAACGATATCGGCAACGAGAAGCATTTCGACGGCAGCAAGGGCGCGCTTTTGCTGGGCCGGCCCTATATTTCGGCCGAAGACGCCGTGCTGAGCGCCGCTGAAAGCCTTATCCGGCTTGGCCTGTTGAAGCCGAAGGGCGCGTGAGCCCCCATTCGGCGTAGAGCGCGTCAAGCTCCCGCTTGTTGCTGGCGAAGGCATGCGGCAACCCGGAGTTGATCGCCAGTTGCTGGTACTTGCCGATCGAGTTGCGTGTCTTCCAGAGCCAGCCCAGCATCTTCCAGTTGAGGCTATCCTGTCCGCCTTCGAGCGCTCCGGCCCGCACTTTCTGGAACAGGGTTCTCGCAAAATAGCGCCGATAGCGTGTGAGGAGGCTGTCCGTTACCACGATGATACCGGTTGCCCGCGCGAGACGCTGCGGCATGACCCGGGAATAGGCCCCGTCGATGATCCAGTCCGGCGCCTCTATGGCGGCGTCATGCAAGGCGACGAACTCGGCCTCCGGGCGCTGCTCCCAATTGGTGTTGGGCCGGTGCTGCAACTGGTCGAGGTGAACAGCGGGAATGCCCAGCTTGTCGGACAGGGCTACCGCCAGCGTCGACTTGCCGGAATTGGTCAGGCCAAGAACCATGATGCGCCGGCCCAGTGCGGCCAGCGGCGGAATATCGGACACGGGCGGTCTCCGGCTATTCGGCCGCCAGAGCACGCTCCTGCGGCGGGATGTTGAAGTTTGCGTTGAACAACTCGGTGGGGTCGTATTGTGCCTTCAGCCCACGCAGACGCTGTAGCGTCCGGCCGGGGAAGGCGCGTTCGAGATGCTCACGTCCGGTGGCGGTTTCGAAGCTGATATAAAGGCCATCCAGCTCGTTCTGCAAGGCCGGCCACAGGCTCTCCAGCCGCTCGGTCGCCGATCCATGGGCGCCGACGCTCAGGGCGAAGTTCTGATGCCGATGGGCATAGGCCATGGTGTCGGGCGCTACGTCGTTGACCGCCCCGCCAACGGCACGCAACTGCATGAAATTGGTGGCGCGGCTGCGCAGGATATCGCCCATCCCTTGGGCGATGGCCGGCGTCACAGTGGTCAGCAAGCCGCTATGCGAAGTATAGCCGCCCTGGCCGTCATGGCCGGAATATTGGGAATCCACCAGAGTCGGGTAGGGGATGATAAAGGCCTGGCTACCCAGGATCGGTCCGACGCCGAGAAACGGCTGCAGCATGGGCTGCGCCACGGCGGGATCGGGATTGGCGATCACGATGCTGGCCTGGCCGATAGCCGGATTGCCGCTGCGCGCAGGCACCATGCTCATGAAGCTGGTGAGATCACGGGGGGCGTTGATGACCGCATCGGCCCAGCGCGGGATCACCGTATCGGCGTCGGTCAGGTCATAGGTGATCTGCGCGAAGACCACGTCGCCCACGTCATAGGCTTCCAGCTCCAGCGCCGTGACGACGCCGAAATTGCCGCCCGCGCCTCGGATGGCCCAGAACAGGTCGGCATGATTGTCCTTGTCGGTCCGCAGGTGACGGCCATCGGTCAGCGCGATCTCGGCCGCCACCACATGGTCGATGGTCAGCCCATGCTTGCGCGACAGCCAGCCGATGCCGCCGGCCGTGGCGAGGCCGCCCACGCCGACATTGCCGTAATCGCCCGAACTCATGCCCAGCCCGTGCGGCGCCAGTTGTTCGGCCACGTCGGCCCAGCGCGCCCCGGGGCCGAGGCGCACGCGCTTGCTGGCCGCGTCGAGCAGCTTGATCTCGTTCAGTGCCGAGACGTCGAGCACGATGCCGCCATCATTGGTCGAGCGCCCGGATATGCCATGGCCGCCGCTGCGCACGGCCAGCGGCACGTCCTGCTTGCGGGCATAGGCGATAGCCGAGGTGACGTCGTCGACGGATTTGGCATTGATCACCAGCCCCGGCGCGCCGCGATAGATGTAGCTCGAGCGCACCTTGGAATAGCCATGGTCGCCCGGCTCGACCACCGCGAGACCGTCGGGCACGCTCTCATAATCGATGCCGGGACTGCGCAAGGCCAAAGCTGCGGCGCTGCGCACGTCACCCGCAGGCGTGCCGGCTGCCTTGCGCGCCTTGGCCACCGCCTCGCGAACCGCAGGCGCGACCTCCTTGCCGAAGATATTGATGCCAGCAGGCGAGTCACCGGGCAGGATGAAGGTCGAAAAACCATGCTCCAGCGCCAGCTCGGTGATCTGGTCGATCATCGCGGCCTTGTCGTCCGGACCCAGCCGCGACCCCAGCAGGTTGATCATGCGGCGGATTTCGCGCGGCTCGCGGCCAGCCTCGGTCGCGGCGCCATCGATGATGGCGTTGGATTCGGCAATCGTCGGCGACTTGATGTAGCTCAGCGACGGCAGCCAGCCATCGGCCTTGCGACCGACCAGCGACAGCATGCGGGGCTTGAGGGCGCCCAGCCAGATATTGATGCGGTGCTCGGGCAGGGGGCCACGTCGCGCGCCGCGGGCATGATAGTGCTTGCCTTCGAAGCGCACGCCGCCGGGCTCGCCGGCGTCCCAGATGCCCCGGATGATGTCCATGCCCTCTTCGAGCGCCGTCACGGCCTCGCCGGGGGTCAGCTTGTCGCCACCCATCGCCTCGACGCCATCCCAGAAGGCGCCGGCGCCCAGGCCCAGCTCGGCGCGGCCATGCGACAGCAGATCCAGGCTCGCCACGGCCCGCGCCAGGACGGAGGGCGGTCGCAGCGGCAGGTTCAGCACATTGCCGGCAAGGGCGATCCTGCTGGTCCTGGCGGCCACGAATGACAGCAGCGTCCAGGTATCGAGAAAATCGGACTGGTAGGGATGGTCCTGGAAGGTCACCAGGTCGAGATCGGCCGCCTCGCTGATCTGCGCCAGTGCGACGACGGCATCGGCCTGCTGCGCCACCGGCGTGATGAAGCTCCCGAATTTCAGCTCATGGCCATAATCAGTCATCGCATGCCTCAAAGGTTACGTTTCGTAACCTAGCACTTAGGCGAGCCTGCGGGCCACGCAAGACGGCACATGCGTGTAACCGGGAAAGCAAAGGCCACCTGCCGGGGCAGGTGGCCTGATAGCATCCGGCATGCGGATTATTCCGGCTGCTGGTCCTTGCCGGTATAGACTTCCTCGACCCAGTACTGGTCGCGGCGGTCGAAGCCGTTGAACGGGGTCAGCGAGGCCTGGGTATAGGCGCCCATCAGCCCGAACTCGATCCAGTCGTCCTCATCGATATCTGATGGCAGGGTGAAGACCTGGGGCAGCACGTCATAGCTGTCGCAGGTGGGGCCCCAGATGGTGAATTCGGAGAATTGGGCGTCATTGTCATGTATGCGCGGGCCGCGCCACACGCGCACCGGCGGCGTGAAATGCATGAACTTGACTTCCATCAGGCTGCCATAGGCGCCGTCATTGACATAGACCGACTGGCCGCCGCGCTGATGCTTGACCCGCAGCAGCAGCGACGTCGATGACGTCACCAGGGCGCGGCCGGGCTCGATGATCAGCTCGGGCTTGCGCTTCTCGCCGAAATGGTCGTTCACGGCCGTTGAGATGGTTTCGAAATAATAGTCCATCGGCGGCGCTTCGCTGGTCGGGTAGGGGGCCGGATAGCCACCGCCGATATTGAGGCGCTTCAACTCGATGCCGCTCTCTTCCACGATGCGCGCGGCAGCCGCGATATGGCGCTCATAGGCATAGGCGTCTTCGCACTGGCTGCCGACATGGAAGCAGAGGCTGGGCGTATAGCCCATCTTCTCGACTGCCGTCACGATTTCGGCCGCGCCCTGTTCCATCACGCCGAACTTGATGCCGAAGTCATAGGACTTGAGCGCCTTGCCGGCCTTGAAGCGGGTGGTGACTTCCACGTCGCGGCTGGGCGACACCACGGCGGCGAGCTGATCGAGCTGCTGGGGATGGTCGATGGTGAAGCTGCGGACGCCGAATTCCTCATAGGCGCGTTCGATCTCGCGCTTGTTCTTGATCGGGTTGTTGTAATGCATCACCGCGCCGGGCGCATGGTCGCGCACCAGTTCCATCTCGGTATTGGAGGCCACGTCGAAAGCCTTGAGGCCTTCCTGGTGCAGTTGCGCGATGACATGCGGGGAGGGGTTGCACTTGACCGCATAGGTCAGTAGCCCGTCAAAACCCTTCTTGAACACCTTCACGGCCCTGTGGAACTCACGTTCGGAGAACAGGAAAGCCGGAAAATCCGGCGCTTCCGCTGCGATCAGCGCGGAGGTGTTCGGGTAAACGTGTTTCGGCTCGGTGGTCATTGACGACTGGCCTTTCGGGCTGGGGAATACCGGTGAATCGAGCGCTGCATATAGGACCATGCACCATCAGGCGCAAACGAATATTTGGTCGCAATTTGTCACCCGCATACAATGCCATTTTCATGACAGATTCCGGGCGTTTGCCTGACCCCAACGAAGCTGGGGCGAGGTTGGTTCGATGACAATGCGCACACTATGGTTCGCAGCCGGCGCGGTGATGGTTCTGGCCATCGGTGGCACGCTGGCATTTTCTCCCTGGAACGCCCCCAGCGTAGCCCAGGCCGAACTCGCCGCCCCGGCCGCGCCGCGCCAGGTCCCCGAAAGCGATGCGCAGATCAAGCTCAGCTTCGCCCCTGTCGTGCGCGAGGTGGCGCCCTCGGTGGTCAATGTCTATGCCACCCGCGTCGAGCAGCAGGCCGTCTCGCCCTTTGCCAGCGACCCGTTCTTTTCCCGCTTCTTCGGCGAAGGTCAGTTCCAGAGCCGCCCGCGGGAATCCCGTGCGCTCGGTTCGGGCGTCATCGTCGATGCCGGCGGGGTGATCCTCACGAACAGGCACGTCATCGAAGGGGCGACCGATGTCCGTATCGCCCTGGCCGATGGGCGCGAATTCGCCGTCGACGTGGTCATCGAGGATGCCCAGACCGACCTTGCCGTGCTGCGCGTCCGCCAGCCGGGCGATACCACTTTCCCCGCCATCACCTTCGCCGATTCCGATGCCCTGCTGGTTGGCGACCTGGTGCTGGCCATCGGCAATCCCTTCGGCGTCGGCCAGACCGTCACGTCAGGCATCGTCTCGGCCCTGGCCCGCACCGGGGTCGAAAGCTCCGACTACGAATTCTTCATCCAGACCGATGCGGCGATCAATCCGGGCAATTCCGGCGGCGCGCTGGTCGATCTCGACGGGCAACTGGTCGGCATCAATACCGCCATCTATTCGCAGAGTGGGGGTTCGGTGGGCATCGGCTTCGCCATCCCGGCCAATATGGCGCGGCTGGTGGCCGATGCCGGCGTAACCGGTGGCGAGATCGTGCGGCCCTGGTTCGGCGCCAAGATGCAGGCGGTGACGTCGGACATCGCCGCGAGCCTGGGCATGACTGCGCCGCATGGCGCGCTGATCGCCGAAGTGGCGCCCGATGGCCCCGCCGCCCGCGCGGGCTTTATGGCTGGTGACGTGATCCTCAGCGTCGATGGCGTGGCGGTGGACGACCCCAGCGCCTTCAATTTCCGCCTGGCCACCAAGCCCATCGGCCAGGCCACCCAGCTGGAACGCCTGCGCGGTGGCGCCAGCGAGACCGTTGCCTTCACAGTGGAGCCCGCGCCAGTAGCCAGCGACGACATGCTGGCGACCATCAGCGGCAATTCCCGCTTCGCCGGCACCAGCGTCCGCCAGCTCGATGCAGCCCTTGCCGAGGCCAAGGGCCTGCCCTACGACGCCAAGGGCGTCATCATCACCGCCATCAAGCCCGGCTCGCCCGCCGATCGGATGGGCCTGCGCGTCGATGACGTCATCCTGGCGCTCAACGACATCCCCATGGACACGGCCGGCGCCTTCAGCCAGACCGCCAACCAGCGCGTCCGCACCTGGCAGATCATCCTGCAGCGCGATGGGCGGGTGACGCGGAGTATTGTCAGCGGCTAGGGGTGCCACGCCCTCGTGGTTCGAGGGTCGCTGCGCTCCCGCCTCACCATGAGGGCTACTGTTAGCGCTGAGTTCAAAGTAGCCCTCATGGTGAGGTGCGCTTCTTCAGCGCCTCGAACCCACGAGGGCGTGGCACGCTCTCCCCCAATCCGCTAGAACTCCACCATGTCCGATCTCTTCGCCGCCGACTCGTCCGAAACCGATAGCGCCCGTCCGCTGGCCGACCAGTTGCGCCCGCGCTCGCTCGACGAGGTCATCGGCCAGACGCATCTGCTCGGCCCCGACGGTACGCTCCGCCGCATGATCGCCAGCGGCCGGCTCGGCTCGCTTATCCTGTGGGGCCCACCCGGCACCGGCAAGACCACGGTGGCGCGGCTGCTGGCCGACCAGATCGGCTATACGTTCGAGCAGATTTCGGCGGTGTTTTCCGGCGTGGCCGATCTCAAGAAAGTGTTCGAGAAAGCCCGCTTCGAGCGTCTCTCCGGCCATCGTACCCTGCTTTTCGTCGACGAAATCCACCGCTTCAATCGCGCCCAGCAGGATGGCTTCCTGCCGGTCATGGAAGACGGCACGGTCGTGCTGGTCGGCGCCACTACCGAAAACCCGTCCTTCGAGCTCAATGCGGCTCTGCTCTCCCGCAGCCAGGTCCTGCGCTTTGAATCGCTCGGCCTCGACGATCTCGAAAAGCTGGTGCAGCGCGCCGAGGAATTGACCGGCGCCGCCCTGCCGCTCGATGCCGAGGCCCGCCAGACCCTGCTCACCCTCGCCGATGGCGACGGCCGGGCACTGCTGGGGCTGGTCGAGGAAGTGCTGGCCTCTGCCAAGGAGGGCGAAGTTCTCGACGCGGCTGGTCTGCTCACCGTGGTGCAGCGCCGCGCGCCGATCTATGACAAGGCGCAGGACGGCCACTACAATCTGATTTCGGCCCTGCACAAGACCATCCGCGGCTCCGACCCCGATGCGGCGCTCTACTATTTCGCCCGCATGCTCGATGCCGGCGAGGATCCGCTGTTCCTCGCCCGCCGTCTCATCCGCATGGCCTCCGAAGATATCGGCCTGGCCGATCCGCAGGCGCTGCAGATGGCCGTGGCGGCGCGCGACGCCTACCAGATGCTCGGCTCTCCCGAGGGCGAACTGTCGCTGGCCCAGGTTGTGGTCTATCTGGCGCTCGCGCCCAAGTCGAACGCCGTCTACACCGCCTATAAGGGCGCCGTGAGCGTTGCCAAATCCACCGGCTCACCGATGCCACCCATGGTCATCCTCAACGCGCCCACCAAGCTCATGAAGGGCTCTGGCTATGGTGAGGGTTATGTCTACGACCACGACACGCCCGAAGCGTTCTCCGGCCAGGAATATTTCCCCGAAAAGATCGGCCGCCAGAAATTCTACGAACCGGTCGAACGCGGCTTCGAGCGGGATCTGAAAAAGCGCATCGACTATTTCGAACGGCTGCGCGCAGCGAAGCGAGGGGAGGAATGATCCACGATCCAGCCCGGCAAGTGGAGCCACCCCTCGCCCCTCGTGGGAGAGGGTGATTTTTGCGGCGTTCAGCCGGAAAATCGGGTGAGGGGTCCTGCGCTATCCCATGCTTCAATGCCAATGGATAACTCGGCGCCCCCTCATCCGCCCTTCGGGCACCTTCTCCCGCAAGGGGAGAAGGGAAGAGCACCACATAGCCACTCTTCGCCAGATGCGGTATAGCAGCCTCATGCAATCCTTCCTCCTCGTCGGCGCTGGTGGCGCCCTGGGCGCCATGTCCCGCTACGGTTTTTCCGTGCTTGTCGGTCGGTTCTGGCCGATGTCCTTTCCGCTGGCCACGCTGCTGATCAATATCATCGGCTCTCTCGCCATGGGCCTCTTTGTCGGCCTCATGGCCCGCCTCCTGCCCACCTGGCAGAACGAGGCCCGCCTCTTCGTCGCTGTCGGCATTCTCGGTGGCTTCACCACCTTCTCGTCCTTCTCGCTCGATGCCATCGTGCTGATCGAGCGCGGCGAGATGCTGCAGGCTATTGGGTATGTGCTGTTGTCGGTTGTGCTCTGCCTCATTGGGCTTTATCTCGGGCTTTTGGTGACCCGAGGCGTGGCATGAGTGGCGTTCAACAGCGACAGGTAGAAAACGATGAAGACGGGATGCGTCTGGATCGCTGGTTTGCCCATCACTTCCCCCAGCTCGGTTTCGGCCGGTTGCAGAAGCTGATCCGCAATGGCGAGGTCAAGGTCGACAAGGCCAAGGTGACCACGAGCACGCGCCTGGCCCCCGGCCAGACCGTGCGCATCCCGCCCATTGACGACCCCGATGTGGTCAAGCCCATCAAGCTCAACGAGGCCGATGCCCAGTTCCTGCGCGACCTGATCATCTACGAAGACGATGATATCTACGTCTTCAACAAGCCGCATGGCCTGGCCGTGCAGGGCGGCAGCGGCACCAAGCGCCACATGGATGGCCTGCTCAAGAGCCTGCCCAACAAGAAGGGCGAGGCGCCGCGCCTGGTCCACCGGCTCGACCGCGACACCTCCGGTTGCCTCGTCGTCGCCAAGACCAAGGCGGCCGCCAGCCATTTCGGCACGGTGTTCCGCTCACGCTCGGCCCGCAAGATCTATTGGGCCGTGGTCGCCGGCAACCCGCATCCGCAGCAGGGCGAGATTTCCTGTTTCCTCGCCCGCCAGAGCACTGCCGATGGCGAGCAGATGGTGGTGGTGAAGAACGGCACGCCCGGCGCGCAGCATTCGATGAGCTATTATTCGACCACTGACACGGCCAGCCGCCGCTTTGCCTGGGTCACGCTCAAGCCGGTCACCGGCCGCACCCACCAGTTGCGCGTCCACATGGCCCAGCTCGGCACCCCGATCATCGGTGATCCGCGCTATTTCAACATCGAGAACTGGCAGGGCGCGCCCGGCCTCAGCGAGGGCCTGCACCTGCATGCCCGCCGCATCGCCATTCCGCTGCGCAGCGGCAAGCGCCTCGATATTTCGGCGCCCCTGCCGCCGCATATGCGGGCGAGTTTCGAGACCCTCGGCTTCGACCCCGACCGCTACGATGTCAGCGGCGATCCAGAGGATGGCGCATGAAACTCGTCGTCTTCGACATGGATGGCACGCTGATCGACACGCAGGCGCTGATCGCGGAGCATATGGCCACCACCTTTGCCGGTCGTGGGCTCGATGCCCCGAGCCCGGCCCAGTCCCGTCGCGTCATCGGCCTGTCGCTGCCCCAGGCCATGGCCCGGCTGGCCCATAGTGACGACGAGGTCCTGGTCGGCCAGTTGGTCGAAGACTATCGGGCGCATTATCGCGCCTCGCTGGTCACCGAAGCCAATCGCGAGGGCCTCTTTCCCGGCGCGCTCGATGCGCTCAATGCCCTGCGCGCCCGGCCCGATATGCTGCTGGGCATCGCCACGGGCAAGGGATTGGCCGGCGTGCACCGCATCCTGGCGCTGCACGGGCTAGGCGATCACTTCGTCACCCTGCAGACACCCGACCACAATCCTTCCAAGCCTCATCCCGGCATGCTCGAAACCGCCATGCGCGAAACCGGCGCCACGCCGGCCGAAACTGTCATGATCGGCGACACCACATTCGATATCGAAATGGGCGTGGCGGCCGGCTGCAAGAGTGTGGGCGTCACCTGGGGCTATCACGAGCCGCGCGAACTCATCGCTGCCGGCGCCACCACCATGATCGATCGCTACGACCAACTTGCCGGTGCGATCGACCAACTTCTGGACCAGGACCATGCGCGACCAGCTTGACGATATCCAGAAGCACCTGAACGACGGCTATGGCCGCGCCCAGCATCTCAACAAGGTCGAGCTGCCCAAGCGCTTCTACAAGGATGTGGCCGCCGGCCCCGTGGATGGTGGCTTCGTCGTCACGCTCGATGGCCGCCCGGTCCGCACGCCGGGCAAGAAGCTGCCGGTCGTCGTGCCCGCTGCCTCCATCGCCACCGCCATGGCCGAAGAGTGGGCCGGGCAGGGCGAGTTCATCGATCCGGCCACCATGCCCATGGTGCGCCTCGTCAATTCGGCGATCGAAAGCGGCGAGGAGATGATCCCCGCCTTCCGCGAGGAAGTCATCAAGTTCGCCGGCAGCGACCTGCTGCTTTACCGCGCCGAAAGCCCGCAGGAGCTGGTCTCCGAGCAGGAACTGGCCTGGGACAATGCGCTGACCACGCTGGCCCGCCATTTCGGCATCAGCTTCCAGCCGACCATGGGCATCATCCACCAGTCCCAGCCCAAGGCGACGCTCGACCGGCTGGCGGAATCGCTGACCAACGAAAATCTGCTGACGATGACGGCGCTTGTGTCCATCACCGGGCTGACCGGTTCAGGACTTCTGGCCATCGGCCTTTGGAACAAGCTCTTTTCACCCGATCAGGTGTGGAAGGCCGCCCATGTCGACGAGGATTACCAGATTTCCCAATGGGGCCAGGACGAGGAAGCCGCCGACCGGCGGGCGAGACGCCGGATCGAGTTCGATACCGCCGTGGCGGTGCTCGACGCTTTTCGCGCCTGAAGGCGGCAGTCGCCCCAGCAGCCCCAGTAGCCCTCATGGTGAGCCTGTCGAACCACGAGGGCGTGGCACGGTAGCTCCACTCGCCCGCCCTCGTGGTTCGACAAGCTCACCATGAGGTCTCAGAGGGGGCGCTCCAGCAGCCACTCCACCACATCCCCATCGATCTCCCGCAGCGGATCGAGCACGAAATCGCGCTCATGCGCGTAAGGGTGCGGCAGGGTCAGGCGCGGCGTCTGCATCACCACACGGTCATAGGCGATCATGTCGATATCGATCACCCGCGGCCCCCAGACCTCCTCGCGCACGCGCCCCATATCCAGCTCGATGCCGAGAATGACATCCAGCAATTCAATGGGATCCAGGCTGGTCTCCAGCTCCACCGCCTGATTGGCGAAGTCCGGCTGGTCGGTCTTGCCCCAGGGCTTGGTGGTCAGCACCGAAGACTGCCTGGTGACGCTGATGGCCGGGTGGGCCTCTATGCGCCGGATTGCCTCGGCGAGCTGCGCTGGCGGATCGCCCAGATTGGCCCCGAGGCTCAGCCAGGCCTTTGATGTCATGGGCTGTTCCGCTGCCGATGCAGCTCCACTGCCGCCTCGCCGCGCACCATCGCAATTGGCGCTTCCGGCTTGCGGATGCGGATGATCGCCCAGTCGACGGTCGGGAAGGCCTCGAACAGCGCGTCGATAATATTCTGGCCCAGTGCTTCCAGCAATTTGGTGCGCTTGCCCTCGAACGCGGCCTTCACCACGTCGTAGACATCGCCATAGGACGTGCCGGTGCTGAGCCGGTCCGTCATGGCCGGCACGGACAGGTCGAGCCCGATTTCGAGGTCGATGAAGAATCGCTGGCCGAGCCGTTCTTCCTCGGCAAAGACGCCGTGGTAGCCGTAAAAGCCCAGGTCTTTCAGGATGATGCGGTCGCCCGTGAAGCTGTCGGCCATTTGCTACCCCAAGGTTTCGGGCGGACCATACAGCGTTGCCTGCGCCACGCGAAGAGCGTCGCTGACAGCGCGCACATCATGAACGCGGAAAATATGGCCGCCATTGCGATAGCCCAGCACATTGGTGGCGATGGTGCCGGCCAGCCGCTCCTCGGGTTGGTTGCCGAGCAGCTTGCCGATCATCGATTTGCGCGACGTCCCGACCAGCAGCGGCAAGTCGAGCGCTGCCAGCTCGTCCAGCTTGTCGAGCAATTCATAGTTGTCTGCCAATGACTTGGCGAAGCCAAAGCCGGGATCGAGAATGATGCGGTCGCGACTTATCCCCGCCTGCTCCGCAATCGCTATACTGCGTGCCAGATAGTTCGCGACCGCGCCCATAAACGGGGCGCCGGGATCGCGGTCCTTGTCCCAATGCATCGCGATAACAGGCACGTCATGCAAGGCCGCGACCTCGGCCATCTCAGGCGCGCCCTGCAAACCATGCACGTCATTGATAATGGAAGCGCCAGCCTGAATGGCCTGGTCGGCCACCAGCGGCTTGTAGGTGTCGATGGAAATCGGCGCAGTAATGCCCTCGGCAACCAGCGCGTCGATGACGGGCATGACGCGATCCAGTTCCCCCTGCACACCGACCGGCGCTGCGCCGGGGCGTGTGCTCTCCCCGCCGATATCGATGATGTCAGCGCCTTCAGCCAGCATCTGATGGGCATGGGCCACGGCGCTCGCCAGCCGGTCATGCTGGCCGCCATCGGAAAAGCTGTCCGGTGTGACATTGAGAATGCCCATGATGACCGGCTTAGGGCCAAGCAGGAGCGGCGGGCGGTTGGGCAGGGGAATGGAATGACTTGTGTGCATTGTTAGAACGGCCAGACCAGCATGAGCATGGGAACGGCGACGAGGACGACCAGGATCGAAAGCGGTAATCCCAATCGCCAATAATCACCGAATTTATAGCCGCCCGGCCCCATGACCAGCGTATTGCATTGATGCCCGATGGGCGTGAGGAAGTCGCAGCCCGCGCCGATGGCGACTGCCAGCAGGAAGGCCTCGGGCGCATAGCCCAGGTCAGTCGCGAAAGTGGCGGCGATGGGGGCCATGACCAGCACGGTGGCGGCATTGTTGAGAAATGGCGTCACCGCCATGGCGGCGACCATGATAAGCGCCAGCGCGCCCCAGCCGGGCAGGGTGGTGGCGGTCATCGACAGGAAATTGGCGATGAGGTCAGTGCCGCCGGTGGTGCGCAGCGAATCCGACACCGGAATGAGGCAGGCGAGCATCACCAGGATGGGTGCATCGAGATGTCCATAGACGTCTCGGATCGGTATGCTGCGGGTCAGCACCATGGCGACGGCCGCGGCGAAGAAGGCCGGCGCCACCGGCACGAGGCCGATGGCCGTGGCCGCCATGGCGATCAGCAGGATGATGAGCGGCAGGATGGAATTACGTACACTGCCCAGCCGCAATCCGCGTTCGACCAGCGGCAGGCAGTCCCATTCGCGCAGCAGTTCGGGCAGGCGCTTGATATGGCCCTGCAGCAGGATCACATCGCCATTCTGGAAGCGTATCTGCCCCAGCCGCTCGGTAAAGCGCTGCTCGCGCCGGCTGATGGCCAGCAGGTTGAGCCCGGTGCGGTCGAACAGGGTCAATTCCTGTGCCGTGGCGCCGATGAGTCCCGAGGCTTCCCCGATCACGGCTTCGATGATGCCGAAATCGGCGGCGTCCCGCGTGGCGGCGCCGCGGCGCTCGGAGAAGACCAGCCCGGCCTGCGACACCATCCGGTCGAGCGCTTCGGGTTCGCCCGAGATCATCAGGATATCGCCGGCCCGCAGCTTGGCGTCGGGCAGGGGGGGTGCGCGAGTGCCCGTTGGCGCCGAGGATGCGCGTGATCATGGCGCGCCCATCGGCCAAAGCCTGCACTTCGGAGACGGTGTTGCCGATGGCGGGGGAATCGTCGGTGGCGCGGGCTTCGGTCGTGTAGTTCTTGATGTCGATGGCGCTGTCGAGCCCGCCGGTTTCGCGCTTGCGCTCGGGCAACAGCCGGTAGCAGACGGCCAGATAGACGATGCCCACCACGGCCAGCGCCAGCCCCACCGGGGTATAGTCGAACATGTTGAAGGCCACGCCCGTCATGTCCTGGCGGACGCGGGAGACGATGATATTGGGCGAGGTGCCGATCTGGGTCATCAGGCCGCCCAGCAGCGCGCCAAACGACATTGGCATGAGGAACATCGAGGGCGAAACGCCCGAGCGCCGCGCCATCTGGAAGGCGATGGGCATCATGATCGCCAGGGCGCCGATATTCTTGACGAAGGCGCTGAGCACGGTCACGACAGTCACCAGCAATATCAGCTGCGCACTTGGCGTGCTGATATTGGGGGCGAAGCGCCGCACCACGATTTCCATGATGCCGGAGCGCGACACCGCGGCGCTCACCACCAGCGCGCTGCCCACGATGATCACGATGTCGTCGGAAAAGCCCTCGAAGGCGGCGGTGGGTGATACGACCCCCAGCGCCATGGCGATGAGCAGGGCGCCCACGGCCACCACATCGTAGCGCCAGCGTCCCCAGACGAAGGCGACCACCATGCCGGCGATGATGAGGAAGGCGAGAGCTTGCGGAAGGGTCATTGCAGCTCCATCGTCGCCTGCGTCCGCCCTAACTCAAACCAAGCGGCGCGATCAGACAAGAGGCAAAATCGTCGCTTGATGGTCTATAAGTGTGGAACCACCATTCCGAGGCAGGGGGACTGCGATGAAACACCTGATCACCACGCTTGGGCCGCTGCGCAAGGACCAGCTCGGCGCTATCCTGCCGCACGAGCATGTTTTCGTGGACCTGCGAACGCCCGACCAGCCGGGCTATGCCGAGGCCGATGCGGCCGAGGTGGTGGCGCTGATGGCGCCGCAGATCGAGGCGATCAAGGCGCAGGGAATCACCGCGCTGGTCGAATGTTCTACCGGCGGCGTGGGCCGGCGGGCGGATATGGACCTCGCGGTGTCGCAGGCCACGGATTTTCCCATCGTCGTGCCCACCGGGAATTATCGCGAGCCGTGGATTCCCGCGTGGGTCGGCAAGGCCAGCGAGGCCGAGCTGGAAGCCTGGATGCTGAAGGAGCTGACCGAGGGGATCGATGATACTGGCGTCAGGGCAGGCTGGATCAAGCTCAGCGCCGGCGATGACGGCATCACCCCGCTCGAAGCGCGCATCCTGCGGGCGGCCGCCCGTGCCGCCAGGGCAACCAACGCAGTCATCGGTTCGCACACCATCAGGGGGCGGGTGGTGATGGACCAGCTCGATATCATTGAGGCAGAGGGCTACACGGCGGCCCGCTTCATTTCCATTCACACCCAGGCCGAGCCGGACTTCGTGCTGCACCAGGCGGTGGCGGCGCGCGGCGCGTGGATCGAATACGACAATATCGGGTATGTGCCGGACGAGGAGACGGTTGCCCGCATCCTGAGGGCGCTCGAGGCTGGCCTTGCCAACCGGCTTCTGCTTAGCCATGACATGGGCTGGTTCGATCCCGCAAAGCCCGGCGGCGGCGTTCCGCGGCCCTATACGCACTTGGTCGACAGCGTGCTGCCCAAGCTGCGGGCGGCAGGGGTGGATGAGGCCACGATCGTCCAACTGATCGAGATCAACCCCTTCGAGGCATTTGCGCGTTAGCGCCAGCCGCCCTTGGCTTCGAGCATGGATTTCAGCACCAGGGTCAGCACTGCCATGAGCGCCAGCGTCGAGGAGGCGGCAAAGGCGCCGGTGACGTTGAAGTCGTTGAACAACTGACTGATCTGTAGCGGCAGGGTATTGGTCTGGCCCCGAATGGAGCCGGACACCACCGAAACCGCGCCGAATTCGCCCATGACGCGGGCATTGGTCAGGATGGCGCCATAGAGAATGGCCCAGCGGATATTGGGCAGGGTGACGAACCAGAACATCTGCCAGCCATTGGCGCCGAGCGAAAGTGCGGCTTCCTCGTCCTCGGAGCCCTGCTGCTGCATCAGCGGGATCAGTTCGCGTGCCACGAAGGGGGCCGTGACGAAAAGGCTCACCAGGATGATGGCGGTAACGGTGAACATCAACTGGATGCCGGCGCCCTGCAGCGTCGGGCCCAGCAGTCCCTGGCCGCCATAGAGGAACAGGTACACCGTACCGGCCACGATGGGGCTGACGGCAGCGGGCAGCTCGATCACGGTGATCAGCAATTGTCTTCCGCGGAAATTGAAGCGGCTCACCAGCCAGGCGACGCAGACGCCGATGACGATATTGATCGGCACCACCACCACGGCGGTCAGCACCGTAAGGCCAATGGAATGCAGCGTATTCGGCTCGGCGATATTGGCGAGATAGACGCCCAGCCCCTCACGCAGCGCGAAGCTGAAGATCAGGGCCAACGGCACCACCAGCAGCACGGCCGAGAAGACGAAAGCGAGGGCGATCAGCGCGATTTCGCCGGTGGAGCGTTGGGCTGGACGAATGACCTCCATCATCGGCTCCGCTCCGCATAGCGCACTTGCCAGGCCTGCAGCGCATTGGTCAGCAGCAGGGTCAGGAAGGCGGCGAGCAGCAGCACGAAGGCCAGCGCCGCCGCGCCCTCATAATTATACTCATCGAGCCGGATGAAGATCAGCAGCGAGACGATTTCGGTGAGGCCTGGCAGGTTGCCGGCGATGAAGACCACAGCGCCGAATTCACCCAGCGAGCGGGCGAAGGACAATACGCATCCGGCCATGAAGGCGGGCAGGATGGTGGGCCAGATGACACGGGCGAAAATTTGCCAGCGGGTGGCGCCGAGCGTGCGGGCCACCTCCTCGAGGTCGGTCTGCAACTCCTCCAGCACGGGTTGCACGGTGCGCACCACGAAGGGGATCGAGGTGAAGGTCATGGCCACGATGATGCCGGCCTGGGTGTAGTTGACCTTGAACCCGTTGGGTTCGAGAAACTGCCCATACCAGCCGGTATTGGCGAACAGCGTCACCAGCACGAGGCCGGCAACGGCGGTGGGCAGGGCGAAGGGCAGGTCGACCAGCGCATCGAGCATGCGCTTGCCGGGAAAGCTGTAGCGCGTCAGCACCCAGGCCAGCAGCAGGCCGAAGGCGCCGTTGAACACGGTGGCTGCTAGCGCCGAGGTGAAGGTGATGCGATAGGCGGCCAGCGAGCGGTTGGAGGCCACGATGCGCCAGAAATCTTCCCAGCCCATGCCGCCGACCTTGAGCAGCATGGCCAGCAGCGGCAGCACGATGATGATGGTCAGGTAGAGCATGGACACGCCAAGCGTCAGCCCGAAGCCGGGCAATAGATGCTTGCTGCGTTTCTGCGCCATAAGAGTCCTGCCAATGGGAAAGCGGCGCGACCGAAGTCGCGCCGCAAAAGAATGTCAGTGCTGCTTACTGATTGAGGAACACGTTGTCGAGCAGGCCGCCATCAGCGAAGTGCTCGGCCGAAATCGCATCCCAGCCACCAAAGGCTTCCTCGGCTGTCACCAGCCGGATTTCCGGGAACGTGCCGGCATGGGCGGCGGCAACGGCCTCGTCATTGGGGCGGTGGAAGTTGCTGGCCGCCACTTCCTGGCCTTCCGGGGTGAAGAGGAAATCGAGATAGGCCTTGGCAAGGTCACGGCTGCCCCGGTTATCGACGACCTTGTCGACGATGGCGACCGGGAATTCGGACAGGAAGCTCACCGAAGGGGTGACCGGCAGGTACTTGTCGGTGCCGAGCTGGTTGGCCACGGCCAGGGTTTCGGCCTCAAAGGTGATCAGCACGTCGCCCAACTGGCGCTCGGTAAAGGCGGTGGTGGCGGCGCGGCCGCCGGTCTCGAATACCGGCACGTTGTTGAAGAGCTTGGTGAGGAATTCCTCGATCTGCGCTTCGTCGCCGGCATATTCCTCGACGGCCCACGCGCGGGCGGCCAGATAGGTATAGCGGCCATTGCCCGAGGTCTTCGGGTTCGGGAAGATCACCTGCACGCCGTCTTCGGCCAGGTCGCCCCAGTCATTGATGTCCTTGGGGTTGCCTGATCGTACCAGGAAGGACGGGAAGGAATAGAAGGGCGAGGCATTGTTGGGGAATTCGCTGGCCCAGTCGTCCGAGACGAAGCCGCCTTCCACCAGCCGGGCGATATCGGTCACCTGGTTGAAGGTGACGACGTCGGCCGGTAGGCCTTCGAGAATCGCGCGGGCCTGCGCTGAGGAGCCAGCATGGGACTGGTTGATCGTGACCGTCGCGCCCGAGGCGGCATAGGCCGCGTTCTCGGCCTCGAACACTTCGCGGCCGATGTCATAGGAGGCGTTGAGGATGTCGGTCGGCTGGGCAAGGGCAGGGGTGCTGCCAAGGGCGATAGCGGCAAGGGCGGTGGCGAGGAGTTTGTTCATCTGGCGCTGTTTTCCAACGATTGAGAGAAGTCGTTGGTGGCCAGATGCAATGGCGCTCGCCGGGCAGTCCAGCGGTAAAGCACTGGTTCGGATGAGTAATTTACGATCGGGCAGGGTGGCCGCAATGGCATTGCCGAAAGTGACCCGGCGGCGCGATTTCGTTTCTGGAGACGGGCGGCCGCCCCTGTGGCAGCCGCCCGACAATTCAGCGTGCTACGGAGCGTCCGATCAAAATGATGATGCAGGCGCCGATAAATCCGGCGATGAGGTAGCCGATCCAGCCGCCAAACGAGATGCCCAGCAGACCGAAGACCAAACTCGCCAGAATGGCGCCGACAATACCCAGAATGACATTCTTGAGCACGCCGCCGCCGGCATTCATGAACATGCTGGCCAACCACCCGGCTATGCCGCCGATGATGATGGCTGCCAGCCAACCTACGCCGTCAAAAGCCATTTAGTTCTCTCCTGAAATGGACTCGCAACATGACGAGCCTGTCACAGGTCCGTGAGATTGCAAAATGCTCCGCCGCGCATGCAAAAGGCGCCGCGAACGGCGCCTTGGCAAAATGAGTCCGATTTGGGTCGCAAGTCCTTGAAAGCGCTTAGTTCAGCGCCTTCACCGGTTCGGCGAACAGGTCATATTCGTCGCTGTCGGTAACCAGCACATCGACCATGTCACCCGGCTTGATGCCGGTGGCCTTGGCGATGATCACCTGGCCGTCGATATCAGGCGCATCCCATTTGGAACGGGCAATGGCCTGGTTGGCTTCGGGCTGCACGTCGTCCACCAGCACCTGGATGGTGCGGCCGACCTTCTTGGCCAGTTGGCCGGTCGAAACGTGCTGCGCCACTTCCATCAGCCGCTCGAAGCGGTCCTGGGCGATCTCGTCGGGCACGATGCCCTCGAGTTCATTGGCGGGGGCGCCGGTCACCGGCTCGTATTTGAAGCAGCCGGCGCGGTCGATCTCGGCTTCCTCGATGAAGTCGAGCATCATCTCGAAATCCTCTTCCGTCTCGCCGGGGAAGCCGACGATGAAATTGGATCGTACAGTCAGATCAGGGACTTGGCGGCGCCAGTCGAGAATGCGATTCAGCGTCTTTTCCTGATGCGCCGGGCGGCGCATGGCCTTGAGCACCTTGGGCGAGGCGTGCTGGAAGGGAATGTCGAGATAGGGCAGCACCAGCCCGTCGGCCATCAACTCCATCACCGCATCGACATGCGGGTAGGGGTAGACATAATGCAGCCGCACCCAGGCGCCGAGCTGGCCCAGTTCCTTGGCGAGGTCATAGAACTTCGCCTTGACCGGCCGGCCGCGATAATTGCTCTCGGCATATTTGATATCGACGCCATAGGCGCTGGTATCCTGGCTGATCACGAGCAATTCCTTGACGCCCGAGCGGATCAGACCCTCGGCCTCGCCCAGAATGCCAGCAGCCGGGCGCGAGGCCAGGTCACCACGAATCTGGGGGATGATGCAGAAGGAGCAACGGTTGTTGCAACCTTCGGAAATCTTGAGATACGCATAGTGGCGCGGCGTCAGCTTCAGCCCGGTTTCCGGCACCAGGTCGACGAACTTGTTCGGCACCGGCGGCAGGTGCTCATGCACGGCCGAGACCACATTCTCGTATTGATGCGGGCCGGAAATGGCGAGCACCGAGGGATGGGTCTGGCGGATCAGTTCTTCCTCGACGCCGAGGCACCCGGTGACGATGACGCGGCCGTTTTCGTTGAGGGCTTCGCCGATCGCTTCGAGCGATTCCTGCTTGGCGGAATCGAGGAATCCGCAGGTGTTGACGAGGACGATATCGGCCCCCGCATAGTCGCGGCTGAACGAATAGCCCTGCGAGCGGAGCGTCGACATGATGCGTTCGCTATCGACGAGGGCTTTGGGGCAGCCGAGGCTGACGAGGCCAATTTTTGGCGCTTGGCTCATGTGAGCGGTGGTTCCGATGTGGGAATTGTTGGGCGCGTCATACAGAAACTTGGGCGGTTACGCAATGTGACTGCCTCCCGCGCCGCGCGGGGCAGGGCTTCCGATTCTGGCGGGCACATGGCCTTGAACAACCTTTTTTGCGAACAGTGCGTCCGTCAGCAGGCCGGTTTTGCGATACAAGCGATTGCTCTAGTTGAGTTTTTGTCAGATGCGCCGGTTGGGTGGCGCAGCATCCCGATGCTCAAGGAGCCACACATGTTCGACCGTCTCTCCGCCTATGCGCCGCAGGCCCTCGCCGTGCTGCGCATCGTCACCGCCCTGCTGTTCATTCTCCACGGCACGCAGAAAATCATCGGCTTCCCGGCTTCCGACATGGCCCCGCCGTTGTTCAGCCTGTTCGGCCTGGCCGGCATTATCGAAATCGTCGCCGGCATCATGGTGCTGCTCGGTTTCTTCACGCGTCCCGCCGCCTTTATCGCCGCTGGCGAAATGGCTGTCGCCTATTGGATGGCGCATGCTCCGGCCAACCTCTTCCCCGCCATGAATGGCGGGGATGCGGCAATCCTCTTCTGCTTCGTTTTCCTCTATCTGGTCTTTTCCGGCCCCGGCTCGTGGAGCATCAACAAGCAATAGCCCTCGCTCCCTGGCGACATATACGGAAACCCGCGGAGCGATCCGCGGGTTTTTTGCGTTTGGAGAAACGCCGGACTTGTGTCGGGAATCGGTCGCATCGGCCGTCTAGCTGATATGAGCCAGCCCGGCTGGCCAGAGATCGCTACAGGAGCACCGCCATGTTCGACCGTCTTTCCGCCTACGCGCCGCAGGCCCTTGCCGTGTTGCGCATCGTCACTGCCTTGCTGTTTATCGAAAGCGGCTCGATGAAGCTGTTCGGCTTCCCCACGCCGTTCCCGTTTCCGGTCGAGGGGCTGTTGCTCGTCGCCGGCATTCTCGAATTCGTTGGCGGCCTGCTGATCCTGGTGGGTTTTTTCACCCGCCCGGTCGCCTTCATCCTCTGCGGCTTCATGGCCGTCGCCTACTTCATGGGCCACGTCTCGACAGGCGGCTTCTTCCCGACCGTCAATATGGGCGGCGGCGCCATCCTCTACTGCTTCATCTTCGGCTACCTGGTCTTTGCAGGGCCGGGGGCATGGAGCTTCAACAAGCAGTAGGTCTGACTGGATCGTCACCCTCGGGTCAGGCCCGAGGGTGACTCGCGGTAAATGGGCGTCTCAGCTCACATTCTTCGGCGGCGGCGTGCGCTTGGCCGTGCGGCGAGGGGCCTTGTGCGTCTCCCCCGAAGTGGTTGCCGGGCCGCGCGGCGCAGCCGGAGGTTCGGGCGGGGTGGGCGGCACCGGCGGCACATAGGGCGCGGGCTCGGTGGCCGGGGTGATATATTCGTCGGCCTCGGCGTAATCCACATCCTCGCCTTCCTCGGCCAGGTCGCGGATGGCGTCACGCACTTCGTCGAGCAGCGAGGCCGAATAGCGCGAGCGATTGACCGTCTCGCCGCTCTGCTCATGCGCCTTGAACCACACCAGCAGCGCCTCGCAGGCAATGCGCAGGCCGACCAGCAGCAAGAGGCCGAAAACCGCAATCTCCAGCAGCCCCCACAGTCCGTTGCCGAAGCCGAAACCGAAGGTCCAGAACAGATGACCGACGGCCCAGAGCAGGATGCCGGCAAGGCCGAGCGCATAGAGGATGGGCACCAGCTTGGGCGACAATATCGCGTCGAGCCGGAACAAGGTCTGGCGGGTGAACAGGCGTTTCAGATCGTCCAGCGTCATCTCGTCCTCCAGGGCGCGATTGGATCGTTACGCAACTAGGCCATCACAGTCCGCGCTACAAGGCTTTCCTCGGCTGCGGCGCGGGTCGGCCCGAACTGTTTTTCGAAGGCCGCGCGCAGCACGGAATCGACTTCCGGCATGGAAACGAGTTGCCCGAGATCCTCGAAGCTGGTGACTCCCTGGTCGGAGATGCCGCAGGGCACGATGCCGTCGTAATGGGCGAGATCGGGCATGACATTGAGCGAAATGCCATGAAAGGTCACCCATTTGGACACCCGCACGCCGATGGCGGCGATCTTGTCCTCCTTGAATGCGCCCTTGTCCGGCCGCTGCACCCAGACGCCGATACGCCCCTTGCGGCGCTCGCCGGTGATATTATGCGCCGCCAGCGTGTCGATCACCCAGCTTTCCAACCCTTTTACCAGGCACCTGATATCGCGCCCCCGCTGCGTCAGGTCGAGCATGACATAGGCCACGCGCTGCCCGGGGCCGTGATAGGTATATTGCCCGCCGCGCCCGGCATCATAGACCGGGAAGCGGTCCGACAGCAGGTCCTCTGAACGGGCCGACGTCCCGGCCGTATAGAGCGGGGGGTGTTCGAGCAGCCAGATGGCTTCCTCGGCCTCGCCGGCGGCGATGGCGGCGGCGCGGGCGCGCATGGTTTCCAGCGCGAGCGGGTAGGGCACCGGCTCGGGTGAAATGATCCATTGCACCGGCCGGCCGTCCGGTCGGGCCAGTTTATTCCCGATTTCGCACGCTTCCGCTGTTGCCGTTAACGCTTCCATAACCATGCTTGCCAGAGAGTTACCTAAGAGATTCAGCGGCCGCATGCTGTCGGCCGGGTCGGGGTTCGCTATCTATCTATGAGCACATTAGACAATATTGAAGTGGACATCACGGTTGAGCTCGGCGCAACCACGATGCCAGTCCACCATTTGCTGCGCATGGGCCGCGGCGCGGTGATCGAACTCGACGCCACCGAAAACGACCCGCTCAACATCTATGCCAACAGCACACTCATCGCCCATGGCGAAGTCAGCGTCGAGGACGGGCATCTGCGCGTGCTGATCTCCGAGAAGATTTTCCGCAGGGGCTGAGCTCCACCAGAGCACCGAGAACCACCCGTCTCCACAGGCTGCGCGCAAATCGCGATTTAACCGCTTGAGGTTGGCAGAGACCTTTGCTACATCCCCACTCGCTTCGCCCCTGGGGCGTTGCTCTACCAAAGTGTGCGGTCGTGGCGGAATTGGTAGACGCGCAGCGTTGAGGTCGCTGTGTCGCAAGACGTGGAAGTTCGAGTCTTCTCGACCGCACCATTCATCCCTCGAGGATGAAATCATCCTCTGGATGAGACAGAAAAAGGCCGTCCCTCGGGACGGCCTTTTGTCTTATGCCGGAGGTGGCGCCGCCGGGTCGGCGGGGGCCATGGTGTCGGTGGGGGCCGCATCGGCCGGGGGTGCCGTGCCGCCGTCCGCGGGCGGGGAATCGCAAGCGGCCAGGGCGAGTGCCAGCATGACAGCCAGCGGTGCGAGCAGTTTTCGGGACATGGGGTCTCCTTTGGATCGAGCCATTGATTGATCTTGGTCTTCACACATCGGTGAGCTAAGAGCCCCAATGGGGCAAAGATGGGGCTGGTCAGTCGTCCAGCGGTGCCGTGGTCGGCCGTTCGGCCGCCAGCTTCTGCGGCGCCTTGAAACGCCAGGCGTCTTCCAGCCGCAGCGACAGTTCCTCGTCGGAAATGGCCGCCAGCCGGATCAGCACGGCGGGATAGCCCACATAATGGTCGGTCTCGAAATAGATTTCGGGCGAAATTTCCATCAGCAGCGTCTTCTGCTCGGCGGGGCAGAGCAGGACCAAAGTGCCCGCATCCTTGAGTCGCACGAAGCTCTTGTCGCGCACTTTGAGGGCCGGCGTGCCGTAACTGGTGCCGCGCGCCACGCCGGGCAGGCCGCGAGCCTGGGCCAGTTGTTCGACGCGCGCGAAAATCTGATCGAGATCATCAGCCATTTTATGCGTAACCATCTCAAATCCCTCTTCTAAAGTCTGGCGCATCCCAACTCGATTGGCTACAGCTTTGCATGCCCCCGAAACCCCGGACACACAAAGGGCCTCCAATGAGCACAGATCCCGAGACCATGCCCGGCCAAGAGGCCGGGATCGACCATAATGCGCTGCGCGACGCCGATGACCACATCAGTCCGCTGTGGCTTGAACGCCTGCGCGCCTATTTGGCTGCTGCCAGGGATGACGATGTCGCCACGGTAATGGAGCCGCTGCACGCCTCCGATGTCGGTGACGTGCTGGAATCCCTCGATGCCGACGAGCGCCTGCATCTGGTGCGACTGCTGGGTGACCGCTTCGACTATTCGGCGCTGACCGAGGTGGACGAGAGCGTCCGCGTCGAACTCATGGAAGAGCTGCCCAACGCCGAAATCGCGCGCGGCGTCAGCGGCCTCGACAATGACGACGCCGTGGCCATCCTCGAGGACATGGAGCAGGAGGACCGCGATGAGGTCCTGGCCAAGCTCCCCACTTTCGAGCGGCTCAGCCTCAAGCGCAGCCTGGATTTCCCCGAGGATTCCGCCGGGAGGCGGATGCAGACCGATTTCATCGCCATCCCACCCTTCTGGACGGTGGGCCAGACCATCGACTATCTGCGTAGCGAGCCTGACCTGCCCGACGAATTCTACCAGATCTATGTGGTGGATGCGTCCTATCAGGTGCTGGGCACCATTCCACTCGACAAGTTCCTGCGTGCCAAGCGCGCCACCTCCATCGAAGCACTGATGAACACCAATCTGGTGCTGGTCGATGCCAATGAGGACCAGGAAGAGGCGGCGCGCGACTTCGAGCGCTATGACCTGGTGGAAGTCGGCGTCATCGACGAGAGCAAGCGGCTGGTTGGCGTGCTGACCATCGACGACATCGTGGACGTGATCCACGAGGAAGCCGACGAGGATATCAAGCTGCTGGCCGGTGTGGGCGACGAGGATATTTCCGATGCCACCGTGGATACGGTGCGCAGCCGCGCCCCGTGGCTGGCCGTCAACCTGGTCACGGCGGTGGCCGTATCCTTCGTCATCGGCCTGTTCGGCGCCACGATCGACCAGATGGTGGCTCTGGCCGTGCTGATGCCCATCGTCGCCTCCATGGGCGGCAATGCCGGCACGCAGACCATGACGGTGACCGTGCGGGCGCTGGCCATGCGCGAGCTGGACGGGCCGCGCCTGCGCCGCCTCATCACCCGCGAAATGGTGGTCGGCTGCGCCAATGGCGTCATCTTCGCCATATTGATCGGGCTGGTCACCTGGCTGCGCTTCAACGATCTGCAACTGGGCGTCGTCATCGCGCTGGCCATGGTCATCAACCTGGTCGTGGCCGGCACGGCGGGCATCCTGATCCCCATCCTGCTCGATAGGTTCAAGGCCGACCCAGCCATTGCGTCGGCGGTATTCGTGACCACGATCACCGACATGGTGGGTTTTTTCGCGTTTCTGGGGATCGCGGGTCTGTGGTTCGGGCTGTTCTGAGGCGGCGTCGCGGGAATGACGTCGTGGATAGGGCGTTCAAATGCCAATGACTTTGCTTTCCACCCCTTAACCAACCACCCTGTGCGCCTGTGGAGTGTGGCAACTTCGCCGCTTGCAAAGCATTTATGACGGGGTTAACGATTTGCTACCGGTTGCGGCAGGTGGACCACACCGCCGACATCCGGAGTGAACGGCTGACAAGGAGCGATCATGCGAAGTCAACCGAAGACCACCGCCACACTGTGGCGAGCAGCGACCTGGACCCTGGTCTGCCTGCTCTCAATGGGACTGGTTTTCTCCGTCGTTGCTGGCGTTTAGTTTGAAACGCTAGAGTTCTTCACTAACGGCAATTCGGAAGGGCGCCCGGGCCACTGGGGCGCCCTTCTTTCTTCGCTGGAGGCGACTTTTGAAGCTGTTGATTGGCAATCGCAACTATTCCACCTGGTCGCTGCGGCCCTGGCTGGTGCTCAGGCATTTCGACATCCCCTTCGAAGATGAAGTGCTGCAATTGCAGGGCGAGGGTTTCCGCGATGTGCTGGCCAAGCGCTCGCCCACCGGCAAGGTGCCGGTCCTGCAGGATGGCGACCTCGTCGTCGTCGAGACCATCGCCATCATCGAATATCTGGCCGACCGTTTTCCCGACAAAGCCATCTGGCCCGCCGATATCGGCGATAGGGCGCTGGCCCGCGCCGCTGCGGCCGAGATGCATTCCGCCTTCACCGCCCTGCGCAGCCATGCGCCGATGAACCTGCGGGCGTCCCATCCCGGCAAGGTCAGCGTGGATGCGGTGGCTAGGGACCTGCATCGCTTGGAAACCCTCTGGGGCGGCCTGCTGGCCCGTTCGGGCGGCCCGTTCCTGTTCGGTGCCTTCACGGCCGCCGACGCCATGTTTGCGCCCGTGGCGACGCGGCTGCGCACCTATGCGCTGCCCGTGTCGGATATTGCCACTGGCTATGTCGAGGCCATCTACAGCCTGCCGGCCTTCCAGGATTGGCTGGGCATGGCCCTGCACGAGCCCTGGATCGTGGATGAGGACGAAATCGACGTCATCCAGGGGCGCGTCAAGCCGGGGACATTGGCATGATCCACATGATCAAGCTGTGCGTGGGCGTTTCCAGCCTCGCCGAACTCGAATCCTATCGTGACGAGCGCGCCCATTGGTGGGATGCCGACTATGGCGAGGATGTGCATGTCCACCGCACCCGCATGATGCCCAAGCGCGCCGCGGAGATGGAAGGCAAGGCCTCGATCTACTGGGTGATATCAGGGCAGGTCGTGTGCCGGCAGCCGATCCTGCGGCTGGCCCGCTACACCAATCCCGAGGGTATCGACTATTGCGATATCATCATGGCGCCGGACATGGTCCGCACCGTGCCCTATCCCAAGCGCCCCTTCCAGGGCTGGCGCTACCTGCGCCCCGAGGATGCGCCACCCGACGTCGGCGCCAACGAAAATGCGGAATCGCTGGCGCTGGCGGCCGACCTGGCGAAGCTGGGGCTGATTTAGGCATCGGGGCTCCCAACCCCCACCCTCACTCCGGGTGAGCTGCATGCGCCGAACGTTGGCATGCGGCCATCACCACCCTTGCCCTACCGCCCGCCCGCCCACATATTGCATCCATGGCGGACAAAGACCCGATTGCCCGAAAAACCACTGGCCTGCCCCAACAAGGCGAGGTCAGCAGCGACGTCGCCGCTTTCGTTAAGAAGGTCGGCACTATGGCGCGGCCCAATGCGGCGCAGGATGGCCGTCTGCTCTTCGCGCTCGATGCCACGATGAGCCGCCAGCCCACCTGGGACCTGGCCTGTTCCCTGCAGGCCGAAATGTTCAAGGCGATCCCCAAGGATAGCGCCCTGCAGGTGCAACTGCTCTATTTTCGCGGTTTTGGCGAGTGCCGCGCCTCCAAATGGGTGGTGGACGCCACAGCTCTGGCCCGGTTGATGACCGGCATCGACTGCCGCGGCGGCAATACCCAGATCGGCAAGGTCTTCGCCCATGCCCGGGCCGAACATGCCAAGCGCCGTATCAATGCGGTGGTCTATGTCGGCGACGCCATCGAGGAAAATGTGGACGATCTTTCCGAGAAAGCCGGCCAGCTCGGCCTGTTGAACTGCCCGATCTTCGTATTCCAGGAGGGCCAGGACAGTCGCGTCGAGGCGGCTTTCCGCGAATTCGCGCGCTTGACCAAGGGCGCCTATGCCCGGTTCGACGCCTCGGCCCCGCAGGAGCTGGCAGCCCTGCTCAAGGCGGTGGCGGCCTATGCCAGCGGGGGCAGGGACCTGCTCAAGCTGCAAGGCAGCGGCCAGGCGCAGGCACTGCTGGCGCAATTGCCGCGATGAGCTGGTTCTTCCTCGGCGCCGCCGCACTCCTCGCCCTCGCCGCCCTCTACCAATATCTCCGCAAAATGGATCGCCGTCGCCTGATGCGCGGCTTGCGCTGGGGGTGGGCGGCCTGCTGGCGCTGATCGCCGCGCTCCTGGTACTGGTGCGGCGGTTCGACATTGCCCTCTTTGTCGGTGCTGGCGCCGTACAGGTGCTGCGCATGGGGCGGCTGGGGCCGTTCTCCTTCGATGCGGCATCGGTGGACAAGGGCAATGTCTCGGCGGTGCGCAGCTACTATTTCTCCATGGAGCTCGATCACGATACCGGCGCCGTCACCGGCAATGTCGTGGCTGGTCAATATGCCGGGGCTGACCTGATGGACCTCGGCGAGGTCGAGACGCGCCTGCTGCTGGCCGAAGTCGAAGGCGACGCCGACAGCATGAGCCTGCTCGAAAGCTGGCTCGACGCCAATCGCTCCGGTTGGCGCGAATATTTCGCCGCCCAGGATAGCGGCGAAGCGCCGCGCACCGAGCCGGCGGGTGATCCGGTGGCCGAGGCTTATGCAGTGCTCGGCCTCAAGCCTGGTGCAAGCGACGACGACATCCGCGCCGCGCATCGCGAGCTGATGAAAGGCGTCCACCCTGATCACGGCGGTTCGAGCTACCTCGCCTCCAAGATCAACGCGGCGCGGGATTTGCTGCTGAAGCAATAGGGGCGGTGGGTGTAGGCGGCGCACCGCCGTCCTCGTTAATGCCCTGTTAACCATAGCGGCCCTCTCTAGCATCCCAAGTGGTGCAAGCACTGATTTGGGGGGCAGCGATGGCGCGTGATGGTGCGCATGTCATTGTAGTGGGCAATGAGAAGGGTGGGTCGGGCAAATCGACCACGGCCTTTCACCTGGCCATCTATCTGCTCTATGCCGGCCATCGCGTGGCCACTATCGATGTGGACAGCCGCCAGCAGACGCTGACCCACTACGCCCGCAATCGCCGCGCCCATTGCAAGGAAACCGGGCGCAGCCTGCTCAATCCGCTGCATTTCCACCTGCCATCGGCCTGGGGCGACTCGGTCAGGGAAAACCAGAAGGCTGAATTCGAGGTGTTCCGCCGCGCCGTGGGCGAGGTGGAGAACAGCGTCGATTTCCTTGTCATCGACACGCCTGGCTTCGATACCAACCTCACACGCCTGGCCCATTCGCTGGCCGATACGCTGATCACCCCGGTCAATGATAGCCTGATCGACATCAACGTCCTGGCGCGCACCGATCCCGAAACCGGCCTGCCGATCGAAACCAGCCACTATGCCCGCCTCGTGCAGCGCGCCCGCTCCGAGCGCATGGGTGTCGATGGCGAAACCATCGACTGGGTCCTGGTGCGCAACCGCATATCCATGCTGGCCTCGCGCAATGCGCGGCAGGTTCATACGACGCTGGAAGGCATCGCCACTCGCTTCGGCTGCCGCATTGCCGATGGCATTGCCGAACGCGTCATCTTCCGCTCGCTGTTCCCCCTCGGGAACCACCGTGTTCGATCCGCTGGACGAGGAGGGTGAGGCTGCCTCGGTATCTCATGTCAGCGCCCGGCAGGAATATCGCAATCTGGTCGCGGCCCTGAACCTGCCGCTGCGCGGCGCCGAGCCCGAGCGGCTCTCGGCCTGAACGTATCAGGAGGCCGCCCTTGGGCGACCTCCCTCGGCTGACTGACCTTACTCGTAGGTCTTGGAGGCCGTGAACGACACCTTGTAGGCGCCAATGGAATTGGCCGCGATGGCGGCCGTGGATTCGAAGCCGCCGCCCGGTTCCCAGGTTAGCTCCAGCAAGCCGTCGGCAATCGTCTGCGTGCCGCTGGGCGCCGCGGCCCCGGCCCACAGGTAACCGGCCTCGGCGGCCAGCGTCAGGGTCTCGCTGGCGGCATATTCCACCCGTCCGCGCACTTCCGTACCCTCGTCATTGGCCAGGTTGACGTCGGCATCGAGATAGCGCGCCGCGAGCTTGACGGTGAAGCTGTCATTGAGCTTGGCCGTGGCCGAGCCGAGCAGGCCCAGTTCGCGTTCCGACGTGCCGTCGATGGTGGCCGCCAGGGTGAACATGTCGAATGTGGCCTCGGCGCTGGCCAGCGCATTCCACCAGCCGCTATTGTTGGCCGCGAAGGCGCCGCGCAGCTTGAAGATGTCGAAGGTCGCCGTCAGGCCGCTATGCAGGGCGATGTCGTCGAAGCTGCCGTCGAGGATGTCGCCGGCCAGCAGCGACACATGGGCCGTCAGGTTGTCGCTGGCATAGTTGACCACGCCGATCAGCGAGCCATCGGCTTCGAGATTTTCCAGCGCGATGCCGGCCGACAGGCCATTGCCGAATTTGTGGGTCAGTTGGATCGCGTGGCCCTCATAACCGTAATTGCCCGCGCCGCCGTCGAAGGCCACGCCGTCGGTTTCGTCCGAGATGAAGCTCTCGAGCCAGCCAAAGGCCTCGTCGTCATCCTCGTTGAAGATGGACTCTTCCACCAGACCTGCCGTCAGCACGGTGCTGTCGCCCACGGAAATATAGGCATAGTCGAAGCCCAGGCTCCGCTCCGGCACGCCGACGCCGTTCTGCGCCTCGGCATAGTCATAGCCATAGAGCTCCATGGCGACCTTGGCCGGGCCGAAATCGCTGGGCGCGGTGCCGACCATGATCAGATAGGCGTCGACCCAGCTGTCCCAATCGGTGGCACCGCCATCATCGTCGGTCCAGTCGATCGTGCCGCTATAGCCGGAGCGGAGCACCGGCAGGTCGCCCTTGTAGTCGCCGTAATGGAACTCGTAATAGAGCTCGGCCGAGACCTGCAGGCAGTTGGTGGTCGATGAAACGGTCAGGCCGCTGAGCCCCAGTTCGTCGCAGACATCGAGCGCGCTCAGTACGCCGAGATCTGCGCCGGCGGCCGGCAGCGCCAGGACTGTCGTCGCCATCAGGATGATTGGTAGTCGCATTATTATTGCCCCAAGACAGGAAGGAGTTGACCTCCTCCCCATGGACCTTCGGGGCACAAAAGTTGAGTCTGATTATCATGATTTATCGCCCGGCAGTGCCTTGCGTAACGTCGCTCAAGAATATATGAGTAAGATTCTCATATTAATTCTGGCATTAAGCCTTTAACAATTATTCACCATAAGTACCCTTGCCAGTGTCTGCCCGAGCCCCGAGAATCGCGCGCAGGCGTAAACGGGTGGGGCGATGGCTCGGCAGGGTGTGCATGTCATCGTTGTCGGCAATGAGAAGGGCGGGTCAGGCAAGTCGACCACGGCCTTCCATCTGGCCATCTACCTGCTCTACGAGGGCTTCAAGGTGGCGTCCATCGATGTGGACAGCCGCCAGCAGACGCTGACCTGGTATGTGCGCAACCGCCGCGACTGGGCGCGCAACCGCGGCTTGCGCATTCCCCACACCACCCATTTCCACCTGCTTTTGTCGCGCGGCGACTCCGTCAAGGAGAACCACCGGGCCGAGTTCGACCTGTTCCGGCAGGCGGTGGCCGAGGTGGAGCATGATGCCGATTTCCTCGTCATCGACACGCCAGGCTTCGACACCAACCTCACGCGCCTCGCCCATTCGCTGGCCGATACGCTGGTCACCCCGGTCAATGACAGCCTGATCGACCTCAATGTCATGGCGCAGTTCGATCCGGTGACCGGCGAGCCGCGCGAGATGAGCCATTATGCCCGTCTGGTGCAGCGCGCCCGGTCCGAGCGCCTCTCCATCGATGGCAGGACCATTGACTGGATATTGGTGCGCAACCGCATTTCCATGCTGTCCTCGCGCAATATGCGGCAGGTGCAGACCATGCTGGAGCGTATCGCCCTGCGGCTGGGCTGCCGGGTCGCCGACGGCATTGCCGAGCGCGTGATCTTCCGCTCGCTGTTTCCGTCAGGCATGACGGTGTTCGATCCGCTGGACGAGGACCTGCTGGGCGGGCTGCCGTCCATGTCGCATATGAGCGCGCGGCAGGAATACCGCAATCTGGTGGCCGCCCTGCATCTGCCGACCAACGAGATCATGGCGGCCCGCCAGGCGGTGGCCGGTCCCGATGACGACGACCCCGTCCGCCGCTTCATTCACATGATGCAGATCGATCCGTAGGCGGCCGTGGGAATGTCAGGGAAACCTCGTGGTGAGCTTGTCGAACCACGAGGTTGGGCGAGTGGAGCATCGTGCCACGCTCTCGTGGTTCGGCAGGCTCACCATGAGGGCTACTGCAGAAGTGGCCTAGCGATCCCCGAAGATCAGGTCCACCGCGCGGCTGCCGCCGGGGGCGAAGACGTCGAGGTCGATGCGCACGGGCTCCTGCACCATGCGCCGCGTGCGGGACGACAGGGCCAGCACCACGCCCAGCAGGTCGCCGACGCCGCGCTTCTTCGGCAGCATGCGCTGGGTCATGCCGGCCAAAGCGCGGTTGCGCACGGCCATGTCTTCCGAGGCAAGGCTGGAGCGGCCGACGAAATTGGCCAGCTCGGTAAGGGCAGTATTTTCGCTCATTGGGCTACTCCAACACAGGCACCAATTTGCTTCCCCGGATGGCCGGCGCTCTTGCGGCGCCAGCTCGTTCTTCTTTGCGTCGTCAGCTCTGCATGGCCAGGCAGCTCATATCCTGCTGCTTGAGCTGGTTGCACATGGCCGTCGCATCGTCGCGTCCGCCAAAGCCGATGAAGCGGGCGCGGAAGAAGATCTGGCCGTTCTTTTCGAAGCGTTCCACATAGGAGCGGAAATCGCCCAGCGTACCGACCTTGCCGGCGGCATCGGCCAGCATGGCGCGGGCGCTGTCTTCCGAGGGGCCGGCGCCGATCTGCACCACCCAGCCGCCCGGCGTCACGCCGGTATCGGCGGTGTCCACAGCGCCCGAAGTCAGCAGGTCCACCGGCTGGCCGCCTTGCTGCGTGCCGATATCGGCCGGCGGGGGCTGGAAACCGAGCGGGGCAGACGGCACGGTCTGGCCGAGGGCGGCCGGCGGCGCGCCGAGATTGTAGCTTTCGCTCAGCCAAGCGCCGATAATGTCCTGGCTGGGATAAGCGGGCTGCGGCGCCTGGCTGGGCGCGGCGAGAATATTGGCGGCCTGCACGGCCGGCTGCAGACCAAGATCGGCCGGCATGGGGGCGGGCACCGGTGCGCTGGCCACGGCCACGTCGGGCATGGGCTGGATGGCCGGCGCCTGGGGCTGGGCGCCATTGGCAGCGACGAGCTGCGCCAGGCGGAAGCCGGGCAGGGGCATGGGCATGACGAAGACCGGCTGGCTGGGCTGGGCCACGGCCACCTGCACATTGCCCTGGCGGCCGGGCACCGGGATCATGGCGGTCTGCAGATAATCGCCGCGACGCCCCTTGGGCAGGTAGGTGGCCACGAGATCGCGCACCTTCTGGTCACGGGCACCGGCAGTGTTGAAGCCGAAGGCGACGACCACGATATGGCGGCCGTCCTTGCGGGCGGCGGTCAGCAGGTTGGAGCCGGCAGCATTGATATAGCCGGTCTTGATGCCGTCCACGGCGCCCATATAGCCGAGCACGCGGTTATGGTTGCCATAGGTGGATTTGCCGTAGCTGAAGCTCTTGGTCTGGAAGAATTCGTAATAGCTGGGGAAGTGCTGGTAGATGGCGATACCCAGGATCGCCTGGTCGCGCACCGTGGTCAACTGGCCGCCATCTGGCAGGCCCGAAGCGTTGCGATAGGTGGTGTTGCGCATGCCAAGCGCCCGGGCCGTGGCCGTCATGCGCTCGGCGAATTTGGATTCGGTGCCCGAAATGTGCTCGGCGATGACGCGGGCCATGTCATTGGCCGACAGCGTCACCAGCGACTTGATGGCATCTTCCACCGTGATGGTGGCGCCGGCGCGCAGGCCCAGCTTGGTGGGCACGGCGGCCGCGGCATGGGCCGAGACGTTCATCTTGGTGGAGAGCTTGATATTGCCCGCGCTCAACTCCTGGAACAGGATATAGAGCGTCATCACCTTGGCGACGGAGGCGGGATAGCGCTTGCTGTCCGCAGCTTCCTCATACATCACCTGGCCAGACTTGGCGTCGACCACGATGCCGGCATATTTGCGCAGGTTTTCAATGGCCTGGGCGGGCGCCACCGTATGGGCGCTGACCGCGAGGGCGACAAGAACTGCGGCAAAGGCGCGAACGAACACGACGCGCCATGGGGTTTTCGCCTGGGAAGCCACCCGTTACTCCAACTTTACTCCCGGACGCTTCTGCGTCCGTACGCAACACAACTGGCTGGATGATCCCGGGTGAGCCCCACGCCCCCGAAAAGTCCATTATTGGAGGAAGATAGCCACCTGCCGTTACCATTCCGTAAAATGCGAACGAATTTGGCGCAGGTGTGGAAGAGCGGTCACGGATGGGTGAGGGGGAGAAGGCCATGAGGGCCACTATAAACTCAGCACCCCCAGTAGCTCATGGTGAGGTGCGCTTCTTCAGCGCCTCGAACCACGACGGCGTGGCGCTATTTTTGCCGGTCACGAATTCGAGACATCATGCCCCTTAACACCGGCGATCTTTTGCCTACATAATGGTCCTCACCATGCTGCTTCGTTTTCTCTGCGACAGATGTACTGCCATGAATCTCAATGACCTCCTCGTTCTGACCGATGAGGCCCCAGCCGCGTTGCGTCTGGTGGCCATGCCTGCCCATGCCGGGCCAGACGGGGACGATTCCGACAAGGGCGGCAAAGGCGGCACCGAAACCGGGACGATCACCAAGACCCGTCCCAAAACCAAGCGCCCGAGCCTTTATCGGGTGCTACTACTCAACGACGACTACACGCCGATGGAATTCGTCGTTCTGGTCCTGCAGGATGTCTTCAACAAATCGCGTGAAGAAGCCATGCAGATCATGCTGCACGTTCACCAAAAGGGGGTGGGTGAGTGCGGCGTATATCCATACGAAGTGGCCGAGACCAAGGTCACACGGGTCATGGATACGGCACGCAAGAACCAGCATCCGCTGCAATGCGTGATGGAAAAGCAATAGGAACATCATATGCCCTCATTTTCCCGCGGACTTGAAAAGGCTCTGCATCAGGCGATGAACCTGGCGCGCGAGCGCAACCATGAGTTCGCTACGCTCGAGCACCTGCTGCTGGCCCTGACCGACGACCGTGAAACGATCGCCGTGCTCACCGGCTGCGATGTCGATATCGACGCGCTCAGGAGCGACCTCGAAGATTTCATCAATGAAGAACTGGACAGCCTGATCGTGGCCAGCGGCCAGGATGCGCGGCCCACCGCCGCCTTCCAGCGCGTGATCCAGCGCGCCGTGATCCACGTCCAGTCATCCGGTAGAGAAGAGGTCACGGGTGCCAATGTGCTCGTCGCCATCTTCGCCGAGCGCGAGAGCCATGCCGCCTATTTCCTCGAACAGCAGGACATGAGCCGGCTGGACGCGGTCAATTTCATCAGCCACGGGATCACCAAGTCCGGTCCCAGCGAGGAGCGCAAGGTGCGCGGTGCCGAGGACGGCGAGAACCATGGCGAAGGCGGCGCCGAGGCCAAGAAGAGCTCGGCTCTGGCCGATTTCTGCGTCAACCTCAACGAGAAGGCCCGGGCCGGCAAGATCGATCCGCTGATCGGCCGCGATGCCGAACTGCGCCGCACCATCCAGGTGCTGTGCCGTCGCTCCAAGAACAACCCGATCTATGTCGGCGATGCCGGCGTGGGCAAGACGGCGATTGCCGAGGGCCTGGCCCGCAAGATCGTCGAGGGCGACGTGCCCGAAGTGCTCAAGGAAGCGGTCATCTATGCGCTCGACATGGGCTCGCTGCTGGCCGGCACCCGCTATCGCGGCGACTTCGAGGAACGCCTCAAGGCCGTGATGAAGGAACTGGAAAAGCTCCCCAATTCGGTGCTGTTCATCGACGAGATCCACACCATGATCGGCGCCGGCGCCACGTCGGGTGGCGCGCTCGATGCATCCAACCTGCTGAAGCCCGCCCTGGCTTCCGGCGCGATCCGCTGTATCGGCTCGACCACCTACAAGGAATACCGCCAGTTCTTCGAGAAGGACCGGGCTCTGGTCCGTCGCTTCCAGAAGATCGACGTCAATGAGCCGTCCGTTCCCGACGCGATCGAGATCGTGAAGGGCCTGCGGCCCTATTTCGAGGACTTCCACAAGATCAAGTACACCGATGACGCCCTCAAGGCCGCCGTGGAATTGAGCGCGCGCTACATCAACGACCGCAAGCTTCCCGACAAGGCCATCGACGTGATCGACGAAACCGGCGCCAGCCAGATGCTGGTGCCCGAGGACAAGCGCAAGAAGATCATCGACGTGGAAGATATCGAGGCGACCATCGCCACCATTGCGCGCATTCCGCCCAAATCGGTCTCCAAGTCCGATGCCGAACTGCTGTCGAGCCTCGAACAGAGCCTCAAGACCGTGGTGTTCGGCCAGGACGCAGGCGATCACGGCTTTGTCGTCGGCCATCAAGCTGGCCCGTGCCGGCTTGCGCGAACCGGAAAAGCCCATCGGCTCCTACCTCTTCACCGGCCCGACTGGCGTCGGCAAGACCGAAGTGGCCAAGCAACTCGCCGATACGCTCGGCGTGGAACTGCTGCGCTTCGACATGTCCGAATATATGGAGCGCCATACGGTCAGCCGCCTGATCGGCGCGCCGCCGGGCTATGTCGGCTTCGACCAGGGCGGTCTGCTGACCGATGGCGTCGACCAGCATCCGCATTGCGTGGTGCTGCTCGACGAAATCGAGAAGGCCCATCCGGACCTCTACAATATCCTGTTGCAGGTCATGGATCACGGCAAGCTGACCGACCACAATGGCAAGTCGGTGGATTTCCGCAATGTCATCCTGATCATGACGTCCAATGTGGGCGCCATCGAACTGCTCGCGCGCCCGATCGGCTTCGGCCGCAAGCGCGAGCAGGGCGACGACGAAGAGGCGATCAACCGCACCTTCTCGCCCGAATTCCGCAACCGTCTCGACGCGATCATCTCCTTCGCGCCGCTGCCGCGCGCGAAGTGGTCCGCCGCGTGGTCGAAAAGTTCGTGCTGCAGCTCGAAGGCCAGCTGGCCGAGCGCGGCGTCACGATCAACCTGACCGCCCGAAGCCGCCGACTGGCTGGCCGAGCACGGCTATGACGAACGCATGGGCGCCCGCCCGCTGGGCCGCGTGATCCAGGAACACATCAAGAAGCCCCTGGCCGACCAGGTGCTGTTCGGCGAACT
>NZ_JANQAJ010000001.1 GCF_024707105.1 Devosia ginsengisoli | reverse complement strand
ATCGTTCCGGCAGTGCTGATGTTCGTCGGCGTCCTGGTCGTATGGCAGGTGGCGGTCTCAGTATTCGGCATTCGCGAATATCTGCTGCCCAGCCCGATTTCAGTGATGTATGCCATGTTCGATGGCGGCATCAACTGGGTGGGCCATATCTGGGCGACGGGCCTGGCCATTTCCGGCGCCTTCATTCTGGCCACCGTCTCCGGCGTGCTGCTGGGAACCGCGATTGCCTGGTCGCAGACCGTGGCGCGGGCGCTGATGCCGTTCCTGGTCTTCGTCAACACCCTGCCCAAGGTCGCGGTCACGCCGCTGTTCCTGCTGTGGCTCGGTTACGGCATCTTCCCCAATATGCTGATCGGTGCGCTCATCGGCTTCTTCCCGGTGGTCATCAATACCGCAGTCGGGTTGCGCCAGATCGACAATGACATGATCGATCTGGGCCGTGTCTTCAACGCCCCCAAATGGAAGGTGTTTGCAAGATCCGCATTCCCAACGCCTATCCCTACATTCTCAGTGCTCTGAAGGTAACCGCGACCTCGGCCGTGGTCGGTGCGATCGTGGGCGAGTTCGTCGCCTCCCAGCGCGGCCTCGGCTACGTGATCATTACCAGCCAGAGCAGCATGAACACTCCGCTGGCCTTCGGCGCCCTGGTCTGGATCTCGATCATCGGCCTGGCGCTTTATGGTGCGGTTGCCGGCCTGTCGAGTGTGTTGGCCCCGTGGGCCGAAGGCCAGTCGAACAGATAGAATGGCCCAACAACGGGAGAACGAGAATGATCAGAAAACTTTTGCTTGCTCGCTGACAGTCCTCGCCACCATGGCGATGCCCGCAACGGCTATCGCCCAGGAAAAGTTCACCTTCGCGCTCAACTGGTTTCCGGTTGGCGATCATGCTGCCTACTGGGTTGCGCTCGACAAGGGCTATTTCTCCGCCATCGCGGCCTCGAGGTGACGCTGGAGAATTCCAAGGGGCTCGGGCGATTCCATCGCCAAGGTCGATACCGGTCGCGCCGATGCCGGTCTGGCCGACGCCGCGGTGATCATCGGTTCGCTCTGCGCGGCACCCAGATCAAGATCGTGGGCATGGTGTTCGACAAGACGCCAATCAATTTCTTCCCTAACGGTCGACAAACCGATCACCGAGCCCTCCCAGCTTGCAGGCATGACCATCGCCGCCCCGCCGGGTGACAGCCAACGCGTTATGTGGCCCGCTTTCGCCAATGCCAACGGCATTGATCAGAATAGCGTGACCTGGATCAATATCGAGCCGACCGCCAAGATCGCGGCACTGGCCGAAAAGCGGGCCGACGGCCATCTCCGACTATACCACTGGCCTGCCTTTGTTTCGAAAAGCCGATGGGCGTTGGCAACGTGGTCATGATGCCATGGGCCGACCATGGCTTCGACATGTATTCCATGTCGATCATGGCCAGCGAAAACACCATGAACGAGCGCCCCGAAGTACTCAGGAAGTTCCTCGAGGCCGCATATCTCGGCTGGCAGGACGTGATGTCGGACCCGGAAGCGGCTCTCGCCATCTTCAAGAAGCACGTTCCCGGAAATCGATGAAGTCGCGATCGGCGAGAACATGATGCTCGGCCTCGATCTGATGGCGACGCAACGCTACAAGGACCACGGCATCGGCTGGATGGATGAAGCCAAGATGTGCGCTTCGGTCGATCTGGTGAACACCTATATGGACCTGCCGGCCAAGGTTGATTGCGCCGACGTGTTCACCAACGATTATCTGACCAAGATCGAACTTCCGCTCGATGTAAAATGATCGGCGCTTAACCTGTAGCGACAATACTTTGGATAAGACTTCCATAGAACTCGACCGGATCAGCATGACCTATCACGCCGCAGCGGCCCGGTCGAAGCCCTCGCACGAAATCTCCCCTGACCGTTGGTCGGGGAATTCGTCTCGCTGGTCGGGCCGAGCGGCTGCGGGAAATCGACCCTGCTGCGCGTCGTCGCCGGCCTGCGCCCTCAGCCGGAGGGAGCGTGCTGGTGGATGGCCGCCCGTCACCCGGCCCATTCCCAACGTCGGCATGGTGTTCGGGGCCGCCGTGCTGCTGAAATGGCGCAGTATCCTCGACAACGTCCTGCTGCCGGCCGAGCTCACCAGGCAGGGCTCCCGGGCGCAGTATCACCAGCGCGCACTGGAACTGTTGCGGCTGGTCGGCCTCGAAGATTTCGCTGAAAAGCGCCCCAGTGAATTGGCTTGTCGGGCGGCATGCAGCAGCGCTCGCTCTGCCGCGCTCTGCTGCTCGATCCACCACTCCTGCTCATGGATGAGCCCTTCGGCGCTCTCGACGCCATGACGCGCGACGAGATGGCTCTCGAACTGCTGCGGGTCTGGGGCGAAGCCAGTGGCGCGCGGGGCGCGCAAGACCATTCTGTTCGTGACCCATTCGATCCCCGAAGCGGTATTCCTGTCCGACCGGATCGTGGTGATGTCGCCGCGCCCGGGGCGGATCGCCAAGATCATCGATGTCGCCCTGCCGCGCCCTCGCACAGTGGAGAGCCGGGCCACGGCGGAATTCGGCCAATATGCGCTGGACATCTACGACATCCTCACCGGACGCACCACGCCCAGCGGCAGCGTCAATAGCGTACCGGCATGATCGCTCCGCAGGTTGAGGTGGTGGAAATCATCCGGCGTGAACGGCCTTACACGCTGCGCATGCCGTTCCGCTTCGGTGTCACCACCGCGACCCATGGCCGGCAGGCCATGATCGGCGTGCGCATCCGGCTGACCGATGGGCGCGAGGGGTTCGGCTATGCCGCCGAAGCGCTGGGGGCCAAATGGTTCGACAAGAACCCCGCACTCACCGACGCGGACAATCATCATCAGCTCCGCCGCGCCCCCTCGAATTGGCCGGCAATGCCTATATGGCTGCCGGCCCGGCGGCGGCTTTTGATCTGTTCGCCGACAATTATCGCGCCCATATCGAGGCTTGTAGCGTCGAGGACTGCCCCTCGGGTCGCCAGCTACGGCCCGGCTTTGCTCGACCGGGCGGTGCTTGACGCGCTGTGCCGCCTGCTTGGCGCGAGCTTTTTGCCAGAGCGATCCAGAGCAATCTGCCCGGCATCAGGGCCCACCCCATCGTGCCGGAACTCGACGGCTTCGATATCGACGCCTATCTCGCGAGCCTTGAGCCTGCCGCCAGCATCGACTTGCGCCACACGGTTGGCCTGGTCGATCCATTGACCCGCGCCGACCAGCAGAGCCGCGTCGACGACGGCCTGCCCGAAACGCTCGAAGAGGTCGTCGCCCGCTATGGCGGGCGCTACTACAAGATCAAGGTCGGCGGCAATGTCGCTGAGGACATCGATCGGCTGACCGGCATCGCAGCAATCCTCGACCGCATGGCTGCGCCCTACAGCATCACGCTGGACGGCAACGAGCAATATGAAAGCGCAGAGGCCGTGCTGCCCCTGCTGCGCGGCATCGCCGAACGCCCGGCATTGTCGCGCTTTGCTGCATCGATGCTGTATCTGGAACAACCCATCAAACGCGCCGCCGCTTTATCCACGCGGATGGATGCCGTGGCTGCCCATACGCCTGTTATCATCGATGAATCGGATGGCGAACTGTCGTCTTTTCCGCAGGCACGGGCGCTGGGCTATACCGGCGTGTCTTCCAAGGCCTGCAAGGGTTTTTACAAGTCCATCCTCAATCTGGCGCGCTGTCATGTGTGGAACGCTTCGGGCTCGCCGCGCTATTTCATGTCCGGCGAGGACCTCACCTGCGAGCCGGGCGTCGCGTTGCAGCAGGACCTGGCCCTGGTCAATCTGCTCGGCCTGACCCATGTCGAGCGCAATGCCCACCATTTCATCAATGGCTTCGATGGTCGGAGTGCCGCCGAGGCGCAGGCGTTTCTCACGGCCCATCCTGATCTCTACAGCAACGACAATGGGCAGGTACGCCTGCGCATCGACCAGGGGCGCGTTGCCATCGGCTCGCTGGATTGTCCCGGCTTTGCCGCAACCGTCACTCCCGATCTGGACGCGGCCGAGCCGATGCCGCCGGCGATCTGGCCATCACAAAGACAGGCAATGCGATGATCGCGGACTATTCCCGGCTGGACGCATTGGCGCTCGCCGATCTGGTGCGCCGCCGCGAAGTCTCCGCCGCGGAAGTGCTGGAGACGTGCCTTGATATGGCGTCACGGTTCAATCCGGCGCTGAATGCCATCGTTACCCCGCTCTATGACCAGGCCCGCGCCGCCATTGCCGCCGGCCTGTCGGATGGCCCTTTCCGCGGCGTGCCCTATGTGTTCAAGGAGTTGGTGGTCTCGGCGGTCGGCGCGCCGTCTACCGCTGCCTCGCGCCTGTTCGCCGATGCCATGCCCACCGCCAACAGCGAAATCGTCGAGCGCTGCCGCAAGGCTGGTCCGGTGGTTATCGGCAAAACCAATTCCTCCGAATTCGGGCTCTCCGCTGCGACCGAACCCGCCTTGTTCGGCTCCACCAGCAATCCGTGGGACCTGAAACCGTCCCCCGGCGGCTCCAGCGGCGGCTCAGCGGCAGCGGTTGCCGCCGGTATCTTGCCGATGGGCCACGCCACCGATGGTGGCGGCTCGATCCGCATTCCGGCGGCCTGTTGTGGGTTATTCGGCCTAAAACCCACCCGCGGTCGTATCAGCGCCGGTCCCGAAGGTGGCGAGGGCCCGGCGGGGCTGGCCAGCCCAGCACGCCGTGACCGAGCGTCCGCGACAGCGCCGCCCTGCTCGACGTCACTGCCGGACCCATGCCGGGCGATCCCTATAGCGCGGCGCCGGCAGAGGGGACTTACCTGGAGCAGTCGAGCCGGGACCCGCGGCCGCTGCGGATAGCCTACACTACCCAATCCATCCAGGGGCACGCCGATCGATCCCGAAATACGGGCCGTGACCGAGGCTACCGCAAAGCTCTGCGCCGCCTTGGGCCATGAGGTCGTCGAGGCGACTCCCCGCTTCGATTTCGAGGCCGTGCGGAACGGCTTCGCAGCAGTGTTCGCGGCCAATTGCATGGCCAATATCGCGCGCGCCACCGGCGGTGCCCTGCCCCCGATGGCACCATCGAGCCCTTGACCCGCGCCGTGGCGACGCGCGGCCGCGCGATGCCTGCGCACGAATACATCACCCATTTGCAGACCCTGCAGCGCGAAACGCGGCGCATTGCCGGCTTCTTCCAGGACTATGACATCTGGCTGACACCAACGCTCGCAGCCCCGCCACACCCAACGGGCACGTTCAGCAACGCCACGACGGATGTGGATGCCTGGCTCGAAAGCCTCCCTGGCGTTCACGCCCTTCGCCTTTCTCTTTTTTAACGTTACCGGCCAGCCGGCGATGTCGATTCCGCTCTGGCAATTGGCAAACGGCTTGCCGACCGGCAGCCATTTCGCCGCCCGCTACGGCGAGGAAGACTTGCTGTTCCAATTGGCCGGTCAGTTGGAACGGGCCCAGCCGTGGTCAGATAGACGACCGCAGCTCAACGGATAGATGCGGGCTTCAACAGATGGTCCATTCTGGCGGGACCGGATCACCACCCGTCGTTTAATGTCCAACATGCATGGGGTTGCGGGCAATTGCGTAAGAATTTCGAGGATCGACTGCTGCCCTTGCCAAGGTAAGGGCAGCGCTCCGCTTATTCGAACACATTGCCCCAGGTGCCTAGGTTTCGGGCCTTGAGCAAAGGTGAGGCGCTGCCGATCAGGGCGAGTTCGCTGGCCGCTCTGAGCAGATCCTGTCCGTGTTTCATCATCAGGTCCTCGGTGAACCTGATCGACGGACCGGCGACGACGATAGCGGCGGTTGCTTCTTCGCCTCGCCGTTGAACGGCCGCGGCCATCGAGCTCATGCCCGGAGCGTAGACATTGCGTATCATGGCAAAGCCGCGAGCTCGGTGTTCGGTAAGCATCTTGAGCAGCGCCTTGACCGTGGTCGGGGCGCGGGGGCCGTAATGTTGTGGGTCGCCGAAGCCCTGGCGAGAGACAGCTTCGACGGCCTCCTCGTCGGTTCGCGTCATGAGCCAGGCGTGACCGGCCGCACTGCATGACAGGCGCAGCTCGATGCCCATGTCCGGGCCATACAATACCCCGGAATTGGCGCCCTGCGCCTTGGCAACGAGCGTCAGGCGGGTGCCGTCGATAATGGCGAGGCGGACCAGTTCGTCGGTGACGCCGGCGAGGCGCTGCAGCAGCGGCTGGGCGATATCGACCAGTCCCGACTTGCTGAAATAGCTCAGCCCCATGGCTGCCAGTTTGGTCGTGAGTCCGTATTCCCCCCGCTGCGTCTGGCGCACGTAACCATAGCCGATCAACTCGAGAAGCGTCCTGTGGCAGCCGCTGCGTGACTGGTTGAGCTCGGTAGCGATGCTGACGAGGTCGGCCCCTTCCGGCTTGGTGGCTAGAAAACTCCAATATTCCCAGCGTCTTCTCAATGGCTCCGCTCAGTTTCGCCTCCTGCTACGCGCTGCACTGATCACCGTCATACGATAGCTCAGGCGGGGCAGCAATCCTTGCATTTTTTATAAGAAATTCAAAAAATTGAAAGACTTCAATTTATTATTTGACATGGGCCGCCAGATGTTTACGGTCAGCGACGCCGGTGGGCCGGCCTTATTTCTGTAGTCACCGAGAGGAGATGGTGACGACGATCTCGCACCGCATGCTTGCTGCTGCGCCTGCTCGACCTTGCGGGCTACCGAAATAAATCCATCGACGCGAGCAAGGCTCGGGTCCTTGGGGCGCTGATTTTTTGGAGGAGATTGCATAATGGGGGATTTTGACGAATATTGCCCGGGCCTCCGGCAGTAGCGCCGCTACTGTGCCAGGAGCCCGAGCGCAGGAAGCCACTGACTGGCCATGGCCGGGTGGCCTGGGCAACGCCAAATACTCGCCCCTGACGCAGATTACGCCCGAGAATGTCGGGGCTCGAGGTAGCGGAATATGATCTAGGCCCCGAGCCGGGGCGTCGTGGCTACAATGCCACGCCGATCATGATCGACAACGTCATGTACTTCACCAAGGATCTCACGCGGATCATCGCCGCGATCAGCGCTGAAACTGGCGAGGAACTTTGGGCAACCGACATGCGGCAGCTTCCCGGCGTGCCCTGGAAACTGCCGCCGATAACCGGAGGCATTTCCTACTGGCCGGGACGGACGATCAGGCGCCGCGCATCGTGGCGGGGACCAATACTGGCTTTCTGATCCAGCTCGACGCGGCGACCGGTGCGGTCATTTCCGGCCCGGCAGGCGTCGTCAACCTGTCCGAAGGCGTCATGGACAAGTTTGAGGTGGGTGACCCCCCGGAGGTTCGGATGCCTCCTTCGATCTACAACGAATCCCGCCATCAAGCCGGGCGCACCGGCGAGCAGGGGCGCTACGGCATCCCGGGCGATCCGCGGGCCTTCGATCTGCTGACCGGCGGAAGAGGTGTGGCGCTCGGACGCCGTGCCGCATCCTGGGCGACGAGAACTTCGGCGACTGGGGCGCGGATGGCTGGCAGGACAGGCGCGGACCCGGCGTATGGGTGGGTGCAACCGTCAATGAGGAAAACGACCTCGTCCTCATCCCCATGGGCAATGCGACCGACCAGAACTACGGGGGCCATCGCCCCGGAGCAAAACTCAAGCGCCGGCTCTCTCGTGGCGCTCAAGGCATCGACGGGCGAACTGGTGTGGTATTTCCAGCATGCCGCCCACGACATTATCGACCTCGATACCGGTTCGGCTCCCACGCTCACCGAAGCCTATAACAGCGACGGAGAGCTTCGTGCCGGCTGTCGCCCAGATGACCAAGCAGGGGCTGCCGCGCCATTCCTCGACCGGCTGACGGGCGAACCCATTTTCGAGACGGAGAAGGTTCCCACTCCGCCCACCGATGCGCCTTTCGATGAAGCCCGCCCGAGCAGTGGATGACGATCAATCCGCCGCCGATCTCGCGCGTCTCCATGGACCGCGACGAAGTGTTCACGGGAATCTCCGAAGAGCATACGCAATATTGCACCGACCTCTACGACCGGTCCGCCCAGATGGGCCCGCAAACGCCCTATGGCATGGTACCGAGCCTCGTCTTCCCGGGCTCGGAAGGTGGCGGTAACTGGGGTGGCGTGGCGGCAAATCCCCCCCCCCCGACCTCGACCTCATTTTCATCAACACCCGCGACGCTGGCGTCATCGCGCAATTGCAGGGTCGCATCGACGACAACATGCCGTCCTTCGGCAAGTCCAAGATCCCGACCTCGTTCTACGTGGGGCCGGAAGGGTATCCCTGCCAGGAGCCACATTGGGGCGAACTGGTCGCGGTCAGCGCCCAGACGGGCATATCGTCTGGCGGGTTCCCGTTGGCGAATATGAAGAACTGGCCGCCCGCGGCATTACCGGAACCGGCACCGCAACAGCGGCTGGCGCTCCGATCACCACCGCCGGTGGGCTCGTCTTCATCGGTGCGGCCACGGACGCCAGTTCCGGGCCTTCGACGCCAGCAGCGGCGAAGAGCTTGGACGACCGATGTCGGCATCAATGCGCTGGCCACGCCCCTGACCTATCTCGGCGGTGACGGCGATCAATATGTGGTGGCCGTTGTCGGTGGCGGGGAGGCCGGGTTCACCACTACCCATTCCGGAACGCGCACCGGGCATGGCGAAGCTCATTGCATACAAGCTTCCTGAGGGGGAGAGAAATAATGGACAGGCGAAACTTCATCAATTCCGGTGTCGTCGCGGCACTGATGGCCAGTGTTCTCTCGAGCCGGGCGTTTGCTCGGACCGCTCCCGCCACGAGCGACCTTCCGAGGCCGCAATTCTCCGGCATGGACGCCTATTCGCGCTATCTTCACTGGCTGCGTGAGCCGGCCGAGATTGCGTCAGCCTGCCGGGAGCTCACCTTGAGCAGCCTGATGCTGACCGTGAGCGACGGCGATGCTCACGTCCAGCTGGTTGATGTGACGACCGAACTTCCGCTCTTCGTCAACGCCCTGCGTGAAGAAGGCATAGAGGTGCGGCAGATCCGCGGTGGCGGACAGACCGAAGTGGACGAGGATGTCGAGCGTCTGGTCGGCACCATGAGCGATCTTGGCATCACCCATTACTGGCTGGGCACCGATCGCTACGACTTCAGCCAGCCCCATCATGCCCCAGCTCGACGCGATCAAGCGCAAGGTGGAGCAGTTTGTGGCTCTCAATGAGAAATACGGCGCCACGATCCAGTACCATACCCGCTCGGGCGCATCCTCGGTCGGCAGTGCGGTCTGGGACCTGTTGTATGTCTTCAATGACTTCGACCCGCAATATGTCGGCATGCACTGGGACACCGGCCACATGTCCAATCATGGCGCCATGTGGGAAACGCTTTCCGCACGGCGGCGCCCTATATCTCGGCCAGTAGCTGGAAGGACCGGGAAGCCGGTGCAGGATGACGGGGGGCTGACTGTCGAGGGTGGCGGTTTTCCCGGCCCCGAAGGGCCTTTCCTCGGAATCCGCGGTCATCGAAGAGCAGCGTCCTCTCGGTCAGACGGCACGTGCAGCCGAGAATCCGCTCGACAAGATGCGCCTGCCCTGGCGGGCAGCCATTTCGCCCGCGGCATGGGCTGGAGCTACGAGGATGTCGCGCTCGGCACCGGCTGGGTCGATTTCTTCCGCTACGGCGAAGTTCTCAAAGAGATCGGTTACACGGGCCTGATGGACCTGCAGGCCGAGTACGGCTATCCGCTCGGAGGCGCCAATCGCGGCAAAACCGAGCTGGAGCTTCCCCCAGAATGGTGCTGGGCGCCATCAAGCGCGATGTCCTGACCATTCGGGCTGCGCTTGACCAGTCGGGTAGCGGCATCTCCGTCTAGGTGGTCTCGAGTGGCCCGGACCATGTCCGCCACTCTTTCTTTCCACATGCGCCTTCGCCTGGCGAGGGTCGATCAGAAGAAACCATCGCGATGACCAACCTGTTGCAGCTGCAATCAGTGTCCAAAAGCTACGGCGCATTTCGCGCGCTGGACGATCTCTCCCTGGTGTTGCGGCCGGGTCAGTTCGGCGTGCTTCTGGGTCGCAATGGTGCCGGCAAGACGACGCTCTTCCAACTCCTGACCGGCCTGTTTGCGCCGGATCGGGGCCAGATCGTCATCGATGGCTACAATATGGCCAGGCAGGCAGTCAGGGCGCTGGCGCGTCTGGGCGTGGTCTTCCAACAGCCCACGATGGATCTGGATCTGAGCGTGCGCCAGAATTTGCGCTTTCATGCGCGGATGCACGGAATGGGTCGGATGGCCGATCCCCGCATCGACGAGGAACTCGCGCGCATCGGTCTGCTCGACCATGCGGATGACCCGGTCAGGAAACTTTCGGGCGGCAACAGGCGCAAGGTGGAACTGGCCCGTGCGCTGCTGCCTTCGCAAGGCCCGCTTTGCTGCTGATGGATGAACCCACGGTCGGCCTAGACCCGGCGTCGCGCGCAAAGCGCTGCTCGACTATGTGCGCCAGCTCTGCAGCGAGCAGGGAACCGCGGTGCTGTGGGCGACCCATTTGGTCGACGAGGCCGAGCAGGCGCATCGCGTATTCGTCCTGCATCACGGACGACTTATCGCAGAGCACACACACCCGAAGCGCTCTGCCAGCAAAATGGAGCGGACACGATGGCCACCGCTTTTTCTGCAGCTTACAGGAACAAGGCCGGTATCGGAGGAGGACGCATGAAAGCGCTGGGTTATATAATGGGATGTCTGTTGGCGATCAGCTCGATCCAGCAGGCACAGGCTGCCGGAACCGGCTATGTCTTTGTCTCCAACGAGGTCAGCAATACCGTTACCGTGCTCGACGGCGAGACACTGGAAAAGGTCACCGACATTCCCACGGCCGCGCGGCCGCGTTGGTTGGCATTCTCGCCGGATCAGGAATTGCTTTATGTCGCCTGCGGCGACGACAGCCGCCTGGATGTGTGATCAGCGTTGCCGACCTGGAGGTCGTTGACAGCATCTATATCGGGCCCGACCCCGGAGATTTTCGATCTTTCCAGCGACGGCAAGCGCGTCTTTGTGTCCAACGAGGATGATGCCGTTCTGAGCGTCATCGATGTGGAAACGCGCGAGTTTCTGGCCGTGGTTGACGTGGGCTATGAGCCGGAAGGGTTCTCGTTGCCCCTGATGACAGCGTTGCATGGGTGACGTCCGAGGTTGCCAACATGGTGCACAAGGTGGATCTGTCCACCTACAAGCTGGTGGCCAACATCCTTGTAGACAACCGCCCGCGCCGTTTTGCCCTGTCGCCCGATGGCAGCACACTCTGGGTTACCAGTGAGCTGGGCGTGGACGGTGAGCCTGATCGACACCGAAACCGACGAAATCCGGAACACTCTGGTATTCGAGCCGCAGGGTTTCAGGCCGGAGGATGTGACCCCGGTAGGCATCCTGTTCGATGAGGCCCGTGATCGCGTCTACGTCACCATGGGCCGTGCCAACCATGTTGCCGTTGTCGACAGCCAGTCCCTGGAGGTCGAGAAATATCCAGGTCGGCCGCCGGGCCTGGGGCGTCGGACTATCCAATGACGGGACGCGGCTGTTTTGTCACCAACGGGTTTTCCGATGACCTCGGTGTGATCGACACCGAGGCCCTTTGAAGTGACCAAGTCGCTTTCCGTAGGGCGCGTGCCGCACAGCGTGGTGATGGACAGCGGGGGCCCCTGATGATGCGCGTGCTCCGCATATTGCTGCTCCTGGGGCTGTTTCAGTCTGCTGCTTTTTGGGGGGCAGCCCTGGGTGGTCACAAATAGCTATCTGGAGCTGGCCGAGGATCCTCGATACAGCGCTCCATACCTCGACTAGAATTTCAGGGACAGCCCTGGGGGGCCCCCTTTGTCGGGCAGAAGTTGCGCTGGAGGAATCCCGCTTTCCGGCAATGGCCATCGGCGCAGAGTTCAGCCTGGATCGGCAGAGCGTCCAGGACCACGGCCTCTGCGCTCAGTGTCATCCAATCCATGCATGCCAGTGGCGTTGAGCTGTTTCTGCTCGACCTGCCTGCAGAACTGATGAAGACTTGCCCGCGAAACCCGGGACACCGGTATTGCCCTGTTCAACATATCGGCGCCGGAGGACCTGCTGCGTCAGCAGGTACCCAGCCCATGTTCCATGTGTTGGCCAGTTACGCCATGCGCAACGACGCATTGGCGCAGTATCTGGTCTCCCGGCAATGGCGGAACGTACTCGTACTGGTCGGTCCGCAGGAGGCCGATCGGAAACTGGCCGAATCCTGGCGCCGAGCGTCCGCGCAGCTCTTCGGGCTGAATATTGACGAAGAACGCAACTTTGTCATGGGCAACGACCCGCGCCAGAGAGGCTGAACAACCCCTGGGTTGGTCAGCGGCAGCGCCAGTTACGACATCGTCTACGTGGCCGACACTTACTGGCGAGTTCGCCCAGCTATTACCCTACTACGACGCAACTGCCGCGTCCCGTTGTCGGCAGTGGAGGGGCCTCGTGGCCCAGGACTGGCACTGGGCCTGGGCCAGCCATGGGGCAGCACAGTTGAACAAGCGCTGAGGACGCCTCGGCGCGCCATGCTACCGGATATGACTGAGCGGCGCCGGATGGCGGCAAGGCGATTGTGGAAGCCATGGTGCGCAGCGACTCGACCGATTTTCAGCAGGCAATACCTACATTCAAAGCAGCGAAATGGTTCTCGACAGCTTCAAGGCTTTCGCCTGGCTTTCGGTCCTGGAACAATCAGCTGCGCCAGCCTCTCCTGCTCAGCTCGGGCAACTGGTGGTGACCCGCACGCCACTTGAGGGCTTCCTGCACGAGGAGAATTACCTCGATACGCTGGGTTTCGACAGCAGCGAAAGCCAATGTAGTGGCAATGGAAGAATGACCCGGAGGACATTTACTCAGGTCGGCTCAGCCATGCAGTGCAGGCGCTTGGCGCGGTGTGCTGGAGAGAGTTCATCAAGTTCTGGCACCAGCGTGGGCGCACGGTAAGTCGGCCCTTGGTGCGTCCGGCGCTCTGGCTGCTGGTCTTCGCGGCAGTATTTCGCAATATTTTCGGCGTGGCGGTCTTGCCACCCTACGAAACCATATCGAGTATCAGGTCTATATTGCGCCGGGCCTGCTGGGCATGGTGCTGCTGTTCAACGGGATGCAATCCTCCCTGGCCATGGTCTATGACCGTGAAATGGGAATGATGCGGCTGCTGCTGACCGCACCCCTGCCACGCAGCTATCTGCTGTTCTGCAAGCTTGTGGCCGGCACGCTGCTGTCCCTGCTGCAGGCGTATAGTTTCCTGGCACTTTGCGCACTGTTTTCGGTCAAATTGCCCTGGTGGCCCGGATTGCTCTATGCGTTTCCGGCCCTGTTGCTGGGCAGCATGATGCTGGGTGCGCTCGGGCTGATGTTGTCTGTCTACGTGCGGCAGCTCGAGAATTTTGCCGGCACGATGAACTTCATCATTTTCCCGATGTTTTTTCTTCTCCAGCGCCCTCTACCCCCTGTGGCGGCTCCAGGAGGCCGGTGCGGAACTTGTTTATCCAGCTGTCACGGTTCAACCCTTTCACCCATGTGGTGGAACTGGTGCGCTTTGCTCTCTACGGGCAGCTGAACACGATCTCGCTCGCCATTGTCGCGGGCATGCTCGTGTTGTTTTTTTCGCTGTCGCGGCATGGGGTTATGAGCCCCAGCGCGGCAATTATGCGAGCCAGAACTAAGCAGAACGGGCGTAATTCCAGAAGTGAGGATTTTTTGATGACCAAGCGTTTTTATGCCAATCCATTTTCTCAACGAGCAGGATATTGCGTCGTGCTGGCCGGCCTGTTCGGGGTCATCCCCGGCGCAATGGGTCAGGACCTGCAACAGGCTGAGCAGACGTTCAACGACGTCTGCTCAGCCTGTCATTCGGTTGATGTCATTTTCGAAGGCCAGCGCCTCACCGCGCAGCAATGGGACAGCACGGTCAGGGACATGGTTGGTCGCGGGGCCGATGCGACCGACGAGCAACTGGATTTGATCCGGATGTATCTCAAGAGAAGCTGGGGCTCGGTATGGATCAACCGGGCCGAGGCCGAAAGAACTGACCGCCGTGATGGGGCTGCCCGCGGACGATGCGGACAAGGTGATCGCGTATCGCGACGCGAACGGCCCATTTGAAGACCTCGACAGCCTCAAGGCCGTGCCGGGCATAGATCCGGCAATGTTGGACGTTCAGGCCGGCGTCATCCTGTTCAACTGAGCTTCGGCACCCGGCTCTGCCCGCGGGGTCTGAATTCAGACAGGAGGCCTGATGAACGATGATGTGGCGCGGCGGCGCCGGGCGCAAGCGGCTGGCCTCCTGTTGCCGCTTTTTTCCTGTCCGGCGCCACGGCGCTGGGCTACCAGACGCTTTGGGTGCGCGAACTACGACTGGTGTTCGGTACCTCGACCTTCGCCATTTCCACAGTGCTTGCGGTTTCATGTTTGGCCTTGCCGCCGGCGCTTTCGTCATGGCGCGCTACGCCGATCGGCTGGCTCGCCCCTTGGCGTTCTATGGAATTCTGGAGATCGGCATTAGCCTCTATGCGCTGATCTTTCCTCTATTGGTGTCGGTCCTGAAACCGGCTTACCTCTCCATCTGGCGTGCGATGGAGCCGGGACCGCTGACATTCGGTCTGATCCAGTTTCTGCTCGTCGCAATTGCGCTGCTTCTGCCGACCGCTGCCATGGGCGCCACGCTCCCACTGCTCGCCCGATTTGCCACCCGGCGCCTCGGCGCTGCCGGCAGTCGCATCGGGACGCTCTATGCCGTCAATACCTTTGGCGCCGTGGCCGGCACCTGGTTTTGCGGGTTTCTGCTACTGCCCCGGGCCGGACGGTTCAGCACGACGATCATCGCCGCTTCGGCGACCTCGTTCTTGGTGTGGCTGCCCAGGTTCTGGATCGCTGGGCGAACCGAAGCCATACAGGCGCGGTCGAGATCGAGGATGACCCGGGCCTCGACGCCCTTGACCCCGGCTCTTGTCGTGGTGTCGATCGCTATAGCGCTGGCCGGCTTTGCGGCTCTGATCTACGAAGTGACCTGGGCGCGTCTGCTGGGGCTGATGCTGGGCGGCTCGACCTACATCTTCTCGGTGATGCTGCTGGCCTTCCTCATAGGGATTGGCCTGGGCAGCAAGCTGGGCGGGTCGCTTGCCGACAGACTTCTACAAAGCAGGAGGGCAGGCAGGGGTACTCTACGCATTCGCGGCAATCGAAATTGGCATTGCGCTCGTGTGCTACGCGATGATGTATCTCTATCCCGAACTGCCCTTCTGGTAGGTCTGGCTCTTCGACTGGGCCGGCGCCGCCGGGCAACCTGAAGCGCTTTGGTGGCTGTCGCTGCTTCTCGCCGGTCTGGATCATGACGCCTCCGGCGATCCTCATGGGCATGCATTTCCCGGTCGCTGTGCGCGCCGTTGTGGGGCACGACAAGAAGCTGGGCGGTCCGGTAGGCGCTCTTTACGGAGCGAATTCGCTTGGGGGCGCCGCGGGTGCCTTCGTTGCCGGATTTGTGCTGCTGCCCAATCTGGGAATACAGGGCACGATAGCAGTTGCTGCCGTTGCGGGATTGGTCGCGGGAGCGGTGCTGTTATTGCCCGCGCTGGGAAGGCTGGAAGCGCGCCTGGATCCCCCTGCCTTTCGCGGCCCTGGCAGGACTTGCCCTGCTGTTTCTGACCCATCGCCCGCCACGGGACCCCATGTTGATGACCTCGGGCATGTATCAGTATGTGATCGCGTTCAAAGACCATAGCCGACAGGGTATTCTCGACTATAGCTTGGCTCCCTACGAGCTCGCTTATTATGAGGAGGGGCTGTCGAGCGTCGTCACCGTGGCGCGGCATAAAGAAGGGGCCGGACCTGTGGCTCGCCGTCGATGGCAAGGTGGACGCTTCCACCACCAACGACATGCGCACGCAGACCCTGTTGTCCCTGCTGCCCATGCAGTTCGTGCATGAGCCGGAGGACATTCTGATCGTCGGGCTGGCCTCGGGCATCACCGCGGGAGCCGTCTCCCGGTGCCCGCTCTCCAGTGCTGGAAGTGGTCGAGCTTGAGCCGGCAGTCGAGCGTGCCGCGCAATTTTTCAGTGCATGGAACCGCGATGTATTGTCGGACCCCCGTACCCAGGTGGTCCACAATGATGCCCGCAACCATCTCCTTCTGGCCGGCCGGGGCAGTTATGACCTTGTCGTCAGCGAGCCTTCCAATCCCTGGATTGCCGGCGTTGCCAGCCTGTTTACCCGGGAGTTTCTCGAACTGGGCAAGTCACGCCTGAAACCGGGTGGGGTGTGGTCGCAGTGGATTCGGTTTACGGCATGAGCAGTCTGGATCTGCAGACGCTTTTGCGGACGTTTCGCGAGGTTTACCCCTCCGTTCTTATCTATGCGGCCGTCGATTATGGCGACCTGGTGCTGATTGGTTCGGAGAATCCATTGGACCCGACGCTCGAAAACGCGCACGACCTCTTCGGCGAACCGGCATTGGCCGAGGAGCTGGGGGCGATCCGGACCCGTTCGGGCCTCGATCTGCTGTCGCTGTTTCTGCTGGATGGCCGGGATATTCTCGCCATGGGCGACGAAATTCCCGTCAATACAGATGACAACATGATCATTGAATATTCGGCGCCCAAAAGCCTGCATGCCATGACAAGGGCAGAAAATTTCAACCTTCTGCTGCGCCATGCCCGCCTTCCCCACGGATTCGGTAGCAATGGAGCCGGGGCACTGGGCGGCACTCGCCCAGAGTTACTGGCAGCGGGGCGATATGGCTCGCGCCGCGGCCGCCATGGCCTTGGCACGAACATCTGCTGCGCCAGCGGAATAAAGACGCGTTCGCCATTCACGACCCGGTCCGGCAGCGGCCGGGTTGCTGCCCTGGTTTCCACCGAACCCTCCCGCTCGAAACCGGTCGGACAATCGCGCTTGCCGGCTACCAAGATCGGCATGACCTGCGAGGCGTGCGCATTTGAAAGCCCTGTCAGACGCAGGAACGGCGCATTTCCCCGCACGCCAACCTCTGCCCGTTATCGAGCCTCGGGGGGGCACCGACGTCGTTCGCAGTAAAATATGAAAGATGTTCAAAAATTGAATGATATAAAAAATATGTAGACGGTGAGTTTTGAATCGGTTATTCTCGCGCCATCAGCAAGGTGGTCCTGGCCGCCAACAAGGAGGAGCTGTTGATGAATAAGATCACTCGAAGGATTGCGTGCGCCCTGATGCTGGGAGGCGCATTCGCGGCTTCGACGGCCGGAGCTTTGCCCCAGGATGCAGCGCGTGAACTCCGGTTTGCCATGAGCCTTACCTCCGATCCACCCGCTCGGTGTCGCAGGCCAGAAGTTTGCCGAACTGGTGGAAACCAAGAGCGAGGGCGCCTTGAAGGTGTCGCTCTATGCAAATGCCGTTCTCGGCAGCGACCAGCAGAATCTCAGTGCAGTGCGCGGCGGTACGCTCGATTTCACCATCATGGCGACGAGCCTCCTGGCCGGCATCGATCCGCGTTTCCAGGTTTTCGACCTGCCGTTCATGTTCAACAACTCCGCAGAGGCCTACGCACTCAGCGATGGTCCCGTCGGCACCGAGCTCATGGATGGGCTTGCGGACGACGGCATCCATGGTCTGGGCATCTGGGACCTTGGCTTCCGCAACATGACCAACAATCGCGGTCCGGTCGCCAAGCTGGAGGATTTCCAGGGCCTGAAGCTGCGGGTTATCGCGTCGCCGATCTACATCGACCTGTTTACCCAGCTCGGCGCCAATCCGGTGCCGATGACGTTCGGCGAGGGTCTATGGAGCGCTTGAATCCAGGGCCATCGACGGTCAGGACAATCCGCTGGCTGTCATCCAGTCGGCTAAGTTCGAAGAAGTGCAGGATTACCTCTCTCTGACCCGGCATATTTATACCGGCATGCCTTTCCTGATGAGCGAGGCTACCTGGGCCCAGCTATCCGCCGAGGAGCAGGCCGTCATCGCCGAGGCCGCGGAAGAGGCCAAGCTGTTCGGTCGTGACCTGGTGCAGGAGCAGGAAATCTCGGCAATCGAGCAGCTCGGTCAACAGATGGAAGTGAACGAACTCGCACCGGAAGAAGTGGCTCGCATGCGCGAGGCGGTGGCACCGGTCGTTGACAAGTTCGCGGCGGATATCGGAGCAGACGTCATGGACGCGGCGCGTGCTGAACTCGAGGCGATGCGCTAAGCGTCGATGTGACTATGACACTTCTGGGAGATGCCGCCGTTGCCATGTGGTGGAACGTGGCCGACAACGACCGAACTGAGTTCCACGAATGGCATTCCAAGGAGCATCTCCCGGAACGGCTCAGCATATCCGGCTTCAATCGCGGCTCGCGCTGGCAGGCCGACGAAGCCGGTGCATTCTTCGTGCTCTATGAACTGCAGACCTACGAGACGTTGACATCGCAGGGCTATCTGACCCGGCTCAACGATCCAACGCCGTGGTCCACCGAGATGATGCCGCTGCATCGCGGCATGGTCCGCAGCCAGTGCCGGGTGCTTGCCAGCAACGGGCTTGGGGTCGCCGGTGTCATGCACACTATTCGCATGTCTCCCGAACCGGGACGGGAGAGCGCGTTGAAGCGCTTCCTCGTCGATCTGGTGGCAAGGGTGCCTCAGGTTCCCGGATTTACCGGCGCGCATTTGCTGCAGACCGAAACGCCCGCTGCTGCTCCGACCCGGGAGCAACAGATCCGCGGCGGCGACGCGGCAGCGGACTGGATCCTGCTGGTTGCCGGCCATGCCGCAACGGCGGTACCGCAACTGTTCGACGGTCAGCCGCCCTCATCGCGGCTGGTAGCGGAAGGCGCGGCCGAAACCCCTGTCGTCGGGCGGTTTCAGCTCGTCCATGCAGTGACTGCCGGTGATGTTGCCACGACCACCGAGAAAATGGAGGAAGGGCGAGATGCGCACACTTCTTGATCAGTACTGCAGGCTGCTGAAAGTTGTCGCGGTGCTGCTGCTGGGTCTGATGGTGATGCTCGTATTCGGGAATGTCGTGCTTCGCTATGTTTTCAATTCCGGCATTACGGTGTCCGAGGAATTGTCGCGCTGGCTGTTCGTGTGGCTGACCTTTCTCGGTAGCGTTTACGCGCTTCGCGAGCACCGCCATCTGGGCACCGACACAGTCATATCGCGGTTGAGCCCGCGGCCGCGCCAGATATGTCTGATTATCGCAAACGGCTTCATGCTCTGGGTCTGCTGGCTGATCTTCGCCGGCGCCCTGGAACAAACGCGTCTCAACTGGAACGTGACCGCGCCTTCAAGCGGCTTTTCGGTGGCCTAGTTCTATGGAGCGGGCGTGGTTTTCAGCGTGTCCGCCGCCGTGGTGCTCATTGAACAAATTGTCGATCTGCTGCGCGGTCATATTCCGTTAGCACGACCGCGGAGGACCAGTCTTGATACTTTTACTCTTTGTAGGGTCGTTGCTGGCCGCGATGGCGATTGGCGTTCCCGTGGCGTTTGCCCTGTTGATCTCCGGGGCAGCGATGATGTGGCAACTCAACATGTTCGATGCGCAGATCATCGCAGAGAACGTGATCCACGGCGCAGACAGCTATCCGCTGCTGGCAGTGCCCTTCTTCATGCTGGCCGGGGAGATCATGAACCGGGGCGGGCTGTCGCGCCGGCTGATCAATCTGGCGCTGTCCCTGATCGGCCACGTACATGGCGGGCTGGGTTATGTGACGATTATGGCGGCAACGCTGATGGCGGCGTTGTCGGGATCCGCCGTTGCTGACGCGGCCATGCTGGCGGCGCTGCTGCTTGCCCATGATGGTGGCCGCTGGCCATGATCCGGCACGCTCCGCCGGATTGATTGCCGCTTCCAGCCGGTCGCGCCGATCATCCCGCCGAGCATCGGCTTTATCGTTCTCGGCGTGGCGGCCAATATGTCCATCTCGCGCCTCTTCATGGCCGGCATCGCCCCCGGCTTCCTGCTGGCGGCTGCCGTATGGATCACATGGTGGTGGTTGTCGCGACGGGAAAATGTGGCGCCCCAGCCGCGTCAGTCATTGAAGGATGTGCTGATTGCGCTACGCGAGTCAGCTTTGCCCTGGTGCTGCCGGTCATCATCATCGTAGGCCTCAAGATGGGCGTGTTCACGCCTACCGAGGCGGGCGTCGTTGCCGCGGTCTATTCCATAGTCATTTCGATGTTCGTGTATCGCGAACTGCCGCTGCGCGAGCTGTATGCCGCCTTTGCCGATGCGGCGCGTACCAGTGCCGTGGTGATGCTGCTCGTCGCGGCGGCCGCGGTCAGTGCCTGGCTGATCACCGTGGCCAATATTCCCCAGCAACTGGTCGTGCTGCTCGATCCCCTGATCGGCAACCAGACGCTGCTGCTGATAGTCATTATGGTGCTGGTCATTATTGTCGGCACCGCCCTGGATCTGACGCCGACAATCCTGATCCTGATCCCTGTCCTGATGCCGGTGGTCAAGGCGGCCGGGATCGATCCTGTCTATTTTGGCGTCTTGTTCATGATCAACTGTGCCATCGGCCTGATCACGCCGCCCGTTGGCGTCGTGCTCAACACTGTTGCTGGGGTCGGTAACGTCAGCATGGACGAGGTTACGGCCGGGGTATGGCCGTTCATGCTGGTTCAATTCATTTTCATGTTTCTGCTGGTGCTGTTCCCGCAACTGGTCACGGTACCTGCGCAGTTTTTTCATTGAGGAGCATAATCTTGGGGTACGAAATCTAGCCGAAACCGACCTCGGCTTGCGGGAACCCTGGGTTGATGTCGATCCAGGGCGGCCAAATGTAGAGGCGTCTTTACAGCGCCCATGAAGCCGAATTTCAAATCGGTGCCGCTCCTGCTGACTGGTGGCGAAGGCAGATAAAAACCCATGGCTCCACATGTGAGCCAGGATCGTGGCGCGTCGCATCAATGTCGGCCTGCACGCGCGACCAATGCTGAGGATGAAGCCTGTCGATACCGCGTGCCCGGGGGCAAGTGAGCCGATTGCGGCGGGGCAGGCTGGCTGGCGCTGGCACCGCAGCCAGCTGAGGGAACGCATCTCCTCGGTTGGGCGGAAGGGAGGGCCTGCATGGAGCACGGTTGGTTGCTCGACTTTCTCGCGCTGGTGGAGACCGGCAGCTTTTCCGAGGGAGCAAGGATACGCAATTCATCGCAGTCGGCGTTCAGCCGGCGCATCAAAGCCCTGGAATTCTGGCTCGGTGCACGGGTGGTCGATAGGGCGACCCAGCCCGTGACTTTAACAACGGATGGGTTGAAATTCGTCGGCCGGGCAAAAGATTTGCTCGCGCTCGCAGATGACGCCAGAAAATCTATAAATACAAAAGTATTATAACGGCTGACTTGCATCGTTGTCGCCAAGTTATGCAAATATTAGATTTGTTGCTATTAATAGATAGGCGCAACAAGTCTCTTTCGATGTCATAAAATACTCAGAATACTCCATGTGAGGCGCGGCCATTCTTGGATCGCGCCGCATTCATGGAGGATGAGGCATGAAGAAGTTAATGGCCGCCATTGGGGCGGTGGCTGTCGTGGGAATGGCGTCGGCCGGGCCGGCACATGCCGTCGACCTGGGCGTGTTGACACCGGTTGATGTCTGCAACGACCTTGGGCTGGCCGGACTGATGCTATCGTCGCACAGCAACTGCCTGACGATCAGTGGGGAAGCCGAATACAGCTTCAGCTGGGGCGACTATGACGACGACCGCAGGGTCGTGGACGACCTGTCCTATTCCGGTCGTTACGATGTCATGATGGGCGACGGCGCGCTGGACTGGGAAAGTTCTGCGACCGTCTCTTTGACCTTTACCGGCACTGCGCCGAGCGACTCTCGGTCCGGTCCGCGGTGTCATCATCATCGAGGGTGATCCGAGACAGTTATTGAGGATTTGGTGCCCGATGACGAGACCGACGAACTGGGGCTGGACAAGGCCTATATCTCGATCGGCGATACGACTGTGCTGAGCGTTGGCCTCAAGAGCACTTCCGCCGCGAAAACCGGCGCCGACACCGCTTTTACCTACCAAGGAGATGTTCAACGAGGATAAAGCCAGCGGTGTTGGCTACAATTCTGATGCGACGGATACCGACATCGACACGGGCGGCCACGTCATCCAGCTCGTTCACGACATCGATGACAGCTGGACCGTAACCGCGGCATTGGAAGACCTCGACGACTTGGGCACCTTCATCGGCGTGCTGGAATATTCCGGCGACGCGATCGATGCGCATGTCACCTTTCTCGCCGATGAGGTTCTTGCCGGCCAGGTCAAGGACTGGGCCGTTCACTGGCGGCGACGCTATCGCTCGACAACTATCGCATTCGCGGCGCCGCGGCCTTCAACAATGATGGCTGGTGGAACATTCTCGGCACGGCCGAGGCCGAGTTCGACATCTTCACGCTCGCGGTCGCCGGCGAGGCAACCTCGGAACAGGAATATGGTCTGGCGGCATCGGGGGCGGCGGCAGTCTCGGGCGCTGTGACGATCAATCTGGGGTTCGCGCGCATTCGTGGAGGCCGACAGCGATCTCCGTCGATACGATTCTCGAAGTCGAGTTCGAAGCGAGGCGAAACCATTACGCTGATAGCGGGCGGCGGCTACGTGTACGAGGAGTCCGACGATCCCGTCGGTGTGACCTATGGCGGCCTGGCGCTGGAGTGGAACCCGGATGGCGATTTCGAAGCCGAATTCCGGCCAGATCAACAGCCGCCCGGGCGATGACCTCGGCTACGAGTTCAACATTACCGCTACCAAATCGTTCGACTAGCCTCAATCGGGGTCCGGTTACCGACCCCGGCTTTTTGCCATCCAAAGCGGCCGGTCTGCCAGTCAGCAGGACGATCCAAGCGCTGTCGTTCAGCCGGGCGACGAAATGTGTATCTGTTGCGTGCCATGCCTGAAATCTCGATGGTTATCTCGTCGCCTGGGGTGAGCCAGCGGGGCGGGGTTTGGGCGAAGCCGACGCCGGCGGGGGTGCCCATGGCGATGATGTCGCCAGGCTCGAGTGTCATGACGTCGGAGATGAGTGCGATGGCTTCGGCGACGCCAAAGATCATCTCGCGCGTATTGGATGACTGCATCGTCTGGCCATTGAGCCGGCTCGTTATCGCCGGGCCCGCGGCGCCGCGGAGGCACATTCGCTCGGCGGTGACGAGGGTGGGGCCTAGGATGCCGGTGCCATCGAAATTCTTGCCCATCGTCCACTGCGAGCTCTTCTTCTGGAAGTCGCGGACTGAGATGTCGTTGAAGACGGCATAGCCGAACACGTGATCGAGCGCTGCCGTGCGCGCGATGCGGTGACCGCGGGTGCCGATGATCACGGCCAGTTCGGCCTCATAGTCGAGCTGGCAGGAATTGTGTGGCACGGCCAGCGTCGCCCCATCTGCGCCAAGTGAAGTCGCCGCGCGCATGAAAATTGCGGGATATTCGGGTGGCGGGTGTCCGCCTTCGGCAGCATGGTCGCGATAGTTCATGCCCAGGCAGACGATCTTGCCGGGCCGGGAATGACCGGTGCCAGTCGGGTGCCGGCAAAGGGCCGGCGCTTGCCCTGGGGGCACGTGCCGCCGCCAGCGCAGCCATCGGTAGGCTCTTGCTGAGGCAGGAGAGTAGGTCGGCGGGCGTGCCATCGCTGTCGCCGAGATCGATCAGCTCGTCATCGGCGAGCAGCGCGAGGCGTGGCGTGCCGGCGTCAAGATAGGTCACCAGCCTCATGCGGGCCTCCTGATGGCCACTGGCGGCTGGCCGCTTCCCGCCCCACGCGCGCCTGCAGATGCGGGGGGTAGCGGTGGCCTGCAATGCTGGTCGTGACGAGGACATTGGCAATCTGCGCCAGTTCGCTCGCATCCAGTTCAACCGCCCCGGCGCCGATATTTTTTCCTCGAGCCGGTGCGGCTTCGTCGTTCCCGGAATCGGCACGATCCATGGCTTTTGCGCCAGCAGCCACGCCAGGGCGACCTGCGCCAGGGTGACACCCTTCTGTCCGGCAATGTCCTTGAGCACCGTGATGAGACCCTGATTGGCCTTGCGTGCGTCCGTGGTGAAACGCGGCACGATATTGCGCACATCGTCGCTGCCGAAGGTCGTCGTCTCGTCGATCGTGCCGGTGAGGAAGCCCTTGCCCAGCGGACTGAAGGGGACGAAACCGATGCCAAGCTCGTCGAGCAGTGGCAGCAATTGCTGCTCCGGTTCGCGCCACCACATCGAATATTCGCTTTCGATCGCGGCCAGCGGCAGCACCGCATGGGCCCGGCGGATGGTCTGCAGGCCCGGCTCTGAGAGACCGAAATATCTGACCTTGCCTTCAACGATCAGGTCTTTCACCGTTCCGGCGACATCCTCTATCGGCACGTCCGGGATCGACGCGATGCTGATAAAGCAGGTCGATGACATCGGTGCTGGAGGCGCCTAGAGCGAGCCCTCCACGGATTTGCGGATCTCCTCCGGGCGGCTGTCGGTCAGTTGCGGCTCGCCCGGTGCGGGGATCGTCAGGCCGAACTTGGTGGCGATCGATACCTTGTCGCGGAAGGGCTGCACGGCTTCGCCGACCACCTCTCATTATTGCCGTAGACCACGGCGGTATCGAACAGTGTCACGCCGAGCTCAATGCGCGGCGGATCACCCCGATCGCGTCCGCCCTTGGCGTTTCGGGACCGAAAGAATGGCTCAGCCCCATGCAGCCGAACCCGATGGCGGAGACTTCGAGGCCGGCCCCAAGCTTGCGCGTTTTCAATAGCCGCCTCCCGGTCGTTGCCGCCGGCAGTTGCATCGTGCACCAGCGCAAGCCGGCTGCGGCCGGCTTCCGTCATCAATCCGGTATCGGAGCCAACGGTGACGAAGTCGAAGCCCATCTCCACCATGCGTTTTGCCTGCGGACCATTGGCGCAGTGCATGCCCACATGTCGGCCGGTGGCACGGCTGCGTTCGACAACGTGGCGCAGAATATCGATGAAGCGTGGATCGGTGCTGTCGCCATTGGCGCCCAGACCCATCGACAGTGTCAGGTCCGAAGGGCCGACATAAACGCCATCGAGGCCTTCGGTGGCGAGGATCGCGTCGAGGTTGGAGAGGCTCAGCGGCGTCTCCACCGCCAAACACTACGATCTCGCGATTGGCACCATCGGTCGTGTAATCCGGGCCCTGCGACATGGCGGACCGCGTGGGGCCGAAGCTGCGCTGCCCGAGGGGCGGATAGCGGCAGGCCTCGACCAGCCGGCGCGCGTCCTCAGGCGTGTCGATCATCGGGCAGACGACGCCATAAGCGCCGGCATCGAGCAGTTTCATGATCTGCGGCGGATCGAGCGATGTCGGCCGCGCCAACGGCACGACCGGGGTCGTCGAGATGGCGGTGAGCATGCTGAGCGCGCTGGCATAGTCGATAGCGCCGTGCTGCAGGTCGACCGTCAGCGAGTCGAACCCGACATGTGACATCACCTCCGCGGAATGCGACGAGGGCACCCCGAGCCAGCCATTGAGCACCGGCCGGCCGCTTGCCCAGATTTGCTTGAGGTGATTCTTCGCGCATGGGTCTACGCCTTGAGTGACAGGGTTGCGAGCATGAAGCCGGTCATGTCCAGTCGGGCATCTCCGCCCGCAGGCGCAGATAGTGGCCGAAATGGCCGATCCGCGCCATGCTGATGCCATCGACCTGCGGCTTGATGTCGAGGCGCGTACCCTCGTCCACCCAGCGCATGCCATCGAGCGACACCTGCACATGTGCCTTGGCACCGGCGCCCAGCGTGCCCGCCTCGAGCGTGCGCACGACGATGATGGCCTCGCGCGCCCAGCTCGCCTCGTAGGGCTCGGTGGTCGAGCCGTCGAACCAATCTTCTCCGCGCGCGATGACCGCAGTGTAGCTTTCCGCCAGCATTACCAGTCTCCCGACAACAGGATGGAGTCGAAATAGAGGAAGGCGCGCTTGTCGGAGTCGCTGTCCACAAACGGGATGACGTTGAACAGGTTCTGCAGGTTCGGCATCGCATCGAATTTCAGCGTGCCCAGGCGACGACAGGTCGAGCACCAGATCGTTGCACTGCAGTTCGGTGTAGCGGAGCGTGCGAATGTCGAAGCCAAGGCGGAAATAGTGCCAGTTCACCTTGGTCGGAATCTCGTTGTAGCAGATCAACTGCTGACCGCCCGGGATGTCCTGCCAGTTCTCCTCGCCATAGTGGTAGATGGTGACGGTCTGCTCGCCGACATCCTTGAAGTCGATGCTGCGCTCCTTGTACTGCCATTTGTTCTGCAGCTCGCCGTTGAGCGAGTTGAGGTAGCGCACCTGCGGCAGCACGCGGTGCTCGTTGTCCTGGATATCGAGCACCACGCCCCACGAGCGCACAGCGCTGTCGAGAGCTGCAGTTGGGTCGCTTCCGGCTTGAAGGTGAAGTAGGCTTCCAGCTGCATCGTGCAGGCGCGCGGGAACGTCATGCGCTTGAGGCTCACGGTCTGCGAACCGCGCCCGGCGCGCGACGGCGAGCTTGAGCGCATATGAGCCGGTGAGGGCACCGTGGGTGCCGCCGTCCCACTGCGTCAGGTTGCTCAGCATCGGGCGGCGTGAACTGCTTGTAGCCCGGATGCATCGCGCGAAGGCTGCCGGTGTAGTTGCCCAGCAGTTCGGTCCAGCCGGACATGCCCTGGCTGAAATCGTCGTAAAACATGATGCGGGGGAGGGGGTCGAAACGACTGAGGTTTAGGTCAGGCCGATGCCCGACCTGCGATGCATTGATCATTGAAAGCTGGGGCCCTTGTGGAAAGCCGTCGCGCGGCAGCTAGGATTTGCGTTGCATACTGAACCGCATGAACGGCCTCGCATGAATGTCATATGTAAAAGCAGGTTTTGTTAGTGGTGTCAACAAGCGGTGGGGCTGTCGGAGGAAGGCCCGGTTACCCGGGGCTGTTGCTCGGTTGACGCGCACGACCTCGACCATGATTCGGTTTTTGTGTTGAGCGGATAATCCCAGCGGCCACCAAAGGTTATTGTTAGCCCTGCGGCGCGAACGGGGCTCAGTTTGGTAGGTCGGGCGTCCGCAGGTTCTGCTTTGCGGCGGTCGGGAGGCGGCGCGGAAAGGCGAGTCCTCACGACCTTCGAAAAACACTTTCAGCTTGACATGGGTGATAGTAACTACCGTATATGAAAGCCCGACTAAGGTCGGACCCATGGGAGGTATATGCCAATGCTACGCAAGATGCTGGCCACAGCGGTCATTCTCGCCGCTGCTGCGGGAAGCGTGTCCGCGCAGGAGGCGCGCACCATCAACATCATCTCACACAACGTCCACAAGAACGCCGCCACCGGTGGCGATCTCGCAGACGCCCAGAACATTGCGGGCGAGTGGGCTGAGCGGAACAATGTCACCCTCAACTGGGTGACGCTCGATATCGGACCTCTGCACGATCGTCTGCTTCGTGAAATGAGCCTGGGCGAAACCAGCGTCGATCTGGCCGTCGTGCTGAACACCCGCGTGGTGCCCAGCGTTGCGAGTCTGCTCGAGCCGCTGGGTCCGCAGATCGGAAGCCAATCCTATCGAGGACTTCGAGGGCATCTCCGAAGGGCCTGCGCGAGGCCACCGTGATCGATGGCAAGCGCGTCGCGATTCCGTATCGGCATGCGACCAACGCCCTTCTCTTCAATCGCGCGATTCTCGAAGAACGCGGCGTTCCCGTGCCGACCACGCTCGACGAAATGCTCGCCGCAGCGCGCGCCGCCACTTTACGTTCGTGACGACGGCACTCGCGTGACCACGGCCTGATCATCACGGCCGAAACGCACGTGACCGCGCTGCAGCTGCTCAGCGCCTTCGGTGCCGTCTACATCGCGCCGGACCTGTCGGTGCGTCGAACTCGCCCGAAATGATTGCCGGCCTGACCGAGCTTGCAAACTCCACAAGAAGGGCGTAATCCCGCCGAACGCCACGACGTACAGCCTCGACGGGCTGATCGCCACCATGCGTGAAGGGCGTGGCGCTTCGCCATCAACCCGTTCTCTCGCTACACGGCCCTCAACGATCCGGCGGCATCGCTCTATCCGGGCCAGATCGACGTGATCCGTTCCCCACCAACGAGGCGGGCGTGGCTTCGGCCAATACCGAGTTCTGGTCGTGGGCGATCCCGGCCAACTCGACGCAGAAGGACCTGGCTTACGACGGGATCCGCGAACTGTCGGGCAAGGACGCCACGGTGCGTGCCGCGCTCAATGGCAACGGCCCGGTGCGGCCGGCGGCCTACGAAGATCCGCGCATCATCGAGAACTTCCCTATGCCGCCGCCGAGGCGATCGGCCCGAGGGATGCCTCGGTCGCCGTTCCG
>NZ_JANQAJ010000010.1 GCF_024707105.1 Devosia ginsengisoli | reverse complement strand
GCGGCGCGGCTGAACGAGGCTCTCAACAATCGTCCTTATCCCCCGATTTCTTTGAAACCCGGAACAAGTCTCTATCATTCCGGATTGCTTCACCCAAGGCAAGGCGTAGGCTTTTGGCCAGAGCACGGAATGAAGCCGGAAGGGAGTATCCGGTTACGGCAAGCAATGCCGATCCGTTGCCATGGGAGGTTTTATTGAGAAAACAAGCGATTGCCCTTGGCGGGGCAGGACTGATGCTGGGTGTCTCGCTGCTTGCCGTGCAGGCCCAGGATTTGACGGGCGAACTTCCGGATCCGCCGGAATTCGCCGCGCAGAGCGAGCCCAACTTCGTCAGCGTTTCCGATATCCAGGAATACAAGGCGCTGCCCGAATATCATGAACCCGACTGGGTCACCGCGAAATATGTCGAGGCGGGCACATTGCCGCCCGTCGCCGAGCGCCTGCCCAAGGAACCCCTGGTGTTCAAGACCGGCGACATGCCCGACGGCGTCGGCGTCTATGGCGACACGATGCGTCATGTGATCGGCGGCCGGCCGGAAGACTGGAACTATACCGCCGGCCAGAACCAGGGGCTGGGGCGGCATCGATATCGGCCTCAGCGAATGCCTGACGCGCACCGGGCCGCTCTTCGAGGTCAAGGCCGACGAACTCGAGCCGCTGCCCAACCTGGCCAAGAGCTGGGAATGGTCCGAAGACGGGCACGAGCTGACCATGCACCTGATCGAAGGCGCCAAATGGTCCGACGGCGACCCCTTCGACGCCGATGACGTGATGTTCTACTGGGACGACGCCATCATGGATTCCAATGTGTCCCCGCTCAATGGCGGCACACCCGAGACCTTCGGCGTCGGCACCACGCTGGAAGCGCTCGATCCCTACACGATCAAATGGACCTTCAAGGAAGTCCGGCCGACGCAATATCTCTATGCCATGGCCTATGGCACCTTCTGCCCCGGCCCGAGCCATATCCTGAAGCCCCAGCACCCCAAATATTCCGACAACACCTACGAGCAGTTCAAAAACGCCTTCCCGCCGGAATATATGAACATGCCGGTCATGGGCGCCTGGGTGCCGGTGGAATACCGGCCGGACGACATCGTGGTGATGCGCCGCAACCCCTATTACTGGAAGGTCGACGAGAACGGCAACCAGTTGCCCTATCTGAACGAAATGCACTACCGGCTCAGCACCTGGGCCGACCGCGACGTGCAGGCCGTTGCCGGTTCGGGCGACTTCTCCAACCTCGAACAGGCCGAAAGCTATGTCGAAGCCCTGCGCCGCTCGGCTGAAGACACCGCCCCTGCCCGTCTGCAATTCGGCGCCCGCACCATCGGCTATGCGCTGGAATTCAACCTCTCGGCCAATGGCTGGGGCGAACCCGATGCCCGCGGCCAGGCCATCCACGAACTGAACCGGAACCTCGATTTCCGCAAGGCCGTCTCGATCGCCATCGACCGGCAGCGGCTGGGCGACTCGCTGGTCCGCGGTCCGTTCACCGCCATCTATCCGGGCGGCCTCTATGCCGGCACGGCCTATTATGACAAGGCCTCGACGGTCTACTACCCCTATAACCTGGAGGCGGCCAACGCCCTGCTCGACGGCATCGGCCTGATCGATACCGACGGCAATGGCGTGCGCAACCTGCCCGATGGCGGCGCGGATGTGGAAATCACCCTGCTCGCCAATACGGATTATGCGACCGACACCAACCTGGCCGAAGGCGTTATCGCCATGATGGAACCGCTCGGCCTGCGCGTCATCGCCAATTTCCAGGCGGGAACCTCGCGTGACGACATGCAGCAGGCCGGCCAGTTCGACTGGCATGTCCGCCGCCAGGGCGCCGAAGTGGTCTCGGTGGTGCAGGGCACGACCTTCCTCGCCCCCACAGGTCCGCAGACGAGCTATTTCCACCGCGCCGGCACGGACGGAACAGTGGATCTCCTGCCCTTCGAGCAGGAACTGGTCGATGCGGTGAACGCCTTTGTCGCCACCAGCGACAATGCCGAACGCGTCGAGCTGATGAAGACCTTCCAGCACACCTTCACCGAGAACGTCTATTCGGTGGGGCTCACCCAATATCCGGGTGCGCTGATCATCAACAAGCGCTTTGCCAATATCCCGGCCGGCGCCCCGATCTTCATGTTCAACTGGGCGGAAGACAACATTATCCGCGAACGCGTCTACGTTCCGGCCGACACGCAGGGCGACTACGAACTGCACCCCGAGACGCTTCCGGGCGAACCGGGCGGCGCGGGTCCGGTGTGACCACCGGCGCTTGAGCTCCTGTCTCCCTCCCCCTTGTGGGGAGGGAGAGCGAGATAGGACTTAGCCCTTCGCTAGGTCCGTGATCGAGCAGGGTGGGGGTATGGTCACGCAAACGCGGTGCAAGTGGCCCACCCCCACCCTTGATCCCTCCCCACAAGGGGGAGGGAGACGACTGAGGCGCCGGGGCCAAACGCCCCAAGCTATTAAGAGGCCGCCATGCTTCGATTTCTGATCATGCGCATATTGGGCGCGATCCCGCTGCTCCTGCTGCTCAGCGTGGTGACCTTCGCCATCATCCAGGCGCCGCCGGGCGACTATGGCGACACGATCCGCTCCATGCTGATCAATCAGGGCGGCGCTGCCCCCACCGTGGCCGAAGCGCAGGCCGAGCTGTATCGCGAGGCCCACGGCCTCAATGACCCTATCATCGTGCAGTATTTCCGCTGGATCGGGGGCATCGTCACCCGCTTCGATTTCGGCCACTCGTTCTTCTACAACAAGGATGTCGGCATCGTCGTGGCCGAGCGTCTGCCGGCCACCATCGCCCTGGCGCTGACCTGCCACCTGCTCGCGTCGCTGCTGGGCATTGGCCTGGGCATCCTGGCGGCCACAAGGCAATATTCCTGGGTCGATACCGGGCTAGGCATCATCTCCTTCCTCGGCATGACCATTCCGCGGTTCCTGCTGGCCATTATCATCCTCTATTTCCTAGTCTTCCGGCTCAATGTCAGCGAGGTGGGTATGTTCTTTTCGGCCCGCTATGGCGGCGCGCCCTGGAGCTGGGACAAGTTCGTCAACCTCGTCCAGCATGTCTGGCCCGTGGTCTTCATCGCCACCTTTGGCGGGCTGGCCTATAATATGCGCGTCATGCGGGCCAACCTGCTCGACGTGCTCAACAGCCAATATGTCGAGACCGCACGCGCCAAGGGCCTGCCGGAAGGCGCCGTGATCATGAAGCATGCCGTGCCCAATGCGCTGCACCCGCTGGTCGCCTATCAGGGCGTGGTGCTGCCCTATATGCTGACCGGCGAAATCGAGGTGGCCATCGTCTTCGGCCTCGCCACGGTCGGCCCGGCCATTGTCGGCTCCATGGGCGTGGGCGATGTCTATGTCACCGCCACCTTCATGCTGGTGCTGGCCGCCACGCTGATCGTCGGCAACATCATTTCAGACCTTCTGCTGGTGGCGCTCGACCCCCGCATCCGGCTGGGGGGAGGCAGCGAATGACCGACCTCGATACGCGTTCCGCCATCCCCCTGCCATCAGACCCCGCCGGCGGCCCGATGCCGACAGGCGCCGACGAAGCCGCCCCGGCAGTAACTCGCTTCGGCAGCGGCAATGAGGGCTATGCGACCCTGGTCTGGCGGCGCTTCCGCCGCTCGACCATGGGCATGATCGGGCTGGTTCTGGTGACCCTGCTGCTGGTGGTCTCGGTCTTTGCCGATTTCTTCGCGCCGATGGACCCCAAGGCAGCCAACCTGCCCTTTGCCCCGCCGGATATGATCGCCTTCGAGGACCAGGACGGCAATTTCAGCCTCATCCCCTATGTCTACCCGATCGGCGACACCGGCGAATTCGACCCCGTGACCTTTCAGCCGCTGACCGGCCTGATCAAGGACAACCCGACGCCGACAGGCTTCTTCGTCACCGGCTACAGCTACCACCTGCTCTGGTTCATCCCGGCCAATGTCCACTTCTTCGGCTCGACCGACGGGCGACCGATCCAACTGCTGGGCACCGACAAGTTCGGGCGCGATATTCTCTCGCGTGGCATTATCGGCTCGCGCATCTCCCTGATGATCGCCCTGGCCGTGGTGACGCTGACCACGATCGTCGGCACGCTGGTGGGCATCACGTCGGGCTATATCGGCGGACGGCTCGACGCCTGGGTGCAGCGCTTCGTGGAATTCGTGCTGGCCTTTCCGCAATTGCCGCTCTACCTGGCGCTCACCTCGCTCATTCCGGTGACGGCACCATCCAATGTGTTCCTGACATTCGTCATCGCCGTGATGGCGGTGCTGGGCTGGGCGCAGTTGAGCCGCGAAGTGCGCTCCAAGACGCTGGCGCTGGCCCGCATCGATTATGTGCGCGCGGCCATTGCCGTAGGCGCCACCGATAGCCGCATCATCACCCGCCACATCCTGCCCAACGTGCTCAGCCACGTCATCGTGGCGGTGACGCTGGCCGTGCCGTCAGTGGTGCTGCTCGAGAGCTTCCTCGGTTTCCTCGGCTTTGCCGTGAAGCCGCCGCTGATCTCCTGGGGGCTGCTGCTGCAGGATACCGGCACCTTCTCGGTGATCGGCTCCTATCCGTGGATTCTCAGCCCCGTCGTCTTCGTGCTGATCACCGTTTTCGCTTTCAATGCGCTGGGTGACGGCCTGCGCGACGCCGTCGATCCGTATTGAGGGGCAGGACGATGAGTGAACCGAGCCAGACGCCTGTTTCCGACACCCGCCACGACCTGGGCGACCATGATCGCGAATTGATCCTCGATGCCCGCAATATCGGGGTGAATTTCAAGGTCGAGGGCGGCGTGGTCAACGCCGTGCGCGATGTCTCCTTCCAGCTCCACAAGGGCGAGACCATTGCCCTGGTAGGCGAAAGCGGGTCGGGTAAATCCGTGACCGCCCGCACGCTGATGAAGCTCCTGACCAAGCGGGCGACCATCCTGCCGGAGACCAGCATCACCCTTTCGGGCAAGAACATCGTGACGATGACCGACCGCGATATGCGCAAGCTGCGCGGCAACGACATCGCCATGATCTTCCAGGAGCCGATGAGTTCGCTGAACCCGGTCTACACGATCGGCCAGCAGCTCTGCGAAATCCTGCACCTGCACAATCGCATGAGCCGCAAGGCGGCGATGGAGAAGGCCGAGGCGCTGCTGGCCGAAGTGCAGATCCCCGACCCCGGCGCCAGGCTGCGGCAATATCCGCACCAGTTGTCGGGCGGGCAACGCCAGCGCGTGATGATCGCCATGGCCCTGGCCAACCGGCCGGACGTGCTGATCGCCGACGAGCCGACTACCGCGCTCGACGTGACCGTGCAGGCGCAAATCCTTAACCTGATCAAGGATTTGAAGGACAAATACGGCATGGCGGTGATCCTGATCACCCATGACCTGACCATCGTCCGGCAGTTTTCCGAATATGTCTATGTGATGCAGAACGGGCGGGTGCAGGAGCACAATGCCACCGAGGCTCTGTTCGCCAATCCGCAGCACGCCTATACGCGGCACCTGCTGGCCTCCGAGCCCAAGGGCACGGCTCTGCCGCTGGAAGATGGCGTCCACGAGACGGTGCTTGAAGGCAAGGACGTCAAGGTCAGTTTCACGCTCAAGCGGGGCGGCTTCTTCAAGCCCGATTTCTTCGAACTCAAGGCCGTAGACAATCTCGATATCAAGCTCTCGCGCCACGAAACCCTTGGCATCGTGGGGGAATCCGGTTCGGGCAAGACCACGTTCGGGCAGGCGCTGATCCGGCTGATCGGCAATCAGGGCGGGCAGATTTTCTTCGATGGCGAACGCATCGACACCAAGGACCGCGCCGCCATGCGCCCGCTGCGGAGCCGCATGCAGATCGTGTTCCAGGACCCGTTTGCGAGTCTGAATCCACGCATGTCGATCCGCCAGATCATCGAGGAAGGACTGATCGTCAACGGGATCGGGGCCAATGGCCGCGAGCGCGTCGACCGGGTGCGGCAGGCGCTAGCCGATGCCGGCATGCAGGACAATATCCTGCAGCGCTTTCCGCATGAATTCTCCGGCGGGCAGCGGCAGCGCATCGCCATCGCCCGGGCCATCGCGCTCGAGCCGGAATTCATCCTGCTGGACGAGCCGACCTCGGCGCTCGACCTTTCCGTGCAGGCCCAGATCATCGACCTGCTGCGCAAGCTGCAGGACGAAAAGGGCCTGTCCTATCTCTTCATCAGCCACGACCTCAAGGTCGTGCGCGCCCTCTGCCATCGTGTCATGGTCATGCAGCATGGCAAGGTCGTCGAGCAGGGGCCGGTGGCCGATGTCCTCACCAATCCCCAGACCGAATATACGGCAAGGCTGGTCCGCGCCGCGTTCGAAATAGCCGCCTAGGAGCACTTTATGGCAAACCCCAAGATCACTTTCATCGGCGCCGGCTCGGCGGTGTTCATGAAGAACATCGTCGGCGACATCCTGCAGCGCCCCGCTTTGTCAGGGGCCACGATACGGCTGATGGACATCAATCCGACGCGGCTGGAGGAGAGCGAGGTCATCGCCCGCAAGCTGATCGCCACGCTGGGTGTCTCGGCGACGGTGGAGACCTATCTCGACCAGAAAAAGGCGCTCGACGGCACCAATTTCGTCGTCGTCTGCTTCCAGATCGGCGGCTACGAGCCCTCGACGGTGATCGATTTCGACGTGCCCAAGAAATACAACCTGCGCCAGACCATTGCCGATACGCTGGGCGTGGGCGGCATCATGCGCGGGTTGCGCACGGTGCCGCATCTGTGGAGCATCTGCGAGGACATGCTGGCCGTCGCGCCCGACGCCATCATGCTGCAATATGTGAACCCGATGGCCATCAACACCTGGGCCATTGCCGAGAAATACCCCACCATCAAGCAGGTCGGCCTGTGCCATTCGGTGCAGGGCACGGCGATGGAGCTGGCCAACGATCTCGGCATTCCCTACGACGAAATCCGCTACCGCTCGGCCGGCATCAACCACATGGCCTTCTACCTCAAATTCGAGCATCGCCAGGCCGACGGCTCCTATCGCGACCTCTATCCCGACCTCGTCCGCGCCTATCGCGAAGGCCGCGCGCCCAAGCCGACCTGGAACCCGCGCTGCCCCAACAAGGTGCGCTACGAAATGCTCACAAGACTGGGCTATTTCGTCACCGAAAGCAGCGAGCACTTCGCCGAATATACCCCTATTTCATCAAGGAGGGGCGCGAGGACCTGATCGAGAAATTCGGCATTCCGCTGGACGAATATCCCAAGCGCTGCGTCGAGCAGATCGCCCGCTGGAAGCAGACTTCGGAAGAGTATCGCAAGGCCGACCGTATCGAGGTCAAGCAGTCCAAGGAATATGCCTCTTCCATCGTCAATTCGGTGTGGACCGGCGAGCCTTCGGTGATCTACGGCAACCTGCGCAATAACGGCGTCATCACCAACCTGCCGCATAATGCTGCCGTGGAAGTGCCGTGCCTGGTCGACGATAACGGGTTGCAGCCCACCTATATCGGCGACCTGCCGCCACAGCTCACCGCGCTGATCCGCACCAATATCAACGTGCAGGAGCTGACCGTGCGGGCGCTGATGGAAGAAAACCGCGAACACGTCTATCATGCCGCCATGATGGACCCCCATACATCAGCCGAGCTGGATCTGGAGCAGATCTGGAACCTCGTCGATGACCTGACAGCGGCCCATGGCAGCATGCTGCCCGAATGGGCCCGCACTTCCCCGAAGCAGCGCGTGGCGTAATTCGCGGCGCAAAGTCCTCCCTGCTTCCAAGGACGGCCCCGATGCGAAAGCGTTGGGGCCGTTTGGGTTTGTCGGACGCGACTTCAGTGCGCGTTGCTCCACCCCACCCCTCAATCCCTCCCCATCAAGGGGAGGGAGGCGCAGGCTGAGGCGCCAGTGTTCATCGTCTCCCTCCCCCTTGTGGGGAGGGAATCAAGGGTGGGGGTAGGTCACACGCGTCGGACCATCAACTTAAGTTGACTTTTATAGTCATCAATATAGAACCTCCCTCACCTAGCTTGAGGGAGCATCATGTTCACACGTCGTCTTTTCATCGCCCTGGCACTGGCCGCCGGCCTGGTTGCACCGGCCGCGGCGCAGTCCTTCCCCGTCACCGTGGAGCATGTCTACGGCACCACCACGATCCCGGCGGCGCCCAAGCGGGTAGTGTCGGTGGGCATGCATGAGCAGGATTTCCTCTATGCGCTCGGCATTGCGCCGGTCGGCGTCAAGGAATGGTGGGGCGACCATCCCTATGCCACCTGGCCCTGGGCCGAAGCAGCCCGTCAGGCCGTGGGCGCCGAGCCCGAAGTGATGGATACCGACGGGGTCAATCTCGAATGGGTGCTGGCGCAGGACCCCGACCTGATCATCGCCATCTATGTGACCATGGACGAAGCGCGCTATGCCGAACTGTCCAAGATCGCGCCGACCATCGTGACCCCGGCCGGCTACCAGCCCTGGGGCGCCCCGTGGCAGGCCGAACTTGCCATCATCGACCAGGCAACCGCGGGCAATACCGACAAATCCGACGCCATCATCGCCGGCTTCGACGCCCGCTATGCCGCCGCCCGCGCCGAATTCCCGCAACTGGCCGGCAAGACCGGCACCAATATCTATGTGCGTGAGGAAGGCGGCTTCACCGTGTGGAGCCAGGACGACCTGGCCAGCAAGTTCCTCATCGATCTTGGCCTGGCCTTCCCGCCCGAACTGCAGGCGCTGGCCCAGGCCGACAACCGCATCGATATCAGCGAAGAGAATATGCGGCTGCTGGACATGGATGTCGCCATCTGGCCGATCGAGGATGCCGCGACTGGCGAACAGGCCAAGGTGGAGGCCATGCCGCTCTACCAGAATCTCGATCTCGCCAAGGAAGGCCGCTCGCTCTGGCTCGATGACGGCAAGGGCCTGGCCTATGCGGCAATGAGCTGGCAGACGCCGCTATCGTTGGGCTATCTGCTGGATATCCTACCACCGGCTTTGGCCGCGGCGGTGGATGGCAATGTGAGCACTGAGGTCGTGGTGCCACAGGCTGAATAGGCGGCGCTCCACTTGCCGACCTCGTGGTTCGACAAGCTCACCATGAGGTCTCATTTTACGATCGCTTCTCGCGGACTTGATCCGCGGGAAGCCCCTGGCGCGTGCTTACCTATGCCGCGCGCGGGTGCACCTGGCTCGCAATGGCCGCGCCATGCTGATCCCGCGCCCGCTCGAGGTCGTAGGTTGCCTGCATGCCCAGCCAGAACTCGGCACTGGTGCCGAAATAGCGCGATAGCCGCAGGGCCGTATCCGGCGAGATCGCCCGCTTGCCGTTGACAATTTCGCTGATGCGTATCTGTGGCACGCCCAGGGCCTTGGCCAAGGCGTACTGGGTCAGCCCCATCTCCTTGAGGAAGTCCTCACGCAGGACTTCGCCAGGATGTGTCGGTGCAAAATCAGCCATGGCAACCCTCAGTGATAGTCAACAAGTTCAACGTCGAAGGCCTGCCCTTCGGACCAGCGGAAGCACAGGCGCCATTGGTCATTGACGCGAATGCTGTGCTGCCCTGCCCGGTCGCCGGACAGCGCTTCCAGCCGGTTTCCGGGCGGGATGCGGAGGTCATTGAGGTCGACGGCACTGTTTAGCTGCGTCAGTTTGCGATGCGCGACCTTCATGACATCGTTCGGAACGCCTTTGCGAAAGCGCCGATCCCAGACCGACCGCGCAGCTTCGTTTCCGAACGACTTTATCATGACGCGATACTATCGTATCGCATTTAGTATTGCAAGGCGATAGTACTTGAGACACCACGCAGGCTAGTGGTGTCCGCCCACCACCTCGCGCAATTCCTCGACTGACCGCACCTTTTTGCGCGCGGCGCCGTCCCAGTCGCGGGTCTTGACGGTGGATTTGGCGATGCGCTCCTTCGCAGCCGGTACGGCGTCGGCATATTGGGGTAGCCATTGGGCCTGGGCGACCACCATTTCGTCGACCATGGCCCAGACTTCGTCGGGCGTACAGATGGCGCCGACCAGTGGATCATGCAGCACGGCGAGCTTGAGCGTATCGATATTGCCCGTCATGGCCGCTTCCACCGACAGGCGCTGCACCGAGACCGACACCGAGCAGGTGGCGGCGCAGGCGGTAGGCAGGGTGATGCCCTCGATCATGTTGATGCCGAAACGGTCGACATAGCCGGGGCTTTCGATGATAGCGTCGTCGGGCAGGTTGGTGATGATGCCATTGTTTCTGCGGTTGAAATGGCCGCGATAGACCCGGCCGGTTTCCATCGCTTCGATGATGTAACTGGCATGCTCGCTGGTCCGCTTGTATTCGCTGAGCGGCTTGTTGGCCTGCTCCTTGAACATGGGGAAGTCGGTTTCGAACCAGTTGCGGCGCTCGGTCGAATAGCGCAGGTAACCGCCGGTTTCCCCATGAATCCAGTCGCTCATGTCGATCCAGCGGCCGATCTCGTCCGGGCGCTTGCGATACCAGGGCAGGTATTCGGAAAGGTGGCCGTTGCTTTCGGTGGAATAGACGCCGAAGCGCTTCAGCACGTCGATGCGGACCTTTTCCTGTTTGGAATAGACCGGGTGCTTTTCGAAGCCGGCCAGCAGCTCGTCAGCCTCGATTTTCCGGCCCCTGGCGCGGATGTCGATATACCAGGTCTGGTGGTTGATGCCCGAACAGACATAGTCCAGTTCGCTGTCTTCAACACCCAGCACATTGGCGATCTGGTGGGCGCCATGCTGCACGCCGTGGCAGAGGCCGACGACATTGACCCCGCCATACATGTCGGCCGCCCAGGTGTTCATCGCCATGGGATTGGCATAGTTGAGGAACAGCGCGCCGGGCTCGGCTACCTCCCTGATATCCTTGCAGAAATCGAGGATGACCGGGATGTTGCGCTGGCCGTAGAGAATGCCGCCGGCGCAGATCGTGTCGCCGACGCACTGGTCGACGCCGTATTTGAGCGGAATGGAAATATCGGTCGAGAAGGCCTCGAGGCCGCCGACACGAACACAGCTCATAATGTAGCGCGCGCCTGATATTGCGGCGCGGCGATCGGTGGTGGCGGTGACCCTGGCGGGGAGCTTGTTGACCGAGACGATGGTCTCGATGACCTGCTTCACCATATCCAGATTGTGCGGATTGATGTCGGTCAGGGCGAATTCGCAATCAACGAATTCCGGCACCTTGAGCAGGTCGGAAATCAGCGTCTTGGTGAAGCCGATCGAGCCGGCGCCGATGACCGTGACTTTGAATGACATGTGTTCCTCCGCGGATTCACCGATGGGGCGAATTGGTTAGCACACTGCTAGCGTTGACGGGCCTGGCCTGCTAGAGAAAGCTTGTGCCATTCCGGGTAATTTTGTGCTTAATCAGCTCATCGACCACGGCCATAACCTGCGCGTGCTGACGCTGCCGCGCAGCGCCACGCCGCTGCATTGCATGGCGATCAGCGCCGGCTATGAGCAGCGGCTCAACGAGGTCTATTCCTGGGACGGATTGCAGCGCGGCACGGCGCCTTTCCTCGTCATCCAGCACACATTGGTCGGCGAGGGGCGGCTGGACTTCGCCGGCACGCAATATCGCCTGACGCCGGGCCAGACCATGGTGCTCAGCCTGCCCCATGCCCATCGCTACTGGCTGGAGCGGGGCGGGCGCTGGGAATATTTCTGGATGGTGCTCAATGGCCGCGAGGCCTTGCGGCTGGTGCGGGAGATCATCGATGCGGCCGGGCCGGTGGTCAGCCTGCCGGCGGGGGTGGTGGACCGGCTGGCCGGCGCCTGCGACACGCTGGTCAGCAAGCCCGATATCACGCCCGGCGAGGCCTCGAGCGCGGCCTATGCCGCCATGGCGGCCTTGCATGACGGCGTATTCGGCGCGGACGCCGCGCCCGAACGCGCGCTGCCGGCAGCGATCAGCCGGGTCATCGCCCATATCGAGGCCAATCTGGCAAAGCCCCTGCCGGTCGAGCGGCTGGCCGCCATCGCCGAAATGAGCCGGGGTCACTTCGTCCGGCAGTTCGGTGCGAGCGTGGGCACACCGCCATCGGATTTCGTGCTGGAACGGCGGATCGAGCGCATCGAGCGCTTGCTGCTGGCGACGGATATGAGCGTGGTGGCGATATCAAGGGCGACGGGCTTTGCCGATGCGAATTACCTGGCCAAGGCGTTCCGGCGGAAACGCGGGCTGGCGCCGCTGGAATTTCGCGCGCAGGGGCGGCTGGCCGTGGGGGCTTGAGCCATCAGTAGACCTCATCCTGAGCCTGTCGAAGGACGAGGTCGTGGCACCCAGCCCCCGCGCGCTCGACCTCCTGGTTCGACAGGCTCACCATGAGGTCTCCGAACTTCCATTTCCGATTATCCCACTCGGAGCAAAGTATTTCCAGGTTGCCTCCTACCGCTCTCCATGCCAAACCTTGCTTGACGTATAGGGAAAGTGAATGACCAATCCTGTCACTAGAGATCGGCGGCATTTCGAGGATCTGCATATCGGCGAAGTCATCGATCTGGGGCATATCCGCGTCACCCGCGAGATGATCGTCACCTTCGCCCGCGAATTCGATCCCTTCCCCTTCCATCTCGATGAGGCGGCCGCCAAGGCGAGCCTGTTGGGCGGGCTGGCCTCGAGCGGCTGGCAGACCGGCGGGCTGAGCCTGCGCATGCTGGTGGACAGCTTCCTCAACAAGGTCGCCTCGGCCGGCGGGCTGGGCTTTACCGATCTCAAATGGAAGAATCCGGTCATGGTGGGCGACACGATCGGCGGCACGGTGACCATTGCCGACCTGCGCCGCTCGGAAAGCCACCCTCAATGGGGCATCATGAGCCTCGATTTCGACGTGCGGAACCAGAAGGAGCAGCCGGTGCTGACCATGCGGCTGGCCAACCTGGTCGAAACGCGTGAGCCCGGAGATCAGGCATGACCCGCTGGTTCGAGGATATCGTCATCGACGAAGTGTTTTCGCTCGGCAGCCACACCTTCAATGCCGACGAGATCATCCGCTTCGCCACGCTCTACGACCCACAATATTTCCACCTCGACGCAGCGGCGGCCCAGCACAGCCATTTCGGCGGGCTGGTGGCCAGTGGCTGGCATACGGTGAGCGTGGGCCACCGCAAGATGGTCGATGCCCTGTTTGCCGAGGAAGAACGCCTGCGCGGCGAGGGAAGGGAACCGGGCGTGTCCGGCCCCTCCCCCGGGGTCAATGCCATGGAATTCAAGGTGCCGGTGCGCCCCGGCGACACGGTAAGCTATGAACTGGTGGTGACCGGCAAGCGGGCATCCAACTCCATTCCCGGCTGGGGCCTGCTGTTCAACAAGCTGACGGCCACCAACCAGCGGGGCGAACTGGTCTATCGCGCCGACCTGGTGGGCTTTTCCAAGCTGCGGGATTATGTGATGCCGCTGCGGCTCAGACTGTTGCTCGCGCTCACCAAAATGCCACTCATCGGCCCGCTGCTGAAGCGCGGCTCTTGAAAGCGGACCGACGCACCGGCACTGTGCTGGACATGCGCCGAATCGCCCTCATAGCCGTCGTCACCGCCCTGTCAGCCACGCCGGCTCTTGCCCAGAATTTCACGGGCAACTGGGCCTGCCGCGATGCCACTGCCAGCAAGGCGGGAATCCTCACCATTTATGGCTCGGTCTATGGCTTCGCCTCGACCAGCGTGGGCGATGCCAGCTCGGGCACCGGCACCATCACCGCCTATCAGGACGGGGTGACAATCAACGATGGCGGGCTGCGCGCGACGCGGGGCATCCAGGTGGGGCGCATGATCCCCGACCCGACCTATGGCACGGCGATCCAGTTGGAAACGGCCGATACGATCGTGATGCTGTGCACGCCACGATAGGGGCTTTCTAGCGGATACCCCCTCCTAGCCTCCCCCGATAGGGGGAGGAATCTGGCTGGTGGGTGTGGCACGATGCTGCCAAAGCCCCGATCTGTTCCTCCCCCTGTCAGGGGGAGGCCAGGAGGGGTATCCGCCCAAAAAGCGACATTCCGCCACGCCCCGCTTGAACTTTTTCGCCGATCAGGCATTTTGGTCATGCGGCGCCGGGCCCCTCTGGCGAGGATGATCTATATCCTCGTGATGTCGGAGCTGCTCCAAACTTCATGGAGAAAGGTCCGGCGATGGAATCGCTTCTTGGCGCCCTTATGGGCGATTTTCTGGGTACTCCCGTCTATTTCTGGGTCGCGTTCGTCGCGATCGTCATTGGCCTGCTGGTCTTCGACCTGGGCATATTGCACCGCGACGAGCACGAGATCGGTGCGCGTGAAAGCCTGTCGCTCTACGGCTTCTACGTCGCTATAGCGCTCGCCTTCGGCGGCTGGGTATGGTGGCAGCGCGGGGCCGAGGCCGGGCTCGAATTCTATACCGGCTATTTGATCGAGCAGAGCCTGGCGATGGACAACATGTTCGTCATCGCCACCATTTTCGGCTTCCTGGCCATTCCCCGCATCTACCAGCACCGCGTGCTGTTCTGGGGCATTCTGGGCGTCATCGCCTTCCGCGCCATCCTGATCGGGCTGGGCGCGGCTTTGGTCAACGAGTTCAACTGGATCCTGTTCGGCTTCGGCGCCTTCCTCGTCTTCACCGGCATTCGCATGTTCAGCCACAAGGACGAAGCGCCCGATATCGAGAACAATCCGGTCTTCAAATTCCTGACCAAGCGCTTCCGCGTGACCAAGGAACTGCATGGCCGCAATTTCATGGTGAAGCAGCCCGACCCGAAAACCGGCAAGCTGGTGACCTGGCTGACCCCGCTGGCGGTGGCGCTGATCATGGTGGAGGTGGTCGACCTGATCTTCGCCGTGGATTCGGTGCCGGCCGTCTTCGCGGTGACGCAGGACACGTTCATCGTCTACACCTCCAACATCTTCGCCATTCTCGGCCTGCGGGCGCTGTACTTCGCGCTGGCGGCGGCGATGAACCGCTTCCGCTATCTGCAGGTATCGCTGGCCATCATCCTCGTGCTGGTCGGCATCAAGATCTTCCTCGTGCCGCTGCATGTCCATATCGACACGCTGCTGAGCCTGATCGTGACGCTGACGATCCTGGCGGGCGGGGTGATCTTCTCGCTGTGGAAGACCCGCAACGAGACCAATATCGGGGCCGAACAGGCCCCGCAAACAGGGCGTCTAGAACCCTGAGGGAGGAGAACTGGCGGGCCGGCGGTTGACGTCGGCCCGTCCTTTTTCTATGGTCCGCCCGTTTCCAAGATGAGGTCCAGCGCCGAAATGATCTGAGAACTTGCCCCGGACGCCCGAGATTCCGCCGTTCCGCGCCTGCGCGTGACCGGCTGGTCATGGATACCGTTCAGAGCGAGATCAGGTCCGAGGCGCGTCTGTCCCTGACGACAGCCGACCCGCCCCCTCCTTAACGACATCCCCGCGTCCGACCAAAACCACGCTTCATCGCGCGGCGTTTTCGCTTGCGCTGCGCTTCTTCTGTTGCAACCCCGCTGCGTCGCGAATGCCGGGCGGGGAGAGTGAAAGGCTTTGCTCATGCCCAAGAACATCTTCCAGCGGCCACAACAGGTCGCCCGCACCCACAATGTGCCGCGCCACGGCGCGCCGATCCCGATGCGCAAGGTGGAGGCCAAAAAGGTCGTCCAGCCCAAGGAGCAGACACTGCCGCTCCCGACGCTGGAAGCCCTGCTCGGCAAGCGGCACTGATATCCGGCCCGGCGCTACAGGTGGTTCACCGGTGGCGCCGGGTCATCCACCGGTTGCGTCGGGCCCTTTTGCAAGATTGCACGAATTCTTTGCACCGGCAGCGCCTTGCAACCCTTGGGGGCGCACACGACTTCTTCCTGTGCAAGGAAGGAGCAACAAGATGAACTCGAAAACCGTACTGGTTCTGCTGGCGACCATCGGCGCCGTGACCGCACTGCCAACCATGGGCGCGATGGCAATGGATCACCACGAGGATCGCCTGGATTTCGACGCCGACCGCACGCTGCGCCAATTGCAGGACCGGGGCATAGACGCCACCGCGGTGGAGCAATGGAACGGCCTGCTCCGCGCCTATCTGCAGGTCGACGGCCAGTTGATCATGCAGTATTTCGACCCCGTTACACTGAAGCCGGTCGACGCCTGACCTCGGCCCATTGCCTCTCCGCCTGCCCTGCGCCAGTCTTGCCGCAATTGCGGTCTAGCCAAGACGCAAGGACAAGAAGGAGACGATGATGGGGAAAATCCACGAGATCGTGTTCGACTGCGACAAGCCGGCGAAACTGGCCGCCTTCTGGGTGGGCCTGCTCGATGGCTATGCCATCCGCGCCTATGACGATGCCGAGATTGCCCGGCTGGCCGCCCTGGGCCTGACGCCCGAGACCGACCCCACCGTGATGGTCGATGGCCCCGGCCCGTCCATCTGCTTCCAGAATGTCGAAGGCCGGCGCTACGACAACAATCGCGTGCATTTCGACATCGAGGTCGATGACCGCTCCGGCACGGTGGAGCACCTGCGCGAGACCGGCGCCGAGACGGTGCGCGTGCTGCCCACCTATACGGTGATGCGCGACCCCGAGGGCAACCAGTTCTGCCTGGTCGACCGGCGCGAGGCCATGGCGGCCTGAAAACGCTATACGCCGCCGCAGCAGGTTGCTGACAGGGCCTGTCAGCACGCCCGATCCATGGTGCTGTTCACCAGAACGGAGCTTTTGCCATGTCCCTCATCGCCTCCTGCCATTGCGGCGCCACCCGGATCGAACTGCCCTATCCCCCCGCCCATGCCAAGGAATGCAATTGCAGCTACTGCGCCCGCACCGGCGCGGTCTGGGGCTATTATGGCGCCGGCGAGATGACGTTCCTGTCGCAGGAGGGCGAGAAGACCTATTCGGCCAGCGATGGCATGAACCAGCACCATTTCTGCGGCAATTGCGGCATGCAGACCTGGGGCGACTCGCCCGACTGGGCCTCTGTCTACAACAATGACGGCACGCCTAAGGAAGGGTTCACCCCCGGCAGCATGCCGGCACAGCGGAGCTATGCGGTGAACCTGCGGCTGGTGGATGACCTCGACTGGTCGGGGATTGCCGTCGAGAAGGTGGATGGGCGGAATAGCTGGTAGGGGATTTAAGTGGGATACCCCCTCCTGACCTCCCCTGATAGGGGGAGGAACAGATCGGGGATGTGGCGCCATGTTGCCTTCCCACTGAGTTACCCCTTCTCCCCTCGTGGGAGAAGGTGCCCGAAGGGCGGATGAGGGGGTACCGAGTTTCCCGCCGGCATTGAGGCATGGGTGAGCGCAGCCCCCTCACCCGTAATTTCTTCTGAACGAAGAAATTACCCCCTCTCCCACAGGGGGCGAGGGGTGGCTCCACTCTTGGGACGAAATTGCAGACCCCTTAGTGCCCCTCGAACGCGATCAGCGCGGTCACATCAACGCCTTCGGCCTTGAGCTTGGCCGCGCCGCCGAGATCGGGCAGGTCGATGACGAAGGCGGCGTCTTCCACCGTGGCGCCAGTGCGGCGCAGCAGGCCGACAGCGGCGATAGCGGTGCCGCCCGTGGCGATGAGGTCATCAACCAGCAGCACCTTGTCATTGCCGTCAAGCACGTCGGCATGGATCTCGATCGTGTCGACGCCATATTCCAGCGCGTAATTCTGCCCGATCGTTTCGCCGGGCAGCTTGCCCTTCTTGCGGATGGGGATGAAACCCACGCCCAGCGCGATGGCGACGCCTGCCCCGAAGATGAAGCCGCGCGCCTCGATGCCGGCGACATGGGTAATGCCCTGGCCGCGATAAAGCCCGGCAATGCGCTCGATGCTTTCCTTGAAGCCCTCGGGGTGCTCGATCAGCGTGGTGATGTCCCGGAACAGGATGCCCTTCTTGGGATAGTCCGGAATCGTGCGCACGAGGGCCTTGAGGTCGAGCGGCATGGCAAACCTGTCAGAGGATGGAAATAGGGTGGTTCAGTTCGACCGGCGGCCGACGATATGGCGGGCGATGACCCCGGCATTGTAGGCGGCGCTGCGGGTGACGCTGATCGCGGTTTCGCGCGCCTTGGGATTGGCGGCCACGGCATTGATGCCGGCGCGGATTGCCGGATGGCGGCTCACGGCAATGGCGGTGCTGACGACAGTGACGGCAATGCGAATGGCGGACATGTCGGCTCCCTCGGCAACGCGGACGGCTTGTCTGGAATATTGCGGTCTGCCGGCCGATTGGCAAGGGGTTGAAGCGGCTGTGAGCGTTGAAACAGAAAGGGCCCTGCGAGAGGGCCCTTTCAAATCAATCCGATGCTGGGACCTTAGTGCTCGATGCCCTGCCAGATGCGGCGCTTGGTGGCGTACATCAGGCCGGCGAACAGCACGAGGAACAGCAGCACGACGAAACCGGTCTGCTTGCGGCCAGCCAGGTGCGGCTCGGCCATCCACATCATGAAGGCGGCTACGTCGGTGGAATACTGCTCCACGGTCAGCGGCACTTCGGCTTCGCCTTCGGCGACCTCGTAACCCACCAGCTCGTCCATCAGCGGCGGGCCCATGCCGATGGCATGGCCGGGGAAGTAGTCGTTGTAATACTTGCCGTCCGCCAGTTCGAACCCTTCGGGGGCTTCCTCGTGATAGCCGTTGAGCAGCGCGTGGATATAGTCCGGGCCGCCTTCCGAATAACCGGTGAAGTAGTTGAATACCCAGAACGGGAAGGCGTCGGTGACGCCACGGGCCTTGGCCAGCACCGAGAAGTCCGGCGGCAACGCGCCGCCATTCGCATCGCGGGCATCCTGTTCGGTCTCGAAGGGCGACGGCCAGCGGTCGGCCGCCACGGCAGCGCGCACACCGCCATCGGCCGTGGCATCGGCCACTTCATATTCGGCCGCCAGCGCCTTGACCTGCGCTTCGGAGAAGCCGGGGCCACCCGCTTCGGCAAGGTTGCGGAAGGCCAGCAGACGGGCGCCGTGGCAACTGGAGCAGACTTCGCGGAAAACCTGGAAGCCGCGCTGCAACTGGTTCTGGTCATAGGTGCCGAAAATGCCGGCAAACGACCAGCTCTGCTTTTCGATATGCGGGGTCGAATGGTCCTGCGCCATGGCGGGCGCTGCGAGACCGGCAACCAGCGCCAGAGCGGCAAGGATAGTCTTGGTGTTCAACATGGTTCCTGCCCCTTGCCTCAATGTGCCTTGCCCAGGACGCTTTCGGAGATGCTGGTCGGCAATGGCCGAGGCGTCTCTATGCGGCCAAGCAGTGGCAGGATGACGAGGAAGTGGATGAAGTAGTAGGCGGTGCAGATCTTGGCGAGAACCACGTAGATGCCTTCGGCCGGCGCCGCGCCCAGATAGGTGAGCGCCACGAAGTTGACCACGAACAGCCAGTAGAACCACTTGAACATCGGGCGGAAATTGCCCGAGCGAACCTTGGACGTATCCAGCCAGGGCAGGAAGAACAGGATCAGGATCGAGCCGCCGAAGAAGATCACGCCACCGAGCTTGGAGTCGATGAACAGGATGTTGAAGTCGATGGCGCGCAGGATCGCGTAGAATGGCAGGAAGTACCATTCGGGCACGATATGGGCCGGCGTCACCTGGGCGTTGAACTCGATATAGTTGTCCGGGTGACCCAGGATGTCGGGCGCGAAGAACGCGAACCAGGCAAACGGGATCAGGAACAGCACCATGCCGAACGCGTCCTTCATCGTGTAGTACGGATGGAAGGGCAGCGTGTCGCGCTTGGTATCCTTCACGTCGACGCCGACGGGGTTGTTGTTGCCCGGCACATGCAGGGCCCAGATATGCAGCACCACGATGGCGGCGATGATGAAGGGCAGCAGATAGTGCAGCGAGAAGAAGCGGTTCAGCGTCGGATTGCCGACCGAGAAGCCGCCGCGCAGCAGTTCGAGCAGCGGATTGCCGATGACCGGGATGGCCGCGAAGATATTGGTGATCACGGTGGCAGCCCAGCCGGACATCTGGCCCCAGGGCAGCACATAGCCCATGAAGGCGGTCGCCATCATCAGCAGGAAGATCAGCACGCCCAGGATCCACAGGATCTCGCGGGGCGCCTTGTAGGAGCCGAAATACATGCCGCGGAAGATGTGGATATAGACCGCCGCGAAGAACATCGAGGCGCCCACGGCGTGGAACGACTGGATCATGCGGCCGCCATTGATGTCGCGGCGGATATGCTCGACCGAGTCGAAGGCCATCGAGACATGCGGCGTATAGTGCATGGCCAGGATAACGCCGGTGACGATCTGGATCACCAGGCACATCACGAGGATCGCGCCGAAGGTCCACCAGTAATTGAGGTTCTTCGGCGTCGGGAAGTCCATCAGGTGCTCTTTGGAGAACCGGATGATCGGCAGGCGGTCATCGAGCCACTTCTCGACGGCGTTCCCGGGCGTGTAAGTCGAATGTTCTGACATCGGAAAAGCCCCCACTAACCGATCTGGACCAGCGTATCGCTGAGGAATTCATAAGGCGGCAGCACCAGATTCTTCGGTGCGGGGCCTTTGCGGATGCGGCCGGCGCTATCGTAGTGCGAGCCATGGCAGGGGCAGAACCAGCCGTCGAAATCGCCCGATTCGCCCACCGGCACGCAGCCGAGATGGGTGCAGTTGGCGATCATGATCAGCCACTGTTCGTGGCCTTCCTTGGTGCGCTGCTCGTCGGTCTCGGGATCCTTGAGGTCGGCAAGTGGAACCGCCTTGGCCTCGTCGATCTCGGCCTGGGTGCGGTGACGCACGAAAACCGGCAGGCCGCGCCACATGATGGTGACCGACTGCCCCTCGGGGATGGCGGAAATATCGAATTCGATGCTGGCCAGCGCCAGCGTCGAGGCATCGGGATTGAGCTGGTTGATCAGTGGCCAGACAGTGGCAGCAGCGCCGACGCCAGCCACGGCCCCGGTTGCGACAAAGATGAAATCCCGCCGTGTCGTTGAATGATGAGCTTGCGTGGCCAAGGTCCGTATCCCCGTACAATCACTTCAGACGCGGCCGGCGTGGCAAACCGTTTCACGCATAGGCAGAATCGGCAGCCGTCCGCCCTCAAGCGGCCCGTCAGTTGCGGTTCTTTTTGCACTGTCACAGGAACTTGTCCAGTGCGCCCAAGGGTGACACCCGAGAAGTGCGACACTATACCCAACCCTGCCCGGCCCGCGCCTGTGCGAGGGGCCGGCAAATCCCCGACAATTGATGGATTCCGCCATGCCGGTCGATCTCGCCCTCTACCAGCCCGACATTGCCAACAATACCGGTACGCTGATCCGGCTGGGCGCCTGCCTGGGCACGACCATCCATCTCATCCACCCCACCGGCTTCCCGTTTTCGCCCAAGGCGCTGGCCCGGGCGGGGCTCGATTATGTCGACCATGCCAGCGTGCATGAGCATGTGAGCTGGACCGCCTTCAATGCCTGGCAGCAGGAGCAGGGCCGGCGGCTGGTGCTGCTGACGACCAGGGCGGAAACCTCGGCCTATGCCGTGGAGTACCGCGACGAGGACATCCTGATGGTGGGTCGCGAAAGCGCCGGCGTGCCGGGCACGGTGGCGGAAGCCTGCGATGTGCGGGTGCGCATTCCCATGCGCGAGGGAATGCGCTCGATCAATGTCGCGCTGGCCGCGACGCTGGTGCTGGGCGAGGCCAAGCGGCAGACCGGCGGATTCGCCGGCCTGCGCTGACGGGCCTATTTCGCGAGGAAGGCGTTGGCATAGTCCGTGGCGCTGTTGGTCGCCTTGAGCATCAGGTCATAATGGGTGGTGTCGGGAATGATCGCGAGCTGGTTGGGCGTGGGGCGCAGCGCACCATCGACACCGGCATCACGCGTGCCGCCACCGAACAGCTTGTAGATTTCCACGATATGCTCGGGATGCATCATGTCGGCATCCGAAAAGATCAGCAGCGTCGGGGCCGTGATCCCCGCGATATCGGTGGACCAGTCATAGCCATGCTGGTTCATCTCGCCGGTCTTGCGGAAGATGGCCTCCCAATCGGCATCGGGATAGAGCGCGCCCAGCGGCGACTGGGCGACACCCTGCGCGATCTGGGCCGCCATATCAGGCATGGCCTCGAACGCCGCCTCGACCTCGGGGAAGTTGCCGTCACTCCGTACATTCATCGAGATGGCGATGAGCTTGCCCACCCGCTCGGGATGGCGGATGGCCAGTTGATAGGCGACGCCCCCGCCCAGCGACCAGCCCATGACATCGATCGTGTCGATGCCAAGTGTGCCCAGCAGGGCATCGACGTCGTCGGCCATCTGCTCATAGCTCCAGGGGGCGTCGCTATCGGTGCTGAAACCGTGCCCGCGCATATGGATGGCGATGACCTTGTGGGTCTTGGCCATTTCGGCCAGCGGCGCGCCGAACATGTCGGACGGGTTGACGCCGCCATGCAGCATGACCAGCGGCGAACCTTCGCCGTGGATTTCGTAATACAGTTCGACGCCGTTGACAGCGACGCGATCGGTGGTCGTGGGGGTGCTCATCGAGGTTTCTCCCTGGGCGATGGATGGGGTCGCAACGGCCAGGGTCGCGACGAAGGAAAGGGTGGTCAGCAATTGCCTGAACATGATTGGCTCCTCGTTAGTAACTAAATAGCTATATAACCTTTTAGTTATGGTCAAGGGGTTTGTGCGCAGATCCGAAATCCTCTTGCGCTGGATCAAGGCGCTGGACGCGGTGACGGCTATGCTGGGGACAGAAAAACGCCGAGCAACAGCTTTACAGGGCTCAAATGACGGTTCATTTCACCACCATGACACTTCCAGACGATATCGAGGCCAAGCAGGCCACCGCCCAGACCTGGTTCCGCGCCTTGCGCGACCGGATTTTCGCCGCCTTCGAGAGAATCGAAGCCGATGTGCAGGGGCCGAACACCCATATGCCGGCAGGCAAATTCGAAATCACCCCATGGGATCGCGCCGCCGGTGGCGGCGGGGAAATGGGCATGCTGCATGGCCGCGTATTCGAGAAGGCGGGCGTGCATATCTCGACCGTGCATGGCGAATTCTCGGCCGATTTCGCCAAGCAGATGCCGGGCACCGAAGAGGGCGCCAAATTCTGGAGCTCGGGCATTTCGCTGATCGTGCATCCCTGGAACCCGCATGTGCCGGCGGTGCATATGAACACGCGCATGATCGTGACCGGCAAGCAGTGGTTCGGCGGCGGCGCCGACCTGACCCCGGTGCTGGATCGCCGCCGGGTGCAGGAGGATCGCGATACGGTGGATTTCCACGCCGCCATGCGCGCCGCCTGCGAAAACCGGCCGGGCGTGGATTACCAGCGCTACAAGGACTGGTGCGACGAATATTTCTTCCTGCCCCATCGCAACGAGCATCGCGGCACGGGCGGGATTTTCTACGACCACCACAATTCGGGCGACTGGGACGCCGATTTCGACTTCACCAAGGCGGTGGGCGAGGCTTTCCTTGGGATTTATCCCGATTTGGTGCGGCGCAATTTCGAGACAGAATGGAGGGAAGCCGACCGGCATGAGCAGTTGGTGCGCCGGGGGCGCTATGTCGAATTCAACCTGCTCTATGACCGGGGCACCACTTTCGGGCTCAAGACGGGGGGCAATGTGAACTCGATCCTCTCCTCCATGCCGCCGGAAGTACGCTGGCCGTGACATGACGCTCAGCGCCATCGAGATCATCGGCTATCGCTCGATCCGCAAGATCCGGTTTCCGGTGCGGCAACTGACGGTGCTGGTGGGCGGCAATGGCGTGGGCAAGACCAACCTCTATCGGTCGCTGGAACTGCTGCAGGCTGCGGCGCGCGGCACGCTGGCCGACGAGATCGCCCGCGAAGGGGGCCTCGCCTCGATCTTCTGGGCGGGCGGCAAGAACCTCTCGCCCGATGGCAGTTTCGACCCGATGTACCGCACCGACGGCTATCGCAAGGGCGAGGGCCACAGCCTGCGGCTGGCCGCCAGCTTCGCCGACCTGGGCGATGGCAGTTTCGACCCGACCTACCGGCTCGAGGTGGGCTTTCCCACCAAGACGGACGCGGCCTTTCCCAATGAGGCACAGATCAAGGCGGAAAGCCTGGGCTGGCAGCAGCGCGGCAAGACGGTCAGCCTGATGGAACGCAAGGGCGGCACGGCCTGGGCCCGCGATGCGGCTGGCCTGCGCGAAGTGGCCAATGACGACATGCTGGCCAGCGAAACGGCTTTGGCCGCTTTGTCCGGTCGCTCGGAAATCGCCCTGGTCCGCGATTCCTGGTTGCCTGGCGGTTCTTTCATGGCTTCCGTACCGATGCCGAATCCGCCCTGCGCCGGCCATCGCGGGCGGTGACGGCGCCTTCGCTCGCCTCCGACGGCAGCAATCTGGGCGCCGTGCTGGCGACGCTGCACCATATCAGGGGCGACCGGATCGATCTCGACCGGGCGATAGCGGATGCCTTTCCCGGCGCGGAACTGGTCATCCCTGATGTCGGCGAATTTGCCGGCTTCGGCATGCGCTATGCCGAAATGCCCAAGCGGGTCTTCGAACCGCACGAGCTTTCCGACGGCACGCTGCAATTCCTGGCGCTGGCCGGAGCGCTGCTCTCCTATCGGCTGCCGCCCTTCATCGCGCTCAACGAGCCGGAAAACAGCCTGCATCCCAGCCTGTTGCCCATGCTGGCGCGGCTGATCGTCAAGGCGGCCGAGCGCAGCCAGGTCTGGGTGGTCACCCATGCCCGCGACCTGGCCGATGCCATCGCCGCCGAGAGCGGCGTGCTGCCCCGCGAGGTGGTGCGCGACGATGACGGCACCTGGCTGGAAGGCTTGAGCCAGTTCGGTGAGTTTGACGACGAGTGAGGGGGAACCCCTGCCCTGCCGCAGGCGTTGTGCCTTGGCACAAGGAGGGAAAGACATGAAACGCTTTGAATCCGGTTCGCTCATTCCTGGCGCCACCTGGCATGCCGAGGCTGAAAGCGAGGCTGAAGTGGTTCGCCGCGCGGTGGAAAACCTCAGGACCTATCACGGCGAAACCGAGGTGCGGCCCGATATGATCGAGCGCATCAAGGAGCGCATCGTCGATGTCGATACGGGCAAGACCACCAAGCACTAGGCCTCTCAAAGACCTCATGGTGAGCTTGTCGAACCACGAGGTCGAGCGAGTGGAGGATGCAATGCCACGCCCTCGTGGTTCGACAGGCTCACCATGAGGGCTTCTGGAGCTTCGGTTACCGGGATTTCGATCCCGTATTGACCAGCGCCAGCAGCTTGACCTTGCCCAGCGTGAAGCCGCTGTCGATCCAGGCCCCTTCGAGACGGGCCAGTTCCTGACCAAGGGCCGGTCCCGGCGCCATGCCGAGGCCGGCCAGATCGTGTCCAGTGACCGGAAAGGGCGGCACGACGGTCGCCCCGAGCACGCGGGCGGTTTCGGCCAATCGGGCCGGTCCCCACTGGTTGAGCGCAGCAGCGGCCGCGAGACCTTCGACGGCCTGTTCGCCATGGCGATAGGCGGCTTCGGCGATCCTGTCGTCGGCCAGCAGGTTCGCAGCGCGCATGATGGAGCGGGCGCTGGCCACGATTTCGTTGGAGAGGCGCCAGGCCGATTGCAGCGTGCCCAGGTCATCGCCGCCGATCAGCGCGAGCCGTGTGGCGGGGCTTTGCCCGCCAATGCTTTCATAGGCGACCAGCGCGCGCTGCGTGGCGTCCTCCAGCGGCAGCAGGCGAATTTCCGACATCACCGCCAGCGTCAGCGCGATTTTCGGCAAAGCCAGCATGCGCAGCATCTCGCTGCCGACGCGCTCCCGCGACAGATGGGCGAGTTGGCCCACGGCGGCAGCGCAGGCGGTGAGGCCATCGGGGTCCAGCCGTTCGCCGCCATGGCTGGCTGACAGGCGGAAGAAGCGATAGACGCGCAGCCCGTCTTCGGCGATGCGCTGGGCCGGGTCACCGATGAAGCGGATGACGCCGTTGCGCGCATCCTCGATGCCACCAAGCGGATCGTAAAGCGTGCCATCAGCGGCGCAATAGAGCGCGTTGAGGGTGAAGTCGCGGCGGCCGGCATCCTCGACCCAATCGGTGCCGAAGGCCACCACGGCATGGCGGCCGTCGGTCTCGACATCGCGGCGCAAAGTGGTGACTTCGGCCAGGGTTTCGCCCATTCGCAGCGTCACCGTGCCGTGGTCGATGCCGGTGGGGTAGCAGGCGATGTCAGCGGCTTTGGCCCGCGCCATGACCTCGTCGGGCAGGAGCTCCGTCGCCATGTCGATATCGCCGCTATGCGGCCGGCCCATGATTGTGTCGCGCACCACCCCGCCCACGGCGCGGGTGCGGCGCCGGTTGCCATCGAGCGCGGCAAAAATGGCCTGCACTTCGGGACGGTTGAGCCATTCGGCCTGCTGCAACAGATCGCTCATGGCACGGCCTTGCTCAGCGCCAGTTCGCGGAAGCGACGGGTGAGATTGGCGGTGATACCCCAGATGCGGTGGCCATCATGGTCGATCTGCCAGGTGCGGTGCTCCTGGCCGTTGCGCTTGATGCGGAACTGGCCATAGGCCTCGTTGGCGAGAATGCGCTGCAGCGGCACTTCGAACACCGAATGCACTTCGCCCGGATTGGGCACGAAGGGGCCGCTGGGCTCGACCGTGGCGACGACAGGGGTGATGAGATAATTGGTGCCGGTAAAATAGGTCGGCATGAAGCCGAGCACAGTCGCGTCCGCGCGCTCCATCCCCACTTCCTCGAAGGCCTCGCGCAGGGCGGCGGCTGCGACATCCGTATCGCCGGCATCCACCTTGCCGCCGGGAAAGGCCACCTGGCCGGAATGGGCCCGCAGGTCCGGCGAGCGCTCGGTATAGAGCACGGTATGGCCCTCGGGCCGCCGAGATCAGCGCGATCAGCACCGCTGCCGGCACGGGCGGCCGGCTGAACGGCTCCTCCGGCGCCCAATCCGGCACGAGCGCTTCCGCCGCCGGCCAGGGCGGTGGAGCGGTCAGCAGGCGCGCACTGAGACGAGTGATGATGGCGTCGTCGGACGACAAGGAGGCACCGGAAAAGGGTTCGGGGAGGGGGGAGGGATAGTGCAGTTCGGGAGGAAATGGCTACCCGAAGGGGATACCCCCTCCCAACCTCCCCCTGATAGGGGGAGGAACAGATCGAGCTTGTGGCACAATATCGGGACCACCACCACGCCGCTCCTCCCCCTATCAGGGGGAGGTTGGGAGGGGGTATCCGCTAAAAATCACCCCTGCTTCCACGCCGCGATCGGGCCGCTGAGCGTCGTCGCCAGGCTCTTGTCTTCGGCAAAGAGCAGCACGCGGGTGGGGTCGACCGGGCCGGGGAATTCGATATTGCCCAATGCGGTCGGCTCCCAGCCGAGCGGGCAGTAATAGTCGCGGTCGCCCACCAGCATGACGAATTGCCCGTCGCCGCGTGCCAGAGCGCGCTTGGTGACTTCGCGGGCCAGCAGCTTGCCGGCGCCGAGCTTGCGGAAATTGGGGTGGGTGGCCAGGGGGCCGAGCATCCAGCCATTGATGCCGCCGATGGAAACCGGGGTCATCCATACCGAGCCGCAGGCCGTGCCGTCGACTTCGGCGACGAGGCTGAGGCTCGGATCGATGGGAAAGCGCTCGCGGATGCGATAGGCGGTTTTCGAAAACCGGCCCGGACCGAAGGCAATGGCCTGCAATTCCTCGATGAAGGAATCATCGGCAGAAGTCGCGGGGCGAACGGTGGGGATGCGCAGGGGCGAAGCGGAGACAGCAGCAGTTGCGGCCGAGGGCGCAGAATCGAGGGTCATGACGATGATCCAGAATGAGGATGCGTAAGTGAGACCGGCACCCCTATGGGTACCGCTTCGAAAGACCGCTTACGGTCGTCGTGTCACCAGCAGAACCTTCACCATCCTGGGCGCCTCCACGCCTGAAATTCGCTTAGCACCACAGGGGCTTCGCGTAAAACGAAAAGTCATGGCAGGCACCCCGATTTTCAAGAGGCGCAGGCGCCTGTGTCTGAAATGCACAACGGTTCGTTATCGCGGAACCGCCTTATCGCTCGCGCCGGCAAGGACTATGTGTCAGGCAACGCAACCGACATTGGGGGATTTTGACCCCGACAACGAGTCGACAACATGACGGAAAGGGCGCGATCATGGGACAATTGATCGACGGAAAATGGTCCACCCAGTGGTATGACACCAAGAAGACCGGCGGCGAATTCAAGCGCAGCCAGGCCGGCTTCCGCAACTGGATCACCGCCGATGGCAGTGCCGGCCCTTCGGGCACAGGCGGCTTCAAGGCCGAAGCGGGGCGCTACCACCTCTATGTGTCATTGGCCTGCCCCTGGGCGCATCGTACGCTGATCTTCCGCAAGCTCAAGGAGCTGGAAGGCCTGATCTCGGTTTCCGTCGTCTCGCCGAAAATGCCCGATGAGACCGGCTGGAGCTTCCGGCAGGACGAAGGTTCGACCGGCGACGCGCTCTTCGGCAAGGATTACCTCTGGCAGGTCTATACCCAGGCTCAGCCGGACTATACCGGCCGCGTCACCGTGCCGGTGCTGTGGGACAAGCAAACCGGGCAGATCGTTTCCAACGAAAGCTCGGAAATCATCCGCATGTTCAACTCGGCCTTCAACGAGCTGACCGGGAACACGGATGACTATTACCCCGAGGACTTGCGTAGCCAGATCGATCCGATCAATGCCCGCGTCTATGACGACATCAACAATGGCGTCTACAAGGCCGGCTTCGCCACGACGCAGCAGGCCTATGACGGTGCGGTGGCAAAACTGTTCGAGGCGCTGGACTGGGTCGAGGGCCTATTGGGCGAAACGCCCTATCTCACCGGCAACAGCATTACCGAGGCGGACTGGCGGCTCTTCACCACTTTGGTGCGGTTCGACGCCGTCTATGTCGGCCACTTCAAGTGCAACCGGCAGCGCATCGCCGACTACAAGAATATCAGCCATTACCTCAAGGCGCTCTACGAGGTGCCCGGCGTGAAGGAGACAGTCGATCTCGACCACATCACGACGCATTATTACTGGAGCCACATTACGATCAATCCGACGCGGATCATCCCGATCGGGCCGGATCTGCCGTTCTTGAGGTAGGGGCCACCAGGCTTCCTCCCACCTCTCTTCCCCTCTCCCCTTGTGGGAGAGGGTGGTTTTCCGCGTTCAGCGGAAACCGGGTGAGGGGTTCTGCGCTATCCTGTGCTTCAATGCCGACGGATAGCGCGGTGCCCCTCATCCGCCCTTCGGGCACCTTCTCCCACGAGGGGAGAAGGGGAGCCGGCGCATGGCGTGCCTCAATAGCCCCAGATATCCCGCTTCGCCACGCCGTCGAAATATTCGTCGATCCGCTGGCTGGTGGCAGGGGTGACCTTTTCGGGCAGGGTGCGGCGGTCGAACCAGCCGACTTCGGCGATCTCCCGGTCGGGCTTGCGCTCGAAGGCCTTTTCGAAACTCTTCGCCACATAGAAGGCCACATGGTCGCGATCGGTCACCGTGCTGGCATTGTGATAGATGCCGAACAGTTCCATCGGGCCGGTGACGCGATAGCCGGTTTCCTCCAGCGTTTCGCGGGCGCCGGCATGTTCGAGCGTTTCCCCCGGGCTGACGCCGCCGCCGGGAAATTGCCAGCCCGGCACATAGGTGTGCCGGATCAGCAGCACCTTGTCGCCATCGACCACCATGACGCGGGCGCCCAGCGTCAGGCGGTGCCAGAAGCCCTTGAGGGTCAGGAACACCTTGGCCAACAGCCGCTGCCTGCCATTCATCTGCATCGGAAATACTCCTTCTGGACCTACCGGTAGCAGAGACTTGATGACGACAAAATTGAGTGTTGCGGCGATTGACCGTTTTCTTGCCCGTTTCCTTCTGGCATTACGCCCCCGATGATCACCCTCGCCCACATTTCCGACATTCACCTGTCGCCCATGCCTGAAGTCGGTTGGCGCGACCTCCTGGGCAAGCGGCTCACCGGATATCTCAACTGGAAACTGCGCCGCCATGACGAGCTCAACAGCGAGACGCTGACGAGCCTGGTGGCGCATCTGCGGGCGCAGAATGCCGATTTCATCGCCGTCACCGGCGACCTGGTGAACCTGGCTTTGCCCTTCGAGATCGACCGCGCCGGCCAGTGGCTCAAGGCGCTTGGCGGTTCGGACCGGGTGGCCGCCTGCCCCGGCAATCACGATGCCTATGTGCCCGGCGCGCTGGAATCGGCGCAGCGCAGCTGGGGCGAATACCTGCAGGGCGAGACGCTTGACGATGCCGCCTTCCCCTTCGTGCGCCGCGTGGGGGAACTGGCCGTCATCTCCTGTTCGAGCGCCGTGCCGACGCGGCCCTTCCTGGCCATCGGGCGGTTCGACGAGAAGCAGGCCGAACGGCTGGGCCGGATTTTGCGGCTGATGGGCGAGGCCGGTTACTTCCGCACCGTGCTGATCCACCACCCGCCCAACCCGGAACTGCAGCACCCCTCCTTCGGCCTCAAGGGACACAAGCTGTTCCGCCAGGTCATTGCCGAGCATGGGGCCGAACTGATCCTGCACGGCCACACGCACCGCTCCTCGATCCATTCCATTCCCGGCAAGGACAAGGAAGTGCCCGTGGTCGGCGTCGCCGCCGCCAGCGCGGCGCAGGGCGGCACGCTGGACGACCCGGCGCGCTATAACCTGTTCCGCATCGAGCGGACGGGCGACGGCAACTGGAGCTGCACCATGCGCGAATACGGCTTCCAGCGCCTGGGCAGCGATATCGTCATGCGCCTGCAGATGCGGATCTGCTGAGGTTCTACCGCCCCTCTTCCTTGTCCCGCACCCGGTTGTGGATCGCTTCGGCTTCCGGGGTCATCGTCTCGGCGAAGTCGCTCATCTCGAAGATCGGGCGGATTTCGATCACGCTTTCTCCGAACATCGGATCGGGGCTGCGCTTGACCCAGGCCACGGCCTCGTCCATGTCGCGCACCTCCCAGATCGCATAGCCGGCCACCAGTTCCTTGGTTTCGGCGAAGGGGCCATCGATCACCGTTCTTGCCATGCCGTCAAAGGCGACCCGCTTGGCCTGCGAACTCGGCTTGAGACCGCCGCCACTCTGCATGATGCCGGCATCGACCAGTTCTTCATTGTATTTGCCCATGGCCTCGAGCAGCTCGCTGCCCGGCATGACGTCGGCCTCGCTCTCTGGCGTGGCCTTCACGAACACCATCACGCGCATGTCTGGTTCCTTGTTCTGCTCAGCGCCGCTGTTCCTTTTCCCGCACCCGGTTGTGAATCTCTTCGGCTTCCGGCGTCATGGTTTCGGCGAAATCGCTCATTTCGAAGACCGGCCGGATTTCGATCTCGCTTTTGCCCAGCATCGGATTGGGGCAACGCTTGACCCAGGCCACGGCCTCGTCCATGTCCCGCACTTCCCAGATCCAGTAGCCGGCCACCAGTTCCTTGGTCTCGGTGAACGGCCCATCGATCACCGTCCGGCCCAGGCCGTCGAAAGCGACGCGCTTGGCCTGCGAACTCGGCTTGAGGCCGTCGCCGCCCAGCATGATGCCGGCATCGACCAGTTCCTCATTGTATTTGCCCATCTGCTCCAGCAGGTCGCCGGGCGGCAATATGCCGGCTTCGCTATCCTCGGTTGCCTTGACGAAAACGACTACGCGCATGGTTCCAACTCCTCGTTTGGGTCCCGGATGGGGCCTGATGATAGGGCGACGAATGAGGCGGGCCAATTTCGACATAAAAAATGCCCCACTCCCGCCACGGCGGCAAATCACCTATATGGTCAATCAAACCCGCGAGTGATCCAGGCTGTGACCGAACAATTCCGCATCGAGCGCCCCATTTTCGACCCGGCGACGGGCATGGCCCGCTTCAGCTATGGCCTCGATGGCCTCAACTTCACCGAAACGCTGGGCCTGCCTGATGGCGCCGATGCGACGGCAGCACAGAGCCCGGCTTTCCGCAAGCTGCTGGATTTGACGGCGGTGGTGCTGGGCGTGAGCTATTTCAAGCTCAGGGCCCCCTTCGAGATCGCCGCTCCGGCCATTCCGCTGACCGAGGCCGAGCGGGCCTTTGCCATCGATGTCTACGAGAACGGGCTGGGCGAATTCTATGCCCGCAACAACCTGATGCGCTTCGGCAAGCTGACGATTTCTGCTCCTGACGATGCCGAGGCGACCAAACCGGCCCCCGCCCTGCCCAACCGGACGCTGCTGCCCATTGGCGGCGGCAAGGATTCGCTGGTCAGCGTGGACCTGCTTGTCCATGCCGGGGTGGAATTCACCCCCTTCGCGGTCAATCCCAAGGGACCGATTTTGACATCGGTGGAGAAGATCGGCACGCAGCCGGTCTATGTCACCAGAACGCTCGATGCCGAGATGATCCGGCTGGGCAAGGAGCCGGGCTATTACAACGGCCATGTGCCCTCCACGGCGATCAATTCGATGATCGCGGCGCTGTGTGCACTGCTCTACGGCTATAACCAGATCGTGCTCAGCAATGAGCGCTCGGCCAGCGAGGGCAATGTCACCTTCGACGGGCGCGAGACCAATCACCAATACTCCAAATCCCTCGGCTTCGAGCTGCTGATCGCTTCGATCCTCAGCGACGCTACCGGGGAGCGCTCAAATATTTCTCGCTGCTGCGGCCCTATTCGGAAGCGCGGATCGCTTCGCTCTTCACCCATGAGACCAAGTTCGACCACGTGTTTTCGAGCTGCAACCGCAATTTCCGGCTTGATGGCAATGACGGCCCGCTGTGGTGCGGGGAATGCCCGAAATGTCACTTCGTTTTCCTGATCTTTGCGCCCTTCATGGCCAAGGATCGGCTGCTCTCCATCTTCGGCAAGGACCTGCTCGATATCGCTGCCAATGAAGGCTCGTTCCGCGAACTGGCTGGCCTCGCCGGGCAGAAGCCATGGGAATGCGTGGGCGAAATCCTCGAAGCGGCGGCCTGCCTCTATACGCTCACGCGCCACGCCGACTGGCACGAGAATGCCGTGGTGCGGGCGGTCAAGGCCGACCTCCTGGCGCAATATGGCGAGCCCAAGCTGCAACTGGCCATGGCCGAATGCCTGACTGACAGCCACGACCACCACATTCCGCCGGCGCTTGCCATGAGGGTGGCCGAATATGCGGTTTGAAGAGCCGGTCCTGCTCTATGGCGCCGGCCGCGAGGCCATTTCGACCCGCGCTTTCCTCAAAGCCCGCCAACCGGACCTCAAGGTCTTCGTTACCGTCGATAGCGGCACGGCCGATATCCCGGACACCGAAGTTATCGCGCCCGCCGACCTGCCCGCTGCCATCCGCGCCCATCGCTTCGGGCTGATCGTCAAGAGCCCCGGTGTATCGCGCTACAAGGACGTGTTCGACATTGCCCGCGATGCCGGCATTCCGGTGACGTCCAACCTCAACCTCTGGGGCGCCGCCTATGGCCCCGGCCACACCGTGATCGCCATTACCGGCACCAAGGGCAAATCGACCACGGCGACGCTGGTCCACCTGATGCTGACGCGCTCGGGCGTCGATGCCGGGCTGGCCGGCAATGTGGGGCTGGCGCCGCTAGAAATCGCCGACCGTCACAAGGTCGTGGTGTTCGAACTGTCGAGCTACCAGACATCGGATATGAGCTTCCTGCCCGATATCGCTGCACTGACCAATCTCTACCCCGAACATGTCGACTGGCATGGCTCGGTGGAGCGCTATTACCGGGACAAGCTGCACCTGATCGACCGCGATGGCAGCTTTGCCGTGGCCTTGGGCGCGGCGGCGAAGGGCAATGCGTTGGTAGCCAGGGCCGTGCGCGACCATCGCCGACTGATCCGCGACCTGACGACGGAAGAATCCAGGGCGATCGACACCGCCGTCGCCCGCTCGCGCCTCAAGGGGGCGCATAATCTCGACAATGCAAGGCTGGCGGCGCAGATCGCGCTGGCGGCGGGCGGCACGCTGGAAGGCGTGGTCGCCGGCATTGCCGCCTTCGTGCCCCTGCCCCACCGACTGGAAGAACACCGCTTCGGCGGCAGGACCTTCGTCAATGACTCGATTTCGACCACGCCCGAGGCCACCAAGGCGGCTTTGGCCGCCTATCAGGGCCACAGGCTGGCGCTGATCGCCGGCGGGCACGAGCGGCAGCAGGATTATGTCGAACTGGCGAGCCTGCTGGCCGGCTATGGCGTCACGACGCTGGCCTGCCTGCCGGTGACCGGGACACGGCTAGCGGCGGCGACACGGGAAGCCGCGCCGCAGATCGCCGTGCTCGAAGCGCCCGACCTCGAAGCGGCCATGCAGGCGCTGCATCGGCGCCGCCAGGACTTTGACGTGGTAATCCTGTCGCCGGGCGCGCCGAGCTATAACCAGTTCAAGAATTTCGAGGAACGCGGGCGACGATTTGTCGAACTGGCGCAAGCCATTTTTGGCTGATGCGAAGCAAATAAGGATAGTGCCTGAAGCCGCTTTCCGGCGCTAGATCAGCGGCAAGCTCAACCAGGCGGGACCTGTCATGAACGGCGCCATCTATCTCGGCATTGCCATTGTCGGCGAGGTGATCGCCACCTCCTTCCTGCGCGCCTCGGCGGGGTTCACCCAATTGGTGCCCTCCATCGTCGTGGTGGTGGGCTATGGCGTCACCTTCTATTTCTTCTCGCTGGCGCTGCAGACCATTCCGGTCGGCATCGGCTATGCCATCTGGTCGGGCGTGGGCATCGTGCTGGTCTCGATCATTGCCTATTTCGCCTATGGCCAGACGCTGGACCTGCCGGCGCTTGTCGGCATCGGGCTGATCCTGGCCGGCGTGCTGGTGATCAACCTCTTCTCGCAGTCATCGGCGCATTAGAAGCCGCGCACCAGGGCCATGGGCGGAACGCCGGCCTGAATCAGGGCGGTACGGATCGAATCCAGCAATTGGTCGTCGCCGACGCGTTCGCGCAGCCGCGGCAGCACGCCCTTGGCGCGGAAGGCGGTGACATCCAGCACCTGCGGCAGGTAGCGATTGACCACAGCGCTGTCCCCCGCGCGCTGCGCCGCCATGATGGCCAGGATCGGCCCCAGCTCGTGGTCGGCCTGGGCATAGAGTTCGGCACAGGCGATGGCCCGGTCAAAATCGCCGTCACGCAGGGCCAGCAAAGCCGGCACGCCCAGATACCAAGGCGGCGGGCTGGGCGACGCCTCGGCCGCGTCGCGCGCCATGGCTTCCGCATCGGCCAGATTGCCGCCCAGGGCGAGCAGCCGCGCATAGGCGGCCAGCGCATCGACATTGGCACCGTTGAGCTGCACCGCCGAGCTGAACTCGGCACGGGCCGCGGCCCGCTCGCCCAGCGTCTCATGCAGGCGCGCCTGCTGTTCCCAGACGAAACTGCTGATCGCGTCCATTCCGATGGCGCGCCGGACGTCTTCTGCCGCCCGGGTGAAGCGGTCTTCCGGCGCCGCTTCACCCACCGGGCCGGCCTGTTCGGCCAGCAGGCTGGCCATGGCGGCCAGCACGGGCGGGCTGGCCCTGTCGTCCTCGGACAGCGCCGCATAGCAGGCATTGGCGCGCGCCGCTTCGCCCGTCCCGCCGGTTTCGCGGTAGAGATCGAACAGCACGCGGCAGAGATAGGGGCTGAACCGCCCTTCGATCGGCTGGGCCGATGCCAGCATCTGCCGCGCCGCGGCATGCAACGGGCCGCGCGGGCTGCCCAGCACCAGGCTCAGCGACTTCGACACCCTGTCGAGCACGCCCGGCTGCAGCGCCTCGGCGGTCGGCACGGCAAAGGTCTGGTTCCACACCACGGTGCTGGTGAGGCTGTCGGTCAGGATGGCGCTATATTGCACCACTTCGCCATCGGGCCGGACAATACCGGTCAACACATAATCGCTGGTCGGCAGGCCGGCCACCGCGACATTGGCCTCCCCCGCCCCCACCATAGCGCACGCCGATATTGCCGAACTGCCCGAGATCGGTCACCAGCTCGATGGCCAGCCCGGCCGCCTGCGGCGGCGATGCGGCGGCGGCCGCCAGATTCTGGAATTCGACAATGGTGATGGTGGGCCGCTGCATCGCTCCGGCAGCGTCGTCCGTCCCGCCCCGCGGCCCCCAGGCCGACAAGGCATAGGCCGCCATGGCCAGGCCCAGCGCAATGACCGCCAGCGCAAACCATGACGCGCCGAAACTCCATGCGCCGAACCATGGGGCTCGTGCCGGCGGCAGCGTATCAGGTTCGCTTTCGGGCTGGCCCGGCTCCACTACGGCAAAATCGGGCACATAGCGGCCGACCGGCAACTGGATGCGCACGGCCTCGCCCAGGCCCGGCCCGCGATAGTAATCGCCCAGCAGGCTGCGCAGCCTGCGCGCCTGTACCCGCACGATCGGATCGGCCTGCGGATCGAAATCGGCCGAGCGGCCGAACACGTCCACGGCGATGGAATAGGCCTTGATGGACTGTTCGCTCCCCTCGAGCGTGCGCTGCACGATATAGTCGAGGAAGCGGCCAAGCTGCGGGGAGCGCGAGATTTCCGGCCACGCGAGCAGCCGCTCGAGTGCCGCCAGGATCGCCTCGCGCTGCGGCGCAGGATCGGTCAACCGCCCCTCCCAGGAACCCGGCGATTGTGACGGTTTACATGTAAAACACAAGCGGATGTTACGTTGACTTTACCTGACTTTGCCTTCTGCGCGGGCGATGAATGGATCATAGGGCGCCAGTCGACGTTCGATACGCGACGCTGCTTCGTCCGGTCAGGCCCCGGCCGAACCTCTTGACCACCCAGTTTCGAACAGTAACGCCCGCCGCCAACAGCGGTGTGCAGGCGAGTGTTTTCTTATTCGGCATTGTTTCGCTCGCCGGCGAAACAACGAGGTGTGCGTTGAACGATATTGTGGAAAACCTGCCCTTCGTGGCGCTTGTCGATGACGACCAGCACTCGGCGCATCTGCTGACGCGCATGCTGCTCGCCCATGGTTCGCCCGATGTGAGCTGGTATGGCGGGGCGGCCGAGGGCCGCCTGGCGCTGGGCAATGTGCTGGCCGACGCCGAAGCCAACTGGCCCGGCCTGCTCATTGTAGACCTAAAGGCCCATAGCGGGGCCAACCTCGAATTTGTAGCCTCCATCCAGTCACTGGCCCGCCAGAAGGGCGTGCCAGTGGTGGTCATGGCGCCGCCGCTCGACCGCCAGGGCCGCGAGGCCCTGCACGATGCCGGCGCTTCGGCCGTCTTCTTCCGCCATGCCGAACTCGACGCCTACCGGCGCGAGGCGGCGGGCATTGTCAGTTTCTGGGCGCGCAGTCAGCGCCTCGATGCGGTTGGCATGTAGCTCCTGCGTCCACAGGTTGCATGCCTCGGTCGGGAGGGGCGCTGCATGACGGTTTCCGAACCGCTCCTGCATTCCCAAGCGTCCCTCCGGCCACTCCAACCCTCCCCGACCCGCTTGCATCGCGGCCGGGGAGGCCGCCGGCCTCACTCCAAGGGGTCCGGCGCGTGGGCGCGGATGCGACACCTCCCGGTCGCGTTCCGCACGGGGGGAGAAGCATTTCGGCAGCGCGCTCGTCCCTCAGCGCCGCTACCGATGACGAGCGCTTCTCCCCGCGGCCCCCTTTCTCTCCTTGGGCCACAAGCGCCGCCGATGGCGTAGTCAAAATCAGCTTTGATCATTGCCCCGGATCACCCGGTGGGCCAGGACGCGCAGGGCCGCCAGCACCAGCACGGCCAGCAGCGCCACGCCGAAGGCGATGAGGTAATAGCCCAGCGCCGTTGCCAGCCCGACCGCCCCGGCCAGCCACATGCCGGCGCCGGTGGTGATCCCCTGGACATTGCCACCACTCTTGAAGATCGCCCCAGCGCCGAGAAAGGCAATTCCGGCGGTGACGGCTTCCACCGCGCGGATCGGATCGGCCCGCGACTCGCCGCCCTCGATCGTGTGGAAAATCTCGAAGGCCAGAATGGTGAACAGGGCCGCCGCGACCGAGACCAGGATATGCGTACGCAGGCCCGCCTCGGCCGTATGCCATTCCCGTTCGAACCCGATCATCGCGCCGAGCACGGCCGCGATCAGCAGGCGGATGGCGATGATATGCTGGGGAAGATAGGTCTGGACGAAGCCGAATTCGTTGCCGACATCCATGAGGAGTTCCCTGTTGTGACGCTGGGATCACAACACGGCTTGTGTCGCTTGGGTTCCGGCAGGCCGGGCGCGCGGCAGCGACTTTTCTTGCCACGCCCTCTTGGTGAGGTGCGCTTCTTCAGCGCCACGAACCATTGACGCTTGGGTCTAATCCGCCACCCTGATCTGCAGTTTCACATCACTCGGCCGCGCTTCCACCGCCCGATCGAAGGCCGCCTTGGAATCCTCGAAGGCGAAGGTTTCCGAGATCAGCGGCTTGAGATCCACCTTGCCCGAGGCGATCAGCGCAATGGCGCGGTCATATTGGTGGGCATAGCGGAACACGCTCTCGATGCGCAGTTCCTTGACCGACATCCCGGCAATATCGATCATCGTTGCCTCGACCGGCAGGCCGACCACCACGATGGCGCCGCCGGGCCGCGGCAGGTCCATGATGGTCTTCCAGGCATGGGGCGAACCCGAGCATTCGAACACCAGGTCGACGCCCCAGCCATCGGTGAGACGGCCGACTTCCTCGACGAGGTTCTGCTCGCGGATATTGACCGGGATGATCCCCTGATACTGAGCTGATATATCGAGCTTGGGCTGGGCCAGGTCGGCCACGATGACCCGCGCGCAGCCGCCGGCCAGGGCGGCCAGCGCCACCATGGTGCCGATGGGGCCGGCGCCCAGCACCAGAGCCGTGTCGCCGGGCACGATCCTGGCCTTGCTGGCCGCCTGCATGCCGACGGCAAAGGGTTCCACCATGGCGCCTTCGGCAAAGCTCACATTGTCGGGCAGCTTGAAGGTGTAATTGGCCGGATGCACCACCTCTGCGGTCAGCACGCCATGCACCGGCGGCGTGGCCCAGAACTGCACCGCCGGATCGACATTATACAGGCCCAGCCGGCTGGCTCGCGAATTGGGATCGGGAATGCCCGGCTCCATGCAGACGCGGTCGCCCACCTTGAGATGGGTCACCCCCTCGCCCACCGCGGTCACCGTGCCAGCCGCCTCGTGCCCCAGCACCATGGGCGCATTGACCACGAAAGGCCCGATGCGGCCATGGGTGTAGTAATGCACATCCGAGCCGCAGACGCCCACCGTGTGGATGGCGATCTTGACCATGCCCGGCCCCACATCGAGCGGCAGGTCGATATCGCGCAGGGCCAGTTCGTGCTGGCGTTCGAGAACGAGGGCGCGGGCTTTGGTCATGGTGCAATCTCTCCTGGACACCTGCATCCGGGCAATCGCCCAGCAGGTGAGCATTTCTAGCGCACCGGACGCGTGCTTCGCAGCCCCTATTTGCCGGTTTCATCCCGGACTTAACCTGACTTTTGGTAACCAGTCCGCAATTTCACCTGTTCTATGGTCGCGCCTCGCAAGGCTCAAACCGGTCGTCTGATGCAGCCAAAGACATCGACACTCGAACGCTGGCAATTCTCTGCCGCCGTTCTGCTGCCCGTGGTTCTGGCGCTGGTGATCACCGCGGCGGCTGTGCTGGGCTTTGTCTTCTGGTCCACCGCCAATATCGACGAACGCGCCCTCGATCGGCAAAGCGCCATGTTCGGGCAGGTCATCGATGCCCGCCGTGACCAGCTCGAACACGAACTGGCCAGCGTCGCCGTGCGCGACGACACCGTGGTCAACACGCGGCTGATGTTCAATTTCAACTGGGTCGACCGCAATATCGGCAGGTGGATGCACGAATTCTTCGGCCACAACCGGATCGTCGTGCTCGATACCGCCGCCCAGCCGCTCTATATGATGCAGGACGGCGTGGCCGTAGAGCCGCGGACCTATCGCCGCATTGCCAGCCCCGTGCAGCAACTGGTCAATCGCGTCCGCGCGGTGCCGCCCCGCACCGTGGTTCCCGGCACGCAGCCACGGCCGATTTCGGTTTCCGATTTCGCCCTGGTGGAAGGCCAGCCGGCCATTGTCAGCGTCATGACGATCGTGTCCGATACCGGCGCCGTCATGCAGGCGCCCGGCACCGAGCCGCTGATTGCCGCCGTGCAGTTTCTCGACGATTCCACCGCCAGCCGCTTCAACAACGAATATCTGTTCGCCGACGGCCATTTCAGCCTGGTCCGCACCGCCAGGCCCGATCGGGCCACCCATCCCATTCTCAACGATGCCGGCCGCTTCGTGGCCTTTTTCGACTGGGAGCGCGATCGCCCCGGCCTGATGCTGCTGCGCCAGACCGGCCCTGCCCTTGCCGCCGCCTTTGCCGTCGCCGCCATCCTGGTCTTCCTGCTGCTGAGCCAGTTGCGCCGCTCTTCAGCCGCGCTCGAAGCCGGCCGGCGCCACGCCGAATACCAGGCTGCCCATGACCGGCTGACCGGCCTGCCCAACCGCATGAGCTTCGATACCCATCTGGCGCATGTGCTGACGGACCGGCAGGGCGCGAATGCGCAACTGTCGCTGCTGATGCTCGACCTCGACCGCTTCAAGCAGGTCAATGACACGCTGGGCCACCAGGCCGGTGACGAGCTGATCTGCGCCGTCGGCCGGCGCATCCGCGGCGTCGTCGGCCCCGACGTGATGATCGCCCGGCTGGGCGGCGACGAATTCGCCATTCTGGTGCGCGACCGCCAGCAGGATGTGACCTCCATGGCCAGCGCCATCATCGAAGCCGTGGGCCATGCCTTCGACCTCAACCATTTCAAGGCCCATGTCGGCGTCAGCATCGGCATCGTCAACACCGCAAGCGGCGATGCCGAGCCGCGCGAACTGGTGCGCAAGGCCGATATCGCGCTCTACGAGGCCAAGGCCGGCGGCCGTAACCGCTCGGTGGTCTACGAAGAGCATATGAACGAGCTGCTGCAGCTCCAGCACACCATCGAGGGCGAATTGCGCGAGGCGCTGCAACGCAGCGACCAGCTATCGGTGGTGTTCCAGCCGCTGATCGACCAGCGCAGCCGCAAGGTCATCGGCGCCGAGGCACTAGCGCGCTGGCACCACCCCAAATACGGGCAGATCTCGCCCGCCCGCTTCATTCCGGTGGCCGAGAATACCGGCCTGATCGAAAGCCTGGGCGAAGTCGTGCTGCGCCGGGCCTGCGAACTGGGCGCCACCGCGCCGGGCCGCACCATCGCCGTCAATATCTCGCCCACCCAGTTGCGCAATCCGCGCTTTTCGGAACAGGTCTTCGACATCCTGCGCGAGACCGGCATGCGGCCGACCGATCTCGAGCTGGAAATCACCGAATCCATCCTGCTCGACGACGAACACATCTCGGCGCAGAACCTGCGCACCTTCCGGGCGGCAGGCATCCACATCGCGCTCGACGATTTCGGCACCGGCTATTCCTCGCTCAGCTACCTCAAGCGCTACCCGGTGGACCGCATCAAGATCGACCGCTCCTTCGTGAGCCAGTTGGCCGAGGGCCATGTGTCGGTCGCCATCACCCAGGCTATCGTCACCCTGGCCCATGCCATGGAAATCGAGGTGACGGCCGAGGGCGTCGAAACCGAAGCCCAGGCGACCATTCTGGGCCGGCTCGGCTGCAACACCTTGCAGGGGTTCCTGTTTTCCGGCGGCGTCCCCGCCGAGCGGATCACCGCCATCTTCGCCGACAAGGCCAATACGCCGGATCGCCGCCGCACCCGGGCGGCGTGAGCCTCACGCCACTGCCGCCAGCACCACGCCCAGCCGCTTCTCGCGCTGCAACAGGCCGGTCCGTCCGGGGCCAGCCGCTTCCCACATCGCCGTGAGCTTGCCCTCGCTGAACAGCTTGAACAGGCACGGCGCGATATAGGACTTGCGACAGATGACCGGCGTATTGCGCAAAACGTCCGCCACCTGCCTGGCGACCTGCGCCATCTGGCGGCGGCGCATGGTCTCGGAGCCGCCCACCTCCATCTGCGCCAGCGCCTCGCCCGCCATGGCGCTGGCATGCAGGGTGCGGAAGTCCTTGGCGGAAACCTCGACCCCGGCCAGCTCCCGCAGCCATTCATTGATGGCGCCCGTCTTGATCGGCCGCACCTTGCCGGCCTCGTCGCGCCAGACCAGCAGGCGCTTGCCGCTCAGGGTCTTGATGCGGCTGACGGCCTCGGCCAGCCTGATATCGGTGAGGCAATATTCGGTCCGCTTGCCGCCCTTGGCATCGAATGTCATGCAGACTTCATCGCCCGCCACCGTCACATCGCGGGCATAGAGCGTGCCCGCGCCGCGCGTGCCGTTGCTTTCGAGATATTTCTCGCGCCCCACCCGCATCGCCGTCTTGTCGATCAGCGTCGCGGCGATGGCCAGCGCCAGTTCGCGGCTGCCCGTTTCTGCGTCCAGAGCCGCGGCGATCTTCCGCCGCAGGCGCGGCAGCACCGAGGTCAGCGCGGTCAGCCGGCGCTGCTTCTTGCCGTCGCGGCGCAATTCCCAATCGGGGTGATAGATATATTGGTCGCGCCCCGCCTCATCGACGCCCAGCGCCTGAATATGCGCCTTGGGGCTCGGGGCGATGCGCACATCGGTCCAGGCCGGTGGAATGCCGAGCGCCTTGATGCGGTCACGCGTCGCCGCATCGCTGACCAGCACGCCCTTGGCATCGCGATAGCAGAACCCCTTGCCACGCCGCTGGCGGGTCAGTGTCAGCTCGTCCCGCCCGATCCTGACCAGCCGCATCAGGTCGGATTGGGCTGGGCGAGGGTGTAGATGAGGTAGACAATGACGAACAGCACGATGATGCCGAGCATCGACATGAGCAGTACCCGCATGTTCATCTTGCGCGGATTGGCCTGTCGCACTTCGGTCGTGCTCTTGTGCGGGTCATAGGTTTCCATGACGCTCTCCTGTGGTTGTCGGATTGCAACGGCGGGGCGGCGCCGAGGTTCCGCCCCGGCCCTTGACGCGGCCGCCGCCGCAGCCGACCTTCGACCATGACCACACGCCAGGACCGCCCCATGAGTGACGCCGCCACCCTCACCCGCATGATCATGGCCGGACAGGGCAAGGAGCCAGCGGATCTGGTCATCAGGAACGTGCAACTGCTCGATGTCATCACCGGCGCGGTAACCCAGACCGACATCGCCATTGTCGGCGACCGGATCGTCGGCACCCATGCCAGCTACGAGGGCAAGGCGGTGATCGATGGCGCGGGACGCTTCGCCGTGCCCGGCTTCATCGATACCCATCTGCATATCGAATCCTCGCTGGTCACCCCATTCGAATTCGACCGCTGCGTGCTGCCGCATGGCGTCACCACGGTTATCTGCGACCCGCATGAAATCGCCAATGTGCTGGGCGCCGAGGGCATAAGCTATTTCCTCGATTGCGCCGAGCAGACGGTGATGGATGTCAGGGTCAATCTCTCATCCTGCGTACCGGCCACCGGCTTCGAGACCTCGGGCGCGGCGCTGGAAATCGGCGACCTCGAACCGTTCCGATCCCATCCCAAGGTCATCGGCCTGGCCGAAATGATGAACTTTCCCGGCGTGCTCAATGCCGATCCCGGCATCATTGCCAAGCTGACGGCTTTCCAGGGCGGCCATATCGACGGCCATGCGCCGCTGCTGGCCGGCACGGCGCTCAACGGCTATCTCGCCGCCGCCATCCGCACCGACCACGAAGCCACGTCGGCCGCCGAGGCGCGTGAAAAGCTCAGCAAGGGCATGGCCATCCTGATCCGCGAAGGCTCGGTGTCCAAGGACCTCAAGGCCCTGGCCGAAGTGCTGGACGAGAATACGTCCAGCTTCGTCGCGCTCTGCACCGATGACCGCAATCCGCTCGACATTGCCGAGGAAGGGCACTTGGACAGCTCTATCCGCCGGCTGATTGCCATGGGGCGGCCGCTGCACCACGTCTATCGCGCCGCCAGCCACTCGGCCGCCCGCATTTTCGGGCTGCACGACCGCGGCCTCGTCGCCCCCGGCTGGCGCGCCGATATCGCCCTGCTCGACAGCCTGGAAGACTGCCGCGTCAGCGACGTGGTGATCGGCGGCAGGCTGGTTGGCCCCGACCTCTTCGCCGCCCGCAAGCCGGTTGAGCCGGTGGGCCTGGCTTCGATGAAGGCGAGGCCCGTATCATCGAGACGACTTCATCACCCAGCCCAAGCCGGGCCGCAACAGCACGCCGGTCATCGGCGTCCGGCCCGGCCTGATCCTGACCTTCCGCGATGCCGCGACGCTGGAGGTGACCGAAGGCGGATTGCAGCCCGATCTAGCCGCCGACGTGCTGAAAGTGGCGGTCATCGAGCGGCACGGCAAGAACGGCAATATCGGCCGCAGCTTCGTGCGCGGCTTCGGCCTCAAGCGCGGCGCCATCGCCTCGTCCGTGGGCCATGACAGCCATAATATTACGGTCATCGGCGCCACCGACGAAGACATGGCGGTGGCCGTCAACCGGCTGATCGAGCTGCGCGGCGGGTTCGTGGTGGCCAATGGCGGCAAGGTGACGGCCGAACTGGCTCTGCCCATTGCCGGCCTGATGAGCCCCAAGCCATTCGAGGCGGTGACGCATGACCTGCATGCCCTCAGGCAGGCGGCCTATGAGCTGGACTGCGTCTTGCCCGAGCCTTTCCTGCAGGTTGCCTTCCTGGCGCTGCCGGTCATCCCTCATCTCAAGATGACCGATCGCGGCCTGTTCGACGTCGACAAATTCGATTTTGTGGACTGACGCGTGAGCCTCTCCTCGCTTTACCTGGCCTGGGTCGAAGACCTGCCGCCGCGGCTCAACGGCGTGAAGCGGACCCGCGGCATTGCATTGACCATGCCAGACGGCGTCACGCTCAAGACCGACCATTACGCGCCTGACAGCATCGGCCCGCACCCGACCATTCTGATGCGCCTGCCCTATGGGCGGCGGGGCTTCGCCCCCATTGCCGAAGCCTATGCCGAGCGCGGCTTTCACGTCGTGATCCAGGCCTGCCGGGGCACCGAGCGCTCAGGGGGCGAATTCGACCCTTTCACCAATGAACGGGCCGATGGCCTCGCCACGCTCGACTGGATCAAGGCCCAGTCCTGGTTCGATGGCCGGATTGGCCTCACCGGCCCCAGCTATCTGGGCTATGCCCAATGGGCCATCAGCGATGCCCTGCCCCCGGTCGCGGCGATGGCGACCAAGGTGACGACGGCCAATTTCCGCCCGGTGGTGTTTCCATCAGGCGCCTTCCACCTCAATCTCTGGCTGTCCTGGGTGCAGGTGATCGAGGGCCTGCGCGATCGTCCGCTCGCCACCGCCGCCCGCATGTTTTCCGGCGATATCGAGCGCCGCACCGACCGGGCCGCCGCCATATTGCCGCTGGTGGAGGCCGACAAGGTGGCAGTGGGCCACAAGGTGCCGTTCTGGCGCTACTGGTTCGAGCACGCTATCGGCAATGACGCCTTCTGGGCCGCACTCGACCACAGAAACCGCCTGAGCGAAACCACGCCGCCGGTGCATTTCATTTCCGGCTGGTACGATTTCATGCTCGATCCCCTGCTGGCCGATTACCGGCGCCTGGTCGAACTGGGCCACCAGCCCTATCTCACCGTGGGTACCTGGTTCCACATTGCCGAGGAATTGCAGCGCGACAACCTGCGCGAAACCCTGATCTGGATGCGCGCCAAACTGCTGGGCGACGAGACCGGCCTGCGTCGCCGCCCGGTGCGCATCCATATTTCCGGCCTCGACGAATGGCATGAATTCGACCGCTATCCGCCCGGTCCGCCAGACCCGGTAACCTGGCATATCGGCCCCGGCTCGACCCTGGCCCAGGCTCGGACAGGCACGGGCAGCGACATCTATCGCTACGACCCCGCCGATCCGACACCCAATCTGGGCGGAGCCATCTTCGCCTTTACCGGGGCCGGCGCGGTCGACAATGCCCCGCTCGAAGCGCGGAACGATGTGCTTGTTTATACCGGGCCGGTGCTGACCAGCCCGGTCACGATCATCGGCCAGTGCCGCATGGCGCTGCATGCCCGTTCCAGCCTTGGCCATACCGACTTCTTCGTGCGGCTCAACGATGTCGGCCCCGATGGTCGATCGATCAATATCTGCGACGGATTGATCCGCGTGACGCCGGAAACGCCCCAGGAACCTGATGGGAGCTGGCGATTGTCGTTTCCACTGCATGCCACCGCCCACAGCTTTCGTCCCGGCCACCGGCTGCGCCTGCTGATCACCTCGGGAGCACATCCGCGCTATGCGCGGAACCTGGGGACGGATGAGCCGGTGGGGACAGCGATGGCGATGGCAGTCAATGACGTGGAGATATTCCACGAGGGGACGGGGGTGACGCTGCCGGGCTATGCGATATAGCCCGGCATCGGAGTACCCCCTCCTAACCTCCCCCTGATAGGGGGAGGAATCCGGCTGGTGAGTGTGGCGCGATGCTGCCAAAGCCCCGATCTGTTCCTCCCCTATCAGGGGGAGGTAAGGAGGGGGCATCCCACAAAAACCTACTTCCCGTCCCGCGCCTTCACCTTGCGCCGCGCGGCATGCAGCAGGGGTTCGGTATAGCCGCTCGGCTGGTCGGCTCCATAGAGGGCCAGGTCCAGCGCCGCCCGGAAGGCCACCGACTGGAAATTTTCGGCCATGGGCCGGTAGAGCGGATCATCCGCATTCTGTTCGTCCACCACCGATGCCATGCGCTCGAAGGTGGAGGTCACCTCATCGCGGCTGACCAGCCCGTGGCGCAGCCAGTTGGCCACGGCCTGCGAGGAAATGCGGCAGGTGGCACGGTCTTCCATCAGGCCAACATTGTTGATGTCGGGCACTTTGGAACAGCCCACGCCCTGCTGCACCCAGCGCACCACATAGCCCAGAATGCCCTGCGCATTGTTTTCCAGCTCGCGGGTGATCTCCTCGCGGCTGAGCGCTGATGACACCTGCACCGGCATGGAGAACAGGTCGACCAGGGGCGGCACGGCCTGATTGTGGCGGCGCTTCTGCGCCTCGAACACATCGACCTGATGATAGTGCAGCGCATGCAAGGTCGCTGCGGTCGGCGACGGCACCCAGGCGGTATTGGCGCCGGCCTGGGGATGGGCAGCCTTGCTCGCCATCATCGCCGCCATGTCGTCGGGCCGCGCCCACATGCCCTTGCCGATCTGCGCCTTGCCGGACAGGCCGCAGGCCAGCCCGATCAGCACATTGCGATCCTCATAGGAAGCGATCCATTTCTCGGACTTGATCTCGTCCTTGCGCAAAACCGGGCCGGCTTCCATCGAGGTATGGATTTCGTCGCCCGTCCGGTCGAGGAAACCGGTATTGATGAAGAAGACGCGGCTCCGGGCCTCATAGATGGCGGCCTTGAGATTGGCCGAGGTGCGGCGCTCCTCGTCCATGATGCCGATCTTGATCGTGTTGGGTTCGAGGCCCAGCATCTGCTCGACCGAGGCGAAAATGGCGCAGGCAAAGGCCACTTCCTCGGGTCCGTGCATCTTGGGCTTGACGATATAGATGGCGCCGGTCGTGCTGTTGACCTTGTCCTGCATGGCGCAGAGCACGGTCACGGCGGCATCCATCAGCCCCTCCCCGATGGGCTTGCCGTCGAGCAGCACGGCATCGGTGGTCATCAGATGGCCGACATTGCGCACCAGCAGCAGCGAGCGGCCCTTGAGCACCAGCGGCGCGCCGTTGATGTCCTTGTAGGTCCGGTCCGCCTTGAGCTTGCGGGTAATGCTGCGGCCGCCCTTGTCGAACGTGTCCTGTAGCGTGCCATTCATCAGGCCCAGCCAGTTGCGATAGACGCCGACCTTGTCCTCGGCATCGACCGCCGCGACCGAATCCTCGCAATCCTGGATCGTCGTCAGCGCCGCTTCGACGATGATATCGCTGAGCCCCGCTTTATGCGTACCGCCGATGACGCTGCCCGGCTCGATGACCAGGATGACATGGATGCCGTGATGGCGCAGCACCAGCTCGCCGCTGGCCTCGGTGCCGCCATAGCCAACAAAGGCTGCGGGGTCCTTGAGGCCGGTGCGGCCATTGGTCGTGTCCACTTCGAGGTGACGGACATCGCCGTCCTTGACCACATGATAGCCGGTGACATCGCGGTGGCTGCCCGATGCCAGCGGGAAAGTCTCGTCGAGGAAGCTCGCGGCCTTGTCGACCACGGCCGCGCCGCGCGCCGCATTATAGCCCTTGCCCGGCGCCAGCGCGCCGTCGCGGCCGATGATGTCGGTGCCATAGAGGGCATCATAGAGGCTGCCCCAGCGGGCATTGGCGGCATTGAGGGCATAGCGGGCATTCGACACCGGCACGACGAGCTGCGGCCCGCATAGCGTGGTGATTTCGGGGTCGAGGCCATCAGTTTCGATGGTGAAATCATCCGGCTCGGGCACCAGATAGCCGATATCGCGCAGGAAGAATTCGTAGCCCTGCGGATTGCTGGCGACGGGGCCGTATTTGTGGTGCCACTCATCGATCTGCGCCTGCAAATCGTCGCGCCTGGCCAGCAGGCGTGCATTGGTCGGCGCGTGTTCGGCCACCAAAGCGGCAAAGCCGCTCCAGAACTGCTCGGCCGTCACGGCCAACCCCGGCAGCGCTTCCTTCTCGACGAAATCGACCAGCAGGGGATGAACCGAAAGGCCGGATTTCGTCTGGTAGCTCGTCATGTCTGTGCTTTCTTTCATGTCGTCGCGGCGCCGCGCGGGCAAACTAGGCCAAGCCTACCGCTGTCACAAGCCGCCTAAAGTCGACTTTGCTTTGGCCCCGGCGACATAGACTTCTGCTATGGCGCGGTCGTCGCCCAGGGTCTGCAGCAGGAACAGTTCTTCGGCCAGCGTCTCGACCGTGGCCATGCGCAAGGCCATGGCGGGCGTGGCTGCGGCGTCGAGCACGACGAGGTCCGCCGCGTTGCCTGGTGCGATGGCGCCGATGGTTCCTTCCAGCGAGAGCGCGCGGGCATTGCCCAGCGTCATCATGTAGAACGACGCGAGGGGATTGAGCCGTTGGCCGCGCAATTGCAGCACCTTGTAGCCCTCGGCCATGGTTTCGAGCATGCCATAGCTGGTGCCGCCGCCAATGTCGGTGGCCACGCCGATCCGCACCCCGTGCTTGCTCAGCCGCTCGCGGTCGAACAGGCCCGAGCCGAGGAAGAGATTGGAGGTGGGGCAGAACACCGCCACCGAACCGGTTTCGGCCAGCACCATGGTCTCGCGGTGGTTGAGATGAATGCAGTGGCCGAGCAGGGTTTTCGGACCCAGCAGGCCATAATCCTCATAGATGCCGGTATAATCGGGGGCATCAGGATAGAGCTCCATGGAATAGGTGATCTCGGCGTCGTTCTCGCTGAGATGGGTCTGCACGTAGCAATCGGGATGCTCGGCCACCAGCGCGCGGGAGGCCTCGAGCTGTTCCGGGGTCGAGGTGATGGCAAAGCGCGGCGAGATGGCATAGAGCGCCCTGCCCTTGCCGTGCCAGCGCTCGATCAGCATCTTGCTGTCGTCATAGCCGGACTGGGCCGTGTCACACAGGGCCTCGGGGGCGTTGCGATCCATCATCACCTTGCCACCGACCATGAGCATGTTGCGCTTCTCGGCCTCGGCGAAATAGGCATCCACCGAGCGCGGATGGCTGGAGCAATAGGCCACAGCCGTGGTCGTGCCATTGCGGATCAGCTCATCATAGAAGGCCGCCGAGACCGCGCCGGCATGGCCCTGCTGGCTGAATTTCTGCTCTTCCACGAAAGTGTAGGTATTGAGCCATTCGAGCAGCGAGCCGGCATAGGAGGCGATCATCTGGCTCTGCACATAATGCAGATGCGTATCGATGAAGCCGGGCAGGATGAGATGGGGGCGGTGGTCGATCACGTCAGCCGAGTCATCGGGCGTGAAATCGCCCACCGCGACGATCTTGCCGCCTTCGATGGTGACCGCGCCGTCCTCGATATAACGATAGCTCGCCGCGTCATCGATGGAATGCGGCTCACTGACGAAAGTCAGCACACGCCCGCGCAGAATCGTTCTTCTCATTGCCCCGAGCCCTCGCGGAACCAGGCAACGAGCAGCGCCCGCTCTTCATCGGTCATTTCCGTGGCATTGCCCGGCGGCATGGCATGGGCATAGCCGGCCTGCATGGCGATGTCCCGGGCGTGGTTGGCGATGGCAATGTCATTGTCGAGGATCACATTTTTGGGCGCCTCGAACACGCCGGGCCAGACTGGCTCTGCCGTGTGGCACATGGCGCAGCGCGTCTGCACCGTCAGGCTTGCGGCAGCGAAATGCTCTGCGCTGAGAAAGGGTTCGGCCGCACGAGACGCCACCTCCTCTCCCGCGGAACCGGCAATCTTCGGCCCGGTAGACAGCCAGGCGATTGTTATGAACAGGATCACGGCCACCGCCCAGGTCCAGTGCGGATTGCCCTTCCGCGCATGGCGCGTGTTGAAATAGTGCCGGATGACGACGCCAACGAGGAAGATCAGCGAGGCGATGATCCAGTTCCACTGCGTGGCGAAGGCCAGCGGATAGTGGCTCGACAGCATGAAGAAGATGACCGGCAGAGTCAGGTAGTTGTTATGCAGGCTCCGCTGCTTGGCGATCTTGCCATATTTGGCATCGGGCACCTTGCCCGCCTTGAGGTCACCCACCACCACCTTCTGGTTGGGTATGATGATCATGGCCACATTGGCTGCCATGATCGTCGCCGTGAACGCGCCCATATGCAGCATGGCCGCGCGGCCGGTGAACAACTGCGTATAGCCCCAGCTCATCGCCACCAGGATGGCGAACAGCACCAGCATCAGGCCCGTTGTGGACTCGCCGATGGGTGACTTGCACAGACTGTCATAGAGCACCCAGCCCAGCACGATGGAGCCCAGCGACAACAGGATCGCCTGCCAGGCGGGCACGTCGAGCACGTTGCGGTCGATGAGGTAGATATCGGCGCCGACATAATAGATCAGCGCCATCAGCATGACGCCTGATAGCCAGGTCCAGTAGCTTTCCCATTTGAACCAGGTCAGGTGCTCGGGCAAAAATTCCGGCGCCACCAGGTATTTCTGGATGTGGTAGAAGCCCCCGCCATGCACCTGCCACTCCTCGCCATGCGCCAATGGCGGCAGGCTCGGCGTCTTGCGCAGGCCCAGGTCGAGCGCGATGAAATAGAAGGACGAGCCGATCCAGGCGATGGCCGTGATGACATGCAGCCAGCGCACGGCAAACATCAGCCATTCATAAGCAATCGCATAATCGGGCATCGTTCATCCCCTCAGTAGACCTCATGGTGAGCCTGTCGAACCACGAAGTCGTGCCGCCGACCATGCCACGACCTCGTCCTTCGACAGGCTCAGGATGAGGTCTACTGCTGGTCATGAAAAGAGGCGGGCCGAGACCCGCCCCTTCAACATATTATTCGCCGGTCTTAAGCCGGCTGTTCGACGCCTTCGACATACCAGTCCATGCTGAGCAGTTCGGCATCGGTCATGGTGACGCCGGCTGCGACTCGCTCGGCGCCGGTATTGTCGTTGATCGGGCCGGTGAAGATGTGGAACGAGCCATCGATCTGGCCGGTGCGCACCGCCTCGGCGGCGGCGACCACGTCTTCCGGCACCTTGGCGCCATAGGGTCCCATCTGCACCACGTCTTCCTTGAGGCCTTCCCAGGTGTCGCCAGGCGCCCAGGTGCCGGCCAAAACGGCCTCGGCCGAGGCCAGGTAATGCGGGCCCCAATGGTCGATGATGGCGGTGAGCTGGGTGTCGGGGGCAAAGGCGCTCATATCGGCGCCCTGGCCGAAGCCGCCCACGATGCCGCGCTCGGCAGCCACCTGCAGGGCGGCCGGGCCGTCCGTGTGCTGGGCAATGATGTCGATGCCCTGGTCGATCATGGCGCGGGCCGCGTCAGCCTCCTTGGCCGGATCGTTCCAGGTCGAGATATAGACCGGCTTGATGGTGGCATCGGGATTGACCTTGCGGGCGGCGAGCACGAAGGCATTGATGCCCATCACCACTTCGGGGATCGGGAAGGAGCCGATATAGCCGTATTTGCCGGTCTCGGACATATGGCCGGCAATGGTGCCGCATACGGCGCGGCCTTCATAGAAGCGGGCATTGTAGAGGCCCACATTCGGTCCGCTCATATAGCCGGTGGCATGCTCGAAGGCGATATCGGGGAATTGCGGGGCAACCTTGACCACCGAGTCGCCGAAGCCGAAGCTGGTGGCGAAGATAAGGTTGCAGCCCTGCTGGGCCAGTTCGCGCAGCACGCGCTCGCAGTCCGGACCCTCGGGCACGTTCTCGACATAGATGGTCTCGACCTTGTCGCCGAGATGCTCCTCGACATAGAGCCGGCCCTGATTGTGGGCATAGTTATAGCCGTTGTCGTTGATCGAGCCGACATAGATAAAGCCGATCTTGACCTTTTCGAGCTGGGCGAAGGCGCGTGAGCCCAGCAGCGGCAGGGCCATGGCGGCACCGCCGACTTTTACGAATGTACGACGCGAAAGTGTCATCTGTTTCTCCTGATTGACGGTCGTTGGCTTGAGACGATCATTTGCTGCGCCGTCTCAATTGGCAGGCAAGAACGGCTTGCCGAGGCAGGCCGGAGCATTGGTGGACGCGTCGCGGCGGAGCGAGATCAGCACCAGCACGACGACGGTTGCGATATAGGGCAAAGCGGCCCATAGCTCGGAGGGAATGACGCTCAGCACGCCGCCGCCGGCCTTGGCATAGAGCTCCATGGTCATGACCAGGCCGAAGAGATAGGCCCCGGCCAGCAGGCGGAACGGCTTCCAACTGGCAAAGACCACCAGCGCCACCGCGATCCAGCCCCGCCCGGCCGTCATGCGCTCGGCCCATTGCGGGGTCAGCAGCAGCGGAAAACAGGCCCCGGCAATGCCGGCCATGGCGCCGCCGAACATCACGGCGAGATAACGCACCCCCAGCACCGAATAGCCGATGGAATGGGCCGACTGGTCATTTTCGCCCACGGCCCGCAGGATCAGCCCGGCGCGGGTCTTGTGCAGGAAATACCAGATCACCACCACCATGACGAAAGCGAAGTAGATCGGGAAGGAATAGCCGAACAGCACCTTGCCGATCGGATGGGTCGCAATCTCGGCCGGCAGCAAAGGCTGCATCAGCGTCACCGGCCGGGCCGAATAGGACGAGCCGGCCAAAGCCGAAAAGCCGGTGCCGAAAATGGTCAGCGCCAGGCCGGTCGCCGTCTGGTTGGCCGACAGCGACAGGGTCAGGAAACCGAAGATCAGCGAGGCGGCCATGCCGGCAGCCGCGCCCGAGAGCAAGGCCAGATAGGGATTGCCGGTGTGGAACTGCACCACGAAGCCGGCAATGGCGCCGATCAGCATCATGCCCTCGACGCCCAGATTCAGCACCCCGGAGCGCTCCACCACCAGCTCCCCCAGGGCAGCGATGAGGATGGGAGTCGAAGCCCCCACCACGGTGATGATTATGGCAAGCGTCAGCTCCATCTACGCCGCCTCCGCCGAGGGCTGCGGCACCACCCGCCGCAGCCGGTATTTGATGAGGATATCGCCGGCCAGCAGGAAGAACAGCATCATCGCCTGGAAAATGCCGGTCGCCGCATTAGGCAGGCCGATCGTGGTCTGCGCCACTTCCCCGCCCACGAAGGTGATGGCCAGCACCACGCCGGCAATGATGACGCCGAGCGGATTGAGCCGGCCGAGAAAGGCCACGATGATGGCGGTGAATCCGTAATTGGTCGGAAAGCCCGGCACCATGCGCTGGAACGGCCCGGCCACTTCAAGCACGCCCGCCAGCCCCGCCAGCGCGCCGCTGACCAGCATGGCCAGCCAGATCGTCTTGTGCTCGGAAAAGCCGCCATAGCGCGCAGCATGCGGTGCGGCGCCGACCACGCGCATGCGATAGCCGAAGACCGACTTGGTCATGATGAACCAGGCGACCAGCCCCACCAGCACGGCGATGGGCACGCCCAGATGCACGATCGTGCCCGGAATGATGGTGGGCAGGCGCGCCGCTTCGGAAAACAGCCGCGTCTGCGGAAAACCCATCCCCATTGGGTCCTTCCACGGCGCGCGGATGAGGTAATAGATCAACTGCACCGACGCATAGGTCAGCATCAGGCTGGTGAGGATTTCGTTGACGTTGAGCCTTGTCTTGAGCAGGGCCGGAATGGCCGCATAGGCCATGCCGCCCAGCACGCCAGCCAGCACCATCAGCGGCAATACCCACCAGCCAGTCATGCCATAGGTGAGGAGCGCAATGCCGGTCCCGGCCAGCCCCCCATGATATATTGCCCCTCGGCGCCGATATTCCACACATTGGCGCGATAGGCGATGGAAAGGCCCACGCCGATAATGATCAGCGGCGCCGCCTTCACCCCGAGGTCCTGCCATTTATAGGCATTGGTCAGCGGCGTGAGAAAGATTTCCCGCACCGCGCCGACACCATTATATCCGATCAGCGAAAAGATGATGGCGCCCACGATCATGGTGAGGGCAACCGCCGCGACCGGAGTGGCATAGAGCATGAATTGCGAGGGCTCGCGCCGTTTCTCAAGCCGGAATTGCATCCTGCGCCTCCGTCAATCCATGCACTCCGCCCATCAGCAAGCCGATCTCCTCCACGCTCACCTCTTTCGTCGGCCGCGCCGGTGACAGGCGCCCCATATTGATGACAGCCAGCGTGTCGCAAAGCGCCCGGAGTTCGTCGAGATCCTGGCTGATGACCACGATAGCCGAGCCGGCGGCCGCCAGGTCCACCAGAGCCTGATGGATCGCCGCCGCCGCACCGGCATCGACGCCCCAGGTTGGCTGGCTTACTACCAGCACGCTGGGCTTTTGCAGGATTTCCCGGCCCATGATGTATTTCTGCAGGTTCCCGCCCGACAGCGATCCCGCTGTGGAAGCCGGCCCCAGCGCCTTGACGGCGAAATCGGCGATCACCTTGCCGGTATAGGTCCGCGCGGCGCCGGAGTTGATCAGCCCCATCACCACCATGCCCAGCCTGTCGCGGGCGGTCAGCACGGAATTGTCGCTCAGCGTGAAATCGCCCACAGCGGCATGCCCGTTGCGCTCTTCCGGCACGGCGCAGAGGCCGCGCTTGCGCCGCCCCGTCGTGTCGAGCAGGCCCAATGGATGGCCGTCTATGGTGATGGCATCCTTGTCATGGCTGCGGATTTCGCCACTGAGCGCATCGAGCAGGTCGTTCTGGCCATTGCCGGCTACCCCGGCAATGCCGAAGATTTCGCCCGCCCGCACGGCAAAGCTGACATCATCCACCGGCACATCGAAATGCCCGGCCTTCTGCGTCGACAGATGCGACACGACGAGCTTGGGCTGGCCGAAACTGCGCCCCTCGGCGCGGGTAATGTCCTTGAGGCCGGCGCCGATCATCTTCTCGGCCATGGAGCGCGATGTTTCCTGCTTCGGATCGCAGGTATCGACCAGCTTGCCGCCGCGCAGGATGGTCGCCGTGTCGCATAGAGCTTTGATTTCATGCAGCTTATGCGAAATGTAGAGGATGGAACAGCCCTGCGCCGCCAGCTTGCGCAGCACTTCGAACAATTGCTCCACCTCCTGCGGCGTCAGCACCGAAGTCGGCTCGTCCATGATCAGCAGCTTGGGGTCGAGCAACAGCGCCCGCACGATCTCGATACGCTGGCGCTCACCCACCGACAGGGTCGCCACGGTGCGATGCGGATCGAGCAGCAGCCCATATTGCGTCATCACTGCGCGGATACGCGCCTCGAGCTCCCGCGCCGGAATCTTGGCATCCATGCCCAGCGCGATATTCTCGAGCACGGTCAGCGCCTCGAACAGCGAAAAATGCTGGAACACCATGCCGATACCGAGCCGGCGCGCCGCCTTGGGATTGGGTACCACGACGGGCTGCCCGTTCCAGCGAATTTCGCCGGCATCGGGCTGCATGATGCCATAGATCATCTTGACCAGGGTGGATTTGCCCGCCCCGTTCTCGCCCAGCAGGGCATGGATTTCGCCCGGCTTGACGGCAAAACTCACATTGTCATTGGCGAGCACGCCCGGGAAGCGTTTGGTGATACCGGTCAATTCCAGCCGATACGGCATACTAGCGTCCAATCATCACCCCCTTTGCCCTGGGGGCGCGTGCCCGCGCAATCTCAGCTTCCCGCTGCCCAATGTGAACCATAATCTCAGCTGCCGCCAGTGCCGCAATCACCTCGGGACGCTTATCCCCAAGCCCCTGCTGGCCGATCGGCAGCACCAGCCGCTGCAATGCCTTGTCATCACCACCCTCGCCCTTGAACCAACTGGCGAACCTCGCGCGTTTGGTCCGTGAGCCGACCATGCCGATATAGGGCGCGTCGGTCCGCGCCAGCGCTTCCTGCGCGATGAGGAAATCCAGCGCATGGTCATGCGTCAGGATCACATAGGAACTGCCCTCGGGCGCCGAGCGTACGACGGCCTCGGGCATGGCCACGGCATGGGCCACTATACCCGCGGGCAGCAGGTCCAGCTCCTCCCGCCGCGTATCGATGACCTGCAGGCGCACCGGCAGCAAAGCCAGCATTTTCGCCAGCGCCCGCCCGACATGCCCGGCGCCGAACACATAGACGTCAGGCAGCGCCGCGTCTTCGTCAGCGACCCGCGCCGCCAGCCGCTCTCGAATGGCCGCATCGGCATAGCGTAGCCCGACCGCGACCCGACCGCCGCAGCACTGGCCGATTTCCGGCCCCAGCGGCACATCCATCGCCTCCTCGGCCTGCCCATTGGCGATCAGCCTGCGGGCATGCTCGATCACCATATATTCGAGGGCGCCGCCGCCGATGGTACCGAACAGGCCCGCGGCGCCTACCAGCATGAACGTGCCCTGCTCGCGCGGGGAGGAGCCACGGACAGAGGTCAGCTCGCACATGATGGCGTCGGGATTGGCGGCAAGGAAGATGGTTAGGTCGGTGGAGCGGGTCATGGCAGGTCCACCTCAAGATCGGGGCCAAACCACCCCCACCCTTGATCCCTCCCCACAAGGGGGAGGGAGACGATGAACGCTCGTTCCGTGGCACAATGTGGCATCACAGCACGGAGCGGGCTTCCCTCCTCCTTGTGGGGAGGGAGCGAGGGTGGGGGTACTGCGGCCAAGACGACCACCATCCTCACCCCCGCGCCTCCCGTTTCATCCGCTCGACGCCCATCAGCACCCGCTCGGGCGTCACCGGCGTATCGAGCCTTGGCGCGATTGCGTAATCCGCTACCGATGCCACCGCCATGCTCAGCGCCTCGACGACGCTCATGGCCAGCATCAGCGGCGGCTCGCCCACCGCTTTGGAGCGTCCGATGGTCGGCTCCTTGTTGACCGACCATTCGGCCAGCTTGACGTTGAAGACCGGCGGCACGTCACTGGCCAGCGGGATTTTGTAGGTGGACGGCGCCTTGGTGCGCAACTGCCCCTTGTCGTCCCACACCAGCTCTTCCGTCGTCAGCCACCCCATGCCCTGCACGAAGCCGCCCTCGACCTGGCCAATATCCACCGCCGGATTGAGCGAGCGGCCGACATCATGGAGGATGTCCACCCGGTCCACCGTATATTCGCCGGTCAGCGTGTCGATGGTCACCTCGCTGACCGAGGCGCCATAGGCGAAATAGTAGAATGGATGCCCGCGCCCGGTGGCGCGATCCCAGTGAATCTTCGGTGTCTCGTAGAAACCGGCGGCCGAAAGCTGCACGCGGTTGAGATAGGCCGAGGCCACCAGTTCGGCGAAGGGCACGAATTTCGGCCCCGCCTGGATGCCGCCCTGCACCCACTCCACAGCAGCTTCGCTGACCTGATGCAGCTTGGCCGCATGCCTGACCAGCCGTTCCTTGATCTGCCGCGCCGCGTCCCAGGCCGCCATGCCGTTGAGGTCGGAACCCGAAGAGGCGGCCGTGGCCGAGGTATTGGGCACCTTGCCCGTGCTCGTCGCCATGATCTTGACGATGTCGAGCCCGACGCCGAAGGCATCGGCCAAAACCTGCGCCACCTTGATATGCAGCCCCTGACCCATCTCGGTGCCGCCATGGCTGAGATGGATGGAACCGTCCTTGTAGACATGCACCAGCGCACCGGCCTGATTATACCAGGTGGCGGTGAAGGAAATGCCGAACTTGACAGGGGTCAGCGCAATGCCCTTTTTGAGCACGTCGCTGCCGGCATTGTATTTTACTATCGCCGCCCGCCGCGCCTGATAGTCGGCCGAAGCTTCCAGCTCATCCACCACGCGATGGATGATATTGTCCTCCACCACCTGGTGGTAAGGCGTCACGTTGTCGGTCTCGGGGCCGTAGAAATTGGCCTTGCGGATATCGAGCGGGTCCTTGCCCAGCGCATAGGCGATGTCTTCCACCCAGCGCTCCGCCGCCATCATGCCCTGCGGGCCACCGAAGCCGCGGAAGGCCGTGTTGCTGACCGTATTGGTATAAAGCGGCTCGCTGCGCACCCGCACCGCGGGATACCAATAGGCATTGTCAGCATGGAATAGCGCCCGGTCGGTCACCGGCCCTGACAGGTCCGAGGAGAAGCCGGCGCGCGCGCCATAGACGGCATCCACCGCCTGGATTTTCCCCGCGTCGTCATAGCCGACCTCGTAGTCGACCACGAAATCGTGGCGCTTGCCGGTGGCCGTCATGTCGTCGTCGCGGTCGGGGCGAATCTTGCAGGCGCGGTTCCATTTCTTGGCCGCCAGGGCCGCCACTGCGGCGAACAGGTTGCCCTGCGTTTCCTTGCCGCCAAAGCCGCCGCCCATGCGCCGCACATTGACCGTCACGGCATGATGCCGGATGCCCAGCACGGCCGCGACCATCAACTGCACTTCGCTCGGATGCTGCGTCGAGGCAAAGACGGTCACGTCCTCGTCCTCGCCCGGAACCGCCATGGCGATCTGGCCTTCGAGATAGAAATGGTCCTGCCCGCCAATGGCGATGCTGCCCTTGACGCGATGCTTCGCCCCGGCCAGCCCGGCGGCCACGTCGCCCCGTTCGAGCTTCAGTGGCTCGGTGACCATCGCCCCGCCCGCCGCCTGCGCCGCGCGCACATCGAGCGCATGGGGCAGATCACGGTATTCGATCTTGGCCAGATGCGCCGCCCGCCGCGCCTGATCGCGCGTTTCGGCCACCACCGCAAACAGCGGCTGCCCCCAGAACTGCACCTTGCCCTCGGCAAACACCGGCTCGTCATGCTTGTGGCTGGGCGACACATCGTTTTCGCCCGGAATATCCTCTGATGTGAGCACGCCGATCACCCCCGGCGCCGCCTTCACGGCTTCGATATCCACCGCAACGATCTCGGCATGCGCCCGCGTCGACAGCGCCAGATAGGCATGAACAGTGCCTTCGGGCTCGATCATGTCGTCGATATATTCGGCCGTGCCGCTGACATGCTTGGGCCCGCTGTCATGGCGGGTGGGCGTATGGAGCGAAGCAATGGCGATGGGGGTTTCGTGCTTGTTCATGCCACCTCCCGCCGGAGCCTCTGCCCCTGCCCGGTGCTGTCGAGGAAGAACCGCAGCAGCAGGTTCTGCGCCGTCAGCAGGCGATAGTCCGCGCTGGCGCGCATGTCCGAAATCGGCTGATAATCCTCGGCAAATGCCGCGATTGCGGCATCAATCGTCGCTTGCGTCCACGGCTTGCCCACCAAGGCCGCCTCGACCGCTTTGGCGCGTTTGGGCGTCGCCGCCATGCCGCCAAAAGCGATGCGCACCATGCCGACCGTGCCGTCATCCCTGACCAACGCCCGGAACGCCCCGCACAAAGCCGAAATATCTTCCTCGCGCCGCTTGGAAATCTTGTAGACCGCGAATTTTTCGCCATCGGGCAGCAGCGGAATGGTCACGCTCTCGACAAATTCGCCCGGCTGGCGGTCCTGCTTGCCATAGGCCAGGAAGTAATCCTCCAGCGCGATTTCGCGCCGCTGCGCACCCTTGCGCAGGCTGAGCCTGGCCCCCAGCGCGATGAAGGGCGGCGGCGTGTCGCCGATGGGCGAGCCATTGGCGATATTGCCGCCGATGGTCCCCATATTGCGGATCTGCTCGCCGGCGATGCGATGCCACAGCTCCGCCATGTCGGGGAACCTGGCGGCTATGACAGGCAGGGCCTCTGAATAGCTCACTCCGGCATGGAAACGCACTTCGCTATCCGTCTCGGCGATGCGCTTCAACTCTTCGAGGTGATTGATGAAGATCACCGGCCCGATTGATCGCATGAACTTGGTGACCCACAGCCCGACATCGGTCGAGCCATTGACAATGGTCGCCGTGGGATTGGCCTCATAGACGGCGGCGAAATCGTCGAGGCTGCCGGGAACGATGATGCGGTCCGCGCCTGCGCCCAGCTCGACCCGGCGATCATCATTGATCGCCCTGATCTTCTGCTTGAGCGCAATGCGTTCGGCCCGCAGCGGATCGCCCTCGGGCCGGCCATAGCTCGAAATCGCCTTGCCGGCGCGGATGATCGGCGCATAGCCCGTGCAGCGGCAGAGATTGCCCTGCAAGGCCTTCTCGATGGCCGCCTGGCTGGGATCGGGGTCGCGCATCCACAGGCCATAGAGGCTCATCACGAAGCCCGGGGTGCAGAAGCCGCATTGGCTGCCATGGTGATCCACCATGGCCTGCTGCACCGGATGCAGATTGCCATCCTTGCCCCGCAGATGCTCGATGGTCACGACATGCGTGCCATGCAGGCTGCCCACGAAGCGGATGCAGGATGTGACCGAGTCATAGATGATCTCGTCATCCATCAACCGCCCGACCAGCACGGTACAGGCCCCGCAATCGCCCTCGGCGCAGCCTTCCTTGGAGCCGCGCAGGCGGCGCTCCAGCCGCAGCCAGTCGAGCAGGGTCGCATCCGGCCTCACATCGGTGAGGGTGACTTCCTCGTCATTGAGGATGAAGCGGATGGCGTTGGTTACCTCGACCATCTCAGCTCCCCCGATAGGTCGAATAGGCAAAGGGGCTTACCAGCAGCGGCACATGATAGTGCCGGTCTTCGGAGATGGTGAAACGAACAGGCACCACGTCGAGAAACGGGTTTTCGACCTCCACGCCCAGCCGCGCGAAATACTGCCCGACATGGAAATGGATTTCGAATTCGCCATGCTGGAACTGCTCTTCATCGAGCAGCGGCTGATCTACCCGCCCATCTTCGTTGGTATAGCTGTCGGCAATGTGGTGATTGTGGTCGCCATGCACATACAGCAGTTCGAGCCGCATGCCGCGTGCCGGCTTGCCATGCATCGTGTCCAGCACGTGCGTCGTAAGGCGTCCACTCCCCGCCATTTGCTGCTCCGTCTATCGTCCCCGGAGAATGAGACTATCGCATCAGGCCCGATGCGCAATGCTCATTTTTTACCATCTGGTCCATTTTTGTGCATCTTGTTCCACGGCACCAGACTCGTACTATTCGCCCGCAACAAGACGAGAGAGACCCATGCGCTACCCCCGCGACATGCACGGCTATGGCCCCAATCCGCCCCAGGCCAACTGGCCCGGCGGCGCCCATGTGGCGGTGCAATTCGTGCTCAATTACGAAGAGAGCGGCGAGAACAATATCCTGCACGGCGATGCCGGCTCCGAGGCCTTTCTCGCCGATGTGGTGGGCGCCGCGCCCTGGCCGGGCCAGCGCCACTGGAACATCGAGTCCATGTACGAATACGGCGCTCGCGCCGGCTTCTGGCGGCTGCATCGCCTGTTCACCGAGGCCGAGCTGCCCGTCACCGTCTATGGCGTCGCCACCGCGCTGATGCGCGCGCCGGCCCAGCTTGCCGCCATGCAGGAGGCTGGCTGGGAAATCGCCAGCCACGGCTATAAATGGGTCGAGCACAAGGATATGCCGCCCGAAGTCGAACGCGAGCAGATCGCCGAGGCTATCCACCTCCACACCATCGCCACCGGAGAACGGCCGCGCGGCTGGTATACCGGCCGCTGCTCGCTCAACACCGTCGATCTCGTCTCCGAAGCCGGCGGCTTCGCCTATGTATCGGACACCTATGACGACGACCTGCCCTATTGGCGCGTCCATCAGGGCCGTCCGCAGCTCATCATTCCCTATACGCTGTCCGCCAACGACATGCGCTTCGTCACCGCCTCCGGCTTTGCCAATGGCGAGGACTATTTCCAGTTTTTGAAGGACAGTTTCGACTGCCTCTATGCCGAGGGCCAGGCCGGCTCACCCAAGATGATGTCCATCGGCCTGCACTGCCGCCTCGTCGGCCAGCCTGGCCGTTATCAAGGGCTCAAAAGGTTCATCGATTACATCAAGACCTTCGACAAGGTCTGGATTCCCACCCGCCTCGCCATTGCCGAACATTGGGCCAAGGAACATCCCTATATCGCGCCCGAGGTCATTCCCTCGCAGCTCGACAAAGCCGACTTCGTCGCCCGCTACGGCTCGATCTTCGAGCATTCTCCCTGGATCGCCGAGCGCGCCTGGGAGAGTGAGATGGCTCCCGCCAATGACACGGCAATTGGCCTGCATTTCGCATTGCGCAGCCAGTTCCGCATGGCGACGCCGGAAGAGCGCCTCGCCGTGCTGCGCGCCCATCCCGATCTGGCCGGCAAGCTCGCCGCCGCCCAGCGCCTCACCGAGGCGTCCACTGCCGAACAGGCCTCCGCCGGACTCGATGCCCTCACCGATACCGAGCGCGCGCGCTTCACCACGCTCAACGAACACTATGTCGAAAAATTCGGTTTCCCCTTCATCATCGCCGTGCGCGACAACACCAAGGCGTCAATCCTGGCGGCCTTCGAAAAGCGCATCGACAACAGCGCTGGGGAGGAATTCGAGACGGCCTGCGCCCAGGTGGAGCGGATTGCCCTGCTGCGGTTGCAGGCGGTTTTGGATTAGCCGTTCAGCTCGTCCCGCTCCAAAGCCGCATCGGGGCTTTCGCGGAACAGGCCGAGCATCAGCGCCAGCAAGCCCAGCCACGGCAGATGGTGCTGCAGCCAGGCATGGGGCGCGACCCCGCTATGGGCGTTAAACTGGTCCATCCTCCGAGCATCGCGCCAAAGGTTGAAGATTTGGTAACCCTAACAGGGCCTTAGGATCACCATGCGTCGGGTTCGCGCACCATATGCACGATACCTGCCGGATTGATGAACCAGCCGCCGCGAAAACCCTCACCGAGGTCCTCGATGGCGTCATTGCGCACCACGCCGGCAGCGCCGAGCCTGTCGGCGGTCGCGGCAAAGTCCGGCGTGAACAGTTCCAGCCACAGCTCCGCCTGGCTGTAATTCTCCACCTTGTCGAGCCACAGCCGGTTCGGTCCGTGGATGAAACCGATATTGCCCGGCTTTTCCGTGAACGGTTCGAGGCCGAGCGTATCGCGATAAAACGCGACCGTCGCCTCATACTGGTGCGCCGGCACCTTCATGGCGATGTTGATGCCACCTTCGATCGATCGGGTCACCCTGCTCTACTTGTAGAAGCCGTCGCGCAGGTTGATGCCGTGCTCGATATAGACCTTGAGCGCACAGAGCATCCCGGTCCAGCCCTCGCAATTGCCGAAGGCCGCCTTCTGCGCGCCGGCCGTTTCCCGCCAGCCGCCTTCGGTGATGGTCACCAGGGTTCGCCCGTCATCGAGCGGCGCAAAAGTCATGGTCACGGTGGTCTTGTAGCCGGGCTTTACCGGATCGTCGGCCGTCCCGTCCTCGGCGGCATCCCAGCGCAGCACGATCTTCCTGTCCTGCTCGACTTCGACCACTTCGACCGGAAAGGCACCGGGGAAATCATGGAAATCCCAGGTGACCGTGGCCCCGGTTTCCAGCCGCCCCCTGGCGCCGCCCGTGGTGAAGTAGCCCGAGAGTTCCTTGGGGTCCGCCACCGCCTCGAACACTTCATGCACCGGCTTGCTGATGCGTCCGCTGACCGTGAATTCGTAGGCCATCTCTCTACTCCTTGCTTGACTGAGGCCATAATATGTTATAAAAACATAACATGTCAACGGAAGACGAAAACGACCAGATTTTCAAGGCCTTGAGCCACCGCACGCGGCGGCAGATTTGCGATCTGCTGAAAAGCGAACCGCGCACGACCGGCATGTTGTGCGACCTGCTGCCCGAGCTTGATCGCTGCACGGTCATGCAGCATCTGGGCGTGCTCGAAGAAGCCGGGCTCGTCGTGGCCGAGCGGCGCGGCCGCGAGCGCTGGAACCATCTCGACGCCCTGCCCATCCACGCCATCCACGAGCGCTGGATCGGCCCCTATGCCGCCTATGCCACATCCATGCTGGGCAAGCTCAAGCGCCAGGTGGAAGACCCGACCGGCGCCTGACTTGCGGCGCGCCCGGCAAGGCGCTATGCGCGTGACTATCGGAGGGCTCCCATGGTCACACTCTACGTCGCCAACAAGAACTATTCGTCCTGGTCGCTGCGCCCCTGGATACTGATGCGCGAACTCGGTATCCCCTTTGACGAGCAGGTCCGCCCCTTCACCGATGGCCCGGCTTTGGCCTTTGGCGATGTCTCGCCCAGCGGCCGCTTCCCGTGCCTGGTCGATGGCGAAACCGTGGTCTGGGATTCCCTGGCCATTGCCGAATACCTGGCCGAAACCCATCCCAAGGTCTGGCCCGCCGACAGGCACGCCCGCGCTTTTGCCCGCTCGGCCGCATCGGAAATGCATTCGAGCTTCCCGAGCCTGCGCAATATCTGCGGCATGAATGTCGGCATCCGCGTCGAGCTGAAGGAAATCCCGGCAGGCCTTGCCACCGATATCGCCCGCCTCGACACGCTCTGGACCGAAGGCCTCACCCGCTTCGGCGGCCCCTTCCTTGCCGGCGACAGCTTCACCGCCGTCGATGCCTTTTTCTGCCCCGTCGCCTTCCGCGTACAGACCTACGATCTCAAGCTCGGCGCCCCGGCCGCCGCCTATGCCAGGCGCCTGCTCGACTTGCCCGCTATGCAGGACTGGTACGAGGCCGCGCTCAGGGAAACCTGGCGCAAGCAGGTCTATGAAAACGAGGCCCTTGCAGCCGGCCATATCGTCGCCGATTATCGCCAGACCGCCTGACGTTCCGGGGACACCATGGCCGACACACCTTACGCCACGCCGTCAGCCGGCCTGCCCAAGCAGGCTGCGCTCCATACCGGCCGCGCCGTCTTTACCGAGGCCTATGCCGTCATCCCCCATGGCGTGATGCGCGACATCGTCGCCAGCGCCCTGCCCCATTGGGACAAGACCCGGGCCTGGATCATCGCCCGGCCCATGACCGGTTTCTCCGAGACCTTCTCGCAATACATCATGGAAGTGGCGCCCGGCGGCGGCAGCACCCGGCCCGAACCCAATCCGGCAGCCGAAGGCGTGCTCTTCGTGGTCGAGGGCGAAGCCAATGTCACCATCGAGAGCAAGCCGCACCTCCTGCGCCCCGGCGGCTACGCCTTCCTGCCGCCGGGCTGCAACTGGTCCCTGTCCAATACCGGCGCCGCTCCTGTCCGCCTCCACTGGATCCGCAAGCGCTACGAAGCAGTCGAGGACGTCGACAAGCCCACCGCCTTCGTCACCAACGAACAGGACGAGCCCATCCGCTGGATGCCCGACACCAGGGACACCTGGGGCACGACGCGTTTCGTCGATCCGACCGATTTGCGCCACGACATGCATGTCAACATCGTGACCCTGCAGCCGGGCGCCGTCATTCCCTTCGAGGAAACCCATGTCATGGAGCACGGCCTCTACGTGCTCGAAGGCAAGGCCGTCTATCGCCTCAACCGCGATTGGGTCGAGGTCGAAGCCGGCGATTTCATGTGGCTGCGCGCCTTTTGCCCGCAGGCCTGCTATGCCGGCCCCAACCGCTTCCGCTACCTGCTCTACAAGGACGTGAACCGCCACGCCCGGCTGGATCTCTAGCCATGGCCAGCCTGGTCATCGAGCCCCTCTCCGCCGCCGCCTTCGCCCCTTTCGGCCAGGTGATCGAAACGGATGGCGCGCAGCATTATCCCATCAATAACGGCATGACCGAGCGCTACCACGACCTGGCGCGGATCGAGCTGGGCGGCCCCGAGCCCCGCCCGCTCATCTCGCTGTTTCGCGGCCAGCCCTATGCCCTGCCGCTGACGCTCAAGCTGGTCGAGCGCCACCCCCTCGGCAGCCAGGCCTTCTATCCGCTCTCGGCCAATCCCTGGCTGGTCATCGTGGCCGAAGACAACGCCGGCACCCCGGTCCGCCTCCGCGCCTTCCAGCCCGCAACCGGCCAGGGCGTCAACATCGCCATGAACACCTGGCACGGCGTCCTCACCCCGTTGGAGGCCGAAAGCGACTTCCTGGTCGTGGATCGTGGCGGCGAGGGGAACAACCTCGAAGAGCATCATTTCGATGAGCCTTGGACCGTGACGCGGTAGCCCCCAGTAGCCCTCATGGTGAGCTTGTCGAACCACGAGGGCGTGGCACTATGGCTCCACTCTCTCGACCTCGTGGTTCGACAAGCTCACCATGAGGTCTCAGGAGATATCCGCTACCCGCCTCGCAACCGACACAGCCATGCGCTAGTTTAGCTGCCAAAGGATGGAGATCGCCATGTTGCCCATGAGGCTCACTCGCTTTGCCCTGGCCCTGCTCGCTTTGCTCATGGCCGCCCCCGCCTTTGCCGAAGATGTCACCTTCACCGGCCTGGTCAGTTGGCGCGAGCGCATGGCGCTGCCATCCGATGCGGCGCTGACGGTCAACCTGGTCACCATGCCGGGCCAGCAACGCGTCACCGGCGCCCATGCCGGTCTCGGCGGCAAGGCCGGCTCGCCCATCCAGTTCACGCTCAATGTGCGCAGCGACGTTCTGGCCAATGGCGGCAGCTTTGGCCTCGTCGCCGAAATCCGCAGCCGGGGCTATGTTATCTTCCGCAACTGGCAGCCGGTGCCGGTCGATGCGCTGATGCCGTCGGGCATCCTGATCCCGGTGGAATTCTCTCCGCCTCCGCCGCATGATCCGCCCGAACAGGTGCTGCCGCCGGTCGAGGCGCCCAATCCGCTGCTCGATGTGGTCTGGACGCTGACCAGCATCGGTGGCGACCCCGTCCTCGCCGATACCGCGGTCACCTTCTCCATCGCCGCCGATCATCGCGCCGGCGGCAATGGCGGCTGCAACAACTATTTCACCGAAGCCAGCTTCGAGGACCCGCCGCTGAGCTTCGGCCCCGTCGCCGGCACCCGCCGGGCCTGCGCCCCCGCCATCATGGCGCAGGAGGCGCGCTTCTTCGCGGCGCTCACCGCTACCAGGGGCTATGAACTGGCCGGCAACGGCCTCAAGCTCGTCGATGCCGCCGGCGTCGCGCTGGCCGGACTGGTCCAGACGCCCTGACGCCTAGGCGAACGAGGCCGCGACGGTCAGGAAGCTAAGGGCAAGCGCGAAAAGCGCGGTGAGAACAAGCTGGGACATCGGGTTTCGATCCGCATGAGTTGACGCTGGATCGCCACCTACCCGCCACACGTTGAACGCCGCGGGAATGCCTCGTTAATCCACCATTCAGCCGGCGCTGCTGCATGCCAGCCATGCCCGGTCGAACCAAACCGGACGCTGCGCGTTGCATCAGGGTCATGTTCCGCAAAAGGTCCCCCCGATGGCGCAGATCGATGCCGTTGCCCCCCATGCCATTCCCCAATTGGCTATCTTCACCGATTTCGACGGCACGCTGGTCGAGATCGCCGAAACCCCCGATGCCGTCGAGGTGCCCGACACCCTGGCGAACCAGCTCGAACGCGCCGTGCGCGAGCTCGACAGCGCCTTTGCCGTGCTGACAGGCCGCGAGATCGCCGATATCGATCGCTATCTCGCGCCGCTGCATCTGCCCATAGCCGGCGCCCACGGCACCCAGCGCCGCCGTGCCGATGGTGTGGTGGAAACCGTCGACCCCGCCGCCATTATCGGCGCCGAGGAGATCGCCCAAGCCGTCTCGCCGCTGGTCGTGGCCAATCCGGCCCTGCTGCTGGAAACCAAGGAAGGCGCCGTCGCCCTGCATTATCGCCAGGCGCCCGAACTCGAAGCCGCCGTGCGCATCGCCATGGAAGAAGCGGTACACAGCGTTACCGATTTCACCCTCGTGCCCGGCAAGATGGTGATCGAGGCGCGGCCGCGCGCCGCCAGCAAGGGCCAGGCCCTGCGCGCCTTCATGCGCGAGGAACCCTTTCTCGGCCGCACGCCGATTTTCATCGGCGACGACACGACCGACGAGGATGCCTTCATCGCGGCCCAGGACCTGGGTGGCGTCGGCATCAAGCTGGGCGAAGGCGACACCGCTGCGCGCATGCGCATCGCCAATGTGGCCTCCGTCCACGCCCTCATCCAGGGTCTGGGCGATATCGCGGCGCGAGACCGTACCTTGACCAATTGACTGGACTGACCGGGGGCACCGCATGAGCCGTATCATCATTGTATCCAACCGAACGCCGGGCAAGGGCCCGGCGGCTGGCGGCCTGGCCGTCGCCCTGCGCGACACGCTGGCCGCCCGCGAAGGTTTCTGGTTCGGCTGGTCCGGCCGGTTGGTGGATGAGCCATCCCCCAAGGCGAAATTTGATTCCATCGACGGGCTCTCCGTGGCCCAGATCGACCTGACCCGCGAGGATTATCAGGCCTATTACGCCGGCTTTTCTAATTCCATCCTCTGGCCCAGCTTCCACCTGCGGCTCGACCTCGCCACCATCGAGGCCCATTGGTATGAGGGCTATCGCCGGGTCAACACGCAGTTCGCCCGCGCCTTGCTGCCTTTGCTCAAGCCCGACGACATCATCTGGGTGCATGACTATCACCTGATCCCGCTGGCCAGCGAATTGCGCCAGCTCGGCGCCCGCAACCGCATCGGCTTCTACCTGCACATTCCCTTCCCAACCACCGACGCGCTTTACGCCATTCCCCACCATCAGGAATTGATGCGCGACCTGTCGCGCTACGATCTGGTCGGCATGCAGGCGAATAGGGACGTGACGGCCTTCACCGAATTCGCCGAGCATCAGGCGCCCTCCACCCTCGCCGGTTCGCCCCTCAAATCGGTGGATTTCGGCCGTACCGAAGTCGCTGCCTTCCCCATCGGCTCGGACCCCGACGCCTTTGCCCGCCTCGCCACCAGCCCCGCCGCCATCAAGATGAACCGGCGCATGGAGCGCTCGCTGGGCGACCAGCAACTGATCCTGGGCGTCGACCGGCTCGATTATTCCAAGGGGCTGCCGCAGCGCGTCGAGGCCTACGAAAAACTGCTCGCCAATGACAGCCGCTTCCGCCGCCAGGTGCATATGCTGCAGGTCGCCCCGCCCTCGCGCGACACCATCAAGGAATACAAGCAGACCAGCGACGAACTGGACGCCATTTGCGGCCGCGTCATGGGACGCTTTGCCGAACCCGATTGGCAACCCCTGACCTATGTGAAGCGCGCCTATGGCCAGCCGAGCCTAGCCGGTCTCTACCGCCTCGCCCGCGTCGGCCTCGTCACCCCCCTGCGCGACGGCATGAATCTCGTCGCCCACGAATATATCGGCGCCCAGGACCCCGAGGATCCAGGCGTGCTGATCCTCTCGCGCTTCGCCGGCGCCGCCGAGATTTTCGAGGATGCCATCCTGGTCAATCCCTTCGATACCGATGAAACCGCCGAAGCCCTGCGCATGGCGCTGGATATGGACCTGGTCGAACGCCAGCGCCGCTGGCAGCGCCTGATGAAAGCCGCCAAGAAACACAATGTCGAAGACTGGTCGAAAGCCTTTCTCGACAGGCTGGCCCCGGCCTCGACCGCCGGTACCGGGACGCGAGACATCCTCTATCTGGCCTCGGTGGCTTAAACTCACCGCCACTTGTGGATGGCACTCGGCCCACCCTCCCCCTTGAGGGGGGCAGCGTCGCTAGGTCCGAAGGACCGTAGCAGAGCTTGGGCGGGAGTAGTTCTGTGGACCACTGACACCCCCCACCCTCGGTCTCTCCCTCAGAGGAGAAGGGAAGAGTTCAGTGCTGAACCCACGGACTCCCCACCGCCCCCAGCAGCGTCACCAGCACGCGGTTCATCGGCGTCGCAATCCCGTGCTTCTCGCCCCGTCGCACGATCACTCCGTTACGCGCATCCACTTCCATCGGATGCCCCGCCAGCCGGTCCGCATGGATGGAGCCGGCAATCGATCCCTCCTGCGAATTCCGCGCATTGGCGACGGTGGTCTCCACCACGCTGGACGGAATATTGGCCCCTTCGGCCCGCCCCACCGCCACGCATTCCTCCACCAGTCCGCGCACGATGGCTTCTAGCCCGTCGCTCCATACCGGCCCCGTCGCCCGCAGCGTCAGCGCCGGCACGATGGCCCCGCAATTGCCGGCCAGCTTGATCCAGGCCTGCGACAGGAAATCCTCATGCGCCGCCGCCTCGATTTCCGTATGCGCGAACAAGCCCACCAGTTCATCGCCATTGCGCCCCGCCGGCACCGCGATGATGCCGTGCCCGCGCTGCGCAATCCGCCCCGGCGCGCTGCGCACCGCCGGCAGGTTGATCATGACGGGCACCAGGCGCTCTGCCGGCACCAGGTGGGAAAACAGTTGCACATGCTCCACCCCGTTCTGGATGATGGCAACGCGCGTATCCGCCCCCACCAGCCGGTCGAGCCACGGCTTGGTCGAGTCCACGTCATAGGTCTTGGTCGCCACCAGCACCCAGTCGACCGGGCGAGCCTTGCCGGCGTCGGTCAGCACTTCGGGCTGCGCCGTGATCACGCCCTCGGGCGTCTCGACCCGCAGGTCATCCAGCGGCGTCCGCGCGCAGAGCGTGATCGAAAAATCCGGCCTTTGCGCCAGCCACGCCGCAACCGTGCCCCCGATCGCGCCGGGTCCGATGACCGCAATTGTCGTCATGCTGAAAACTCCAAAACAAAAAGGGCGGCCACCAGGACCGCCCTTTTTCTATCTGATTCCCTCTGCGCCTCTCCCTGAAGGAGAAGAGCCTTACGCGCTCGCGCTGCGCCGGGTCTTCGAGGCTTCCTTGCGGGCCTTGCCCCAGCGTTGCTTGTTGTTGGCTGCAGCGGCCGGCTTGCCATCCGCGCGCTTGGCCACCGGCTTGCCGGTTTCGCTGTCACGGCGCACCCGGTTCACCTGCCCATCATTGCGCGCCCGCGGCGCCTCGGACGGCTGGTGATGCGGCTGCGGCTGGCTCTTGCCACCCAGTTCCTTGGCGAAATCGGCGAAGGGCCGACGCTCGGCCGGCGAACGGCGATCAGCCTGCGGCTGGCGCGGATTCCTGGCCGAACGCGGACCCGGACGGCCACCACCAGGCTTCTTGTAGGCCGAGCGCGGTGCTTCCACCACGCCGGTGTCGTTGCCGGTATGCAGATCGCCCGTATAGGGCAAGGTCCGGCGGATCAGGCGCTCGACATCGCGCAGCTTGCCGCGCTCGGTGCCGTCGCAGAGGGTGATGGCCACGCCCGAAGCCCCGTTGCGGCCGGTGCGGCCGATACGGTGCACATAATTCTCCGGATCGTCAGGCAGTTCGTAATTCACCACATGGGTGATGCCGGGCACATCGATGCCGCGTGCCGCGATATCGGTGGCGACCAGAATGCGCACCTCACCCGTGGCAAAGCCCTTGAGCGCCGCCTGGCGGGCATTCTGGCTCTTGTTACCATGGATGGCCGCAGCCTTGTGTCCGTCGATCTCGAGATTCTTGGCCACGCGGTCGGCGCCATGCTTGGTGCGCGAGAAGATGATCACGCGTTCCATATTCTCGGTTTCGCTGGCCAGCAGTTCGTTGAGCACGCCACGCTTGGCCTTGGCACCGGAAAGGATCACGCGCTGGTCGATCTTGACCACGGTGGAACCGGCCACCGAAGCATCGACCCGCACCGGGTCCTGCAACAGGCTCTTGGCCAGGTCCGCCACTTCAGGCGCCATCGTGGCCGAGAACATCATGGTGTGGCGCTTGATGCCGATGGCCTTGGCCACGGCGCGCACCGGGGCGATGAAGCCCATGTCGAGCATGCGGTCGGCCTCATCGAGCACGAACCAGCGCGTCTCGTTGAGCCGGATCTTGCCGTCATCCATCAGGTCCTTGAGGCGGCCGGGCGTAGCGACGGTGATGTCGACGCCGCGCTCCAGGCGCTTGACCTGGTGGTAGCGCGACACACCGCCCAGCAGCAGCACGGTATCGAGCTTCATCTTGGAGCCTGCGAACTTGCGGATGGCTTCGTCGATCTGCACGGCCAGTTCACGCGTCGGCGCCAGGATGAGGGCACGGGTGGTCAGCGGCCGCGGACGGCCGTTGAGGGTCAGCAGCCCGGCCAGGATGGGCAGGCCGAAAGCCGCCGTCTTGCCCGAACCGGTCTGGGCAATGCCCATCATGTCCTTGCCCTCGAGGAGCTTGGGAATGGCCTGGGTCTGGATTTTGGTGGGCTCGGTAAAGCCGCCGGCAGTCAGGCTGTCGGTGAGAATGGTCGGCAGTCCGAGGGAAATGAAGTCGTTCAAGTGAACACGTCTTTCTGCGCCGATAGGGCGCTTGCAGGCGCGCAGAACAATGCAGCGCGCTTGTCGCCGAACGCACATGCGTCGGCGGGTCAATACACAGCGCTTTCAGGAAAAGTGGTCACCACTTTTCCGGTTCGAAAGCGCGGCTAACAAAGCCGCAGATTGTTCAGCGTTTCGGAGAAACGATGACCAATCCAGGTGCAATCGGGCGATAAAAGGGAGATATCGCGCGGGTGCTGGCTCGAACCCGGACAGATTGTTTCCGGGCTGACTTCGCCGCTCACCGCATTGGATAAGAAGAGAAGTCCGTCGCGATATATTGGTGCCGGACTTATGTCCGGCTGCGACGATGGGGCTGATATGGGGCAAGGCGCCTGAAATAGCAAGGAAATTCGGGATTCCGCCGCGCATGGCGGGGTTGCGCACCATGTCCCCACACCTTCGATGTCATCCCGGCGTAGGCCGGGATCCATCCTGAGATGACCGAACATTCACAACAGGCGGAGGTGCCTCAGGATGGATTCCGGCCTGCGCCGGAATGACATTGTGGTAAGACGAGCCATGTTCAAAAGTCTTGTTTTCCTCGTCCTCCTCGTCACCCCCACCCTCGCCGCCGAGTGGACCTACACCGACGGCGCCGGCAAGCCCGTCACCCTGCCCGAACCGCCGACCCGCATCATCGCCCATATCAACGCCGCCGCCGCGCTGATCCCCCTCGGCATAACGCCATCAGGCGTCTTCCTCGATGGCCCGCCCTCGGTCGATCGCGCCATGGAGGGCCTCGATCTCACCGGCGTCGCCATCGTCGGCCGCGGCTGGTATGAGCTCGATGCCGAAGCCATCCTCGCCCTCGATCCCGATCTCATCATCACCGAATACTGGCCGCGCGAAGGCTTTTACGGCGGCGCTGTCGGCGATGCCGGTATCACCGCTCAGATCGAATCCATCGCCCCCATTGTCGGCCCCGCCCAGGGCAAATCCATCCTCACCATGCTCGATGATTTCGCCGCGCTGGCCGAAAGCCTCGGCGCCGATCCCGAGGCGCCATCACTGCTGGCCGACAAGGCGGCATTCGCAGCCGCCCGCGCCCGCTTCCAGGCTGCCGTCGCGGCCCATCCCGGCCTCACCGTCATGGCCGCCTCGCCCGGCGCGACCGGCCTCTCCATCGCCGCGCCATCCGAATTCGCCGAACTGTCCGACTTCGCCGCCTGGGGCCTCGATATCGTCACCCCCGTCACCGACGCCGACAGCAGCTACCAGACCCTGAGCTGGGAAAACGCCAATCTCTACCCCGCCGACATCATCCTGCTCGACGACCGCTGGGGCACCCGCACCGCCGAAACCCTCGCCGGCCAGCCCCTGGCCAGCCGCCTCCCCGCCGTCGCCGCCGGGCAAATCGGCGACTGGCCCGCGGGCTGGATCAGGAGCTATCGCGTCTATGCCGAGCAATTGGATGAGCTGACTGATCTGATCGAGCGCAGCGATGCGGGACTGGTGGACTAGCGCCTGCCTCTCCAAGACCTCATGGTGAGCTTGTCGAACCACGAGGTCGAACGCGTGGAGCCATCGTGCCACGCCCGCATGGTTCGACGGGCTCACCATGAGGGCTACTGACAGGTCACTCCAGCGCGTGCGTTAACGCTCAAATCCCGCCATACCAGTCATAGCCATTATCCGGCCAATAGCCGCCCTTGCCCCGCCCAAACGGGCTGAGGTCATCCACCAGTTCCACCGTGTGCAGATATTTCGGCTGCTTGTAGCCCAGCGCCCGCTCGATGCGCAGCCGGATCGGCGCACCATTGCTGACCGGCAACACCTGATCGTTCAGCCCGTAACTCAAGATCGTCTGCGGGTGATAGGCATCCACCAGGTCCGAGCTCTCGTAATAGAGAATGTCCCCGGTCAGCGTCCGCTGGATATTGTCGTAGCAGTGATAGACGCAGAACCGCGCCTGCGGCTTTACCCCCGCCATGTCGAGAATGGGTCCGAGCGGCGTCCCGGTCCATTTGGCGATGCAGCTCCAGCCCTCGACGCAGTCATGCCGCGTGATCTGGCTGCGGGCAGGCATGTTGCGCAGTTCCGCCAGCGAAAAGCTCACCTCGCGCTCCACCATGCCCTTCACCGTCAGCCGGTAGGGCTCGAAATTCTGCATCTTGAGGAACATGTATTCCGGCGTCGACGGCTCCACCGAACCATTGGGCTTCATGCCCTGCCGGATTTCGCTGGCCGAATATTCCCGCGCCAGCGCCTGGTCGCCGATCAGCGTGCGCTGCACATTATAGGTCAGCACATTGGCCTGCTCCATGACGTGACGGACGGGGTTGGACTTGTCGCCGAGAAAATCGAACTGGTCGCATCCGGCCAGCACCAGCCCCGACCCGGCCAGCGCCGAACTGCGCAGGAAATTGCGCCGCGTGATCAGCCTGCTCATGGCCTGTCTCCTTCGGCTTTCGGCGTACCGGGGCTGGCGCGGTACCAGCCCGATACCATCGAGCGCAGTTCGTTGATCGGCCCGGCCGCGAAAACCATGATGATGTGGATTATGAAGAACGCCACCAGCAGCAGCATGACGGTGAAATGGATGGTCCGCGCCGTCTGCCGCCCGCCGAAAATATCGAGCAGCCATGGCCAGGCCGTATCCATGCCCGGGCTCATCGTCAGGCCCGTGGCGACGATCAGCGGGAACAGGATGAAGAATACCGTGAAATAGCTGAGCTTCTGCAGCGGCCCATAGCTGCGCCCGTGCTTGAAGCGCAAAGTCGCATGTTCCGCCACATCCCGTGGAATGCCAGCCAGATCACCCGGCTTCGGCACGATATCCCGCCTGATATGCCCGTTGATGAAACTGGCGACGAACCAGATCAGCATCGTCCCGACAAACACCCAGCCGAAGAAGAAATGCACCACGCGCCCGGTCGCCAGGTCGCGATAGGAGGGAATGGTCACGGCCCCCGGAAATGCCGTGAATGTCGGCCGCGCCACATCCCCGCTCATGCCTAATACGCCCGTCGTATCGAAGCTGTTGCCGAACAGGATGGTCCGCCCGCGCGGCCCTGCCGCACTGTTGATCGCCCCGATTTCTAGAATGGCATTCTCGTATTCGAAGCCCGATTCATTCCCGATATAGAGCGCCGGATGCGCATTGAAGATCTGCAGCCCGGTCAGCAGCAGGAAGAACAGGCAGATCGCCCAGACCCAATGGGTCACCCGCGTCCAGATCGACTGGCGATAGATCAGCGGGCCCTTGGTGACCGGCAATTCAGTGGCTTGGCTCATCGTCTCCCCCGAGCATCGAGGCCATCTGCCCCGCACCGGCAGTAACGATGCCGCGCGAAGCAAATGTTTCATAGCACGGATATTTATTTGGTGGCGGGCGCCATGGCATCGGTGGCCATCGCATCGCTGCCCATCGCGTTGGTTCCCACGCCCATCGCCTGCATGGCGCCCATCACATCCATGCCCATATGCAGCCCGTGGCAGGCAGCGGCGGCGGCCTGCATGGCGGCGGGGAAGGTGATGCCGCCAGCCTGCTTCATGCACAGCGTGTAGTCTTCGTCGCTGATCGGCGGCAGCGTCGGTTCACCCGCCATCATGGCGCCGGCTGCCGGCGCCATCGCGTCCGGCGCGGGCGTCATGGCATCCTGCGCCAGCGCGGCGGGAACGAGGGCGAGCGAGATTGTGGCGGCAAGCGCAATGCCGCGCAGTCTATTGGTCATGATGTACTCCCTGGATCGATCCCGCCGGTGAGCGGATCATGCTTCGCCATTCGCCGGCATGGTTCCATGCGTTATTTCCTCACGCCGACGTGATGGGCAATTGCCCATTCCCTGCTACGCTTGGCCCATGTAACCATGTCCCCATGCGGAGCGAATGGATGAGCAATGCAGCCTGACCCGACCGAGACGCGATTGCGGGAATTGATGCTCGCCTCGCTCGCCGGCGATGCGGCTGCCTATCGCACGCTGCTGTCGGAACTCGGCCGCCACCTGCGCGCCTATTTCACCCGGCGGCTTACCCCCGCCTTTGCTTCGCACGCGGAGGATCTCGTGCAGGAGACCCTGCTGGCCATCCATGTCAAACGCATGACTTATGACCGCAACCGCCCCTTCACCGCCTGGCTGCATGCCGTGGCGCATCATAAATTTGTCGATCACGTCCGCCGCCAGTCCATCCGCCTGACCGTGCCACTCGAGGACGATGCCCCCATTTTCGCCCATGACGACAATGCCGATGCCCTCGCCCGGCGCGATCTCGATGTGGTGCTCGACACCATCCCCGCCCGCACCGGCGATCTGATCCGCCGCACGAAAATCCAGGGCGCCTCCGTCGCCGAGGCCGCTGCCGCCCATGGCATCAGCGAAACCGCCGCCAAGGTCTCCATCCATCGCGGGCTCAAGTCGCTGGCCGCGCGCTTTGCGGGAGGCTCGAAATGACCGACGACCTGATCGCCCGCCTCTCCGCCGATCTCAAGCCCGTGCGCCGCATGGCCATGCAGCGCCTGCTGTTCGGCGCGCTGCTGGTTAGCGGCGTGGTCGCCGTCATCGCCATGCTGGCGCTGCTCGGCATGCGGCCCGACATGGAAGTGGCCACCACGACCATGATGTACTGGACCAAATTCGGCTACACGCTGGCCGTTACCCTGCTCGGCCTTGCCGCCACGCTCGTGCTGGCCCGTCCCGATGGCCATGCCCGCTGGCCCTGGCTGGCCGGTTTCGGCCTGCTCGACGTGCTGCTGGTGATCGCCGTGGTCCAGCTTGCCCGCGCCGATGACATGATGCCCCTCATCATGGGCTCGTCCATCCTGCGTGCGCTCACCTATATTCCGGTTTTTGCCTTGCCGGTCCTGCTCGCCGCCCTGCTCGCCTTGCGCCGCATGGCGCCCGCCAACCCGACAATAGCCGGCTTCGCCGCCGGCATCATGGCCGGCGGCACCGGCGCCTGGATCTACACCTTCGCCTGCATGGAGACGGGCATGATGTTCCTGGCGCTCTGGTACACGCTGGGGATCGTCATCGTGGGCGGATTGGGCGCGGTGCTGGGGCGGTTTTTGCTGCGCTGGTAAGGGGATACCCCCTCCCAACCTCCCCCTGATAGGGGAGGAGCACATCGAGCTTGCGGCACAATATTGCCTATTTCACCGGCCGGATTCCTCCCCCTATCAGGGGGAGGCTAGGAGGGGGTATCCAACAAAAACGCCCCTTCGCCCCCTACTCCTCTCTTGCCGCCCAGTTCATCCCGCGCCGCATGATCGTGGCCATTTCCAGCACGTCGAATTCCTTGGCCTGGTGCCCCAGTGTCGAGTGGAACACCTTGCCCTTGCCATGCATGCGCTTCCACGCCACCGGCATTTTCACGCCCTTGATCCATGGCGCATGCTCCCCGCTGAACGTCGTCGTTGCCAGCACATGGTTGGAGGGGTCGACATGCATGTAATATTGCTCTGACGTATAGGCGAACGACTTGATCCCCGCCATGATGGGGTCGAGCGGATCGGCCACGTCCACGGTGTAGTCGATGATCCCGCCCGGATGGGCCACCCACTGCCCGCCCACCATGAACTGGTAATCCACCGCGTCGCGAAAGGCGTCGCTCATGCCGCCATGGTGCCCGGCCAGCCCCACCCCGCCCTCGACGGCCTTGGTCAGGTTCTCCACCTCATCCTTCTCGATCTGGCTCATCGTGAAGATGGGGATGATGAGGCTCAGGTCGTGGATGGCCGGGTCGGCAAAGGCCTTGGTCTCGGTCGCCGTGCGCACCGAAAAGCCGTCCTCGTGCAGCCACCGGCGATAGATGGCGGCGCATTCCTCCGGGTCATGCCCGGACCAGCCACCATAGACGATCAATGCACTTTTCATGCCGCAGACTCCGCAAATCGATTGGCGCGGAGAATACCCGACTGGATCGCTATTGAAACCCCATCGGCCGCAGCAGCGCCACGAAGTGCAGCCGCCGCTCGAACCACCAGCTAAGCGGCGCGCCATAGAGCCCGACCCTGTCGGTCCAGCTCTCCCGCACCAGTCCGGACCGTGCGAAGGTCGCGTTCCACTGATCGCTATCGAGATAATTATAGGGCAGCCGCACGTCGTGGCCGCGATTGCCTACCCAGTCCATCAGCCGCAGCGTCGAACCGGCCAGCAGGCCCTCACGTAGGTGATCCTTGATGACAACCCCACGCCGCGCCACACGACCCGCCTCGGCCAATACAGCCGCCGGATCGTCGGTGTGATGCAGCACATCGACAATGGTGACATAGTCGAAGCTGTCATCGCCGAAGGGCAGCGTCACGCCGTCATACAGCGTCACCGGAATATGCGTCACCTTCCGGCGCAGCACATCGACGCCCTCCACCGCAAGGTCGGGCCGCAGCGCCATCAGGCCGAGCGCCACCTGCCCGTCGCCGCAACCGAGATCGAGCACCGTTCCGCCCTCGGGAATGGCCGCCGCCAGCGCTTCCGACAACACTTTCACGCGCCGCCCGAAGACCACGCTGTCATGCACCCGGTTGAGCAGGCCCTTGGCTGACTGCGCGATCATGCCGGAACGGTCTGGCCCCAATGCGATCGGGCAAAGGCCCAACTGCGCAGCACCATGAAATTGACCCCCGATGTCAGGGCGATCACCAGCATCGAAGCCGGTAGCGTAGGCATGTCCAATACGCCATGCACCACGAAGGAAAACAGCGCCGCCAACACCAGTGCCATGCCCTGCACCGCCATATAGCGCGGCAAGGCCTGCCCATGCGGAGCGTCGGAATCGAACGAATAACGCCGATGCAACAGATAGATCGGCACGATCAGCCCGGCATAGCAGGCCGCATTGACGATCCAGTCGGCAAAGCCCGTACCGAGCCAGATCAAGGCGGTCGACAGCACGACGAAGGCGGCCGCGCCCGCCGCCCCGATGCCGATAAAGGCAATGAGCCCGCCGAATAGCGGCGCTCCGGGCCGCGCCGGCGGCACGTCACGCATCAGGCTCTGCAAGGCTGCGCTCATGGCCGGTTCGATCCTCTTGGGGGCGGCTGACAGGACGCCAACCATAGCACCGGCGCCTTTCCCGCTTGTTTATCCACGCCAGGGTGCCGAACTGTTTTGCACCATGGTTGACGGATGTTGAACCGCCATAGGCGCATGCCGACCATGACCACAGCATGACCAACGCGAAAATTGACCAAAAGGTCCACTTTTCACTGTCACAAAAGACTGGTTAACTCATTGTCAGCCGTGGCTGGCCGGAAGCACCGGATGAGAAACATCTGACGGCCGCGCGGGAACTGGTCTGAAGTCAAGCAATCAAAAGGATACAGGGATGAAAAGATTACTTCTCGGCGCCTCGGCGCTCACCCTCTGCGCCGGATTTTCCGGCGCCGCCTACGCAGATTTCACGCTCAACATCCTGCATATCAACGACTTCCACTCCCGCTTCGACCCGATCACCGGCACCGATTCCAACTGCGATGCCGAGACCGACGCGGCCGGCGAATGCTTCGGCGGCATTGCCCGCCTCAAGACCATCATCGACGACACCCGCGCCAAGTATGAAGGCGGCAATTCGCTGCTGCTCTCGGCCGGCGACAATTTCCAGGGCTCACTCTATTACACCACCTACAAGTCCAAGGTCGTGTCCGACTTCTTCAACCAGATGGGCTTCGACGTGGTCGCCACCGGCAACCACGAATTCGATGACGGCCCCGAAGAATTCATGAAATTCATCGAATCGGCCGAATTCCCCATCATCGGCGGCAATTTCGACGTCACACGCGATCCGAACCTGGCCGGCAAGATCAAGGGCTCCATCGTCATCGAAGTGGGCGGCGAAAAGATCGGCATCATCGGCGCCACCACCGAGGATACGCCCGAAATCGCCTCGCCCGGCGACAATGTCGAATTCACCGATGTCATCCAGTATGTCCGCGGCGCCTCCGAAGCGCTCGACGCGGCCGGCGTCAACAAGATCATCCTGCTCAGCCATATCGGCTACACGGTCGACATGGACGTGGCCGCGGCCCTGCCGCTGGTCGACGTCATCGTCGGCGGCCACAGCCACACCCTGCTCTCCAACACCGCCGAAGGCGCCGCCGGTCCCTACCCGACCATGGTGACCAACCCGGATGGCGTCGAAGTGCCGGTGGTGCAGGCCAACCAGTATGGCAAATATCTCGGCGATATCGCCATCACCTGGGATGACAATGGCGTCGTCACCAAGGCCGAAGGCGAACCCTTCCTGATCGATGCCTCGGTCGTCGGCAACGAGGATTTTGCCGGCCAGTTGGCCGAACTCGCCGGTCCGATCAACGAAGCCATGAATGTCGTCATCGGCACCACCACCGGCCCCATCGACGGCTCCCGCGAAACCTGCCGCGCCGTCGAATGCCAGATGGGCAACCTCGTCGCCGACGCCATGCTCGACCGCGTCAAGGACCAGGGCGTCTCCATCGCCATCCAGAATGGCGGCGGTCTGCGCGCTTCCATCGATGCCGGCGAAATCACCATGGGCGAAGCCATCACCGTGCTGCCCTTCTCCAACACACTGGCCACCGTCGATCTGTCGGGTGCCGACGTGATCGAATCGCTGGAGAACGGCGTCAGCGACATCGAGAACGGCGCCGGCCGCTTCCCGCAGGTCGCCGGCCTCAAATTCTCCTTCGACATCAGCCAGCCTCCGGGCAGCCGCGTCAGCGACGTTCTGGTCGGCAGTGGTGACGACTGGGCCCCGATCGACGAGGAAGCCACCTACACCATCGTCACCAACAACTTCAACCGCGCCGGCGGCGACGGCTACGCCACCTTCGCCGAAGGCGACAACCCCTATGATTTCGGCCCCCCGCTGGAGCAGGTCCTGGCCGACTTCATCGCCAAGCAGGGCGGCACCTACACCCCCTATACCGACGGCCGCATCACCGAAATCAAGTGATCCCGGCAGTCCCGAAACACGAAGGGCGCCCACCGGGCGCCCTTTTCTTGCTTTGCCAACGTTGAGGACAAGCTATCCCCCAACTCGATCCTCACCCTCGGGCTTGACCCGAGGGTGACCGCTGGTGAATTCGGCCCGCTGGCGGAACCCAAGGCAGGCCCTCAAGCCCGCCGCGCGATCTGCCCCCAGGCCAGCAGGATGATCACCGCGCCCACGATGGAGGCGATGAACCCGGCCCCGTCGCCCGGCCCGTACCAGCCGATGGCCTGGCCTAGCCAGGTGGCCAGCACCGCGCCGACAATGCCCAGCACCGTGGTGAGGATGAAGCCGCTGGGCTTCTTGTCGCCCGGCGTGATCCACTTGGCGATGACGCCCGCAAGAAACCCGATGATGATGGCCCAGATGATACCCATGATGACGCTCCGTGTTTGGTCACAGGGATAAGTCGGCATCCTCGGGTTGGGTTGCAAGCAGCACACGGTTGCCGGATCCCGGCGATTAAATTCCGATTGTGATCAGATTGCGCGCAACCCTTCGCTGCTGCGCCCGTTGGGTCGCTGTTCATGTGGGGAGCACAACCCACCAAGGAGTTTCAAAAATGAAAAAGACCATTATCAGCACAACCATTGCCGCCCTTCTGGCCGCGACCGCCCTGCCCGCTCTGGCGCAGGATGTTGGCGTCGATGCCGGCGCCGGCGTCTCCGTCGAAGCCCCGGCGGTCGATGCGGCTGTCGATGCCGCCGTTGATGCCACGGCCGATACCTATGACTCAGTCACCGCCTCGATTGCCGGCTCGGCCACAGCCGATCTGTCCGGCGTCACCGAGGAGACCCAGGTGACCATCGTGCTGCTGTCCTCGCTCGAAGGCGATGCTGCAGCCGGCGGCACGGCGCTCGATGAGGCCCTGTCGGCCAATGCCGAAAGCATGACCACTCTGCAGGGCAATATCGACAGCAATGCCACGATCAAGGCCAAGCTCGAAGCCGAAGGCCACATGCCCAGCGACGTCGTCGCCGTCAAAACCAATGCCGACGGCTCGGTCACGGTCTACGTGGACGACCGCGCCTGAGACTTGCTTGCAGTGGTGATCTCACCACATCCACCGGACCTCCCTCCCCCTTGTGGGGAGGCACAGCGAGATAGGACTTAGCTTGCTAAGTCCGTGATCGAGCCGGGTGGGGGTATGGTTCCGCAAGCTCAGTGCCCGCGGCTCACCCCCACCCAATCCCTCCCCACAAGGGTGAGGAGGCGATGAGCATAACCACCATGCCTGCACTTCATTACGGGACCAAAATCAGACCGAATGTTCCATCCGGTCCCGATCCGTAATCGTGGCCAGATCCAGCACTTTCTGGATATTGGTGGCGTGGCGGAAGCTGGGTTCCAGCGTCTTGCCGGCCTTCACCGCATCGGCAAAACGCATATAGTTGGTCGGCACGGCATCGACGGCCACTTCCGTCCAGGTGCCCGTCTCGGCGTCGTCGCCCAGGCAGGTGAACAGCTTGCTCCAGTCGTGCCGATGCTGGATTTCCACCGACCCCAGCTCGCCATAGACGCGCAGCCGCAATTCGTTGAAATGCCCCGTCGCCCAGCGCGTGGCATGGATCACGCCCAGCGCGCCATTCTCCAACTGCGCCGTCATGGCAAAGCTGTCATTGGCGTCGAGATCGTATTCACCGATCTGGTTGTTCTCGGCCTTGTCGAATGTCTCCAGCCGGCAGAACACCTTGGAGAAATCGCTGCCCGCGCCATAGGCGGCAAAGTCGAGAATATGCACCCCGATATCGCCCAGGACGCCATTGGAACCGTGCTTCTTGGACAGCCGCCACAGCCACTGGCTTTCCGTGCGCCAGTCGCCCCAGGCCTTGGAGACAAGCCAGGATTGCAGGTAGCTCGCCTCGAAATGCTTGACCTTCCCCACCGCGCCCGACTGCACGATTTCGCGCGCCTTCTGCAACTGGCTCACATTGCGATAGGTCAGGTTGACCATGTTGACCAGGCCCAGTCGCTCGGCCGTCTCGGTCATTTCCATGGCCTTGGCATGGTCGGTCGCCAGCGGCTTTTCGCAGAACACATGCTTGCCCGCCGCCAGCGCCGCCATGGTCGTGGGATAGTGTACGCTGTCCGGCGTCACATTGGCCACCGCATCGAACTCGCCCCAGGCGAGCGCCGCATCCAGCGAGCCGAAGCCCCGCTCGATATTATGCGTCGTGCAAAACGCCTCGACCCGCGCCGGATCGACGTCCACGCCACCCGCCAGGGTCACGCCCTCGATCGCCGCAAAATGCTTGGCATGCTGATTGGCCATGCCGCCGGTTCCCAGAATGAGGATCCGCATATTCGTACTTCCCTATGCGGCGTCCCAGACGATCCGCGCTACGTTAGATCAAGCTCGATGGTTCAGTGGACCTCATCCTGAGCCTGTCGAAGGAAGAGGTCGTGGCAGGGCGCCAGGTGCCCGACCTCGTGGTTCGACAAGCTCACCATGAGGTCTCAGGGGAATGGCGCCCCGCAGATAGCGTCGCCTTCTACCGGAACCCCTCTTCCCGGCCGTGATGCAGTTTCGGCCCGCGCTCCACGATCTTCTCGATCGCCTCATCCACCGGCGTATTCGGCGCATCCAGCAATTGCGGGAACTGGTTGGCGTTGTAGGCCCAGTTGACCGCATTGCGCAGCACCAGCCCGACCGTATCGTCGTGATAGGTCGGATAGGTTTCGTGGCCGGGGCGGAAATAGAAGATATTACCGGCGCCGCGGCGATAGGTCAGGCCCGAGCGGAACACTTCCCCGCCCTGGAACCAGCTCACGAATACCGTTTCCAGCGGCTCGGGCACGCTGAAGGGCTCGCCATACATCTCTTCCATTTTAAGCTCGAAATAGGCCGGCAGGCCCTTGGCGATCGGATGGCCCGGATTGGTCACCCACAGCCGCTCGCGCTCGCCCGCCTCGCGCCAGTGCAGCGCACAGGGCGAGCCCATCAACCGCTTGAAAATCTTCGAGAAATGTCCCGAATGGAGCACGATCAGCCCCATGCCTTCCCACACGCGCTTGGCGATGCGCTCAACGATTTCGTCCTGCACCTCGCCATGGGCGGCATGGCCCCACCAGACCAGCACGTCGGTCTCGGCCAGTGCCTCGACCGTGCAGCCATGCTCGGGCTCCTGCAGGGTCGTGGTCTTCGTGACGATATTGCTGTCGCTGCTCAGCAGCTTGGCAATCTGGTTGTGCATGCCGGTGGGGTAATTGTCGGCAACGATCTTGTTCTTCTGTTCGTGGACGTTCTCGCCCCAGATCAGGGTACGGATCGGCATGGATAGTCTCCTAAATTGGCTGCCCGGTGGGGAGGCACCGGCCATTCCGTGGTTCTCCGTGTCGCACCCACGAAAACGGGAACCCCAGTCGCGACAACGGAGGTTCCCGCTGGCGCGGGAATGACACGGTGGATGATTTCGGCGGCGGCTATGTGGCCACCGCCCTGAATTGACCGCCTAGCGGATCGGTTTGCCGGCTCCGTCGAAGCGGTGAATCTTGTCTTCCATCGGGGCGATATGCACCACATCACCGCTCTTGTAGTCATTGGCGCCGTCGAGGCGCACCACCACCGGCTCCTCGGTGCCCATTTCCAGATACACATAGGAATCGGCGCCCAGGTTTTCGGTATGGATCACAGTGCCGCTCCAGGTGCCATTGTCAGGCACGATGGCGATGTGCTCGCCGCGAATGCCCACCGTCTCGGCATTGAAGGCCGCGGCCTTTTCGCCCGAGATGAAGTTCATCTTGGGGCTGCCGATAAAGCCGGCCACGAATACCGAATTGGGGTGCTCGTAAAGCTCCATGGGCGAGCCCACCTGCTCCACCAGCCCGTCGCGCAGCACGCAGATACGATCGGCCAGCGTCATGGCCTCCACCTGGTCATGCGTCACGTAGATCATGGTGACCTGGTTCATTTCTTCGTGCAGCTTGGCGATCTCGATACGGGTCGCCACGCGCAGGGCGGCATCGAGGTTGCTCAGCGGCTCGTCGAACAGGAACACTTTGGGGTCGCGGGTAATGGCGCGGCCGATGGCGACGCGCTGGCGCTGCCCGCCCGAGAGCTGCTTGGGCAACCGGTCGAGATACTGCCGGATTTGCAGCATGTCGGCGGCCTTTTCCACGCGCCGCTGGATCTCTTCCTTGCTCTGCCCCTTTTCGAGCGTCAGCCCGAACGCCATGTTTTCATACACGGTCATATGCGGGTAGAGCGCATAGCTCTGGAACACCATGGCGATGCCGCGTTTGCTCGGCGCCAGGGCATTGACCACCTTGCCGTCGAACAGCATCTCGCCCGAAGTGATGTCCTCCAGCCCCGAAATCAGCCGCAACAGGGTGGATTTGCCGCAACCCGACGGGCCGACAAACACCATGAACTCGCCCTTGCGGACCTCCAGGTCCACCCCCTTGATGACTTCCACCGCGCCAAAGGCCTTGCGGACGTTGCGAAGCTCTATGCTAGCCATTGTTTAGCTCCTTAACCCTTGACGCCGCCGGCGGTCAGGCCGCTGACGATTTTACGCTGGAAGATCAGCACCAGCACCACCAGCGGCACCGTCACGATGACGGACGCGGCCATGATGATGCCCCATGGAATTTCGAACTGGCTACCGCCCGACAGCAGCGCGATGGCCACCGGCACGGTGCGCGTGTCGTTCGATGAGGTGAAGGTCAGCGCGAACAGAAACTCGTTCCACGCCGCGATGAAGGCCAGGAGGCCCGTCGTCACCAACGCCGGCCACATCAGCGGCAGGAACACGCGGGTGATGATGACCCAGGGACTGGCCCCGTCCACGATCGCCGCTTCCTCGATCTCCACCGGCAGCTCGCGCATGAACGTGGTCAACACCCACACGGTGAAGGGCAGCGTGAAGATGGTATAGGAGAAGATCAGCGCCCAGGGCGTATTGTAGATACCCAGCGCCCTGATCACCTCGAACAGCCCGGCCAGCACCGCCATCTGCGGAAACATCGACACGGCCAGGATCGTCATCAGCAGCAGTCCGCGCCCGCGGAACCGCACGCGGCTGAGCGCGAACGAGGCCGTCACTGCGATGAACAGCGCCCCGATGACAGTCACCGCCGATACGAAGACCGAATTCAGCAGGTTGCGCGGGAAGCTGCCCTGGTTCAGCACCGAGGCATAATTGCCCAGGTCGAACGAGGTCGGCCAATAGGTGATGCGGAACAGGTCCGTGCCCGATTTGAGGCTGGTCAGGATCGCATAGTAGAACGGGAACACGCTCACCACGACGATGAACACGACCAGCGCATAGAACAGCACCGATTTGGTGAACTTCCACAGATCGAAGGTGGCGGTCATCAGCGGTCTCCCCCGTCGAAGCGCACCTTGCCGAGCCAGATATAGAGCATGGTCAGCACGGCGATGAGCAGGAACAGCAGCGTCGATTGCGCCGAGCCATAGGCGAAGTTGTCGAAATCGAACAGGTTTTCGCGCGCCAGCACCGACATGGTCTTGGTGGCCACGCTGTTGGGCGTCAGCACATAGATCAGGTCGAAGATGCGCAGCGCATCGAGCAGGCGGAAGATGATCGCCACCATCAGCGCCGGCCGTACCAGCGGCAGCGTGATGCGGAAGAACTGCTTGACCGGATGCACCCCGTCGATATCGGCCGCTTCATAGATATCCTTGGGGATCATCTGCAGACCCGCCAGGATCAGCAGCGCCATGAAGGGCGTCGTCTTCCAGATATCGACCACCAGCACCGCGGTCATCGCCGTTTCGGCCTGTGCCGTCCAGGCCACCTTCTGGCTCAGCAGGCCCAGCCGCATACCCAGGTCGTTGAGAATGCCGAACTGGTCATTGAGCATCCAGGCCCACATCTTGGCCGAGACGATGGTGGGGATGGCCCACGGAATGAGGATGGCGGCGCGCACGATGCCGCGCCCGCGGAATTCGGCATTGAGCACCAGGGCCACGATCATGCCGAAAATGGTTTCGAAGAACACCGAGGTGAAGGCGAAGCGCACGGTGTTCCACACCGCATTCCACCACGCCCCGTCGACCAGCAGGCCGCGCCAGCGCACCGTGCCGCTCTCCAGCACCTGCCAGCGCAGGTAATTGCCGAAGCCGATCCACTCGGCGCCATAGAGATTGTTCAGCGAAGCGTCGGTGAAGGAGAACCAGATCGAGCGGAGCAGCGGCCACCCGGCCACCACCGCCAGCGCGATCAGCATGGGAACGAGGAACCAGCGCGCGGCCCGAAGGCGCTGCTGCGTCAGTTCTGACTTGATCCTGGGACCGGCTCCCGCCGCCGGTGGCGCCAACGCTTCCGTCGCCATTCTCGTTTCCTCCCCTGTTGTTGACCGATCATTGCGCAAAGCGGGCGGCGGGAAAAGCCCGCCGTCCGCTCTGTTGGGCGCTGGGAGGACTTACCAGGCGTCGCCCTTGAGTTCGGTCAGGTCGGCCTCGAGCAGTTCGAGGTTTTCCGCAGCGGTGCCGTTGCCCGACAGGGTGTTATGCACGGCGCTCCAGAACATCGACGAGACTTCGTTATAGTCGGTCTTGGTCGGGGCCGAAGGACGCGGCACGGCATTCTGGAAGATTTCCTTCCAGGCCGGGATGATCGGCTGTGCGGCGGCGATATCGGCGTCGTCGTAGAGCGCCTCGATCGTCGGCAGGTTCGACTGGTTGATGGCGCGTTCCTTCTGCACTTCGGCCGAGCTCAGGAAGAGCGCGAGTTCGATCGCGGCTTCCGGATCGGGCGAGTACTTGGAAACGGCGACATTCCAGCCACCCAGCGTTGCCGCCGAACGGGCGCCTTCGCCGTCACCGGCCGGCAGCGGAACCACGTCGAACAGGCCCTTGATCGGGCTGTCGTCGCCATTGCCGAGCGAATAGGCATAGGGCCAGTTGCGGTGGAACACCGAATTGCCGAGCTGCCAGACGCCACGGCTTTCCTCTTCCATATAGGCCAGGTTGCCTTCGGGCGAGATCGTGCCGATCCAACCGGCAGCGCGGTCGATGGCAGCCGCGGCATTCTCGTTGTTGATCGAGATGGTGCCGTCGGCTTCCACGATCTGGCCGCCGCCATTGGACATGACCCATTCCAGGGCATCGCAGGTCAGGCCTTCATAGGCATTGCCCTGGAACACGAAGCCCCACATTTCGGGGTTACCGTCGGCGCGTTCGCCATCCATGATTTCCTTGGCGGTCGCTTCCATTTCGGCCCAGGTGGTCGGCGGCGTCTTGCCGTACTTTTCCAAGAGGTCCTTGCGGTAGTAGAGCGCGGGAGCATCGGTGAAGGCCGGCAGGGCGACGAGCTTGCCGTCCACGGTCTGCGACTCGATGATCGAGGGGAAGTGGTCGCCCACGACGTCCTTGGCGGCCTCGGTGAGGTCGAGGAACTGGTCAGCGAGCTGCGGCGCCCAGATCACGTCGGTCTGGTACACGTCGATATCGGTATTGCCGGCGGCGAGCCACAGGCGGTACTGGCCGAACTGGTCGGTGGTCGAGGACGGCATCGGCACAACGGTCACGGTGTGGCCGGTATCGGCTTCGAACTTGTCGAGCTGGCTGCGCAGGAAGGCCAGGCCATTGCCTGTGTCACCCGACACGATCGACAGCTCGGCCGCCTGCGCGGATCCCACCACCAGCGTCACGCTCGTCAACAGACCAACGAGCAGCGTGTTGATTTTCATTAGATATCCTCCCGAATGAACCAAATGTCGGGAAGGCATGCCTGCCCGGACCTGCGCAGGTCGCGCCGGTCCCGGATCAAGCTTCTCCTCCCCACAAAAGCGCTGGTTTCGGCGGCTGTTCCGCCTCCATTCCCAAAGCGCTTTGAATGAAAAGGAACCAGAGCGGGCTATTTCTGTCAAGCGCCTCGTCGCGGCAATTTTAACGAATTTGCCGCACCAGATCATTTATCCATTACACCACAATGACTTACCGAAGCGCCGTCGCGACATTCGTAAACAATGTCACCATTCCGACTGAGGTACGCACCTCAGAAAATTGCCGCTGATTTCGGCTCTTGCATCAAAATTTGAAATCGCTTTGAATAACCCGCGGAGGAGGAAGCAGGAACCGCTGTTCAAGGCGGCCTGTGTGCCCTAAAGGCAAGCGGGACCGGGTATGCGCCCTTGTGGCGCACGCCCATAAGCGTTGGTCATGTCGTGCCGTGGGGCCAGTTGCAGCCATGAGACTGAAGGATCTGGCCGAGCATCTCGGCCTGTCGCAAACCACTGTCAGCCGCGCGCTCAATGGCTATCCAGAGGTCAACGAGGCGACCCGCCGGCGCGTGGCCGAAACGGCGGCACGCCTGGGCTATCGCCCCAATGCCAGTGCTTTGCGCCTCGCCACCGGCCGCTCCGGCGCGGTCGGCCTCGTGCTGCGCGGCGCCGAGGAACTGGGTCCGCACATGAGCGAATTCCTCGCCGGCATGAGCGGTCGCATGGGTACCGAGGAAATCGACATCATCGTCACCACGGTCGATTCCTATGCCGAGGAAGTGGCCGCCTATCGCCGCATCGCCGCCAGCCAGAAGGTCGATGCCATCGTGCTCCACTCCCCCACCTTGCGGGATGAACGGGCCGAAATGCTGCTCGACCTCAAGATACCCTTCGTGCTGCATGGCCGCACCAATATCGACAAACCCGTCGCCTGGCTCGATATCGACAATACCGGCGCCGTCGAGCGCGCCACCAGCCATCTGCTCGATCTCGGCCATCGCCGCATCGTGCTACTCAACGGACTCAAGGGCCGCACCTTTGCCGAACATCGCGAGATCGGCTATCTCGCCGCCCTCTCGGCGCGCGGCGTGCCTTTCGATCCGGCATTGATGGGCAATTCGGTCTTTACCGACGAAGTCGCCTTCCGCCTGGCCCAGGCCATGCTCGAAATGCGCCCCCGCCCCACTGCCTTCCTGGCCGGCTCGATGATGACCGCTTTAGGCGTCTTCCGCGCCATCCGCCAGGCCGGCCTGGAACTGGGCCGCGACGTCTCCATGATCGCCCATGACGACGTCTTCCCCTATCTCAATGCCGACAACATGTATCCGTCCATGTCCACCACCCGCTCCTCGATCCGGCAGGCCGGCATGCGCATCGGCGAACTCATCCTGCAATTGCTCGCCGGCAAGCCTCCGGCCGATATTCACGAGCTCTGGCCCGTCGAACTGGTCCTGCGCGAAAGCTCCGGGCCGCTTCTCGATACCCGCTGAACGGACAAATCGGCTATAGACCCGGCACCAGCCGGGAGGGTTCAATGAGTCTCGATATCGAGCATCTGCTCACACGCGCCGTCGCCAGCGCCACCCGCTACAGATCGGGTCTGGACGGCGCGCCCGCCCGGCCGCTGCTCGACTACCATGCCATGCGCGAACGCTTTGCCGCGCCACTGCCGGAAGCCGGCTCCGACCCTGCCGCCATCCTCGACGAATTGGCCACCCTGGCCGAACCCGGACTGATGCCCACGACCGGCCCGCGTTTCTTCGCCTGGGTCATGGGCGCCTCCCACCCCGTCGGCGTGGCGGCCGATCTGCTGGTCAGCGCCTGGGGCCAGAATGCCGGCTACCAGTCCACCTCGCCAGCCGCGGCGGCCATCGAGGAAGTGGCCGAAACCTGGCTGCTCGACATGCTCGACCTGCCCCGCGACAGCGGGATCGGCTTTACCACCGGCGCGACGGTCGCCAATGGCACCTGCCTCGCCGCCGCCCGCACCGGCACCCTGCGTGCCGCTGGCTGGGACCCCGACGAAGATGGCCTGTTCGGCGCGCCGCCGGTCCATGTCCTGATCGGCGCCGACGCCCATTCCTCGCTCTATTCGTCCCTGCAACTGATCGGCTTCGGCCGCAAGCGCGTCATCACCATCGAGACCGATGAGTTGGGCCGCATGCGTCCCGCCGCCCTCGAAGCTGCGATCTCGGGCCTCACCGGCCCCAAAATCGTCATCGCCCAGGCCGGCCAGATCAATACCGGCGCCTTCGACCCCTTCGCCGACATCGTCGCCATCGGCAAGGCGCACGATGCCTGGATCCATGTCGACGGCGCCTTCGGCCTCTGGGCCCGCGCCACCCCGTCCCATAAGGCGCTGACAACAGGCATCGAACTCTGCGACAGTTGGGTCACCGACGGCCACAAATGGCTGCAGGCCCCCTATGATTGCGGCTTCGCCATCGTTCGAGACAAGAACATCCTGCTCGGCGCCATGTCGCAATGGGCCAGCTACCTCCCCGCCATCGCACAGGGTGACCGCGTTCCCTCCAACTATGTTCCCGAACTCTCCCGCCGCGCCCGCGGCATTCCGGTCTATGCGCTGCTGCGCGCTTTCGGCCGCCAGGGCATGGCCGAGCTGATCGAGCGCCATTGTCGCCTCGCCCGGCTTTTCGCCACCCGCCTGACCGCCGAGCCGGGCATAAAGGTCATCGCCGAACCTGTTATCAACCAGCTCATCGTCAGTTTCGGCTCCGGCGACAGCGCAGCCCGCAAAGCCCAGACCGAGGCCGTCATCGCCCGTACCGTCGAGGGCGGCACCTGCTACCTCGCCGGCGCCTCCTGGCGCGGCGATTGGGTCATGCGCATCTCGGTCACCTCGGTGGAAACCACCGAAGCCGATATCGACCGCTCCGCCGACGCCATCATCGCCGCCTGGCGCCAGGTCCGCGAACAGCCCTAGCCGATATCGCGCGGGTCCACGTCCGCGCCATAATCCACCCCGCTCAGCCCGAAGCCGAACAGCCGCAGGAATTCGGCCCGGTACTTCTCCAGGTCTGCCAAATTGCCCAGCGTTTCGGTGGACAGCAGCGGCCAGCGCCGTGTCATCTCGTCCTGCACCGCCTTGGACAGCTCCCAGTCATCCACCCGCAGGCGATGCGCCTCGTCCAGCGCCACCGGCGCCTGCAGCTTGACGCGGAACAGCCGGTCGATCTGCTCGATGCAGCCCTCGCCCAGCCCCATATCGTCCATCACCTGCAGCAGCATCGTGCCATAGAGCGGCACGACGGGAATGGCCGAACTGGCCTGCGTCACCACGGCCTTGAGCGCCACGACATAGGCGCTCGCATCGCCGAATTGTGCGCGGATGGCGCCGGCCGCCCGGTCGAGATCCGCCTTGGCGCTGCCCAGTGTACCCTTGTGGTAGATCGGCCAGGTCAGCTCACTGCCGAGATAGGTGTAGTTCAGCGTCGTGAACCCGTCCGCCAGCACGCCCGCTTCCGCCAGCGCCGCGATCCACAGCTCCCAGTCCTCGCCGCCCATCACCTTGACGGTGGCCTCGGCCTCTTCCGCCATTGCCGGCTGGATTTCCACCTCGGACACTTCGCCCGTGCCGGTATTGAGCGTCTTGGACTTCACCGCCGCATTCATCGGCTTGATCGCCGAGCGATAGACTTCGCCAGTCTTGGGGTCGGTACGCACAGGCGAGGCCAGGCTATAGACCACCAGGTCCACCTGCCCCAGATGCTCGCGAATCTGCCCCACCGTCTCGGCCTTGATCGCGTCGGAAAAAGCATCCCCCTCGACCGTCACCGCAATGCGGCCGGCCGCCCGGGCGCGCTTCTCGAAGGCTCGGTTATTGTACCAGCCGGCCGAAGCGGTCTTGATCTCGGTCGGTTCCTTTTCGAACGACACACCGACCGTATCGGCCCCGGCGCCAAACGTCGTGACGATGCGCGAGGCCAGCCCGTAGCCTGTCGAACAACCCAGCACCAGCACGCGCTTGCGCCCCGATTCCACCGGCCCCTTCACCACGACATGGTCGATCTGCCGCTGCACATTGGCGGCACAGCCCGTCGGATGCGCCGTGGTGCAGATGAAGCCGCGGATTTTGGGTTCGATGATCATTCGCTTTCAGCTCCACTCAGCGTCGGTGTCCGCCCCGAAGGGTCAATTAGTCCGCCTTTTAATGCGGCGCGCCACCAAATGCGAGGGATCAAAAGCAATGCCAACAGGCACTGCGCGGAGTTTTCACCCGCGCAGTGCCGGATTTCAGCGGTCGATCCGCGCCGCGTGCTGCGGGGAATAGCGTTCCCCCTGCACATCGATACCGGCAGTCGCCGCCTCGATATTGCCCAGGTCTTCCGCTGTCAGCACGACGCCGGCCGCCGCGATATTCTCCTCGACGCGATGCAGCTTGGTCGTGCCCGGAATCGGCACGATCCACGGCTTCTGCGCCAGCAGCCACGCCAGCGCCACCTGGGCCGGCGTCACCTGCCTGGCCGCGGCAATCGCCACGATCGCATCCACCATGGCCTGGTTCGCCGCGCGCGCCTCCGGCGCGAAGCGCGGCACGGTATTGCGGAAATCGCTGGCCACGAACGTCGTCGACTGGTCGATCGCGCCGGTGAGGAACCCCTTGCCCAGCGGGCTGAACGGCACGAAGCCGATGCCCAGCTCTTCCAGCACGGGTATAATTTCGTCTTCCGGTTCACGCCACCACAGCGAATATTCGCTCTGCAACGCCGCCACCGGCTGCACCGCATGCGCCCGCCTGATATTGGCCACCCCCGCTTCCGACAGCCCGAAATGGCCGACCTTGCCTTCGGCGATCAGGTCCTTGACCGTCCCGGCCACGTCTTCCATCGGCACATTGGGGTCCACCCGGTGCTGGTAGAACAGGTCGATATGGTCGGTCCGCAGCCGCTTCAGCGAGGCCTCGGCCACCGCGCGAATATGCTCGGGCCGGCTGTTGACGCCAAAACCACTCGTCGCGCCGATATCGATGCCGAACTTGGTCGCCAGCACCACCTCGTCGCGGATCGGCACCAATGCCTCCCCGACCACTTCCTCATTCTTGAACGGGCCATAGACCTCGGCCGTATCGAAAAAGGTCACACCCCGCTCGAATGCCGCCCGGATCAGTGCCACCGCGTCCTTGTTCTCCATCGGCAGTCCATAGGACTGGCTGATCCCCATGCAGCCCAGCCCGATGGCTGAAACCTCCAGCCCGCCATTACCAAGTTTACGCTTTTCCATGCTGTGTCCTCACGCTTCGGGAATCGTCTTGCCATAGGTCTCGAGGGTGATGCTGTCGGGCTCCGGCCCGCTGCGAACCCCGGTATCGAGCGCATCGATCGCGGCCACCTGCTCGTCGGTCAGAGCGAAGTCGAACACGTCGAAATTCTCGGCGATACGCTCGGCCCTGACCGATTTCGGGATCACCGAGCGCCCCTCCTGCAGATGCCAGCGCAGCATCACCTGCGCCGCCGATTTCCCATGCGCCCGCGCGATGTCGAGCAGCACAGGATCTTCCAGCGTGCTCCTGCCATTGCCCCTGTAGAAGGTGATCCCTCCGATCGGCGACCACGCCTGGGTCAGGATACCATGCTGCGCATTCAATCGCTGCAACGCCTTCTGCTGGAAATAGGGGTGAACCTCGATCTGGTTGACAGCCGGCGTGACCGCCACCTCTGGCAGGAAGCGCTCGATATGCTCGGGCATGAAATTGCTGATCCCGATGGCCCGCACTTTGCCGTCCGCCAGCAGCGTCTCCAGCGCCCGATACGCCCCCAGCGTCCGCTCGAATGCCGATGGCAGCGGCTGGTGCAGCAGCAACAGGTCGAGCTGCTCCACGCCCAGCTTGCGCGTGCTCTTGTCGAAGGCATGCAGCGTGGCGTCATAGCCATAGTCGCTGATCCAGATTTTCGTCTCGATGAAGATCTCGCCCCGCGCAATGCCCGAGCGGCGAATGCCTTCGCCCACCTCGCGCTCATTGCCATAGCCGGCAGCGGTATCGATATGGCGATAGCCCCGCTTCAGCGCTTCCTGCACCGCCTCGGTCGTGGCCTCGGGCGGCGTCTGGAACACGCCCAGCCCCAGGGCCGGCATCTCCACCCCATTGTTGAGAGTAAGGTTCGGCACGGCCACGGGCAGTCTCCTTGTGCAATCGTGCCCTTAACCTAAAGCGCCTTCCCGCTTATGATTAGACGGCAGAATTGACATGAGCTTATGCACAGGAAGCAATAATCCATGCGCGACAACATCAGCGACCTGCTCGCCTTCATCGCCGTCGCGCGGGATCGCAGCTTCACCCGGGCCGCGGCCCGCCTGGGCGTTTCCCAATCCGCCCTCAGCCGCACCATCAGCAAGCTCGAGGAACGCCTGGACATCCGCCTCCTCGCCCGCAGCACTCGCAGCGTCGCGCCCACCGAGGCCGGCGAGCGTCTGCTGCTCTCGGTCGCCCCGCGCTTCGACGAAGTGGCGGCCGAGCTCGAAGCCCTCACCGAGCTGCGCGACAAGCCGGCCGGCACCATCCGCCTCAACGCCGCCGAACACGCCTTCCGCACCGTGCTCTGGCCCCGACTCGATGGCTTCCTGCGCGATTTCCCCGATATCAGGGTCGAAGTCAGCCTCGAAAACGCCCTCACCGACATCGTCGCCGGCCGCTTCGATGCCGGCATCCGCCTCGGCGAACTGGTCGCCCGTGACATGATCGCCGTCCGTATCGGTCCCGACTGGCGCATGGCCGTCGTCGCCTCACCGGCCTATTTCGCCACCCATCCGGCGCCCCGCATCCCGCAGGACCTGCCGGCGCATAATTGTATCAACCTGCGCCTCACCAGCTCCGGCGGCCACTATGCCTGGGAATTCGACAAGGACGGCCAGCGCCTCAATGTCCGGGTCGATGGCCAGCTCACCTTCAACAGCACCCGCCCCATCCTCACCGCCGCCCTGGCCGGCCACGGCCTGGGCTGCGTGCCCGAGGACATGGCCCGGCCCTATCTGGACAGCGGCGAACTGGTCGAAACCCTGGCCGAATTCTGCCCGCTGTTTACCGGCTACCACCTCTATTATCCCAGCCGCCGCCAGTCCTCCCCGGCCTTCACCGCCCTGCTCGACGCCCTGCGCTACCGCGCCTAGACCACCCCGGTATCCCGCAGCACGCTCTTGATATGCGCCAGCCCGCGCCGGTAGCCCGGCACGTCGAAATGCTCGAGCATCAGCGGCACCTCGCGCCCCAGCCGGGCAATCTCGGTGACATAGGCGGCGTAATCGAGATTGCCCTCCCCGGGCGGCACTTCGTCGAGATGGAACGAGATCGTCCCTGGCCCACCCTGCAGCACGATATCCTTGGCATGGCACGAGACCACCCACGGCCCGAGCAGCGCAAAGGCCTCGCGGATCATGCGCCCACTGTTGAAATAGAACCGCGGCGTGATCACCATGTTGACCGCATCGATATGGGCGCCGAATTGCGGCCGGTCGATTGCCTTGAGCAGCTTGAGATAGTTTTCCGGCGTGTCGGTCACCAGCCACGGCACCATTTCCAGCGAGAACTTGGCCCGCTTCGGCTTCACCGCGTCGATGACATAGCGCGCCGTATCCACCGCGCGCTGAAATCCCGCCTCGCTCTGATTGTCCGGATGCGGCCCGTAATCGTAATTGTCGCTCAACTGCCATGGATCGCCCGCATGGCCGACCGTGCCGTGAAAGGCCACGCAGGCCCGCGCGCCCAGTTCATCGGCCAGCGCCAGTTGATGCACGGCATAATCGAGATTGGCCTGCCGCACCGTTTCGTCATGCGCGATGAGATTCTTCCAGGCGCCACCCTCGGCGATGACCACATCGGCATCCGCCATGGCCTTGATGAGCCCGGCAATCTCCGCCCGGTTGTCGAGGCTGATATTGGGCATGTAGGCGGCATTGTAGCCGAAAGCCACATGCGCCCGCACATAGGCGTCGGGGTCACCCTGATAGTCGATGCCATAGCCGCCGAGCCGGAACGTCATTCGCAATCTCCTCACGCCCCGATTCCGGCGCCTCCATACAATTGGCCGTCTTCACCGCCATGTCGACCCGCCGGTGAAGACCATTTTTCACAGCCTCTCGGCCCCGTCGCTCCGGTAGAGATTCACCTGGTTTTCCGTGGCTCGCACCTTCAGTCCCGGCGCTTTGGCTATCTTGCGCCAGGCCTTCCATGCCGGCTCATCGCGCCAGCATTCGAGAATGTTAGAGCGTTCCGGATCGAGTGCGTCGGCGCTGATCGCCATGTCGATGCAGCCATCGGCCTGCCGTGCCCTTCCCACCATGTCCGCAAACGCCGCCACCGCCGCGTCGCGCTCGATAGCGTCCTTGTAGCGTGAGTAGCCCGCAATGATGATCATGGTCTCCTCCTATGACGTGGCCACATCAGGCAGCGGCGCCGCCTGGCCCGGTGATTTCGCATAGCCCAGTGCTTCGACGATCCTGCCGTCGCGAACCCGCATCAGGTTGACCCCGCGCACCGAGCCACCATCGCCGAAATTGAACCGCCAGCGGATCACGGCACGGTCCCCCGCCACCATCGTGTCCTCGACATCGAAATAGGCCACGGGGTCCGCGATGATCGCCGCCCAGAAGGCGAGGCACGCGTCATGGCCTTCATATCGCGTGCCATCGGGCGCCGGCTGGATCGACTCCATCACGCAATCCGGCCCGATCACCTCTTCGAGGATCGCGGGATCATGTTCGAGAAACGCCTGATTATAGCGGCGCATGATTTCAGTCGTGTCATTCACCTGCATGATCTTCTCCTCTAGGTAGACAGGTCTGTCTATATAACATACAGATCTGTCTACCAGAGTCAAGCCATGAGAAAACCAGCCTCCCCGCACCCCGATGTCACTCCCGCGAAAGCGGGAATCCCTGTTTGCAATGGAGAAAAACGAAGGTCCCCGCTTCGCCGCAATCAAGCCGCCGGTGCCGCTTCCTTGTCCAGGAAGGCCGGGACCATCACCCCGAGCACCTCGGCCTGGTATGGTGTCGTGATATGCGAGGCGCCCGGCAGGATCGCCAGTTGAGAGCGCGGCAAGCCGGCCGGCGTATCGCCAAACACGTCCCCGCCCACCGGGCGGAAGAACCGCGCCAGGTGGTCGAGCGCCGGCAGGTCCGAATCCCCAGCAATGATCAGCACCGGCTGGGTCAGCCCCTGTACCTGCTCATCGCTCAGGTCCTTGATATTCTTGTCCATCTCGGCCTTCTTCCAGAACATCGCGTCGAAATCCGGCCTGGGGTTGAGTGCCAGATATTCGCTATGCCATGGCGTGCCATACAGCATCGCAGGCTGCATTTCGCCCATGCCATCCATCAGCCCGGCCCGCACCCCGTCCAGCCGATATGTGGCCGACATCGGTATCAGCTTGCGCACGCGCTCGGGGTGCTGCACGGCGATCAGCAGCGCTATCGCCGCTCCGGTCGAATAGCCCAGCAGGTCGATCTGCTCGATGCCGAACGCATCCATTGCTGCCACCACGTCATCGGCGAGGCTTTCCAGCCGTAGCGGCCGCTCGATATCGGCCGTGCGGCCATGCGCCTGCAGATCAAAGCCGATGACTTCGCGCCCAGCGCTCAGCGCCGGCAGCAGCGGGCCGAACGAATTGTGGATCGAGGCAAACGCCCCATGCAGGAGCCCCAGCGGCACGCCGCCGCTGCCATGGCGCTCGTAATACATGCTGAGGCCATTCACCTCGACATAGCCGGTCTGCGGCGTAGTCGGGGCGGTATTGTCCTGACTGCCGGTTTCGGCCTGGGCCATGGCCGGCGCTGCAAGCGTTGCAGCGGCTGCGGCGAGCAAAGTTCTTCTGCGCATCCTGTGTCTCCCTGGCGGCGACGCGCGTCGCATTCGCTGGTCAATCATTGACCCTCGCAAACACGACGAACGAACCCCTGCCGGTTCGACATGAACTTGGATTTTTGGTGGCAGTCAGGGGGCACTCGCCACCCCGGACATGCCGAAGGCAGCCGCCTACCCCACCCGCAGCATATGATTGTCGAACAGGAAGTCGAACTTGCGCGCCTCCCGTTCGGCCCCGGCAATACCGACCATTTCGCCATTGCCACTGGTCGCCACGAACCCGGCATCGTCGGCCGCCAGCCCGCAGCCATTGCGCAACGTGTCGACCAGCACCGGCCGCTTCCCCTCAGTATCGATGGCCACCAGCAGGTCGCCCTCCGGCGATGACACTGCTACCATGCCCCCATCACCCGAGGCCGCCACCGAACCCACATAATTGCGCAGGTCGGCCAGCGTACCAGCCGGCAGTTCCACCAGCTCGATCGCGCCATCCATGGTCGCATAGCCCACCAGTTGCGGGCTGTCGCTTGGCGCGCCCTTGTACTGGCAGCCGAACCACACCCGTCCGCGCCCGTCGATCGCCATGTGCCGGATGGAGAGCTGGTGTAGCCCCGCTTCCAGCCGCAATTGCCCCACCAACCGCCCGTCGCGCCGATCCACGAACACCACCGAAGGGTCCATGGTTTCGATATTGAGCTCGGCACGCCCGAAATCGGGATGCGTCTCGATCCCGCCATTGGCGACCACGAAGGTCACGCCATCAGGCATCAGCAGCATTTCATGCGGGCCGGTGCCATAGGTGGGAAATTCCCCCACCCGCTTATAGCCATCCGTCGCGTCATAAATGCCGATGACGCCCTGCGCCGCCTCGAAATCGCTCTCGGTGGCATAGAGCAACCTGCCATCCGGCGAGAACACGCCATGCCCATAGAAATGCCGCCCCGCAACGCTGGTCAGCGTCACAGGCGCCTCGCGTCCGTCAGGGTCGAACACCAGCGCGAATGTCCCTGGCTGGCGCGCAAACACCACGCCCCGCCCGGCCTCGCGGCTGATGGTGATGTCATGCCCCCGGTCCGGCAGGTCGATGCTGGCGATCAGGTCCCCCCGCTCCCCCAGCAATACCGCGCCATAGCCGCCGCTGGCCGTCTGCACCGCGCTGGCAAACACCAGCTCGTTCCGCTCCAGCGCCAGCACCTGTCGCGGCAACAGGCTCGCCGCAAACCCTGCACCGGCCGCCTTGAGGAATGCGCGCCGCTGCCACATGGTCAATCTCCGTCCAGCGAAGAAAAGCCCACCGACAGCCCCAGGGCCGCCGACAATTGCTCCCCGACCATCGCCTGCAGCGAACCGGTCACAATCACCAGATAGTTCAGCGCATTGACCTGCTTCTCGTCCGCCAGCGCCTGCTCCATCGGCGGCGTCACCAACGCCAGGGCCCGCGCTGCATTGCGGAATTCGAAATCGATCGAAGCGCCCAGCCCGCTATGGTCGGCATCCACCGCGCCGGCAATGCCGGACTGGTCCAGCAGCCGCTGCATGCCCTCCATATTGGCGCCGATCATCTCGAAGCTCAGTTCCGAGCGCCAGAACAATGCCTCCTTCGGCCGCGCCGCCCTTTCTTCCGTCGGCAGGAACGGGTTTATCCGCGTGTCGCGCACCGCTTCCATGCCATGCGACACCAGCCCCACCAGCGCCTCCAGAGCCTCGGTTCCGGTGCGATAATCGGCATAGTCCGCCCGCGGCGCCGTCAGATGGTCGGCAATGCCTGATGGCGCGAACCAGCCATTGGCCAACTCCCTGGCAATTCCGGCGATATTGGCGGCCACCGCCCGCCCATAGGCACAGCGGAACGCCCCCTCCGGCGCCGGCAGCACCTCCGCCCCCGTGCCATAGAGCACGAATTCCAGCGCCCCGAACCCCTGCACCGCCACACTCTTGGCGCGCAAAGTGTCCAGCGCCGTGGCGCTCGCATCCTCTTCGGCCAGGATGGCCTGTACCTGCCGCAGCCCGATGCCGCGCCGGTCCGGCCAGAACAGCAGGCGGTCGGCCCTGTTATCCTCCATCAGCGGCCCGATGCGCAGGAATTCCACCCGCCCATAGGCCAGGGCCGCCTGCCGGAACTGCCCCTTGACGAGAGCCAGCGTCCCCTCCGACGGCGCCCGGCACAGCGCATTCATGGCAATGGATAGCCCGCTCGCCCGGCTGGTGAATTCCAGCACGCCCGGCCGGATCGCCTGGCTCACCGCCGCCTGCAACACCTGTCCCGGCGTGGTGGTCTGCGCCATGACCGGAGCGGCCAGCAGCAGCGTCAAAGCAACAAGCACAATCCGCATCACAGCGATTCCAGAAAGGCGACGAGATCGTCGCGCGTGGTTTGGGACATCGCCGCGAACGCGTCGCGCGCGGCCTGCGCTTCCCCGCCATGCCAAAGAATGGCCTCGACGAGATTGCGGGCCCGCCCATCATGCAGGAAAAATGTGTGCCCCGATACAGTCTCGGTCAGCCCGATGCCCCAGAGCGGCGGCGTGCGCCATTCAAAGCCATCCGCCTGCTCTTCCGGCCGGTGATCGGCCAGCCCCTCGCCCATGTCATGCAGCAGGAAATCCGCATAGGGCCAGATCAGTTGGAAGCGATGAGCCGGATTCTCCGCATTGCGGCTGGTGACGAATTTCGGCGTGTGGCAGCTCGCGCAACCCGCCCCGTAAAAGGCCGCCTTGCCCCGCAACACCGCCGGCTCATCCACATCCCGCCGCTCCGGCACACCCAGCGTCTGCGCATAGAACGTCACCAGGTCCAGCACCGGGTCCGGCGCCTCCGACACGCCCAGCCGCTCCTGCTCCCCGGTCGGCATTGCCAGGCATGCCGCCTGCCCCTCGGTGCAATCCCCAAACGGCCGATTCACCAGCGGCGTCGAAATCCCGATATCGCCGGCAAAGGCCGAAGCCGACTGGCTGCGCACGCTTGCCATCCCCGCCTTCCAGCCGAACCGCCCCAGCATTTCCGTCCCGGTTTCCGGCGCAACCACCCAGTTCGCCCGCCCCGAAATCCCGTCACCATCGGCATCGTCAGGATCGGCCAGCGCCAATATGTCCTCGGCCGGTATCTGCTCCACCAGCCCCAGCCCGATCATCGGATTGGCCACTCGCGGCGACAGCATCACATCCTCGGCCAGCGGCCCGTAACTGAGGTCAGCCACCGCATAGCTCGGCTGGCGCAGGCTCACCACCGTGCCATCATCCAGCGTCACCGGCACTTCGACATAGTCGATCACCATCCGCCCCTCGGCCATCAGCCCAGGCACGGCGAAATCCTGCAATTGCGTGCCATAGACCGGGTCACCCGCCCCGCCGGGCACCGACAGCCGCAGGAACATCGACACATTCTCCGCCTGCCCCTCGAAGGGCGGATGCCCGCGCCCATCCTTGATATGGCAGCTCTGGCAGCCCCGCGCATTGAACAGCGGCCCCAGCCCATCCGACGCCTGCGTCGAGCTCGGCGAACTCACCCAGATCTTGCGGAACAGCGCATTGCCGAGCTTGAACTGCTCTTCCTGCTCGAAGCTCAGATTATCGAGGAAATGGCTGAACGAGTCGGCATTGGCGGCAAATGTCGTCGTCCCCGCCCCCGCCGGCTTGCCCTCGAAATTCTCCGCCCGCGAAAAATCAGTCGTCGGCGCGGTCACCGCGCGCACCCGCGCCAGATCCTCCGCCGTCAGGTCACCGCGCACTGCCCCATCCTGCGCAACAGCCAGCCCGCCGGCCAGCAGCGCGACAAGGATAAGGGTGAGGCGGAGTTGCATGATCAATCCACGACGTCATTCCGGCGAAAACAGAAATCCATTCTTGCGGAGGATACCCCCTCCCAACCTCCCCCTGACAGGGGGAGGAGCCGCGCAGTGCTCGTGGCAATATAGTGCCACAAGCTCGATCTGTTCCTCCCCCTATCAGGGGGAGGCCAGGAGGGGGTATCCCCCTAAAACCCTACTGGAACACCGCATCCGGATTGCTGAGCGAGTCACTGTCCTCGATCGTCACATTATCCAGCTCCAGCAGCGCCACGGCCCGTTCGATGCCCCGCGTCTGCGCGATCAGCCCGTCGATCGCCGCCTGTACCACGGCATTGCCTTCTTCATTGCCCTCGCCGATCTGCTGGTCATAAGCCTCGCCGGCCTCGGCCCGCTCCGCCATCACATGCATCTTGGCGATCGTGTCGTCCAGCAGCCCCTTGATCTCGGTATCGAGATCAACATCCTTGGCCGCGATCACGTCGGACAGCGACGGTCCCTCGACCACCGAACCATCCACCCGCACATATTTGCCGAGATAGACATTCTGCACGCCCACGGCATCGTTGAGGTGCGACACATGCGTATTGTCGGAGAAGCAGTCATGCTCCTCCTCCGGATCGTGCAGCAACAGGCCCAGCTTCATCCGCTCGCCCGCCACTTCACCAAAGCTCAGCGAACCCATACCGGTGAGAATGGCCGAAATCCCCAGCGTCGGCAGCGCTGCCCGCGCCGCGCCGTCAGCCGTCCAGTTGCCCACCATCTCTTCGAGATCGCTCACCAGCAGCGATGACGCTGCCTTCAGATAGGCCGCCCGGCGATCGGCATGCTCGGCCGTCGAATAATCGGTAAATTCGCGCGCCCCGGCGCCCGGCCCGGTCCCGTTCAGATCCTGTCCCCAGAGCAGGAATTCCACGGCGTGGTAGCCCGTCGCCACATTGGACTCGACCCCCGCCGCTTCCTGCAGGCTGTCCTGCAGCAGCGCAGGGGTGATCTCCGTCGCATCCAGCTCCACCCCGTCGATGACGATCTTCGGATTGGCGATGACATTGGCCACGTAGAGCGCATTGCTGTCGCTCTCGCTGCCATAGCTGGCATCGACATAGTCGATCAGCCCTTCATCCAGCGGCCAGGCATTCACCCGCCCTTCCCATTCGTCGACGATCGGGTTGCCGAAGCGGAAAGCCTCGGTCTGCTGATAGGGAATGCGCGCCGCCTTCCAGGCATCCTTGGCCGCCTGCAACGTCGTTTCGCTCGGATCGGCGATCAGTGCATCCACCGCCGCATCCAGCAGTTTCGCCGTCGCCAGCGCATCCTCATAGCCGGCCAGCGCGATATCGGCATAAGTCGCCAGCACATCGGCCTCAGCGGGCGCCTGCGCATAGGCGGCGACCGGCGCCACCGACAGGGTGAGAGCAATGACGAAATTGCGCAATGTGCGCCTGCCGAGCGAGATCATGGCCGACCCTCCAGGATGATTTTTCAAAACCGGACTACGCCTCTCAAGTTAGAAAATCAAATGGAATTCAATAGTTTGGAAAGGGTCTAAAGTACTTCTCGTCGAATGGCACGAAGGGGCCTCAAGAGTGGAGCCACCCCTCGCCCCTTGTGGGAGAGGGTGCAATTTCCTCGTTCAGAGGAAATTGCGGGTGAGGGGTCCTGCGCTATCCCCTGCTTCAAAGCGAGTGGATGCATCGGCGCCCCCTCATCCGCCCTTCGGGCACCTTCTCCCACAAGGGGAGAAGGGGGGCTCCGTGCCTGTGGCACTCTTTTCACCCGTTCCACCGGACTCACCCTGCTCCTTGTGGGAGGGTGAGCAGACTGAGACATCCTCCAATTTTTGACCATCTGGACTAAACTGTCACAAAGGGGCACTGTCATATCCGCAACTGGGAGGATGCGGCTTGGGCGGAGGATGGCGCGCAAACGGTTGAACAGCGGGCATTCCCGGCCGTCATGCGCCGGCCGGCCCGCCGTCATCGCGCTGTCACACCACCACACTACTTGCCTCCTAAGTTCGCCGGATCGCCCCCAGACGGGCGCTCACGAACGACTTTTCAGGGAGACTGAACATGTCCATCAAGAAGACCCTCGGCGCATCCGTCTCGATGCTTGCCGTGCTCGCCGTTTCTGCACCCGTCTTCGCCCAGGCCGATCTCGACGCGCTTTATGAAGCCGCCAAGGCCGAAGGCCAGCTCACCACCATCGCCCTGCCCCACTCCTGGTGCAATTACGGTGGCGTGATCGAGAGCTTCAAGGCCAAGTATCCGGGCATCACCGTCAATGAACTGAACCCCGATGCCGGCTCCGCCGACGAGCTCGAAGCCGTCCGCGCCAATATCGGCAATACCGGCCCGCAGGCCCCCGACGTGCTCGATATTGGCCTCGCCTTCGGCCCGCAGGCCAAGGATGAAGGCCTGCTGCAGGCCTACAAGGTCTCCACCTGGGACGAAATCCCCGACGACGCCAAGGATGCCGACGGCTTCTGGTATGGCGACTATTACGGCGTGCTCGCCTTCGGCATCAACAAGGACATCATCACGGGCGACAACCCGGCCTCCTGGGCCGATCTGAACAAGGACGAATTCGCCAATTCGGTGGCCCTGGCCGGTGATCCGCGCACCGCCAACAATGCCATCATGTCGGTCTTCGCCGCCGGCCTCTCCACCGGCGCCGCGCAGGATGCCGCCGCCCAGGCGGGCCTCGAATATTTCAAGGCCCTCAACGACAAGGGCAATTTCGTCCCCGTCGACGCCGAAGCCGCCGCCATTGCCCAGGGCACCACGCCCATCGCCATCAACTGGGACTACAACCTGCTGGCCGCCCGCGACAACCTCAACGGCAACCCGCCGATCGACGTCGTCGTGCCGTCCGATGGCGTCGTGGCCGGCGTCTATGTCCAGGCCATCTCGGCCCATGCGCCACACCCCAACGCTGCCAAGCTGTGGATGGAATATCTCTATTCCGACGAAGGCCAGCTCGGCTGGCTCGCCGGCTATTGCCACCCCATCCGCTTCAGCGCCATGGCCGATGCCGGCGTGCTGCCCGATGACCTGATGGCCAAGCTCCCCGCCGCCGAGAACTACGCCAAGGCCGTGTTCCCGAGCATCGAAGAGCAGAACGCCAACAAGACCACCATCACCACCGGCTGGGACACCACGGTCGGCGCCAGCGTGCAGTAAGGGCATAGCCCACCCACCGGAGCCCACTCTCCCCCTTGTGGGGAGGGAAGCGAGATAGGACTTAGCGTTTGCTAAGTCCGTTAAATCGAGCAGGGTGGGGGTATGGTTCCGCACGCTCCATGTGCGCGGCTATACCCCTCTCCTAACCTCCCCCTGACAGGGGGAGGAACCGCGCAGTTGCTCTGGGCAAGCGAGTGCCCAACACGCGATCTGTTCCTCCCCCTGTCAGGGGGAGGCTAGGAGGGGGTATCCCACGTCACCATGACCGACACTGCATCACCCCGCCGCATCCCCTGGGACGCCCTTGCCGTCGCCCCCTTCATCATCTTCGCGGTGATGTTCCTCTTCCTGCCCACGCTCGGCATTATCGGCGCCGCCTTTACCGACCGCGCGGGCAATTTCACCTTCGACAACATCTTCGGCCTCTTCACCGACCAGATTCTCGCCGCCTACTGGATTTCCATCCGCATTTCCGGTGCTTCGGCCTTCTTCGGCGCACTGATCGGCCTCGCCATCGTGCTCGCCATCATCAGGGGCCGCCTGCCCGCGCCCCTGCGCTCCGCCGTCATGACCTTTTCCGGCGTCGCCAGTAATTTCGCCGGCGTGCCGCTGGCCTTCGCCTTCATCGCCACGCTCGGACGCCTGGGTCTCGTCACCATCATCCTGCGCACCGTCTTCGGCCTCGACATCTACCGCTCGGGCTTCAACCTGCTGAGTTTCTGGGGCCTCACCCTTACCTATCTGTATTTCCAGATTCCGCTGATGATGCTGACCATCGCCCCGGCAGTGGACGGCCTCAAGAAGGAGTGGAACGAAGCCGCTCAGATGCTCGGCGCCAGCCAGTGGCAATTCTGGCGCTATGTCGGCTTCCCCATCCTCTGGCCATCAGTCCTCGGCACGCTCAGCCTGCTTTTCGCCAATGCCTTCGGCGCCATCGCCACCGCCTGGGCCCTCACGGGCTCCAACCTCAACATCGTGACGGTCCTGCTCTACAACCAGATCCGTGGCGATGCCCTGCAGAATCCTGGCCTCGGCGCCGCCCTGGCCCTGGGCATGATCGTCATCACCTCGCTGGCCAATGTCATCTATCTGGTCGTCGCCGCCCGCGCCGAGAGGTGGATGAAATGAAGACCAACCGCTTCTGGGCCTGGCTCACCTTCATCCTCGGCGCCGCCTATTTCATCGTGCCGCTGCTCGCCACTTTCGAATTCTCCCTGCGCATGCGCCGCGGCGAATACAGCTTCGATGCCTATGCCTCGGTCTTTGCTGATCCCTATTTCGCGTCCAGCTTCGGCTATTCCGTCATCATCGGCCTGTTCACCATCGTCGTCGGCGTGCTCGTGGTCGTTCCGGCGGTCTATTTCGTCCGCCTGCGCATGCCCTGGCTGCGCCCCTTCATGGAATTCATCACACTGCTGCCGCTGGTCATCCCGGCGCTGGTGCTGGTCTATGGCTATATCCGCCTCTACAATTCCTCTTCGATCATCCCCTTCACCGGCAGCGCGCTCGGCACCGACATTCTCCTCACCGGCGCCTACGTGACCCTGGCCCTCCCCTACATGTATCGCGCCGTCGACAACGGCATGCGCACCATCGATATCGCCACCCTCACCGAGGCCGCCCAGATCATGGGGGCCAATCAGGCCCAGATCATCTCCCGCATCATCCTGCCCAACATCCTCGTCGCCATTCTCTCCGGCGCCTTTTTGACCTTCGCCATCGTCATCGGCGAGTTCACCATAGCCAGCCTGCTCAACCGCCCGGCCTTCGGCCCCTATCTCGTCGGCATCGGCACCAACCGCGCCTATGAGCCGGCGGCGCTCGCCATCATCTCCTTCATCATCACCTGGGGCGCCATGGGCATGATCAACGTGCTCAGCCGCTTCGCCCCCCGCACCTCCGCCAGAACTGACTGAGGCCGATTGACCATGGCATTCCTCGACGTCCAGAACCTCACCAAGACCTTCGGCCAGACCACCGTGGTCAAGGGTGTGAGCTTTTCCTTCGACAAGGGCGAGTTCATTTCCCTGCTCGGCCCCTCCGGCTGCGGCAAGACCACCATCCTCCGCATGATCGCCGGCTTCGAAAAACCCACATCCGGCAGCATCGAGGTCGATGGCCAGGACATCACCCATCTCAAGCCCAACCAGCGCCAGCTCGGCATGGTGTTCCAGGCCTATGCCCTGTTCCCCAATCTCAATGTCGGCGACAATATCGCCTTCGGCCTCAAGATTGCGGGCATGCCGACCGAGGAGCGCCGCGCTCGGACCGACGAGATGCTCAAGCTCATCGGCCTACCCGGCTTCGAGAAGCGCTACCCCTATGAACTGAGTGGCGGCCAGCAGCAGCGCGTCGCCCTGGCCCGTGCCATCGCCCCCCGCCCCCGCATGCTGCTGCTCGATGAACCCCTCTCCGCCCTCGACGCCAAGATTCGCGTCTCCCTCCGCGAGGAAATCCGCGCCATCCAGCTCGACCTCGGCATCACCACCGTCTTCGTCACCCACGATCAGGAAGAGGCCCTCTCCATCTCCGATCGCATCGTGGTGATGAATGCCGGCAATATCGAACAGCTCGGCGCGCCGCATGAAATCTACAACCAGCCCGCCACCCGTTTCGTCGCCACCTTCGTCGGCCA
>NZ_JANQAJ010000002.1 GCF_024707105.1 Devosia ginsengisoli | reverse complement strand
CCATCCGCGAAGGCTCCGACGCCGGCCAGCCTCCGGTCGCCGCCACGCCCGATGGAGCAGAGGCGGCAGCCTACCGGGCAATTGCCCGGCGAATTCTCGAAACCACACCTCGACTGCGATCCTAGGCACCCCCCCCCTGCAATCGATTGCATAAATCCTCTGCATCGGCTATTCGGCTGAACCCAATCACGGCGAATGGCCGGCCAGAGGAGCCTTCATGTTCTCAATCGACCGCAAGGACTTCGGTCCGGGTTTCACGTTTGGCGTCGCCACGGCGGCCTACCAGATCGAAGGCGGCCAGCAGGATGGTCGCGGCTCCTCCATCTGGGACACGTTCTCGGCCACGCCGGGCAATGTGCATAACGGCGATACCGGCCGCGAGGCCTGCAATCACTACGAACTCTGGCCTGATGACCTCGACCTGATCCGCGATGGCGGCTTTGACGGCTATCGCTTTTCCTTCGCCTGGCCGCGCCTCATCCCCGAGGGCACGGGCGCGATCAATCAGGCCGGCATCGATTTCTACGATCGCCTGATCGACGGCATGCTGCAGCGTGGCATCAAGCCTTACGCCACCCTCTATCACTGGGACCTGCCTTCGCCCCTGCAGGACAAGGGCGGCTGGATGAACCGCGACATCGCAGGCTGGTTCGCCGACTACGCGGCTTTGGTCGCGCAGAAATTCGGTGATCGCCTCGAAGCCACGGCGACCATCAACGAGCCCTGGTGCGTTGCCTTCCTCAGCCATTTCCTCGGCATTCACGCCCCCGGTTATCGCGATATCCGCGCCGCCGCCCGCGCCATGCATCACGTGCTCTTCGCCCATGGCGCGGCCATCGATGCGCTGCGCGCCAACGGCGCGAAGAATCTCGGCATTGTGCTGAACCTCGAAAAATCCGAAGCCGCCAGCGACAAGCCGGAAGATATCGCCGCCATGAATATGGGCGACGCCCTGTTCAACCGCTGGTATCTCGACGGCGTGCTCAAGGGGCAATATCCCGAGGAGGTCACGGCCTGGCTCGGCGACAACCTGCCCAGGGGTTACCAGAACGACATGGCCGTCGTCTCGCGCCCCATCGACTGGCTGGGCATCAACTACTATACGCGCGGCCTCTACAAGGCGGGCGAGCCGGGCGGCAACCCGATCGAGCAGGTCAAGGGCGATCTGGAACGCACCGATATCGGCTGGGAAATATACCCCAAGGGGCTCAGCGACCTGCTGGTCCGCGTCTCCAACGACTATACCAAGCTCCCCCTCTACGTGACCGAGAACGGCATGGCCGAGGTCGAGGGCGACGACGATCCGCGCCGCGTCAAATATTACGAGGATCACCTCAAGGCCGTGCTGACTGCCCGGCAGCAGGGCGCCGATGTGCGCGGCTATTTCGCCTGGTCGCTGCTCGACAATTACGAATGGGCCGAGGGTTACAACAAGCGCTTCGGCATCGTGCATGTCGATTACGAGACCCAGCAGCGCACGCCCAAATCCAGCTATCGCGCCTTCCAGGGCATGCTGCACAACACGCGTTGAAGCCGCCTTGCCTCGCTCCCGACCGCCGGGTTAACTGGCTCCCACTTCACGGGAGCCAACCATGACCGCCACGTCGCTGATGACCGAAGCCAAGACGCCGGACGAAACCACGGTGGACAAGGACTGGTGGCGCGGCGCGGTGATCTACCAGATCTATCCGCGCTCCTTCCAGGACCAGAACGGCGATGGCGTCGGCGATCTGGTCGGCATCACCAGCCGGCTGGACTACGTCGCCGATCTGGGTGTGGACGCCATCTGGCTGTCGCCGGTCTTCACCTCGCCGATGAAGGATTTCGGCTACGACGTCTCCAATTATCGCGACATCGATCCCAGCTTCGGCACGCTGGAGGATTTCGACAATCTGGTGCGCAAGGCCCATTCGCTGGGCCTCAAGGTCATCATCGACCAGGTGATTTCCCATTCATCCGACAAGCATGCCTGGTTCTCGGAAAGCCGGCAGTCGCGCACCAATCCCAAATCCGACTGGTATGTCTGGGCCGACCCCAAGCCCGACGGCACCCCGCCCAATAACTGGCTCTCCATCTTCGGCGGCTCCGCCTGGCAGTGGGACTCCAGGCGCATGCAATATTACCAGCACAATTTCCTGGTCTCCCAGCCCGACCTCAACTTCCACAGCACCGAAGTGCAGGATGCGCTGCTGGCCGAAATGCGCTTCTGGCTGGAGCGCGGCGTCGATGGCTTCCGGCTCGATACCGTCAACTTCTACTTCTGCTCGCTGGGCTTCGAGAACAACCCGGTGGTACGCCCCGACGACTTCAATGCGTCGACCGCCCCGGCCGTGAACCCCTATAATTTCCAGGAGCATATCTACGACAAGTCGCGCCCGGAAAACCTCGCCTTCCTCAAGCGCCTGCGCGCCCTGATGGACGAATATCCCGGCCGCACCACGGTCGGCGAGATCGGTGACAGCCAGCACCAGCTCGAAATCATGGCCCAATACACGTCGGGCGACGACCACCTGCACATGGCCTATACGTTCGATTATCTCGGCGGCGAATTTTCGGCCGAGCATTTCCGCAAATCCATCGCCGCCACCGAATCCGAGGCGCCCGACGGCTGGATTTGCCTGGCTTTTCCAACCACGACGTGGTGCGCCATGTCAGCCGCTGGGCGGTCCACGGGCAGGAAGCGGCCTTCACGCGCCTGGCCGCCACGCTGATCCTCTGCATGCGCGGCTCGGTCTGCCTCTATCAGGGCGAGGAACTCGGCCTCAAGGAAGCCGAATTGTCCTTCTCCGACCTGGTCGATCCCTACGGCATCGAATTCTGGCCCGAATTCAAGGGTCGCGACGGCTGCCGCACGCCCATGGTCTGGCAATCCCACGCTACCAACGGCGCCTTCTCCACCGCCAACCGCACCTGGCTGCCGGTGCCGGCCGAACACCTGACCCATGCCGTCGACACCCAGGACAATGTCGATGGTTCGGTGCTCGAATTCTACCGTTCCATGCTGGCTTTCCGCCGCGCCCACCCGGCTCTGGCCAAGGGGAGTATCCGCCTGCTCGATACGCCGGCCAATATCCTCGCCTTCATCCGCGACGACGGCACCCAGCGCCTGCTCTGCGTCTTCAATATGGGCGAAAGCGCCGCCGAATATAAGCTGCCGGCTGAGCTGCTCCCCCACGATGCCGGCTGTCCCGGCGTCACCGCTGCCCCCATCGATGGCGAGCTCGATCTGGAGCCGTTTGGGAGCTATGTAGGCCTGCTTTAGCACGTCGGTATGGGGTCTCGATTGGTCCCCACCCACCGCGCGTCACCCTCGGGCTTGACCCGAGGGCTCTGTACTTGCGGAGCGTTGGTAAGTTTAGGGCCCTCGGGTCAAGCCCGAGGGTGACGATCCGGGGTGGTTGAAGCAACGATGCCCACATCCGGCAGTCTTGCCGCCATCAGATCTCGCGTCAGCCGGTGCTGCGGTTCGGCAAAGATCTGCTCCGGCTTGCCCTCTTCGACAATCCGGCCGGCATCCATCACCAGCACGCGGTCGGCCATGGCCCGCACCATGTCGAGATCGTGGCTGATGATCAGGTAGGTCAGCCCGAAATCGGCCTGCAGCCGCGCCAGCAAGGCCAGCACCTCGCCGCGCACCGAAACGTCCAGCGCCGAAACCGGCTCGTCCAGCACTACCAGCTTGGGCCGCGTCACCAGCGCCCGGGCAATGGCCAGCCGCTGCCGCTGCCCGCCGGAAAATTCATGCGGGTAGCGCGTCAGCATGCCGGCATCGAGCCCCACGGCCTCAACCGCCTCCACCAGCCGCGCCTGTATCGTCTCCTGGCTCAGGCCTGGCTCCAGCCGCAGCGGTTCCGCCACGGAATCGGCGATGCTCAGCCGCGGATTGAAGCTGCCGAACGGGTCCTGGAACACTAGCGAGACATCGCGCCGCAGCGCCTTGGGCAGGTCGGAGCCGCGATATTCCGTGCCCGCCAGTCGCACAGTACCGGAAGTGGCCTTGTCCAGCCCGACGATGATCTTGGCCAGGGTGGTCTTGCCGCAGCCCGACGGGCCGACCAGCGCCAGGCATTCGGCGCTGGCGATGGAAAAGCTGACCTCGTTCACTGCCCGCAGCGGCTTGTCGGCCCAGAACAGCATTCCGCCCTGCCGGTAGTCCCGCGTCACGCCATTCACCTCCAGCAGCGTATTGCCGATCGGTGGACGCGACAGCGGCCGCACATCGAAGCGCGAGGCGGCCACCAGTTTCTGCGTATAGGCCTGCTGGGGCGCCGAGAACGTGGTCGCCGCCCTGCCGGTTTCCACCAGCCGGCCGCGATGCATCACGGCGACCCGGTTGCACAAAGCCCCCACCGCCTTGAGGTCGTGGCTGATGAACAGCAAAGCCATCTGCCGCCGCGCGCAGATATCGGCGATCAGGTCGAGCACCTTGCGCTGGGTGATGAGGTCGAGCGCCGAGGTCGGCTCGTCCGCGATCAAGATGTCCGGCCGGCTGGCCAGCGCCATGGCGATCATCACGCGCTGGCGCTGCCCACCCGAAAGCTGGTGCGGAAAGCGGTCGCCATGCTTGAGTTCCAGCCCCACTTCCTTGAGCAGGTAGGGCACCTCGATCTGCGTCGCGCCATGCGTTTCGTTGAGGCGGATGCTCTCTTCGATCTGGTCGTTGACCCGCATCAAGGGATTGAGTGCTGTCATCGGCTCCTGGAACACCATGCCGACCCGCTTGCCGCGCAGCCGCGCCATGGCGCGTTCCTGCTGGGGCAGGGGCGCGCCATCGAGGCTGATGCTGCCTGTCATGACAGCGCCTTCCGGCAGCAGCCCGGTGACGGCCAGCGCGGTCAGCGTCTTGCCCGAGCCGCTTTCCCCGATAATACCGAAGCGCTCGCCGCGCTGCAGCGAGAAGCTCACATCACTGACCACTTCGGTGTCTCCGAAGCGCACGGAAAGGCCGGAAACCTCAAGCAAGGACATTGGGATTTCCCTGCCGCAGCCGTGGATCGATGGCGTCGCGCAGCCCGTCGCCGGCAATGTTGAGCGCAATGACGATGAGCACGATGGAAATTCCCGGCACCAGCGTCAGCCAGGGATGGATCAGGAACACGCCCTGTGCGTCGCGCAGCATCAGCCCCAGGCTGGTTTCCGGCGGCTGCGTGCCCAGTCCGATATAGGACAGGCCCGCTTCGGCCAGGATGCCCAGCGACATCTGGATGGTGCCCTGCACGATGATGAGGCTCATGATATTGGGCAGCAGGTGCCGCCAGGCGATCAGCGCATTGCCCAGCCCAGCCAGCCGCCCCGCCGCCACGAAATCGAGCGTCGCGACGCCGAGTGCCCCGCCCCGCGCCACCCGGGCAAATACCGGAATGTTGAAGACGCCGATGGCCACGATCGCGTTGATTGCGCTTGGACCGAGCAAGGTCGTGATGAGAATGGCGACGATGACAGCCGGGAAGGCGAAGACGAAATCGGTGAGCCGCAGCACCAGCCACTCCACCGGCCCGCCCCACGCCGCCGCGGCCAGCCCCAGCGGCACGCCGACGCCGACACCGATGGCCACCGCAACCGCCGCCACGAGGAAACTCGTCCAGGTGCCGGCCATGACGAGGCTCATCATGTCCCGCCCCAGATTGTCGGTGCCTAGCCAGTGGGCCGCGCTCGGTGCCAGGAACCGGCGCGGTATGTCGATCTGTTCGATGGGGTAGGGCGTCCAGATCAGCGATACGATGCCGACCACGAGGAAGACCAGCGTAGCGCTGAGCCCGATGACCAGGCTGGGATGGCTGAGCAGGCGCTTCACGGCGTGCTCCTTTCCCGCAGGCGCGGATCGACCAGTGCATAGGTAATGTCGGTCAGCAGCATCGTCGCCGTGACCGCCACGATGAGGATGATGGTCGCGCCCCGCACCAGGATCAGGTCGCGCTCGGAAATGGCGGTGAAGATCAGCCGTCCCAGCCCCGGCAGGTAGAACACGTTCTCGACGATGATCGTGCCGGCGACGAGATAGGCGAATTGCAGCCCGAGGATGGTCAGCACAGGCAGCAGTGCATTGCGCACGCCATGCCGCCACACGGCCTCGCCCATTGTCAGGCCCTTGGCCCGCGCGGTGCGGATATAGTCCTGCCCCGTCACATCCACCAAGGCCGTGCGCATCACCCGCGCCAGGATCGACGCCTGTGGCAGCGCCAGCGCCAGGCTGGGCAGGATCAGCCCGCGTAGCGATGCCCAGCCATCCTCGTTCCACGGCGTGAAGCCGCCCGGCGGCAACCAGCGCAGGCCGACGGCGAAGACCAGCGTCAGCAGCATGCCGAACCAGAAATTGGGAATGGCCACGCCGGTCTGCGCCGTGACCATGATGGCCGTGTCCAGCAGCTTGCCCCGCCGCCGCGCCGCCAGAATGCCCAACGGGAGCCCGACCACGATGGAAATGACCATGGCCAGCACCGAGAGCGGCAGCGTTACGCCCAGCCGTCCCCAGATCAGCTCTGCCACCGGCGCGCGCTGGGTATAACTCACCCCGAAATCGCCCTGCAGCATGCCCCAGATCCAGCCGAGGAACCGCTCATGCGCCGGCGCATCGAGCCCCATCTGCATGCGCAGCCGCGCCACCGATTCCGGCGTGGCATTGATGCCGAGAATGAACTGCGCCGGATCCCCCGGCAGCAGGTCGAGCAACCAGAAAATGACCAGCGCAGCGACCAGCAGTGTCGCGGCAAAGCCAAGCAAGCGGCGGAGGGCGAAGAGGATCATGCGAAGGATCGGGGCCGAACACCCCCACCCTCATTCCCTCCCCACAAGGGGAGGGAAGTCTGGTCGGTGCGCGGTTGAGATTATGCCACCGAACGAGCCCCCATCGCCTCCCTCCCCCTTGTGGGGAGGGAATGAAGGTGGGGGTACTCACACGGTGGATGTTGAGGTGGCTACTCAGTCCAGTGGATATCCCGCAGCACCAGGCCTTCGATGGGCGAATTCTGCCACATGCCAGTGAGCTTGGCATTCCACACCCCGGTCTGTGCCAGTTCGAACAGGTAACCGTTGACCGCATCATTGGCGAGAATGGTCTGCGCCTCGATGGCCAGCTCCTTGCGCTTGGCTTCATCGGTCGTGCCGTTGAGGGTCGTGATAAGCGCCTGGAAATCGGGGTTGTCATAGCCGAAGTAGTAATCGGGGTTGGCGTAGTTGCCAATGTCGAACGGCTCGACATGGCTGATGATGGTGAGGTCGAAGTCCTTGTTGGCATAGACGTCTTCCAGCCACTGCGCCCATTCCACATTGATCAGTTGCAGCTTGATGCCGACGGCGGCGAACTGGCTGGCGATGATCTGCCCCGACGTGCGGGCATAGCCCACCGGCGGCAGCTTCAACGTTGCGCTGAACCCGTCGGGATAGCCGGCTTCCGCCAGCAGTGCCCTGGCCGCGTCCGGGTCGTAGGGATAGGTGCCGGTCAGGTCGACATAATAGGGATTGTGCGGCGCAAAGGGCGCCCCGATCGGTACGCCATAGCCGTTGGTGGTGCCGTCGATGATCGCCTGGCGATCCAGCGCATGGGCCATGGCCTGGCGCACCTTGAGATTGTCGAAGGGCTCGCGCTTGTTGTTGGTCGAAAGGATGGTCTCACCCTCGGTCGTGCCAACAAGCACGTTGAACTGCGGATTGCCCTCGAACACGGCCAGCGCCTCGGTGGAGAAATTGTTGGTGCCGTCGATATCGCCGGCCAGCAGCGCATTGGTCATCGTCGCGGTATCGCCGATGAACACATAGCTCGCCTTGGTCAGGTGCACCGGCTCGCCCCAATAGGGGCCATAGGCTTCCAGCACGACCCGACTGCCCTTGTCCCACTGCACGAAGGCGAAGGGACCGGTGCCGATCGGCTCATTGGCATTGTTGTCGGCGCTTTCCGGCGCCACGATGACAGCGTCGCCGCGGCCGAGATCGAACAGGAAGCGGCCGATCTGCCGGTCGAGCTTGAGCTCGATGGTCAGCGGGTCGATGACTGATATGCTGGTGATCGGCTCGTAGAATTCGCGGTGGGCGTTGACGCTGTCTTCGGAGAGGATGCGGTCGAAGGTGAACTTGACGTCTTCGGCATCGAACGTGGTGCCGTCATGGAAGGTCACCCCGTCATGCAGCTTGAACGTATAGGTCAGCCCGTCCTCGGAAATGGTCCAGCTCTCGGCCAGGCCCGGCTGCACCGCGCCGTTCTGGTCGATGCGGACGAGGCCCTCGAACACGTTCTGGTAGACCACGATGTCGATGGCCTCGGCAGCTCCGGCCGTGGGGTCGAGCGCAGGGGGCTCCAGCGCCACGCCGATCCGCACTTCGGTCGGCTGCGCCATGGCTGCGCCGGCTATTGCCGTCGTCAGCGCCAGCGCCAGTCCGAATGCCTTCAACGTCTTGTCCATAGGATAACTCCCGATTTTGGCGGCCGCGCCGCCAGTCAGTTCGTCGCCCGGATTTCTGCGCATCCGATAGACGTCGAACCCGCCGGCGCATGAGGCTCCGGCTCCCATGGCGCGAGATATAGGGGATCGCCACTAACATGGCAGCAGGTCGCGTTGTTATACTTTCCTACGATCACCCAGCCGCGTAGCAAGAATGACCGGGATCAGCCCCGCCAGCACGATAAACAGCGCCGGCAGCGCTGCCTGGGCAAAAAGCCCCACATTTGCCCGCATATAGACCAGTGTCGCCAGCGTATCGACGCCGAGCGGCCGCAGCAGCAGCGTGGCCGGCAATTCCTTGACGATTTCGACGAAAACCAGCGTCGCCGCGCTCAGCAAAGCCGGCATCAGCGTCGGCAGGTCGATCCTGAACAGCAGTCCCGGCCCACGCACGCCCAGCACCCGCCCGGCATGCAGCATGGAATCGCCGCGCTTCTTCATCGCCGCGTCGATGGTCGAGTGGCTCACGGCGAGGAACCTGATGGCATAGACATAGAGCAGGGCCGCCATCGAGCCCGACAGGATCAGCCCCGGCCGCCAGTCCCATAGCGCCATGGTCAGGCGGTTGAACCACAGGTCCGCCTGGCCCAGCGGTTGCAGCAGCCCCAGCGCCAGCACCGTGCCGGGAATGGCATAGCCCAGCGTCGCCAGCCGTATGGCGCCCCTGGCGCCTGTGCCCGAACGATGCGCGAGCTTGGCCGCAATCAGCCCCGCGATCACGGTAATCAGCGCACCCAGCCCGGCCAGGATCACCGTGGGCACCAGAGCCGCCACGGTCATGGCGACGGTTTCGGGCAGCACGATCCGGAAGGCCAGATAGGTCAGTTGTCCCACTGGAATGCCGAAGCCCAGCGCCAGCAGCAGCAGGCAGAAGCCGAAGGCCGCCCAGCGCCGTCCGCCCTGCAACGGCTCGCGCGCCGGCGGCACGCGGCTGTCGCGATGCGCCAGATAGACCCGGTCCCGCCGCGCCCGCTGCTCGGCCGCGATCAGCAGGCCGATGACCAGCACGACCGTCACCGCCAGTTGTGCCGCCCCGCCGAAATCCGAACGGTTGATCCATGTCGAATAGATGATGGCCGTGATGGCGTTGATGCCGAAATACTGCACCGCGCCCAGATCGTTGACCACCTCCATCATCGCCAGCGTCACCCCCACCACCAGCGCCGGCCGCGACAGCGGCAGCGTTACGGCGAAAAAGGTGCGCATGCCGCCGGCCCCCAGCGTGCGGGCGGCGATATTGAGGCTGGCCGACTGCATCAGGAAAAACGCCCGGCAGGCCACATAGACATAGGGGTAGAGCACGCTGGACAGCACGATCACCGCCCCCCAGTCGCTCCTGATGTCGGGAAACCAGTAATCCTGCAGGGTTTTGGCGCCATTGAAGGTGCGCAACAGCGTCTGGATCGGCCCCGGAAAGCCGAGGAATTCCACATAGCTATAAGCCGCGAGATAGGTCGGCACCGCCAGCGGCAGCACCAGCGCCCAGTCGAACAGCCGCCGCAGGGGAAAATCGTAATGCGTCACGAGCCAGGCCGCGACCAGCCCGACGCAGCCGGTCACCACCCCGACCGACACCATCAGCAAGCCGGTCTCGCGCAGGGCCGTCGGCAGCATATTGGCCGCCAGCCCATTGCTGCCGCCCACGGAAGCCAGCGCCGACCAGCCGAGCCAGATGATCGGCAGGCCCATCAGGCCGGCCAGCAGAAACGCAACGACCGGCAGGGCAACTGCCCCGCCGGTTTTTTTACCTCTTGCTGTTTTCCGAACCGTCAAACAACCACCATGTCATTCCGGCGCAGGCCGGAATCCATCCTGAGATGTTGTCCAACGAATAGATCTCAGGATGGACCCCGGCCTTCGCCGGGGTGACACCGAGAGTGTTGGAAATTGCAAGTCCTAGTTCTGCGCACCTTCGTTGAACTTGAGTTCATCGACAAGCGCGGCGGCTTCGGCGCGGTGGGCGGCGACGTCCACCAGCGGCGTGCTCACCGGCTTCAACTCGCCCCAGCTCAGCGTCAGTTCGGACGGCGACACCGACGGCACCACCGGGAATTCGTAATTGGTGTCGGCATAGATGCCCTGGGCCTCGTCCGACAGCAGGAAGGCGATCAGCGCATTGGCATTCGCCGGGTTGGGCGCATATTTGGCGATGAAGCCGCCCGCCACGTTGACCTGTGTGCCGTCACCGTCGAAGTCGGGATAGATGATGCGTGCCGAGGCAGCCCATTCCTTCTGTTCCGGCTCGGCTTCGTTGTTGAGCATCGCACCCATGTAATAGGTGTTGGTGATGGAGAGATCGCAGGTGCCGGCCAGGATGTTCTTGACGCCTTCGCGGTCGCCGCCGGTCGGCGGATAGGCCAGGTTGTCACGCACGGCGGTCAGCCAGGTGCGGGTCTCGTCCAGTCCGTGTTCAGCAATCCGTTGCGCAATAAGCCCGATATTGTAGGCATGGTCGCCGGCACGGGTGCAGATGCGGCCCTTCCATTCCGGCTTGGTGATGTCGTCATAGCTCAGCGCCGTGGCGTCGACGCGATCCTTGGACACGTAGAACACGCGGGCGCGCAGCGACAGCGCGGTCCAGTTATCGTCATCGTCGCGGAAGGCTTCCGGCACGCGCTCATCGAGCACAGGCGTGGTGATCGGCTGGGTCAGGCCCTGTTCCTCGGCGCCGACCAGGTTGCCGATATCGACAGTCAGCACCACGTCGGCGGGCGACAGCTCGCCCTCGGCCGCGACGCGTTCCAGCAATCCGTCGCCGGCATAGAGCACATTGACCTTGGTCCCGGTTTCGGCACTGAACCGGTCCAGCAGCGGCTGCAGCAGGCTTTGTTCGCGATAGCTGTAGATGTTCACTTCCCCGCTCTGGGCAAAGGCCGGGGCGGCGACCCCGGTCAGGACAACAGAGCTGAGCAGGGCGACGGCAAGGCGCGTGGTCTTGGTCATGTTCGTTTCTCCAAAAGCGGGGTCAAGGTCCCGCGGCCATCGGGCATTGCCACTCAAAGCCTGTCGGAGTCAATATTGCTCAACGATATCAAAGACTTGAAGTCTAGAACCGTTCAAATGAGGAAGTGCTTATCCCAGCAAAATCAGGTGATTAGCTGATCGCCCCGATCCAGTTTTTTGCCTGCGGCAAAAAGCAGCGTCAGACTTGGGGATTATCCGTCGATGCCGGTGGCAGGGCTGGCCGTTCCACCAGGTCGGCGGGGATGATCAGCGTGAACAGCATGCCCTGTTCCCCCGCGGGGTCGACCGAAAGCGAGAAGGCGTTGACCGCCAGCAAGGACCGCGTCAGCGCCAGCCCGACGCTGGATCGGACCGGGGTCATCATCTGCCCGTCGCGGCCGATGCCGTCGCGGAACACCACGAACCGCTCGGCCATATCCACCGCATTGGTCGAACTGTCGCGCACATGCACGGCAATGCCGCCATCGTCCTCGCGCTGCGCTGAAATCACCACCGCGCCGCCGGTCGGCGTCTGGTCGATGGCGCTGGCCAGCAGGTTCAGCACCGCCTGCGCCAGCGATGCGCGATCGGCGGTGATGCGTGGTAGGTTTTCGGAAATGGCATTGCGCACGATGACGCGGGCGCCGCTCGCCTGCTGGCGGATACGGAGCACGCAGCTTTCCAGCAGGCTGGTCAATTCGATGCTGGCGCGCTGCGGCAGGTAGCGCCCGTCGCGCAGCCGCGCATAATCGTCCAGCTCGTCCACCAGCGCGGCAATCTCGTGCCCGGCAGTGGTGATGTCCTGCGCATAGCTTTCATAGCGCTCGTTCTTCAGCGCACCGAAGGCTTCCGAGCGGATCAGGTCCGAAAAGCCTATAATGGTATTGAGCGGCCGGCGCACGCCACGGCTGATGCGCGCCAGCAGCGCCGGGTCGGCTTCGGCCGGGCCGGTCAGTCGCGCCGGCGCCGTCTCGCGCGCTCGGATGAAGCCGAAATAGCCGGCAATCACCCCGGCCTGGCCCTGGGCGAACAGCGTGATCTCGGCCGCGCCCGAGGCCGAACGCAATGTCAGGCAGGGGCGGGCGGTTTCGGCGAAGCGGGCCGGCCGCTCGAGGAAGGCGCGCAGCGCCTCCACTTCGTCGCCCGTCACCAGCGCCGATAGCGCCTTGCCTTCCAGCATGCCATCGATCCGCAGCAGATTGGCGCTGCGCGGGGTTATGGCGCTGATGATCCCGGCGCGCGTCGCCTCGAAAAAGCCGTCGCCGCGCATTTCGGCAAAGGTCTGGGCAAAGGCGCTGACCGCCGCTTCATGTCCGGTGCGGACCTCGGTCGTGCTCGCCGACAGCATCAGGGCCGGCTTGCCCTGCCAGGAAATGGACTGCAACCGCGCCGTCACCGGCACCAGCGTGCCGTCACGCTGCACCAGATGGTTGACCGGCCCGGCATCCTGCTCGCCCGGCCCGGCGGCGGGAAATACGGCTGCCAACCCAGCCGCGCGCAGGCTTTCCACCGAGTCATAACCCACCATTTCGGTAATGGCGCGATTGGCGAACAGCACCTGCTGGTCGCGGAACACCAATATGCCCAGCGGCAGCCGGTTGAGCACCAGCGTTTCCCCGCCCAGGTTGATCAGCGCACCGCTGCGGGGCGCTTCCGCCGGTGGCTTGGGCGCCTGCGCCGGTTCGCCGACCCGATCGTTGAGGATGCGCGACAGCTCGTCGAAATTGTAGCGCGACACCCGCTCGACGGCTTCCGCATCGGCAGCAGGTTGAGGCGCCAGCTCCGCCATTTCGCGCGCCAGCCGTTCCACCGCCTCGGTTTCCTCGGCAGGCTCGGTGGCCGGTATGTCCGGCTCGGCTTCACCATCGAGCCTTGCCAGATCGGGGAGATCGGCTTCCGCCTCGTCCAGTTCAGGTCCGGTCTCCGTGGCCGCAAAGCCGCGTCCGGTGACCTTGAATATGGTCCCGGCTTCCGGCGCGATGTCGGTCTCCGGCTCTTCCGACGGGGCAGGTGGCGCATCGTCAGCCGCGGTCAGCGGCGCGAATAGCGCATCGTCAGATGCCAGCCGGTCAACCAGTTGGCTCAGCCGGCTCAGCGTCGGTGCCGCGCTCTCGGGCGCAACAGAAGCATCAGGCGTCGGTTCCGCGGTTTCCGCAACCTCAGGGGCTGGCTCGCCATCGTGTTCAGGATCGCGCCAGTTTTCCAGCTCGCGCACGAAGGCATTCTCGTCGGGAACGGCCGGTTCGGCCGCCACCTCACGCGGTTCGGGCAGCTCTACGGATGGCTCGCTCAACGCATCCTGCGCCGCCGCAAGGTCATCATGCGGGGCAGGGGGCATGAGCTCGTCGGCTTGATCCGGCCTGTCCTCGGATTCCTGCCCACGCGCTGCGTCCAGGATTTCCGGTGCGATAGGGTCCACGCCCACGATCAGCAGCACCGCCTGCCCGTCCTGCCAGGTCAATGGCGTGGTGGCGCAGGTGCTCGAGGCCGGCTTGTCGCCCGCGATGAACTGGATGCGCGCCAGGCTGGTGCGGCCGGTCGAACCGAGCCTTATATTGCGGGCAACCTGCCCCTTGATCGGTACGGCCGGTGGCGCCAGCTTCAGCCCATGCTTCTTCAGCTTGGCCAGGAACAGCGGCGCCGCCGCATTCTGCCAGAGCAAGAGCTGCCCGTCCTGCGACCACAGCCAGGCCGGTCGCGAATCCTCGGCGTGCTGCAGCACGCGGCGGGCGCTTGGCGATGTGATCCAGTCAGCATCCATATAGGCTCAAGTCTCTCCGTTCGGGATGCGGCCGGCTTTTCCGTGCCATTCCGGCACAATTTGTGCCCGGAACCTCAGGGTTTCTTCAATATAGGGTGCATCCCCCAGGGTCCAGTGCGGCACTGCGCCAGGGCCGCTCCTTCCAATGGGATGGTTAAACCGTGGCCGGGATGTGGCCAGTCATCCATGGGCAAAATCGGTGCTTGTCATCCCGGGATTCTCGACCTATGTTCCGCCCGCTTTCGGGACGGGCCTATCGCCATCCCTCGCAGAGCCTTTGCCGCCTTAGCTCAGTTGGTTAGAGCGCTAGATTGTGGATCTAGAGGTCCCCCGTTCAATCCGGGGAGGCGGTACCATTCCCCACAGCATTGCATTGTTACTGCGACAGGCGCAGAGCCGACAGCTTTGCCGCGATGGAGCGGAACACCTCGTTGAGCTGGCTGGCATTGTTGGGAAAATAGGCGTGGCTGGTACTGGAGGCGCATGCGGTCAGCATCACCTTGGTCGCCGTGCTGGCACCCAGCCCGATTGAATAGACCTCGATCCCGCGATGTTCCTTGGCATATTGGCAGGCCGCTTTGGTGCGCTCATCCATGATGGTGGTCACCTCGCCGCTCGTATCCACGCTGCTTTTCGGTCCGAGCCGTCCATCATAGCGGAAGCCCCACGAATAATAGGCGCTGCCATTCATGTCGGATGACGATGATATCAATTGCGGTTCGTTCTTGCCGTCGGTCATCACGATCAGAATTTTGGCAACGCGCCCGGGAGCCTGGGGCAGGGCCTCGGTCAGTGGCTCTCCGGGGGTAAGGGCATGCATGCCCCAGACCGTACCCTGCTGTATGTTGGTATTGCCACTGGCTACCATTGCGTTGATGCGCGCCAGGATTGCGCCTGCATTGTCGGTCAGCGGCAACAATGCCGCGCTGGGGCAGCCATAATTCGTGTTGGAACCGCTCAGGTTTTCCCCTCGTACTTGCAGAGGCGATCCTGGCGCTCGCGGTTGGTCAGCGGGATATTGTAGACGCGCGTGATGACCTGCGTGCTGTTGTTGGGGTAGGTCGTCGTGGTCGAAGCTGCCGAGGCGCCCGAGGGGATACAGCTCGTGGCGACCGCCGTGCTGACGCCGGCTACCGACTTCGTGTAGCTGTAGGATTGCGGGCCGTTGCAGTTGGTCTTGTTGCCGCTGCAACTGCGTTGCACGACCTGGGTGCAGGTTTTGGCAAAACAGGCTGAGCCGCTGTCGTTCGAGATATAGTTGTTGTTGGTGTTGTACGTATCCGGTGAGAAGAGCGGTACGAAGTGACGCGATACCATGTCCGGCGGATCGTCCGTGGTGTCGTAGGGTGAAATGCGGGCTTCCACGCAGCCTTGCCATGACGTGTTCGTTTCCGAAAACAGCGTCCGGCGATCCACGGGGCCGGTAAAGGGCGTCGTGTCGTCGTCGTCATCGTCGAAATTCGGGATATAGCCCATGGCGGCCAGATGCGACTCGCTCTTCCAGTCCAGCCAGAGCGCATTGGAAAACTGGGTGCCAATATTGACCAGCGACGTAAACGGCACGATGCCGATGCGCACGTTGGGATTTGCTGTCGCCCCTGCCGGCACATAACAGCCCAACCCATCGCGGTCGAAGAACAGGATATTGACCGCATTGCACGCAGCGGTCTTGAGGTTGTTCATCGGCGTGCCGCTCATGGAGCCCGAATTGTCGAGCACCATGACCACCTCAACATCCAGCATCCTGCGGGTGGCCTGCGACCGCAAATGGGCGTTCAATTGATCTACTCCGACCAGCGTCACGAACATGGTCGGCATGCTGATTTCGGCATCGATGGCCAGCGCCCCGGCATCGACATTGACCTGCACGTCGGTCACTTCGGATGCGACGTCGAAGTCGGTGCCGATCCGGTCCCGCAACAGGTCCTGCGCCTTGGACATGATATCCGCTTCATTGACAGGTTCGTTAAAAATCAGCGGTTGCAACGCCAGCGCTGCCGCGTCGAGAGCGACCTGGGCCCGGCTCTTGGCCTGCTGCAGCGCCACATAATCCACCACCGCGCCACCCAGCGCGATGAGCACGATGGCCATGAGCCCGAAAACCACGGCGAAAGCGCCGCGCTCATCCCGCGTGAAGCGGCTGGCCAGTGCGAGGAATCGGTACATGACGCGGAGCACCCATGAATTCTCTGCCCCTTGGCGAGGCGGGCTGACTCTGCTGGAAAATCCTTATTAAAGGACCACCACCTTCGTATAAAGTTGGACGCGTTCGTAAAGGTCGATCACATCGGCGTTAGTCAGCCTTATGCAGCCCGACGACACATTCTGCCCGATGGTCCATGGCTCGGTCGTGCCGTGGATGCGATAGAGGGTCGAGCCGATATAGAGCGCCCGCGCGCCCAGCGGATTGTTCGGCCCGCCTTCCATGTGGCGCGGCAGGTCCGGCTGGCGCTTCAGCATTTCGGCCGGCGGAGTCCAGCCCGGCCATTCGGCCTTGCGGGTGATCTGGTGCGTGCCGCGCCATTCAAATCCCGATCGCGCTACCCCGATGCCATAGCGCAGCGCCCGTCCGCCGCCGAGCACGAAATAGAGGAAATGCGCCCCCGTATCGATGACCACAGTGCCACTGCGCTCACGGGTCTCGTAGGGCACGATCTGGCGCAGATAGATCGGGTTGACCTGCATATTGGCCTGCAGCGCCAGCGCATGGCGCGGCGTGCCCTGGGTGATGATGACGCCGGGCGGCGGCGCGGAAGCGCCAGCCCGGCTGCAATCCCGCGCCCTATGCCGGCAGCAGCGCCGACAGCGAAACCACCAGCGCCAGCACACCCTTGCCGGCTGCTTTCATTCCGTTCATGGCAATCCCCACATTCTGCGCCGGCCCTCACCGGCTTTGGCTGCAAGACTGCCGCAAAAGGGCCAACACGCCGTGAAGCGGCATGGTTAAGCCACTGATCTCAGTGTTGGTTAGCGGAATTCTAAAGGTCGGGAGATCGCGTGCTACAGATACACCGAGTCATCGCCCGCCGCCCGGCTGGCCTCGCCCAGCACGCGGCCAAGCGCCGTTCCCAACTGGTCGGTGGGAAGGGCTTCACCAGCACTTCGTTGACACCGAGCTGGCGCGCCCGCAGGACATTGTCCCGGCTGGCATAGGCCGTCATCAGGATGACAGGGGTGGCCGCCGCCGCCCCGAATCGTGGGTCGCGCAGCACCGTCATCACGCCCGCGCCGCTCACATCGGGCATGTACCAGTCCATCAGCACAAGGTCGAACGGTGCGCTCATCAGGTGGAGCAGGGCGGCCGCTCCGCCATCGGCCTCCACCACTTCGCCCACGCCCAGCTTGGTCAGGCTGGCCGACGAAATGGCGCGCGCATAGGCGTTGTCGTCTGCCACCAGCGCTCGCAGGCGTCCCGGAATGATCACAGCTTGGCCCTCGAAAACTGCACCGCTTCAAGCCACGGCGGCTATCGTCTCAAAGTCTTGTGTCAAATATCGCCGGTGGCGATTCCAAATAAGTGAGCTTCAGTCTAAGCATTCCCACGTTCTCGATAGTGAAGGAGCATCGCTGATGTCAATTGAGTCGGCTGCCGATACCCTGCTGCGCTGCCCCTGGGCCGGTGATGACGCACTCTATCGCCACTATCACGACCGCGAATGGGGCCGCCCGGTCACTTCGGATACGCGCCTGTTCGAAAAGATCTGCCTCGAAGGTTTCCAGTCGGGCCTCTCCTGGATCACCATCCTGCGCAAGCGCGAGCGCTTCCGCGAAGTCTTCCACGGTTTCGATATCCCCAAGGTTGCCGCCATGGACGAAACCGATATCGAGCGCCTGTTGCTCGATCCCGGCATCATCCGCCATCGCGGCAAGATCGCCGCTACCATCAACAATGCCCGCCGTACGCTCGCCATCCAGCAGGAATTCGGCTCGCTCGCCGCCTATATCTGGCGCTTCGAAACCCGCCCCGAACATCGCCCCGATGACCTGAGCTGGGAAAACCTGCGCCGCCTGGCCCAGACCGAGGCTTCCGTCCGCCTCAGCAAGGATTTGCGCAAGCGCGGCTTCAACTTCGTCGGCCCCACCACCTGCTACGCCTTTATGCAGGCCATGGGCCTGGTCAACGACCATATCGAAGGTTGCTTCTGCCGCGGCGAGGTCGAGGCCGAACGTAACGCGCTGGTGCGCCCGACGCGCTAGCCTGTTGCTTTCGCGCAACAATTCGACCCGTGTGCGACAACCCGCCACATCATCGCTTGCGGATCACGGAATCGCGAGCTAGAAGCCAATCGTCCATCAACGCCAACCCGAGGGAGGCAATACATGACCATCGTATTTGAACTCCGCCAGGGTTCCATGCCGCGACATCATCACCAGGCCTGACGCCCGGTCTTTTGTCGCCCCCGGCACGCTTCGTGCCTCCGGACACTCCTGACTTCCCAACCCTGATGTTCTGAACCGGGCCGTTTTGCGTCCCCGATTCCGTCATCTCCCCAAACCCAATAGAGGCCGGTCTGCGTCTTGGCGCGTCCGGAAACCGTCATGTCGTACAATTCCCTGCCCCAGGGCAGCATCGTTCTGCGCCTTGAATTCTCCATCGCCGATGCCGTGCATCAGCGTGGCCTGCTCGCCGTCATCGGGGCCGCGATCAGCGCCTGGTGGAACCGTCCGCAGTTGCCGTCCAACCTGCCCGCCTATCTGCGGGCCGATCTCGGCCTGCCGCCGGAAGCAACACCCGCCCATTGGCTCGAAATCTCGGCCAGCAAGGGCATCCCGGGGCCTCTGCGGAGGCCCAGCATGTAACCGCCAGGGGAGGCTGCGAAAGCCGCGGTCTCCCCATCCGGGCCTCATTCGAGGCATTTCAATTTCAGAAGGCCGGCTGGTGCGATCACCGCCGGATACCTCCATGTCGATCAATGTTCATGAAGATGGCAGCGTGTTGCTGCGCCTTGAATTTTACGCCGCCAAGGCAGTTCACCAGCGCGGTCTCGGCGCCGTCCTGCGCGTCGTGCTCGCTGCCTGGTGGAATCGTCCCCGCATCCCGCCCGACCTGTCGCCCCGTCTGCGGGCCGATATGGGCCTGCCACCGGCACCCAAATCGATCTTCTGGCCCGAGCCGGACGACTATTGGCCCCTTCCGGTGCCCATGTGGAAGCCCGGACCATGACGTCAGGGAGGCCGGGGAAATCCCGGTCTCCCGATCTATCCCTGCCTGTTGTCTCAATCCCGCCGATCCGCTAACAACGGCGCGACTTCTCAGGACTGCCAGATGACCGAAAAGACCAGACTGATCACGCCGCGCCTGCCGCGCGGCTTCGAGGATCGCACGCCCGGCGAAATCGCTGCGGTGGGCGCCATGATCGACAAGATCAAGGCGGTCTATGAGCGCTATGGCTTCGATCCGGTCGAAACCCCGCTCTTCGAATATACCGAGACCCTGGGAAAATTCCTGCCCGATACTGACCGGCCCAATGCCGGCGTTTTCTCCCTGCAGGATGAGGACGAGCAGTGGATGAGCCTGCGCTACGATCTCACTGCGCCACTCGCCCGCTATTTCGCCGAGAATTTCGAGACCCTGCCCAAGCCCTACCGTTCCTATCGCCAGGGCTACGTCTTCCGCAACGAAAAGCCCGGCCCTGGCCGCTTCCGCCAGTTCATGCAGTTCGACGCCGATACCGTTGGGGCAGGGGGCCCGGAAGCCGACGCCGAAATGTGCATGATGATGGCCGACGTCATGGATGCACTGGGTTTGGCGGGGAAGTACGTTGTCCGGGTGAACAACCGCAAGGTGCTGGATGGTGTTCTCGCTACGGCCGGCGTCACCAGTGACGAGCAGAAGCTCACCGTGCTTCGCGCCATCGACAAGCTCGACAAGTTCGGCACCGAGGGCGTCAAGCTCCTGCTCGGCGCCGGTCGCAAGGACGAAAGCGGCGATTTCACCAAGGGCGCCGGCCTCACCCCGGCCCAGATCGAACCCATCCTGGCCTATGTCGATAGCGGCACGCCCGCCGCCGGCGTGGAGCGCGGCAGCAATGCCCATGTCGTTTCGACCATCAACACCCTTGCCGGTCTCATCGGCGGTTCCGAAACCGGCCTTGCCGGCGTACAGGAACTGGCGTCCATCTTTGGCCTCGTCAGCGCTGCCGGCTTCGGTGGCCGCGTCATCCTCGACCCCTCCGTCGTCCGCGGCCTCGAATATTACACCGGCCCGGTCTTCGAGATCGAACTGACCTTCAAGGTGCAGAACGAGAAGGGTCAGGACGTGGTGTTCGGCTCGGTCGGCGGCGGTGGCCGTTACGATGGCCTCGTCTCCCGCTTCCGCCGCGAGCCGGTGCCCGCCACCGGCTTTTCCATCGGCGTCTCGCGCCTCGCCAATGCGCTGAAACTCACCGGCAATCTCGGCGCCACCGAACCATCAGGTCCCGTCGTCGTCCTCGTCATGGACAAGGACCAGATGGCCGGCTACCAGGCCATGGTCGCCGAGTTGCGCAATGCCGGCATCCGCGCCGAAATGTTCCTCGGCAACACCAAGAATTTCGGCAAGCAGGTCGCCTATGCCGACAAGCGCAATTCGCCCATCGTCGTCATCGAAGGCAGCCAGGAGCGCGAGCAGGGGATCCTGCAGATCAAGGACCTGATCGCCGGCAAGCAGGCCGCATCAGCCATTTCGGACAATGCCGAATGGAAAGCCGCCAGGCCCGGCCAGTTCGAAATCAAGCGCTCCGAGCTGGTCGCCGCCGTCACGAAACTGCTGAGCGAGCAATGACCGGCGCCGCCCTCCGCCGCGCCAATCTCGAATCCCTGGTCGAAGCCCAGGGTGCCTGTCGGGCCACGCCGCCGCTGCTGCTATCAGCCGACCCCTACTTCGACCTCGCCGGCGAGGAGTTCGGCCGCCGCCTGCTGCTGACCACGGACACGACGGGCGCCGAATACTGCCTGCGTCCCGATTTCACCCTGCCCATCGTTGCCTCTTACATCGAGGACGGCGTGGGCGAGCCGGCGGCCTTCTCCTATATGGGCCCCATCTTCCGCCAGCGTGAAAACGGCCCCGCCGAATTCGACCAGGCCGGCATCGAGCTTCTCGCCCAGCCCGATGGCGATGTGGCACTCGATCAGGTGCTGACCTTTGCCCGCGCCGCGCTTTCTATCTTCGGCGTCGCTCCCGACATCCGCCTCGGCGGCGTCGGCCTCTTCGAGGCGCTCTTGGTGCAGGCCGACATGCCCGATGCCTGGCGTCCCCGCATTCGCAATCGCTTCGGCCATACCGAGGCGATGAACCGCTTGCTGACCCGCCTCGAAGCCGCCCCCGATGCGCCGCGCGACAAGCAGCCCAGCCGCAAGGCTTTGGTCGAAGATATCACTGAGCAGATGGTGGCATCAGGCCTCAGCCTCTCGGAAAGCCGCTCCCCCGAGGAAATCGCCGATCGCTACCTCGAGCAGCAGGCGCTCGACGCCGCCCAGGTGCCATCGGCCACGCTGAAGCTCCTGCGCGACTATCTCGCCATTTCCGGCCCGGTCCTCCAGGCGCTGACCAGGATCGAGGCGCTGGCCGCCCGGCACAAGCTGATGCTCGGCGTGCCGATCCGCACGATCAGGCGTCATCTCAATGGCTTGGGCGAAGCCCGCGTCACCTTCGATGCCGGCTTCTCCCCGCGGCTCGACTATTACACCGGCATCGTCTTCGAAATGACCGGCCCTAATGGCGAAGTGCTGGCCTCCGGTGGCCAATATGACCGCCTGCTGGAGCGCCTCGGCGCCACTGCCCCCATCGCCGCCTCCGGTTGCTCCGTCTGGGTCGACCGCCTCGAAGCGGAGGTGGCCCCATGAGTGGCATTACGCTCGCCGTGCCCTCCAAGGGCCGCCTCGAAGAGCTCACCCGCGAATGGTTCGCCGCCAATGGCCTCGTCATCACCCGCCCCGGCGGCGCGCGCTCCTATCTCGGGGCCATCGAAGGCTTGCCCGACGTCACCGTGCGCTTCTTCCCGGCCTCCGAAATTGCCCGCGAACTCATCCGCGGCACCATCGATTTCGGCGTCACCGGGCGTGACCTGATCCACGAGACCAGCGAAACCGGCCCGGCCTCGGTGTCCATCGCCAAGCCCCTTGGCTTCGGCAATGCCGATGTCGTCGTCGCCGTGCCCGATGCCTGGATCGACGTCACTCACATGCACGACCTTGCCGATGTTGCCTCCGATTTCCGCAGCCGCCATGGCCGCTGGCTGCGCATCGCCACTAAATACATCACCATCACCCGCCAGCATTTCGCCAGGGCCGGCATCGCCGAATACCGCACCGTCGAAAGCCTCGGCGCCACCGAGGCCGCTCCGGCCTCAGGGGTCGCCGATATCGTGGTCGACATCACCAGCACCGGCTCGACCCTGGCCGCCAACGGCCTGCGCGTGCTGGAGGATGGCGTGATGCTGCACAGCGAAGCCTGCCTCATCGTCTCGCGCACCGCCGGCTGGTCATCCAGGCGCAAGGCCAGGCTCGACGCGGTGCTGGCGCGCCTGGGTTGTGCGGCAGGGTTCTGAAGCAGGGGCGATCATGAGCGAACTGGTTGAAGGCCTCCTGATCATTCTCGCCGTCGCCGCGATTGTCTTCATCATCTGGAGCGCTAACCGCCATCGTAGCCGCACGACCGTCGCCGGGGGCGAGGGCGGAGGCGGCACCACCAGCGGGGGCCATGCGCGCGATACCGATGGTGACGACGGCGGCTCGAATGGTGGCTCGGATGGCGGTGGTGGCGACGGTGGCGGCGGCGACTGACCGGCCATTGCCACTTGCACCGATTCACGACACAAATGCCCGCAGGCTCGGGGGGAGGGCCACACTTGGCTGACGAACTCGAACTCACCATCCTGATGCCGTGCCTCAACGAAGCCGAAACGCTCGCCGCCTGCATCGGCAAGGCGCGCGGCTTCCTTGATCGCACCGGCATTGCCGGCGAGATCGTCATTGCCGATAACGGATCCACCGATGGCTCGCAGGACATAGCGAGAGGCCTCGGCGCTCGCGTTGTGGCGGTTCCCGAGCGTGGCTATGGCGCAGCCCTTGCCGGTGGCATCCAGGCAGCGCGCGGTCGCTTCATCATCATGGGTGATGCCGACGACAGCTACGATTTCGCCAATCTCGACGCCTTCATTGCCGAGCTGCGCAATGGTGCCGATCTGGTCATGGGCAATCGCTTCGCCGGCGGCATCGCCCCCGGCGCCATGCCCTGGCACCATCGTTATATCGGCAATCCGGTGCTGAGCGCGGTCGGGCGCCTGTTCTTCCGCACGCCGATCGGCGATTTCCATTGCGGGTTGCGCGGTTTTTCCCGCGCCGCGATCTTGGCGCTCAACCTGCGCACGTCGGGCATGGAATTCGCCTCCGAAATGGTGGTCAAGGCCACCCTGGCGCAACTCGACCTGCGCGAAGTGCCGACCACCCTCGCCAAGGACGGCCGCTCCCGCCGACCCCATCTGCGCTCCATCCGCGATGGCTGGCGGCATTTGCGCTTCCTGCTGCTGTTCTCGCCGCGCTGGCTGTTTCTCTATCCCGGCATTGCGCTGCTGGCCGTAGGGCTGGTGGTGGGCGCCGTCCTGCTGCCCGGCCCGGCGCATTTCGGACGGGTGTCCTTCGATGTTCACACCTTCCTCGTCGCCGCGCTCTGCATCATTGTCGGCCTGCAGTCGGTTGCCTTCGCCATTATCGGCCGCCGCTTTGCCTCGCGCTATGGCTTCATTCCGCGTTCCGGCACCTATGATCGCTTGCTCGAAGCCCTCACGCTCGAACGCATCCTGCTGATCGCCATTCTCCTGATGCTGATCGGCATTGCCGCTTTGGTCTGGGGCGTGGGGCAATGGGCCGCCCGCGATTTCGGCCCCCTCAATGCCAGCCGCACCCTGCGCCCGGTCATTCTCGCCATGACGGCCCTGGTCTCGGGCTTCCAGCTCATGATGAGCGGCTTCATGTCCTCCATGATCAATATTCCGATCTATGAGCGGCGGCTCGCCGAACCCCCGCAGCCTGACAATACGGCGCCCTGAACCCACCGGACCCCATGCTCGATCCCCTTACTCTCCTCGCACTTGCCGGCGCCGGCATGCTGGCTGGTTTCGTCGATGCGATAGCCGGCGGTGGCGGGATGATCGGTGTGCCCGCGCTGCTCTCGGCCGGCCTGCCGCCGGTCGCCGCGCTTGCTACCAACAAGATGCAGTCGGTGGTCGGCACCGCCATGGCCGCCGCGACCTATTGGCGCCGCGGTTTCATCTCCCTCAAGGCGCTGCTTCCTGCCCTTATCCTGACCTATGCCGGCAGCCTCGTCGGGGCTCTGGTCGTCAGGCAGATTGATATCACCCTGCTCGATGTCGCCGTGCCGGTGGCGCTGATCGGCATCGCGCTCTATTTCCTGTTCGCGCCCAACCTGTCCGACGCCGACAAGGCCGCCCGGCTGCCCTTCGGGCTTTTCGTCCCGGTCATGGGCCTGCTCATCGGCTTCTATGACGGCATTTTCGGGCCAGGCACCGGCTCGTTCTTCACCATCGGCTTCGTCATGCTGTTCGGCCTCGGGCTCACCCGCGCCTCGGGCAATACCAAGATCCTCAACCTGGTATCGAACCTGGCGGCGCTGACCATCTTCATTCCGGCCGGCGACGTGGTGTGGCCCGCCGCCATCGCCATGGCCATCGGGCAGATTGTCGGCGGCTATATCGGTGCGCGCACCGGCATCCGTTACGGCGCGAAGGTCATCCGCCCGTTGGTGGTCGTGGTGTCGATCGCCCTGGCCTTGCGGCTGCTGTTCTTCCGCTAAGCTACAGCGCCGAGCCGAACGCCGATTCGATGGCCCGCTGCGTCGCCGGCCCGAAGCTGCCGTCGATCGTGCCGCTATAGAAGCCGTCGCGCTTCAGCATTTCCTGGATGGCCCGGCGATAATTCGGCGAGGTATCGGCATTGCGGATGTCCTTGAACTCGTCCCAGGCCACCTGCAATCCATTGGTCAGTGCCAGATAGGCCAGCTCCGCCGCCCGCTGCGTATCCTTGCCCACGCCGTCGCCATAGAGATAGCGCAGCGAAAGCGACCAATGCCCGTTGGCTTCGCCGGCATCCGAGGCCTTCTGGTACCAGGCCGTTGCCTCCTCGGCATCCTTGGTCACGCCATCGCCGGCCAGATACATGTCGCCCAGCGCATACATGGCATAGCCATAGCCATTGCCGGCGGCCAGGCGATACCAGTGCAGGGCCTCGGCATAGTTCTGCCGCACCCCGTCGCCGGAATGATACATGCTGCCCACATTGCTCTGCCCGGCGGGCAGTCCGGCCTCGGCCGCCTTCAGATACCAGTCGAAGGCCTTGCTGTAGTCCTGCGCCACGAACTCACCACGGTCATACATCAGCGCCACGCGGTTCATCGCATAGCCATCGCCCGCCTCGGCCGCGAGCGAATACATTTCGAAGGCATATTCGAAGTCGGGGTCCTGCCCGTCTTCCACGAAATAGGCGGCGTCGCCTTCGTCGAGGATTTCCTCGAGATCGTCGGGATCATGAGGGTCGAGTGTATTGCCCTGCGGCTGGGTGACCTCGGGCGTGTTGCCTTTGGTCTTGGTCTTTTGCGCAAAGGCGTCGCCAGCAGTGGTCAGGTTGAACGCCAGCAAAAGAGCCGCAGCTAGAACGATACGCATCGACATTTCGGACCCTCTATCCGTTTTCCTCGGGGGAAAATGAAACGTCGGCATGTTGCTGTCAAATGCCGCGAGGGGCACCCCCTGTTGCGGGGTGTCAGGCCGGGTCGAGCCCTGCCGCGGCGCGCAAGGCGGCGTTGACCCGCTCCTGCCAGCCGGGACCATCCTCCTGGAAATGCTCCAGCACGGCCCGGTCCAGCCGCAACGTCACCATCTCCTTGCCTTCCGGCGGCGTCACCTTCTTCGCCGGTGTTTCCACCGGCTTGCTGGTCGCAGCCTTGAAAGCTGCCTCCGCCTGGTCGAACGCGCTGCCGCGTCGGGGTGTCCGCATCGAATCCTCGCTGGTTTGCCCGGCAATAATACGCCCGCCCGGCCGCCATGCATAAGAAAAAGGCGCAGTGTTTCCACTGCGCCTTTCCACGAAGTTCGTGACTGGGAAGAAACGAACCTCGAAGCCTGTTCTTTTAGGCGGCAACGCCGCCCGGCAGTCGTCTGCCGCGCTCGCGCAGGGCCAGCAATTGGCCCAGCGCGGTTTTAGCGCGTCGGGCCAATTGCGAAACGGCCCGTGAGCGAAAGAAGTCTAAGGCGTCAGCCTTAGAAGTCCATGCCGCCCATGCCGCCCATGCCGCCGCCGCCCGGCATTGCCGGCGCAGCTTCCTTGGGGGCCTCGACGATGAGGGCTTCGGTGGTGATCAGCAGCGAAGCGACCGAAGCCGCATCCTGGAGGGCCGTGCGAACCACCTTCACCGGGTCGATGACGCCGAGGGCGACGAGGTCGCCATATTCACCGGTCGCGGCATTGTAGCCGAAGGTGATCGACGAGTTCTCGAGGATCTTGCCGACGACGACGGAGCCTTCGGCACCGGCATTGTTGGCGATCGTGCGCACCGGCTCCTGCAGAGCGCGGCGAACGATGGCGATGCCGGCGTCCTGGTCGGCATTGGCGCCCTTGACCTTCATGGCGTTCGAAGCGCGCAGCAGCGCAACGCCGCCGCCAGCCACGATGCCTTCTTCAACGGCGGCGCGGGTCGCGTTCAGCGCGTCGTCGACGCGGTCCTTGCGCTCCTTGACTTCGACTTCCGTCGAGCCGCCGACCTTGATCACCGCAACGCCACCGGCGAGCTTGGCCAGGCGTTCCTGCAGCTTTTCCTTGTCGTAGTCCGACGTGGTCTCTTCGATCTGCGCCTTGATCTGGCCAACGCGGCCCTGGATGTCTTCCTGGGTGCCGGCACCATCGACGATCGTGGTGTTTTCCTTGGTGATCTCGACGCGCTTGGCCGTGCCCAGCATGTCGATGGTCACGTTCTCGAGCTTGATGCCGAGATCTTCGGAGATCACCTGGCCACCGGTCAGGATGGCGATGTCTTCGAGCATGGCCTTGCGGCGGTCGCCGAAGCCCGGGGCCTTGACGGCGGCGACCTTGAGGCCGGCGCGCAGGCGGTTGACGACCAGGGTCGGCAGGGCCTCGCCATCGACGTCTTCAGCAATGATCAGCAGCGGGCGCTGCGACTGCACGACCGATTCGAGCAGCGGCAGCAGCGACTGCAGGTTCGAGAGCTTCTTTTCGTGCAGCAGGATCACCGGGTCCTCGAGGACGGCGGTCATCTTCTCGGCATTGGTGACGAAGTAGGGGCTGAGGTAGCCGCGGTCGAACTGCATGCCTTCGACGACATCGAGTTCGGTCTCGGCGGTCTTGGCTTCCTCGACGGTGATGACACCCTCGTTGCCGACCTTCTGCATGGCCTCGGCGATCATGTCGCCAATGGCGGATTCGCCGTTGGCCGAAATGGTGCCGACCTGGGCAACTTCGGACGACGACTTGATCTTGGACGAAGCGGCCTGCAGCGAGGCGACGACTTCTTCGACGGCAAGGTCGATGCCGCGCTTCAGATCCATCGGGTTGAAGCCGGCGGCGACGGCCTTGACGCCTTCGACGACAATGGACTGGCCGAGCACGGTCGCGGTGGTGGTGCCGTCACCGGCAATGTCGTTGGTCTTGGAGGCGACCGAACGCAGCAACTGGGCGCCCAGGTTTTCGAACTTGTCTTCCAGTTCGATTTCCTTGGCGACGGTCACGCCGTCCTTGGTGATGCGCGGGGCGCCGAACGACTTTTCGATCACGACGTTGCGGCCCTTGGGGCCGAGGGTCACCTTCACCGCATTGGCGAGGATGTTGACGCCGCGCAGCATCTTGTCGCGGGCATCGGTAGAGAACTTTACTTCTTTGGCAGCCATGTGAGGCGCTCCTTAAAGAGTGGGTTGAAACGACGAAGGGTGGAGGAAGCCTTAGGCTTCGATCACGCCCATGATGTCGGATTCCTTCATGATCAGCAGGTCTTCGCCGTCGACCTTGACCTCGGTGCCGCTCCACTTGCCGAACAGCACGCGGTCGCCGGCCTTGACGTCTGGCGCGGTGATCTTGCCGTTATCGTCGCGGGCGCCGGGGCCCACAGAGACGATCACGCCCTCGGAGGGCTTTTCCTTGGCGGTGTCGGGGATGATGATCCCGCCTTTGGTCTTTTCTTCGCTGTCGAGGCGACGGACGACCACGCGGTCGTGCAGAGGACGGAAGCCCATGTTTTGCTCCTATGGCAGCATGTTCTAATGCAATTTCTGGCCTGTTAGCACTCACCATTATAGAGTGCTAACAAGGTGATGGGGATATATGGCTGGCCCCCTTGCGAGTCAAGGTCCGGTGAACCGGCTTTCGTTTCGCGCGTTGATCGAGATCGTTCACTTCCCTCATGGCAGGACATCATGACGCGTCAATGTCTGGACAAGGATATCAAGATCAGGCCGGCCAAGGGCCGGGTCCATGTGCTGTTCGACGATGCCGAGATCGGCAGTTCGCTCAATGCGCTCGAACTCGACGAGCCCGGCGCGCCTTTGCGGATCTATCTGCCGCGCGAGGATGTGCGCGAGGATGTTCTGGAACGCTCCGAAACCCGCACCACCTGCCCCTATAAGGGCGAGGTGCATTACTACACGCTCAAGACCCTCACCGCCGATGGCCCCGACCAGGTCTGGTACTATCCCGACCCGTGCCCCCTGGTCGAACCCATCCGCGACCACCTCGCCTTCTGGGGCGACAGGATCGAGTATCGCTATTCCGAGGTGTAGAGGCAGTGACAAAGTGGGGGACTTGTGCGTTGCGCGATCCTCTCACTCGGTGTCATCCCGGCCTTGAGCCGGGACCCATCTCGAGATCGCGCCACAGCCGCAAGGTGGATCGTTCGTCCGCCGGACAAGCCCCTCCATCTCAGGATGGATCCCGGCTCAAGGCCGGGATGACATTGTGGATGCGGCGGGATTGCCGCCTTCCCAAAGGTCGATCTTTTTCGCCCAGCCCCTTCCCCCACGCGCAAACCTCCGGCATAAGGCCAGCATGACCCAGGATAACTCGCTTCAGATCAAGCTGCGCCTCAAGGGCGGCAGCGGCCCGAATGCCAACTGGCATTGGGAAATCCACGACGCCGCCGGCAAGGTGGTCAAGACTGGTTCGGCCGTCGGCCCCGAGCACAAGGCGTTCGCCACCGCGCGCATCGCCAAGGAAAAGCTGGAGCAATCCTCCGGCCGCTGATCCCGGCTGCACCGCGAGACGTCAGTGACCGCCCCCGCATCTGAAGCTGTTGTCGGTTTTGTGCAATATCGCGGCGGACCGCTGCGCGGCGTTACGCTCAAGGTGGCCTCGGTCTGCTGTTTCGTCGTCATGGCGACCCTGCTCAAGGCCACCGAATCCATTCCCTCAGGGGAACTGGTCTTCTTCCGCTGCTTTTTCGCCATCCTGCCGGTCCTGGCCTGGCTCGTCTGGCGCGGCCAGTTGCGCGCGGCGCTGCACACCGCAAATCCCGTCGGCCATGTGGTGCGGGCCATCATCGGCACCTCCTCCATGGGGCTGGGTTTCTTCGCGCTCACTCGCCTGCCGCTGCCCGAGGCCACGGCCATCGGCTATGCCGCGCCGCTGCTGATCGTGGTGTTCAGCGCATTGCTGCTCAAGGAAAGCGTCCACGTCTTCCGCTGGACGGCCGTCCTTCTGGGACTGGTCGGCGTCGTCATCATTCTCTGGCCGCGGCTCACGCTGTTTTCCGGTGGCCAGATGCTCGGCAACAGCGAGGCTATCGGCGCCATGGCGGCCTTCGGCGGCGCCGTCCTTTCGGCCTTCGCCATGATGCAGGTGCGCAAGCTGACGCGGACCGAGCGCACCGAAGCCATCGTGGTCTATTTCTTCATCAGCGCCAGCGTCATGTCGCTGGCCACCATCCCCTTCGGCTGGGCCATGCCCACGCCGGCCCAGGCCGCTTTGCTCATCGGCGCCGGCTTTTTCGGCGGCATCGGCCAGTTGCTGCTGACCGCGTGCTACCGCTATGCCGACATGTCGGTCATCGCGCCCTTCGAATATGTGTCGCTGCTGCTGACCCTGGTCATCGGCTTCGCCGTATTCGGCGACATCCCCACCCTGGCCATGGTCATGGGCGCCGTGATCATCGTCGCCTCCGGCATCGCCGTCATCCTGCGCGAACACTATCTGGGGCTGGACCGGGTAAAGGCACGGGAAGCCAATACGCCTTAGCGTCGGCTGGGCGGCCACGGCACTAAAAGTAGCCCTCATGGTGAGCTCGTCGAACCACGAGGGCGTGGCACAGTAGCTCCACTCGCTCGATCCCATGGTTCGACAAGCTCACCATGAGGTCTTGGAAGGCGCCCCTAGCTGGCCGCCGCCATTTCGGCCCAACCCTGGCGCTTGCGATAGATCGTCGAGGGACTGATCTCCAGCGCCGCCGCCGCGAGCGACACATTGCCCCCGAAACTGGCAATGGCGTCCTCGATGATGCGCTGCTCCTGCTGCCACATCGGCAGGATCGCCGGCCGGCGCTCGATGCGCGGCTGCGGCTCGACCGGTGTCACCACACCGCGCGATTCGATATCGGCCGCGACAAGCATCGGCATGGTAATGTCGCCGCCATCGCACATCACCACCAGCCGCCGCACCAGATTCTGCAATTGCCGCACATTGCCCGGCCATTCGGCCGAGGTCAGCAGGCTTGCGACATCTGGCGCGAAGCCGTTGAAATGCTTGTGTTCCTCGGCGGAATAGCGCGCCAGGAAATGCTGCGCCAGAACCATGATGTCGGTGGGCCGCTGCCGCAGCGGCGGCAGGTGGATGGGCAGCACATGCAGCCGGTAGAACAGATCCTCGCGGAACTTCTTCTCGCTGATCAGTTGCATCGGATTGCGGTTGGTGGCGCAGATGACGCGCACATCCACATGTCGCACACCCGATTCCCCGACGCGGCTCAACGTGCCGGTCTGTAGGAACCGCAGCAGCTTGCTTTGCAGCGACAGGTCCATTTCCCCGATCTCGTCGAGGAACAGCGTGCCGCCATCGGCCAGCTCCGCCGCGCCCTTGCGGTCGTCATGCGCGCCGGTAAAGGCCCCGCGCGCCACGCCGAACAGCTCGCTTTCCATCAGGTCGCGCGGAATCGCCGCGCAGTTGATCGCCACCAGCCGCTTGCCCCGGCGCGGACCTTCTTCATGCAGCGCCTCGGCGCACACATCCTTGCCGGTGCCGCTTTCCCCGGTGATGAAGACCGGCGCCGACGAGGTCGCCACGCGCCCGATCTGCTCATAGACGAATTGCATGGCGCTCGATGCGCCGATGAAGCCGGCATAGTCCGAGCGGCCCTGTGCCTGCGGTTCGATGCTCAGCGACCGGCCCTTGCCGTGCCGCTGCGCCAGCTCGCCGATGCGGGCGGCCATGGCCGGCCCGTTCAGTGGTTTGACCACATAATCATGCGCGCCCGCACGCATCGCCCCGACCGCCGCCGAAACCGAAGCCCCGTCCGAAACGGCCACGAACAGCGCGCCATCGGCCAGGCGCACCAGCCGCGCCACGGCATCATCGCTGCGTTCGCTGAGATCGCGCAGGCAGGAAAGATCGGCCAGTATGATGTCGAAGCCGGTATCGCGCAGCAGCTCGACGGCCTGCTTGCCGCCCATGGCCACGGCGATGCGCATGCGGCCACCCAGGCTCTGGCCCAGAGTCTCGGCCACGACCTGGGCATGCGGCTCATCCCCATCGATCAGCAGCAGCCGCCCATGCGGCTCGCTATCGTTTCGGTTTTGCATCGCCATGCGGCTCGGCCCTCGCGTTCCGATTAGTCTTTGTGCCGGTTGTCCGGCATTGCCGCTCTGTCCCGGTGTTCTGTCGATTGTTCCCCAACAGGGTAAATAAACCGTTCCGGACATTTGCATTTTGCGCGAATGCGATGGAGTTTGCGGCTTGTTTGCGCCGCGTTCTGCCTATTAAGTCTGCCGCATGCAGAGGGTATCAGTTGACGATGGCATCGGGCCAATGGCACGCGGCTTCGCCCAGTCCGGCGTGCGCATCGCCAATGAACGCACGATAATGACGCTGATCGCCCTCAACCCGGGCGCATCCAATGCCGACCTCGCCCGCCTGTCCGGCCTCGGCCCGCAGACCACTTCGCGCATCGTCGTCGATCTTGAAACCCGCGCGCTGGTGCTGCGCGGCGAAGTATTGCGCGGCCGGCGCGGCCAACCGGCGACCCCGCTCTTTCTCAATCCCGATGGCGCCTTTGCCATCGGCGTCGAGATCGGCTGGCGGCATTTCGAAGTCCTGCTGTTCAGAATGGCCGGCCAGACCCTGGCCAGCATCCGCCGCAGCTATGCCTGGCCAGACTTCCACACCATCTTCGTAGATGTCGCGGCCGAAATCGCCACGATCCGCGCCGGCATGACCGAGCAGCAGGCGGGTCGGCTCACCGGCATCGGCCTGGCCACCCCCTCCAATATCGCGCGCCATCTGGGCCGCGTCGGCGCACCCGCCGAACAGGTGGAGCTGTGGCGCACCGCCGACCCGGCCGCGGAACTGGCTCAGGCCATCGACCAGCCGGTCGAATGGTTCAACGATGGCAATGCCGGTTGCTGGGCCGAGTTTCTCTCCCGGCCGGAACCGCGCCCATCGGGCCTGGCCTATTTCCAGGTCGGAACCATGGTGGGGGCGGGCGTCGCCATTGACGGCCAGCTCTGGCAGGGTCGCACCGGTAATGCCGCCAATCTGGGCGCCATCCTGGTGCCCGATATCAAGGGACAGCCCAATTACGTGCATACGATCGCCTCCATACTGGCGCTGCAGCAGCGGCTCGAGGCCGCCGGTACCAGGCTGCCGCCGGGCGATCCGATGAACTGGGACTGGGCTTCGCTCGAGCCGGTGGCGGGCGCCTGGCTGGACGATGCGGGCAGGGCGCTTGCCGGCGCCGTCCTCAATACGCGCGCGGTGATGGAGCTCGATCTTGCCATCATCGATGGCGTCATGCCGCGCCCCGTCGTGCGGCGTCTGTTCGAACGGGTCCAACATCATCTAGCCGCCATGCCCCATTTCCGCACCGACCGGCCTGCAGTGGTCATGGGCCATCTCGGGGGCGGTGCGGCGGCGGCCGGCGCCGCTCAACTGCTGCTGTTCCACCGCTTCTTTTCGCGCGCCTGGAACATTTTCGCCACCTGACCCCCAAATAGGCTTGGGAGAGCCGCGGCTCGGCGCTTTTGCACCCTCTTGTGCGATGCTAAGAGGGTAGGGCCGAATCCCGGCTTCCAGAAGGTTCGCCCGTGCAGGCATTGGTCTACACGTTCATCGCCCTTTCCGCTGCCGCTATTGGCGCCGCAGCCTATTTTGGCCTGACCTTCACGCCGGCCGAGGCCATCCTGGCGGCTGTCGTCTTCGGTTGCGTCTGCGTCGTGCTGCTCGAGCGCACCCTGCGCCAGCGCGCCGAAAACCGGCTCGAAAAGGCCATCGAGGACCTGTCCCGCCTGCTCGCCACCGATGCCCAGGCCGGCGCCGTGCTCGGCCAGCGCATCAACGCCATGGCCGATCTCAATGCCGGCGCGCGGCTCGAAGGCGTCGAAGCCGATATTTCCGTGCTCGGCACCGTCATCCGCCAGGTCGCCGAAGCGGTGGCCGAAATGGAAGATCGTGCTGCCAAGCCGGCCGGCCGCGAGCGCATGATCGCCGCCCCCGCACCCCAGCCGGCGGCCCGCGAGCCCGAGCCGATCATCCCGCTCGAAATGCTGCGTCAGGCCATCGCCGAAAACCGGCTGATCTATCACATCCAGCCCGTCGTCACGCTGCCCCAGCGCCGCCCGCAGGGTTATGACCTCGTGCCGCGCCTGATGCTGGAGGATGGCGATCTGGCCGACCGCGCCGATTTCCTGCCCCGTCGCGGCGGCGAGGATGTGCTGCGCCATATCGAAGGCGCCGGACTGGTCGAAGCCATCACCATCTCCCGCCGCTCGCGCACCGGCGGCCAGCCCGTCACGCTCTACATTCCCCTGTCCCGCGCCACGCTCGGCGATTCCACGGCCTCCGAACAACTGATCGTCTCGCTCGAAGCCAACCGCGCTATCGCCGCCGGCCTGATCTTCACCATCAGCGAGACCGACTGGCGCTCCCTCACCACCGGCGAACGCGCCATTGCCGATGCCGTGGCCAGGAAGGGCGCCGGCTTCTCCATCGCCAACGTCAAGTCGCTGCGCGTCGATATTGCCGAACTCGCGGCCCAGGGTGTGCGTTCGCTGCGCATCGATGCCGCCCGCTTCATCGAGGAGCCCGAAGTCTTCACCGACTTCCACGCTTCCGATATCGCCAATTACATCGCCCGCTTCGATGTCCGCCTGCTCGGCACCGGCATTGCCAGCGAAAGCCAGATCGTCGAACTGCTCGAAGATGGCATCGCCCTGGTCCAGGGCCCCTACATCGCCGCCCCCGGCCCGGTCCGTCCCGACCTGATGACCGAACCCGCCCGCCAGGCGCCCCAACTGCGCCGGGTCGAGCTTTAGTCGCTGCTCATCCGGCAGCCCTCATGGTGAGCCTGTCGAACCACGAGGGCGTGGCACTGGCGTTTCCAGCGCCTCCGCCAGGTGCGTATGATACCAATGCACATGTCCGTTTCCCCTTGATCCGCACCCCAAGCTGCCACATAGAACGCCCATCCTGTTTGCATCGGAATATCGCGATGACCAGCCCGCTGCCTTCCATCTCCGGCCTAGCCGACCTCGCCGGCCGCTACGATGCCGTGCTGAGCGATGTGTGGGGCGTCGTCCATAACGGCGTCGAGGCCTTCCCCAGTGCGGTCGAGGCGCTGGCCGATTTCCGCAAATCCGGTGGCAAGGTGGTGTTCATCACCAATGCCCCGCGCCCCTCAGGCCCCATCATCGCCATGCTCGATCGCCTCGGCGTCCATCGCGGCGCCTATGACGCCATCGTCTCCTCGGGCGATGCCACCCGCTCGATGATCGCCAAATATCGCGGCAAGGCCATCCACCATGTCGGCCCCGCCACCGACGATGACTCGCTCTATGAAGGCCTGGGCGTGCGCCGGGCCGGCCCCGACGAGGCCGAAGCCATCATCGTCACCGATCTCGATACCGATGACGACACGCCCGAAATGTACCGCGAGCGCGCAAAACTCTGGCTCGCCCGCAAGCTGCCCATGATCTGCGCCAATCCCGACCGCGTGGTCGAGCATGGCGACAAGATCATCTATTGCGGCGGCGCGCTGGGCGACCTCTACGCCGCCATGGGCGGCATGGTGCTGATGGCCGGCAAACCCTATCAGCCGATCTACGAGGAGGCCTTCCGCCTCGCCGAAGAAGCCGCCGGCAAGCCACTCGACAAATCCCGCGTCCTCGCCATTGGCGATAGCGTGCGCACCGACGCCACGGGCGCGGCTCAGTTCGGCATCGACCTGCTCTTCGTCACCGGCTCCATTCACGCCGCCGAGCTCGATGCCTTCGGCAAGCCCGATCCGCAAGCCATTGCCGATCTCGTCGCACCCAGCCGCGCCCACCTGGCCGGCTTCCTGCCGCGCCTGTCTTGGTAGCCCGATGACCGCATTCATCCGCCTCGATTCTCTCGACGCCGTTCCTGCCGCCCTGCGCGGCGCCTATGTCGCCATCGGCAATTTCGATGGCATGCATCGCGGCCACCAGACCGTGCTGACCAAGCTCAAGGCCCGCGCCGCCGAAGCCGGCGTCCCGGCCATGGTCCTCACCTTCGAGCCCCATCCGCGCGATGTTTTCGCGCCCACGCCCTTTATGTTCCGCCTCACCGATGGCGATGCCAAGGCGCGCCTGGCCGAGGCCCCTCGGGCTCGACGCCATCGCCATCCTCCATTTCGATCGCGCCTTCTCCCAGATCGAGGCCGAGGATTTCGTCTCCCGCTTCCTGATCGAAGCTCTCGATGTCACCGGGGTCATCGTCGGCGCCGATTTCCATTTTGGCCGCCAGCGCCGCGGCACACCGACCTTCCTCAAGGCCGCGGGCGAAGCGCAGGGCTTCGCCGTCGAAACCCTGGACCTGATGGACGAGAGCGACGAGGTCATTTCCTCCTCGCGCATTCGCGCCGCTCTTTCGGAAGGCGCCGTCACCGCCGCCAACCGGCTGCTCGGCTATCACTGGTTTTTCGATGGCTGCGTGGTCAAGGGCGACCAGCGGGGCAGGGAGCTCGGCTACCCCACCGCCAACACCATGACCCATGCCAATTTCCAGCTCGCCCAGGGCGTCTACGCCGTCCGCGCCCGGCTGGGCAGCCGCGTCTTCGACGGCGTCGCCGCCTATGGCAAGCCCATGTTCAATAACCAGCTTCCGCCCTTCGAAACCCACCTCTTCGATTTCGACGAAGATATTTACGGCCAGACCATCACGGTAGCGCTCGTCGCCCATATCCGCGGCCAGGAAGTCTTTTCCGGCCTCGAGCAACTGATATCCGCCATGGACCGCGACAGTCGCAAGGCCCGCGAAGCCCTGGCCAAGGTCGAGCCGCTGAGCGCGCTGGATAAGAAACTGGGTTTTCTGGGGTAGGGCACCTCTTCCCCTCTCCCCTTGCGGGAGAGGGACGGCCTGACGCGTTCAGCGGAAGGCCAGGGTGAGGGGTCCTGCGCCCTCCCATGCTTTCAATGCGGTGGATAGCGCTGTAGCCCCCTCATCCGCCCTTCGGGCACCTTCTCCCGCAAGGGGAGAAGGGAAGAGCCCAAATCACCCTTTGCCCCCTGCGCCTCCCCTTGCTACAACGCGCCGCAAATCCTCCCTTACCGATTGCCGTTTTCATGACCGATACCGCCACGGGCGCCACCGAAACCGATTATTCGGCTACGCTTTTCCTGCCGGAAACCAATTTCCCCATGCGCGCCGGGCTGCCCGAGCGCGAGCCGGGCTGGCTCAAGCGCTGGGAAGAGATGGATATTTATGCCCTGCAGCGCGAGCAGGCCAAGGATCGCCCGCTCTTCACCCTGCATGACGGCCCGCCCTATGCCAATGGCAACATCCATATCGGCCACGCCCTCAACAAGACGCTGAAGGACCTCGTGTCCCGCTCCATGCAGATGCTGGGCTACAATTCGGCCTATGTGCCGGGCTGGGACTGCCACGGCCTGCCCATCGAATGGAAGATCGAGGAACAGTACCGCGCCCGCGGCAAGGACAAGAACGACGTCCCGGTGGTCGAATTCCGCCAGGAATGCCGCACCTTCGCCGAGCAATGGGTCGATATCCAGCGCGAGGAATTCAAGCGCCTCGGCGTGCTCGGAGAATGGGACAATCCCTACCTCACCATGAGCTTCGACGCCGAAGCCCAGATCGCCCGCGAACTGATGAAAGTCGCCAGCACCGGCCAGCTCTATCGCGGCAGTAAGCCGGTGATGTGGTCGGTCGTCGAGCGCACCGCTCTGGCCGAAGCCGAGATCGAATATGCCGATTACGAGAGCGACACGATCTGGGTGAAGTTTCCGGTCAGGGCCGGTCTGCAAGATCATATGCATAAGATGGTCGGCGCCTCGGTTGTCATCTGGACCACCACGCCCTGGACGATCCCTGCCAACCGCGCCATCTCCTTCTCCAGCCGTATCGGATACGGCCTCTACGAAGTCACCGAGGCGCCAGCCGAGAATTGGGCCAAGGTCGGCGACAAGCTGATCCTTGCTGACAACCTCGCTGCCGAAGTCTTCGCCAAGGCCAAGGTTACGGGTTTCGAGAAGCGCGCAACCGTGACGGCCGAGGAGCTGGCCGCGATCACCTGCGCCCATCCGCTGCACGGTTTCGGTGGCGGCTATAACTTCTCGGTTCCCCTGCTAGATGGCGAACACGTCACCGACGATGCCGGCACCGGCTTCGTCCACACCGCGCCCGGCCACGGTCTCGACGACTTCGGCATCTGGATGGATTCAGCCCGTCTGCTGAACGACCGCAAGATCGACACTGCCATCCCCTATGTCGTCGGCGACGACGGCTTCTACACGTCCGAAGCCCCCGGCTTCGACGGCGCTCGCGTCATCGACGACAATGGCAAGAAAGGCGATGCCAACCAGCGCGTCATCACCGCCCTGGCCGAGGCCGGTGCCATGGTCGCGCGCGGCCGCGTCAAGCATCAATATCCCCATTCCTGGCGCTCCAAGAAGCCGGTCATCTTCCGCAACACGCCGCAATGGTTCGTCTACATGGACCGGCCCATCGGTTCTTCCCCTTCTCCCCTCGTGGGAGAAGGTGCCCGAAGGGCGGATGAGGGGGTCTTGCCGGATACGCTGAGAAACCGTGCCTTGCGCGCTATCGACGCCACCAAATTCTATCCCCCCGCCGGCCAGAACCGCCTGCGCGCCATGATCGCTGACCGCCCCGATTGGGTCCTCAGCCGCCAGCGCGCCTGGGGTGTGCCGATCACTGTCTTCGTGGATAAAAAGACCAACGAAATCCTGAAGGATGACGCGGTCAATCACCGCATCGCCCAGTCCTTCGAGGAAGAAGGCGCTGACGCCTGGTACAAGCCCGGCGCCGCCGCCCGCTATCTCGGCGAAGGCCGCAATCCCGATGACTACGAGATGGTCACCGACGTGCTCGATGTCTGGTTCGACAGCGGCACCACCCATTCCTGGGTTTTGCGCAACAAGCAGAAGTGGCCCAATCTCAAATTCCCGGCCTCGATGTATCTCGAAGGCTCCGACCAGCATCGCGGCTGGTTCCATTCCAGCCTGCTCGAATCCTGCGCCACCAACGGCTTCGCCCCCTATGACAGCGTGCTGACGCACGGCTTCACCATGGATGGCGAAGGCCGCAAGATGAGCAAGTCGCTGGGCAATACCGTGGCCCCGCAGGATGTCATCAAGCAGTATGGCGCCGATATCCTGCGCCTCTGGGTCGCTTCGTCCGATTATTCGGAAGACCTGCGCCTGGGCAAGGAGATCATCCAGACCACGGTCGATAGCTACCGCAAGCTGCGCAACACCCTGCGCTGGCTGCTGGGCAACCTCGCCCATTATCAGCCGTCCGATGTCGTCGACTTCCGCGATATGCCCGAGCTCGAGCAGCTCATCCTGCATCGCCTCGCCCAGCTCGATGAGCAGGTCCGCACGGCCTACAAGGAATATGACTATCGCAAGATCGTCACCCTGCTGACCAACTTCATGAATATCGAGCTCTCGGCCTTCTATTTCGACATCCGCAAGGACGCGCTCTATTGCGACCCGATCTCCTCGGTAAAGCGCAAGGCTTCGCTCACGGTGCTCAATCACCTCTTCGATTGCCTCACCGCCTGGCTCGCCCCAATCTTGGTCTTCACCATGGAAGAGGTCTGGCTGGAGCGTCACCCCGAAGCCGGTTCGTCCGTCCACCTGCGCCTCTTCCCCGAAGTGCCGCGCGACTGGCTCAACGACGATCTGGCCGCCAAATGGGTGCTGATCCGCGCCGTGCGCCGCGTCGTCACCGGGGCGCTGGAAATCGAGCGCCGCGAAAAGCGGATCGGTTCGTCCCTGGAAGCCGCGCCAAAGGTGTTCATATCAGACGAGCGCTACCTGACCGCCCTTGAGGGGCAGGACCTCGCCGAAATCGCCATTACTTCGGCTATCGACCTGCTCCCCGGCACCGGCGAGGGCTTCACCCTCGACGACGTTCCCGGTGTCGCGGTCGTTCCGGCTCTGGCCCAGGGCACCCGTTGCGCCCGTTCGTGGAAAATCCTTCCCGAAGTCGGCAGCGACGCGGACTACCCCGACGTCTCCCCGCGCGACGCACAAGCCCTGCGCGAACGCGCCGCGGCGGGGCTGTGATGGCAGAGCAGGGCACTCCCCCTCTCCCCTTGTGGGAGAGGGACAGAAAATCTGCGTTCAGCAGATTTTCGAGGGTGAGGGGTGCTGCGTCATCCCATGCTTCAATGCCGGTGGGGGTACCCCCTCATCCGCCCTTCGGGCACCTTCTCCCACAAGGGGAGAAGGGAAGGGGTGCTGCGTCATGAACCCGCGCTGGGCCAACCCCTCCATCTACACCTCCCTCACCATGGCCGTCCTCGCCTTCGGCATCGACCGCGCCCACAAGGCGTTCCAGGTCTCGTCCGACTGCATCGCCATCGGCGCGGCGCCCTGCGTCGAAATCTTCACCAGCTACGTGCCCTTCGCGATGACCGACTGGCGCGGTGGCGAAATTCTCCGCATCACCGATTTCTTCGACTACGTCCTCGTCTGGAACACCGGCATTTCCTACGGCATGCTCGATGGCTTGCCGGTCTGGGCGCTCGGCCTCGTCATGCTGATCGCCATCGTGGCCCTCTCCATCTGGTGGCTGCGCGCCGATTCAGGCCTGATCCGGCTCGGCCTCGCCTTCTGCATTGGCGGGGCGCTGTCCAACGCCATCGACCGCCTGATCTACGGTGCGGTGGCCGATTTCTTCCACTTCCATTGGGGCACGTGGTCCTTCTACATCTTCAACCTGGCCGACGTCGCCATAACCATCGGCGTCATCCTGCTCATCGCCGATCTCATCGGCCTGGGGCGTCCGCGCAAGCCTGCGGACTAGGGTGCGAACACTTTACAGCCAGAATCTGGTCTTAGAGGCCGGAATGAGTTATAAGCGCCGCCGACATCTCGAAGGACGTTTCATGCGTATTGGATTGACCGGGCAGCATTCTGCTCTTCAGGCAGTCACCCGGACTGGATTGGCGTCGCTGGGTCTGGTGCTGGCGCTTGCGCTGGGTGCCTGCACCACCGTGGAAGGCACCAACGCCCTGACCGATTTCGGCACGTTCGAGCGTGAGGTCATGACGACCACCGCGCGCGGTGTCGGCCTGCTCCCCGGCGAAACGCCCAAGGAAGATATTACCAGCGCGCGTGCACCGCTGGTGCTGCCGGCTTCCGGCCAGGCGTTGCCGCCGCCGGCACCTGAGGCTTCGGTTGCCCAACTGCCCACAAATAGCGACAGCGTCCAGATCGATACCACCAACCTCACCCAGGCCGATATCCAGCGCCTGCGCAATGCCAAGGTCGTGGATTTGACCTCGGTTTCGGGCCGCCCGCTGACCGAGCAGGAAACCCGCACTCTGGTTGCCCGCATGCAGGCCGCCAATGCCGATGTCACCACGGTCAATGGCAAGCGTCCGCTTTACCTGCCGCCCGAGGAATATTTCATCCGCGTCGGCAATGCCGATCTGGTCTGCGCCACGCCATCAGGCGAACTGGTTTCGCTCAACGATCCGAAATGCCCCGAATCGGTGCGCAAGGCCATCCGCTCCACCCTCAATGGGCCTAACAGCTCCACGGCCACCGGCATCTCCGCTCCGGGTGTCGGCCTGTCCGAGAAAGAAACCACGCTCGACTGAAGGTTTCTCGTTTCTGCTCTTGCAAGCGGCCGGATCATCCGGCCGCTTCGCCTTTTCCGCGCCGCCGTTTTCGGTCCCGCATGACATGAAAGTACGCCCTATGAGCGACACCCCAGCCAAACCCTCGACCGGTGACCGGCTCGCCAAGGTCATCGCCCGCTCCGGGCTTTGCTCCCGCCGCGACGCCGAAGTGTGGATCACCGAGGGCCGTGTCATCGTCAACGGCAAGAAGGTGCTGACCCCCGCCTTCAACGTCACCGACCGCGACAAGATCATGGTCGACGGCGCCCCGCTCGCCGCCCGCCAGGGCACCCGCGTCTGGCTCTATCACAAGCCCGCGGGCCTTGTTGTCACCGAGAAGGACCCCGAAGGCCGCGAGACCATTTTCGAGCATCTCGAAACCCACGGCCTGCCGCGTGTCGTCACCGTCGGCCGCCTCGATATCAATACCGAAGGCCTGCTGCTGCTGACCAATGATGGCGGCCTCAAGCGCGTCCTCGAACTGCCCGCCACCGGCTGGCTGCGCCGCTATCGTGTGCGCGCCCACGGCACCGTCACCCAGGCGGCGCTCGACAAGCTCAAGGACGGCATCGAGATCGACGGCATCAAATACGGTTCGATCGAAGCCACGCTGGAGCGCGAACAGGGCGCCAATGTCTGGCTTGTCCTCGCTTTGCGCGAAGGCAAGAACCGCGAGGTCAAGAATGTCCTGGGCGCCCTCGGCCTCGAGGTGAACCGGCTGATCCGCGTCAGCTACGGCCCGTTCCAGCTCGGCGATATTCCCGTGGGCGGCGTCGAAACCATCAAGGCCAAGATGCTGCGCGACCAGCTCGGCAAGAAACTCGCCGATGCCGCCGATGTCGATTTCGACAGCGAAATGCCCGAGGCCAACGCGCTGGAAGGCAAGCCCACGCGCGACCGCCTCACCGGCCGCGGCACCAATACGGTCGAGATCGCCCGCCAGCGTTTCCGCTTCACCGACGGCGCCGAAAAGACCGAGGAAGAACTGCGCGCCGAGCGCCCCCGCCAGGATCGGCCGGGCCGCTTCGACAGCCGCAAGCCCGCGCCCAGGCGCGACGAAGCCCGCGACGACGAATATGCTCCGCCGCCCCGCCGCATCCATTTCGACGAGGAAGGCCGCGCGCCCGAGGAATTCGTCGCCAAGCGCGGCCCCAAATCCTTCGCCCGCCGCGACCCCGACGACCAGCCCGCCAGCACCTTTGGCAAGCGCGCGCCGCGCCTGGCCGGCGGCGGCAAGTCATTCGGCGACAAGAAGCCTTTTGGTGAAAAGAAGAGCTTCGGCGACAAGAAGCCGTTCGAGAAACGGCCCTTTGGCGACAAGCCCCGTGGTCCGCGCCGCGACGATGATCGCCGCCCCGCCGGCGCTGGTGCCGAGCGCCCGCGTAGCGGTCGGGCCGAAGGTGGCCGTCCCCCGCGTGATCGCGAATTCACCGGCACGCCGCGCGGCCCGCGTCGGGGCGAAGCTGCCGCCGAACGTCCAGCCTACGCGCCGCGTCTCCGTCCCGACAGCGAACGCGGCGAAGCCGCCGCCTTCAAGGGCGAGGCCAAGCGCCCCGGCCGCAATTTCTCCGACAAGCCCAAAAGCTTCCGTCCCGACGGCAAGCCCGCCCGTCCCGCCGGCGCGCGCCCGCCCCGTCCCGGCCGCGACGAACTCGGCTCCGAAGCCAAGACCTATGGCAAGCCTCGCATGCGCGCCGATGGCAAGCCCATGCCCAAGCGCAACGGTGCCGCCCCTCAGCGCGCGCCCAAGCCCGGTGGCCGTCCCACCGCCGGGGCAGGGCGCCCCACCGGCCCGCGTCGCCCCAAGGCATAGGCGATGCGTATCGTCGCCGGCAAATTCCGCGGCAAGCAACTGACCTCGCCGTCGGACGAATCCATCCGGCCGACGGCCGACCGCGTGCGCGAATCGATGTTCAACATCCTCGCCAGTCGCCTCGGCCCGGTCTTTTCCGGCATTCGCGTGCTCGATCTGTTCGCCGGCACCGGCGCGCTAGGCCTCGAAGCCCTGTCGCGCGGCGCGGCCCACGTCACCTTCGTCGATACCGGCGCCGAGGCCCGCGGCCTCATCCGCGATCATATCGAAGCCTTCGGGGCAGGGGGCATCACCAAGCTCCTGCGCCGCGACGCCACCGACCTGGGCAAGCCGGGAACCTTCGGTCAGTTCAACCTGGTCTTCCTCGATCCGCCCTATGGCAAGGGCCTGGGCGAACAGGCGCTAGCGAGTATCGCCGCTAATGGCTGGCTGGCGCCCGGCGCCACTATCGTCTTCGAGGAAAGCGTCGATGCGGCGGTGGAAATCCCTGCCGGCTTCACCTTGGGCGACCGCCGCGAATACGGCGCTGCGGCAGTGCATTTCCTGACATTCGGAGAAGAGTCCTAGCGGATCCTTCTAGCCTCCCCTGATAGGGGGAGGAACAGATCGAGTTTGAAGCGCGACCTACGACAGCCACCGGCCGGATTCCTCCCCTTTTCAGGGGGAGGTTAGGAGGGGGGTACTCTTCACGCGGCCGCCTTCAAACACACTGCGCACTTCCCGCGAATCTCCATTGTCGTCCGCTCCACCTTGAAGCCCTTGGCCCCGGCCCAATCCCCCAGCCGCTCCTCGATGACGGCATCGGCGAATTCATCCACCTTGCCGCAGCCCTCGCAGATGGCGAACGCGATCAGCCCCTTGCGGTGGCAATGCTCGTCCGCGCAGGCCACAAACGCATTGAGGCTCTCCAGCCGGTGTGCCAAGCCGCGCTCCACCAGCTTGTCCAGCGCCCGATAGACCTGCAGCGGCGCCCGCAGGCCATCGGCTCGCAGCTTGTCGAGAATGTCATAGGCGCTCAGCGGCCCTGTGGAATGGTTGAGCGCCCCAAGCACCAGCCCCTGATTGCGGGTCAGGTCGCCGGGAACATCGTGACTATGCGCCATGGGTTTCTCTCCTGCCGAACAGCCGCGTGACGGGAACCGTCAGCGATAATAGGAATATGACCAGGGCCATGACCACAATCGAGGGACCGGACGCCGTATCCCACGTTCGTGATCCGAACAGCCCGCCAACCACCGCGATCGCGCCGAGCACCGCCGCCACAACGGCCATCATTTCCGGCGTCGCGCTCAGCCGCCGCGCCGTCGCCGCGGGTATGATCAGCAGCGAAGTGATGAGCAGCACGCCCACCAGCTTCATGGCGATGGCGATGACCGATGCCATCAGGATCATCAGCACCAGCCGGCTCGCCTCCGGCCGCAACCCCTCGGCCTCCGCCAGTTCCGGGCTTACCGTCGATGCCAGCAGCGGCCGCCACGCGAGGATCAGGATGGCGAGAATAGCCACCCCGCCGCCATAGATGATCACGATATCCTCCACCGAAACGGCCAGGATATCCCCGAACAGGAACCCCATCAGGTCGATGCGGACAGTGGTCAAAAAACCCACCAGCACCAGCCCCACCGCTAGCGTCGAATGGCTCAATATGCCCAGCAGGGCATCGGTCGACAGCGTCGCCTGCCGTTGCAGCACGATCAGCGCCCCGGCCACCAGGGCGGCCACCGCGAACACGCCCAGCGTCATGTTCATCGAGAGGATGATGCTGAGCGCCACCCCGAGCAGCGCCGAATGCGCCATCGTATCCCCGAAATAGGCCATCCGCCGCCACACGACGAAACAGCCCAGCGGCCCCGCCACCAGCGCCAGCCCGATGCCGGCGATCAGCGCCCGGGAGAAATAATCACCGAACATGGCTATGCCCCTCATGGTCGTGTCCATCATGCCCGTGCTCATGCCCCTCGGGCACCACGCAGCCATCGTCATGATGCTCGTGGTCGTGATGGTGTTCATAGATCGCCAGCGTATGCGCCGCCCGCTCGCCGAACAGTTTCAGGTACTCCGGGCTCCGTTTCACCGCGCTCGGCGTGCCCCGGCAGCAGACATGCCCGTTGAGGCAGATCACCGTATCGGTCTCGGCCATCACCACATGCAGGTCGTGGCTGATCATGAGAATGCCGCTCCGCGTCGTATCCCGGATCTGCCGCACCAGCTCATACAGCGCCACTTCTCCGGAAAAATCGACGCCCTGCACCGGCTCGTCCAGCACCAGCAGGTCGGGCTTGCGGATCATCGCCCGGGCAAACAGCACGCGCTGGAATTCCCCGCCCGACAGTTCCTGCACTGCCGCCTTGAGCAGCCGCCTTGCCCCCACCGCTTCCAGCGCCGCGTCGATATCGGCAGGCGCATGCCGTCCGGTCAGCGTCATCAGCCGCTCCACCGTCAGCGGCAGCGTCCAGTCGATGCTCAGCTTCTGCGGCACATAGCCGATCTTGAGCCCCGGCTGTCGCGTCACCGTCCCCGTGGTCGGCTTCAACACGCCCGTCGCCAGCTTGGCCGTGGTCGACTTGCCCGACCCGTTCGGCCCGATCAGCGTCACGATCTCGCCACGCGCAATCGTCAGATCCACCCCGCTGACCAATGTCCGCCCGCCACGCGTAACGCCGGCATTGGCGAGGGTGATGAGAATGTCTCTCGGAACTACCGCATTCATAAAACCATCGGCTCCATCGTCTCCCTCCCCTTGTGGGGAGGGATCAAGGGTGGGGGTTGCGAGCCCGGTGAAAAACTCGTCGCCACCCCTTGACCCACTCCAATACGTTATAGCATAACATCGCGGCAAGCGTAATAACATAACATATCACGAGGTTGCCGATGAAACTGCTCGCCCCCTTCGCCCTGCTGACCACCGCGCTCCTCACCACCACGTCCATGGCCGCGCCCAGCGTCGTGGCCTCCATCAAGCCGGTCCATTCGCTCGTCGCCTCAGTCATGGCCGGCGTGGGCGAACCCACCCTCATCGTCAAGGGCTCCGCCTCGCCGCATACCTACGCCCTCAGGCCCTCCGATGCCGGCGCCCTCGAAGCCGCCAATATCGTGTTCTGGACCGGCCACGGCATGGAACTCTTCCTCGGCGACGCCCTCGGTACCCTCGCCACCGGCGCCACCGTGGTCGAACTCGCCGATTCCCCCGGCCTCACCCTGCTTCCCGTTCGCGAAGGCGGTGCCTTCGAGGCCCATTCCCATGCAGGCGAGGATCACGATCACGAGGGCCATGACCATGATCATGACCACGAAGAAGACCACGATCACGCCCATGACGAGCATGGCGAAGGCGACATGCATTTCTGGCTCGATCCGGAAAATGCCAAGCTGATGGTCACCCAGATCGCCACCACCCTGGCCGAGGCCGACCCCGACAACGCCACCATCTACCAGGCCAATGCCGAAGCCGAGCTGGTCAAGCTCGACGAGCTCGAAGCCGAACTCGCTACCGTCCTGGCCCCCGTCGCCGACAAGCCCTTCATCGTCTTCCACGATGCCTATCAATATTTCGAAGCTCGTTTCGGCCTGACCCTGGCCGGCTCGGTCACCGTCACGCCCGATGTCATGCCCGGCGCCGCCCGCATTGACGAGCTCAAGGCCAAGGTCGCCGAACTCGGCGCCACCTGCGTCTTCGCCGAACCCAATTTCGAACCCACCATCATCGCCGCCATCACCGAAGGCAGCCCCGCCAAGTCCGGCACCCTGGACCCCGAAGGCGGCGCCCTCACCGAAGGCGTCGACCTCTATCCCAACCTCCTGCGCGGCCTCGCCACCAACCTGGTGGATTGCTTGGACTAGCTCTCACAGCGCCCCCACCCACCGCCAGTCACCCTCGGCTCAAGCCGAGCGTGACGATCCGGGTGCAAGCAACATGTTGCCCATCCCCGATCTGTTCCTCCCCCTATCAGGGGGAGGCTAGGAGGGGGTATCCACCAGGCCGCTACTTCAGCGGCCCCTTGAAAATGAAGAACGCCCCCAGCGCGATCATGGCGAAGCCGATGCCGTGGTTCCAGGTGAACTTCTCGCCCAGATAGAACACCGCGAACAGCACGAAGACCGAGAGCGAAATCACTTCCTGGATGGTCTTGAGCTCGGCCCCGGAATAGGTGCCATAGCCGATCCGGTTGGCCGGCACGGCCAGCCAGTATTCGAAAAAGGCGATGCCCCAACTCGCCAGCACCACCACCCACAGGGCCACGCCGGGAAATTTCAGGTGCCCATACCAGGCGAAGGTCATGAAGAGATTGGACGCGATCAGCAGCCCGATGGGCGCCAGCGTGGCGACATTGAAGCCCAAGGCTTCCTCCGAAAACGGAAAACCGGGTCCATCCCGGCCGCGCCTTTTACCGGTCCCCGCGCTTCTGCGAAAGCAGGATTCTGCGCCCGCCCGCCATCCTGCTCAGCGCAGGTGCTTGGTTGGCTGCTCCAGCCCGAAAATGTCGTCTGTCAGGCTGTCCATCCGCTCGCGGATCAGAGCTTGCGCGTCATAGATGCCGCGGTTGTAGAAATAGGCGCCCATCTTGTCGACGAAGAACATCATCAGCATTTCCGCCGGAATCGCGCCGATCTGCTGGTCCAGTTCCTCACGGAAATAGTCCTGGATTTCCCCGACAATGGCCTTGGTTTCTTCCTTGTCGAACTTGATCGGCTTCATGGCGGCGTCTCCTTCAGGTCCCGTTCATAGCGCGAGTCGCTGATTGCGGGTGGCAGCCCGTCAGGGCAAACTGAGCCATCGAGGAGAAAATCATGCTTGCCCCTGCATCATTTCTCGTAGCAATCGCCCTTGCCGCGCCCGCTTTGGCCGAGGAGATCGCCTGCGAAGGCGCCTTTGGCATCGACAGTTCCGAAGCCCGCCTCATCGCGCTTTACGGCGCCGAAAATGTCGTCACCGGCATCGTGCCGGGGCCGGAAGGCACCGAAATGCTGGCCACATCCGTCTTCCCGGACGATCCGGAAGCCACGCTGCAATTCACCTGGTGGGACGAGGATAGCCTGACCGGTCCCAGTTATATCGAGCTGCCCGCCACCAGGACCGCTCCCGGCGGCGTCCGCATCGGCCTGTCGCTGGCCGAGGTCGAGGCCCTCAACGGCGAGGCGTTCACGCTGCTCGGCTTCGGCTGGGACTATGGCGGCTCCGCCGGCTTTGAAACCGGCGCACTGTCCGACCTGCCGGGCGGCTGCCGTCTCAACCTGCTCTTCGACCCCGGCCCGCCCCCCGCCGGCGTCGATACCATGCCCGTCATGGGCGACAAGGAACTGTCCTCCGACGATCCGCTTCTGGCGCAGATGCCGGTAGCGGTCTACGCCATGTCCATCGGCTATCCCCACCCCGATTTCCGCGATTGACCCCGACCCCTCCACAGGGGTAACTCTGGACCCGTGTTGGTTCCCGAAGGCCGCTGTGCCGGAAGGATCAAAAGGGAACACGGTGCGACGTACCCATCAGGGCGCAAAACCGTGGCTGCCCCCGCAACTGTAAGCGGTGCGAACCCTCTCATGCCACTGGCGCAAGCCGGGAAGGCGAGGGCTCTGTCTTCACCGCGAGCCAGGAGACCTGCCGACACCCTTGGGATCAGTCCCACTGAACAGCCGGGTGAAGAGCCCATTCTATTCCGTGCACGGAGGGTGCCACATGAATACGACGACCGCCTCGACTGGTCTCCAGTCTCTCTCGATTTCCCAGCGCATCATTGCCGGTTCGCTGGCGCTTCTGCTTGGTCTGACCCTTCTGGTCGGCACCGGCTTTGCCGGCGATTTCCGCCTGCATAACGGCGCCCACGACACCCGCCACGCCATGGGCTTCCCCTGCCACTGAGGCAGGTTTCGAGAAAGACAAAAAATGATCCGCAATCTGTTTGCCGCTGCGCTTCTCGCAGCCCTTTGTGCTGGCCTCATCACGGCCGCCATCCAGCATTTCCGCGTCACCCCGCTGATTCTCCATGCCGAAACCTTCGAGGGTGAGGGCGGCCACAGCCACGGCGCCGAAGCCGTCGCTGCCGATCACGACCACGCCGCCGGCACGCCCGAGCATGAGCATGATGCCGTCGCCGCCACCGAAGCCGAGCCCGAAGAATGGGCTCCGGCAGATGGCTTCGAGCGCACCGCCTATACAACCCTCGCCACCGTCCTCGCCGCTGCCGGCTTCGCGCTGGTCATCGGCGCCGTCTCGATGTTTGCTGGCCTGCCCATCACCTTCGCCAATGGTTTCCTCTGGGGCATTGCCGGCTTCGTCACCTTCTCGCTGGCCCCGGCCTATGGCCTCGCCCCCGAACTGCCCGGCATGCCCGCCGCCGATCTCTTCGCCCGCCAGGTCTGGTGGGTCGGCACGGCGCTGGCCACCGGCGCCGCCTGCCTGCTGCTGGCCAGGACCCGCGCCGGCTGGGCCTTTGCCGTTGCCATCGCTTTGGTCGCCATCCCCCACATCATCGGCGCGCCCGCCGCCCCCGATAAGCCGAGCGCCGTCCCCGCTCACCTCGCCACCGAATTCGCGGCGATCACCTTGGGCACCTCGCTGGTCTTCTGGCTCATCCTCGGCACCATCTTCGGCAAGCTCAACGATGTCTTTGCCGGCAGAAGCGCCACCATTCCTGCAGGAGCCACCGCATGAGCAAGATCCCGACCACCGTCATCACCGGCTTCCTCGGCGCCGGCAAGACCACCCTCGTGCGCCATCTGCTGGCGCACGCCCCCAAGGGCAAGCGCATCGCCCTGATCATCAACGAATTCGGTGATCTCGGCGTCGACAAGGACATTCTCGCCGGCTGCGGCGACGAGACCTGCCGCGAAGAGGACATGGTCGAACTCTCCAACGGCTGCATCTGCTGCACCGTGGCCGACGAGTTCATCCCCACCATGCAGGCTCTCCTCGCGCGCCCGGAAAAGTTCGATCACATCGTCATCGAAACCTCGGGTCTCGCTCTGCCCCAACCGCTGATCCGGGCCTTCAATTGGCCCGAGATCAAGGCCCAGGTCACCATTGACGGCGTCGTCACCGTCGCCGACGCCTCGGCCCTGGCCGAGGGCCGGTTCGCGTCCGACGAAGCCGCCGTCGATGCCCAGCGCCGCCAGGACGAAATGCTCGACCACGAAACGCCCTTGGGCGAACTCTTCGAGGACCAGCTTTCGGTGGCCGATCTCGTCGTCGTCAACAAGGCCGACCTCGTCGATGAAGCGACCCTCGACAAGGTCGAAGCCAATCTCCGCGCCGAAATGCGCCCCGGCGTCGGCCTCATCCGCGCCCGTAACGGCCATGTCGATATCGCGGCCCTGCTCGGCATGGGCATGGGCAGCGAAGACGATATCGCCAACCGCCCCAGCCACCACGAGCTTGAGCATGGCGACCAGACCCATGAGCACGACGATTTCGACAGCTTCTCGATCCGCATCCCCTCGGTGAACAGCAAGGACGACCTCCTCGCCGTGATCGAACAGACCATCCGCGACCACGACGTCCTCCGCCTCAAGGGCTTCGCCGCCGTGCCCGGCGCCGCCGCCCGCCTGGCCATCCAGGCCGTCGGCCCGCGCGTCACCGCCTATTTCGACCGTCCCTGGAAGGATGGAGAAATCCGCGACACGGCGTTGGTCGTCATCGGCGAACAACCGCTCGACCGTGCGGCGATCACCCGGAGCCTGCAGAAGGCAGCGGCGCTCGCCGCCTGACACATGCACCTCCTCTCCGCCCAGGCCGGCGCCATCCAGCAGGAAGGCGAAGCCATCGATCTCAACCAGCGCCCCGGGGCGCTGGTCTTTGCCAGTTCGGCCGATAGCGAACTGGCCATGCTGGCCGGCGCCGCCGACCGGGCAGGGGAGGATGAACTCCGCCTCGCCAATACACTGCGCCTCTCCAACAATCTCTCGGTCGATCTCTGGCTGGAAAAGACGGTGGCGCATGCACGCCTCGTCACCCTGCGCCTCATCGGCGGCGCCGCCTATTTCCAATACGGCGTCGACGAACTCACCGCCCTCTGCGCCAACCGCAAAATCCCGCTCGTCCTGCTCCCCGGCGACGCCAATCCCGACCCGATCCTGCAATCCCGCTCCACCATCCACCCCGATGACTGGACGAGACTCCACAGCCTCTTCACCGCAGGCGGCCCCGACAACGCCGACACGATCCTGGAGGCGTTTCACGCGCTCGCAACCCCCTCATCCGGCCCTTCGGGCCACCTTCTCCCACGAGGGGAGAAGGGTGATCCGGTATCTTTGGCGGAATCCAGCCCACCCACCGGCTCCCCTTCTCCCCTCGTGGGAGAAGGTGCCCGAAGGGCGGATGAGGGGGTCTTGTCTTCGCCTGTGCCAACCCCCTTCGCCCGCTTCGGCCTCTGGCACCCAGCCACCGGGATGACCGACGAACCCGGCCTGCGCGCGCTCCACGCCGCGATGCCGCCCACGCACCAGCCGGATTCCTCCGCCTGTCAGGGGGAGGCTAGGAGGGGGGTACCCCACAAAGACTCCGCCCTACATCCCCATCCTCTTCTACCGCGCCGCCCTCGAAGGCGCCGGCACCGCCACCATCGCCGCCCTCATAACCGAACTCGAAGCGCAGGGTCTCGCCCCCGGTCCCGCTCCTCGTCTCCTCCCTCAAGGAAGCCCCCTGCGCCCGCTTCGTGCAGAACGCGCTCGCTGCCTTTCCGCCATCAGCCATCTTCAACCTCACCGGCTTCGCCCTCGGCCTCGACAGAATCGACGCTAAGGCCAATCCCTTCGCGACCAGTGACGCTCCCGTCATCCAGCTCATCCAGTCCGGCCGCTCCGAAACCCAATGGCTGGCCGACAGCCAGGGCCTGTCCCCCAAGGACATGGCGATGTTCCTCGTCATGCCCGAAGTCGACGGGCGCCTCGGCGGCCTCATCGTCGGCCACAAGGCCGACGCCGTCTGGCACGAAGCCTGCCAGGTCCCCCTCACCGCCTACACCCCCGACCATTCGGGCATAACCCGCGCCGTGGCGTTGGCCAGAAACTGGTCCCGCCTCCGCACCACCTCCCGCGCCGACCGCAAACTCGCCATCGTCCTGGCCAACTACCCCATCCGCGACGGCCGCCTCGCCAACGGCGTCGGCTACGACGCCCCGGAATCCACGATACGGATGCTGCAGGAACTGGAAAAGGCGGGCTACACGCTGAGCCAATCCCCCTCCCCCTTGAGGGGAGGGGTTAGGGGTGGGGGTGTCGAACTCTCCGGTGCCCAGAAAAACTGGGGCATCGGCCACGACAACACCCGCTTCTCACGTCCCGCGAAAAATATTGAGCGAGCACGAACGTTTCGTTCGAATCCTCCCCAACCAGAGCGCGTGCTTTGGGCGATGCTGCGGGAATCGTTTGCCCAGCACCACTTTCGCCGTCAGGTGCCGATCGACCGGTATTTCGCGGATTTTGCCTCCCATAGCGCTAAGCTGGTCATCGAACTGGACGGCGATACACATGGAACGCCTGCGGCTCAGCGGCATGACGCTGCGCGCGATCGGTTTCTCATGTCAGCAGGTTATCGTGTTTTGCGCATTGGCAATCACGAAGCCATGCACAATCCTGATGGCGTATGGACCGTAATCTCAGCGCACTTGAATGGCTCCGACACCCCCACCCCTAACCCCTCCCCTCAAGGGGGAGGGGAACCGGCGATCGCGCTCCCTTCGCCTCCCTCCCCCTTGAGGGGAGGAATTGAGGGTAGGGGTGTCGAGCGAGCCGCATTCCCAATGACCTCGGTCGAACTGATCCACGCCCTCCAATCCGGCCCCACCAACGCCAATCCCCAGCGCGGCTCATCCCCCGCCACGCTTCCGCTCGCCCGTTATCGCGAACTCTTCGCCACCCTGCCCGAAAAAATCCGCACCGAAGTCACCGCCCGCTGGGGCGATCCAGCCACCGATCCATTCGTGCGTACAGAGGCAGGCCCAGACCCCCTGATTACAAATCAGGTGTTCCACCTCCCCGCGCTCGTCTTCGGCAATATCGCCATCCTGCTCCAGCCCGCCCGCGGCTATCAGCTCGACGAGACCGCGTCCTATCACGATCCGGCCCTCGTCCCGCCCCACGCCTATCTCGCCGCCTATCTCTGGTTGCGCCACGATTTTGGTGCTCATGCCCTGATGCACAACGGCAAGCATGGCACGCTCGAATGGCTCCCCGGCAAGGCCACGGCGCTGGACGAGGCCAGCTATCCCGACGCCCTCTGGGGCCAACTCCCGCATCTCTATCCCTTCATCGTCAACGACCCCGGTGAGGGCACACAGGCCAAGCGCCGTACGGGCGCGGTCATCATCGACCATCTCGTGCCGCCGCTCACCCGCGCCGAAACCTATGGCCCCCTCAGGGAACTCGAAGCCCTGCTCGACGAATACTATGCCGCCTCCGGCATGGACCGCCGCCGCCTCACCGACCTCAAGCGCCGCATCCTCGATTTCGTCAGCGACACCAGGCTGGACCGCGATATCGGTCTGCCCGAGGACGAAACCCAGGCCCTGATCAAGATCGACAACTTCCTCTGCGACCTCAAGGAAGCCCAGATCCGCGGCGGCCTCCACATCTTCGGCCAATCGCCAACAGGCACCCTCGAACGCGACCTCACCGTCGCCCTGGCCCGCGTCCCGCGCGGCGACGGGGCAGGGGACAATTCCCTCATCCGCGCCCTGGCCGATGACCTCAAGCTGGTCTTCGATCCGCTGACCGCAAAGCTCGGGACGCCGTGGAGCGGCCCAACCCCCACAGTCCCGCCGAACCATCAGTCGTCTCCCTCCCCTCGATGGGGAGGGATCAAGGGTGGGGTGGGGCCACGCACTCTGGGCGACGTGGTTGAGTACTTGGAAAATCTCGCCGCCGCCCTCGTCGACGGCACCCTCGAACTCCCCCCGACTGGACCGCCACCGCGGCTGTGCTGGAAACGGTGCAGTCCATCATCCGCCCCCGCCTCGCCGCCTCCGGACCCGCCGAAATCTCGGCCCTCCTCGCCGGCCTCGATGGCAGGTTCATCGCTCCCGGCCCCTCCGGCGCCCCCTCGCGCGGACGCCTCGACGTGCTCCCCACCGGCCGCAATTTCTACTCCATCGACAACCGCGCCGTGCCCACGCCATCGGCCTGGGAGCTCGGCAAGAAGTCCGCCGAAAGCCTCGTCCTCCGCCACCTGCAGGATCATGGCCATCATCTTCGTTCGGTCGCCCTCTCCGTCTGGGGCACGGCCAATATGCGCACCGGCGGCGACGACATCGCCCAGGCCCTGGCCCTGATCGGCGCCCGCCCCACCTGGGACCCGGGCTCCCTCCGCGTCTCCGGCTATGAGATCATTCCGCTGGCAAAACTCGGCCGCCCCCGCGTCGACGTCACCCTGCGCATATCCGGTTTCTTCCGCGACGCCTTCCCGGCCCAGATCGCCCTGTTCGACCGTGCCATCCGCGCCATCGGCGCCCTCGATGAGCCCACCGAGGACAACCCCATCGCCGCCGCCATGCGCGCAGACGCCCTTGGCCTCATCGCGTCAGGCCAGGACGAAGCCGCCGCTGGCCACCGCATCTTCGGCTCCAAGCCCGGCACCTATGGCGCCGGCCTCAATGTCATGCTGGATTCCGGCGCCTGGTCCACCAAGGCCGACCTCGCCAATCGCGCCCTCGATTGGGGCCAATATGCCTATGGCGCAAAGCACGCCGGCACCCCCGAGCGCGACCGCTTCGCTGCGCGCCTCAGCGATATCGACGCTGTCATCCACAATCAGGACAATCGCGAGCACGACCTGCTCGACAGCGACAATTACTACCAGTTCGAAGGCGGCCTCGCCGCCGCCGCCGAGAGCCTCACCGGCCACAAGCTCGCCGCCTATCACAACGACCATTCCCGCCCCGAACGCCCGCTGATCCGCACGCTGGACGAGGAAATCTCCCATGTCATGCGCTCCCGCGTGGTCAATCCGAAATGGATCGCCGGCATGCAGCGCCACGGCTATCGCGGCGCCTTCGAGATCATCGCCACCGTCGATTTCATGTTCGCCTTCGCCGCCACGACAGGCGCTGTGAAGACCCATCATTTCGACCTGGCCTTCGAAGCCTTCGTCGAGGACGATGCCGTCCGCGACTGGCTCAAATCCGCCAATGCCCACGGCTATGCCGAACTGATCGCCAAATTCAACGATGCTATCAGGCGGGGTCTCTGGGTGCCGCGCTCCAATTCCGCCTTCGCCTATCTTGAGGACACGCCATGACCGACAAGCCCGCCAAGAAGACCGACCTGATGACCGAGGCGGAGCGCGACGCCTATCACGCCGAAAAGATGCGGAAGAAGCGCGAGGCGCGGAACAAGATTCTCGCCACCAAGACCCAGGAAAAGGGCCTGCTGATCGTCCATACCGGCAAGGGCAAGGGCAAATCCACCGCCGCCTTCGGCATGGTGTTCCGGGCGCTCGGCCATGGCTTCAAAGTCGGCGTGGTGCAATTCGTCAAGGGCGTCTGGGAAACCGGCGAGCGCGACGTGCTCGACAAATTCCCCGAGCTGGTCACCATCAACGCCATGGGCGAAGGCTTCACCTGGGACGTGGCCGACCGCCAGCGCGACCTCGCCGCCGCCCGCAAGGCCTGGGACCAGGCCAAGGCGCTGATCTCGGACCCCAGCTACAAGCTGGTCCTGCTCGACGAGCTCAACATCGTCCTGCGCTACGACTATCTCCCGCTCGAGGAGGTGGTCGAGTTCCTCAAGGCCAAGCCCGCCGACAAGCATGTCATCGTCACCGGCCGCAACGCCAAGGACGAAATCATCGACATCGCCGACCTCGTCACCGAAATGACCGAAATCAAGCACCACTTCCGTGCCGGCGTGAAAGCCCAGAAGGGCATCGAGTTCTAAATCAGCCACCATGCCCCAGTAGCCCTCATGGTGAGGCGCGAGCCCTTGCGAGCCTCGAACCACCCTCATCCTGAGCTTGTCGAAGGAGGGCGTGGCATCGATGCTACCCCACCCACGATGTCACCCCGGCCTTGAGCCGGGGCCCATCCTGAGATTTTTCAACGCTCTGCGATGGCAGAACTATCTCAGGATGGATCCCCGCCTTCGCGGGGATGACACCGAGTTTGCGGAATCGCTCAGCGCCGCCCTCAGCAATTCCCCCGCAGCGACTGCACCAGCCGCTCCACCACCGGGTCCATCTTCGACGCATCCGTCACCGAATATTCCATGCGGAAGGCCGCATAACTCGTCCCGTCGCATAGCAGCACCATGCGCTGGTAGAGAATCCGAAATCCCTTGATCGCCGACCAGCTCGCCCAGCGCGGCGTCGTGGCCTGATAGGTGGTGTTCCACGCCTCCGACTCGCTCCATGCCATGCGCTGACTCACTTCTTCTTCGAAGCTGTCCGTCAGGTTGCCGCCCCACACCGTCAGAAAGGTCGGATTGCCCCCGGCCGCGAAACTCGCGCCGTCGCCATTGTCACTGAAATTCTGGTTGCCGAAGCCGGGCGGAATATCCACGCCATAGCCGAACCGGCCATTTTCATAGCGGTCCCAGCCTTGCGCGAAAGCGGGGGCGGCGATCAGGGCGAACAGGGCAATGAGCAAAATACGCATGCCCCAAGCCTGCCTGCGTCGCGGACTAGGTGCAAGTCACATTGACCATACCCCCTCCTGGCATCCCCCTGATAGGGGGAGGAATCCGGCTGGTGCTTGGGCAATATCGTGCAACAAACCCCAATCTGTTCCTCCCCCTATCAGGGGGAGGCTAGGAGGGGGGTACTCCGATCTCGGGATAATCCTAGACCACCACGATTCCCGCATGTTTGGCCTTCTCCTCCGGCTCCACATGGATGGTGACCTGCACATCCTCCACCGCCTCGCGCAGCTTGGCCTCGATGGCGTCGCAGATCGCATGCGCCGCATCCACGCTCATCGCCCCCGGCACCACGAGGTGAAAATCGATGAAGGTCATCTTCCCCGCCTGCCGTGTGCGGATATCATGCGCCTCGATGGCGCCATCGGCATTGGTGGCGATCACCTCGCGGATGGTTTTCTGCGTATCGACCGGCACGGCCACATCCATCAGTCCGCCCACGCTCTGCCAGATCACGCCCCAGCCCGACCACAATATATTGAGCGCCACCAGCCCCGCCAGCACGGCGTCGAGCGCGGCCCAGCCGGTCAGGAACACCAGCCCCAGCCCCACCAGCACGCCGATGGTCGAAACCACGTCGGTCAGCAGGTGCTTGCCATCGGCCTCCAGCGCCGGCGAACGCACCGCCCGGCCATGCCGGATCAGCACGAAGGCCCAGATCACGTTGATGACGGTTGCCACGCCGCTGACCATCAGCCCCTGAACCGGCGCCTCCGGCAGTTCCGGCGTCAGGAAGCCCAGCACCGCCTCGCGGAAGATCAGGATGGCCGCCACGATGATCATCACGCCCACGATCACCGCCGAGAAATATTCCGCCTTGTGATAGCCATAGGGCAGGGCGGCATCGGCCGGCTTCTGCGCCAGCCGCACCGCGATCAGCGCCACGATGGCCGTCACCACATTGACGATCGATTCCAGCGCATCGGAATAAAGCGCGATCGACCCGGTAATGTACCAGGCGAGGAATTTCAGCCCGAGCACGATCAGCCCGACCAAAAGGCTCGCTCCGGCAATGGCCAGCGTTCTGTTTGCGGTAATGCTCAAGGTGGTGTTCCGGTTTGGCTGTTCCCAGCCCATAGACCCAAGCCCGCAACGCGGCAAGTCCTTGAATTTGCAAATCATTTTCAGAAGCATTCTGATCTGGCCATGCTTTGCCGCAAGCCATTGATTGACCACGCGCTTCCCCCCGCCTAGAACCAGTCCGCGCAGAGTTCCCGCGATGGAACTGAAACAGAATTCGGTGCGGTCTACCCATCAGGGGACCAATTCCGAACTGCATGAGGCGAGAGATGACGCAAATATCGGGACGCATCGTCGCCGGAATCGGCTTTGCCAGCGCCGCCACGGCGCAGGAACTGATCGACCTGATCGAGGCCAGCCTGGCTGAAGCCGGCCTTGCCGCCACCCATCTAGCCGCTATAGCCACCCACAAGCGCAAGCTGGGCACCGCAATCCCGCTGCATGTCGCCGCCCATTTCGGCGTGCCCCTGCGCCTGCTCGATGATGGGGACCTGGCGATGCTCGGTCTTGCCGAAGGGGCCGCCGCCGCCGCCGGCCCGCTGCGTCTGCGCAAGCGCAAATCGCGCTATGCCACCTGCGCCCTGGCCGATTGCGGCCCCGGCTTTTCCGTTGCCGCCTTCGGTCAGCCGCCGATATCCAGCGCCGCGATGGCCTCGTCCAGGCTCGACACTTCATTGGCCGGGCCATAGACCGGCCGCGCGATCATGATCACCTTGACCCCCAGTTTCTGCGCCGCTTCCAGCTTGGCCGCGGTCTGTCCGCCGCCCGAATTCTTGGTGACCAGATGAGTAATGCCTTCACGCTGCATCAGCGCCATTTCGTCGCTCAGCGAATAGGGCGGCCGCGTCTGCAGCAGGCTGGCATGGCGCGGCAGGTCCATGTCCGGCACCTCGATGGTCCGCACCACGAACTGGCAATCGTCCCGCTCGAGAAAATGGCTGAGCCCCGCATGGCCCGTGGTCAGCAACACATCGGCATTGGGAGGCAAAGCCGCCGCCGCCTCGGCCACGGTCTCCACCGTCACCCAGTCGGCGCCGATCTGCTGCTCCCATTCCGGCCGCATATAGCGCACCAGCTTCACGCCGGCCTGCTGCGCCGCCGCCACCGCATTGATGGAAATCAGCCCCGCATAGGGGTGCGTCGCATCCACCAGCCGCTCGATGCCCGCGATCTTGAGATAGGCCGCCAGCCCCGGAATCCCGCCGAACTTGCCCATCCGCATCCTGCCCAGGGGAAGCTTGGGGTCCTGCGTGCGCCCCGCCAGCGAGGTCGTCACGTCATGCCCCATTGCCACCAGCCGATTGGCCAGCTCCCGCGCCTCGCCCGTACCGCCCAGGATCAGGATTTTCATGTGTATCCTCCTGCCGCTCAATGTGCCCATTCGAGCCCGAAGTCTCAAGCACACGCTGAGCCGAAAAACCCTTCCCCCTTGAGGGGAGGGGTTGGGGTGGGGGTGTCGTGGCTCCAGCAAACGTTCAACTACCAGCTCCTGCCCACCCTCCCCCTTGAGGGGAGGGGTAGCGTCGCTAGGCCCGAAGGGCCTTAGCAGAGCTGGGGAGGGGGTAATCCTGTGGTGCGTTGAAGGCGGTCCAGTCCGCCGGAGTTATCGCTGATGTCCGGCCATTTCGCCGCCCTCGATCACGCCGATTTCCCCCCGCTGGAACCCGGCACGGTCTGGCTCGTCGGCGCCGGCCCCGGCGGCCCTGGCCTCGTCTCGCTGCTCGCCTATCACGCCCTCGGCCAGGCCGACGTCATCGTGCATGACGCGCTGGTCTCGCCCGATCTCCTCGCCATGGCGCCAAAACACACACAACGTGTGTTTGCCGGCAAGCGCGGTGGCAAGCCCTCGCCCAAGCAGGCCGACATCACCCTGCAACTGATCGACCTCGCCCGGTCAGGCAAGCGCGTCCTCCGCCTCAAGGGCGGCGATCCCTTCATGTTCGGCCGCGGCGGCGAAGAAGCCGGCGCCCTGGCCCGGGCAGGCGTGCCCTTCCGCATCGTCCCCGGCATTTCCGCCGGCCTCGGGGGCCTGGCCTATGCCGGCATCCCGGTCACCCATCGCGATACCAATCACGCCGTGATTTTCCTCACCGGCCACGACGAAACCGGCGCCGTGCCGCAGGGCGTCGATTGGGCCGCCGTCGCCAATGCCGCCCCCGTCATCGTCATGTTCATGGCGGTCAAGCATCTCGGTTCCATCGCCCAAAAGCTCCTCGCCGCCGGCCGCCCCGCCACTGACCGCCTCGCCGTGGTCTCCCACGCCGCCACTCCGGCCCAGTCCGTCATCGAAACCACCCTGGTCCAGGCCCACACCCTCACCGAAGTACCCACCCCCGCCATCGTCGTCATCGGCCCCGTCAGCGCCTATCGCCAGTCGCTGGACTGGTATGTCGATGAAGCCAGGAGGCATGTCTTTGGCTAGCGGCCTCGTCATATCCGCTCCGCGCTCCGGCTCGGGCAAGACCACCATCACCCTCGGTCTGCTCGCCGCCCTGCGCCGGCAGGGGCTCGCCGTCGCCCCCGCCAAGACCGGCCCCGACTATATCGACCCCGCCTTCCTCGCCCGCGCTGCCCTGCGTGAGGCGGTCAATCTCGACCCCTGGTCGATGTCCGCAGCCCGTCTCAAATCCCTCGCCGCCACCCAGTCCACCGGCGCCGATCTCCTGCTGGTCGAAGGCGTCATGGGCCTGTTCGATGGCGCCGCCGACCATACCGGCTCCACCGCCGACCTGGCCGAACTGCTTGAACTCCCCGTCATTCTCGTCGTCGATGCCACCAGCCAGAGCCAGTCCGTCGCCCCCCTCGTGGCCGGCTTCGCCCACTGGCGCCCCGGCGTCCGCGTCGCCGGCACCATTCTCAATCGCGTCGCCTCCATGAAGCATGAGCGCATGCTGCTCGACGCCCTCACTGCCACAGGCATTCCCTGCCTCGGCGCCATCCCCCGCGACGCCGCCCTCGCCATCCCCGAGCGCCATCTCGGCCTCGTCCTGCCGGCCGAAGTCGCCGCTTTCGATACCTTCCTCGATGCCGCCGCCGAAGCCGTCGCCTCCTATATCGATCTCCCCCGCCTCACCGCCCTCGCCATCCCCGTCGCGCCGCCGGATACCGCCCCCACGCCGCTGCCACCCCTCGGCCAGCATATCGCCATCGCCCGCGACGACGCCTTCGCCTTCTTCTACCCGCATATCCTCGACGGCTGGCGCAGCCTGGGCGCCGAGCTCAGCTTCTTCTCGCCCCTCGCCGATGAAGCCCCATCAGCCACCGCCGATGCCATCTACCTCCCCGGCGGCTATCCCGAACTCCACGCCGCCACCCTGGCGAATGCGACGAACTTCAAGTCCGGCCTCACCACCGCCCGAGACCGCAACGCGCTGCTCTACGGCGAATGCGGTGGCTTCATGGTCCTCGGCGAGGTCCTTGTCGACAAGGCAGGGCAGGGCCACCCCATGACTGGCCTGCTCCCCGTCACCACCCGCATCGACCGTCCCAAGCGCATCCTCGGTTATCGCCGCCTCACCCAGTCCGGCGCCTTGCCCTGGCCCGGCCAGCTCAACGGCCACGAATTCCACTATTCCTCGGCCAGACAGTCCCGCCTGCCACCCCTCTTCGCCGCCACCGACGCCACCGGCACCCCGCTCCCCCCATGGGCGCCGCCATCAACCGCGTCATGGGCTCTTACGCCCATGTCGTCGATGCGGCATAGAAAGTGAGACCTCATGGTGAGCTTGTCGAACCACGAGGTCGGGTAACACGGAGCTAGCCTTTTGCCAGCTAAATCCCTGATGTTCATGGGCACCGGCTCCGATGTCGGCAAATCCCTCCTCGTCGCCGGCCTCTGCCGCGCCCTGGCCAATCGTGGCCTCCGCGTCGCGCCCTTCAAGCCGCAGAACATGAGCAACAATGCTGCCGTCACATCCGATGGCGGCGAAATCGGCCGTGCCCAGGCCCTCCAGGCCCGCGCCGCCCGCCGTGAGCTGATCACCGCAATGAACCCGGTTCTCCTCAAGCCAGAGCAGGAAACCGGCTCCCAGGTCGTGGTCCGCGGCCAGCGCCGCGCCTCCATGTCTGCCCGCACCTACTGGCAGGAACGCGGCAAGCTCATGCCCGAAGTCCTCGCCGCCTTTCACGAACTGGCCGCCACCGCCGATATCGTCCTTGTCGAAGGCGCCGGCAGCGCCTCCGAGGTCAATCTGCGCGCCAATGATCTCGCCAATTTCGGCTTCGCCCAGGCCGCCAATGTCCCTGTCGTGCTGGTCGGCGACATCCATCGCGGCGGCGTTATCGCCTCTCTCGTCGGCACTTTCGCCACCATCGACCCCGCCGACGCCGCCCGCATCCGCGCCACAATGGTCAACAAGTTCCAGGGCGACCCGGCCCTCTTCGCCGACGGCATCCGCTTCCTTGAAACCCGCACTGGCACCCCCTGTTTCGGCCCCGTCCCCTGGTTCGCCGACGCGGCCAAGCTCCCCGCCGAAGACGTCCTCGCCCTCGAATCATACACCGCTGACAGGGCAGGGGCCTTCACCATCGCCGTGCCCCGTCTGCCGCGCATCGCCAATTTCGACGATCTCGATCCCCTACGCGCCGAACCAGGCGTCAGCCTCGTCCTGGTCGAGCCCGGCCAGCCGCTCCCCCGCAATGCCGACCTGATCATCCTGCCCGGATCCAAGGCCACGCGCAGCGACCTCGCCGCCCTCCGCCACAACGGCTGGGATATCGACATATCCGCCCATCACCGCGCCGGCACCCGCATCCTCGGCATCTGCGGCGGCTACCAGATGCTCGGCCGCACCATCGCCGACCCCGACGGCATAGAGGGCGCCCCCGGCACCAGCCCCGGTCTGGGCCTGCTCGACGTCGAAACCGTCCTCACCCCGACCAAACAGCTCCGCGTCGAACACGCCACCCATGCCGCCTCAGGCACGGCCATATCCGGCTATCACATGCATATGGGCACCACATCGGGCCCCGACACAGCCCGCCCCTTCGCCCAAGTCGACGCCACGCCCGAAGGCGCCACCAGCCCCGATGGCCGCGTCACCGGCACCTATCTGCACGGCCTCTTCGCCGCCGATCCCTTCCGCCGAGCCGTCCTCGGCAACGCCGCCAGCCCCGACCTCGCCTACGAAGCCAGCATCGAACAAACCCTTGACGATCTCGCCGCGCACCTCGAAAACCACCTCGATATCGACGCCCTGCTGGCGCTGGCTGAGTAGTCGAACCCGCCACGCGCTGGGTTTGCGGAGGCGCCGGCACCCAGGGAAGCGCCAGATCGATCTTCAAGGGTCATATCAAATGTCTCCGCAGACACGGAACAGGCTTCCCTCCCCCTTGTGGGGAGGGATTGAGGGTGGGGGTGGTTTGGCCTCGATATGAGGTTCCCGCTTTCGCGGGAATGACACTGTGGTTTAGGAAAGCAAAAACAGGTTCGAACCATGCACGCCTTCATTGCCCCTCTCGCGCTGCTGCTGGAACGCTGGCTCGGCTACCCGCAGCGCCTCACCGACGCCATCGGCCATCCCGTCATCTGGATCGGCCGGTTCATCACCTTCATGGAAAAGGGCATCGACAAGCGCCAGCGCACCCCGCGCCAGCGCCGCGATGCCGGCATTTTCACCCTCGCCGTGCTGCTGCTGGTCACCCTTGTCATCACCCTGCTGGTGCAGCAGACCCTGCGCAACCTTCCCTTCGGCTGGGTGCTCGAAATCCTCGTCGCCACCCCCTTCCTCGCGCAAAAGGAACTCGGCCGCGCCGTCGAAGCCGTCGCTACCACGCTCCGCACCTCGCTCGATGCCGGCCGCGAATCCGTCAGCCACATTGTCGGCCGCGATCCTCAGGCGCTCGATGAAGCCGGCGTCGCCCGCGCCGCCATCGAAACCCTGGCCGAAAGCACCTCCGATGGCGTCGTCGCCCCCTGGTTCTGGCTGGTCATTTTCGGCCTGCCAGGTATCGCGCTCTACAAGGCCATCAACACCGCCGATTCCATGATCGGCCACATGAACACCCGCTACCGCGATTACGGCTGGGCCGCCGCCAAGCTCGACGATCTGGTGAACTGGCTCCCCGCCCGCCTCACCGCCGTGCTCATCACTGCCGCCTGCTTCATCACCCCCCATGCCAGCCCCGGCGCCGCCTGGGCCACCGCCATCAGAGATGCGCGCAAGCACGAATCCCCCAATGCCGGCTGGCCCGAAGCCGCCTTTGCCGGCGCTCTCGGCTTCAAGCTGGGCGGCCCCCGCTTCTATGATGGCGAACTGGTCGATCTCCCCAGCTTCGGCACCGGCAAGGCCGACCTCGTCGCCAGCGACATCCTGCGCGCTTTGGTGCTCTATCGCAGCACCCTCAACATGCTTCTCGGCTTCAGCATAGTCATAGCCCTGCTGATCTTCGCCGCTGGATGAACTTCGGCCGATTGCCATCAGTCGAACGGCCGTCTTGATCTGGCATGACTGAATTGCCTGTGCCATGACTGTTGCCGACAGCAAGTCAGGGGCAGGGGTCACAGTTGAACGTCAGGGAAATTGCCAAATCCATTATCTACCGGACGCCGTTCGTCTCGCGTCTGATGGCGCCGTCCTATCCCTACAAGATCAATCCCGGCCAATTGGCCGCCATGGTCGAGCTGATCGACAGCACAAGGTCGACTGGCGCCGCCGTCGCCGAGATCGGCGTGGCCCAGGGCGATACCTCGGTGTTTTTGCTGGAACATCTGAAATCGGTCGGCGATAGCAGGGAACTGCTGTTGTTCGACACGTTTTCCGGTTTCACCGACGAAAGCATTTCGTTCGAAGTGGCCAACCGCCAGAAGAATGCGCAGGATTACGACAAGTTCAGATATGGCGACGAAGCCCGCTTCAATCGCAACCTGACCAATGCGGGCTATGACCGCTTCCGCACCATCAAGGGCGATGCCGCCCGCTTCGATTGGGGCTCTCTGGGGCCGATCGGTGCCGTCCTGCTCGACATCGACCTCTATCAGCCCACCATCGCCATTCTCGACGCCATCTACCCCCATATCGTGCCGGGCGGCGGCATCGTGGTCGATGATTGCCTGGCCGACTCCCCCTGGGACGGTTCTCTGCAGGCCTATCAGGAGTTCATCGACAAACACGGCCTCCCCTTCATCCGCGCCGGCCACAAAGGCGGCCTGATCCGCAAGGCCTAAGTCCGGCCAGACCGCCGGAGCACAACGTCCTCGGCTCCTGCCCACCCTCCCCCTTGAGGGGAGGGGTAGCGACGCCTGGCCCTCAGGGCCTTGGCAAAGCTGGGGAGGGGGTGTCGAGGGCTCATCTGGCACCGAAATCGTTGGGGGACGCGACACCCCCACCCTCAATCCCTCCCCACAAGGGGGAGGGAAGTCCGCTCCGCGGTTGGCGGGATATTGGGATGACCCTTGAGGGTCGATCTGGCGCCTCCCTCCCCTTGATGGGGAGGGAATGAGGGTGGGGTGTCGGGAGCCATAGGAGCTTCAGGTGAACACCCCCTCGGAGGTCAAGTTCTTCCCCTCAAGCCTCGTGTATTCGCCCCGCACTCCGTCCCGTCGCCCCCTTCAGTGTCATCGGCAGTCCGGCCACGATGAAATGCACTTCCTCGCAGATCTCCGCCAGCCGCTGATGCGCCGATCCCGCCAGGTCGCGGAATGTCCGCGCCATTGCATTGTCGGGCACGATGCCCAGCCCAACCTCGTTGCTCACCAGGATCACTCTGGCAGTCTTGAGCTGCACCAGCGTTGCCCCCAGCTCGCTCACCGCCTTGGCCACATCCTCATTGGCCACCAGGAGGTTGGTGATCCACAGCGTCAGGCAATCCACCAGGATCACATCGTGCTTTTTCGCTGCCGCCATCAGCGCGTCCGACAGCGCCAATGGCTCCTCTATGGTGGTGAAGCGATCCCCGCGGCCGGCCTTGTGGGTCGCCACCCGGTCGCGCATTTCCGCATCCAGCGCTTCGGCCGTAGCCAGATAAGCCGGCTTTTTGCCACTGCGAATGGCCAATTGTTCGGCAAAGGCCGTCTTGCCCGAGCGCGCCCCGCCCAGCACCAGCACATGTCCCGTCATTGCATCCTCTCCGTAGCCGCCCGCCGCGGCCTCTGGGTTCAAAAAGCGCGAGCGCCGAACCGGTTGCGCCGCTTGTGCAGGTCAGCGATGCCCATCGCCCTCTCACTGGGCGTTTTTGTGCCTTATTCTACTTTCGTCTTAGCATCTTTCGCATTATGGTCCGCGCCGAAACGACACCCTAGAATCCGTCTAAACCTCGGAGCATCCTCGCGTGACCAGATATTATCTTGGCGTCGATGGCGGCGGCACCAATTGCCGCGTGCGTCTGGCCGATGAGAATCTGAAAACGCTCGCCGAAGTCAAGAACGGCCGCTCCAATCTGCAGATCGACGATGGCGAGCCGGCCTGGAAGGCCATTAGCGACGGCACGCGCGACGTCTTCAAGGCCGCCGGCCTCGATTATGCCGAAACCGCCAATACCTATGCCTGCTTCGGCATGGCCGGCGGCCGCATGGATACGGCCCGCGCCGAATTCGCGGCGCGCCCCTGGCCTTTTGCCGGCGTGAAGGTCTATGACGATATCGATATCGCTCATGCCGGCGCCCTGGGCGGCGAAGAAGGTGGCGTCATCATCGTCGGCACCGGCTCGGCCGCCCTTGCCATTGTCGATGGCCAGCGCCACCAGGCCGGCGGCTGGGGCTTTCACATCGGCGACCAGATGAGTGGCGCCATCCTGGGTCGCGAACTGGCCCGCTATGCCGTGGAAGCCGAGGACGGGCTGGTCGAAGCCTCCCCGCTGACCAGGGCCATCACCGCGCAACTGGGCGGCGACAACCAGGCCATCATGACCTGGTCCTTCGCCACCGAGATGGACCTCAAGCTGCTCAGCCGCGATGGCAGCGAAGGCTGCGACGATGCCCTGATCGGCCGCGCCCCGGCCGAGTTCGGCAAGCTCATGCCCCTGTTCATCGACTATCTCGAAAAGGGCGATCCGGTCGCCCGCAAGATGCTCGATATCCAGTTGGGCTACATCGACACCTATGTGAACTGGTTCAAGGCGCACAATGCCCAGGTCATGGCTATTGTCGGCGGCTTCGGCCAGCGCCTGTTCCCGATCCTCGTGGAGCGCTACGGCACCTTCGTCGCCCTTCCCAAATTCGAGCCTCTGCACGGGGCCGTCATCCTCGCCAAGCAGAACTTCGCGTCAAACTAAGGGACTGCCCCAGTGTCCAGCCGTATCATTCCTGTCCAGCCTTTCGACTATGTGGTGTTCGGCGCCACGGGCGACCTGACCAAGCGCAAGCTGATCCCGGCGCTGTATCACCGTTTCAAGGATGGCCAGTTCGACGAGAATAGCCGCATCATCGGTGCCTCGCGCTCCAAGCTGTCCGATGCCGATTTCCAGCAATCGGCCCGCGATGCCATCACCGCTTTCGTCGAAAAGGAATATCAGGACGCCAAGGTCATCGACCGTTTCGTCAAGATTTTCTCCTATGTCCCGGTCGATGCCAGCAAGCCCGAGGAATCGGGCGATCTCGGCAGCAAGCTGCGCGACGATCCCGAAGTGGTCCGCGCCTTCTACCTTGCCGTCGCGCCCGACCTGTTCGAGCCCATCGCCGAATATCTGCACTCCAAGAAGCTCTATCGCCGCGACGCCCGCGTCGTCATCGAAAAGCCGCTCGGCCACGATCTGGCCAGCTCGGTCGAAATCAACGACGGCGTCGCCAAGATTTTCAAGGAAGATCAGGTCTACCGCATCGACCACTATCTCGGCAAAGAGACGGTCCAGAACCTGCTGGCTTTGCGCTTCGCCAATACGCTCTTCGAGCCCATCTGGAATTCGGCCCATATCGACCATGTCCAACTGACCGTGGCTGAATCGGTCGGCGCCGGCACGCGCGGCTATTACGACGAGAGCGGCGCCCTGCGTGACATGATCCAGAACCACATGCTGCAACTGCTCTGCCTCGTGGCCATGGAACCGCCCGCCAGCGACGACGCCAATGCCCTGCGCGACGAAAAGCTCAAGGTTTTGCGCGCCCTCAAGCCCATCAGCAATGGCGACGTGGCCCGCAACACCGTGCGCGGCCAGTATAAGGGCGTGAAGTCCGAGACCACCTCGGTCGCCGGCTATCAGGACGAATTGCCCGACGACAAGAAGGGCAGCCGCACCGAAACCTTCGTCGCCCTCAAGGCCGAGGTCGAAAACTGGCGCTGGTCCGGCGTGCCCTTCTATTTCCGCACCGGCAAGCGCATGGCCAACCGCGTCTCCGAAATCTGCATCCAGTTCAAGCCGATCCCACACTCCATCTTCGATCACGCCGAAGGCGCGCCCAAGGCCAACAAGCTCATCATCCGCCTGCAGCCCGACGAGGGCGTCAAGCTGATGATGATGATCAAGGATCCGGGCCCCGGCGGCATGCGCCTGCGCGAAGTGCCGCTGAACCTGAGCTTCGCCCAGACCTTCTCCGAACGCACCCCCGAAGCCTATGAGCGCCTGCTGCTCGACGTGGTGCGCGGCAACCAGACCCTGTTCATGCGCCGCGACGAACTCGAAGCCGCCTGGAAATGGGTCGACCCGATCCGCGAGGCCTGGGACCGCTCCAGCGAGCCCCCGCAAGCCTATGTGGCCGGCACCTGGGGCCCATCAGGCGCGATTGCGTTGATCGAACGCGACGGCCGGACATGGTATGAGGATGACGTGTGATAAATATTGCCACGCGTCAGTGGTTCGAGGGTCGCTTCGCTCCCGCCTCACCATGAGGGCTACTGGAGCACCGGGCTATAAGTATCCCTCATGGTGAGGTGCGCTTCTTCAGCGCCTCGAACCACGAGGGCGTGGCACAAAGGAACAAGATGACCATTACCCGCCGCAGCTTCGCCGATAAGCCCACCCTCGCCAAGGAATTGGCCGAGTCCGTGGCCGACCGCATCCGCGCCGCCATCGAAGCGCGCGGCACTGCGGCAATCGCGGTCAGCGGCGGCTCCACCCCGGCCCGTTTCTTCCAGGCCCTGGGCAAGACCAAGGACATCGACTGGTCCAAGGTCATCGTCACTCTGGTCGACGAACGCTGGGTCGATGAAACCAACGACCGCTCCAATGCGCTCCTCGTCAACGAGCGCATGCTGCAGGGCCCCGCCGCCACCGCCCGCTTCTTCCCGCTCTATTCGGGCGGCAGCGAGCCCGACGCCGCCGCCGTCGCCAAGACCAATGCGCTCCTCGCCGACCTGCCCGATACCTTCGCCGCCGTCATTCTCGGCATGGGCAATGACGGCCACACGGCCAGCTTCTTCCCCGGCGGCGACACGCTCGATCAGGCGCTGACCTCGGAAGGCCCGGCTCTTGCCATAAGCGCGCCCGGCGCCGGCGAGCCGCGCATCACCTTTACCCTTCCGCGTCTCCTCCGCACGGATGGGCTGTACCTTCACATCGAAGGGGAGGAAAAGGCCGACGTGCTCGACACGGCTCTGGGCGATGGTCCCGTCGCGGACATGCCCATTCGTGCCGTCCTGCGGTCCGGCCACGCCGTCACTGTCTACTGGTGCCCCTAGGAGACTGTTTGAGAACTCGCTCTGGCGCGTCAGATGGCGTGATTTTTCGAGAACCGGAGCGCAGCGTACGTTTGGTACGTGAGCACCGGAAGCGCAGAAAATTGCGTCAGATGGCCGCCAGAGTAGAGTTCACAAAGGGTCTCCAAGTCCCCTAGGCGGTCCCCAATCGACCGCCCTGGCCACGAAAGGGCTCCAGCCGGCGCGTTCCTGCGAAAAGGTGCTCCCGCCTTTCGCCGCGTGAACGTGCCCTAAAGAGTAGGAGCTCGACCATGTCTGTCCGCCAGGCCATCCAGGATGTCACCAATCGCATTGCGGCGCGCAGCCGCGACAGTCGCCGTGACTATCTCGCCCGCCTCGAAGCCGCCCGAGAGGCCGGCGTCAACCGCGCCGTCCTCTCCTGCGGCAACCTCGCCCATGCCTTCGCGGCCTGTTCGCCCGCCGAAAAGGCCCAGCTCGCCGGCACCAAGAGCCTCAATCTGGGCATCGTCACCAGCTATAACGACATGCTCTCGGCCCACCAGCCCTATCAATTCTACCCCGACATCATCAAGGAAGCTGCCCGCTCCATTGGCGCCACCGCCCAGGTCGCCGGCGGCGTGCCCGCCATGTGCGATGGCGTGACCCAGGGCCAGCCGGGCATGGACCTCAGTCTCTTCTCCCGCGACGTCATCGCCATGTCGACGGCCATTGCACTGAGCCACAACATGTTCGACGCCGCGGTCTATCTCGGCATCTGCGACAAGATCGTCCCCGGCCTGCTCATCGGCGCGCTGACTTTCGGCCACCTGCCGGCCGTCTTCGTCCCCGCCGGCCCCATGCCTTCGGGCCTGCCCAATGACGAAAAGAGCAAGGTCCGCCAGCTCTATATGGAAGGCAAGGTCGGTCGCGCCGAACTGCTCGAAGCCGAATCCAAGTCCTACCATTCCGCCGGCACGTGCACCTTCTACGGCACCGCTAATTCCAACCAGATGCTCATGGAAATCATGGGCCTGCATCTGCCCGGCGCCAGCTTCGTCAATCCCGGCACGCCCCTGCGCGACGCGCTGACCCGCGAAGCCACCGTTCGCGCCCTCTCGCTCACAGCCCAGGGCAACCACTATACCCCGGTCGGCCACGTCATCGACGAAAAGGCCATCGTCAATGGCCTCGTCGGCCTGCACGCCACGGGCGGCTCCACCAACCACACCATGCATCTCATCGCCATCGCCGCCGCCGCCGGCCTCCAGGTCACCTGGGACGACATGAGCGATCTCTCCGACGCGACGCCCCTCCTCGCCCGCGTCTATCCCAATGGCGTGGCCGATGTGAACCATTTCCACGCCGCCGGCGGCATGGGCTTCCTCATCCAGGAACTGCTCGAATCCGGGCACCTGCATGAAGACGTCAAGACCGTCTGGGGCGAGGGCCTCTCCGGCTACAAGGTCGAAGCCAAGCTCATCGAGGACAAGCTCACCTTCGAGCCCGCCCCCAAGGAATCCGCACTCCCCAAGGTGCTGACCTCGACCAGGACCCCGTTCCAGACCTCGGGCGGCCTCAAGCTGCTCTCAGGCAATCTCGGCCGCTCGGTCATCAAGGTCTCGGCGGTGAAGCCCGAACATCGCGTCGTCGAAGCCCCCGCCCGTGTCTTCCATGGCCAGGAGGGCCTCCAGGCCGCCTTCAAGGCCGGCGAACTCACCGGCGACATGATCGCCGTCGTCCGCTTCTCCGGCCCCCGCGCCCTCGGCATGCCCGAACTGCACAAGCTCACCCCGTCCCTTGGCATCCTGCAGGATCGCGGCTTCAAGGTTGCCCTGCTCACCGACGGCCGCATGTCCGGCGCCTCGGGCAAGGTCCCCGCCGCCATCCACATGACCCCCGAAGCCATCGACGGCGGCCCCATCAGCAAAATTCGCGACGGCGACATGATCCGCCTCGACGCCAATGAAGGCACCCTGACCTTCCTCGGCGACGAACGCGAATTCCTCTCCCGCACCCCCGCCACCGAAGACCTCCGTCCCCAGCATTACGGCATGGGCCGCGAACTCTTCGCCGGCTTCAGAAGCCTGGTCGGCGTGGCCGACCGGGGGGCGAGTGTGTTCCAGTAGGATACCCCCCTCCCAACCTCCCCTGATAGGGGGAGGAGCCGCGCAGTGGGTGTGGCACAATGCCGCCAAATCCCCGATCTGTTCCTCCCCCTATCAGGGGAGGGGCTAGGAGGGGGTATCCTAACAAACCTCAAGCGGCCGGTAGCACCATAGGCTCGATCGAGCTTAATGCCTCATCCACCTGTGCCTCCGCCAGCGTCAGGTCATAAAGCCCCTGCATGTTGATCCAGAATTCCGGCGTCATCGAAAAGAACCGTCCGAGCCGCAGCGCCGTGTCGGGGGTTACACCCGTCTCTTCCCGCACCAGCCGCTCGATCCGTGTGCGCGGCACACCAAGCCGGGCCGCAAGTGCATAGGGCGTCAGGCCCGGTGGTTCCAGCAATTCCTCGCGCAGATACTCACCCGGATGCACTGGCGGCGTGATCCTGATAGCCATGTCGTCCCTTTTACCGGATGTTCTGAGATGCAGTATTCAGCCAGTATTGCACTAGATGTTGCAGTCGTCTCCCTCCCCCTTGTGGGGAGGGATCAAGGGTGGGGGTGGGCCACTCACTCTGAGTCTGCGGAACCATACCCTCACCCGGCTCGATCACGGACTTAGCAAGGGCTAAGTCTTATCTCGCGGTCCCTCCCCACAAGGGGAGGGAGGCAGACTGATGGATTGCATCATCGACTTCTTCCGAACAGCCGCTCGATATCCTTCTTCTTGAGTTCGACATAAGTCGGCCGCCCATGGATGCATTGCCCCGAATGCGGCGTTGCTTCCATGTCGCGCAGCAGCGCATTCATCTCGTCCACCCGCAGCCGCCGCCCCGAACGCACCGAGCCGTGGCAGGCCATGCGGGCGATGATGGCCTCCATCCGGTCCGAAACAGCGGCAATGCTCTCCCATTCCGCCAGCCCGTCAGCCACGTCACGCACCAGCCCGTCTATGTCCGAATTGCCCAGCAAGGCCGGGGTTTCGCGCACCGCCACGGCCCGCGGCCCGAACCGTTCGAGATAAAGCCCGAACCGCTCCAGCTCCTCCGCGGCCTCTTCCAGCCGCGCGCAATCTTCTTCCGGCAGTTCCACCACCAGCGGGATCAATTGCGCCTGGCTCGCCACCGGTCCGGACGCCAGTTGCGCCTTGAACCGCTCATAGACCAGCCGCTCATGCGCGGCATGCTGATCCACCAGCAGCAGGCCCTCGCCATTCTGCGCGATGATGAAATTGTCGAACATCTGCGCCCGCGCCGTGCCAAGCGGGTAATCCATCAAAGCCGGCGCCGCTTCGGCTTCCACCCGCGCGCTGGGCTCGTTGAGGCCATCCATTGCGGCCTGCCCGAAATCTGGCGCAAACGAATTGCCGCTGCCCGCGCCCACCCGCTCATAACCGGCAAACGGCGCCATGGCATCCGCCCGATAGGCCGGGGCAGGGGTCGGCGAGGGCGCCGCATAAGCCGGCGCGGTGAACGCTCCCAGCACATCCTCGGCCACCGTGCCCGAAGCCTTGAACCCCGCGGCAGCCAGCGCTTCGCCGATAGCCCGGATCACCGCGCTGCGCACCGCCCCGGCATCGCGAAAGCGCAGCTCCGCCTTGGCCGGATGCACATTCACATCCACCTCGCCGGGGTCGATGGCGATATAGAGCGCCACGACAGGAAAGCGGTCGCGGAACACATAGTCGGCATAGGCCGCGCGCACCGCGCCCACCAGCACCTTGTCCTTCACCGACCTTCCATTGACGAAATAGAACTGGCTCAGCGAGTTCGCCCGCGTATAGGTCGGCAGTCCCGCCAGCCCCGCCACGTCAACGCCGTGCCGGCTCGTCGCCAGCGTCACCGCATTGCGCGCGAAATCGTCCCCGATCACCTGGCCCAGCCGCGCCTGCAGCGCCCCGGTCCCCGTCACCGCAGGCCAGTTGCTCGCCGTCCGGTCGCTGCCGTTGAGCACGAAATGCACGGAAGGATTGGCCATGGCGAGGCGCTTGACCACATCGGTGATTGCCCCGGCCTCGGCCCGGTCGCTCTTGAGGAATTTCAGCCGTGCCGGCACCTTGGCGAAGAGGTTCTTCACCTCCACGATCGTGCCCCGGTTCATCGCCTGCGGCACCGGCCCCGCGCGCACGCCATTGCGCACGTCGATCCGCAGCCCACTCTCCGCCTCTGCCGTCCGCGAGGCAATGCTCAGCTCCGCCACCGATCCGATCGAGGCCAAAGCCTCGCCCCGGAATCCCAGCGTACGGATATCATCCAGCTCATCCTCGCTGAGCTTGGATGTCGCATGCCGCTCCACCGACAGCACCAGGTCGGCCCGGTCCATGCCGTGCCCGTCATCCTCGATACGAACAAGCCCCTTGCCGCCCGCCGCCGTGGTGACGACGATCCGGCTCGCCCCCGCGTCGATGGCATTCTCCACCAGTTCCTTGACCACGCTGGCAGGCCGCTCCACCACCTCGCCGGCGGCGATGCGGTTGATCAGGTCTTCGGGTAGCTGGCGGATGGGCAAGGGCGATTCTCCTGAGGGAGCAATATAGGGGAGGGGAGGCCGGTTTCCGACCCGATTCCTGCGCTTTTGCAATGCTCTGCGCCAATCTCTCAGTCTGCCTCCCTCCCCCTTGTGGGGAGGGAAGCGAGATAGGACTTAGCTTGCTAAGTCCGTGATCGAGCCGGGTGGGGGTGTCGGACCCTCCCTGAATCCGATGCAGTTGGAGCCGCGAACATCCCCACCCTTGATCCCTCCCAACAAGGGGAGGGAGACGACTGAGGTTGCGCCGCCCACAAAACCCGGTTGCCCCTATCCACCCGGCAGCGCTACATCTCCCCCATGCCCAGCCAGTCCCCCATGGATCTCGCCCTCACCCTCGCCGAAGAGGCCGCCGCCAATGGCGAAGCCCCGGTGGGCGCCGTGGTCATGGAAGGCGACACCATCCTCGCCGCCGAGCGCAACCGCATGAAGGCGCTCGCCGATCCCACCGCCCATGCCGAAATGCTGGCCATCCGCACCGCACTGAAAACCCGCGCCACCGGCCGCCTCGATGGCTGCGACCTCTATGTCACGCTCGAACCCTGCGCCATGTGCGCCGGCGCCATCGCCCATACGCGCCTGCGCCGCATCTATTTCGCCGCCGAGGATATCAAGGCCGGCGCCGTCGAAAACGGCATCCGCCTTTTCACGCAGCCTACCTGCCATCACGCCCCCGAAGTCATTTCCGGCCTCGGCGCCTCCCGGTCGGAGGCCCTGCTGCGCACCTTCTTCCGCGCCCTGCGCTAACGCTCCACCAGCATCGCCACCGCCGACAGCGCCAGCCCCGCCATCATGCCGAAGGGATACATCTCATATCTCGGCGTGTCGTCCGGCAGCGCCACGCCCTCCGGTACGAACTTCGTGCAGATGCGCCACTGCACCGGTGGCACCGCGCCCTCCAGCCGGTCGCGATAGAGCGGCACCCAGTGCCGCGCATCGTTGAAGGTGATGGCCATGGGCGTATTGCAGCAGGTCGCCACCATGCGGTTGGTCTTGGAATCCGGCGTCAGCTTGTGCGCCTCCAGCAGGTGCCAACCCCTGATCGGCTTCACCCGGTCCTTGCGATAAAGCACGTTACCCGTGCCGCCCGCCGCATCGAGCAGCGGCGGCGCCTCGGGCAGGGCGCCCAGCGCCCGTCCCGCCGCCTGGCAATCGTCGCAATGGCAGATCACGCTGGCAATCGGCTTGCCCCACGCCTCGATTTCCACCTGCCCGCAACTGCAGCGTGCCATCACCTGTTTGTCCTTCATCCGGCCTCCTTGTTACAGGCCAGACGAACGGATCGACGGGGATTCGACAAGCCAATCGTCAGTTAGTCCGGATTGCTCTCCACCACAGGCACCTTGCCGGCGATATAGGCCTCCACCTTGTCGGCCAGGATACGCTTGAAGCGCTCCTTTTCCGCCTCGGCATGCGCCACGATCTCGCGCACGCGCCAGAATTCCAGCGCCCCGAAATTGGCGACATGCGGCCGCACGTAGATGTCGGGCGGATAGGCCGCCATCATATGCGCCGTCAGCGAATGCATCATGATCTGGGCCGAGCCGAACCAGATGTCGATCGCCTTGTGGTCGGTCTTGGAAATGCCTTCCGACGGGTCGCCATTGACGTCGATGCCGATCAGGAAGTCGGTGTCGATATCGGCCTGGTCCAGCGGCAGCGGATTGACCACCCCGCCATCGACCAGGATGTGGTTGGCATAGACCACCGGCTTGAACAGGCTCGGAATGGCGATCGACCCGGCGATGGCTGGCCGCAGCAATCCCGAATTGAACACCACCTGGTGCCAGCTCTGGAAATCGGTCGCCACCACATAGAGCGGCACCTTGAGATCCGCAAATTCGAGCGGAAAATTCTCCGGCGTGAATGTGTCGACGATGCTGGTCGCGTCGAGCTGCATCGAGATGCCGTTCTTCAATATCCCGCTGATGCCGCGGATCTGCGTCGCCCACAGCTTGGTGGCGATGATGCGCATCGTCCCCAGCACCTCGTAGGAATGCTCGCGCAATTCCTTGCCTGTCATGCCCGCGGCCCAGCCCGAACCGATCAGCGCGCCGATGGACGTGCCCGCGATGACCGAAGGCTTCAGCCCCAGCTCGTCCATGGCCTCGATATAGGGAATATGCGTCAGCCCGCGCGCCGAGCCGCCGCCCAGTGCCACACCGATCCGAGGTCCAGATATCGTCTCCATCCCGCCCCGCTCCTTGCCTTTCGAGCGCAGCCGGTCGGCCAGCGCCTGGCCGCGCAGTTGCAGCGGCGTCAGCGGGCGTTGCGGCGGCGTCTCGTCAAAGACGGTCTTGAGGAAGGGTACGCCGGCCAGGTTTAGGAAGGGTTCAGGACGCTGTTCGGGCGATTTCGCGCCAGCCGATGTCTCGGCGGCAAAAGCCTTCTGGCCAAACAATCTGGTCCACGCCTGCGTAAGCACGGCTTTGCGCCTCTTTCACACTTCCGCCCAGCGCGGTGACGTTGAGCACGCGCCCGCCGGCAGCAAGTAAACGCGCACCCTCCCGACGCGTTCCGGCATGAAACACCTGCAATATGTCGCTATCCAGTCCCTCGGCGCCGCGGATTTCGCTGCCCTTGTCATAGCTGCCCGGATAACCCTCGGTCGCCATGATGACCGTCAGCGCATATTGGTCCTTCCAGGCCACGTCATGCCCCGCAAGCGACCCGGTCGCCGTGGCATGCAGCAGCGGCAGCAGGTCGCTCTCTATGCGCAGCATCATCACCTGCGTTTCCGGGTCCCCGAACCGCGCATTATATTCCACCAGTTTCGGCCCATCCGCGGTCAGCATCAGCCCGGCATAAAGCACGCCCTGATACGGCGTTCCCCGCGCCGCCAGCCCCCGCACCGTCGGCCAGATCACCCGTTCCAGCACATCCTCGTAAATCTCGCGCGTCATCACCGGCGCCGGCGAATAGGCGCCCATCCCCCCGGTATTGGGCCCGGTATCGCCATCGAAGGCGCGCTTGTGATCCTGCGCCGTGGTCAGCGGCAGGATGCTGGTGCCGTCGCAGAGCACGAACAGGCTCACCTCCTCGCCTTCCATGAACTCCTCGACCACCACTTCGGCGCCCGACGCCCCGAACGCCCCGGCAAAGCAGTCGACAATAGCCTCCTCGGCCTCTTCCACGCTCATCGCCACGGTCACGCCCTTGCCCGCCGCCAGCCCATCCGCCTTGATGACGATGGGTGCGCCCTGCGTATAAAGATACGCCAAAGCCGCCGCCTCATTGTTGAAGCGCCCGTAACCGGCGGTGGGAATGCCCATCTCGTCGCACAGCGCCTTGGTAAAGCCCTTCGACCCCTCCAATTGCCCCGCCGCCTTGCTCGGGCAGAAGCAGGCGATCCCGGCTGCGCGCACGTCGTCGCCCAGCCCCGCCACCACCTGCGCATCGGGTCCCACCACCACGAAATCGATGGCCATCAGCCTGCAGAAATCCACCACCGCCTTATGGTCGGTAATGTCGATCACGACATTCTCCGCCACCGCCCCGGTCCCGCCATTGCCCGGCGCGATGAACAGCTTGGTCAGCTTAGGCGACTGCGCGATCTTCCACGCCAGCGCATGCTCACGCCCCCCGACCCGATCACCAGAACCCGCATGAACCGCCCTCCGTGCTTGTGAAGGCGTGATGCACGAGTGAGGCAGGAGAGGCAAGGCTCTTCTCATATCGCTCTTCAGGCGAGGAGGGGGCGCCGCTTTATACGCAAGCATCGGAGCGCGGCCGAGCGCGGCAGGAGAGCGATTTGGATCTTGCGACAGACTTTAAGATAGGATACCCCCCTATACTATGTCCCATCTCACCAGAAACAAGACCAAACTCCTTGCCCGTATTCGCCGCCTCAAGGGCCAGGTCGAAGCGATCGAGCGGGCGCTCGAGGCGGAGGCGCCCTGCGGGGAGATTTTGAACCTCACGGCGTCGGTTCGCGGCGCCATCACCGGCCTGACGGCTGAGCTGATCGAGGATCATATCCGCGAACACATCTCCAACCCGGACAAGGACCATGATCCAGCCCGGGCACAAGGCGCTGCCGAATTGATTGAAGCAGTCAGGATGTATCTGAAATGAGTGATGCCGCCGCCCGACTGTCCAGCCCCTACGCGCATGTCTTCCTTGGCCAGGACCATGCGCGCAACGAGCGCCGTACCTGGCTCGTCATCGCCATCACGGCGACCATGATGGTCATCGAGATTGCGGCCGGAACCATTTATGGTTCCATGGCACTGGTTGCCGACGGCTGGCATATGTCGACCCACGCCGCCGCCATGCTGATTGCGGCTCTGGCCTACATGTTCGCCCGTCGCCAGGCCAACAATCCGCGCTTCACCTTCGGCACCGGCAAGTTCGGGGATTTGGCCGCCTTCGCCAGCGCGGTCGTTCTGGCACTGATCGCGCTGCTCATTGGCTGGGAAAGCCTGCTCCGCTTCGCTAATCCTGTGACCATCAATTTCCAGCAAGCCGTCACCGTTGCCGTGCTCGGGCTTGCGGTCAACCTGGTTTGTGCCTGGCTACTGCGCGACGAACACAGTCACCATGGCCATCACCGTCACGCCCACAGCCATGACCATGCTCACGGCCACGACCATGCCCACCATACCGGCGACAACAATCTCCGTGCCGCCTATCTGCATGTCCTGGCAGATGCCCTGACATCGGTGCTGGCCATCGTCGCGCTGGTTCTCGGCGGCCTCTATGGCTGGAACTGGATGGACCCGGCCATGGGCATTGTCGGCGGCCTTGTCATCGCCCGCTGGTCATGGGGTCTGATCCGCGATGCCGGCGGCGTGCTGGTCGATTACGTCCCTGCCGGCGAAGATCTGCCGGATGAAATCCGCTCCGCTATCGCGGTGGGCGGCGACACCATCACCGACCTGCATGTCTGGCAACTCGGTCCTGGCCACCACGGCGCCATCATATCCATCGCCTCGCCCGCCCCGCAGGACCCCGCCGCCTATCGCGCCAGGCTGGCTCACATCCACGATCTCTCGCACGTAACGATCGAGGTCGAACAGACTGCTCCCCTGGGGGAAGGTCGGCGTAGTGCCGGGTGAGGCAAGCAACTACATCTCGGCTTCCTTGAACACCCGCGTCACATCCCCGTTCCACTCCCCACGGAACTTGTCGACCCAGCGCTGGGCCGGCGATTTGGCCAGCCTGATCGTCTCTTCCAGCGGGGCGAGGTGGATGGTTTCGTCCTTGCTCTGTGCATTGCGGCGGCCCCGCCGCACCAACCCGGCCTCGGCAATGCCCACGGCCTGCGCCGCCACGTCATAGAGGTTGGACCGGTCATGCGGCGTCATCAGCGCCAGCCGGGGCACTTCGCGGCGCATCTCGTCGCGCTCCTCGCGCGTCCAGGGCTCGATCAGCTCATAGGCCGCTTCCAGCGACACCGAGTCATAGAGCAGCCCGGTCCAGAAGGCCGACAGCGCCGTCACCGACTTTTCGTCGCCCATATCGGCGCCGCGCATTTCCAGGAACTGTTTCAGCCGCACTTCCGGGAAAATCGTCGACAGGTGGTCTTCCCAGTCCTTGATCGTGGGTTTCTCGCCCGGCAATTGCGGCAGTTCCCCGCGCAGGAAGGCCCGGAAGCTCTCGCCCGCCACGTTCACATATTGCTTGTTGCGGATGACGAAATACATCGGCACATCAAGCGCATAGTCGGCATATTGCTCGAAGCCGAACCCCTCGTCGAAGGCAAAGGGCAGCATGCCGGTGCGGTCATCATCGGTGTTGAGCCAGATATGGCTGCGGAAACTCAGATAGCCGCTGTCCCGGCCTTCCGAGAAGGGCGAATTGGCAAACAAAGCCGTCGCCACCGGCTGCAGCGCCACCGCTACGCGCAGCTTCCTGACCATGTCGGCTTCGCTGGAAAAATCGAGATTGGCCTGCACCGTCGCCGAGCGGAACATCATCGACGTGCCCAGCGTGCCGACCTTTTCCATATAGGGCTTCATGATGCCGTAGCGCGATTTCGGCATGGCGCAGATCTGGTCCACCGACCATAGCGGCGTCACGCCCAGCCCGAGGAAATGAATATCGAGCGGCGCCGCCACCTTCTTGCTGACGCGCATATGCTCGGCCAGCTCTGCCGCGGTGCCATGCAGGTCCACCTGCGGCGAGCCCGACAGTTCAAACTGCCCGCCGGGTTCCAGCGAAATCCCGCCGGCCACTTCGTCATTGCGCAGCCCGATCGGGTTGTCGCCGTCATAGAAGGGGTGCCAGCCGGTTTCCTTCTCGATGCCTTCGATCAGCGCGCGGATGCCATCCGGCCCCTCATAGGCCACCGGCCGCAGTGGGTTGGTGTGGAACACATGCTTTTCATGCTCGGTGCCGATGCGCCATTCGCTCTCGGGCTTGGCCCCGCGCGCCATGGCCTCGATCAGGTCAGCCCGCGTCTCGATCAGGGGCGAATAGGTGTCGGCACCGGCCATAGGCAGTCCTCTGGAAATACTGGCGGGGAACATAACGTTGCGCGAGCCGAAAGCAATCGCGTTTTATCGCCAATCGCCGATGGTAGCCTGAATCACGGCCAGCGCAGCCACCGCGGCCGTGTCTGCCCGCAGGATTCGTGGCCCCAGACTGATCGGCACCACATAGGGCAGGGCGCGCAATCTGGCGCGTTCCTCATCGGAAAATCCGCCCTCCGGTCCGATCAACAGACCCACCTTCCTTCCCTTGAGCTTTTCCAGCGCCGCGACTGGCGACGACGAGGCCTCGCCCTCATCGGCAAAAATCAGCGCCCGCTCCGCCGGCCAGGCATCGAGCAGCCGCTCCAGCGTCACTTCCTGCTCCACCTTGGGTACGCTGAGCACCTCGCATTGTTCGGCCGCCTCCACGGCATTGGCCACCAGCCGCTCATGCTTGAGCCGGCCGACCTGGGTAAACCGCGTCAGCACCGGCTGGATCGTGCCGACCCCCATTTCCACTGCTTTCTGGATCACATAATCCAGCCGCTCGGTTTTCAATGGCGCAAAGCCATACCAGAGGTCCGAAACCGGCGTCTGGACAGCGATTCTCTCCACCGGCTCCAGCACCACCGATTTCTTGGCGTCGCTGACCAGCCGCGCCAGCCACGCCCCATCCCGCCCATTGAACAGCACCACCTCGTCGCCCACCGCCTTGCGCAGCACGGCCGCCAGATAAAGCGACTGCTCCTTGCCCAGCGCAACCTGGCCACCCCCAGCCAGATCGGGTTCGACGAACAGACGGGGCAGGGCGGCATGGGTGCGGGGCATGGGAACTTCCAGTTTGCGGCACTATCTTGCGCAACCCTCCCCGCGAGGGGAAGGGTGTCGACTGTGACAATTGCGGTCGAGAAGAGGTCTACTAGCTGTCCGGCGTTTAGAGTAGACCTCATGGTGAGCCTGTCGAACCACGAGGTCGTGGCACCATGTCCGATATGAACCAATCCCCCTCCGCCACCGTCCCCGACGCCAAGCAGGGCAACTGGCTCGATCGCTACGCCCCCGCCTGGCTCAAGCCCTATGGGCGTCTCGCCCGCTGGGACCGCCCCATCGGTTTCTACCTGCTGTTCTGGCCCTGCGCCTGGGGCCTCGGCCTCGCCGCCGTCGCCAACCCGGCCCAGGGCTTCGACTGGTGGGGCGCGGTGCTCATGTTGGCAGGCGCCATCCTCATGCGCGGCGCCGGCTGCACCTTCAACGACATTGTCGATCGCGACATCGACATGCAGGTCGCCCGCACCCGCCTCCGTCCGATTCCGTCAGGCGCTGTCACCGCGCGCGATGCATTGGCCTTCCTCGTCGCGCAGGCCCTGCTCGGCTCGGTCATCCTGTTCCAGTTCAACCGCTTCACCGTCTGGGCCGGTGTCGCCTCGCTGGTCCTGGTCGCCATCTATCCGTTCATGAAGCGCGTCACCTGGTGGCCGCAGGCCTTTTTGGGCCTCGCCTTCTCCTATGGCGCCCTGGTCGGCTGGACCAGCCAGACCGGCGGTCTCGCCTGGCCGCCCGTCCTGCTCTATGCCGGAACAATCCTCTGGGTCATCGGCTATGATACCATCTACGCCCTGCAGGATATCGAGGATGACGCGCTGGTCGGCGTCAAATCCACGGCGCGCCTGTTCGGCGACCAGGTGAAGCCCGCGGTCGCCACGCTCTATGCCGGGGCCTTCGTGCTCTGGAATGCGGCGGCCTTGCTGGCGGGCGGTGGCCTCGTCTTCGCCACCCTGTCCCTCGTGGCCGCGGCCATGCTGGCCTGGCAGGTCTGGACCGTCGATGCCGCCGTGCCGGATAATCCCCGCTTCCGCTTCGACAGCAACAAATATGTCGGAATAGTCCTGGCCCTCGCGCTCCTGGCTGAGTGGGTCTGGTAGTTCGCGCTAGCGAAATGCTGTGGCTTTCGCCCTGTTGGTGACGCCAGATGCTAACAGTCCGCCAACCAGTTCACGCCCAAACGTCAAAAGGGCCGACCGCACCACCGGTCGACCCCTCAAACGTGCTTTGGAGAGCAGAAACTTACGCTTCGGGCTGCATGCCCGGCTTGCGGCGATTGAGGAAACGCGGGCGACGACCGGCCTCGGCCACCAGCTTGCGGCGGCTCTGCGTATGGCCCACCATCACCCCGTCGACCTGCTGGCTATAGGGCATATAGGCGCCGTCGCCGGCCTTGATGAACAGCGGCAAACGGAGCTTCTTGCCCCAGTTCTGCCACTCGGCAACGACGTTGTGATTGCCCTCTTCCTCGAACACCCGGTAGTTCAATTCGCTGTCCGAATGGACCAGTTCGATCGAGCTGACCAGCACGCCGTCCTCGGAAATCCGCGTCGCCACGGCGACACCGATGAATTCGGTCACCGGCACCTTCACCTTGATGGCCACGCCGCTCTGTTCGAGCATGCGGCGCACGGTAACGGTCTTGACGGGATCCTTGGGACCGTTGTCGTTCGCCGCCACGAAGCGGCGGTCTGCCAGCGTCGGGCGGCCGAATGCGAGTACGACCGAGGTTCCTTCCATCGCGACACCATGAACCATTTGAATTCGCCTTCCTGTCAACTTCGAGAGCTGATTTTTGGCGCTCTCTTTTGTAGGTCCACCATACCCGCCCGCCTTACCTGCCCCCTTAATCGGTTCGGTTAAGTTTATCTTGTTTTCCGAGAGGGTTAGCAGGGTCTTGCATAGGGTAGGGACCGGTTAACCGCGCCCGGTGCGGGGGCATTAACCCTGCCATATTTGCTCCCGCGATCACGCCATCCGGCGCAGCCCTTGCCCAAGACCGGCGCCAAGCCTAAAAGGCGCGCCTATGCCAGCGCCCGCAACGACCTATAGCGATGATCTCGAACTGCTCCGCTCCTCGGCGGTTGCGGCCGGCATCATTGCCAGCGGCTTCTTCCGCCGCGACGTCAAGAGCTGGACCAAGGACAATGCCTCCCCGGTCAGCGAAGCCGATATCCTGGTCGACCGTTACCTGGCCTCTTCCCTCCTGCAGGCCCGCCCCGACTATGGCTGGCTCAGCGAGGAAACCGCCGACAATCCCAGCCGCCTCGATTGCGACCGCGTCTTCGTCGTCGACCCAATCGATGGCACCCGCGGCTTCCTGCGCGGCGAGGATAGCTGGACCGTATCGCTGGCCGTAGTCGAACATGGCATTCCCGTCGCCGGGGTGGTCTACGCCCCCGTGCGCGATGAAATGTATGAGGCCGCCCGCGGCGAGGGCGCCCGCCTTAACGGTCGGCCGCTCCAGCGCAGCCGCCGCGCCGGCGCTGCCCCGCTGATCCCCGCGCCCGGGGCCGTGCATCAGGAAATGCAGGCGGCCGGCCTCCACTATACCCGCGGCCCGGCCTATCCCTCGCTGGCCTATCGGCTGGTACAGGTGGCCACCGGCAAGCTCGACGGCGCCGTCGCCCGCCGTGGCAGCCAGGACTGGGATATTGCCGGGGCCGCCGTGATCCTCGAGGAAGCCGGCATCGATTTCGCCGATGTCTGCACCGGGTTCCCCCTTTTCAACAGACGAGATGTGCGCCACGGGGCGCTTGCGGCGCTTGGTGACATGAGCCTAAAACCCCTTGTCCACGCGGCGCTGATCAAGGTCTACGGCTGCCCGGCTGCAGATGCGGACGCCGAACTGATTGCTCCTTCACACACGGACCTGACCGATGGCTGAAAAAGAAGTTCCCTCCAAGCAGTTGCTGCATCTCGTCATCGGCGGCGAGCTGTCGAGCCTCGAAGGCGTGACCTTCACCGACCTCGACAAGGTCGATATCGTCGGCCTCTATCCCAACTATGCCGCGGCCTATGCGGTGTGGAAGCAGAAGGCCCAGATGACCGTGGACAGCGCCCAGACACGCTACTTCATCGTCCACCTGCACCGCCTGCTGGAGCCCGAAACCCACAAGCCGTAAGGCATCATGCCACGCCCTCGTGGTTCGAGGCGCTGAAGAAGCGCACCTCACCATGAGGGCTACTGTAAACTCAGCACTCCCAGTAGCCCTCATGGTGAGGTGCGAGCTCTTGCGAGCCTCGAACCACGAGGGCGTGGCACTTACCCCGCCAGCGTCTCGACAATCGCGGCCATCGCCCCCGGCCCGCCAATCCTCTGACGCCCGATATTGGCCAGCCGCCGCCGTTCCTCGTCATCATCAAGCAGCTTGCGCAACGCCGCCCCAACGGCCGGAGCCTCTGCCGCAACCACCGTCCGCGCGTCCCCGAACAGCATCTGCTCATCGTTGAAGCGGGAGCGGCGGTCGCGCGGATTGACGAAGGTGATGGCGGGCTTGCCCAGCCCCAGCGCCTGCACCGTGGCCGTGCCGGCCTGCGACAGCACCAGGTCGGAAACCGCCAGCAGATTGCCCATCGCTCCGCCCCGGGCCATGTGGATGGTGATGTCTCCATCCGACAATTCCCCCAGATCGGCGGATTCGACGCTCAGCATGGTGGTGCGCTTGAGCCCGGCCTTCCGGGCCAGCTCGTCGACACTGATACTGCCGGCAACCGCCAGGAACATGTCGGGCCGCAGCTCGGCGGGCAGGGCGCGCAGGGCCGCCACCTGCAGCGCAAAGCTCTCTGATGTCAGCGCCCGGCTGCCCGGCAGCAGCGTCACCGCCAGCGGCCGCTGCCGCCGCGCCTGCGCGTCATAATCCCCGTGGGGAATGGCATCCATCATTACATTGCCGGCCGAGCGGGCATCGACGCCGATATGCTCGAGCGAGCGCGCCAGGTTGTCGGCGCGGCAGAACACGGTCTTGCAGGCCTGCTTGATGGTCCAGCGCTCGGCGGCGGAATAGAGCCGTGCCGAGCCCGTCTTGTAGACATCCAGATAATAGAGCCCGCGATGCCCGGTGAAATAGCATGCCAGCACGCCCACCATGTCGCCCACCACCACCACGCGATCATACTTGCCGTTGATCCTGCGCAGGAAATTGAGGGCCGGCGGCACCGTGCCGAGCCCTCCGGTGATGATGTCACGCCGCAGCGACCCCTTGACGTTGCGCCAGCCTTCCGAGGCCAGGGTGGCCCGTGGCCCCACGACAGGGCAGATACCGGCATAGGCATTGCCCGCCCCGATCATCGGATAGGCTTCCACCACGACCGTCTTGGGCATCTTGGCCACGATGGCGGCCGCAATGGCGTCCTCGCCATGGCCATTGGAAATGAACAGGAACCGGCTTGGGCCCGACGCTTCGGCCTCCACCGTCAGGCTCCGCGGCCGAAGCGCTCGAAGGCGGTATGGGCCGCCACGGCATCGGCATAGGGTTCCTGTCGGTCGACGCTCCAGTAGAACAGCTCATCGAGCGGAATGGGCTTCTGCGTGATGGCGCAGCGCACGAAACTGCCGGGTTTGAGCACCACATAGTCGCCGTCGAGATAACGGATGACCGCCTCGGTGGGTGCAAAGCCTTTGTCGAAGATGTTCATTCTGGCATCCCTTCAACCTTCGCCCCGATATAGCGATCTACGGGTCAGATCAAAAGAGGCTTTCCTGCGCGTCGCTGTCCGATTGCGGACGTGGCTTCTTCTTTATGACGGGGCTGCCCGAAATCGTCGCCCCGACCTCGCCATCGGCAAATTCGATGGCGATGGGCGCGCCCGGCAGCAGGCCGGCCCGTTCATGCACCAGGTTGCCTTCGGCATCCTTGATGACGGCATAGCCCCGCGCCAGCACGCTCTTGTAGCTGAGCGAGTCGAGCAGCTTGCCGGCCTGGGCGAGAGCCGCCCCGCGCAGGCTCAGCCCTTGCAACATGCTCGCGTAAAGCCGTGTCCCTAGCGGTCCCAGCCGCGTCTGCCCGTGGCGCAGTTCCGCCCGCAGCGTATTGGCCGACAGCTTCGGTCCGACGGCGTCGAGCTGCGCGCGCTTGCGCTCAACCAGCCGAAGCGCCGAGTTCCCCAGCCGTTCGGCGCGCGGATCATAGGTCAGCCGCGCCCGGTCCACCGTCTTGCGCAGGCCAGCATCGGCGCGCAGCGAGAGGTTGGCCAGCCGCTCGCCGAATTCCGACTGCCGCCGCGCCAGCAATTGCGGCGCCAGCCGCGGTTCGACGCGCGACAGCCGCACGCGGTGGTCCTGCACCGAATGGCGCAGCCCGGCAAAGAGATTGCTCGCCGCATGGTCGAGCCGCTGGCGTTGGGTGGACACCAGGTCGGCCGGCCGCGGCAGGCCGGCACTGGCGGCACGCAGCCGGTCGCGGGCGCTGCCGGCAATGCGCCGCGCGCCCTGCCGCTGACGCGAGCCAAGGTCATCGACATAGCCGATCAGCTCGATACGCACCGGCACCGCCGCCTCGGCGGCAGCCGTCGGCGTCGGTGCCCGCATATCCGAGGCATAGTCCACCAGCGTCGTGTCGGTCTCGTGCCCCACGGCGGAAATGATGGGAATGCCGCTGGCCGCAACCGCCCGCACCACCGCTTCCTCATTGAAGCCCCAGAGGTCCTCGATGGAGCCGCCCCCGCGCGCCACGATCAGCAGGTCGGGCCGGGGGATCGGCCCATCGGGCAGCAGCGCGTTGAAGCCCTCGATGGCATTGACCACTTCGGGCGCACAGGTATCGCCCTGCACCCGCACCGGCCACACGAGCACATGGCTGGGAAAGCGGTCCGCCAGGCGATGGAGGATATCGCGGATGACGGCCCCGGTCGGCGAGGTGATCACCCCGATGACGCGCGGCAGATAGGGCAGGGGCCGCTTGCGCTCGCGGGCGAACAGTCCCTCGGCATGAAGCTTGCGCCGCCGCTCTTCCAGCAGCGCCATGAGCGCCCCGGCGCCGGCCGGCTCGATATTGTCGATGACGATCTGGTATTTCGACGAGCGTGGAAAGGTTGTCAGTCGTCCGGTGGCAATGACTTCGAGCCCTTCCTGCGGCTTGAAGGTCAGGCGGGCATAGCTGGTCTTCCACACCACGGCGTCGATCGCCGCATTCTCGTCCTTCAGCGTGAAATAGGCGTGGCCCGAGGCGTGCTGGCCGCGAAAGCCCGAAATCTCGCCGCGCACGCGCACATGGCCGAATTCGTCCTCGACCGTGCGCTTGACCGCCTGAGCGATCTCGCTGACGGAAAATTCGGCGGCATTGGTCAGGGTATCGGCCATGCCCTCTGGTGCGGCAATTGCTGAGTCCGGTCAAGGGCCGGGTGCCTCGCTATACCCACCGGCCGTCACCCTCGGGCTTGACCCGAGGGCTCTATACTTACCGGGGGCTCCATAAGTGAAGAGCCCTCGGGTCAAGCCCGAGGGTGACGATCGAGTTTGGGTAAGGATCTACTCCGCCGCTTCCGCCGACTTGGGCGTATCCAGGTTCCCCATCGACTGCACGATATGGTTGGCCAGCGCATCATAGATGCCGCCATAGGCATGGCTGGCGCGCTTGAGCGCGATCTGGGCATCGTCGAGCCGGGGCAGGCCGATTTCGTCATTGACCACGCGCATCCCCGGCTGCAAGGCGCTTTCCGGCAGAAAGCCCACGGCCAGGTCGGACAGCACGGCGCTCGATATGGCCGTGGCGTTGGACGAGGTATAGGCCACGCGATAGTCCTTGTTGCTGCGGTCCAGCGCTTCCATCGCGTCCTTGCGCCAGATGCAATATTGCGGCCCGCAGGCAATCGCCAACGGCTCGCTCGCCAACGCCCGTCCGCCATGGCTGGCCACCCAGAACATCTTTTCGGTGCGGAACAGCTCACCGTAATTCTGCTCGGTCCCCTGCGTGAAGACGATCAGGTCATAGCGCCCGGCGCGCATGCCCTCGAGCAGGTGCTCGGAGGCCATGCAGGCCACGTCGACCGCGATTTTCGGATGCGTGCGCTGGAAGCTGGACAGGATCACCGGCAGCAGGCGCACCGCATAATCGTCAGGCACGCCGAAGCGGATCGAACCCGCCAGGTCGCCATCAGAGAAATGGTCGAGAATCTCGGCATTGGTGCGCAGCATCTTGCGGGCGCGGGAATAGAGCGCCTCGCCATGCAGGGTCAGCGTCACGCTGCGCCCGTCGCGGGTCAGCAGGGCTTGGCCGAGCCGTTCCTCAAGCCGCTTGATCTGCATCGACACGGCGGACTGGGTCTTGTTCACGCGCCGCGCGGCCTCGGTGAAGCTGCCGCAATCGGCGATGGCACAGAAGCTCTGGAGCTGGTCGAGATCGAGGGGGGCCGTCATGGCGTTCTTCCATCACCCAAATTGATAGAGCGAATGAAATCTATTTGTTGGACGAATGGATGTCCAGAGCGCTAACTCAACAGCATCGGCGCAATAGCGTCGAATCCCGCCGACCTCCCTTCGGCACAACCACATGACTGGAGACTATCATGGCTCTCTCGCTTCCCGGCGAGCGGTCACTTGCGCCCGCCACGCCCGCCAATCCATTTGTCGCCTTCGCGCGCTGGATCGCCAAGGCGCAGGCCGCTCGTGCCCGTCGGGCAGCGTTGTCGGCCTTGCTGGACCTCGATCATGAACAACTGAACGATCTGGGCGTCTCGCGCGACGATGTGGTCGCCGCACTGGCCTCCGGAGCCCATGCCGGCCCGATCCTCAACGCTGCGCGCGCCCGCAACGCCTACGCCTGATCGGCGCCACGAATTTCGAGCTTGCGCCGGCCCGACCTCCAGCTGGCGCTTTCTTGTTGGTACGGACAATCCTTGCGAGCGCTCGTGCCATCTCCCGGGTCGACCCGTGGTCGATCCCGTTCGGACCGGTTTGCCGCCGGTCCCCTGGGTCGGCCTTCTGCCGATCCCGTTTCCTGATGACTTGCCGGACCGGCGCCTTGCGCGCTTGTCCGGCTTTTTTGTCAGGTTTGCTCGAAACTGACGCCCATCTCGGTCTCGGTCTTCCAGATCGCCCGGCAGGCAAATTTCTGGCCGTCATCCAGCAGCAGCTCGAACGTATCGGGAATGCCGATAATGCTGGCTATCCGCAGTCTTGCTCCGGCTTCGGACAGGTTGCGGACGGTGCATTGCAGCGTTGAAAAGCCGCCATTGGTGACGATACGCCCGCCCTTGAGGGTGCGGTGGCGAATGACGGCGCGACGTTCTTCCTCGGTCAATGGACAATCCCTCCGCGATCAGGGGAGCTGGGCAAACCCGTCCTTGAAGCCATTGAGCGACACCGGAATGCCGATGCCTTCCTCCGGCGTCTTGAACACGACGAAGATCGCGTCGGTGCCATTGGACAGTGTCTCGATCAGGCTGTCATCCAGCACGACCTCGGCGATGCAGCCATTGGGCAGGCAGCGCACGAAGGCGACGCGCCCCATATCCTGTCCGTCGACATTAAGTCCGAGCCCGTTGGGCAGCAGCACGCCGAGCGGCGCCAGCACGCGCAGCAGGCGCGCCTCGCGGTCGGCCGTGCGCAGCACGATGACCGACAGGCCCACATTGGGCTGATCTTCCGCCATCACATTCTGGATGATGGCGCATTGCTCGAAACTGGCGCCGGGCGGCGTATCGCAGCTCATCTGCCAGTCACCATACTGGGCGCGCACCACGCCCTGGCCGGAGCTGGTACCGGCCATTGTCCCGACAACCGCCAGGGCAAGGCCCAGCCCGGCCAGACAGTGCTTCACAATCCGCTTCACTCTACAATTCTCCCGACGAATCGCGCGCCAACGCGAGGCTTTTCCTGTTTCCGACAGGCAGGGGACCAAGTCAACCAAGGCCCGGATTTGCTGGGGATATGCCGGCCAAACTGCGGCAGCGGTGAGGCATGGGCCAGATAGGGCCGCGCAATATGACGCAGTTGCCGCCCCGCTTGCTGCAATGGACTTGGCGTTTCCGATGTGATTTAGGTCGGAGAAGAGTTTTTCGCTCCGAGGTTGAGTCGGGGCGGCGTTTGCTATGCCGCTGTTTTTGCCCCTCAATCCCGGTGTGGATGCACCAATTGAAGTCGACAGGGGGTTTAGGTGACCGGGCAGTTCTTGAAAAAGATGGGGGCTCTTTCGGCGGCCGCAATGGCGCTGAGTCCGGCTCTGGCCGTCGCGCAGGAAGAAGCCGGCTACACCGCCGGCCATCCGCTTCCCGGGCAGTTCCACCTGCAGCGTTCGGTGACGCCGATCATGGACTCCATCACGGTCTTCCATGATGGCATCCTGATGTGGACCATCAGCTTCATCGTCATCCTCGTGCTGGCGCTGATCCTGTGGATCGTCTTCCGCTACAATGCCAAGCGGAACCCGGTGCCGGCTGCCTTCACCCACAATACCCTGGTCGAGATCGTCTGGACGGTCCTGCCTGTCGTTATCCTCATCATCATCGCCATCCCCTCTTTCGGCGTGTTGAGCGACCAGCTCACGACGCCCGATGGCGAGCGCAAATATCTCGGCTCGAACATCTTCTCCTTCGGCGAAGTCGAGGTTCCTGCCCCCGAACTCACCGTCAAGGCCACCGGCCAGCAGTGGTATTGGGACTATGAATATGTCGACCAGGGCGTGGCCCTGACCTCGCTGATGCTGAACGAAGAAGATCGTGCTGCCAGCAAGCCGGGCCAGCCGCGCCTGTTGGCCGTCGATAACGAGCTCGTCGTGCCGGTCGATACTACCGTGCGCATGCAGATCACCGCCGATCCGACCGGCGTTATCCATGCCTTTGCCGTTCCGTCCTTCGGCATCAAGATCGATGCCGTGCCCGGCCGCCTGAACGAAACCTGGTTCAACGCCCGCGAGACCGGCATCTATTACGGTCAGTGCTCCGAGCTTTGCGGCAAGGATCATGCCTTCATGCCGATCGCCGTGCGCGTCGTCACCAAGGAAGAATTCGCAACCTACATGGCGGCGTTCGAGGGCGGCGACTACGACGCTGCCAACGCCACCCTCGCGGCTGTGCAGTAAGAAGGGTCAGGGGACTTAATCATGGCTGATACTACCGCTCACCTCGAAGCCCACGCGACTGGACACGACCACGCCGCGCATGCTCACGAGCCCACTGGCTGGCGCCGCTGGGTCTATTCGACCAATCACAAGGACATCGGCGTGATGTACCTGATCTTCGCCATCGTGGCGGGGGTGGTTGGCGGCATCCTGTCCGGCTTCATGCGCATGGAGCTGCAGGAGCCCGGCATCCAGATTTTCCATGGCCTGGCCAGCATGGCCTATGGCGTGGAAGGCGGCGAAGCGCTCGACGCCGGCAAGCACATGTACAATGTGTTCACCAGTGCGCACGCCCTGATCATGATCTTCTTCGCGGTGATGCCTGCCACTATGGGCGGCTTTGCCAACTATTTCGCGCCGCTGATGATCGGTGCGCCGGATACGGCCTTCCCGCGTATCAACAATATCGCGTTCTGGCTGCTGCCTCCGTCCTTCCTCCTGCTGATCGCCTCCATGTTCTTCGAGGGCGCTGGCCCCGGCGCGCTGGGCTTCGGTGGCGGCTGGACGGCCTATCCGCCGCTGTCGACCACCGGCCATCCCGGCCCGGCCATGGATTTCGTCATCCTGTCGCTGCACATCGCGGGTATCAGCTCGATCCTGGGGTCGATCAACCTGATCACCACCATCTTCAATATGCGCGCGCCGGGCATGACGCTGCACAAGATGCCGCTCTTTGCCTGGTCCGTGCTGGTCACGGCCTTCCTGCTGCTGCTGTCGCTGCCTGTTCTGGCTGGTGGCATCACCATGCTGCTGACCGACCGCAATTTCGGCACGGCCTTCTTCCGGCCGGCCGAGGGTGGTGATCCGGTACTGTTCCAGCACCTGTTCTGGTTCTTCGGTCACCCCGAAGTGTACATCATGATCCTGCCGGGCTTCGGCATGGTCAGCCACATCGTGTCGACCTTCAGCCGCAAGCCGATCTTCGGCTACATGGCCATGGCCTATGCCATGGTGGCCATCGGCTTCGTCGGTTTCGTCGTGTGGGCGCACCACATGTACACGACCGGCCTCAGCCTTGATGTGCAGCGCTACTTCGTGGCTGCCACCATGGTGATCGCGGTGCCGACCGGCATCAAGATCTTCAGTTGGATCGCCACCATGTGGGGCGGCTCGATCACCTTCAAGTCGCCCATGCTCTGGGCCATCGGCTTCATCTTCCTGTTCACCGTTGGTGGTGTGACCGGTGTGGTGCTCGCCAATGCCGGTGCCGACCGTGCCCTGCACGACACCTATTATGTGGTTGCCCACTTCCACTACGTGCTGTCGCTGGGCGCCGTGTTCTCGATCTTTGCGGGTTGGTACTACTGGTACCCCAAGATGTTCGGCTACATGTACAACGAGTTCCTGGCCCAGGCGCATTTCTGGATCATGTTCGTTGGTGTGAACCTGATCTTCTTCCCGCAGCACTTCCTCGGCCTCGCCGGCATGCCGCGTCGTTACATCGACTATCCCGACGCGTTCGGCATGTTCAATCGCGTGTCTTCGATCGGCTACTACATCACCTTTGTCGCCATGGTCATCTTCTTCTACGCGACCTGGGAAGCCGCCCGTAAGAAGCGCCCGGCCGGTGACAATCCGTGGGGTGAAGGTGCGACCACGCTGGAATGGACCCTGTCCAGCCCGCCGCCGTTCCACCAGTTCACCACTCTGCCCAGGATCGACTCGACCAACGCGCATTAAGACCATCCGGGCCGCGTCCGCGCGGCCCGCCAACCAGCAGGAAAGCAAGCCCATTGGCTCTGATCGACGATAGCAGGAACCTGCCCGGCATGGCCGGCGAAGCACGCGTGGAGGATTACCTTGCGCTGCTGAAGCCATCGGTCATGCAGCTGGTCGTGTTTACCGCCATCGTCGGTCTGGTGGTGGCGCCTGGTGGCATCAATCCGTTTATCGGCATCATCGCCATCGCCTGCATCGCCATCGGTGCCGGCGCCTCCGGCGCGCTGAACATGTGGTACGACGCCGATATCGACGCCATCATGAGCCGCACCCAGAACCGCCCCATTCCGGCCGGCCGCATGGCCAAGGAAGAGGCACTGGTTTTCGGCCTGGTGCTGTCGGTCTTCTCGGTAGCGCTGCTGGGCCTGGCGACCAACTGGGTCGCTGCGGGCCTCCTGGCCTTCACCATTTTCTTCTATGCCGTCATCTATACGATGTGGCTCAAGCGCTCGACGCCGCAGAACATCGTCATCGGCGGCGCTGCCGGCGCCTTCCCGCCGGTCGTCGGCTGGGCCGCTGTTACCGGCACGGTCTCCTTCGAGAGCGTCGTGCTGTTCCTCATCATCTTCCTGTGGACCCCGCCGCATTTCTGGGCGCTGGCGCTCTACAAGCAGTCCGACTATGGCGCTGCCGGCGTGCCGATGATGCCCAATGTCGTGGGCAATGCATCGACCAAGGTTCAGATCTTCGTCTACACCCTGATCCTGGCTGCATCCGCCATGCTGCCGACCTGGTTCGGTTTCGCCGGCTGGATCTACACCACCGTTGCCGTGATTACTGGCGCATCCTTCGTGTTGCTGGCCTGGCGGCTGCTGCGGACGGATGAGGACGTAGCCATGCGCAAGGCCGCCCGCACGCTCTTCAACTACTCGCTGAGCTATCTGTTCATCGTGTTTTTCGCCTTCATGACCGACAACCTGCTGACCCGCTTCGGGAGTTTTGCCTGATGAGCGCCCCGGACGAAATCCGCAGCGTCGAGACGGAGTCGGCCGAGATTGCTGCTGCGCGGGCAAAGGTCCGCCGCCGCCGCTCTATCGCGCTTGGTGTCGCCCTGGCGCTTTTCGCCCTTACCTTCTACGTGCTGACCATCATCAAGATGGGTCCGGCTCTATTTGATCGGGCTCTCTGATGACTGAATTGCACCATCCCGGCATTGACCCCGCAATGGCCCGCCGCAACCGGCGGGTCGCCCTTATCGGCATGTTCGTCGCCGCTGGCATGGTGGGGCTGGCCTATGCCTCGGTGCCGCTCTACCAGTTGTTCTGCCAGGTGACCGGCTTTGGTGGCACGCCGCAGACCGCCAGCGAAGCCCCCAAGGGCTTTATCGACCGGCAGATGACGGTACGCTTCGACTCCAACGTCGCCAATGATCTGGCCTGGACGGTAACGCCCGCCGCGCTTGTCACCGACAACATCGGCAAGGTCGATACCGTCAGCTATGTGGCGACCAACAATTCGGACAGGCCGATCACCGGCATGGCCGTGTTCAACGTCTCGCCCGAGCGGGCCGGCGTCTATTTCAACAAGATCGAATGCTTCTGCTTCACCGAGCAGACGCTGCAGCCCGGCGAAACCGTGGACATGCCGATCGTGTTCTTCGTCGATCCCGAGCTCGACGATAACCAAGAGCTCGACACCATCAAAGAGATCACGCTCTCTTACACTTTCTACGCTTCAGACAATGAGGGAAGCTGACCATGGCCGGAATAGCCAAGAACCACGATTACCACATGGTCGAACCGAGCCCGTGGCCGTTCGTTATGTCGGTCGCCGTACTCGTGCTTGCCATAGGCATCATCTCCTGGATGCACCACTGGACTCCGTTCGTGTTCTTCATCGGCCTGGCCGGTGTGCTCTACACCATGTATGCGTGGTGGAGCGACGTCATCAAGGAAGCTAACGGCGGCGATCACACGCCCGTCGTGCAGATGCACCACCGTTACGGCATGATGCTGTTCATCGCCTCCGAGGTGATGGTGTTCTTCGGCTTCTTCTGGGCCTATTTCGATGGCTTCTTCCGCCTCGATGACGTCGAGCAATATGCCCGCGTCGCCGCCACCGGCGGCATCTGGCCGCCGACCGGCGTGGAGCTGTTCGACCCGTTCCATCTGCCGCTGTTCAATACGCTGCTGCTGCTGACCTCGGGCACGACCGTCACCTGGGCGCACCATGCGCTGCTCGAAGGCGATCGCGAAGGCCTCAAGTGGGGCCTGATCCTTACCGTGCTGCTGGGCGCTGTTTTCACCTGCGTCCAGGCCATCGAATATATGGAAGCCGGCTTCAGCTTCGCCGGCAACATGTATGGCGCCACCTTCTTCATGGCCACGGGCCTGCATGGCTTCCACGTGCTGATCGGTACCATCTTCCTGCTGGTCTGCCTGCTGCGTGCGATGCGCGGTGATTTTACCCCCGAACGCCATATCGGCTTCGAATTCGCCGCCTGGTACTGGCACTTCGTGGACGTGGTCTGGCTGTTCCTGTTTGCCTCGATCTATGTCTGGGGCAGCTGGGGCGTGGCGATCCACCACTAGGGTCGCCCGGACATTTTTCTCGGGGCGCGGCCGCAAGCTGCGCCCCGACTTTTTTGGAGCCCGGATTGGCCCAGTCGTCGCCCATATTGACCGGCCTGCTGTGCCGCTGCCCACGCTGCGGCAAGGGCAAGCTGTTCGCCGGTTACCTGAAAGTGGCGCCTGCCTGCCCGGTCTGCGGGCTCGATCTGAAATTTGCCGATAGTGGTGACGGCCCGGCGGTCTTTGTCATCTTCATCGTTGCGCCCATCGTCATCGCTTTGGCCCTGCTGGTCGGCGCGCTGTTCAATCCGCCGCCCTATATCCACCTGATCCTGTGGATCCCCACGACCCTGGTCCTGTCGCTGGCATTGCTGCCGCCGTTCAAGGGCGTGCTGGTGTCCCAGCAATACCGGCACGATGCGCATGAGGGCCATCAATGAGCGAGCGTCGCAGCCTCGGGCCGATCATGACCTGGTCCTTCGTGGTGCTGATGCTGGCCCTGGCCGTCGTCTGCGTCTGGCTGGGCACGTGGCAATTGCAGCGGCTCGGCGAAAAGGAAGCCTTGATCGCTGCGGTGGATGCCCGGCTCGGCGCCGATCCGGTTCCCGTCCCGCCCGCCGACCAATGGGCCACGCTCGACCTGCAGGCACTCAATTTCCAGCCCTTCTCGCTGACCGGCGCCTTTCGTTACAACCAGACAGTCACGGTCTTCACCAGCCTCGCCAATGCGCGCGGCCCGGCCTCCGGTCCCGGCTATTGGGTCGTGACGCCCTTCGTGCTGGCCGATGGCGGCACCGTCTTCGTCAATCGCGGCTTCATCCCGCAGGATTTCCAGGAAGCGGCGGTTACCGACGGGGAGGGCGACGAAAGCCAGGTCACCATTACCGGTCTGCTGCGCCCCGGCGAAGCGGCCGGCTTCATGACGCCGGACCCCAACATGTCCGACCGCATCGACTGGGTGCGCGATCCGGCCCGGCTCGCCGCCATGGTCGATCCGGCTTTGGCGCCTATCGCGCCCTTCTATATCGACCTGCCGGCCGGCCCCGCCGGCGAACTGCCCCAGGGCGGCGAAACCGTGGTCGAATTTCCCAACAACCATCTCGGCTATGCCTATACCTGGTACGGCTTTGCCATCGTGGCCGTCGTCATGCTCGGCTTCTGGTTCGCCCGCCAGCGCGCCGGCACCAAGGGCTGAGCCGGCAAACTTGCGGTTCGGTCCCTGTTTGACTAGGTTGCAACAATTCTAAAAGGGCTCTTCCCCCGAATGCAGTTTGTTTCAACGCGCGGCCAGGCGCCCGTGCTCGGCTTCTCTGACGCGGTTCTCGCTGGCCTGGCTTCCGATGGTGGGCTTTACGTGCCGCAGAGCTGGCCCCAGGTCAGCCCCGCCGAGATATCGGGTTTCGCCGGCAAGCCCTATGCCGATGTCGCCTATGCCATCATCAGCCGCTTCACCGGCGACGAGATTGCGCCGCGCAAGCTCAAGGCCATCGTGGACGAGGCATATGCCGCCTTCCGCCACCCCTCGGTGACGCCTTTGCTCGAAATCGAGCCCAATCATTTCGTGCTGGAACTGTTCCACGGGCCCACTTTGGCCTTCAAGGACGTGGCCATGCAGTTCCTGAGCCGGGTGATGGATCATATCCTGGCCGAACGCGGCCTCCGGGCCACCATTGTCGGCGCCACCTCGGGCGACACCGGCTCGGCCGCCATCGAGGCCTTCCGCGGCCGCGACACGACGGACATCTTCATCCTGCACCCGCAGGGCCGCACCTCGCCGGTGCAGCGCCTGCAGATGACGACCGTGCTCGACGCCAATGTCTACAATATCGCTCTCGAAGGCACGTTCGATGACTGCCAGAACATCGTCAAGGCGCTGTTCAACAATCACAAATTCCGCGATGGCGTGCGCCTGTCGGGCGTCAACTCCATCAATTGGGGCCGCATCGTCGCGCAGATCGTCTATTACTTCACCGCCGCCGTTTCCCTCGGCAGTCCGCACCGCAAGGTCAGCTTCACCGTGCCGACAGGCAATTTCGGCGACATCTTCGCCGGCTATTGCGCCAAGGCCATGGGCCTGCCGATCGACCGGCTGATCATTGCCACCAACGCCAATGACATCCTGCGGCGGACCATGGATACCGGTCGCTACGAAATGGACGGCGTTGCCCCCACCATCAGCCCCTCCATGGATATCCAGATTTCGTCCAATTTCGAACGCCTGCTGTTCGAGAGCGCGGGGCGCGATGCCGGCGCCGTGGTCCGCATGATGGATGGCCTCAAGCAGTCAGGCGGCTTCGCCTTGCCGGACAATACTCTCAGCGCCATCCGCCGCGATTTTGCCGCCGGCACCACGGGCGAAGCCGAAACCAGGACGACCATCGCCGCCACGCTCAAGGCGTCCGGCTACCTGCTCGATCCGCATACCGCCGTCGGCGTTCATGTGGCGCGCGCGCATCTCGGCGCCACGCCCATGGTGACGCTGGCCACGGCCCACCCGGCCAAATTCCCCGCCGCCGTCAAGGATGCGGCCGGCGTGGAACCGGCTTTGCCGGCCTGGCTGGCCGATCTTCATTCCCGCGAGGAGCGCCTCAGCGTCCTTGCCAACGACCAGAATGCGGTCGAAGACTTCATTGCAGCGCGTACGCGCGCTGCCTGACGAAACGGGGGCCAGGTGGTCGCCCGACCGCCAGGCCTCTTGGAGGAGCCTAGCGTGAGCGTACGATCGACAACCCTTGATAACGGCATGGTGGTCCTGACTGACGACATGCCGCATCTCGAAAGTGCTTCTCTTGGCGTCTGGGTCAAGGCCGGGGCGCGCAGCGAGCGCAAGGCCGAGCACGGCATCTCGCACCTGCTTGAACACATGGCCTTCAAGGGCACCACCTCGCGGACGGCGCTGCAGATTGCCGAGGCTATCGAGAATGTCGGGGGCGATCTCAACGCCGCCACCTCCATCGAACATACCGGCTATTTCGCCCGCGTCCTCAAGGAAGACGTGGTTCTCGCGGCCGATATTCTGGCGGACATCCTGCAGAATTCCCTGTTCGAGGATGACGAACTCGCCCGCGAGAAACAGGTCATCGTCCAGGAGATCGGCGCCGCACGCGACAATCCTGACGATCACGTCTTCGACCTGTTCCAGGCCGCAGCCTTTCCCGTGCAACCCATCGGCCGCACCATTCTCGGTACGGTGGATTCGGTGCGCGAATTCAATCCCGACACCATCCGCAAATATATGGGCCGCAACTATGTCGGCGACCATATGGTCATGGCAGCGGCGGGCAATGTGGACCATGACGAACTGGTCGATGTCGCCCGCCAGCGCTTTGCCGACCTCAAGCCCAATGGCGCCCCGGCGCCGCAGCGCGCCGAATATCACGGCGGCGAGGAACGGCTGATCTCCGACCACGAACAGGCCCATATCGTCGTCGGCTTCGAGGGTCGCGCCTATAATGCTGATGGTTTCTATGCCGCGCAGGTCCTGGCCTCGATTCTGGGCGGCGGCATGAGTTCGCGCCTGTTCCAGGAAATCCGCGAGAAGCGTGGCCTCTGCTATTCGGTCTATTCCTTCCACTGGGCTTTCGCCGATAGCGGCGTGTTCGGCGTTGCCGCGGCCACCGGCGAGGATGAAGTGGGCGAACTGGTGCCCGTCGTGCTGGACGAGCTGAAGCGCGCCACTGAGAGCATCACCGATGACGAGGTGATCCGCGTCCGCAATCAGATCAGGGCCGGCCTGCTCATGTCGCTGGAAAGTCCGTCCGCCCGCGCCGGTCAACTGGCGCGCCAGCAAATCCTGTGGGGCCGCCCCATTCCCATGCAGGAGACGGTGGATCGCATCAATGCCATCACCGCGAGGCGCGTGCAGGATGTAGCCGAACAGATCTTCACGCAGGGCACGCCCACGCTGGCGGGCATCGGGCCGATCGGCAATCTGGCCGATGTCGGTGCCATTGGCGACCATCTCAAGCGTTGAGGCCCGGAACGCCATGCTGTGGCCCTGGACATCCCCCGCTCCTTTGATCGCTTTGCGTGGGCCGCGCGTGCTGCTGCGCCTGCCGCAGATGGCCGATTTTGAGCCCTGGTACACTTTGCGCCACTCCAGCCGGGATTTCCTGCGGCCGTTCGAGCCGCGCTGGACCGAGGCCGATCTGGGCCGCCGCGTTTTCGTGACCCGTGTGAAGCGGGCCCGAGAGGAGGCGGAGGAGGGCACCGATTACTCCTTCTTCATCTTCCTCGCGGATGGCCAGCGCGAGACCCTGGTGGGCGGAATTACGCTGTCCAACATCCGCCGTCGCGCCGCGCAATTCGTCAATCTCGGCTATTGGATGGGCCAGCAATTCGCCGGCCAGGGCCTGATGAGCGAGGCGGTGGGCGTCAGCCTGCCTTTCATATTCGATACGCTGGACCTGCACCGTGTCCACGCCGCCTTCCTGCCCGGCAACACCGCCTCCCGCCGCGTGCTGGAGAAAAATGGCTTTGCCGAAGAAGGTTTTGCCGAAAAATATCTGCAGATCAACGGCCGCTGGGAAGACCATGTCCTGTTCGGTCTGACCAAGGAACGCTACGAAATGGACCGTTACCTGCGCCGGGTATAGGCGGCGTGATTGGGAAAGGCACGATCCCGCCCGACGTCATCCCGACCTCGAACCGGGATCCATCCCGAGATCGCGCCACGGCCGCAAGGTAGGTCGGGCCAAACACCCACCCTCATTCCCTCGCCACAAGGGGGAGGGAGGCGCATGACCACATTCCGTGCGTCGCTCAGTGCTTCAGCGTCCACCGGCCCCACCCTCCCCCTTGTGGGGAGGGAAGCGAGATAGGACTTAGCCCTTCGCTAAGTCCGTTGAATCGAGCAGGGTGGGGGTGTCGAGGGCGCCCCGACTTATCCATCTTATCCCCGCCCCCAAAACCTGCTGCATACTGCCACCCATCCCCACCATTCACGCGGCCCCGACGCAGGGCCGGGCGGGGAGGCTGGAGACGGGGGCGCCCGTTTGGCCGGGCAGAAAGTCGGCAGCTGGGCTTGCGATACAGTCCCACCTGAGTCCGGACCCGGTGAGGAAACTCCAGACCCGTGATGGGCGGCCTTTGGTCCGTTCTATGTCGACAGTTCTTGGTCCAAAGGCCGCCCATCTCCCGTGAAAACCGCATTGCAGGCGGCGCTTTCGCGTGTCCCGCCGTCATAACTGTTGCGGTTCAGCAACATGCCGCCAGCCTTGTCGCACGGGCCATTCCCCGCTACCAAAGGGCGCTCCCGCCAAGAGGATGCCGTTCAGCGTCTGATGCGCTTGCACTCTTTCGCCGGAACGCTGCCACAATGAAGCCTACCGCAGGATATAATCGCCCCTGATGCGTCATCTCTTTGCACTCGCGGTGTGGCTTGCCTTCGCGCTGACCACCCTTGCTCCGTCCGCCGCCTTCGAAGTCATTTCGGTCCCCGAAGACGTCAATGCTGTCAATCTGTCCGAGGTGATCGAGATCCAGCCGGGCACCAACGGTCGTGTGCAATTGTCCACCGCCCCGGGGGAAGATGGCATCATTCGCCGCATCGAGGTGCTGGCGAGCGAGCAGGACACCAACCCGAATTTCGCGCTGTTTGCGCTGCGCAACGAGAGTGACCAGCAGATCGAGCGCCTGCTTGTGGCGCCCTTTTTCCGCTTGCCGGGCTCGGGCATTTTCCAGCCCGATCTCGGCGATGACCGCCTCAAGGCGCTGACGCCGAGCGCCGGCATTCGTCCCGTCCGCCTCACCGACAGCGAGGCCGACGTTTTCGAAGTGACGCTGGACCCCGGCGCCACCGTGACCTTCGTGGCCGAACTGGCAGGCGCGCAACTGCCCGAACTCTATCTGTGGCAGCCCAACGGCTACCGCGACTACGTGAACTCCTTCACCCTGTTCCGTGGCGTGGTGCTGGGTGTCGCTTCGCTCGCGGCGGTCTTCCTCACCATCATGTTCGTGGTCAAGGGACGCGGCATCTTTCCGGCCACTGCCGCCTTTGCCTGGGCGGTGCTCATTTACCTGCTGATCGATTTCGGTGTGCTCGGACGCGTCCTCGGCCTGCCGGCGGGCGGTATGCAGCCATTGCGCGCCGCAGCGGAGGCGGGCATAGCGACGACGTTAGCGGGGTTCCTGTTCATTTATCTGAACCTGCATCGCTGGCACCTGCGCTTCATCCATCTGGCGCTCGGCCTTGCAGCCTTGTTCCTGGCCTTGTTCGCCTTTGCCTTCTTCCAGCCCGCCATAGCCGCAACCATCGCCCGGCTCGTGCTGGCTTTGCTCGGCGTCTCCGGCTTCTTCCTCATCCTGCTGCTGGCTTTGCGCGGCTATGACCGCGCCGTGCTGCTGGTGCCCACCTGGATCATCCTGATTTCCTGGCTGTTCTATTCCTGGCTGGTAGTGACGGGGCAGGTCTCCAATGACGTGGCGCAGCCGGCCGTGGGCGGTGGCCTCGTACTCATCGTCATGCTGCTCGGCTTTACCGCCGTGCAGCACGCCTTTTCGGAGGGGCAGGTCTCTATCGGCACCTTGTCCGAGGTGGAGCGGCGCGCTTTGGCCCTCACCGGTTCGGGCGACTTCGTTTTCGACTGGAATATCGAGCGCGACCGCGTCTCGGTCAGCGACGAACTGGCCACCCGCCTCGGCGAAAAGCGCGGCGCGCTGCGCGGCGCCATCAAGCGCTGGCTCGATCGCGTGCATCCCGATGACCGCGACCGCTTCCGCACCGCCTTCGACACACTGGTCGAACTGCGCCGTGGCAAGGTTTCGGCCGATATGCGCGTGGCCGGACACGATGGCAGCTATCGCAGCTTCCGCATGCGGGTGAAACCGGTGCTGGGCGGCGACGGTCAGGTCAACCGCATCGTCGGCACTCTGCAGGACGTGACCGAGGATCGCGCGGCCCGCGAGCGCCTGTTGCATGACGCCGTGCATGACAGCCTGACCGGCCTGCCCAATCGACAACTCTTCCTCGATCGGCTAGAGCGCGCCCTTGTCCGGGCGCGGACGCCGGGTGGCACCAAACCGGCAGTGTTCCTCATCGATATCGACCGTTTCATGGAGCTCGAAGAGCGTATCGGCCATTCGGCCGCCGATTCGGTGCTGCTCGCCATATCCCGCCGCATCGCCCGCATCATGCGTCCGCTCGATACGGTGGCCCGTATCACCGGCGATCAGTTCGCGGTGATTCTCGCCTCCGAACAGGCCGCCGGCAAGATTGCCGAAACCGCCGAACAGATCTCGCAAGGCGCTGAAGGCCCCGTTCAACTTCGGCGACCACGATCTATCGCTGTCGGCCTCCATCGGCGTCACCATCTATGACAGCAATCCGGCCGAGGCGGCCGATGTACTGCGCGATGCCGAACTGGCCATGTACTATGCCAAGCGCCTGGGCGGCGACCGTATCGAGGCCTATCGCGCCTCGGCCCGCTCCATCGCGGCCTATAACCGCGCCAGCGAGGAAGATCTCGAGCGCGGCATGAAGCAGGGCGAACTGCATGTGCAGTTCCAGCCGGTGACCGATATCCAGACCGGCCAGATCGCCGGGGCGGAAGCGCTGATGCGCTGGATTCATCCGACGCGTGGCGTGGTCAATCCCGATGAATTCGTGCCGCTGGCCGAACGGTCGGGTCAGATCGAGAAGCTCGGCCGGCTGGCCTTCGAGCAATCGGCGGCACAGGCAAAGGACTGGATGACCACCTTTGGCCTGCCCGAGGAATTCTTCATCTCGGTCAACCTGTCGCCCACCCAACTGGCGACCGAGACCCTGCTCAACGACATGCGCAGCCTGGTCAGCCAGGACAAGGAACTGGCCAGCCACCTCAAGCTCGAAATTACCGAGAGCCAGGTGATGACCAATCCCGAGCATTCCGCCTATATGCTGCAGGCCCTGCGCAATCTGGGCCTGGGCCTGGCGCTCGACGATTTCGGCACCGGCCACTCGTCGCTGAGCTACCTGCACCGCTTCCCGTTCGACACCATCAAGATTCCAGCGGCTTTCGTCAGCATGGGCGGCACGACCGGCATTGCCCATACGCAGGGGCCGATCATCAAGGCGGTGGTGGCGCTGGCTGCCGACCTCGACCTGATGGTGATTGCCGAAGGCGTCGAGACGCTGGACGAGATCGAACGGCTGCGCCAGCTCAACTGCCGCTATGCCCAGGGCTTCGCCTTCGGCGCGGCCATGACCGGAGCCGAGTTCGGCAAGAAGCTGGCGACCCAGCTCGGTCGCTAGGCGTGGCCAGCGTCGGGGCTCAGGCTCGCCCGGGTGATCCGCAGGCTGGCCAGGGCCGCATCATAGCGCTCTTCCACCGGGGTTTCGAACAGCAAAGCCGGGCTGAACGGCGCGGTCAGCCAGCCATTGTCGCCGATCTCGCCTTCGAGCTGGCCGGCGCTCCAGCCGCAGCAGCCCAGGGCGAACAGCGACGCGCGCGGCGCCGGCCCGAAGGCCATGGCCTTGAGAATATCGAGCGTCGCGGTAAGGCAGATGCCCTCGGTCACCGGATAGGTATTGCCGCTGCGATAGTCCGGCGAATGCAGCACGAAGCCGCGGCCCTTTTCCACCGGCCCGCCACGCATAACCATGCGCTGGCGGATGGAATCGGGCAGGCGGATGACCGCATCGGGATCGCCCAGGTCGAGCTCGTCCAGAATGTCGGCAAAGCGCAGATTGGCCAGTTCCTGATTGACCACGATACCCATGGCGCCCTCGTCGCCATGGCCGACGAGCAGGATGACGCTTTCCGCGAAGCGCTCGTCACTCATGTCAGGCATGGCGACAAGAAATTGTCCTTCGAGCGAATTCATGCGCTAATTGTAGGCATGGTCGGCTCCCCTGCCAAGTTACGTTGGCCTGATCGGGCCGCGCTTCACGAAGGCATGATGGACCATCAGCTATTTCTAAACCCGTTCCTGCGCTAATCCCTTTCCCATGCGTCATCCCATATTGCTTGCCCTCAGCCTTGCCTTGCTTGCCGGTCCCGTCCATGCGGGCGAAACCGCCTGGCAGGAGGTCGCGCCCGGCGTGAAGTTGCGGTTGATCAGCACCGGGCAAATCAAGCCCGATGGCACGACGCTGATTGGGCTCGAAATCGACATGCCCGAGACCGACAAGACCTATTGGCGCGTTCCCGGCGATACGGGCCTGCCGACCGAACTGGACTTTGCCGGCTCGACGGGCGTGCTCGGCAACCGGATTCTCTGGCCTTACCCGACCCGGCAGGAAACCGCCGACTATCTCGACTACGCCTATTTCGGCCCCACCGTCCTGCCGGTGGAACTGACGGTGCAGCCGGGGTCGCCCAATGCCGAACTCAGCGCCGTCCTTGGCATTTGCTCGGATATCTGCGTGCCGGCCCAGGCGCGTTTCTCCCTGCCGCTGGCCGATGCCGCGCCGGATCGTCCCAATGGGCTGCGCCTTCGCCAGGCCCTGGCTACGACGCCTATGGAATGGGCGGAGGACCGGCAGCCCATTGGCGATGTCGAATTGTGGAGCGACGCCGGCATGCTGGCGGTGCGGATTGACGATCCCGGCGTCGACCCCGCCTCGCTGATCGCCGCGACGGATGGTGGCGAGCCGCTGTTCGGCACGCCGCAAAAAAGCCCGGAACCGCACCTAGTGCTCATTCCCATCCTGGGCAAGGCCGATGAATTTGACTTGGAAAACCAGGCTGTTCAGCTCACATTCCTGACGGATATGGGGGCTTTCGAGGTCAGGCGTACCATTGCGGTACCCCGGGCCGACTGAACGGTGTGAGGGGGAAAGGGGCAATAGGCCTTGTCGGCGGCGCCAAAGCCGCTTATCCCGATTGCACTTGAGACCGAGCAATGGCCGCCGCCCGGTGGCCTGAATCATGGGGCGCATCCTTTTATGATCGAACGCGGCAGTCCGGTTCCGTCCGTGCGGGTAAAGCTTGTAGATGCCGAAGGGGCGACGGACACGACCAGCGATGCCGTTCTCGGAACGGGGCTCGTGGTATTCTTCGCCGTGCCGGGCGCCTTCACGCCCACCTGCCATGTCAATCATCTCCCCGGCTTCATCGCCAACGAGGCCAAGCTGCGCGCCGCCGGCGTCGATCGCATTGTCTGCGCCGCGGCCAACGATCATCATGTGATCAAAGCCTGGGCGGAAGCCTCCGGCGCACTGGGCAAGATCGACTTCATCGCCGATGGCAATGCCGAATTCGCCGAAGCCCTCGGGCTCGCCAAGGACATGTCGGGCTCCGGCATGGGCAAGCGCTTCGCGCGCTCGGCCATGTTGATCCGCAACGGCGTCGTCGATGCCGTTTTCGTCGAAGACGCGCCGGGCGTGAATGCCAGCGGTGCGCCCGCCATTCTCATGGCGCTCGAAGCCGCCAGAAGCTAGTGTTTGCGTCAGGAGATAGCCTCATGAACCAGTTCCTTTCCCTGACGCTGCGTCTGACTGCCGCCTGCGCCACCGCGACGCTGCTAGCAGCATGCTCGATGGGCGGCCTGTTTGGCGGCGGTAATGCCACGCAGAACCAGCAATTGCAGAACGCTACGGCCACGCCGGCCGCGGTGGCCCAGGCGCAAAGCAGCGCCTTGCCCGCCATCGCCACGCAGTGCCCCCCGATCCGTATCCGCCCTGGCGGCGAGGCCATGTTCTACTATGGCAGCGGTCGCGTGGGCGACGCCCGGACGCTGCAATATCAGGGTGTGATCGACGAAACCTCGCGCAATTGCGTGGTGTCCAACGGGCTGATCACGGTCAATATGGGCGTCGTCGGCCGTGTGCTGCTCGGCCCTGCCGGCAACCAGTCCTCGGTCAATGCCCCGATCCGCTTTGCCGTCGAGCGTGACGGGCAGGCGGTGTTCTCCGAGAAATACACTCTGCCGGTTTCCATTACCGCGCCGGCCCGCTCGGCCGAATTCGTCAAGGTCATCGAAAACGTCGCCATTCCTTATCTGGGCGGCGAAGAAATCACCATCTGGGTTGGCTTCGATACCAGGGGCTAGTTGCGTTTGCCGCCTTAGGCAGGCTATGGAGCCGGTATGACCAGAACCGCGATCTACTTCATTCGTATCCGCACCGCCTGAGGGCGGTGTCGATCCATGACCGCTGATCCGGCTGCCGTGCAGCCGGTGTGAGCGCGCATGCGGGGTTCCGGCCGCAAGGCTGTGAGGCCGATCTCCGAAACCGACGCCGTCTCGCTTCTCGAAACAGCTTTCGAGACACCGAGACCAATCATGAAACGAAACATCAATCGTGCCCGCTCGCAGAGCTGGGACGCCGTGGCGCACTGGTATGCCGGCTGGACCGGCAGCAATGGCAGCCGCTACCACCGCACCCTCGCCGTGCCCTTGCTGCTGGAAATGCTCGATCCGCGAGCCGGCGAGCATATCGCCGACCTGGGCTGCGGGCCGGGCATACTGGCGCCGCCGGTCGCGGAACGGGGCGCCCGCTTCGTCGGCGTGGACCTGTCGCCCCGGCTGATCGCCGAGGCGCGGAAGAACCATGGCGACAGCGGCCGCTTTCTGGTGGGCGACGTGACGCGCCTGCCGCGCCACGCCAATCTGCCGGCGAGCGGGTTCGACGCGGCCTGCTTCCTGCTCTCGATCCAGGATATCAATCCGCTCGATGCAGCTATGGCCAGTGCCGCGAGCCTGCTGAAGCCCGGCGGGCGGCTGGCCATCGTGATGCTGCATCCCTGCTTCCGCGTGCCGCGGCAGAGCGGCTGGGGCTGGGACGAGGGCAGGGGGGCTCAAGTTCCGCAGGCTCGACTCCTATCTGACACCGCTGGCCGTGCCGATGCAGAGCCATGGCAAGGGCACCACGCGCAGCTACCACCGGCCGCTCGGTGCCTATGCCGAGGCGTTGAGTATGGCAGGGATGGCGCTGACGGGGATAAGAGAGATCGGCGACTTGCCGGCGCAGGGTGAGAGCAAGGCCGACAGGCGCGCAGCGGGGGAATTTCCGCTGTTCCTGGGGCTACAGGCGGTGAAGCTGGCTTGAAGGGAGAAGGGCGGCAGTCACCTGCCGCCCTTCGAACTATTCCGCTGCCTGCGGCAATTCCTCCACCCGCTCCCATTTCAGGATCGGCGAGCGCGCGGCGCGGGTTTCGTCCAGCCGGCGCCGTGGCGCCTTGAGCGGGGCCGAGGTGAAACGCGCGGCATTGCCGGCCTTGGCGTCGGCGGCCAGCTCTTCCATCACGGCACAGAAGTGGTCGAGCGTCTGTTTGCTCTCGCTTTCGGTGGGTTCGATCAGCATGGCGCCATGCACGACCAGCGGGAAATACATGGTCATCGGGTGGAAGCCCTCGTCGATCAGCGCTTTGGCGAAGTCGAGCGTGGTGACTCCAGTCCCGGCAAGGAAACTGTCATCGAACAGGGCTTCATGCATGGTCGGATAATCGCCAAAGGGCACCGAGAAGGCGTGGGCGAGGCGGGCCTTGATATAGTTGGCGTTGAGCACCGCATCCTGCGCCGCCTGGGCCAGCCCGTCGCCGCCATGGCTGAGCATGTAGGTTAACGCACGGACATACATGCCCATCTGGCCCTGGAAGGCGGTGATACGGCCCAACGCATCGCCCTCGGCATGCTCGACCAGTTCGAGGCCGTTATCGCCCTTGCGGACGAACGGAACCGGCGCGAATGGCGCCAGCGCTTTCGACAGCACCACTGGGCCGGCACCGGGACCGCCGCCGCCATGGGGCGTCGAGAAGGTCTTGTGCAGATTGATATGCATGGCGTCGATGCCGAGATCGCCCGGGCGGACGACACCCATGATGGCGTTGAAATTGGCGCCATCGCAGTAGAAGAACGCCCCGGCCGCATGCACCGCCTCGGCAATCTCGATCACCTGAGGCTCGAACAGGCCGCAGGTATTGGGATTGGTCAGCATGATCGCCGCCACGTCTGATGACAGCGCATCCTTGACGGCTTGCACATCCACCGTACCGTCGTCACGGGCGGGGATGGCCTTCACGGTATAGCCGAGGAAAGCTGCGGTGGCCGGATTGGTGCCATGGGCGCTTTCCGGCACCAACACGATCCTGCGGTGGGCCTGGCCGGCCGCATCCTGCGCCGCCTTGATGGCCATCATGCCCAGCAGCTCGCCATGGGCGCCGGCCTTGGGCGTCAACGCCACGGCGGCCGTATTGGTGAGCGTCATCAGCCAGTGGCTGAGTTGCTCCATCAACTCCAGCGCACCCTGCACGGTCGAAACCGGCTGTAGCGGATGGATATCGGCAAAGCCGGGCAGGCGGGCCATCTTCTCGTTGAGGCGCGGATTGTGTTTCATCGTGCACGAGCCGAGCGGATACATGCCGCTGTCGATCGAGTGGTTGAGGCGCGACAGGCGCACATAATGGCGCATCGCCTCGGGCTCGGTGAGCCCGGCCAGGTCGAGCTGCATCTTGCGTTCGAAGCCGCCGAGACGGCTGGTCGAGATGCTGACATCCGGTAGATCGACGCCCGAATGCTCGGTGTCGCCGATTTCGAACAGCAGCGGTTCGTTGGGCAGCAGGGCCGATCCGGTAGAGGCCGCAAAGCTCGATGTGCCGGTGCCAGTGGGGCGGCCCTGATTGTTCATGCTCATTGCAGTTCCTCCGCAAGGGCGGCGCAGAGCGCGGCGATGTCGGCATCGGTGGTGAGTTCGGTGGCGGCCAGAATGATGAGGTTGGCGGTGTTCTGGTCGTCAGGCTCAAGGCGGCTGGCGGGCACACCGGCCAGGATGCCGCGGGCGGCAAGCGCTTCGACAACCTCCACCGCCGGCTTGGCCACGCGGATGGTCATCTCGTTGAAGAAGCTCTTGTTGAGCAGGGTGACGCCCGGTACCGCGGCCAGCGCATCGGCCAGCTTGCAGGCGCGCTCATGATTGAGGCGGGCGAGGCGGGTGAAGCCGGCTTCGCCCAGCAGCGCCATATGGATGGAGAAGGCGAGGGCGCAGAGGCCCGAATTGGTGCAGATATTTGATGTCGCCTTCTCGCGGCGGATATGCTGCTCACGGGTCGAGAGCGTCAGCACAAAGCCGCGCTGGCCTTCGGCATCGACGGTTTCCCCGCAGAGCCGGCCTGGCATCTGGCGGATGAATTCCTTGCGGGTCGCCATGAGGCCGAGATAGGGCCCGCCGAAATTGAGTGCATTGCCGATGGACTGCCCCTCGGCCACCACGATATCGGCGCCATAGGCGCCCGGCGCCTCGAGCAGGCCGAGCGACACCACTTCGGTGATGACCACGATCAGCAGCGCGCCCTTGGCATGGGCGGCATCGGCCGCGACCTTGAGATTGCGCAGATGGCCATAGAAGTCCGGTGTCTGGATGACGATGGCAGCGGTCTGTTCGTCGATATGGTCGAGAATGTCGCCCTGGCCTTCCGGCGAGGCGGAAAGACATTGCAGATCGGCATCGTCCTTGAGATAGGCGCGAACCACGTCGCGGTAATGCGGATGGAGACCGCCCGACAGCACGATCTTGTTGCGGCGCGTCAGGCGGCGGGCCATCAGCACGGCCTCGGCCGTTCCGGTGGAGCCGTCATACATGGAGGCATTGGCCACATCCATGCCGGTGAGTTTGGCTACCTGGGTCTGGAACTCGAACAGCATCTGCAGGGTGCCCTGCGAGATTTCCGGCTGGTAGGGCGTATAGGCGGTGAGCCATTCCGAGCGCTGAATCAGGTGATCGACCGTGGCCGGCACATGGTGGCGATAGGCGCCGGCACCGACGAAGAACGGGCCATCGGCGCCCGCGCGGTTCTTGCCGGCCAGAGCCCGCATATGGGCTTCGACCAGGAATTCGGGGCTATGGGCGGGCAGGCCGAGATCGAAGCTCTTGAGCGCCGATTTGGGGACGGCACTGAACAGTGCGTCGATATCGGCAGCGCCGATGACGCCGAGCATTTCGGCGCGTTCATGGTCGGAATGGGGGAGGTAGCGCATGATGCCTCTTACTTCGTCAGGTCCGCATAGCCGGCGGCGTCGAGCAGGCCATCGAGCTCGCCGGCATTTGATATGGCGATCTTGTAGATCCAGCCGCCGGCTTCCGGATCGGCATTGATGAGGCCTGGTTCGCTCGAAAGGGCTTCGTTGACCTCGGTCACGGTGCCGGCGACGGGGGCATAGATTTCCGAGGCAGCCTTGACGCTTTCAACCACGGCAGCTTCGTCGCCCTTCTTCAGCACCTTGCCGACGCTGGGCAGCTCGACGAAGACGATGTCGCCCAGGGCTTCCTGGGCATAATTGGTGATACCGACAATGCCGGTCGAGCCCTCGACGCGGATATATTCGTGGTCAGGGGTGAATTTGGTGGTCATGGCTGGCCTCTCAACTGGCTTTGGCTTTGCGGAAATAGCGATGCGGCACGAAGGGGGTGGGAACCACTTCGGCCGGCTGGGCGCGGCCACGGACCGACACCTGGAGTTTGCTGCCCTGGGTGGAATGGGCGGGTGGCACGAAGCCCAGCGCAATGGCCTTGCCCAGCGACGGGGCGAAACCACCGCTGGTGACGACGCCGATGGCATTGCCCGAGGCATCGAGGATTTCGGCGCCTTCGCGGGCCGGGGCGCCTTCGACGATCAGCCCGATGCGGATGCGCGACGGGCCGTTTTCGCGTTCGGCGAGAATTCTGGCGGCGCCGGGGAAATCACCGACCTCGCGGCGGCGCTTGGAGATGGCGAAGCCGAGATCGGCTTCGACGGGGGAGACGGTTTCGTCCAGGTCGTGGCCATAGAGCGGCAGGCCAGCCTCGAGTCGCAGGCTGTCGCGGGCGCCGAGCCCGACCGGCTTGACGCGAGGATCGGCGAGCAGGGCATCCCACAGCGCGACGGCGTCACGCGAGACGACCAGAATTTCGAACCCGTCTTCGCCGGTATAGCCGCAACGCGAGACCACGATCTTGTCGCTGCCCCAGTCGAAGGCATTGTAGGTCATGAAGCCGAGATCGGTCGCGCCGGGCGCGATCTGCGCCATGACATTGACCGCTTCCGGCCCCTGCAGGGCGAGCAGGGCATAATTGCTATCGGCCCGGATCAGGCGGGCCTTGCCGACCGCCGCCGCTTCGATGCGTGCAAAATCGGCATCCTTGGTGCCGGCATTGACAACGATATAGAGCCCTCCTGCGACCAGCGGCGAACGGGCGACCATCAGGTCGTCCAGCACGCCGCCATTGTCGTTGAGCAGCAGCGAATAGCGGATCTGGCCAGGCTTGAGGCCGGCAATGTCGCTTGAAATCAGCGGTTCGATGACGGCTGATATGGCGGCATGATCGGCCTCGGCGTTGCCGCTGGGATTGTCGAGTACCAGGAAGCTCGGTCCCATATGGGAGACGTCGAACAGGCCGGCCTGTTCGCGGGTCCATTTGTGTTCGGCCATGATGCCGGACGGATATTGCACGGGGAGCGAATAGCCCCCGAACGGCACCATGCGGCCGCCTGCAGCCTGATGGCGCTCGAAAAGCGGGGTGGTCTTGAGGTTTTCGGCTGAGGTTTCGGCCATCAACACATCCTGGAAACTGAACAAGGCGACACGACTGGTTTCGCCATACGGCGAAATCGTGCCCCCTCTGTCCTCCTCACCTGAGAGATTTCCCGGCTGAGCGCCGGTTGCTCCTTCGGTGGGACCGTGCAACGTGCCGGTCCGCTTTCCAGAGTTGTAGTGTGCTGCGGTCCTTTTGCCTGAGAGTTTCCGGGGCGGTTGCTCCTTCGGCGCTGGAGAAAATCCAATCTCTCCCGCAGTGGCCGCAACATGGTCGAGATTCCGGGGCGCGTCAACGTGCCTTTATGCTTGTCCCCTTGCGGCGCTCGACGGCGATTGTAGCGCAAACGAAAAGGGCGGGCATAAATGCCCGCCCTTTGATCTGTTCTGCGTTGCCGCTCAGTTGAGCTTGGCGCCGACATCCTCGATGGCCTTGGCGACGAGGTCGTCACCCTTGCTGGCCATCTGCTGGTTCAGCACGATGCGGGCAGCCGAGACGGTGAGTTCGGCGGCGCTGGCGCGCACTTCACCGAGTGCCTGAGCCTCGGCCTGGGCGATCTTGTCCTCGACGGCCTTGGTCCGGCGGGCGATCAGGTCGGCCAGCTTGACGCTGGCGTCGTCGGCCAGGCGCTTGGCTTCTTCCCTGGCGGCGGTGACGATGCTTTCGGCCTCGCCCTCGGCGCTGACGCGCTTGCGCTCATATTCGACCAGCAGGGCTTCGGCTTCTTCACGCAGGCGTTTGGCTTCGGCCAGGTCGGTTTCGATCTGCGCGATGCGCTGGTCGAGCATCTTGGTGATCATCTTCGGCACGCCGAAATAGATGACGATACCGATGAAGATAACCAGCGAAATGGTCGCCCAGATCG
>NZ_JANQAJ010000005.1 GCF_024707105.1 Devosia ginsengisoli | reverse complement strand
GCCCCGGCACCCCTCTCCCCTTGCGGGAGAGGGTGGAGCGGCCGAAGGCCGAGACGGGTGAGGGGTTACCTCCTCACCCTATATGTTCGGAGAGGTCGCAGACCCCTCATCCGGCGCTACGCGCCACCTTCTCCCGCAAGGGGAGAAGGGAAGAAGGCGTCAGACGATCGACTGGCCCGTGGCTTTCCAGTCCTTGAGGAAGCCGTCGATGCCGGCATTGGTCAGCGGGTGGTCGGCCAGCTTGCGGATGACGGCAGGCGGGATGGTGGCGACGTCGGCGCCGGCCAAAGCGACCTGGGTCACGTGGTTGGGCGAACGGATCGAGGCGGCCAGGATTTCGGTATCGAAGGCGTAGTTGTCGTAGATCTGGCGGATATTCTCGATCAGCTCGACACCATCGAGGTTGATGTCATCGAGACGCCCCAGGAAGGGCGAGATATAGGTCGCGCCGCATTTGGCGGCGAGCAGGGCCTGGTTGGCCGAGAAGCAGAGCGTGACGTTGGTCTTTACGCCGCGTTCCTTGAACGTCTTGGTGGCCTTGAGGCCGGCCAGGGTCAGCGGGAGCTTGACCACGACATTCTCGGCCAAAGCGGCCAGCACAGTGCCTTCGGCAATCATGCCGTCATATTCGAGGGAGGCGACTTCGGCCGAAACCGGACCGGGCACGATCGAGCAGATTTCCTTGACGACTTCCTTGAAGTCGCGGCCGGACTTGGCGATCAGCGACGGATTGGTGGTCACGCCGTCGAGCAGGCCCGTCTCGTAGAGCTCCTTGATGTCCTTGATTTCCGCAGTATCGACAAAGAACTTCATGGTTCCCTCCTAAATCCTTCTATGCCTCTCAGGCAGATGTAGCACGGCAAAGCCTTGCCGCAAGGGCATTCGCTGGCGTTATTTTATGGCCGCCAGAATGGCATCGGCCAGTTCGCCAACGCGATCTTCGGGGATGCCGGCAACGTTGATACGGCTGTCTCCAATCATATAGACGCCGTTCGCGGCCTTAAGTTGTTCGACGACCGAATTTTCCAGCCCCAACAGCGAAAACATGCCGCGATGGGCGGCGATGAAGTCGAAATCCTTGGAATTCGACCGCTGGCGGATGGCTTCGCTCAGCTTTTCGCGCAGGCGGATCATGCGGGCGCGCATCAGGTCGAGTTCGGCTTCCCATTCGGCGCGCAATTCGGCGTCCTCGAGGATGGTGCGGATGATTTCCGCGCCATGATCGGGGGGGCTGGCTATAGGCGCCGCGGATGATGTTAAGCAGTTGGGACTGCGCAATATCGGCCTGGGCGGCGTCGCGGGCGACGAGAATGGCGGCTCCGACGCGTTCGCGGTAGAGGCCGAAATTCTTGCTACCCGAGAAGGCTACCAGAGCTTCTGACACCGAGGATAAGATTTTGCGCGTGCCATAGGCATCGGCTTCCAGACCATCGCCGAAGCCGAGATAGGCCAGGTCGATGAAGGGCAGAGCACCTGTGCGTGCAAGGCTGGCCGCGACCTTATCCCATTGATCGGGCGAGAGATTTGCGCCGGTCGGGTTGTGGCAGCAGCCATGCAGCAGCACGACATCATCCTTGCCGAGCTTGTCGAGGGCATCGAGCATTTCGGCGAATTTCACGCCGCGCGTCTCGGTGTCGAAATAGGGATAAGTCTTGACCTGAAGCCCCGAATTGATGGCGATCGGGTTGTGATTGGGCCAGGTCGGGTCGGAGACCCACACGGTGGCGCCGGGGCGGGCGCGATTGACCAGTTGCATCAGCACCCAGAGCGAACCGGTGCCGCCGGGCGCCTGGGTGATGCGGACGCGGGAACGGTCGACGCTATCGGCCAGAGCCAGGTCGAGCACGGCGGCGCCAAAGCCCTTGTTGCCGGCAATGCCGAGATAAGTCTTTGTCTTGCCACCGGAAAAAATCTTCTGCTCGGCCTTTTTGACCGAGGACATGATCGGGGTGGTGCCCTGCTCGTCCTTGTAGACGCCGACGCCAAGGTCGATCTTGGTGGGACGCGGGTCAGCCGCGAATTCGCCCATGAGCGCCAAAATCTTGTCGCCGGGGGCCTTGGTCAGGGTCTCGAACATGATGAGGAGTCGTTCCGGTGGGAGGCGGGGTTGTTATAGGGGGCGGTGGGATTTTTGCAATGCGGGGAAGTGGCGCAGATCGGCGTGCCCGACCTCGTGGTTCGACGGGCTCACCATGAGGTCTCAGGGAATTTTGCCGTCCAGTTCTGCCAGCAATTGCGGAATGATTTCAAAGAGATCGCCGATCAGCGCCACATCGGCCAGCTTGACCAGCGGGGCTTCGGGATCGGTGTTGATGGCGACGATCTTCTTGGCGCCCTGAATGCCGGCGAGGTGTTGCAGGGCGCCGGATATGCCGATGGCGATATAGAGGTCGGGGGCGATGATCTTGCCGGTCTGGCCGACCTGCCAGTCATTGGGGGCGTAACCGGCATCGACGGCGGCGCGGGTGGCGCCGATGGCGGCGCCGAGCTTTTTGGCAAGCGATTCAATCAGTTGGAAATTCCCGGCCGAGCCGAGGGCAACACCGCCGCCGACCACGATCTGGGCGGTGGCAAGATCGGGCGTGTCGCTTTCGGTGCGGTGCGTGGCGATGAGGCTGGCGGCGGAAGCGACTTCGACATCAAGGGCTTCGATGGGGGCGGCATTGCCCGACGCGGCGGGGCGGAAGGCCGAGGCCCTGACGGTGAGGACGTGCCTGGTCTGGTTGTCCGTCACGGTCTGCACGGCATTGCCGGCATAGATGGGGCGATCGAAGCTGTTGGGACCGTGGATGGCGACCACGTCGGTGACCGGCATCAGGTCGAGTTTGGCGGCCAGGCGGGGCATGACATCCTTGCCCACGCTTCCGGCGCTGGCGACCACGTATTGATAACGTACTGTTAACGTTTCGAGCAGCGTTTCGAGCCCATCGGCTAAAGAACTGCCCTTTGCGGTCAGCACTTTAGCCACGCCTGACAGGGCGGACGCGGATTGGGCGATTGCAGTGGGGTCGTCGGCGACGACGAGGACATCGACCGGGCCCAGTTCGCTGACCGCGCCGACGACGCGGGCGGTGGCGGGCGAGAGGGCGCCGAGATCGTGATCGGCCAGAACCAGAACGCTCATCACAGCGCCTCCATCTGGGAGACATCCGATGCGATGAAGGCGGCCAGTTCGGCAACCGAGGCTACCGTCTTTCCTGCCACACGTTCTGCTGGCGGGGATATCTTTTCGACCACGAGGCGCGGGGCGAGGTCGACGCCGAATTCGGCGGCAGGGCGCACGGCGAGCGGCTTGGAGCGGGCCTTCATCACCATGGGCAGGGCGGCATTGCGCGGGGTGTTGAGGCGCAGATCAGCCGTGACGATGGCGGGGAGCGGCAGGGCGACAGTTTCGCGGCCGGAATCGACCTCTCTGACAACTTCCAGCCCCTGCCCCGTGACCTTGATTTCGGAGGCGAAGGTGGCCTGGGGGCGATTGGTCAGGGCGGCGAGCATCTGGCCGACATGATTGGAATCATCGTCCACGGCCTGCTTGCCGAGGAGGACGAGATCCGGATTTTCCTCGGCGACGACCTTGGCCAGCAGCTTTGCTATGGCGAGGGTTTCGAGCTCGGCATCGGTCTCGATCAGGATGCCGCGATGGGCGCCCATGGCGAGGGCGGTGAGGATGACGTCGTTGGCCGTCTTGGGACCGATGGAGACGACGACCACCTCGTCGCCATTGCCGGCCTCGGAGAGCTGCACGGCGGCTTCGACGGCGTGCTTGCAGAAGGGATTCATCGACATGCGGACGCCAGAGGTTTCGACGCCTGATCCATCGGGGCGAACCCGGATGCGGACATTGTGATCGACGACGCGCTTGATGGCGACCAGGATTTTCATGAATGGCTCCGGCAAGTTGCCGGTGTCATGGCAAATACGGGGGACAGGGGCAAGCCGCACGGGGGGAAATTTGGGCTAGAGGGCGCGGGTTTGTTGGAAAAGGGGTGCTGGGGTGCGTAGTGCCACGCCCCTCACCCACCGCTCGTCACCCTCGGGTGGGAGGGCACCGGCGACAGACCCTGAGTTCATGACAGAAAACCATGCTAAGGTTGACCTAACCGATTGGGACAGCGACACTGACCCAGAATAGACTGCTTCGGACTTCCCATGCCCATCATCAACCGTATTGCCGAATTTCACGAGGAGATCGCCGGCTGGCGGCGGGATTTTCATGCACACCCGGAAGTGCTGTATGATGTCGTGCGGACGGCCGGCGTGGTGGAGAGCAAGCTCAGGGAATTCGGCTGCGACGAGGTGGTGGCCGGCATCGGGCGCACCGGGGTGGTCGGCATCATCAATGGACGCAATGGCGGAAGCGGGCGGACGATCGGGCTGCGGGCCGACATGGATGCGCTGCCGGTGACCGAGAAGACGGGCAAGGACTATGCCTCGACCACGCCCGGCAAGATGCATGCCTGCGGGCATGATGGGCATACGGCGATGCTGCTGGGCGCGGCGAAATACCTGGCCGAGACGCGCAATTTCGACGGGCGGATCGCGGTCATTTTCCAGCCGGCGGAAGAGGGCGGCGCGGGCGGCAAGGCCATGCTGGATGACGGGCTGGTGGAACGGTTTGCCATCGACGAATTCTACGGCATGCATAACTGGCCGGGCATGCCGGCGGGGCATTTCGGCATTCGCGCCGGCGGCATCATGGCGGCGACGGACCGGTTCTATATCGACATTACCGGCCAGGGCGGCCATGCGGCGCGGCCGCAGACGACGATCGACCCCATCGTGGTGGCCGCCAATATGATCGTGGCCTTGCAATCGATCGTGTCGCGCAATGTCGACCCGCTGCATAGCGCGGTGCTGTCGGTGACGATGGTGGAGGCCGGGGAAGCCGACAATGTGATTTCGCGCACGGCCAAGATTACCGGCACGGTGCGCACGCTGGATGGCGCGGTGCAGGACCAGATCGAGGAACGGCTGGCGGATTTCGTACCGCAATTTGCCGCGAGCTTCGGCGCCACCGCGACGGTGCGCTATGCGCGGGGCTATCCGGTGACGGTCAATGCGCGCGAGCAGACCGACTTTGCCGCGCAGGTGGCGCGCGAGGTGGCGGGCGCCGAGCGGGTGGACGAGGACGCGCCGCCATCGATGGGCGGGGAGGATTTCTCCTTCATGCTGGAGGCACGACCGGGGGCCTATATTTTTCTCGGCAATGGCGACAGCGCCGAGCTGCATACCGATATGTATGATTTCAATGACGATGTGATTCCGGTGGGGGCGTCGTACTGGGTGCGGCTGGCGGAGAAGGCGCTGCCGGTGGGGTAATCCGGAACTTCGGATTCTTGGAGAGATACCCCCTCCCTGCTCGATCACGGACTTAGCAAGGGCTAAGTCCTATCTCGCTTCCCTCCCCTCAAGGGGGAGGGTGAGGCCGGTGGTTGTGGCAGGATTTTGCCAGCGAGTGGAGACCACCCTCCCCCTTGAGGGGAGGGAAGCGTCGCTAGGCCCAAAGGGCCGTAGCAGAGCTGGGAGGGGGTGCGATGGCAACGCGCGCGCAGAGTTTGCGGAAGAACCCGACAACGGTCGAAGTCCGCTTCTGGAAGCTGATCGAACCGCTGCGATCGAGCGGCTATCACTTTCGCAAGCAGGTGCCGCTCGGATCGTTCGTTGTCGATTTTGCCTGCCACCAAGCCAGGGTTGTTGTCGAGATCGATGGGGATACGCACTATACCGACGCGGCGATGCGTAAGGATCGAGAGCGCGATGAGACACTGGCCAGACACGGATATACTGTACTTCGCTTCACCAATGGCGACGTAATGAACAATCCCGAGGGGGTTTACGACGCACTGGTTTTGGCGTTGGGGGAGAATACCCCCTCCCTAGCTTCACTACGGCCCCGGATGGGCCGAGTTACGCTACCCTCCTCTCAAGTGGGAGGGTGAACGCCCCTTCTGTGGCAGGATCGTGCCGTGCTATTCCCTTTTATCTCCTGAAGATTTCATGCCCTACCTTTCCAAACTCTACCCGGCTCTGTTCACCCTCGTCATCTCCGCGGCCGGCGGATTGATTGCCACTTTGCTCAACCTTCCGGCGGGGTGGCTGATGGGTGGGGCGCTGGCGGTGACGGCGGCAGCGATGGCCGGGATGAAGGTCAGCATGCCGGACCGGTTGCGGGATGTGGCTTTCGTGCTGATCGGCATGTCGATGGGGGCCAATGTAGCACCGGACAGCCTGCAACTGATTGCCAGCTGGCCGGTGAGCCTGGCGGGGTTGGTGGTGGAACTGGTGCTGATCATCGCGCTGACCGGGTGGATGCTGGTCAAGGTGTTCAAACTCGATGCGGGGACGGCCTATCTCAGCTCGTTTCCGGGGCATCTGTCTTTCATATTGGGGATCGCGGCAGCGGGCGTGGGCGATTCCCGGCAGATCGTCATCATCCAGGTGATCCGCATATTGATGCTGACCATTGCCGTGCCCGTTGGCGCGATGTTCCTGCCCATCGACCATTTCACCCCGCCGGCGCCGACGGAGTTCCTCGATATCGGGCAATTGCTGGCACTGGGGGCCGGATGCACTGTGATGGGGCTGATCTTCCTGTGGCTCAAGATGCCGGCCGGCTTCGTGCTCGGATCGATGGCGGCGGCGACGGCGGCCAAGCTGGGCGGGCTCTATGTCGAGGCCATTCCGACGCCGCTGGTGACGGTGACCTTCATCCTGACCGGCGCGCTGATCGGCTCGCGCTTTGCCGGCATCACGCGGGCGGAATTCATGAACGCGGCCAAGGGCGGGGTGATCGCCACCGTCATGACGCTGGCCATCGTGACTGTCGTGACCTATGCGGTGAGCCTGGTGGTCGACATGCCATTCGGGCAGCTCTGGCTGGGGCTATCGCCCGGCGCGCTGGAGGGCATGGGGGCGCTGGGCATCGCGCTGGGCTATGATACCGCCTTCATCGCGGCGCATCACGTGATCCGGCTATTGCTGCTGAGTTTCGCCATCCCTGCCGTGGTGGTACTGATCAGGCGCCGCGAGGCCGCCGCAATCGCGCGGCAGCAATAGCGACAAAGGAGATTCTGACCATGCGCCCTGCCCTGCCCCTGGCTTTCACCCTCATCGCCGCAATGGCATCGCCCGCTTTGGCCGCCCCGATCTGCTCGGGCACGTTCGGGCTGGACCCGGAAATATTCAGCGAGGCCGAGATCAACGATTTCAACTTCGACCTGCTGCGCGGCCGGGGCGTGAACGTGACCCGCACCGAAATGTGGGGCGGCTGCATCCGTGCCTTCGTAAGGCAGGCCGATGGTCGCGAAGCCATGGAATTCTACGATCCGATGACCTTGCGCCGCGTGGAATAGGCAGCGCTCTTCCTGCCGGAAGATGGACAGGGAATTACCGAGCGCTTTCCAATATTTCATATTGATTGCAGTAGTTTAACTGGTGACCGAGACGTGCCGGGCCGATGATCGGGGTGTTCAAGACCTCCCGAGAAAAGGATGACCGACATGTTCAAGACCATTCTAGCCACCAGTATCGCCGCCGCCAGCCTGGCCGTCGTGGCTCTGCCGGCGCAGGCCGCAACCGGCAATATCAGTTGCGACGTGGGCTCCCCCATCGTCGGGTCGGAAGACCTGATCAGCCAGGAGCTGACCGCGATGGGCTATACTGTCGACGGCGTCGAGGAATGGAACAATTGCGTGCGCGCCTTCGTGGTGAAGGCGGATGGCTCGCTGGGCATGATGTTCTTCGAGCCCGGCTCGCTGAAGCTGCTCGGCGCGGCGTAGGTTTCTGGGGATACCCCCTCCTAGCCTCCCCTGATAGGGGGAGGAACAGATCGAGTTTGAGGCACTATTATACCCACAAGCCGAGCGGATTCCTCCCCCTATCAGGGGGAGGTTAGGTGGGGGTATCCGCTATTTGATGCTCACCCGCCGGCCCGTATTCAGCGCCACGAAAGCATAGCCGTTGGGGCCGAGTTGCAGGCTTTTTCCGGCGAGGGCGGCGTGTTGGGAGACGGGCTCGAGCTCGGTGCCACTGGAGATGCCTGATACGGCGAGGGTCTGGGCTTCGGCCGAGAGATTGAAGAGGCAGAGCAGGCTCTGCTCGCCCAGGGTGCGGCGGAAGGCGAGGACGGGCTCCGATGTCTTGAGGAAGGCGATATCGCCGGTCAGCAGGACGGGGTGGTTCTTTCGCCAGGCGAGAATGGTGCGATAAAAGGCCAGCGTCGAATTCGGATCGGCGTTCTGGCCGGCGACATTGAGGGCCGACTGGGCATATTTGACCGGCAGCCAGGGTGTGCCTGATGTAAAGCCGTTGGGGGCATTGCCCTCGTCCCACGGCATGGGGGTACGGCAGCCGTCGCGGCCCTTGTCCTCGGGCCAGAAGCGGATGCCGCGCGGGTCGGTCAATTCCTCGAACAGCAGATCGGTTTCGGGCAGGCCCAGTTCCTCGCCCTGATAGAGGCAGACCGAGCCGCGCAGCGACAGGACCAAAGCCGCCGACTGGCGGGCGAGAGCGGCCGGGGACTGGCTGAAGGGCGCCCAACGCGTGACGTGGCGCGGCACATCGTGATTGGAAAAGCTCCAGCAGGGCCAGCCATCGGGTCCGGCCTTGAAGAATTGTTCGATACGCGTGCGGAAATGGGCGGCGGTGAATTGCGGCCCGAGGAAATCGAAGCCGTAGCACATGTGGAGCGTATCGCCGCCGGAGGTGTATTCGGCCATGAGCTTGACCGACTTGTGGCTGTCTCCCACTTCGCCCACCGAGGTGGCGCCGGGAAATTCGTCGAGCAGGGCGCGGACGCGCTTGAGGAAAGCCAGGTTTTCCGGCTGGCTCTTAGAGTAGCGGTGCTCCTGCATGTCATAGGGGTTCACGGCATAGGCCAGATGCTCGTTCTTGACCTTGTTGGGCGGATTGGAGCGCAGCTTGCTGTCGTGGAAATAGTAATTGACCGTGTCGAGGCGGAAGCCGTCGATGCCGCGCTCCAGCCAGAAACGCATGACATCGAGCACGGCCTGCTGCACTTCGGGATTGTGGAAATTGAGGTCGGGCTGGCTGGCGAGGAAATTGTGCAGGTAATACTGGCCGCGGGTGGGGTTCCACTCCCAGGCGCGGCCACCGAAGACGGCGGGCCAGTTATTGGGTGGGGAGCCGTCGGGCAGCGGGTTGGCCCAGACATACCAGTCGGCCTTGGCATTGGTGCGGTTGAGGCGCGATTCCTGGAACCAGGGATGCAGGTCCGAGGTGTGGCTCACCACCTGGTCCATGATGACCTTGAGGCCGCGGGCATGGGCCTGTTCGACGAGGCTGTCGAAATCCTGCAGCGAGCCGAAGAGGCGATCGACCTCGCGATAATCGGACACGTCATAACCCATATCGGCCTGAGGCGACTGGGTGATGGGTGACAGCCAGATGCAATCGACGCCGAGGCCGGCAATGTGATCGAGCCGGGCGATGATGCCGGGCAGATCGCCTATGCCATCGCCATTGCTGTCCTGAAACGAGCGGGGATAGACCTGATAGATCACTCCGCCGCGCCACCACTCGGTCATTACATTTCTCCTGTTCGTCACGGGAAGCTAGCGGGTCGCAACGCGGAAGGGAATCGTGGCGTTGCGCAGACGGGGCATGTCGAAAAGGCGCCCTGCCGTTCGTCGGAAAGACAGAACGACAGGAGAAAGACCATGCATCTATTGCGCGCGGCGGACCGGGCACAGAGCAAGAGCCGGACGATCCGGTTCGAAGGGGCGGCCTATGGCACCGATATTTCGTTCTTTGCCGTGGACAACGATCCCGGCCAGGGACCGGGGTTGCATATCCACCCTTATCCCGAGACCTGGATCGTGCAAGCGGGCCGCGCGCGCGTCGTGGCGGGCGAGGAGAGCTTCGAGGTGGGACCGGGCGATATCGCGGTGGTCCCGAGCGGGGTCCCGCACAAATTCACCAATATCGGCGAGGGGCGGCTGGTGATGTTCTGCGTGCATGACACGGGGACGATGGTGCAGGAGAATCTGGAATAGGGCTCCCTGCCCGCAGAGGTTCCCGCTTTCGCGGGAATGACCCGGTGGCAAGTTTCCGAACGACGCTACACCACCGCGCTGATCAACGGTTCGCCGGCGAAATGGGCTTCGAGGTTGGCCACCAATAGTGCGCCCATGGCGTCGCGGGTTTGCACCGTGGCGCTGCCCTGGTGGGGGCTGAGGACGACGTTGTCGAGGGCGAGGAAGCCGGCGGGAACTTTGGGTTCGTCTTCGAACACATCGAGCGCCGCGCCGCCGAGGCCGCCATTCTGCAGCAGGTCGAGCATGGCGGGTTCGTCGATCAGCGTGCCGCGGGCGACATTGACCAGCATGCCCTTGGGGCCGAGCGCTTCGAGCACTTCGCGGCTGACGATGCGCTCGGTGCCCTTGCCGCCGGGGGCGATGATGACCAGCCAGTCGCTGTCGCGCGCCATGTCCACCAGATTGTCGTAGAAGACATGCGGCTCGGACGCCTGGCGGTGGCGGCCGTGATAGACGACGCGCATCTTCATGGCCTGGGCCCTGATAGCAATCTCCTTGCCGATGCGGCCGAGGCCGAGAATGCCGACGGTCTTGCCGGTGAGTTCGGTGAAAAGCGGCATGCTGCCGCCGAGCCATTTGCCCTGGCGCACATATTGGTCGGCCTGCGGGATGCGGCGGGCCAAGGCGATCATCAGCCCAATGGTGAGTTCGGCCACGGCGTCGTTGAGCACGTTGGGCGTGTTGGTGACGCGGATATTGCGGGCCTTGGCCGTCCTGGTGTCGATATTGTCGTAGCCGACGCCAAAGCTGGCGATGATTTCGAGATTGGGCAGCGCATCCATGAGATCGGCCTGCACGCCCGAGCCGGCATGGGCGCGGATGCGGCTGCCATTGGCTGACAGCCAAGCCTTGGGATCGGCCTCTTCATGCAGCTTGTGAACGGTATAACGCTCGGCCAGGGCAGCTTCGCAACTGGCGAGCAGCTTGCCGGTTTGCAGGATCTCGATGGACTTGTCGGTCATTCGGCGGGACTCGCAATTCTGGTATGGCAGGCACAATAGGGGCCAGGTGCTCCGAAGCAAGCCCTCCCCCTGCCCCGCCCGTTCGGCAGCATCAGAATCGTTAGCTCTTGCGCTAAGCGTCTTTGCCTGATACTTAGCCTTATGGAACAGTATCAGACGCAGCTCGATGGCATTTTCCAGGCACTGGCCGACCCGACGCGGCGGGCGGTGGTGGGACGGCTGGGGCGGGGGCCGGCCAGCGTGGGCGAGCTTGCCGCGCCGTTCGACATGGCCCTGCCCTCCTTCATGAAGCACATTCATGTGCTGGAGGGGGCCGGGCTGATCCGCACCAGCAAGGCCGGGCGCGTGCGCACGTGCACGATAGACCGGGCTCGGCTGGCGGCGGTCGATAGCTGGCTCAACGAACAAAGGGCGATCTGGGAAGGCCGGACGGACCGGCTGGAACAGTTCGTCACCCAGAACAAGGAACAGAAGGCATGACTCCGCTCGATCCGGAACGCGATCTCGAAATCAGCCGCGTCATCAAGGCGCCGCGCTCGGCCATCTGGGCGGCGTGGACGACGCCCGAGAGCTTTGCCAAATGGTGGATACCGGCACCAGCCCTGTGCCGGGTGGCGGAGATGGACCTGCGGCCGGGCGGCGCGCTGACCACGCTGATGAGCGAGAATGGCGGCGAGTTCGGCCCGCACCTCTCGGCCTGCTACCTCGCTCTCGAAGAGGGGCGGCGGATCGTCTTCACCAATGCACTGGTGGGCGGCTGGCGGCCGGCCGAGCAGCCGATGATGACGGCGGTGATCACGCTTGATGACCACGACCTAGGCACGGCCTATCGAGCTGTGGTGATGCACAAGGACAATGCCGACCAGACCATGCATCGCGACATGGGCTTTTATGACGGCTGGGGATCGGTGACGGCGCAATTGGCGGCGCTGGTCGAGAGGTAGACACGAGCCTGGGGCACTTCGGGTTTCTGTGGCTCCCGTCACCCCACCCTCAGTCCCTCCCCATCATGGGGAGGGAGGCGCCAGCTCCGAGGTCAATGTTCATCGTCTCCCTCCCCTTTGGGGAGGGATCAAGGGTGGGGGTGAGTCACACACGCACCGGGCGAACGGGCAAGCCACGTCCAATTACTTATCTAAATGGCTAACTTATGGAGACGGACAATGCGTAAAGTCATTCTGGGAATGATGACCACTCTCAATGGCCGGCTGGACAGCCCGTTCGAATGGGTGGATGCGGTGGGCGACGACGTCTATCGGCAGATCAACGAGAATGCCGCGACTTCGGACACGATGCTGATCGGCCGCACCACCTATGACGAAATGGTGGCCTATTGGCCGGGCACGCTGGCATCGGGCGAAGGCACGGCGAGCAACCAGGCCATGGCAAGGCATATGCACGATATCGAAAAGCTGGTGATCTCGCGCAGCGGCTCGCGGGCGCTGGAGCCGTGGCACAGGGCGCGGATGGTGACAGCGGCGGATGATGCGGCGCTGGTGGGGTTCATCACCGAGCTCAAGGCGCAGGAAGGCGGCGACATTCACCTGTCGGGCGGCGCAGGCCTGGTGCAATCCATGGTGCGGCTGGGACTGGTCGACCGCTTCAACTTCTTCGTGTTTCCCACCGTGTCGCCGGGCGCGGCCTGGTTCGGGGACCTGACGGAGAAGCGGGATATGAATGTGGTTGATGTCAAACCCTATGACAGCGGGGTGGTCGGCCTATCGCTGGAGCCGCGCGCACAGTTGGATATGGGCGCACCGCAGCGGTTCACCGAGCTGCTGAGCTGACGGCAGGCTATTTGCCGGATTTGGCAGGCGAGGTCTTGCTGACTTGCTTGGTGACGAGCAACTGGTTGAGGCGCATGCGGTCAGCGTCGACCACTTCGAACGTATAGCCGCCGGCATCGACGCGATCGCCCTTGCGGGCGGCGCGGCGCAGGTGATGGACGACGAAGCCGCCAATGGTTTCGTAATGGCCATCGCCATGCAGTTGCTTGAGCCCGAGCGCCTGCGCCACCTCGACCAAGGGGTGACGCCGTCGATCAGATAACTGTTGTCCTCGCGACGCAGGATGGGCTTTTCCTCAAAGGGATTGACCAGGCCCTGCACCAGGGCGGCCATCAAATCCTTGAAGGTGACGATGCCCACCACATAGGCATATTCGCTGACCACCAGGGCGAAGCCGGTATTCTGGGCCTGAAATTCGGCCATGACTTCCCACACATTGAGGGAGTCGGGGACCGACAGCACGTCGCGGCGCGCCTCGCGGAAATCGACCGAACTGGAATGCTCGAAGGCGGCGGCCAGCGCGTCTTCGGCGCGGACGCAGCCAATGACATTGTCCAGCCCGCCATCGCAGAGCGGATAGCGCGAAAACGGAAACTGCTGCACCTTTTCGCGCTGGATCTCGGTGGAATCGCGGATGTCGAGATAGGTGATGCTATCGCGCACCGTCATTACCGAGGTGACGCTGCGCAATTCGAGCGCCAGCACATTCTTGATGAGCTGGTGCTCGTTCTTCATCAACGCACCCGAGGCCTCGCCGCCGGCCAGGATCATGCGGAAATCCTCGCCGGTCACTTCGTCATTGCGCTCGGGCTTGAGACGCAGCAGCGCGATCAGCCGGTCGGACAGGGAACTGAAGATCCAGACCAGGGGCTTGAGCATGCGGACCTGGATTTCGAGAAAGCCGCCGACAAACAGCGCCACCCGCTCCGGCATCATCATGGCGATGCGCCGGGGGGTGAGGTCGGCGAGGAGAATGAACAGGGCCGTCACCAGGACAAAGGAGAGGATGCCGCCAAGCGTCTCGGCATTCTCAATCGGCATGAGTGGCGATAGCAGGGCGGCAAAATATGGCGCGAGAAATTCCGAGCCGACAATGCCGGCCAGGATCGAGACCGCATTGGTGCTGATCTGCAGGGCGGTGATGACATTGCCGGCATTGGCCCGCAGCTTGATGAAGCGGAGCGCACGGGCATCGCCCTGCTCGGCCAGCGCGCGAATGCGGATTTCGCGCGCCGCCGCGAAGGCGATTTCGGCCAGGGCGATCAGGATGCTGATCATGACCAGAAGGGCAATCAGCAAGAGTCCAAGCAATGCGTTCATGGACCTTCTATAGAACGCAAATGGGCCGCCAGCCTATAGGATTTCACCGTTTCGTTGAAACGGTGAAATCGCTCCAAGTCCTTGTTTTGTCGCGTTTCCGAACCGCAAAACCGTTGCCACTTTTGCTGGAAACGCTCTAGAGCGACAGGATGTAGAGCCAGCCCGATACGGTCACGGCCGAAGCGACCGTGCCGATGAGGATGGCATTGGCGGCGACGCTGACGCCCCTGTTGTAATAGGTGGCGAAGACATAGACGTTGACGCCGGCCGGCATGGCCGAGAGCAGGATGCCGTAGCGCGCGATCTCCATGGGCACATGCAGCACCCAGATCATCAGCACATAGGCGATGGCGGGGTGGACGATCAGCTTGATGATGGAGGCGATCAGCGCCTGCTTCCAGTTCTCGCTGAGCTTGAACTCGTTGAGCGCCCCGCCAATGCCGAACAGGGCCGCGGGAACCACGGCCTGGGCCATCATGCGGAAGAACGCGTCGGCCGGCTCGATCAGCGTAAGGCCGGAGAAATAGCCGATCAGGCCGGCGGCAATGCCCCAGATCAGCGGGTTGGAACCGACGCGCTTACCGGCGACCAGCAGCGTCTTGCCGAGCGAGGCGCCGTCGCGACGCATCAGCTCGATGGTGACCATGCCGCTGGTGAGCAGGATGGCGCCATGCAGGCCGATGATCGACAGCACGACGGGCAGCGCATCGACGCCATAGGCGCGCTGCATGATCGGCAGGCCGACCAGCACAGTATTGGTGAACGTGCCCGAAAAGGCCACCGACACGGCCTCGCCCGGCCGGTTGCCGAAAGCCTTCAGCGCGATGACGATGCCCAGCGCGAAACAGGCCAGCGCGCCGATATAAAACGGTCCGATAATGGCGATATTGAAGGCCGAACTGAAATCGCTGGTCAGTAGCGAATGGAACAGCAGGCAGGGCGTGGCGAAATTATTGACGAAGGCGATCAGGCCCTTGATGCCATCGGCCGGGAACAGGCGGAAGCGCACCGCGCCATAGCCGAATGCCATCAGCGCGAAGATGGGCGCAATGACGGTGAGGATGGCGAGCATGGCCGGGATTCCGGGACCGAGAAGACGCCATGCCCTATCCGCCCGGCAGCGCAGGGTCAATGACGATCTTGTATGGAAGATTGAATGTGGCGGGCAAGCGGGAGAGCGAAACTACAATCTTCCAAAACGAAAGCCAAACGCGTACAAACGAAAGATAAAAGAGGTTTGAACCATGGCCGGCAGCGACAGCGTCGATATCTTCGTCATCGGCGGGGGCATCAATGGCGCCAGCGTGGCGCGCGACGCGGTGGGGCGCGGCTATAGCGTGGCGCTGGCCGAGATGAACGACCTGGCCTCGGGCACGTCATCGGCGGCCACCAAGCTGGTGCATGGCGGGCTGCGCTATCTCGAACATTACGAATTCCGCCTGGTGCATGAGGCGCTGGCCGAGCGCGAGGTGCTGTGGGCGGAGGCGCCGCATATCATCAAGCCGCTGCGCTTCGTGCTGCCGCATCACAAGGGGTTGCGGCCGGCCATGGTGCTGCGGGCGGGGCTGGCCATGTATGACTATATGGGCGGCCGCCGCCTGCTGCCGCCGACCAAGATGCTGGACCTGACGCGGGACGTGACCGGCAAGCCGCTGAAGCCGGGCTATCGGCTGGGCTTCGAATATTCGGATTGCTGGGTGGATGACGCGCGCTTCGTGGTGCTCAATGCGCGCGACGCGGCCGACAGGGGCGCCGCCATCCATGTGCGGACCAAGGTGACCGGCATGCGGCGCGAGGGTGGCGGGTGGCTGGTGGCGCTGGATGGCGAGGCCGGGCAGCAGAGCGTGCGGGCCAAGCTGGTGGTCAATGCGGCGGGACCGTGGGTGGATCACGTGATATCGGAGGCGATGGGCCGCAGCGGGGCGCATCATGTGCGGCTGGTCAAGGGCAGCCATATCGTGGTGCACAAGCTCTATGACCACGACCGCTGCTACATCTTCCAGAATGCCGATGGGCGCATCATCTTCGCCATTCCCTATGAGGATGATTTCACCCTGATCGGCACGACCGACGCGGACTATCACGGCGACCCCAAGAATGTGCGGATTTCCGACCAGGAAACCGACTACCTGCTGAGCGCGGCGAGCGAATATTTCGCCCTTCCGGTGACGCGGGACCAGATCCACTGGAGCTATTCTGGCGTGCGGCCGCTATTCGACGACGGGGCCAGCGCGGCGCAGGAGGCGACGCGGGACTATGTGCTCAAGGTCGATGGCGACGCGGCTGATGGCGCTGTCATCAACGTGTTCGGCGGCAAGCTGACCACATCGCGGCGGCTGGCGGAATCGGTGCTGGACAAGATCGAGGCCGTGCTGGGCAAGAAGGGCGCGGCCTGGACGAAGACGAGCCGGCTGCCCGGCGGCGACTTCGAGCCACTGGCCTTCGAGGCGGAAGCGCGGCGGCTGGGCATGGATTATGCCGGGATACCGGCGAGATTGCTGCGGCGCCTGTTGCGGCAATATGGCAGCAAGGCGCGGATAGTGCTGGGAAGCGCTGGGGGCGTGGAAGAACTGGGGCAGCATTTCGGCTGGGACCTCTATGCGGCGGAGGTGGATTACCTCATGGGTCATGAATGGGCGCGGACGGCGCAGGATGTGCTGTGGCGGCGGACCAAGGTGGGGCTGCGGGTGAGCGCTGACGAGGTGAAGGCGCTGGAGGCGTATATGGACGGGCGCAACTAGCAGGGTTGTCTCCTTCTCCCCTTGTGGGAGAAGGTGCCCGAAGGGCGGACCCACAAGGGGCGAGGGGAGATAGAGCGGCAAGCTCAGTGGAGGAACTATGAGCGGTTACATTCTGGCGATCGACCAGGGGACAACATCGAGCCGGGCGATCGTGTTCGGCAAGGACCGGACGATTGCCGGACTGGGGCAGAAGGAATTTACCCAGATATTTCCCCAAGACGGCTGGGTGGAGCATGACCCGGAGGAAATCTGGGATTCTGTCGTCTGGTCGATCAGGACGGCGCTGAAGAAAGCCGGGATCACCGCGAACGACGTGGCGGCCATCGGCATTACCAACCAGCGCGAGACGACGCTGATCTGGGACCGGACGACCGGCAAGGCGATCCACAATGCCATCGTGTGGCAGGACCGGCGCACCGCGGCCTATTGCGCGAAGCTGAAGAAGGCGGGGCATGAAAGCATGGTCACGCGGAAGACCGGGCTGCTGCTCGATCCCTATTTTTCCGGCACCAAGGTCAAGTGGCTGCTGGACAATGTGAAGGGTGCGCGCAAGCGGGCGGAAAAAGGGCGAGCTGGCCTTCGGGACGGTGGACAGCTTTCTCATCTGGCGGCTGACCGGCGGCAAGGTGCATGCGAGTGACGCGACCAATGCGGGGCGGACGCTGCTGTTCGATATTGCCGAGAATCAGTGGGACAAGGGGCTGCTGGACCTGTTCGACGTACCGGCGGCGCTGTTGCCCGAGGTGAAGGATTGCGCCGATGATTTCGGGGTGACGGACCCGACCCTGTTCGGCGCGGCAATTCCCATTCTCGGGGTGGCGGGGGACCAGCATGCGGCGACGATCGGGCAGGCCTGTTTCCAGCCGGGCATGCTGAAATCGACCTATGGCACGGGGTGCTTCGCGCTGCTCAATACCGGCAAGGACCTGGTGCGCAGCAAGAACCGGCTGCTGACCACTATCGCCTATCGCCTGGACGGCGAGACCAGCTACGCCCTCGAAGGCTCGATCTTCATTGCCGGGGCGGCGGTGCAGTGGATCCGCGACGGGCTGAAACTGGTCAAGCATGCCAGCGAGACCGGCCCCCTGGCGCGGACGTCCGACCCGAGCCAGAACGTCTATATGGTGCCGGCCTTTGTGGGGCTGGGCGCGCCGTGGTGGGACGCGGAGGCGCGCGGGGCCATTTACGGGCTGACGCGCAATTCGGGGCCGGCCGAAATCGCAAGGGCAGCGCTGGAGGCGGTCTGCTATCAGACGCGCGACCTGCTGGAGGCCATGCGCAAGGACTGGAAAGGCGGCGGCGACACGGTTTTGCGCGTCGATGGCGGCATGGTGGCGTCGGACTGGACCATGCAGTTCCTGGCCGATGTGCTGGATGCGCCGGTGGACCGGCCGGTGATCCTCGAAACCACGGCGCTTGGGGCGGCATGGCTGGCGGGAGCGAAGGCCGGGGTGTGGCCGGGCATGACGGAATTTGCCGCGAGCTGGGCGCGGGACAAGAGGTTCGAGCCGGAGATGGATGCGGCCGAGCGGCGGCGGAAGGTCAAGGGCTGGGATGCGGCGGTGCGGCGGACGCTGAGTGTTTAGAGTTTTTGCGGATACCCCTTCCTAGCCTCCCCCTGATAGGGGGAGGAACAGATTGGGGTTGTGGCACTATATTGCCATGACCACAGTGCGGCTCCTCCCCCTATCAGGGGGAGGTTGGGAGGGGTATCCCCTATGCTAGCACTTCCGCCGCAAAAGCCTTCCTGCCCTCAGTCGTGAATCGCAGCACCCGCCCGCCGGCACGGCGGAGCCAGTCGCGTTGCAGCATTTCGTCGAGCATGGCGGAGCCCAGCGCGCCGGCCAGATGGTGGCGGCGTTCGGACCAGTCGAGGCAATGCAGGCAGACCGGGCGACGGGCTGTTTCCAGCGTGGCGACGGGAATGCCGAAATGCTCGAACCAGGCGCGGCCGTCCGCGGTCAGCGTAACGATCTCGCCATCGGTGATGAAGCCTTTGGCGGTCAGGGCGCCGAACAAGGCGACGCCTGCTTCGCCGGCCAGGTGATCGTAGCAGATACGGGCCTGGCGCAGGGCGGCGTCGTTCGGGCCGGTGCGGATGGGTGTGGCGCCAGCGCGCTGGGCGAAGCTCATGAGCTGTTCGAGCAGTTGGGCCACGTCGCTGCCGGAGAGGCGCAGATAGCGGTGGCGACCCTGCTTTTCGGCGACCAGCAGGCCGGCTTCGGTGAGTTTGGACACATGGCCGCTGGCGGTCGGCAGGGTGACGCCGGCCGCTTCGGCCAGCTCGCTCACCGTCAGGGCACGACCATCCATCAGCGCCGTCAGGATGTTGGCGCGGGCGGGATCGCCGATCAGGGCGGCGATGCTGGCAATGGAGGGGCCATCCTTCATAGTTCGACCGTAGCCGAAGCATTGTCGTCAATCAATAGGGTAGCATCGATGCTTCGACATGGAGACCAGACGATGATCACCTGCTTCATCCGCTACGAGATCGACCCGTTCAAGACGGACGAATTCGCGCAATATGCCCGCAACTGGGGCGAGGCCATTCCGCGCTGCGGCGCCGAGCTGATCGGCTATTTCGCGCCGCATGAGGGCTCGGCGACGACCGCTTATGGCGTCTACACTATCGAGAATCTGGCGGCCTACGAGGCCTATCGCGCCCGGCTGCGGGACGATCCGCTGGGGCGGGAAAATTACGACTTTGCCCGGCGCGAGCAGTTCATCCGCAAGGAAGACCGAATATTCCTGCGGCTGGCCTCGGCGCCGCATGGCCCACTGGTGCGGCCATGATCGCTGTCATCTTCGAGGTGTGGCCGGCAGAGGGCGAGATGGGGCGCTATCTCGAACTGGCATCGGCCTTGCGGGCCGACCTGGAGCAGATCGACGGCTTCATTTCGGTGGAACGGTTCGAGAGCCTGTCCACGCCGGGAAAGCTGCTGTCGCTGTCGATCTTTCGCGACGAGGCGGCGGTGGCGGCGTGGCGCAACCGGCCGGGGCATCGTGCGACGCAGGCCAGGGGGCGCAGTGGCGTGTTCGCCAATTATCGGCTGCGCGTGGCGCAGGTGCTACGTGACTATGGCCTCAACGAGCGGGAGGAAGCGCCGGCGGACAGCCGGGCGGCCCACGGCTAGGAGGCGACCCAGGCCTGGAAGCTGCCGCCGGCAATCATGGCCCAATAGAGCTTGCCATTGGGGGCGCGGGCCACGGCGAGGCCGAATTCGACGAAGCGGTGGCTGAGCAGCGTGCCGCGATGGCCCGAGGATTCCATCCAGCCCTCGATGGCGCCCTGCAGGCTGGTATAGCCCTTGGCGACATTCTCGCCCACGGCGCCGATATAGCCGGCGGCGGTGACGCGCTGGCGCAGGGTAACGCCGAGATCGTGGCTCAGCGTGTTCTTCTGCGCCATGAGGCGGGCCTGCGAGCGGGCGGCATCTTCGAGACGGGTATTGTAGGCCCAGGGCGGCGCGCCATTGGCCTTGCGCACGGCATTGATGGCCGCAAGAATTTCATCGTCGGTCAGGGTTTCGGGCGTGCTGGCGGCGGCCTTGGGCAGCATCGGGATGGTGGTGGAGCAGGCAGCGAGGCCAGTTGCCGCGGTGAGCACAAGAAAGCCGCGGCGCGTCGTGGTGAACATCGAAAGATCCATGGTGATGCGCTAGGCCTGGTCGTAGGCGCTGAGCAGGTTCGGCAGGCAGGCGAGCAGGCCGGTGATGGGATTGCCATCGGCGAGGTCCCAGCAGGCCGAGAGGGCAGCATGGGCGGCGGCCCAGCCCAGCATGCGCTTGCGCGGATAGTTCAGGCGCTGCGACAGGATATCGGCGCGGGCGGCGATGCGGCGCGGATCGGCGGCGATATTGTCGGCATGCTTCGGATTGATGAAGACATTGGCGACATCATAGGCCGGATCGCCCAGCAGGCCCTTGGGATCGATGGCGAGCCAGCCGCGATCGGAGGACAGGATATTGTCGTGATGCAGGTCGCCATGCAGCGGCAGCTGCGCGCTGGGGCGGTCGAAGAGCTTGAGGGCGATGCCGCTGGAGCGGGCATAGAGATCGCGGGCCGTATGCGGCCAGGCGCGCACATCGGTATCGAACAGGGTCTGGAAGCGCTCACGCAGAGGCTGCAGATCGTCGGGCGCGCCGGGGCGGGCGCGATGGAGATTGGCTACCACGGTAGCGATGGCGATGGTGCTTTCGTCATCGCGGCCGGCACGAACCGGATCGGCCAGCGGACCGCCATCGAGCCATTCCATGAAGATGGTATCGCCGTGAATGTCGAAGACGGTAGCGGCGCCGTCGCCTTCATACCATTGCAGCAGGCGGGCGCCCCTGCCCTCCTCCTCGGCGACGACAGGCTTCAATATCTTGAGGGCGCCGAAATTGCGGCCATTCTGCTCGACGCGGAAAATCCAGCTCCGCGGCGTGTCCGCCACAGGGGTCGATTTGGTCAGGGACCAGCGGATCATGGCGCGGCTGAGCGCGGTTTCTACGGGCGACTGATTCATCATTGCCGGTATTAGAGCAGAAGGAGCGCTATTTCGACAGGGTGGGCGCTGATCGCCGGTAAACGTGATGAAATCGTGACCGGTAACCGACGGGTAAGGTTGCCGATTGGGGGAATCGCAACCCTAAAAGCAGGAAGGGCCGGCGCGGCAAGGCTTCGTTACCGGTCGGGGGCGCAGACTGGGCAGACGCGAAAGCAAGTCCTTCAGGGGGAGCTTGAAATGACGCATCAACCTTATGAAGACCGGCGCGAACCGACGCGACTCGCCGATATCATCGCCGCCGATGAAGGCCACCCGACATTCGGGCGGCAGGTGCTGAACGGCCTCGGCGGCTTGCTGGTGCTGCTGGTGACCGGTGTGGTGATCGTGGCTCTGGTGCTGTGGAAGTCGCCTTAGTCGGAGCTCTACCCTTCTCCCCTTGAGGGAGAAGGTGCCCGAAGGGCGGATGAGGGGTCCTGCGCCATCCACGGGAGACGAAGCATGGGATGGCGCAGGACCCCTCACCCTGACCTTCCGCTGAACGCGTCAGGTCGTCCCTCTCCCTCAAGGGGAGAGGGGAAGAACCTCACTTTATCCGATACGCATCCTTGGCGGCCTGATAGCTCAGGTGTTTCGCCACGTCGCGCGCCGTCGAGTTGGTGATGCGGTTTTCGCCGACCCAGCGGGCGAGGAAGCCGCAGACTTCGCGGCGCCAGACGTCGTGGCGGGCGGGAATGGAAAGCAGCGCGCGGGTGTCGTCGTTGAAGCCAGCGAGGTTGTAGAAGCCTGATGTTTCCACGACCTGGTCGAGATAGCGGCGAATGCCCTGCGGGCTGTCGTGGAACCACCAGGGCGGGCCGATCATCAGGCTCGGCCAGTAGCCGGCCATGGGGGCCAGTTCGCGGGCATAGGTGGTTTCATCGAGCACGAAGGTGATGAGGCGCAGGTTGGGCTCATTGCCGCAGCGGCTCAGCAAGGCCTTGAGCCCGTTCACGTAATCGGTGGTGCCGGGAATGTCGGCGCCGAGATCGGTGCCGCGTTCGGCCATCAGCAGCGGATCGGTGTTGCGGCGCGAGCCGGCATGCATCTGCATGACCATCCCGTCCTCGACCGACAGCAAAGCCATTTCCGTCATCATCTGGGCGCGGAACAGTTCGGCATCATCGGCGTCGTGGCGGCCTGACAGCACCTTGTCGAGCAGAGCCTGTTTTTCGGGGCCCGACAGATCGGCGGTGTTGGCGGTGGGCACGCCGTGGTCGGTGGCGACGGCGCCGAAGCGGCGGAAGAATTCGCGCCTGTTGCGATGGGCATTGATGAGGCCCGACCAGGTCGTGATGTTCTCGCCGGTGATCTCGCCGAATTTCTGCAGGTTTTCGACGATGGCGGCGCGGCTGGGATCGGTCACGTCATCGGGGCGATAGGTGGTGCGGACACGGCCGATGGTGCCGGCCTGCTCCATCTTCTGGTGGTGGACCAGTGGATCGAGCGCGAATTCGGTGGTCGCGATGACCTCCACGCGGGCCCGGTCGAGCAGGGCATGGGGCAGCAGCTCCGGCGTGGCGAGAGCCGCGTCGATGGTGTCGTAGATGGCGTCGGCCGTTGCGGGGGACAGTTCCTCCTCGATGCCGAAGGCCCAGTTGAGCGAGTGATCGACCCAGGTTTTCGACGGCGTGCCGGCGAAAAGGTAGTAATTGGCGGCGAAGAGACGCCAGGCATCGCGACCCTTGGCGACAGGCTTGCCATCCTTGCGGGGCACGCCGAGGTCGTCATAGCTGAGACCCCGGCTGCGCAGCATGCGCAGCACGTAGTGGTCGGGCGTGAGGAACAGGGCCGCCGGATCGGAAAAACGCCCGTTATCGGCGAACCAGGACGGATCGGTATGCCCATGCGGGCAGATCAGCGGCAGGTCGCGGACTTCGGGATAGAGCTCGCGCGCAAGGGACTTGGCGGGCTCGGAAGCGGGGAACAGGCGGTCGGAATGCAAATGGGTCATGGCGCGGTTTTGCCACGATCCGGGAGACAGATCAATCATCTTCCATACAAGAAGCGAGCCGGTGGCATTTTATGTAAATTAACCGCATCGCGAGGATCACGTTCGCCGCGGCGAAGCGCGGGGCTACCCTCTTTGCGCGGGTGAGAAACAGCGCGAACGCGGCTGCCCAAGGCGCATATCCGGTCGGGTCGACCGGCGGCTGAGGGGTGAAACAAATGGTTCATATCGACAGCGACGAGGCGGAAAGCATGCTGGCGGCCGCGCGGCAGCAGGCGCGTGCGACGGGCTATATGCAGCGCGCGCAGGTGATGCTGATGGCGGCGGGGATCGCGGCCTTCGGCATCGTGGCGGTGGCCGCGACGATGATGACCACTCTGCTTTAGACAGGGCCGCTCTTAGCCATTACTGTGCGCCCGGGGGGAAGACCGGCGCCGATGCGAATCCTGCTTGTTGAAGACAATGAAGACCTGGGCGAGGCAATCGAGAAACGCCTGCGCAGCGCCGGCCATTCCGTGGAATGGGTCAAGGACGGCAATGACGTGGTATCCGCCGCCGAGGGCGACGAATTCGACGCGGTGGCGCTCGACCTGATGCTGCCCAATCGCGACGGCATAGGGCTGATCGCCGAACTGCGGCGGCACAAGTTCAATGCGCCGATCCTGGTGATTACGGCGCGGTCGGAAATCGACGACAAGGTCAGCCTGCTCGATCTCGGGGCGGATGATTATCTGGTCAAGCCGTTCGACCTGCGCGAGCTGGAGGCGCGGTTGCGGGCGCTGATCCGCCGGACGGGCGGGCAGACGACGAGCACGCTGGGCGTGGGCAATCTCGAAATGGACCTGGCGGGGCTCAATGCCAGCGTCGAGGGGCGGTCGCTGGAGCTGGGGCGGCGGGAATTCCGGCTGCTGGAAATCCTCGTTACCAATGCCGGCAAGGTGGTGCCCAAGGAGCGGCTGATGAACCAGCTCTTCAATTTCGACGAGGCGGTGTCGGTCAATGCGCTGGAGCTGCATATCTCGCGGCTGCGCAAGAAGCTGGAAGCGGCCAATATCGAGATCGGCACGGTGCGCGGCGTCGGCTATGTGGTGCGGGCGCCGCATGGGTAGACACCAGTCTGTGATGTCCACCATGTCATTCCCGCGCAGGCGGGAATCCACTCTTGGTACTGCAGGTGAAAGAAGAATGGATTCCCGCCTGCGCGGGAATGACGTTGTGGCTAAAACCAGGCCGGCCTCTCCCGCATGACCAACATTGCCCAGCCCGCCAAATCCTTCTCCATCCGCCGCCGCATCGTGGCGCTGGCGCTGGCGCTGTTGCTGGGCGCCGCGGTGGTGCTGATCGTGTTCATCCGCGACTATGCCGAGCGCGCGGCGGATCGGGCGTTCGACCGGCTGCTCGCAGCGTCGGCGCTGACCATCGCCGGCGCCGTGCAGGTGGAGGACGATACCGTCATCGTCGAACTACCCTTTGCCTCGTTCGGCATGTTTTCGGGGCGGGACCGGGTGTTCTATGCCGTGGAAGACCCCACCGGCCGGGCGGTAACGGGTTATGCGGACCTTTCCGCCGAACTGCCGGAAATGACCTCGGCCGGACCGGTCTTCGCCGATACGACCTATCGCGGCGAGCTGGTGCGGGTGGCGAGCGTGGGGCGGCTGACCTCGTCGGGGGGCGACGCCGACTGGGTGACCATCCATGTGGCCGAGACGCAGAGCGAGCGCGAGGCGCTGGCCTGGGAAATTCTCTCCAATGCCATCGTGCCTGTCGTGGCGCTGACGCTGCTGGCCATCGCGCTGGTGTGGTTCGGCATCGGGCGCATGTTCGCGCCGCTCTACCAGCTCGAGCAGGAATTGCGCGGGCGGGCGCCGGATGACCTCTCGCCCGTGGATGTGCCGGTGCCGGTGGAGGTGAGCCATCTGGTGAGCGGCCTCAACGCCTTCATGGCGCGGCTGGGCAGCGCCATGGAGCGGGTGACGGGACTGGTGGCCGAGGCGGCGCATGAGGTGCGCACTCCGCTGGCTTCGCTGCGGGCACAGGCCGAGGTGGCAATGGATGAGCAGGACCCCGAAGCGCTGCGGGCGCGGGTGGGGCGCATCCATCAGGGGGCGGTGCAGGCGAGCCAGCTCGTATCGCAATTGCTGATGGAAGCGACGATTTCGCACCGGCTGGAAAACCAGGAGACGGATACGACGGCGTTCGGCACCGTGGTGGAGGATGTGCGGCAGCGGCTGGACCCGGACCAGGCGGGGCGGCTGGAGGTGACCCTGCCCGAGGCGGTGGCGGCGGCGCCAATCCGTGGCGACCGGGTGGCCTTGCGCGAAATGGTGCGCAATGTGGTGGACAATGCGCTGGTCTATTCGGACGGCAAGGTGGAGATCGGCGGCAGCATGGGCGAGGGCATGATGACCATGGCAGTGCGCGACCGCGGGCCGGGCATTGAAGAGGCGGAAAAGCCGCTGGTGCTGGAACGCTTCAAGCGCGGCGCGGCGAGCGGCGCACGGGCCGGCTCGGGGCTGGGGCTCTCCATCGTCCGCCGCGTGGTGGAGGCGCATCGCGGGGCGCTGCGGCTGGAGGATCGGGCGGGCGGCGGCCTGGTGGTGGAGATCGACCTACCGCTGGTGGGGCGGAACCCCAAGGTGGAGCAGATGCGGCGGGCGCTGGGAAGTCTTTCGGCGCTGGTGCTGTGCCTGCTGCTGATCGACCCGCGCGGGGCGGAGGCGGCATCCACCCGCTATCCCGCGCCCGATGGCAGCAGCGACACGGTGCTGACCATTGTCGGCGTGACGGATACGCCGCTCTTTGCCCATTTCATCGCCGGTTTCCAGGCCATCCGGCCGGATGTGACCGTCGCCTATGAAGAAACCGATTCACTGCCGCTCTATGAGCGGTACCTGGCCGGCGACATGGCGCCCAAGCCCGACCTGCTGATCAGCTCTGCGTCGGACCTGATGATCAAGCTGGCCAATGACGGGCATGCTATGGCCTATGACAGCCCGTTTCTCGGCGACCTGCCGGAATGGGCGCATTGGCGCAACGAGGTATTCGGTTTCACTTTCGAGCCGGCCGTCATCATCTACAATCCCGACCGGATCAGCGCCGCCGAAGTGCCGCGCACACATCTGACGCTGGCGGAAATGCTGGAGACGCAGACCGAGCGGTTTCGCGGGGCGATTGCCACCTATGACATCGCGCTTTCCGGCGTGGGCTATCTGCTGGCCGCGCAGGACCAGGTGATCTCATCCAATTTCTGGCGGCTGGCGGCGGCATTCGGGCGGGTGGGCGCGGTGTTTTCGGGGTCGAGCCCGGCCATTCTCAACGGCGTGGCCGACGGGTCGCTGGCACTGGGCTATAATGTGCTGGGCTCCTACGCCTTTGCGCGCAAGGCTGGCGGCGCCAATATCGAAATCGTGGTGCCTGACGATTATGTGCTTGTGCTGACGCGCGCCATGCTGATCCCGCGCGACGCGCCCTACCCCGACCTCGGCCGCGCCTTCGTGGACTTCGCATTGTCGCCGGCCGGACAGGCCGTGGCGGCGGGACAGACGGCTTTGGGCTCGGTGGTGGCGGGCGCCAACGGCGAATGGACCAGCGAGGCCATTGCGGCGCGCGGCCGCGGGGTGATCCAGCCCATTCCGCTGGGGCCGGCGCTGATGGTGTCGCTGGACCAGCAGCGGCGGAAGCGGTTTCTCGATAGCTGGGGCGAGATCGTTTCGCCGAAGCCGTGAGGGGCGGCAGGAGGAGTCTTTGGCGGATACCCCCTCCTAGCCTCCCCCTGACAGGGGGAGGAACAGATCGAGCTTGTGGCACTATGTTTGCCGGTCGCGGGGGTGGAGGGGGTATCCAAGCCATGACAGCCATGCACCAATTGCATGAATGAGACCTTCGTCTCAGCGATTCAGCCATATTCTGCGCCATTTCATACTTACCTGCCTCTTAATTGCATGAAACGCATGGCTGACTTGACCTTTGTGGCCTAGCGGAAACGGCAAGGAGAGCCCATTTGTCAATTCATGAAAGCGACCCGGCAATTCGGCCCGGTCTTGAGAGGAACTGGCAAAATGAGCAACCCACGCAAGAGTTTTTTTGCGACCCTTGGTAACGTCGTTGACGTGTTCGGCAGCGCCGCTGCCGTCTCGAATGCGGTCGAGGCCGGGCGGATGCCCAAGGCCAAGCATCTCAAGACCCTGGGGATCGATCCCGACGCTTTCCGTTCGATCGGCAAGCTCTAAGAAGTCTCCCTGGCGAATCGCTCCTCCCTCCGCGCTGCGCCGAGTGGTCGATCGAATGTGAGAAAGCCCGGATGCCCTTGAATGGGTATCCGGGCTTTTGCCTGTCTGCGTCCACAGATATCGGCGGCTAGTCCTCGTCGCTGGCCAGTTGGCTCAGCACGTCTCCCCTGCCCCGGAGCCGGAACCAGAGCGGAACCAGCACGGCGGCGGCCGCCAGCACATAGAGCGTGATGGCGATGGGCGAGTGGAAGAGCACGATGGGATCGCCCTGGCTGATGGCCAGCGCCCGGCGCAATTGCTGCTCGGCCATGGGGCCGAGAATGAGCCCGACGACAACAGGCGCGATGGGATAGTCGAAACGGCGCAGCAGGTAGCCCAATATGCCGAAGGCCAGCAGCAGCATCAGCTCGAACGAGAAGCTGATCGGCCCCAGATGGCCCGACATGGCGCCATTGGCCCCGAGCGTTCCCAGGGTGGCGAAGACCAGAATGCCGCCATAGAGCCATGGCTTGGGAATGGTCAGCAGCTTCACCCACAGCCCGATCAGCGGCAGGTTGAGCACGATCAGCATCAGGTTGGCGACGAGCAGGCTGGCGATGAGCGCCCAGACCAGCGACGCATTGTTGACGAAGAGCAGCGGGCCGGGCTGGAGGCCGAACTGCTGGAAACCGGCCAGCATGATGGCCGCCGTGGCCGTGGTGGGCAGGCCCAGCGTCAGCAGCGGCACCAAAGTACCGGCGGCCGAGGCGTTATTGGCCGCTTCCGGGCCGGCGACGCCTTCGATGGCGCCATGGCCGAACTCTTCGGGATTCTTGGCGAAGGTCTTTTCGGTGCTGTAGCTGAGGAAGCTGGCGACGTCGGCGCCGCCGGCCGGCATGGCGCCGATGGGAAAGCCCACCGCGGTACCGCGCAGCCAGGGCAGCCAACTGCGCTTCCAATCTTCTTTGGTCATCCAGACCGAGCCTTTGACGGCGATGACTTCGTCGTCCTTCGCCGTGCGGTCGGCGGCCATCTTGAGGGTTTCCCCGATGGCGAAGAGCGCCACGGCCAGCGTCGTCACCTCGATGCCGTCGAGCAGGTCGGGAATGCCGAAGGAAAGGCGGGCCTGGCCGGTCTGCAGGTCGATGCCGATAATGCCCAGGCCGAGGCCGATGAACAAAGCGGTGAGGCCGCGCAGGGCAGAGTCGCCGAACGCTGCCGAAACGGTGATGAAGGCCAGTACCATGAGCGCGAAATATTCGGCCGGGCCGAAGGCCAGCGCAAATTTGACCACCCAGGGGGCGACGAAGGCCAAGGCCAAGGTGGCGATGAGGCCGGCGACGAAGGAGCCGATGGCGGCAGTGGCGAGGGCGGGACCGCCCCTGCCCTTGCGGGCCATCTTGTTGCCCTCGAGCGCAGTGACGATGGAGGCCGATTCACCGGGCGTATTGAGCAGGATCGAGGTGGTCGAGCCGCCATACATGCCGCCGTAATAGATGCCGGCGAACATGATGAGCGAGCCGGCCGGATCGAGCTTGTAGGTGACCGGCAGCAGCAGGGCCACGGTCAGCGCCGGGCCGATGCCGGGCAGCACGCCGACGGCGGTGCCCAGGGTCACGCCGATCAGCGCATAAATGAGGTTCTGCCACTGGAGCGCGGCGACGAGGCCCTGGGCGAGAAGTCCGAAAGTATCCATCTGCGACTTCCGATCAGGGAATAAGGCGTTCGAGGGGGACCTGACGGCAGCGAGAGCTGCAGGCCCTTGGCGAAGGCGAACCAGACGATGAAGGCGAAAAGCGCGCCCATGGGAATGGTCTTCCACAGGGGACCGCGGCCAAAACCCTTGGCGGTGAAGGCGAAAAGCACACCCGTGGCGATGGAGAAGCCCGCACTCGACAGCAGCAGCATCTGGCCAACGAGGCCACCGACGATCCACATTATGGGGATGTAATTGTCGTTGGCGCGTGCCGGAAAGCTGCCGCGCAATGCCGAAACCACGGTACCGGCGGACAGCAGCAACAGGCCGCCCGCGATGACATAGGGGAAAGTCGTGGGGCCAACCCGCGCGTATAGAGCCGCAACGGGCATGTTCATGGTTTGCCAGATGATCACGACCGCGATGGCGGCCAGGATCCCGGCTATGACAAGCGCCGCCCCGTCGGGGCGGCGCGTCATTTTCGGATTGGCTCCGCTCATTGCACCAGGCCAATGGCCTTAAGAATGGTGGCCGTTGCTTCGGTGTCAGCGGCAAGCTGGGCGTCGAAGGCGTCGCCGGCGAGGTAGGTATTGACCCAGCCGCGCTCGGTCAGGGCAGCCTGCCAGCTATCCGAATTCACCATCGCCTCGATATCGGCGGCGATGGCGGCCTTCTGCTCATCGGTAATTCCCGGCGCGGCGGTGACCATGCGCCAGTTTTCCAGCGCCACATCGACACCGGCTTCCTTGAGGGTGGGGGCATCGACGCCGTCGAGGCGGTTTTCGCCGGAAATGGCGAGCAGGCGCAGTTCGCCCGCGGCGATCTGGCTGGCGAATTCGCTGTAGCCGGAGAGGCCGACGGTCACCTGGCCACCGAGAATGGCGGCAAGGGCTTCACCACCGCCCGAATAGGCGATGTAGTTGACCAGGGTCGGGTCGACACCCGAAGCCTGGGCGATAAGGCCCGCCGTGATGTGGTCCGCGCCGCCGGCCGAACCGCCGGCCCAGGCCACCGCGCCCGGATCAGCCTTGAGCTGGGCGACGAGATCGTCCATCGACTGGATGGATGAACTGGTCGGAACCACGATGGCCACCGATTCACCGGTAAGACGGGCGATCGGGGTCGTGTCGGCCAGGGTGACCGGCGAAGCCGCCGTCAGCAGGGCACCGACCATCACATAGCCGCTGACCATGAGCTGGCTCGGATCGCCATTGCCCTGGTTGATGAACTGGGCGAGGCCGATGGCGCCGCCGGCGCCGGGCACGTTGGTCACCTGGACATTGCCCGAGATGCCTTCTTCCTGCAGCACCATCTGCATGGTGCGGGCGGTGCTGTCCCAACCGCCGCCAGGGGCAGCGGGGGCCATGATGGTGTAATCGGCGGCGAAAGCGGGAACGGCCATTGCGCCAGAGATCAGCGCGGCCAAGAGCAGCTTGTTCATAAGTCCTCCCATGTCATATCCAGAACGTCATTGCGTTCGTGACGGGGAGAATAGGCGGCGTCCCTGTCACCGTCCTGTCACGCGGCGCAGGCGCCATGCGACTTTGGTCCAGTCGGATACTTCACCACCAGCTTGCGCCAGAGGGCGAACAAATGCAACGGCGCTCAGGCGGAGCGGCGGGTGCCGGCAGCGTCGAGTTTCTGGGCGAAGAGCGACAGCAGGCGGGTGGTATCGTCCCGCGAGGTGGGACGGGCATAGAGATAGCCCTGCCCCATGACGCAGCCGAGCTCGCTGAGGATGCGCGCCTGTTCCGGCGTTTCGATGCCCTCGGCCACCAGCTTCATGTCGAGCTTGCGGGCGATGTCGATGATGGAGCCGACCACGACATCGCTGGCGCGGTCGCTGCCGAGGCGGGCCACGAAGGAGCGGTCGATCTTGATGATATCGACGGGAAAGCTCAGCAGGTGGGTGAGCGAGGCGAAGCCGGTGCCGAAATCGTCGAGCGCGACCAAGAGGCCCCGCTGGCGCAGGGCGCTGACGGCATGCGGCACCATCTGGTCATTGCCGCCGACATAGACAGCTTCATTGACCTCGAGCACGATATGCTTGAGGTCGACGCCCGCCCGTTCGAAGGTCTCGACGATGCGGGTTTCGAGGTCGCCGCGCTGGAAATCGCCAGTCGTGACGTTGACGCCGACATGCTGAAAGACCAGGCCGAGATCGAGCCAGTGGCGGATATCCGCGGCGATCTGGGTCAGCATCTGGCCGGTCAACTGCCAGGCGATGCGCGGATCGGCCATGGCGGCATGGAATTCGCCGGCTGCGGCGATGCGCCCGTCGGGCATGCGCATGCGCGCCAGGGCTTCCAGCCCGACAATCTCGGCCGTATCGAGCCGGACGATGGGCTGGTAGTGGACGATCATGCGCCTTTCGGCCAAAGCGGAATCGACTGATCGCACCATGGTGGCGCGCTCCAGCATGGAGGTGCGCAGGCCGGGCGTGAAGCGGACATAGCCGCCGCGCCTTGTTTCCTTGGCATGGTAGAGCGCGAAATCGGCATTCTGGCTGAGCGCGGGGCCATCGGCGCCATCGGGGCCGAACAGGGCGCCGCCAATGGTGATATGCGGATCGATGGTCTGGTCGCCGACCTGGACCAGGCCACGCACCGCCGCGAGCATGCGGCTGGCGGCATCCTGCAGGGCGGCATCGTCATGGCAATCGGCCACCAGCACGGCGAATTCGTCGCCGCCGAGGCGGCAGGCGGTGAGCGAGGGGTGGCAATCGGCGATGCGCGCCGCCACGGCGCTGATCAGCCTGTCACCGAAGACATGGCCCACCGTGTCATTGACCAGCTTGAGATGGTCGATATCGACCAGCAGCAGGCCGAAGGGCTCGGCCATGCCGATGGAGCGATCGAGCAATTCGTTGAAATGGCCGCGATTGGGCAGGCCGGTCAGCGCATCGAAATAGGCCAGGCGATGATTGCGCTGGCGCACCTGTTCATGCGCGATGGCGATGGCGCAGAGATGCACGCAGGTCTGCACGATGCTGCGCTCCAGCGCATCGGGGCCGCGACAGGTGCGGTAGTAGAAGGCGAACGTGGCGACCACCCGCCCGTCATGGTCGCTTATGGGGCTGGACCAGCAGGCGCGCAGGCCAAGCGGTTCGACCAGGCCGCGATAATCATTCCAGAGCGGGTCGCTTCCGATATCGGTGACGATGACCGGCTCGTTGTGAAAAGCCGCCGCCCCGCAGGAGCCGCTTTGCGGGCCGATCGACAGGCCATCGATGGCGCTGGAATAGGCCAGCGGCAGGCTGGGCGCCGCCAATGGGCGCAACCGGCCTTCGCCGTCGATCGACAGGATGGTGCAGACGACGCCGGGCGCCAGCGCCTCGGCGCGACGGCATAGCAGATCGGCCACCGCCACCAATGGCTCCCCGCAGGCGACCGCCTCCAGCACTTCCGTCTGGAGACGCAACAGCAGTCCGGTGTCGCCAGGAACCATCGCGAAGCCTCAAACCCAGAAGCGGAGCCTATCGCGGGTTAATGAAAGCGGCGTTTTGAAGATGGATTGGATTGTGGGGGGCGAGGAAAGACGGCGTTGCGCCATTCGGCGCTGGCCAGATAGGCTTCCATCTCGCGGGTGGAGAGGCGCTTGAAGCGCAGGCGGGTTTCGACCAGGCGCTGGCGCTTGCTGCCCGAGGGGGTCAGCACTGTCAGTGCGGTATAGACGCGGTGGGCGCGGCCCGAGAGCAGGCGGAGGCACTCGGTGGCCTCTTCCATGGTCTCGGCCTTGGGCAGGATGCGGCGGCCGACGGCAACCACCGTATCGGCGGCAAGCACCAGCGCGCCCTGGCCGAAGCCGGCGGAACGGGCCTTGTGCTGGGCGGTCAATGCCTTGAGGTCGGCGAGGCGGATGGCAAGCTTGCGCGGCAATTCGCCCTTTTCGGGCGTTTCGTCGACATGGGCCGGCACCAGGTGCTCGGGCTCGATGCCGATCTGGTTGAGCAGAGCCAGCCGGCGCGGCGAGGCGGAGGCCAGGATCAGGTCCGGACGACTGGCCATCTCTCAGCCTTTACTTGAAACGATAGGTGATACGGCCCTTGGTGAGGTCGTAGGGCGTCATTTCGCACAGGACCTTGTCGCCGGCCAGGACGCGAATGCGGTTCTTGCGCATGCGGCCAGCGGTGTGGGCAATGATTTCGTGTTCGTTTTCCAATTTGACGCGGAACGTCGCATTGGGAAGCAATTCAGTCACCACGCCCGGAAATTCGAGCACTTCTTCCTTCGCCATACTATCTCCTGATAAGACCCATAGGGGCATCGCTCGCCGGCCACGGGTCGGAAAGTGGCCTTTACCTACTTCAATTCAACGGATTTGTGAACCACTGGAAACGAGCGGCTCCAGACGGCTGCGAACGCGCTTGCTGAGGCTGTCGCGTAGTTCACGATAGGCTGACAGCACCAGCTCGCGACTGCCCTCCACCAGGGATGGATCGGCCGTCTTCCAATGCTCGACCGCGCCGGCCTCGAGGCCCTTGCGGCTCACGGCATCGGGCGCATCCTCTGACAGGGTGATGACCAGATCGAAGTGGTTGGCAACGAGTTCATCGAGGATATGGGGCGTGTGCACGCTCATATCAATGCCGATCTCTTCCATCACCTCATGCACGAACTGGTCGGCCTTGCCGCCATTGACGCCCACCGAGCGGGCGATGATGCGGCCGGGAAAGGCCTGGCGCGCCAGGGCGGCAGCCATGGGCGAACGCACCGAATTCATCGAGCAGACGAAAAGCACAGACGGCAATTCGCTCGTCGCCTCGTCGATTCTGGAGGCATAGGGCTGCACCGCGCAGATGAGGGTGAACAGCCGCCTTGCCGTATTGAGATCGATGATGAGCTTGTTGGTCAGCCGCGTGCGCAGCAGTTCGGCCGCCTCGTTATGCATGCCGCGGCGGGCCATGTCGACGGTTTCGATCTGGAAGGGCTGGGCCGAGCGGATGGCCTCGTAATAGGCGTCGCGGATGCGGAAATAGTCGCGGATCAGCCGGCGGAACGGGGTCAGCGACAGGTAATGCGCGGCGATGGGCTGGAAGGTCTCGGGATGGCGCACATCGAGCACGATGGAATTGCCGATGATCGACATATGCAGCGCGAAGGGGCCGGTGGCGGTGACGCGCGCCGGGCGGAAGGAATTGTCCTCCAGCAGGTCATAGATGGCAATGCGCCATTCATGCACCTCGTCGGGATTGATCGAGGTGATGGTATTGGGGTCCAGCGTGACAGTGACCAGGCGATCGGTATTGGACGGTTTCGCCTGGCTTTCCATCGAAATGCTCAATGGTTGAGCCTTATCGATACCGACCGCCCATGGCCATCGAGGCCTTCGACTTCGGCCAGGGTGACCGCCGCCTCGCTCAGCGCGGCCAGCGTCGTCGGATCGCAGCCCAGGATGGAGGTGCGCTTCATGAAATCGAGCACGCCGAGGCCAGAGGCAAAGCGCGCCGTGCCGGCGGTAGGCAGGACGTGGTTGGAGCCGCCGACATAGTCGCCAATGGCCTCGGGCGTATGGTGGCCGAGGAAGATCGCGCCGGCATGGCGGATGGCCGGCAGCAGCGCCTGCGGGTCGTTGAGCGCCAGTTCCACATGTTCGGAGGCGATGCGATTGGCCAGCAAGGCCGCTTCGTTGAGCGAGTTTACGGTGATGATGGCGCTGCAATCATCCCAGCCTTCGCGCGCATTGGCCGGATTGGGCAGCACATTGATCTGGCGCTCGACTTCGGCGGCGACGGCGTCGGCCAGCCCCTTTTCGGTGGTGACCAGAATGGAGCGGGCGCCTGCCCCATGCTCGGCCTGGGCGATCAGGTCGGCGGCAACCCAGGCGGGATTGGCCGAGCCATCGGCGATAACAAGCACTTCGGAGGGGCCGGCGATCATGTCGATACCGACCTTGCCGAAGACCTGGCGCTTGGCTGATGCCACGAAGGCATTGCCCGGGCCAACCACCTTGTCGACCGGCGCAATGGTGGCAGTGCCATAGGCCAGGGCCGCGACGGCCTGCGCGCCGCCGACGCGATAGATTTCGGTGACGCCTGATATCTTTGCGGCCAGCAGCAGCGGCGCAGCGATCTGCCCATCGGGCGTCGGCACCACCATGGCGATGCGCTCGACCCCGGCCACGCGGGCCGGCACGGCATTCATCAGCACCGAGGAGGGATAGGTGGCGAGACCGCCGGGCACGTAGATGCCCACGGCATCGACCGGCGTCCAGCGCGTGCCCAGGGTGACCCCCAGCGGATCGGTATAGATGTGGTCTTCCGGCTTCTGCTTTTCGTGATGCGCCTTGATGCGGTCATGCGCCGTCTGCAGCGCGGCCCGCACTTCCGACGTGACGCGGGCGGCGGCCTTGTCGATCTCGGCTTCGCTGATGCGCAGGTCGGCCGCCGTGAAATGGTTGCGGTCGAACTTGTTGGTCAGTTCCACCACGGCGTCGTCGCCCCGCGCCCGCACGTCGGCGATGATGCCGGCGACGATGTCGTTCACGTCCTGGCTGGACTCGCGCTTGCCGTCCAGCAGGTCCTGGAAAAGCCGCTCGAAATCGGCGTCGGCGCTGTCGAGGCGAATGGGCATCAATAATCCTTAGTCGAGGGCATGGGCGGGTTTGGCCGAGGCGGCCCAGGCAGCGCCGAGATCGGAGAGGCGGGCTTCGAGGCATTCGACACCCAGGCGCACCGTGCCACCGCCGGCAAAGCTGAGCTCGATAATGCCGGCCGGGCCGTCAATGGGCTTGAAGGTGATGGCCAGCAATTCCAGCACGCCTTCGGGCGCAGCAGGATCGAAGCCATTGGTGACGACGGATTGCACGGCATCGAAATGCAGGGCCGCGCGCTTGCGCAAACCCTTGTCGCGGCGTCCCTTGCCCGATTCCCAATCGAAGCGGTTCATCAGCAAGGCAAAGCGGCGGTCGCCGCGCGCATAGCCCATGTCGGCGACGCGCACCACGGCATCCTGCACATGGGTGGAAATGACTTCGAGGTCTTCGGTATCAAGCGCGAGGAGCTTGAGGTCGGTCATGGCTGGTCGGCCCCCTTTACGTGACAGAAACGCTATCTGGTCACGCCAAGACCGATCTACAAGTTTGGCGGCATGGGGGCAATGCGGATAGGCCAGAAAAGACGTGGCACGTCGCAGGATCGGGCTGTGGCGGCACGAAAATCGTACCGCCACCATTTGCAGTAAGGCTTATGGCAACCGGGCCGTTGCCTGCTCGATCAGCCCGGCGACCGTGCCGGCCTTTTCCGGCATCAGCTTCTCGTTCGCGAGAGTGGCGAGTTGCGCCAGTCCGTCCCGTGCAGCGTCATAGTCCCGGCCTTTCACCGCCTCGAAAATGGCGGTCGCCAGATCACCCAGTTCCGCACGCCCTGCCTCGGCCGCGTCAGCAGAGACAAAGTCGCTGTCTTCGGCACCGGTCGTCACGTGTATCTGCAGGGCGCCCCAATCCGGGTTCATGGCCAGAACGTCGCCGGTCATCAGCTCGCCGACCAGCAGAATGCCGGTTTCGACCTGGTCGCGGAAAACCGGTTCGCTGAAGCGATCGAGGTCCATCAATGCCTGATAGCCCGAGGTCGGCCAATCGCCGGTTATGTGCCAGGAGGGAAGCCCACCCATCTTGTCCAGATAAACGGCGAAGTGGCTACCCTTCCAGTCGTTCTGGACGCCACCATTGACGCCCGGCCGCCCCAGGACGCCGTTGCGCTCGCCAACGGTCACCTGGGCTCGCTCCAAACCGCTGGCATCCACGGCCGATATGGCCTCGTCGACCAGCAGGTCGTTGCCGAAGGTGTTGATGTAGGTGGTCATGGCCTGGCCGGTCGGCACGTAGTCGTCGCCCTCATCACGCATCTGGGTGCCGCCGATATGCTCCATCAGGACCCCGCCGACCATGGTTTCGGCGAGTTCTTCGAGGTGATCTTCGACATAATCATAGGGCGCGCTGTCTTCCGCACCCGGCGTGAAATGGCGGGTGTCGAAATAGAAGAAGATGCTCATCGGACGGTCGTCCTGCGGTATCTTCGAATAATATTCGAGCACGCCCAGTATCCCCAGGGCTCCGGAATCCTGGATAAGACCGGGGCCATCGGTGTGGGTGCCCATGAAGACCGCCTTGTCGTCGGAGGTGCCATAGTCGCGGCCGGGCAAAACGGCCGCAAGTTGATAGGCGGTGGCATCTTCCTCGACATAGCCGTCAAGCACGAGGGTTGCCGTTTTGCCGGCGCGGGCATCTTCGACAACTGCCGCTCCGGCCTTGGCATCGAGCAGCAGACCGGGCACCTCATAGCGATCAGGCGTACCATGCTGGCGGCCGGCCACTGCCGCGCCTGGAGGCACATCCAGAACGACGACGTGAGCGAGTGCCTCCGAAGGCACCAGAACATCGGTGATCACCCTGCCCATCGCGCCGAACTGGTCGCGATTGCGGTAGCCGCCCTCGTAGGTCGGGTCGACCGGAACATAGGCCTCAAGAAAGGTATCGTTGTTGGTCCGATACTCGTAGTCCGAATAGCTTCCCGTCACGCCATCGCCGACATAGGGCGCCTGCTTGAACACCACGATTTTTCCGGCCAGGTCAGCGATGGCCGGCCACTGATCTTCCGGAAGGCCGAGATCATAGAGGATCATCTCGGCGGTGACGCCATCCGGCCCGGTGGAACCGGATTGCGTCGCATAGGAGGCGACATTGACGTCGCGGCCATCCGATACCAGCGACCATCCGGACGTGTCGGGATATTCGGTGGTATACCAGCGCTCGAACGGAAAGCGGTTCTTGACGATATCAACCGCCCCATAGACGCGGAGATGATCCTCGATCATCTCCATGAAGGAAGTCCATGCGACCGAACCCGTATAGGTAGGCCCCCAACTGGCTTTCTGTTCAAACCAGTTCGTTGCCGTCTCCTCGGAAACCATGAGACCGTCATCGATCGTCTTGAGCGCCGCAGCGTAGTCCTGGGCAAAGGCACTCGAAGCCGGCATTGCCAGCATCGGCAACGCCCCGGCCAGCGCAAGCACGCTCACCGTATGCCGGGCCAGCCGCTTCGTGTTGCGGCGACAAATAGCTAAAAACATATCCTCTCCTCCAAAAATTAAACGCCAGGCTGCGTTCTCCTCGAAGCGCTGGCAGGTTGAACATGGCAAAGGTCATGCCAAGCCAGCCATCAGCCCGTGCGGTGACCTCGACTCCCCAGCGCTGCTGGCTCATTTGCGCAGTGAAGGCCGCTTGGTGACGCCCTGCCCGGTGCGCCTCACGGCAATATCTTGCCTATGGAATTCCGTCCGTCCGGCAAAATCTTGCTCAACACCAGTATGTTAGCACTCACCTATTGCTAACTGACCAGTCAGTTAGTTATAATGCCCGTCATGAAAAGCGAGAAAAAATTCAGCCGACGGGCCGAAGAGCGGCCGGATGAGGTGCTGGATGCGGCGATGGCCGTGTTCACCGAGCAGGGCTTTGTGGGCGCCAGGGTCGAGGAAATCGCCCGGCGGGCCGGCGTGTCCAAGGGCACGGTCTACCTCTACTTTCCGTCCAAGGTGGCGCTGATCGAGGGCATCATCCAGCGCGCCGTCGCACCGGTGGCCAAGGGCGCCCTGCCCCAGCTTGCCGCTTTCGAGGGCGATCCGCGCCTGCCCATCACCATGCTGCTCAAGGCCATTGCCGGATTGCTCAGCGATCCGGCCAAGCTGGCCATTCCCCGGCTGTTTCTGCGCGAGGGCATGAATATTCCGGCCATTGCCGACATCTACCGGCGCGACGTGCTCGACTTGGCCATTCCGGTGCTGACGCAGCTTGTGGCGCGCGGCGTGGCCTCGGGGCATCTGCGCCAGATCGATCCTGAATTGACGGTCCGCTCCATCGTCGGGCCGCTCATCGCCCATGTGGCGCTGAGCGAGGTATTCGGCATCCGCCCCGAGGACGGGCTGGCGCTGGACCGGCTGATCGACAACCACCTCGACATCCTGTTCCACGGAATTTCGGCGCATAATCGGGAGAACGGCCAATGAACGAGTTCCTGGCCGGCGTCATGGCCGCGATCCTGTCGATCTTCTCGCCGCAGGCCGGGCCGGCCGGCTATAGCGGCTATCTCGAGGCCGACTATGTCTATGTGGCGCCGATCAGCGCCGGCCGGATCGACACTATGGCGGCCATGCAGGGTCAGAGCGTCGCGGCAGGCGATGTGCTGTTCACGCTGGACACCACCCAGCAGCAGAACCTGCTCGATGCCGCCGTGGCGCGGGTTTCGGCGGCGCAGGCCACTTTGGCAAACCTCGAAACCGGCGGCCGCAGCGAGGAACTCGATGTCATCCGCGCCTCGCTGGCCAAGGCCGAGGCTGACCTGGCGCAGGCGCAATCCAACCTGGCGCGCAGCGAGAAGCTGCTGGAGGCCGGTACCGTGCCCAGCGTGCGCGTGGAACAGGATCGCACGGCTCTGGCCTCGGTGCAGGCGCAAGCCGACCAGTTGCGGGCGCAACTGGCCGTCGCCGAATTGCCGGCACGCAATGCCCAGCAGGTAGCCGCCGAGGCCAACCTGCAGGCGGCGCAGGCCGATGCCGCGCGGGCGCGGCAGGATCTGGCGGACCGTATGGTGACCGCGCCCGTGGCCGGGACGGTCGACAAGGTGTTCTTCCGCATCGGCGAAGTAGCGGGCGTGGGCAATCCGGTGGTGGCGCTATTACCCGAAGGACCGCTGGAGGCGTGGTTCTTCGTGCCCGAACCCGAGCGTGCGGCACTGACGGTGGGCGGGGTGGTGACGGTGACCTGCGACGGCTGCGTGGGCATGGATGCAGAAGTGATCCACATTGCCAGCGAACCGCAGACCACCCCGCCGGTAATCTATTCGCGCGAGGAACGCAGCCGGCTGGTCTATCTGGCCAAGGCGAGGCTCGATGCCAGCGGCACGCTGCAACCCGGCCAGCCGGTGACGGTGCTGCCGTGAGCGGGGACAAGGTCATCGACGTACGCGGACTGACCAAGAAGTTCGGCGACAAGACGGTGGTCGACCATTTCGACATCGCGGTGCCGCGCGGGGCGATCTACGGCTTTCTCGGCCCCAATGGTTCGGGCAAGACCACGACGATCCGCATGATCTGCGGGCTGCTGACGCCGGACGAAGGCGAAGGCACGTGCCTCGGCTTCGACGTGCGGCGCGAGGCGGGCAAGATCAAGGAGCGGGTCGGCTACATGACCCAGAAATTCTCCTATTATGAAGACCTCTCCATTCGCGAAAATCTCGATTTCGTCGCGCGCATGTATCGGCTCGACCGGCGGCGGCAGCGGGTGGATGCGGCGCTGGCCGATCTGGGCCTGGCCGACCGGCAGAAGCAGCTTGCCGGCTCGCTGTCGGGCGGCTGGAAGCAGCGGCTGGCGCTGGCGGCCTGCCTGCTGCACGAGCCCGACCTGCTGCTGCTCGACGAACCCACGGCCGGCGTCGATCCCAAGGCGCGCCGCGACTTCTGGGACGAAATCCGCCGGCTGTCGGCCAGAGGCGTCACGGTGCTGGTTTCGACGCACTATATGGACGAGGCGGTCCAGTGCGATTTCATCACCTATATCGCCTATGGCCGGAAGCTGATCGATGGGCCTTCCGCCGAGATTCCGGCCATGGTCGGGCTGGTGACCTACCGCGTTTCGGGGCCGGACATTTCGGCGCTCGAAGCCGCGTTGCGCCAGGAAGACGGGGTCGAGCAGGTGGCCCGGTTTGGCGCGGTGCTGCATGTGTCGGGCACCGATAGAGCGAAACTGGACAGCGTCGTCGCGCGCTATCGCAAACGCGGCACCCACGAATGGGTCGAAAAGACCTCGGAACTTGAAGAGGCCTTCATCTACCTGATGACGGGAGCGCGCGACAATTTCGCCCGTGACGCGGCATGAGCTTTTCCCTTGCGCGCTTCTTTGCAGTTCTCGCCAAGGAATTCATCCAGATGCGCCGCGACCGCGTCACCTTCGGCATGATGATCGGCCTGCCGATCGTCCAACTGCTGCTGTTCGGCTTCATCATCAATTCCGACGCGCGGCATATGCCGACGCTGATCGAGCTTGGTGACAACGGCCCGCTGGTCCGCGCCATCATTTCGGGCATGCAGATTTCCGAATATTTCGACATCCAGGGCGACGTGACCGGCGTTGATAGTGGCGAACAGGCCTTGCGCGACAGCTCGGCGGCCTTCGTGGTGGTATTCCCCCGGGATTTCGAACGGGACATCATGCGCGGACTGAACCCCACGCTGCTGGTTACCGCCGACGCCTCCGACCCGTCAGCGGTAGGTGGCGCCGTCGGTGCCCTGAGCGGCATTGTCACCCGGGCCATGGCGGAGACATTTTCCGGTCCATTGGCACAGCTTGCGCCCTCGCCGCCCCCGTTCGACGTGGCGGTGCACAAGCTCTACAATCCCGAAGGCCGGACCTCGACCAATATCGTGCCGGGCCTCTTGGCCATCATCCTGTCGATGACGCTGGTCATGATGACGGCCGTGGCCATCGTCAAGGAAACCGAGCGCGGCACGATGGAAATGCTGATCGCCACCCCGGTGCGGCCGTTCGAAGTGATGCTCGGCAAGATATTGCCCTATGTCTTTGTCGGCTATGTGCAGACCGTGGTCTTCCTGCTGGCCGGCCTGACCCTGTTCGGCGTGCCGTTCGAGGGATCGTGGTGGGCCTTCTTCGTCGGCTTCAACCTGTTCATCGTGGTGAACCTGGCGCTGGGCTTTCTCATCTCGGCTGCCGCCCGTTCGCAGATGCAGGCCATGCAGCTCTCGCTCTTCACTATCCTGCCCTCGGTGCTGCTGTCCGGCTTCCTGTTCCCGTTTGCCGCCATGCCGGGCTGGGCCCAGATCCTCGGCAGCGTCGTGCCGGCGACGCATTTCCTGCGGGTGGTCCGCACCGTCATGCTCAAGGGCGGCGGCATGGGCGATATTGCCGGCGAACTCTGGGCGCTCCTGGTGATCCTCGTGGTCATTTCCGCCATCGCCATGCTGCGCTACCGGCAGACGCTGGACTAGGGGAGAGATCGGAGTACCTCCCCCTGACAGGGGGAGGAACAGATTGGGGATTTTGGCAAGATCGCCCCACACCCACCACGCGGCTCCTCCCCCTGTCAGGGGGAGGTTGGGAGGGATATGCCCTACCCCGCCATTCGCCCGTAGGCCTCATGGCCTGCCTCGCTAAAATCGCTCCACCGGAGCGATTTTGCCTGCGGCCGCTCGTCAGCCAGCCACCCGCTCGATTTCCGCGCCACAGCGGCTGAGCTTGTCTTCCAGCCGCTCGAAGCCGCGATCGAGGTGATAGATGCGGTTGACCACGGTCTCGCCCTTGGCCGCCAGGCCCGCAATGACCAGCGACACCGAGGCGCGCAGGTCGGTTGCCATCACCTGGGCGCCCTTGAGCTGGGACTTGCCATGCACGGTGGCCAATTGCCCATCGACCGAAATATCGGCGCCGAAGCGCACCAGTTCGGCCACATGCATGTAGCGGTTCTCGAAGATGGTCTCGCGGATCTGGCTGGTGCCATTGGCCATGGTCATCAGCGCCATGAACTGGGCCTGCAGGTCGGTCGGGAAGCCGGGGAACGGGTCGGTCTCGACATCGACGGACTGGATGCCGTTGCTGTTGCGATGGACACGCAGGCCCTCGGGCTCGACGGTTAGCTCGACGCCGGTGCGGGCCAGGATATCGAGCGCGGCCTGCAAATGCTCGGGGCGAGCGCCCTTGAGCAGCACATTGCCGCCGGTCATGGCCGCGGCCATGGCGAAAGTGCCGGTCTCGATGCGGTCGGGGATCACGTCCACGGTGGCGCCATGCAGCTTTTCCACGCCCTCGACGGTCAGCGTGCGGGTGCCGATGCCTGATATTTTCGCACCCATGGCGACGAGGCATTCGGCGACATTGGTGATTTCGGGTTCCTGGGCGGCATTCTCGATGATCGTCGTGCCGCGAGCCAGCGTCGCCGCCATCAGGATCGTGTGGGTGGCGCCCACCGAAACCTTGGGGAAGGTGATATGCGCGCCGACCAGCCCGCCCTTGGGCGCCTTGGCGACGACATAGCCTTCGTCGATATCGATCTCGGCGCCCAGTTCCTTGAGGCCGAACAGGAACAGGTCGACCGGCCGCGTGCCGATGGCACAGCCCCCGGCAGGGAAACGCGCGCCTCGTGGCAACGGGCCAGCAGCGGCCCGATGACCCAGAAGCTGGCGCGCATCTTGGAGACGAGGTCATAGGGCGCGGTGGTGTCGACGATGTCGGCGGCAAGGAAGGTCATGCGCTGGCCCTCCCCTTCCGCCTCGCCGCGGCGACGGCCATGTACGGCGATATCGACGCCGTGGTTTTCGAGGATGCGCTCGAGCTGCTTGACGTCGGCCAGGCGCGGCACATTCTGCAGCACCAGGGGCTCGTCGGTGAGCAGGGAAGCGATCATCAGCGGCAGGGCGGCGTTCTTGGCACCCGAAATCGGGATTTCGCCGTTGAGTTCATTGCCACCGATCAAACGGATACGGTCCATAGTCATGTCCTATATGGCGGGCGCAAAAGCCCATCTACCTGGATTGGAGGTAGGCCAAGTCCTAGTTGCCACGTAAGCCAGACTCGCCGTTCTCGTGAAGGCATGCCTGATGCATGCCTGAAGTCTTGGATAGTCGCCCGAAACTGGTTTACGGTTTATTGACCGTATCGGTTCCGGGTTCCGGTTGGGGCTCCGGCGCCTGGCGCTCCGAATCGGCGCGCGCCTTGGCCTGCCCCTTGCGGCGCTTGAGGTTCTCACGCAGCTTTGCGGCCAATCTTTGCTCACGCAAGACGGCCTGTTCGGATTTGCTCATGGTCGGCATGGGGAATCGTGGTGGCCCTCGGCCGGTTAATAGGCGTTTTTTAGCCTTGCGTCGAGGTTGGGCCTATGGCAAAGGAGCCCCCGTCGCGCCGGGCATCTTGGCCGCGTGACCAGAAATATAGCGGTCGCGCTGTCGAACCAAAAAAGTGGTGACACTTTTTGTGACACGCGCCGAGATGCTGCCGTAGCTCAGTGGTAGAGCACCCCCTTGGTAAGGGGGAGGCCGACAGTTCAATCCTGTCCGGCAGCACCATTCATCCCCGAAGTCGAACACGCGAGATCAGCTGGCTCGTCTGACAAAAAACCGGCACCCCGTTATGGAGCGCCGGCAGGCAGTATCATCTGGTGCTGAAATGCCGTTCTGGTACGGCTAGATCCAGTACGGGGTCACGCCATAATAGTCGTAGACGCGGCGCCCGTTCTCGGCCGTCCAGAAGTCTTCGTCATTGTCGTATTTCGGCGCGCCTTCGAGCTGGTCCTTGGTCACATCGACCCGGTAGCCGCCCAGGCTTTCGTCATAGTTGAGCTTGGACCAGGGCAGCGGATAGTGATCGTGCCCCATGCCGAGGAAACCACCGAAGCTCAGCACGGCATAGGAAACCTTGCCGCTGCGCTTTTCGACCAGAATGCGTTCGATCGAACCGATATGCTCGCCATTCGGATCGTAGACTTTGGTGCCTTCGACCTTGTCGGAAGCGATGAGGTCGTGCGTTTCCTTGACGTTGGCGTCGCGGTTGCGAATGTCTTCGTAAGCCATGTCGAACTCCTCTTGGTTGCGTGTGGGGGTCAACGTCACCAAGGCGGCAGGGGTTCCGGCCTGGAAAAATGTGATCGGCGCCTGCAAAGGCGGCCCGGGGAACTCCCGGGCACGGTACGCATTAAGTCATCCAGGGGTCTTCGGCCCACGAACAAGGGAGGTTTTTATGGCTACCGCACCCAAGCAGCCCACGCCCACCGTCGCCGAGGTGGATGTGCTGGTCGACGAAAACGGTTCGCGCATAGATGTGCCCGATGGTTCGCCCATCAAGGTGGCTGGGGAACACGAAGCCACGGTCGGCGCCACCGGCCCCACCAATTGGTGGCTCTACGGCATTATCGGGCTGGCAATCGTCATCGCCGTGCTGTTCCTGATGCAGATGTTCCAGGGCGCACCCGCGACCGACGTCCAGCCCGGCACCCCGACCTCGGAAAGCGTCGTGGCGCCGCCAGCAGATCCGGCCGTGCCGGTTCAGGAGCCGGCAGTTCCGGCGAACTGATTTTTAGCGAATACCCCTCCTAGCCTCCCCCTGAAAAGGGGGAGGAACAGATCGGGGCTTTGACAGTATCGTGCCCCAACCACCGGCCGGATTCCTCCCCCTATCAGGGGGAGGCTAGGAGGGGGTATCCCACAAACAAAAAAAGCGCGGCCCGCAGGCCGCGCCTTCCGCATTCATGCTTCCACAAATCAGCCGTTGATCGGCGCGATCTGGATTTCCACGCGGCGGTTCTGCGCGCGGCCGGCTTCGGTGGCGTTCGAAGCGATCGGGGAAGTCTCGCCCTTGCCTTCGATATAGAAGCGGCGCTGATCGATGCCCTGGTTGGCCAGGATCGTCGCAACCGAAACGGCGCGGCGCTGGCTGAGGCTCAGATTGTAGGCGTCGTCGCCCTGGCTATCGGTGTGGCCGTAGACGTCGACGATCGACTTGTCGAACTTCTTCAGCACCAGCGCGACCGAAACCAGCGTCGAATTGAAGGCCGGATTCACCGTCGACTGGTCGGTGGCGAAAGTGATGTTAGACGGCATGTTGAGGATGATGTTCTGGCCGACACGGGTCACCGAAACGCCGGTGCCCTGCAGTTGCGCGCGCAGCTCGGCTTCCTGCTGGTCCATGTAATTGCCGATGGCCGCGCCGGTCAGGCCGCCAACACCGGCGCCGATCAGCGCACCCACGCGCGGGTCCCCGCCCACGGCAGCACCCACCAGCGCGCCGGCAACGGCGCCCCCGCCCGTACCGATCAGCGCGCCGCCGGCGGTGTTGGAAAGCTGGGACTGGCCCGTATAGGGATTGGTGGTGGTGCAGGCGGTGAGCGCCAGCGTCGCGGCGAACGCGACCAGAATCTTCGACTTCATAGATTATCCCCCTGAAGGATCATGACAGTGGCCTGTTGGTGACCACTGAATACGGCAGGATGGTGGTGAAGCAAAGAGCCTGAACCCGGAATGAACGGGATCAGTGCCGATCACCCATTGGCCCAGCCGCCATCGACGAGGAATTGTTGTGCCGAAATCATGGCGCTGTCCTCGGCGGCAAGGAACAGGGCCATGCGCGACACGTCATCGGGATAGACCATCCCGGCCAGCGCCTGTTCGGCCTCGATGCCCTTGAGCGAGGCGTCGTCGAGCCACAGGTCGAGCTGACGCTGGGTGATGACGGCGCCCGGCACCAGCGAATTGACGCGGATGCCCGACTTGCCCAGTTCGCGCGCCATGGACCGCGTCAGCCCATGCATGGCGGCCTTGGCGGTTTCGTAGAGCGGGATCTGCGGGGTCATCACCATCCAACTGATCGAGCCCAGATTGATGATCGAGCCGCGCCCGGCCTTGATCATGCCCGGCGCTACCGCCTGCATGGCGAAGAAGGCATGCTTGAGATTGACCGCCATGCGGTCGTCCCAATAGTCCGGGGTGACCTCGCGCCAGTCGTGGCGCTGGTCATGGGCCGCGTTGTTGACCAGCACCAGCGCATCGCCATGAGCAGCGGCAAAGCCGGCAATGGTCGTGCGATAGGCCTCCACATCGGTGACGTCGCAATGGACGAAGCGCACCGCCTGTCCGGCTGCCGTCAATTCGGCAACCAGCTTTTCGCCGGCCGCGTCAGCGATATCGACAAAACCCACTTTGCTGCCCTGCCCGGCAAAATGGCGCACCATGCTCTCCCCGATACCCGAAGCGCCGCCGGAAATAACCACCGGCACACCGGCAAGGCTGGGATAGGTGGCGTACTGGCTCATGGGAAAATCCGGGAGGGCAGGAAGTGATCCATCCCAGATACCGGCCCCATACCGGCCGCGCAAGTGCATTGAGGTACGTACATCAAATTGCTACAGCGTCATTGCGACGGAGGGCGCTGCTTTCGGTGCACATGGCCCCACCCCACCCCTCAATCCCTCCCCATCAAGGGGAGGGAGGCGCCAGCGCTGATGCCCGTGTTCATCGTCTCCCTCCCCCTTGTGGGGAGGGATCAAGGGTGGGGGTGAGCCACACGCACGGCGTTCGACGTGGAGCCTAGGCAACCTCCACCGCACTCCGTGGGCTAACCTCCCGCCGCTCCACCTGCTCGAGCAGTGCCATCACCTTCTCCACATTGGCCAGGTGCCGCTGCTCCATCGAAAAATTCAGCGTCACATATTCGCGGCCGGGACAGAAGGTGACGATATTGGTGGCCGGGTGCCAGGCGCCGCAATAGATCGGCTCCACCAGGCCATGCGTCATGGGTCCATAGGTGCGGTGCGGCGGCACCAGGGTCAGCACGACATGAATGCCGCCATTGAAGCGCCAGAAGCGCTTGCCGGGCAGGAAGGGCAGCACGCGGTTGATACTGCGTAGCGCGCTGAACATGGCCAGCATCATCACCTGGAACTTGGTGATATCCTTCTGCTCGATGGCCGCCACCGTGTCGTCCACGGCCCGTACATAGTCGACGAAATCCTCCAGCACGGCGAATTTGGCCTCCAGGGCCCGCACGCGGAAGAAGTCGTCGTCGGCATCGTTCCGCCTGGTGTCGAGCATCGTATAGGCGGCGCCGATCACCTTCTTGCTCATCGCCTTGTCCTCGCCCTCGCCATTGAGGGCGTGGGTGACCAGCGCGAAGAGCAGCGAGCGCTGGCGAACGCCGAGCTTGTTGGCCAGCAGCCGGAGCCGGTGGCGCCGGAGCGCCAGCGTGCGGAAGCCCCACGGCTTTTCTGCCGGCGCCATGATATTGGCGATGGCCATGTAGAGCACGGCGGTAAAGCCGCCCCGCAGCATGCCCTTGAGGCGCGAGCGCCAGCCTACCTTGTTGGACTGGTCCGACATGGTGCCGTGGCTCGCCGATTGCGATCGCGTCAGCAGCGCCGAATCGGAACCTTCCAGCAGGGCATGGCTGGACCGCACCTGGATGACCGAGGCGCGTCCTTCCGCATCCGGCCCGCCACGCCGCACCGCCGCCATGACGCGGAACAGCGGCAGGTCCGGCGCATCGAATATATCGGTCGATTTGCCGATCCACTTGTCGGGATAGCCATCGAGATCATCGACCAGTTCCACCGAAGTAATCGCGTCGAGGATATGCTTGGGAAAGGGGTGCCCCGGCCGCGCGCCCTCGAAGCCATGGGTCAGTTGCGGCGCCAGCGCCACCATTTCGGCCACCAGGTTCCCCAATCCGTCCTGATCGAAACTGTTGGTGGAAAAGGCCGTGAAGAAGACAGTGTCCTGCCCCTGGTAGAGAAACCACTGGAAATCGGTGAACAAAGCCTGCGGATTGCGGCGCACTGCCGCCTGCGCCAGTTCGAGCACTTCGGCATGCTGCCCGGCGAAACTGGAAGACGAAAAACTCTTCACTGAACTCACCCCCTTGCGCGCCCATTCGGGCTTTTGGTGATGGTAATCTGAGAGTCAACTTGCTTCAACACTCGGCGATATCGACTATTAATTCGTGAATGGAAGCAACCGCGTTGACGATATTCATTGCGATCCGGCGCGATTGCCGCATTGGCAGAAAGCCCTTCGCACTTTAGAATGACTCTCATATTCGTCGCCCAGGCCCTTGCGCCGGAACGGGTTGGCGGGGGCCGGCGCGCGTCGAATTGACCTATGTCAATGCGGATAGCGTCAACCTAGTTATGGCTTGTTCGCCGGCGCGACCTTACCCGCCGACGGCAGGACAAAAGGACGTTTCGATGGACTATCGCGGCATATTCGAAGATGCAGTGGATACGCTGCGGGCAGAAAAGCGCTACCGCGTCTTTGCCGATCTCGAGCGGGTGGCGGGCCAGTTTCCCCGCGCCATCTATCGTGACGATGCCGACAATATGCGCGACATCACCATCTGGTGCTCCAACGATTATCTCGGCATGGGCCAGCACCCCAAGGTGATCGGAGCCATGCAGGACACTGCCAGCAAGCTGGGCGTCGGCTCGGGCGGCACCCGCAATATTTCGGGCACCAACCGGCCGCTGGTCGAGCTCGAGCGGTCGCTCGCCGACTTGCATCGTAAGGAAGCGGCCCTGGTCTTCACCTCGGGCTTCGTTTCCAACGAAGCGGCCATTTCCACCATTGGCCGGCTGCTGCCCGATGGCATCATCTTCTCCGACCAGCTCAACCATGCCTCGATGATCCAGGGCGTGCGCCAGTCGGGCATGCAGAAGGTCATCTTCCGCCACAATGACGTGGCCCATCTGCGCGACCTGCTCGCCGCGACCGACCGCAAGCGGCCCAAGCTGATCTGCTTCGAATCCGTCTATTCCATGGATGGCGACGTCGCGCCCATCAAGGAAATCTGCGACCTGGCCGAGGAATTCGGCGCGCTGACCTATATCGACGAAGTCCATGCCGTGGGCATGTATGGCGAGCGTGGCGGCGGCATTGCCGAGCGCGACGGGTTGATGGACCGTATCGACATCATCGAGGGCACCCTGGCCAAGGGTTTCGGCACGATGGGTGGCTACATCACCGCCAACCGGGCCATCGTCGATGCCGTGCGCTCCTATGCGCCCGAATTCATCTTCACCACCTCCCTGCCCCCGGCCCTCTGCGCCGCGGCCCGCGCCTCCATCGAGCACCTCAAGACTTCGAGCCATGAGCGCATGATGCACCAGCGCCAGGCCCGCCTCACCAAGGCGATCCTCGCCGATGCCGGCCTGCCGGTCATGGAGACCGAGACCCATATCGTGCCGCTGATCGTGGGCGATGCGCGCGCCGTCAAGGCGGCCAGCGACATGCTGCTCGACAAGCACAATATCTACATCCAGCCCATCAACTACCCGACCGTCCCCAAGGGCACCGAGCGCCTGCGCATCACGCCGACGCCGCTCCATACCGACGAGATGATCTTCGCCCTGCGCCACGCGCTGGTCAGCGTCTGGACCAGCCTCGAGCTGCCGCGCGAGCCGGCCGATGCCGCCATCACCGCCAGCAAGCTGACCTCGGGCGACCTGACCCTGCCGACCATCGGCGGCTAAGACTCTACGCACGTGTTATACCGGCCTGTCGGAACAGACAGGCTTCATCCGTCCTTCTGACAGAACAACAGAATGGATGGTGTGACCATGGCCGACGATCAATTCATCCTTGGCGGCACGGGAACGGACGTTTTCGCGGGTATTCCCGTCAGCAATTTCCAGGCGTCCCTCGACTGGTATCAGCGCCTGTTCGGCACCAAGCCGAATTTTTATCCCAACGAGACCGAGGCGGTCTGGGCCATTGCCGATCACCGCTGGATCTACATCATCGTGGATACGAAACGCGCCGGCGGCACGATCCAGACGATCATGTGCAGCGACCTCGAAGCGGTGATCGAGCAGATTGCCGGGCGCGGCCTCGATTTTGGCCAGGAAGAAATCCCCGCCGAAGGCGTGCGCAAGGTCATGTATTACGACCCCGACGGCAACGAGATCGGCCTTGGCCGCATCCCGTCCGAGTAGCTGGAGGCACACATGGCCTATGAAATCGGCGCCAATGCCAGGATCGCCAATCCCCAACTGAAATTCTTCGAGCGGATCATCGGAGAATGGCGCACCACGGGAACGCATCCGGCATTGCCCGGCGCCACATTGCGCGGCAAGGTTTCGTTTGCATGGCAGGATGGCGGGGCATTTCTCGTCTGGCGCTCCGAGATCGAGGACCCGCTATTTCCCGACGGCATTGCCATCGTCGGCAGCGATGACGCGGCCGGGACCATTTCATCAGCTACTTCGACCAGCGCGGCGTCTCCCGCAAGTATGACGTCACCCTCGGCGAGACCGGCTTTGCCATGCAGCGCATGGACCCAAAATTCTCGCAACGCATGACCTTCAGCCTGGAGGCCGGAGACGCTCGCATCGTCAGCAAGGGCGAGATGTTGCGCGAGGGCGGCAGGTGGGAGGCCGACCTGTCACAGACCTTCGAGCGCCTGTAAGCGGCGCCAGGCCCCGGCAAGTTCGATGCTTCAGAACTTGACGCTGAGGCTGGCCCTTGCGCCGTTCTCATAGGCACCGCCGCCGAACCGGCCGTTATACGAAAATCCCAGCGTGGCATTGGGTGCGAAGGTGAAGTCGAGACCGGCTTCGACGATGGCGGCGTCCCGGGCGATGGGCGATCCCGCGACCGAAAAGGCGTTGCCGCCGGCGAGTGCATGGGTCGCAGTCGGCACGGTGTCGCCGAAAGCATGTTGCCAGCCGAGCGTGCCATGCGCCTGCGCCGCGACGCCGCCAAGCTCGAACACAGTCGAGGCGCGGACGCCCAATGTGGCGAATGTGGCATTGGTGGTCTGGCCGGCACTCGTCAGGGCCGCTGCGCCGCCCGTTTCGGTATAGCCGTCGGTCTGCAGGCTCACATGGGTGAGATTGGCGAAGGGCTCGAAGACGGCGGAGGGCGTGTCGAAGCGATAGCTCACTTCGCCGAAAGCCTGGAACAGGCCGGCGCCGTAGCCGGCGTTCAGCGTGTCGGTAAAGCCGGGGAAGGCGACGGTGCGCGTCGTGTCGATATGGCTCCAGCCATAGGTCGCCCCGCCCCGGATGCCCAGTGCCCCGATCTCGGTGCCGCCATAGGCGCCCAGATGGTAGGTGTCGGCATGGCCCGACGACGCCCGGTCGGCAGCGTCGAAACCGGAGCGGGAATAGGCCGCCACCACGCCCAGCCGCACGGTGTCGGTGACCAGGCCGTCAATGCCGGCGACCATGCCGCCGGTGGCGCTGTCCAATCCGGCGGCATTGCCGTCGCCATCGGCATGGCCCCAGGCGCCGAAAGCCGAGCCCCAGGCCGCGAAGCGCTCGGCCGGGGTGGGGGCCAGCGCCCCGCCAATGGCCGAACTGGCCGCATTGCCGCCAGAACCGGCATAGGCCAGAGGGAGCACGTCCTGTCGGCCCAGGGCCGCGAAGCTCGCCCTGATATGCTCGTTTATCGCGTCGGAAACGAAATGGCTGCTGTCGATCAGCACCGTCTGGCCCGAGGCATGGATTTCGCCTGAAAGCATGTCGAAGGCGGCGGCGGCCCCATCCTTGTCGGTCAGGTTGGCGATAGCGTTGAACAGCGTCCCCGAACCCAGGGATTGCGCCCCTCCGGCTGCAGCACATTGGTTGACGGTGAATCCGGTCAGGCAGAAATTCACCGCGCCAGGCAAACGGCTGGTCAGATAGACATGGTGGCTGTCATAGCTGTCGGTGAAATCGAGATAGAGATAATCGTCCGTCACCGTGCCGAACCTGCCGACCACCCCCTGGGCAGCACCGCTGTTCGAGATGATGATCGTATAGGTCAGGCCGGGCGTATAGGTCTCGCCGGTATCGCCGCTATTCGCCGGAGTCACATGCAGGATGGCGCCGGGGTCGATATCGACCAGGCCGAAGGCGCCGGTTACGTCATTGTGGATTGTGGGCGCATTGCCGCCGGCGGCCAGTTCGACTTCATGGATGGCGCCGGCATTGTAGGTCAGGGTCAATACATTGATCAGGCCGATGGAATTGCCCGGGGCCAGCGTGCCGCCCGACGCGACCCTCACGGCGCCCAGGGCACCCTCGCCGCCCAGCCTGGCGCCGGCATTCACAGCCACCGCCGATGCGGTGAGGTCGCCATTGACCAGCAATGTGCCTTGGTTGACGCTGGTCGGACCCGTAAAGGCGCTGGAGCCGGTCAGTGTCCAGGTGCCGGCGCCGGTCTTCTCGAAGTCAGTGAAGTCCTGAAACTGCGCCGCCGCACCGATCTGCGCGAGGTCGAAACCGGCATTTGCCGTCCCACCCAGCGCCAGCACGTTGTTGCTGCCGCCCCCCGCCACCACATCACCGGTAAAGCTGAAGCCGCCGAGCAGTTCGAGCCGGTTGCCATCGCCGCCGAAAGTAATGGCATTGGCCCGTATGCCGTCCCCCGACAGGCCGCCCGCGACGACGCCGCCATTGATGACCGTGATGCCGCCAGTCGCGGCCCCAACAATGCCGGCGCCGCCCGAGCCGGGCACGCCAACAAGAAGAGGATCGAAATTGTTCGTATCAGCGCCATCGCCGCCGTTGACGGTTCCCGTATTGGTCAAGCTGGCGGTTTGACCATTCTGGAAGACAATGCCGACGCCACCGGCGCCGCCATAGAAGCCAGAAGCTGCAATGCCGCCGCTCACTATTCCGGCATTGGTCACGCTCCCGCCCCATGCCCTGATGCCGGCGCCGCCGCTGCCGCCAATGTAACGGCCGGAGAAGGCACTCCCGCCGCTCCCGCCGATGATCGTGCCGGCAACGCCATTGTCGATAATGCCTCCGTTGCTGAGCACGCCGGCACCACCGTCGCCGCCGCTGCCGCTACCGCCAGCACCGCCAATCCAGGTACCGCCATTGCCACCACCGACTGCACCGGCCTGGATGTTGAGGCTACCGCCATCGTAGAGAAATAATCCGGCGCCGCCGCTACCGCCGCCGCCCCCACCGCCGCCGCGGGTGCCGCCGGCGCCGCCCAGCATCGAGCTGCCACCGCTGACGGAAATCGTGCCGCCATTCATGAGCACCAGGCCGGCACCGCCGCCGCCACCACCGCCGCCGACATTGCCACCTCCTTCACCGCCGGTGCCACCGAGGATATCGAAACCTTCGGTTGTCGCCGTGACCCCTGCGCCCGTGAGCACCAGGCCGGCGGCACCGCCACCGCCACCGCCACTACCGCTGTTGCTGGAGCCTAAAACGCCGGCGCCGCCTCCAAGCCCCATGAGATCGGTGGTCAGATCGATGTCGGTGGAATTCACCATGCTGTCGGCGCCATCGCCGCCATCGCCGCCGCCATTAGAAAAACCGCCACCGCCGCCGCCACCGCCACCGCCGCCATAGACGTTGCCTGCTGCTCCCCCTGCACCGCCAACGTTTGTGCCAAATGGGCTTCCCTCCGCCCCTGGAGTCCCGTTGTGTCCACCGGCGCCGCCAGCGCCATTCAAGGTGGAACCACCACCACCGCCACCGCCCGCAATGCCACTTCCGCCGGCGCCGCCATTGGCCGCGCCGTTTCCACCATTGCCGCCACCCTGGGTAATCATCTGCGCCAGAGCCGGGGTCGGCGGGGCGCAAACCAGGGCCAATGCCAGCGTAGAAATGCCGCAGAGCAGCACACGGCGGCCGAACAAGGCGGCCCCGGCCGCGGCAAAAGGAGCGGACGTGCGGTCAACCATGCAAAAATCCCAACTCATCTGGCAAACGATGCGATCACCAGACGTCTATCGGGGATTCAACGATCGGCTTTGATCGTTCTTGCTGTGCGGGACGCTGTCATGGCAGTTGCCGGACCGCTCTGCGAAGCAGGTGTTAACCGCCTTGAGCAGATGGGGTCCCACTGTCGCAAGCGAGCGAACCTATTCGATCGCCCCCGAAAGATTTTCGGGCGTGTCGATTGTTCGCATCCATTTCAGGGATTTGATTTCCCAGGCCGGATCGGCAGCCTGCAGATCGGCCAGCAGCCCAGGCAGATGGCCGGCGCCGTAGGTCATGTAAATGTTCTGATGGGGGTCCGCGATGATCCGCTCCGCGAGCTTGCGGTTGCGGAAATCGAGGATCACAGGATCGAGGACATTGGGTTCCTGGCGCTTTGAGAGCGCCATGGTTATCCAGCCGCGGCATGCCGTTCCCGCCAGGCTTTTCTGTCCCGGCGTTGCTGTCTGAAGCCAGTTGGCGACCTGCCCCAGACCGCCGTCGGCAGCGGCTTCATTCTTCGACGCCGCTCGTTCGGCCTCCACTGCTGCCGCAAAGCCGGGATCGGTGGCCACCAGCCGCTGATACTCGTGCATCATGTCGGCGGTCGTCACATCGGCATTGACGTGACGCTCCGGATGCGCGGCCATGTCCTCGCGAAGCAGCTGGAAGTAATTCAGTTGGAACTGGAGGCCGCATGCATCACCGAACACCTGGTAGTTGGTACTGAGATCGCCACCCCCGGCCAGGGTTTCCGAGAACCAGGCATCGCCTTCAGGGTCACCGACGACACCTTCGTAATAGATCACGTCGCCATCGCTGAGCGCTTTCTCCAGGTCGTAGATAACGCTCTTGTAGAAGCCTTCGGAACCGACATGCATCATGCCCTGGAAGATTACTGTCTTGGTCCCGTTGGAGAGCGTCGCCTGGGGCACGGTCAAGGGCTGCAATGCGGCGCGAAATGCAAGGTAGTAAATCGGGGCAGCGAGAAGGGTGACCAGTGAGAACAGGATGGCGATGGCGGCCTTGATATAGCTGGTGCGCCAATGCTGTCGACGCTGGCCGGAAAAGAGCCTTCGGACGATCCAGGCGACCGGGAAAGCCAGCAGCAGCGCCAGGACGATCACGCCGGCCACGATCCAGATCGATGCCTCGATCAGGACGGGCAGTCCAAGCAGGAAGCCGATCAGGAGGAGGAACCATATAATGGCGGAGAGCCGGAGTTTGAAGCGGTCGCTGCCGGTGGTCCGATCCGGATTCCCGAAGGTAGAAGCATCGCTCATAGTCGGCCCCCAAACGCGCTATCCGAAGAGGGCAACCGCTTAGCGGGAGCCGCCAGTTCGTGTTGAACTAGTCCAATGAATAGAAGCTGCTATCAAGAGCCAACCAATATTGATGTCCCCATCTCGTTCGGGGCCTTTATGATTGCTGTCTCACTCTCGGACGGAACCGCGCCGAGCGCTTCGGTCAGAACCGATAGCTCAACCCGGCTCTCACCGAATGCGTCTTGAGCGTCTGCTCATAAAAGGCGTCTATGCCGGTACCGCCGATATCGAGCCAGTCGAAATCGAAGCGGCCGAAGTCGCTATAGCGATATTCGCCGCGCAGGCTCACATGATCTGTAATCGCATATTCGGCCCCAAGGCCGATCGTTCCGCCGGCGGCGATACCATTCCAATCCTTTGTAAAGGGACCCGGCAAGTAATTGCCCGCGTTGTCGAACCCGGTTACCGCCAAGCCCCCGGTGGCGTAGATCAACAGCCTGTCGACCGCCGTCACGCCCAGCCGCGCCCGCAATGAGGCTTGCCACTGCTGGGTTGTCTCGAAAATACTCGAAGCGGTTGTGTGCCTGCCGGTAATATTGGTGAGTTCCGCATCGGCCTCGACGCCAAGCACCACGGTGCCGGTCTGGTAGATATAGCCGATATGGCCGCCGCCAGTGAACCCGCCCATGTCGGCGTGGGGCGTATAGCCCGTCGGCAGTCCCGTTGCCGAAAAGAATTCGGTGACACGGGTCTCTCCTGCCTGATAGCCGCCCTGAACTCCCAGGTAGAAACCGGTCCAGTCGAAGCCCGGCGCAGCCGGAATATCCTGCGCCAGCACGGCGCCGCCACTCAGCACCGCAAGCAGCGGCGCTACGATCAAGATTTTCGACATGGAATCCCCCACCATGAGAGAGGAACACTAGTGGTTTTATCGGCAGGCGGGAAGAGCGCGCCGCGCCACGCGCGGCAGGCATGCGCTGGCAAGCTGCGCCCCTCAGACCGCCCGGACTTCGGCGAGCCGCTTGATGGCGTAGTCGTCGCCCCAGCAAACCGCCGCTTCCCATGCAGCCGCGGCTTGCGCGGCAATATCATGCGCCTCGCCTTCGAGGCCGGCGGCGTTGTAGGGCAGCACCAAATCGAGGTCGGGCACATCGAGACGGGACTCGTCCCAGTCGATCAGCGCGACCCGCTCTGCCGTCATGCGGATATTGCCGGGATTGTCGGGATTGCCGTGAACGACGCAGGTCTGGCGCCCGGCGAGCCGCGCCCATGCCGCCCGGCATCGTTCGGTGGCCCCCGGCGGCATGGCCGCGAGGTCGATCCGAGTCCCGGTCTCGGCCTGCAGCAGATCGGTCGACGACCGCCAGCCCGGACGTTGCGGCCAGTCCTGCGTCAGGCGATGCAACTGCCGCAGCGTGTCCGCCACGCGGCGCCAGTCAGCCGCCGTTTCGGGCGGGCCGCCCTCCATATAGGTCATCACCGTCAGGCCGTCCGCGAACAGCAGGCCATCCTCCGTCGGGATCGGCAGTGGCACGGTCAGGCCTGCCCGGTCGAGATATTGCATAAGCCCGGCCTCCCAGGCGAGATCGGCATCGCTCCTGGTGCCGAGACGGCCGACCGCACGTTTGCCGTGAATGCGCAGGCTCCACACATCGCCGGACGAGCCGCCGGTGAGCGGCTCGATGCGAACCGCATCCTCGCCCCAAAGCCCGAGCGCTTCCCATCCCACCGGTGACACCTCCGACCAATCCGACTGGTCCCATCCTAGGGCATGTGGCGATTCAGGTGTATCCGCTCCGTCAACCGGCGCGTCTTGAACCGGGGTTCCCGCTTTCGCGGGAATGACACCGCTGCCGGTCAACCGGCATCGCAGCGGACACGCTTATTGAGCGGGAGTGTTCAATCCGGACGCTTCAGCTTCCGGCAGCGTCATTCCCGCGCAGGCGGGAATCCATTCTTACAGTGCTCTCCACAGAGTGGATTCCCGCCTGCGCGGGAATGACGTCGTGGAAAAGGCCGCCCCCTGCCCGACCTCAGCTCGTCAGCACGATCCGCATCAGGTCGGCCGTATTCCTGGCCCCCAGCTTTTCCATCACCCTTGCCCGATGCACCTCTATCGTGCGCGGGGAAATCCCCAGTTCGCGGCCGGCTTCCTTGTTGGACTGGCCATTGGTGATGAGCTGCAGCACTTCGCGCTCGCGCGGGGTGAGCTGGGAAAAGCCGCGCACTTCCACCGGCCGGCTGCCGCCCTGCATGGCACCCAGATGGATGTCGCGGCGCAGAGCGTCGCGGATCACGGTCAGCAGGTGCTCGGTATCGATGGGCTTGGAGATGACGTCGGAGGCGCCCAGCTTCATGGCCGTCACCGCCGCCTCGAGCTGGGGCGTATCGGCCAGCATGAAGACCGGTGTACCGGTGCGCATGGCCTTGACGCGGCGCAGCAGGGTCAGCCCGCTTTCCTCGCCTATGCGCAGGTTGAGCACGACTATATCGGGCCGCCGCCGCTCCAGGCTGACGATGAAATGGGCCGCTTCCAGCGAGAAGGTGGTCTGGAACCCTTCGAGGCGGAACAGCACGCTCAGCGCCTCGCAGGTGGCCGGGTCGGCATCCACGACATGGATCAGCCGGTCGCGGTTGAGGAAGGAATGATAGTAGATCTGGTCGCTCATATTGCCTCTGCCCTGACAAGTTTCGCTCAAGCGCGACCATCGGGCGGCAAGCCATCGCCATCGCCGGCCCGCCCGTGGCAGGCCCGCGACACGCCCCCTCGGTGAATCGCAGCGGTAGTTTGCGCTAAGTGTTCGCGCCGTCCGACATGGACAACACGTAGGATATAGCACCTAGATACTAGGTCTATTTGCCTATATATGGTTTGTCAACGGACTTTTATCCTATATCCCGGCAAAGAAAAAGCCGGCCCCGCAAGACCGGCCTTTCGGACGGTCAGCGCGGATTGGCGCGCAGGGCGTCGCGGATTTCGGTGAGCAGGACTTCTTCCTTGCTCGGCGCCGGAGTCTCTTCCACCGGCTCCTTGGCCGCTTCGCGCTTCAGCGAGTTGATGGCCTTGACCACCATGAACAGCACGAAGGCGATGATGGTGAACTTGACCACGGCATTGATGAACAGGCCGACATTGAGCGTGGCCACGCCGGCAGCGCTGGCGGCCGCCAGCGACGGTACGGGGACGTCGTTCGGATTGGACAGCACGACAAACAGGTTTGAAAAGTCGATGCCGCCGATGATGAGCCCGATAAGGGGCATGAAGATATCATCGACGATGGAGGAAACGATGGCCCCGAAGGCAGCGCCGATGATCACGCCGATGGCGAGATCGATCATGTTGCCCTTGATGGCGAAATCCCGAAATTCCTTGAACATGGCCTAACCCTCTTCTGGTGATCCGCCTTCCCAAGACGGTCCGCGCGACCGGCGGGTGTCGAGAATTCCTTAGCTGGCAAGTAAATGCAATGGGTCCAGAGTCGGTCTTGCGCAGGTTTGATGGCGAGCCGATAGTTCCCGCGCGCCCTTAATCTGGTTTTGTCGCGTTTCCCAACCGCAAAACCGCATCCACTTTTGCTGGAAACGCTCAAGCCCCAGGATCGCATTCGATGTCCGCCCAAAGACATGACGCCGCCAGCAGCCTCAGGCAGGCGATAGACCACATTCCGCAGGGCATTGCCGTGTTCGATGCGAGGCTGCACCTGGTCACCTCCAACAGCCGCTACAATACGCTGCTGGCTTTGCCCATGCCGCTGACGCGGCCGGGCACGCCGCTATTCGATATCGCCCTCTTTCTGGGGGGATCGGGGCGATCTGGGCGAGGGCGACGCGGCGCGGCTGGCCATCGAGCGCATCAACCTGCTCACGGCGGCGCCGACCACCGTGACCCAGCGGCTGGGCAGTGGCGGACAGGTGCTGGAATTCCATTCGAGCCGCCTGCCCGATGGCGGTCTCGTCATCAGCTTTTCCGACGTCACCGCGCGGGTGCGGGCCGAAGGCGAGCTGGCCGGCATGAACCAGTCGCTGGAAGAGCGGGTGGAGGAACGCACGGCGGCGCTGACCCGGGTCAATGCCGAGCTCGAAAGCGCCCGCGCCAAGGCCGATGCCTCCAACCATGACAAGACGCGGTTTCTCGCCGCCGCCAGCCATGACCTGCTGCAGCCGCTCAATGCGGCGCGCCTCTATACCTCGACGCTGATCGAGCGCGCCAAATCCACCGGCCTGGCCGATCTCGCCAATTCCATCGAGGCATCGCTCACGGCCGTCGAAGATATCATGGGCGCGCTGCTCGATATTTCGCGCATCGACAGCGGTGCGCTCAGGCCGGCCCCGGCGGCGGTGGCCGGGCGCGATCTGCTCAAGAAGATCGAGGTCGAATTCGGTCCCATGGCGCGCGAGCGCAACATTTCGCTGCGCATCGTCGCCACTGACGCCACCGTATTGGTAGACCGCATGCTGGTGGGCCGCATCGTGCAGAACCTGGTTTCCAACGCCATCAAATATACCCAGCCCGGCGGCAAGGTGCTGGTGGGCCTGCGCCGCCGCGGCAACCGCATGCGGCTCGACGTGATCGATACCGGCATCGGCTTCAACAAGGACCAGCATCGGCTGCTCTTCGCCGAATTTTCGCGGCTCGAACGCGGCGCCCGCATGGCGCAGGGGCTGGGGCTGGGCCTGTCCATCGTGCAGCGCCTCGTGACGGCCCTGGGCCTGACGCTCGAACTCGACAGCCGCGAGGGCCATGGCTCGCGCTTCTCGCTGTTCCTGCCGGCCACCCGCACCATCCGCGCCGAGCCGGAAGCCAGCCCGGCCCCGACCGAGACCAGTTTCGGCACGCTCGATCTCAAGGTGCTCTGCGTCGATAACGAGCGCGCCATCATCGAGGCCATGGAGGGCCTGCTGCGCCATTGGGGCTGCGACGTGCGCAGCGCCCTCTCGCTGAAGCAGATCGACCGCGAGCGCCTGCTCGAAGGCTGGTATCCCGATCTCGTGCTGATGGATTACCACCTCGACCAGACATCGGGGCTCGATGCCATCGAGTGGCTGCGCCACAATGTCGGCGGCCACCTGCCGGCGGCCCTGGTTACCGCCGATCGCAGCCCGGCCGTGCGCGCTTTGGCCGAGGAACGCGGCATTGCCGTCGTCACCAAACCGGTCAAGCCCGCCGCCCTGCGCGCCGCCATCAGCGGCCTCGCCAACCAGAGCCGCAGCCCCGCCATGCGGGCGGGCTAGGCAGCCGCCGCGAACAGGCCCGCCTTGCGCCGCTCCAGCGCCCACCAGTAGATCCCGCCCCGCGCCACGAACCAGCAATGCATCGCGGCCCAGAGGCCCCAATTGCCCAGCACCGGCTCCAGCGCCAGAGCCGCCACCAGGAACACGACCAGCGACACGACCATGCCGTTGCGCATTGTCGTATTGAGCGTGGTGCCGACGAGAATCCCGTCATAGACGAAGGCCGGCATGAAGGTGACGGTGCAGAGCGCCGCGATGGGCAGGTAGGTCAGCGCATATTGCTGCACCTCGACATTGGTGGTCATCAGCCCGATGACCCAGGGCCCGCCGAAATACCAGGCCAGCCCCAGCGTCAGGGTAATGACCAGCCCCCACAGCATGGAGAGCCCATAGGCCTGGTCGAAGGCCGGCCGCCAATTGGCGCCCACCGCCTTGCCGGTCAGCTGCTCGGCCGCCTGGGCGATGCCATCGAGGAAATAGGCGACGATCATCAGCAGGTTCAGCAGCACGGCATTGGCCGACAAGGCCACCTCGCCCATGCGCGAGCCCTGCGCCGCAAACCAGGCATAGGCGCCCATCAGCGCCGCCGAGCGGATCATCAGGTCGCGGCTCAGCCCGAACATGCGGCGCAGAGCCACCGCATCCATCAGTTCGCCCGGCGCGATATGGCGCAAAACGGCGCCCAGCCCGCCATAATGGCGCAGCAGCAGGAAGAGGCCGACGAAAGCCGCCACCGCCTGCCCGATCACCGTACCAACAGCCGCGCCGGGCACGCCCCAGCCCAGCCCATGCACAAACCAGATCGACAGCACGATATCGAAGCCATGCAGCAGCAATTGCAGCATCATGCCAGTCTTGGCCGCCGCCCTTCCATAGAACCAGCCGAGCAAGGCGTAGTTGATCAGCGAGAACGGCGCCGACCAGATGCGATAATGGAAATAATCCGCCAGGGCCGCCGAGGCCCCCGCCTCCGGCGCCAGGAACCAGGTCGCCAGAAACAGGATCGGCCCGCCCAGCGCGATCATCAGCACGCCGATGCCGACCCCCAGCAGGATGGCCCGGCTCACATGCAGCAGCCCGTCGCGCTTGTCCCGCGCGCCCACCGCCTGCGCCGTCAGCCCCGCCGTGCCGATGCGCAGGAAATAGGCCAGCGAAAAGATGATGTCGAACAGCAGCGCCCCGAGCACCAGCCCGCCCAGCAGCCCCGCATCGCCCAGCCTGCCAATGACGGTGATATCGACAATGCCCACCAGCGGCTCGGTGATGAAAGCCACGGAAGCCGGCAGGGCGATCTTCCACACATCGGCATGACGCACGGTAAAGGGATATTGCGGACGGGGAGACATGGGAGACGACTCGGGACCAGGCAGGAACCCGACCCTATCCACGCTGTCATTCCCGCGAAAGCGGGAATGAACGGTCAGTTGGACGCATAGCTCGCCAACCCACCGGCCACCCCTCTCCCCTTGTGGGAGAGGGATAGAAAATCCTCGTTCAGAGGATTTTCGAGGGTGAGGGGTCTGCGCTATCCCATGCTTGGATGTTGCGGACAGCGCAGCCCCCTCATCCGCCCTTCGGGCACCTTCTCCCACAAGGGGAGAAGGGCAGCCTTGTGGGGGCGCAAGATAGCGCCACATCCCCAATCTGTTCCTCCCCTTTCAGGGGGAGGTTAGGAGGGGGTATTCCTCCCTACCTTTCCACATCCATGGCAATCACCACATCCGCCCGATCCTGCGACAGGCACACGAGATCATAATTCGGCAGGTCGTTCCGCTCGATATGCGCCCGATTGCGCTCCTCGGTGAACAGCCCTTCCTCGCCATGGCGCTTCAGCAATCGCGCCTTGACCAGCTCGCGCGACACATCCACGAACACCGCATAATCCAGCAGCGGCTTCACCCCGGCCCAAGGCCCCTCGGTCAACAGCAGGTAATTGCCCTCGACCACCAGCACGCGCACCTCGGCGCCGACGGTGAAATCGCCATCCACCACATCTTCGATCTTGCGCGAATAGCCCGGCCCGCTGACCGCTGCCGTCGCCACCTTGAGGTGATGCAGGAAATTGACGAATTCCGCGCCCTCGAAAGTGTGCGGCGCTCCTTTGTAGTCCACCTGCCCCAGGGCTTCGAGCTTGGCATGGCGCATATGGAAGCCATCCATCGGCACCAGAGCCGTGCTGCCCGGATGAACAGCATTGAGCATGGTCACCAGTTCCGCCGCCAGCGTCGATTTGCCTGACCCCGGTCCACCGGCCAGGCCCACGGCGATACGGTGCTGCGCCCGGCTTTCCATATCGAGAATATGCGGCACCAGCCGCGACAGCGCCTGTTGCGGCGTCAGGCGCAGCCGCTCGGGCGCCATCAGCGCGCCTTGATGGCGCGGATGACGACCCAGACCGGCACGACCAGCACGGCGCCGGTGACGATATAGGCCCAGATATCGCGGAACACGCCGAAGCCATCGCGCAGGACCTCGCGGAACAGCTCCACGGCGCCGCGGATTATCCCCTGCGGGCTGAAGCCGAAGACGCTCATCAGGAAACCCACCACCAGCGAAATCAGCGCCAGCCGCAGGATGACGTTGACGGGGTGACCGCCCATGAAGCGCTCGACCACGGAACGCGGCTTCTCGGTCTGGGATTGGTCGGTCATGGCTGTCCTCCGCTGCCCTGTTTTGAGCATTGCTGATCATATAGGGTGTTTGCCGATTTGCAGAAGGTGTGGCTGGTGGTTTTTAGGTTTGTGGATACAACCTCGACCGATAAGCGGTCGCTGGCCCAATCCCATGCACCGCTTCCCCTTCTCCCCCTTGCGGGAGAAGGTGCCCGAAGGGCGGATGAGGGGTCCTGTGCCATCCACCAGCACTGAAGCATGGGCGAGCGCAGAACCCCTCATCCGGTTCTTCCGCTGGACGCGGAAGAACCACCCTCTCCCGCAAGGGGAGAGGGGAAACCCCGAGGCTGGGCGAAGATGACAGCACATCTCAACCCGATCATATCCGACTGGTTCACCCGCAAGGGCTGGTCGCCGCGCCAGCACCAGCTCGACGTGCTCGCCTCCTGGCAGTCCGGCGCCTCCGCCCTGCTCATCGCCCCCACCGGCGCGGGCAAGACCCTGGCCGGGTTCCTGCCCACCCTGACGGACCTCGCCGAAGGCCCTTTCGACGGCCTCCACACGCTCTACATTTCCCCGCTCAAGGCGCTGGCGGTGGATGTGCAGCGCAATCTCAATGCGCCCATTTTCGAAATGGGTCTCAAGATCAGTGCCGAAACCCGCACCGGCGACACCCCCGCTTCCAAGCGCGCCCGCCAGCGTTCGCGGCCGCCCAATATCCTGCTGACCACGCCCGAGCAGCTCTGCCTGCTCATCAGCCACCCCCATGCCGACCTGTTTTTCGGTTCGATGCGCCGCATCGTGCTCGATGAATTGCATGCCCTGGTCACCTCCAAGCGCGGCGAACTTCTGTCCCTCGCTCTGGCTCGCATTGCCCGGCTCGCGCCGAACCTCCAGATCACCGCGCTCAGCGCCACGGTCGCCCGGCCGGACCTGCTGCGTGACTGGATCGCAAGGCCGGTGCCGGCGCGGGAAACCCATCTGCTCACCGCCTCGGGCGGCGCGCCGCCCGTGCTCGAAATTCTCGAAACCGAGCAGGTCTTGCCCTGGGCCGGGCATTCCGCCAATTACGCCCATCGCGACCTCTACGAGGTCATCAAGCGCCACAAGACCACGCTCTTGTTCGTCAACACCCGCAGCCAGGCCGAAATGCTGTTCCAGGGCCTCTGGGCGGTCAATGACGACATGCTGCCCATTGCGCTCCATCACGGCTCGCTCTCGGTCGAGCAGCGGCGCAAGGTGGAAAGCGCCATGGTCGCCGGCAATCTCAAGGCTGTGGTCTGCACCTCGACGCTCGACCTGGGCATCGACTGGGGCGATGTCGACCTCGTCGTGCAGGTCGGCGCGCCCAAGGGCAGCTCGCGCATGCTGCAGCGCATCGGCCGCGCCAATCACCGGCTCGACGAGCCCTCAAAGGCCGTGCTCGTCCCCTCCAACCGTTTCGAAGTCCTAGAATGCGAAGCCGCGCTCGAAGCCGTCGCGGAAAACCATCAGGACAGCGAAGCCCCGGTCTCGGGCGGCTATGATGTCCTCGCCCAGCACGTCCTCGGCATGGCCTGCGCCGCCCCCTTTGCCGCCGACGACCTCTATGACGAAATCCGCCATGCCTGGCCCTATCGGGACCTCGAGCGCGAGAAATTCGACCGCGTGCTCGATTTCGTCGCCACCGGCGGCTATGCCCTGCGCGCCTATGAGCGCTATGCCCGCCTCAAGCCCACCGAGGACGGCAAGTGGCGCGTCGCCAATGCGCAGGTGGTCCAGCAATACCGGCTCAATATCGGCACCATCATCGAGGAGCCAATGGTGCGGGTCCGCCTCATCCGCCAGCGCGGCCTCAAGAAGGGCCAGAGCAACAGCCCTATCGGGGCCGGCGGGCGCGTCCTGGGCGAAATGGAGGAATATTTCTTCGGCACGCTCCTGCCCGGCGACACCTTCATGTTCGGCGGCGAAATCGTCGCCTTCGAGGGCATGCGCGACAACGAGGCCTTCGTCTCCCGCGCCCAGGCCAGCAATCCCAAGATTCCCTCCTATATGGGCGGCAAGTTCCCGCTCTCGACCTATCTGGCCGAGCGCGTCCGCCGCATCATGGACAGTCCCGCAGAGTGGAAGAAGCTGCCCGAGCAGGTGGAAATGTGGCTCCGCCTGCAGCGCGACGTCTCGGTGCTGCCAAAACGCGACAGCCTGCTGGTCGAGACCTTCCCGCGCGGCGCCCACAATTACCTGGTCTGCTATCCCTTCGAAGGAAGGCTGGCCCACCAGACGCTGGGCATGCTGCTTACCCGCCGGCTCGAACGCGCCCGCGCCCGTCCGCTCGGCTTCGTCGCTTCCGAATATGCCCTGGCCATCTGGGGGCTCGGCGATCTCTCGGCCCTGATCCGCACCAACAGGCTGTCGCTCGACGACCTCTTTTCCGAGGACATGCTGGGCGACGATCTCGAAGCGTGGCTCGATGAATCGGCGCTGATGAAGCGCACCTTCCGCAACTGCGCCATCATTTCCGGCCTGATCGAGCGCCGCCATCCCGGCAAGGAGAAATCCGGCCGCCAGATCACCATGAGTTCCGACCTCATCTATGATGTGCTCTACCAGCACGAGCCCGACCATATCCTGATCCAGGCCACCCGCCGCGACGCCGCCCGGGGCCTCCTCGATATCGAACGGCTGGGCGACATGCTGCGCCGCATCCGCAATCACATCGTCCACCAGCCCTTGCAGCAAATCTCACCGCTCGCCGTCCCGGTCATGCTCGATATCGGCAAGGAGCCGATTTTCGGCGAAGGCCGCGAATCGGCTATGGCTGACGCGGCAGATGAATTGATGCGGGAAGCCCTCGGGCAGTCGTGAACCAGCCTCTCCACCGCGCCGAGATCACGGAGACCCCGGTCTTGCGCTTTGCCGGCCACAATTTCGAACCCCTGCCCTCGGGCGCGCTCTATTGGCACAACCAACAGACACTTTTGGTTGCCGACCTGCATTTCGAAAAGATGGCGAGCTTCGCCCGGCGCGGCCAGATGCTGCCACCCTATGATACGGGCCTGACTCTGGCGCGTCTCGAAGCCGATCTGCGGCGCACCGGAGCCACCCGGCTGCTGTCGCTCGGTGACACGTTCCATCGCGTCGATGCTAGCAGTCTGTTAACGAATTCGGACCGAATGAGACTCGATGCGGTCACCGAAATGGTCGATTGCATCTGGCTGTCAGGCAACCACGATCCGGCCCCGCATGCCATTGGCGGCACCTGCCTGCCCCGGCTGGAACTGGCCGGATTGACCTTCACGCACGAGCCGGAGCGCGGCACGACAGGGCTTGTGGCCGGCCATTTGCACCCGGCGGCACATGTCTGGTTCCAGGGGCGCTCGACCCGCCGCCCCTGTTTCGTCCACGATAACAGGCTGATGATTCTCCCGGCCTACGGAGCGTCCACGGGTTCGCTCAATATCTTATCCCCGGCCTTTTTCGGCTTGCTAAACTGGCCCTCGGTCGAGGTGACGATGCTGGGGAAGGACCGCACTTATCGGGTGAGCCCGAAGCGGCTTGTCCGGGGCTAGGTGGACATGCCCCCGTCCATGGTGAGGCTCGCCCCGGTCATATAGCCGGATTGGGGACCGGCCAGATAGGAGACGAGCCCGGCTATCTCGGCGGCATCCCCCATGCGCCCCACCGGCAGTTGGGCCAGTATCCAGGCGGCGCGTGGGCCATCGGCAGGGTTCATGTCGGTCACGGTCGGGCCGGGCTGCACATTATTGATAGTGATGCCGCGCGGTCCCAGGTCATGTGCCAGAGCGCGCGTCATCCCGGCGACCGCCGTCTTGGAAAGGGTATAGACGCTCGAACCGGCAACGGTGGATTTGACCGCGGTATTGCTACCGATATTGATGATCCTGCCGCCAGGTTGCATGTGCCGCGCCGCCGCCTGGGCAGCAAAGTACATGCCGCGGACATTGACGTTGATGGCTCTGTCAAAGTCGGTGGCGGTCATTTCATCGAATGGCGCAAAAACCATGACGCCGGCATTGTTGACCAGAATGTCGAGCCCGCCCATTTGCTCTGCGGCCTTGTTCACGGCCACCTGCAATTGAGCGACATCACCGCTGTCTGCCTTGATGGCTAGGGCGGAACCGCCATTGGCCTCGATTTCTCGCACGACGGCTGCGGCAGCGTCGGGGCTGGCAGAGTAGGTCAGCGCAACCTGCGCGCCATCGGCTGCAAGGCGCCGCACAATGGCCGCGCCAATGCCGCGCGAGCCGCCAGTCACGAGCGCACGCTTGCCGGAAAACGGAGAATTTGGAGAGGTCATAAGAGATCTTTCATGGTTGGGGTATTTTTGGACTGTTCAGTCCAAAATTGGGTATGCAGAGGCTCCGGGCGGTAGAGGGATATCAGGACATTGCTTTGAGTGCCCTCATGGCGAAATCGGCGGCCCGGCGGAGCTCGTCGTCACTGGCACCGGCCTGGGCTCTCACAGTAAGGCCCTGGAGCGTTGCATAGAGAAATTCGGCAGCCTGCCGGGGGTCGATCGTTGCAGCAAGTTCGCCCTGCTCCTGAGCGGCCCTCACCTGCCGTTCGATGATGGCCTCGCTCGTCTCGGCAGTTCGTCGGGCCAGGGCCGTCACGTCAGGGTTGGACTGCCCGAAGGTCGTCGTAGCATTGATACCCATACAGCCGTACTGACGCTCCTCGACAGTCTGATCCGCGAAGTGACCGAGGAACCGACCGATCACCTCCATAGGTGTCATCCCGTCAACGGCGAAGCGCCCAAGCGCCCCACCATTGGTCTCGTGGTAGCAGCGCAGCGAGTCCACGAACAGCTTATGCTTGTCGCCAAAGGTGTCATACATGGACTGCCGCCCGATCCGCATTGCCGACAGCAATTCATCGGTCGAGGCAGCCTCGTATCCCCTACGCCAGAAGACACCCATGGCCGAGGACAACGCCGTGTCGCGATCAAACTCTTTAGGTCTTGCCATGGCATCGGAATAGATATTCTGGACTGGCAAGTCAATAATTTTTATCGCCTGAACAGCACGCCGCCGAGCCAGCCGGTGAACAGCGCCAGGATGACGCAGACCAGGCCGTAGAAAAACGGCTGCTGCACCGCCGACTGCGCCAGAAACCGCTCGAAACCGATCTTGCGCACCGCAAAGCCCTCGGACTTGCGGGCGATGATCTCGCCATTCTTGAACACATAGGTCAGGGCGATATAGGGCCCCGGCGGGGCATTACTGGGCAGGGTGAGCCGAGCGGAATAGAAGTTGTCGGCCGGGAAATTGACGCCGTTTTCCTGCACACCGAACAGGCCCTGCTCGGTCATAAGCCGCACCAGTTCGCGGCCGAAGACGGCGCCCTTCCACCAGTCGCTGCCGCTGGCCGCCAGGGTGTGGGATTCGGGCAGGATGAGGTTGGTGGTCAGCGTGGTGACATCGGTAATGTCGGTCAGCCTGCCGCTCGACAGAACGTGGAAGTAGCTGGGAAAATTGTTGAATTCGACCTGCTCGGTATTGAGCCAGATGCCCAGCACATTGCTCATCTTGCGGGCCACGCGGTTCTGGGTGGGACCGAGCACGACCACAACGACATGGAACGGGCCGGTGACGAATTTGTCCGACGAGCCGGCATCGGGAATGATGGTGCCGAAGAAGTTCATGCGCTCGCCGGCAAAGCTCGACGTGATCTCGATGGTCTCGTTGGAGACCTGCGATACCAGCCGCTCGGCCTGCGCCGGCGCCGCGAAGACAAGCAGACAGGCCAGCAGGGCCAGCAGCCGGCTCATTGCGCCGCCCCCGTCACTGCCATGGAGAACACATCGGCCGGCGCCAGCACCAGCGACAGGCCGAAGCGGATCGCCACGGCCAGCACCAGCAAGGCCAGCAGGCCTCTCAGTTGTTCGCCGCGCAGATATTTGCCGGCCGAAGCACCGAACTGGGCACCGGCCGTGCCGCCCACCATCAGGCAGAAGGCCAGCAGGATATCGACGCTCTGGCTCTGCACGGCATGCAGGATCGTGGTGGCCGCCATCATCGCCACCACCTGCGCCAGCGACGTACCGATGACCACATTGCCGGGCACGCGCAGCAGGTAAACCAGCGCCGGCACCATGATGAAGCCGCCGCCGACGCCGAGGAGCGAGCCGACAAAGCCGATGAAGAGGCCGATAATCAGCACCGGCAACACGCTGATATAAAGGCGCGATTTCTTGAAGCGCACCCGCATGGGCAGGCCGTGGATCCAGTTATGCTGGTTGGGCAGGCGCTCGCGCACCACCACGCCCTTGCGCTGCTTGAGGATAGCGCGTGTGGACTCGACCAGCATCAGCACGCCGACCGAGCCGAGCAGGACGAGGAAGCCCAGGGAAATCACCAGATCGAGCTGGCCGGCATCGCGCAACAGGGCGAAGGTCGCGACGCCGCCGAACGCCCCCAATACGCCTGATAGCACCAGATAAAGCGCCAGATGCAGGTCTATGGCGCCGCGCCGGTAATGCGCCAGCGCCCCCGAAGTCGAGGCCGCCACGACCTGCCCCGTCACCGAAGCCACCGCCACGGGGGCCGGAACGCCGGAGAAAATCAGCAGTGGCGTCAGCAGGAAACCGCCGCCAACCCCGAAGAGCCCGGACAGGAAACCGACCGCCCCTCCGATCCCCACGAGAAAGAAGAGGTTCACGGACAACTCGGCGATCGGCAGATAGACCTGCAAGACCCTGATCCGTTTGAAAATGACTACGCCGCACGACCTTACAGGCCGTCCGTCAACAATAGGTCAAGACTTCCGGCGTAGCGGAAGCTCATCACGGCCCGGGATTAGGACCAGGGTCGGGCCGTGTCAAACGACAGTTCGGTGTCAGACAGTCAGACCGGCTGGCTGCCCAGCACGGCGAGCAGGCGCGGATTGACGGCACCGCTTTCGGTCATCCCGGTGCCCCGCTCGAACGCCTTGATGGCCTCGGCCGTCTTGGGGCCAGGCAGGCCGTCGGGCGTGCCGACATCGAAGCCGAGCTTGTCGAGCACCGTCTGCACCTTGGCGATCACATCCTTGGTGGTGATGGTCTCGCCCGGATCGAAGCTGGGCGACCAGGTGCCCAGCGGCGCGAAATTGGCCGCCAGGTCGATCGGTTCGGCCTGCCATTGGGCCAGTTCGCCGGTGACGCGGTCGACCGCTTCGGCGGTCAGCGACTTGGCGATATCGTCGCGAGCCTTGGCCGCATCGCCGTCGCCGCTACGGGCGGCAAGCGAGAACCATTTGTACGACTGCTCGAAATCCTGCTCCACGCCCAGCCCGCGGGCATAGAGCATGCCGAGGTTGAACTGGCTGTCGGTCATGCCGCGCGCGGCCGCCTGGGCGAACCATTCGGCCGCCGATTCGAACTGCTGGTCGCCCAATTGGCCGCCGGCATAGAGCGCGGCCAGATTGTGCATGGCCATGCGGTTGCCGGCCTCGGCGCCGCGCTGGTACCACAGCTTGGCAACCTCGAAATCCTGGTCCACGCCCTGCCCGGCTTCATAGAGATTGCCGATGCGGTATTGCGCCGGCACGAAGCCCTGTGCGGCGGCGCGCTCGTACCACCTGGCCGCCTCGGGGTAATTCTGTGTGACGGCGCGGCCTTCGGTATAGATGGCGCCGATTTCGAACTGGGCGCGGGCATCGCCATCGGCGGCGGCCTGGCGCAGTTCGAGCGGGCCGACGCCCTCGGGCGGCAGTTCGAATGTCTCGACCGCGGCCACATCGTTGTCGATGCTGCCGGTGACTTCCGGGGCAATTTCGGTGGGCACGTCAGACGGCGCAATTCCACCGCTGGTCAGCGCCATCAGCGAGGGCGGCATCGGCGTGGCGACGACGGGCTTGGTGAAGCTCATCGGCTGGCCGGGATTGATGGAGGCGGTGGCATCGCTGTCGATCATGTCGATAGCGCGCGGCTCGGGCCGGACCAGGGAAACATCGTCGGTCGCCGCCGGTTCTGGCGAGGGCTGCGCCACTTCACCCTCGGCCACGGGCGGGGCAGCAGGAGCGGTAGCCGGCGCCATGCGCTGCATGACCAGGTTGAGCGCCAGCATCGAGACGGCAACCAGCGTCGCCGCCAGCAGCAGCGGACGGCGGTGCCGGGTCAGGAAGCTCTGTTTCGGCTCGGCCAGCGTGTCCATTTCCCCATCGACGCCCAAAGCCGGCGCCATGGGCGGAAGATCGTCGGCCTTGGCCTTCTTCTGTTTGACTGGCTTGGCGGGCTTGGCCGGTTTTTCGGCCTTGGGCGCAGGCGGAACGGCCTCGTCGCCCACAGGCGCCGAACCGGGCTTTACCCGTGCCAGGGCGCGGCTGATCAGCGAATTGCTGGAGACGGCCGGGGTCGCGGCTTCCTGACGGGCCCGCTGGGCCCGGCGGGCCGCGGCGACGAACGTGCTGGTGCTGCTCTGGCTGACCGGCGTCTCGACCTGGGGCGCGGCAGTCACGGCGGGCGCCGCAAACGGATCGGTGCTGGTGGCAAAGCTCGATTGCGGGCGCGGCGGGCGCTCGACACTGTTCGGATCAAAGGCGGGGCGTTTGGCAGCCAGCTCATCCACCGGTGCCGATACCGGCTTGCGGACAGCATCGGCCTTGGCGTCGAGCGCGGCACGGACGGGGCCGGCATGCTTGAAGCCGGGATCGACCAGCGGCGCCTCATCGCCCGGATTGGCCGGCATGGCATCGCTTCGGGCGGCCGATTTCGGACCGGCCAATGCGGTCAGCATGGTGTCGAGGCGGGCCTGGTCGCCATCGGTCCGAGCAGCCGGCTTGGCGGCAGGTGCTGAAGCAGCCTGCTCCTTGCGCGCGGTCAGGGCGGCTTCCAGTCGCGCCAGACGTTCGGCGGTATCCTTGCCGGCGGTGTTGAAGAGCGCGGCCATGCGCTGTTCCAGCGCCGCCATGCCCTCTTCGCTCATGCCGCCAGCAGCGGCGGGGGCAGACTTGGCCACTGCCTCGGAAGCACGTTCGGCCACCAGGGTGGCAAGCGTTTCGTAATCCGGCGTCTTGCCGGCCGACTTGATCAGGCCAGTCAGCCGGTCCTCGATGCTCTTGAGGCTATCGGGGCCGAACATGGCGACCGGCGCCGGGGCCTTGCGGGTCACGGCATCGCTGGTGCGCTCGGCCACCAGCGTGGCCATGGCTTCGAGATCGGTCGCGTCGGTCTGGCTGGAATAGAGCTTGGCGAGATCGTTGAGCTGGCTGCCGGTCTCGTCCATGCGGGCCATCAGCAGCTTGAGCTGGCCTTCGACCTGCGCGGAATCGGCCGGGGCCATGCGGTCGGCCAAAGCTTCGATCTGGCTTTCGATGCGCAGGAAGCGCGGTTCCATCCCGGCCATGACAGCATCGCGCAGCGAGGCGATATCCTGCTTAAGGCCGGCGACATCACCGTTGGCAGTGTCGAAATCACCGATGCGGGAGGCGAGGGCATCGACCTTGGCGACGAGCTTGCCGGGCGCCGCCTCGCCCTCCTTCATCGCCTGGGTGAAGGCGGCCATTTCGCTGGTCAGCCGTTCGAAATCGCCGGACGACAGGGTCACATTCTTTTCGATCGCGTCGATGCGGTCATAGACGTTGCGGACGCTTTTCTCGATGGCCTGCATGGCCGGAGCCAATACGGAGGCGCCGGCGGGCTCGCCGGCCTCCCGCGCCATCTCGTGCTCCATCTGCCGGGCCTGCAATTCGGCCAGCGTGCCCACCGTGGCCGAGACGTCGTCGAGCCGCTTGTTGATGGCGGAGAGGTCGACACGCGGCCCGCCTTCGATCAGTGCGGCCAGCGCGCCGATCTGGGATTCGAGGCGCTTGACCTGGCCGGTTTCGCCGACGGCGCCGGCCAGCAATTCCACGACATGGGTCAGTTGCTCGACCTGGGCGGCGACCTCGTGCACGCTGCCACTGCCGCGCTGCGACTTGAGTTCGCCTTCGAGCCGTTCGAGGCGGCCGGACAGGCCACCGACCAGCGCGCTCAACTCGCGGAACTCGGGCATGTCGGCGGCGCGGCGGCCCAAAGCGGCGGCAGGCGCCGACATCTGGCGACCACGGATTTCGGCAATGGCGTTGCTCAGCTCGTCATGATCATGGCCGCCCAGATCGTCGCGCTCGGTGAAGCGGTCCACGGCGCGCTTGACGGTGCGCAAAGCCTCGCGGCGGCGCATGGCCGGTTCGGGCCGGACGACCTGATCGCGCAGATTACGCACACGGCGGGTGAGGCCGGACAAAGCCGGCTCGTCCCGTTCGTCATCGACGTAATGGCCTTCGACCTGATCGAGCAGGGCAACCAGTTCACCGCGCAAAGCCTGCCATTCGCCGGGCTGCGGTTCCGTTGCGGGCTCGGGCATATCCGGAAATTGGTAGGCGCGGGCCATGGTCAGTCCCTGTCATGAAAGGCGGTCCCCTCGCGATTCAACACGAAGGTATGACGGTCACTCTTGGGAAAACATGGTAAAGAACCCGTTAAGTATTGCCGCAATATGCAAGAGCCACAGGCTGAAAGACCTGATTTCGTAGCGATACGAAGCTGGCGATTCGGAACTTTGCGTATGCCGTTGAGGAGCTGTCTGCCGTCATGACCCGCCGCCGCATCATCATCGTCGACGATCATCCGCTGTTCCGGGCGGCGCTGCGGCAGACCCTGTCGGGGGGCGACGCCACTGTCAGCGTCGAGGAAGCCGGCGATCTCAACGGCCTCAGCGCCGCGCTCGACGCCGACCGCGACTGCGATCTCGTGCTGCTCGACCTCAACATGCCGGGCGTGCGCGGCTTTTCGGGGTTGCTGCTGCTGCGGGCCCAGTATCCCGATATTCCGGTCATGATCATCTCGGCTGTCGAGGACGGCACCGTGGTGCGCCGCGCTTTCGAGCTGGGCGCTGCCGGCTATCTTCACAAATCCGTTGGACCGACGGAAATCCGCCGTGCCATCGAGACGGTGCTGTCGGGCGAAGTCTTCGTACCGGAGGGCACGTCCCTCGGCAGCGACGACGATCACACGGCGCTGATGCGCCGGCTTTCGACGCTGACGCCGCAACAGGTGCGCGTGCTGATGATGCTCAGCGACGGGCTGATGAACAAGCAGATCGCCTATGAGCTGTCGATCTCGGAAGCCACGGTCAAGGCGCATGTCTCGGCGATCCTGCAAAAGCTGGACGTGGACAGCCGCACCCAGGCGGTGATCGCCGCGGCGCGGATCGAGGATGGCCAGTTCGAGGCGCTGTTCTCGATCGGAGGCGAGAAGGCTTAGCCGGATTCACGGAAACCTCATGGTGAGCTTGTCGAACCATGAGATTGAGCGAGTGGAGGGTTGGGTGCCACGCCCTCTTGGTTCGACAAGCTCACCATGAGGGCTACGGGGAGATCGTCCCCCCTGCCCTTCGCCCAGTCATCCGTCTTCGTTCCCACCAATTCCCCGATATTGGTCTTGCCCGCGGCACGGACGGCGGCCACCAGCCCGCGCTTGAGGCGATCGAGCAGGTCGAGCCCGCCGAAGACCATGGCCGAATAGAGCTGGATGGCGTTGGCGCCGGCTTCGATCTTGGCCAAGGCCGATTGCGGCGAGTGGATGCCGCCGACCCCGATAAGGGGCAGCGCGCCGACGCGCTGGCGCATCTGCGCCAGGCGCCGGGTCGAAAGATCGAAGAGCGGCTTGCCGGAGAGGCCGCCGGTTTCATCGGCATTTTCCAGCCCCGCCACCGCATCGCGGGTGATGGTGGTGTTGGAGACGATCAGCCCGTCGAGATCGGTCGCCAGCACGACCGAAGCGATGGCGTCGAGCGCCGCTTCATCGAGATCTGGCGCGATCTTGAGGAAGACCGGCACGCGCGTTTTCGCCTTGGCGCGGGCGGCCAGCACCTCGCCCAGCAAGCGTCGCAGCGCCTCGTCGGCCTGCAGATTGCGCAGGCCGGGCGTATTGGGCGAGGAGACGTTGACCGTCAGGTAATCGGCGAGGTCGGCGAAACGCTGTACGCCCAGAACGTAGTCGGCGACGAAATCCTGGCTGTCCTTGTTGGCGCCGATATTGACGCCGAGCGCCGCCGGAACGCGCTGGCCCCTGAGGCGGGCGAAGACGGCGTCATGACCTTCATTGTTGAAGCCCATGCGGTTGATGACACCCTCGGCCGCGCCGACGCGGAACAGGCGGGGCTTGGGGTTACCCGCTTGCGGGCGCGGCGTGACAGTGCCGATTTCGACCATGCCGAAACCCATCAGCGCCAGGGGCCGGGCCACTTCGGCATTCTTGTCGAAGCCGGCGGCCATGCCAAAGGGATTGGCCAGTTCGAGCCCGCAGAGACTGGTGCGCAATTCGGCGCCGTCGGGATGCCCCTGCTCTGGCGCAAGGCCCAGGCGCAATGCGGTGATCGTCGCGCCATGAGCCGTCTCGGGGTCCATCTTGAGCAGGGTTTGCTGGGTGAGGCCCGACAGGGCCGGAATGCGCAGCAGGGGCGAGAGCGCGGAGAAGATCATCGCACGGCCTCGGGCAGAATGCAGGCACCATCGGCTGCCACACTCAGCGGCGCCTCCCAGGCGATATCCGCTATCTTGAGCGGCCCGCCATAGAGATGGGGGAAGAGTGCGCCGCCGCGCGAGGGCTCCCACACCAGATCGGCGCCGAGATCCTTGCTGCGCACGGCCAGCAGCACCAATCCGCCCTGGCCGGAGAAATGCAGCCGCAGCGTTTCGGCCAATTGGTCGGCGGTGGAAAAGTGCATGTAGCCATCCTTGGCGTCGATGGGCATGCCGGCAAAGCTCGCGCTGCCGCGTGCGGGCGCGAAGGCCGCTTCCGTAGCGATCTTGTAGACGAATTCGGGGGTGCTCATGGGCGCGAACCTAATGGCGCGCGCCGGAGGCCGCAAGCGGAGGGCGGGCCTTTACAAGACAAAGTTGGGACGTTAAAAGATAGGACTTAATTCCATCAATAAGATATATTTCCTTATCCGGTCATTGCCATGCTGTCACACAGAGCTATCTGGGACGGGATCGACGCCCTCGCGCGCCGCCATGGCCATTCGGTCTCGGCGCTGGCGAAACTCGCCGGGCTCGACGCGACCGCCTTCAACGTCTCCAAGCGCGTCAGCAAGGATGGGCGCGAGCGCTGGCCTTCGACCGAGAGCATTTCCAAGATTCTCGAAGCCACGGGGGAGAGCTTCGATTCCTTCCTCACCGGCACAGGCGCCTTCCTGCAATTGAACGACAACCTGCCCAACCGCACCGTGCCGCTGCTGGGCCTGGCACAAGCCGGCTCCGGCGGTTTCTTCGACAGCGCCGGCTTTCCGGCCGGTCAGGGCTGGGACGAGATCGCCCTGCCCTCACCGGGCGAAGGCGGCATCTATGCACTCGAAGTGCAGGGCGACTCGATGGAGCCGCTCTATCGCGAGGGCGACCGGATCGTCGTGTCGCCCACCGAGCAGGTGCGACGGGGTGACCGCGTCGTGGTCAAGACGCGCGACGGCGAGGTGATGGCCAAGATCCTCCATCGCCAGACCGGCAAGCAGATCGAACTCCATTCCATCAATCCGGCCTATGAGCCACGGCTGTTCGAGCTGAGCGAGATCGAATGGATCGCCCGGATCATCTGGGCCAGCCAATGATGCGTGTCGCCGCGATGACGCTCGCCGACGCCGAAGCATGGGCGGCGATGCGGGAAGCGCTGTGGCCGAACGGCGGGGACCATGGCACGCATGAAGAGGATGTGGCACGGTTGCTGGCCGAGCCCGGAGATACGGTGAACCTGATAGCCCGCAACGAGAGCGGCAAGCCGGCTGGCTTCGCCGAAGCCAGCTTGCGGCACGATTATGTCAATGGCTGCGACACGTCACCGGTAGCGTTCCTCGAAGGCATCTACGTTGTGCCGGCCATGCGTGGACAGGGCGTCGCCCGGGCATTGGTGGCGGCTGTGCAGGCATGGGCGCAGGCCCAGGGCTGCAGCGAGCTGGCGTCGGATGCCGCGCTGGATAATCTGGGCAGCCAACAGATGCACAAGGCGCTGGGTTTCGCGGAAACGCAGCGCGTTGTCTATTTCCGGAAGATGCTGGACTAGCTACCAGTCGGCCGGCGACGGCAGAGCTGGGTCGGCCTCGCAGGTCGCCAGCGGCAGGCGCTTGCTGGTGCCGATGGCCAGCACCCTTCCCTCGTCGGGGTCGGTGGTGACGGTCAGGCAGGCGCAGCCATAGCCATAATAGCTGCCGGTCGAGACGAACTCATCCGTATCGAAAGCGGGCACACGATCCATGACAGCGGTGGTAACGGGATTGTCGTCGCCCTGGTTCGACAGGGTCCAACGGCGATCCCGATCGATCAGCCGCCAATTGCCCGGCGTCGGATTGGCCAGCCAGCCGCAGCGGCGTTCGAAATCGGCGGGTTCCGCGCAGCGGACCATGGGCCGCGCCGACCCCATACCAAAGCCTTCGGGGTGGTAGACCAGCATGTCTCTAGCCGCGACATATTCGTAGTTGGAGACTTCGCCTTCCGCGCGGAAATGGATGGTGCCGTCGCTGCCATCCTCGGGTGAGAAGAACACATCGTCGATCATGCCGTTGGCATAGACCAGCGTGGTGGCCGAGATCACCATGGGCACCCCCACCGCTTCGCAGGTCTCGTCCCCGCCCACCCATTTGCCCTGGATGGATTCGGGGATGTCATCGCTGGCGGCATAGGCAGGCATGCTCAATGCCAGAAGCAGGAAAACAGCAAGAAACCGCAAGGAAATCTCCTTAGTTTCAGCCGGCCTTGACGAACTTGCCGGCCAACGCATCCTCGATCAGCTTGCGCGTATTGTCGATGCCATAAAGCGCGGCGAAAGACCCGAAGCGCGGGCCGCGCTCCTGCCCGATCAGCACAGAATAGAGCATCTGGAAGAAATCGCCGGAGACGCCAGGGCCGCCAGTGGGGCTCTTTTTGGTGTGGTCCTGATAACGCTCGATGGTGCGCGCCACATCGAGCGCCGCATTCTGGATGGTTTCGTTGGTGGCATCATCAGGCAGGGCAGCGAAGGCTTCCGAGAGGGCTTCGAGCGCAACGCGTTCCACGTCGTCGGGCGCGCGATAGGTCTTCTGCACGAAGTCGCGGAAGTAGCGAATGGCATAGCCGACAAGCGCATCCAGATGCGGATGCGTCTGCGGCGACACGCCGGGCGCATAGGCGGAGATATAGCCCCACATCACGTCAGGCGTTTCCGGATTGGAAGCGGTCGCAAGGTTCAACAACAGCGCAAAGGTAACCGGCATGTCGACTTCGGGCACCTTGCCGTAGTGAACATGGAATGCCGGGTTCTCCAGGCGCGCGGCGGTATCCTGCTTCTGGTAGGACGCAACATGCGCGAAATATTCATCGACGGCGCGCGGAATGACGTCGAAATGCAGGCGCTTGGCCGTGCGCGGCTTCTGGAACATGTAGAGGCCCAGGCTCTCATTGCCGGCATAGGTCAGCCATTCATCGATGGTCAGGCCATTGCCCTTGGACTTGGAAATCTTCTGGCCCTCGGCATCGAGGAAGAGCTCGAACACATAATGCTCGGGCGCTTTGCCGCCGAGGATTTCGCAGATCTTGTCGTAGACATGGGCGTTGGTCTGGTGGTCCTTGCCGAACATCTCGAAATCGACGTCGAGCGCAGCCCAGCGCATGCCGAAATCGGGCTTCCACTGCATCTTCACATGGCCGCCGGTGACCGGCAGCGTGGTATCGCTGCCGTCCTCGTCGGCGAAGGTCACCGTGCCGTTTTTGGCATCGACTTCCTTCATCGGCACATAGAGCACACGGCCTGATATCGGGGAGATCGGCAGGAAGGGGCTGTAGGTGGCCTGGCGCTCGGCGCCGAGCGTCGGCAGCATCACCTTCATGATATCGTCGTAGCGCTCGGCGGCGCGCAGCAGCACCGCATCGAACTTGCCGGAGCGGTAGTAGTCGGTGGCGCTGGCGAATTCGTAATTGAAGCCGAACGTATCGAGGAAGCGGCGCAGCATGGCGTTGTTATGCGCACCGAAACTGTCGAACTCGTTGGTCCAGGGATCGGGCACCGAGGTCAGCGGCTTCTGCAGATGCGGCTCCATGGCCTCGCGCGAGGGCACGTTGTCGGGGATCTTGCGCATGCCGTCGAGATCGTCGGAAAAGCAGATCAGCCGCGTCGGGATCTGGTCGCGGGTCAGCAGGCGAAAGGCCGTGCGCACCATGGTGGTGCGGGCCACTTCGCCGAAAGTGCCGATATGGGGCAGGCCCGACGGGCCATAACCGGTTTCGAACACCGCTTCGCCCTTGCCCGATTTCTCCAGCCGCTTGACCAGTTTCCTTGCTTCCTCAAACGGCCATGCGCGGGCAGTCTGGGCGGCGTCGAAGAACGCGGGATCGAGCGGGGGCAACGGAGCGGGCGACAAGGTCAGGCCTTTCGGGGAGATGGAGTGTCGGTGTGTTGCATCCCGTCGCGCCAACGTCAACGTTTTCGGGGGCCGATGCTTGCCAAGGCCGCCTGACACGCCTAGCTATCGAGGCACAGAACAGCTCCAGGAATCCCCGATGTCCCATGCCGCCCACGACGCCCTCATCCACCTGATGATCGTCGCCGCCTCGTCCGACAGCGCCATGACGGACCGGGAACTGGTTCGCATCCAGGCATTGATCGGCCGGCTGCCGGTATTCGAAGGGTTCGACAAGAACCGGCTGGCCGCGGTCGCCAATGCTTGTGCCGACAAGCTCAACGGCCCGGGCGGACTGGACCAGGTGATCGACGACGCCATCGCCGTATTGCCGGTCAAGCTGCAGGACACGGCCTATGCCGTGGCGGTGGAGGTGGTGTCGGTCGACCTTCATCTCGAGCAGGAAGAGCTGCGCTTCCTCGAATTGCTGCGCGACAAGCTCGAGCTCGACCGGCTGACCACGGCGGCCATCGAGACGGCGGCCCGGGCGCGGCATCGGCGCATGCCGAGCTGAGCCAAGCGCTCGGCCCATGGAAACGTCGCTTTATCAGCCGGTCAAGGCTTTCCTCGAAGCGGCCGGCTATGAGGTCAAGGGCGAGGTTGGCGCCTGCGACCTGGTCGGCCTCAGCCCCACCGATCCGCCCGTCGTCGTGGTCTGTGAGCTCAAGCTCACCTTCAACCTCGAACTGGTGCTGCAGGCTGTCGATCGTGCCGGTATCGCCGACGAAGTCTGGATTGCCGCCAGGATGTCCAAGGGCAAGGGCCGCGAGGCCGACAAGCGCTATCGCAATCTCTGCCGGCGGCTGGGCATCGGCATGCTTGGCGTGTCCGACCTGGGCGATGTCAGCATCATCGTCAGTTCCGTCGCGCCCATGCCGCGCACCAATCCCAGGCGCCGGTCACGCCTCGTGCGGGAACACCAGCGGCGGCACGGCGACCCGACCCTGGGCGGCAGCACCAGAACGCCAATCATGACGGCGTATCGGCAACAGGCCTTGATCTGCGCCGAGGCGCTATTCGAAGGCCCGCTTCGGCCGCGGGACATCAGGCCCGCCGCTCCGGATGCCGGCAAGATCCTGCTCGGCAATGTCTATGGCTGGTTCGAGCGTGTCAGCAATGGCGTCTACCAGTTGACCGAGGCGGGTCGCCTGGCGGTCGCACAGCATCGCCAGCTGCATCCGGCGGTTGAAAATTCTCAATAGAAGCCGACCGGGAACCAGCGCAGGTAGAGTTCGTCCAGCGCGCCATTGTCCTTGAGCTTGACCAGCGCCCAATCGATGGCATGACGCACCGCATCGTGGCCGGTGGGCACGGCGACGGCGAGGCCTTCGCCGAACAGGTTCGGACGGAAATAGGGCTGGCCGGCAAAGCCGCAGCAGCTGAGATTTTCGTTGAGCCAGAACGAAGCGCGCATGGCGTCGCCGAAAAACGCATCGGCCTCGCCCTCTTCGACCGCCTCGAGCGCCGCGATTTCGCTGTCGAAGCGCGCGACCTCGGCCTCGGGCAGATAGCGGGTGACGAAGGTTTCGTGTGCACTGCCCCGACGCACCGAAACGGTCTTGCCTGCCAGCGCATTGGCATCGAACAGGCCGATATCGGCGGCGCGCGTCACGAAGCGGCCGGGCAGCGCCAGGTAGGTGGCGGAAAAATCGAACAGCGCGCCGTTCTCGTCCGTCATCGCCAGCCCGGCGATCAGCGCATCGCCCTGGCCATCGCCAAGAGCGCTCGCGGCTTGCTCCCAGGGCCAGGCCTGGATGGTGCAGGCGACATTGACCTCGGCGCAGATGCGCTTGGCCAGATCGACATTGAAGCCGATCAACTCGCCCCCGCATCGCGGAAATTGAAGGGCGGGAAATCGGCCGTGGTCAGGAAGCGGATGGCCGGCACCGGCGTCAGGCTCGGCAGAATTTCGCGGGCGCTGGGGTCGGAATGATAGGGCAGAGACTGGGCGAAGACGGGCGTAGAAAGCGCAGCGCATAAGCCAAGCGCAAGCAGCAGGCGGAGCTTTGACGTCATTGACTGCACCGGGGGCACGACCTCGTCCTTCGACAGGCTCAGGATGAGGTCTACTGCTTCATTTCGCAAGTTCAGTAGCCTCATGGTGAGCCTGTCGAACCACGAGGCGTGGCAGGATTTCAAACCTGATCCAGCCCATACATCAGGTCGGCAATCAGGTCGTCGGGGCTTTCCAACCCCACCGACAGCCGCAGCAGGCCCGGGGTGACGCCGGTTTCCAACCGCACCTCCTCGGTAAAGCGCGCGTGGGTGGTGGTGCGCGGATGGGTGATGAGCGACTTGGCGTCGCCCAGATTGTTGGAAATCAGGATCACCGCCAGGCTGTCCGACAGGGTGAAGGCTCCTTCCTGACCGCCCTTGACGTCGAGGGCGATGATGGTGGAGCCGCGCTGCATCTGGCGTTTGGCCAGTTCATATTGCGGATGGCTGGGATGGTGCGGATAGATGACCCGGTTGATCCTCGGATGGCTGGCCAGGGCCGCCACGATCTTTTCGGCGCTGTCGGTCATCTGCCTGATGCGCAGCTCGTAGGTTTCGAGCCCCTTGAGCAGCACCCAGGCATTGAAGGCGCTGAGCGTGGCGCCGGTCTGGCGCAGGAAGGTGTGGACGTCGCCCTCGATCAGTTCCCTGGACCCCAGCACCACGCCGCCGAGCACCCTGCCCTGCCCATCGATATGCTTGGTGGCCGAATAGGTGACGAGATCGGCGCCGAGTTGCAGCGGCTTCTGGTAGAGCGCGGTGGAAAAGACATTGTCGACGATCAGTTTTGCGCCATGGGCGTGGGCGATGTCGGCGACGGCCTTGATGTCGACCAGCTCCAGCGTCGGATTGGTCGGCGTCTCCAGGAAGACGACCTTGGTATTGGGGCGCATGGCGCGGGCGAAGTTTTCGGGGTCACGGCCATCGACCAGCGTCGATTCCACGCCGAAGCGCGGCGCGTAATCTTCCACGACATAACGACAGCCGCCGAACAGCGCCTGAGCGGCGACGATGTGGTCGCCTGCGCGGACCTGGCTCATCACCGCATTGGTGACCGCGGCCATGCCCGAGGCAAAGGCACGCCCGGCTTCGGCCCCTTCGATCAGCGCCATGCGCTCCTGGAACATATCCACCGTAGGGTTGGCGAAGCGGGAATAGTTGTGGCCGCCGGGAATCTTGTTCTGGAACAGCAGTTCGGCATGTTCGGAGCTGGGATAGGAATAGCCCGAATTGAGAAAGATGGCCTCGCTCGTCTCGTTGAAATCGGTGCGCTTGCCGCCGCCATGCACCATCTGGGTGGCAGCGGCTCGCCGGTTCGGATCGAGGAGGGGGTTCTTATCTCGGGACATGGTCACGCCTTCAAAAACAAAAAACCGGCACCCAAAAGGGCGGCCGGTTCCCACGACGGTCTTTAGCGATTTCTTTTAAGTGGCTGCAAGCGACCGGCCAAATCACCACTGGGTTGTGATGTAAGGCCAATTGCCTGTTGGCGTCAATTGCGTGGATTGGTAGGGGTAGCCACGGTTTCCTGGGACGCGAGAGCATGGACAAGCAACAGGCCTGGCCGCAGGGCGTCTTTCCGGCGCGGTTGATCGAGAGCCTGCACAAGCAGGGCAGCATCGCCGCGGCACGGCCGTTCGACGTCGATCAGGTGCAGCCGGCCAGCCTCGATCTGCGGCTCGGCGACGTGGCCTATCGCGTGCGCTCCAGCTTCCTGCCCGGCCCCAGCCATTCGGTGGCCGAGCGCATCGAGGCGCTCAAGCTGCATGAGATCGACCTGACGCGTGGCGCCGTGCTGGAGCGCGGCTGCGTCTATCTGGTGCCTTTGCAGGAAAGCCTCGACCTGCCCGATGCGGTCAGCGCCTCGGCCAACCCCAAGAGTTCCACCGGGCGGCTGGACGTGTTCACCCGCGTCATCGGCGACCGGGCGCGGGGCTTCGACCAGATGCCCAATGGCTACAAGGGGCCGCTCTATCTCGAAGTCAGTCCGCGGACCTTCCCGGTGCTGGTGCGCACCGGCTCGCGGCTCAGCCAGATGCGGTTCCGTTCCGGCGATAACCGGCTCACGGTTGCCGAGCATCAGGCCTTGCACGCTTCCGACACGCTGGTGTTCGACAATAACGTGCCGGTCGGCGAGGGCGTGGCGCTCTCCATCGATCTCAAGGGCGAGGGCCGCAACGGGCTGATCGGATTCCGCTCCAAGCGCCATACGGCGGTGGTGGATGTGGACAAGAAGGCTGCGCTCGACGTGCTGGATTTCTGGGACCCGCTGGTCAATCGCGGGCGGGAAGAGCTGATCCTCGATCCGGACGAATTCTACATCCTGGTCAGCGATGAGGCGGTGCATGTGCCGCCGACCCATGCCGCCGAAATGGTGCCCTTCGATCCGCTGGTGGGCGAATTCCGCGTCCACTATGCCGGCTTCTTCGATCCGGGCTTCGGCCATTCATCGGCCGGGGGCAGCGGCAGCCGTGCCGTGCTGGAAGTGCGCAGCCGCGAAGTGCCCTTCCTGCTGGGCCATGGCCAGACAATCGGCAGGCTGATCTATGAGCGGCTGGCCGAAGCACCGGACCGGCTCTATGGCACGGCCTTGGGTTCTAACTACCAGGCGCAGACGCTCAAGCTGTCCAAGCACTTCAGGCCCTATTCGGGCTAGAAGAACAGCGCGTCGAGGTCTTCGCTCTCCGTGGCCGCTTCGACGGCCGGCGCTGTCGTGTCGGCGCCGAACAGTTTCTCGTGAATCTTGCGCTCGGCATCCATCGTGTAGCGAGCGCGGTGAGCGGCCAACATGTCGGAAATCGACTCCGTCTGAGTGGCCGACGCCATCAGCGGACATGCTGCTACGAGCTGCATTTCGAGATCGCGCATGGTTTCGGAAATTGCTGCCTGGCTGACGAAGGTCTCGGCTGCCGTACCCAGGAGGGCAATGACATTGGGGCCATCGCGGTTGAGCGTCGCCAAGGCCTCGGCCAGTGCGGCATCGACACCCTGCAGCAGGACCAGCGCGGCCGTCGCTTCCTGTTCGAGCTGGCCGACGCGGCCGGCCGCATCGCCATTGGCAGCAGCGCCGAAAGACTTCGCGAGACCGGCTGCTTCATGCAGTCCGGCCATGGAGGCTTCGGCCGCGCTCACCGTCTCGCCGGTCAGTTCGCGCAATTGCCTGGCGATGACGTTGAGGGCGGCCCCGCGCGGGCCGAGCTGGGCGCATTTGACTGCGGCATTGAGGCTGACAAGGCGCATATTGGCCTCGATTTCCTGCACGGCCTCGACATGGCTCAGCAGCACGCCGACGGTTCCCAATACGGCGCCGGCCACCAGTTCCAGCTTGCTGCGCTCGGCCTCGCAATCGCGCAGGACCACAGCGGCATGGCGTACCGCCTTGCTCAGCGCGGCCAGCGAGGAGGCGCCGGCCTCGTCGCCCTGGCCGTAAATGGCCTGGCTCTGATCGGTAATGGCGCGGGCATCGGCAGCGAGGTCGCGCAGGGCGTCACCCGCCTCGACCACGTCGCCTTCGAAAGCAGCGGTCGCGGCGGAGAGCTGGGCAACCTGCAGGCCGCCCACGATCGAGGCGGCAGCCTGCCTGTCGGTTTCCGGTAACTCGCCGCCGTCCAGCAGGTCGACAAGCGCCGCTATGCCGCTTTCGATATGTTCGATGCGCTGGCGGGTGGCGTCGCCCACCTGCAGGGCCATGACGGCGCTGGCAATGCGGGTGACGATCTGGCGGGAGACCCGGCCGGTCTCGGCGCTGCCATCGACGGAAATGGCGCGCTGTCGCGCAAGCTCGGCCAAAGCGGTGTCCATGCCGGCGGCGAGGGTGCTCAGCGTATCGGCATGGGCATTCTCGAACTGGCTGCGCTGGCGGGCGGCCTGGCCGACCTCGTCGGTGAGCTGCCGATAGGCGGCGGTGAACTGCTGGATGGTGCTGCTGGCGCTTTCCGAGAGCTTGGCGATATCGGTGGTGAACACGTCGAAATCATCGCCATCGCCCACCACGCTGGCCGCCACGACGCGGGCATTGATGGCGACGATGCCCATCATCTTGACGGTGCGGCGCAATTCGGAAATCGGATGGTCGGCGGCGCGAACCACTTCGACCAGCCGCGTCAGGTCGGCCTGTTCGGTGGCGAACAGGGCCGAGATGGTCTGGGCCTGCTTGCCGACATCGGCGAGACGCGTCGAGGCTTCGACCAGTTCGGGGCTCTGCAACTGGGCCGGCAGCGCCTCGAACACCTTGGTGACGCGGTTGAGCATAGCCGCGCCTTCGGTCAGGCGGGCGCCTACGGTGACGAAAGTGCTTTCGATCTGCTCGCGCGGTGCGGCCAGTGCCACGCCGACAGCCCGCAAGGCGGTGGCATCGGCGGCTTTGGCCGGCAGTGATTGCGCCAATGCGCTCATAGTGAAGTCCCCGTGCGCTGGGCGTTACGGCCATAGGTTTCGATTTCGGTGGCGACGCGGCTCAGCGGCAATATCTTGACCGCGGCGTTGCGCTGGATGGCTTCCTTGGGCATGCCGAAAACCACGCAACTCTCTTCGTCCTGCGCGATGGTGTGGCTGCCGGCCTGCCGCATTTCGAGCAGGCCCCTGGCGCCGTCATCGCCCATGCCGGTGAGGATGATGCCCATGGCATTGCGACCCGCCACTTGCGAGGCCGAGCGGAACATCACATCGACCGAGGGGCGATGGCGGGACACATGCGGCCCGTCCACGATATTGACCGTGTAGCGGCTGCCGGCGCGGTGCAGCACCATATGCTGGTTGCCGGGGGCAATGAGCGCCCTGCCCGCCTGCACCACATCGCCATCCTCGGCTTCCTTGACCGCGATGGCGCAGAGACCGTCGAGGCGGCGGGCAAAGGCCCCGGTGAATTTTTCGGGCATGTGCTGGACGATGACAATGGCGGGGCTGTCGGCGGGCAGCTTTTCCAACACGTCGCGCAAGGCTTCGGTGCCGCCGGTGGAGGCGCCGATGCAGATGATCGGCTCGGTCTGCGGCTGTTTGGCGCGCAGCGAGGCGGCCCGTGCTTCCGACAGAGGCGGAATGATCGCGTCGGCGGTGAGCTTGGCCTCGACATTGATCGGCGGCGGCGGCGCCTTCTTCACGCCGCGGAATTTGGCATGGGCGGCCGCCTTGGCGGCGTCGCAGATGCGCATGCGCGATTCCTGCAGGAACTGGGTGGTGTCGACGCGCGGCTTGGCCACGACATCGACAGCGCCGGCTTCGAGCGCCTGCATCAGCGTATCGGAACCGGCCTCGGCCAGGCTCGAGCAGATCACCACCGGAATGGGCCGCTGGCTCATGATCTTGCGCAGGAAGGTCAGCCCGTCCATGCGCGGCAGCTCGATATCGAGGAACATCACATCGGGCACTTCCTGCCGGATGCGCTCCACCGCGACATAGGGGTCGGCCGCGGTCGCCATGACTTCGAGGTCAGGGTCACCGTCGATGATCTCGCTCAGCGTCATGCGCACCGAGGCGCTGTCATCGACGATGAGCACACGGATCTTGCGGTGGGTTGCAGGCATGGTCTTGCTTTCAGGCCTTCTGGAATACGGCGGGGGCAACCTGGCGCATGGTCACCGTGGTGCCGATCATGGATTCAGAATGACCAAGAATGAGATAACCGCCGGGCCGCAAATGACTGACCAACCGCAGGATCACCTTTTCCTGGTCGGCCTTGTCGAAATAGATCAGCACATTGCGCAGGAAGATCACGTCCACGTCGCGGTCGAAGGGATAGCTGGTATCCATCAGGTTGAGCCGCGCGAAATGCACCAGCCGGCGCAATTCGGGCACGATGCGCACTTCGGGCCGCATGCCGGGCTTGCGGGCATGCATCAGGTAGCGCTGCTGCTTGGCCGGCGGCACCGGCGCGAGCAGTTCGGTCGGATAGATGGCCCGCACGCCCTGTTCCAGCACGGCAGTGGAAATGTCGGTGCCGAGAATGGCGAAGCGGAAGTCCTGCCGTTGCGCCAGAAGATCGGCCAGAACCATGGCCAGAGTATAGGCTTCGGCGCCGGTCGAGCTGGCAGCGCTCCAGATCTTGAGCAGCGGCTTGCGTTCGCCGCGGCGCAATTCGATCAGGTCAGGCACCAGGCGCTGCTCGAGCAGGTCGAAATGCTCGGGTTCGCGAAAGAAATCGGTCTTGTTGGTGGTGACGGCGTTGATCAGGTAGATGCGTTCGGCGGCCAGACCGTCGCGCTGGAACAGATAGGCGCCGTAGTGATCGAGGCTGGCCAGCCCCAGGGCGCGCACACGCTTGCGCAGGCGGCCTTCCACCATCAGGCGCTTGGTCGGCGGCAGCTTGATGCCCACCTCCGTGCTGATCAGGTCAGCGATACGCTTGAAATCGCGCGGGGACAGGTGGTCGTCGTCGGCATGGTCCAGGCGGGCGGCAGCCTGATGGGCGGAAAAGGGCAATGGAGTATCTCCAGGGCGAAGGGGGCATGCGGCCGGGTGGTCGCATGCCGCTTGCTCAGGCAGCGCGGGCGGTGTCCTCGAACGAACCCAGCAGGCGCTCGAGATCGAGCACGGTGACGAACCGTCCGTTGCGCCGGCCGATGCCGGCAATGCAATGACCGGCCCAGGTGCCGCTGACCGAAGGCGGCGGATCGAGGTCGTCGTCGTCGAGCACGGTCACCTCGAACACCCGGTCGGCCCGCAGGCCCAGCCGCAGGTCGCCATCGCGTCCGGCGAGAGAGAGGACGAGAATACGGGTATTCTCATTGTCCGGCGCCGGCGGCAGGCCGAGGGTGAGGCGCAGGTCGACCACCGGAATGCCCTGCCCGCGCACGTCGATCATGCCGAGCAGGGTTTCGGGCGCCTGCGGCAGGCGCGCAATGGGCCGCATGTCGAGGATTTCCTGTACCTTCTCCACCGGGGCGGCGAAGAGTTCCTCAGCCACGCCGAGAGTGACGTATTGAGCCCGTTCGGCCATGGTTCTTCTCCTTATGCCGCGCCGCGACGGGTGAATTCGCCGTCGAGTTCATCATGGCCATCATCGAGGTCGAGATCGAAACCACCGCCCTTGCCGCTCCGCGTGCCGGACCTGGCCTCTCCCATATGGGGGGCTTTGGCCATGATCGCGTCGCGCAGGCCAGCCCGAGCCGGTTTGGCCTTGGCGGCGGCCTGGCTGGTCGGGCTGGCGTCGATGCGGAAGTAGCTGATGGCGGTCTGGAGCTGTTCGGCCTGGCTGGCCAGCTCTTCTGATGTCGCCGACATTTCCTCGGCGGCCGAAGTGTTCTGCTGGGTCACCTTGTCGAGCTGCTGGATAGCAGTGTTGATCTGCGCGGCACCGGCATTCTGCTCGCGGCTGCCGGCGGAGATTTCCTCCACCAACTCGGCCGTGCGCTGGATATCGGGCACCAGCTTGCCGAGCATTTCGCCGGCTGATTGGGCCGCCTTTACGGTTGTTCCCGACAGCGTCGAGATTTCGGCCGCGGCAGCCTGGCTGCGCTCCGCCAGCTTGCGCACTTCGGAGGCCACGACCGCAAAACCGCGGCCATGTTCGCCGGCGCGCGCCGCTTCTACCGCCGCGTTGAGGGCCAGCAGGTCGGTCTGGCGGGCGATTTCCTGCACCACCATGATCTTTTCGGCGATGGTTTGCATGGCCGCGACCGCGTTGTCCACGGCCTCGCCCGAGGCGATGGCGTTTGCGGCGGACTGACGGGCGATCTTCTCGGTTTGCGAAGCGTTATCTGCCGACTGCTTGATGGTGGCAGCCATTTCTTCCATCGAGGCCGAAGCCTCTTCGGTCGAGGAGGCCTGTTCGGTCGCGCCCTGGCTCAACTGTTCGGCCGTGGCCGACATTTCCTGGCTGCCCGCCGCGACATTGTTGGCGGAGGAAATGGCTTCGGTGATGACGTCGCGCAGCTTGGAGACCATGCGCTCGAGTGCCAGCCCGAGGAATGTCGCAGCCAGTTTTACCTTTATGGTCAAACGCATAAACGTGCCTTTCTTGGCTTGAGGGCACGCTTCTGCGGTCCTCCAGAGTCGACTAATGACGCTTGGAATATTCGGGGTGCATCGGGGCCGGAGAGGAGCCGGTCCCGATGCCCGGGCAGATAGCTGTCGGGTCAGGCGCTGCGGCGGGTGAAATCCCCGTCGAGCTCGTCGTGCCCGTCATCCAGATCGAGGTCGAAGCCGCCCGAATTGGGGGCCTTGGCCTTCCCGCCGGTCTTGCGCGGCGCCATATGCGGCGCCTTGGCCAGGATGGCCTGCTTGAGATCGCCGGTGGCCTTGGCTTCGCTCTTGTTCGCCGCGACCGGGATCGACGAGGCGTCGATGCGGAAGTAGCTGATGGCGGCCTGGAGCTGTTCAGCCTGGCTGGCCAGCTCTTCTGATGTCGCCGACATTTCCTCGGCGGCCGAAGTGTTCTGCTGGGTCACCTTGTCGAGCTGCTGGATGGCGGTGTTGATCTGGGCCGCACCGGCATTCTGCTCGCGGCTGCCGGCGGAGATTTCCTCCACCAGTTCGGCCGTGCGCTGGATATCGGGCACCAGCTTGCCGAGCATTTCGCCGGCCGATTGGGCCGCCTTTACGGTCGTTCCCGACAGTGTGGAAATCTCCGCTGCGGCAGCCTGGCTGCGTTCGGCGAGCTTGCGCACTTCGGAGGCCACGACCGCAAAACCGCGGCCATGTTCGCCGGCGCGCGCCGCTTCGACCGCCGCGTTGAGGGCCAGCAGGTCGGTCTGCCGGGCGATTTCCTGCACCACAATGATCTTCTCGGCGATGGTCTGCATGGCTTCCACGGCATTGTTCACCGCTTCGCCCGAGGCGATGGCATCGGCCGCGGACTGGCGGGCGATCTTCTCGGTCTGGCTGGCATTGTCGGCCGACTGCTTGATGGTCGAGGCCATTTCTTCCATCGAGGCCGAAGCCTCTTCGGTCGAGGAGGCCTGTTCGGTCGCGCCCTGGCTCAACTGTTCGGCCGTGGCCGACATTTCCTGGCTGCCCGCCGCGACATTGCGGGTGGCGACCGTGACTTCGCTCACCACTTCGCGCAGCTTCTGCGTCATGGAATTGAGCGCCTTGATCAGGTCGCCGACCTCGTCGTCGCTCTTGCTGACCACGGTGGCGCTGAGATTGCCATCGGCCACCTCGTTGGCGAGGCGGACAGCGCTGGTCAGGGCACGCGAGATCGAGATGACGATCCAGAGCGCGGCGATGAGCGCGATCAGTACCGAGCCGACCAGGATGCCGATCAGCAGCATGCGGCTGGATTCGTAGAGTGCATCGGCGTCCACGGCCGCCTGGCGCAGCAGCGCGTCGTTGCGCTCGACGATGGTCTCGAGCAGATCGACGGCGGCAGCGCGCAGCGTTGCGCCCTCGCCATCGGCAAGTTCCACGGCGTAATATTGCGAGCGCTGGACCGCCACATCGACGGCCTTGTTCATGGCGACGATCATCGCCTGATAGTCGGCCTGTGCCTGGGTGGCGAGGCCTGCTTCGGCAGGGCCGACAATGCGAACCAACTGGGCGAATCCGCCTTCCAGATCGGCCACGGCCGTGTGGTAGTCGTTGAGCCACTCGTCCTGTTTGGCAGGATTCCCGTCGGCCAGCAGGATATTGCGCTGCTGCCGGAAGGCATCGCTGGCCTTGAGGAACATGGCGTTGGCGGTGTCATAGGCGGGCACCGCCGACAGGTCCCCGGCATTCAGCCGACGGCCAAGGGCGCCGATCAGGCTGCCCATGGTTTCTTCCAGGGCCGTGATGGACGCGCTGCCTTCGCTGGTGGTGATTTCGAAGGCCACCGTATCGGAATTCAGCTTGGCGTAGTCCTGCACCTGCACGGACACCGCCCAATACTGTTCGAGAGCGGTGACAAAACTTTCCATGTCACGGTTGGATTCCTCCACCGTGAACGTGCCGCTCATGCCCTCGGCATCTGCAAGCAGTTCGCCGTACAGAACGCTCAGCGCCTGCTGGTCCGCCGCAAGCTCTTCAGCGCTCGAGCTCAGGATCATGGCGCGCAGATTGTTGCTCAGTCCGGTCAGATCTTCCTGCATTTCCTTGAGCGCGATGGAACGCGCCGCCGGCCCGGTGATGATGTGCTCGAGGTTGTCATTGAGTTGCCCGAGATTCTGCAGGGCGATGAACATGCTGGCGCCCGAAAGGGCCACGACCACGGTGAACACCGCCGCCAGTTTGGTTTTGATTGTCAGTCTCACGTTGCAGACCTTTCTTCTGATGCTGCCGGGGACGCGGTTCTGGCGCCCTGTGTCTCGAAAATTCGCCCCAGATCGGGGATGATGATGAAGCCGCCGTTGCGCTTGCCGATGCCGCGGATGAATTCCGGCCGCCAGCGCATGCCGACCCTGGGAGCCTCCTCGATGGAGGCGGCTTCGATATCGGTGACGTCGTGGACCTTGTCGGCGAGAATGCCGGCCACGGTGGGTTCGCCGTCGATATCGACTTCCATCACCACGATGCGGGTGTCCTCGTCCGGCTCGGGCCGGTCCATGCCGAACATCACGCGCAGATCGGCGAGCGGCACGACGCGGCCGCGCACATTGATGAGGCCGCTGACGAAGGGCGAGGCATTGGGCACTTCGGTGATCGGCACGAGATCGAGGATTTCGCGCACGCTGCCCGCCTCGATGGCGAACAGTTCGTCCTGCAGGCGCAATGTCAGCGCCTTCATGGAGCCGGTTTCGGTGGTGCTCATGCTGCCCTCCCCTGGTCGACATAGCCCTGGCCGAACTGGACCAGGTGGGCGGTATCGAGGATGAGCGCGACCGTGCCGTCGCCCAGTATCGTCGCCCCGGAGAACGACTTGATGGAAGAGTGGAGCTTGCTCAGTTGCTTGATGACTGTCTGGTTGTTGCCAATGATCTGATCGACCACGAGGCCGACGCGGCCCTCGCCGGAGGAGACGATCACCACCTTCTGGTGCGGCTCGGCCGGGGCTTTGGTGCCGAACACTTCGCGCAGGCGCAGGAAGGGTACGAGGCTGCCGCGGATATCGAGGAAGTTGCGGCCACGGGCATTGGCTTCGATGCCCTCGGGCAGTTCGACGCATTCCTCGACCGCCGCGAGCGGGATGGTGTAGCGGCCATTGCCGACCCGCACGAGCATGCCGTCGATGATAGCCAGCGTGAGCGGCAGGCGCAGGGTCATGGTCGAGCCGCTGCCCGGCGTGGTAGCGACATCGATGCTGCCGCGCAGCCCGTCTATGATGCGCTTGACCACGTCCATACCGACACCGCGGCCCGACAGGGAGGTGACTTCCTTGGCGGTGGAGAAACCGGGGGCGAAGATCATCTGCCAGAGATCCTGGTCGGCGATCTTGGCATCGGGGGCGAGCAGGCCCGCTTCCTCGGCCTTGGCGCGGATACGGTCCGCGTTGAGCCCTGCCCCGTCATCGGTGACCGAAATGGCGACTTCGGCACCGGCATAGACGGCCGAAAGTCGCACCGTGCCCTTGGCAGGCTTGCCGGCGGCGAGGCGCTTTTCGGCCGGTTCGAGGCCATGGTCGACCGAATTGCGGATCAGGTGGACCAGCGGATCGGCCAGGCGCTCGATCATGGTCTTGTCGAGTTCGGTGTCTTCGCCCGAGGTGATGAAGTCGATCTCCTTGCCGAGATCGCGGCTGAGGTCGTGGATCAGGCGGCGGAAGCGGCTGAACAGGGTGCCGATGGGCACCATGCGGATGCCCATCGTGGTGTCGCGCAGGCCCGAGCTCAGGCGTTCGAGTTCTTCGGCAATGGTCTTGAGATTGCCGTCGCTGCTCATGGCGGCGATCTGGGTCAGGCGCGCCTGGGCGATGACCAGTTCGCCGACCCGATCCATGAGTTCGTCGAGCCGTTCGGCATCAACGCGCATGGAGGAGGATGCCGCGCGCTCGGCATTGGCCGGCGCTTCCTTCTCGACCGATTTGGCGGCCTTCGGCGCCTTGCCCGGTTTGGCGGGCGTCGCCACGGGCGCAGGTTCAGGCTCGGGCTCGGGTTGGACCGCAACGGCCTCCGCCTCCAGCGGCTCCACCGACAATTCCATGCCGTCCTTGAGGAACAGGAAGACGTCGTCGATGGCGGCGCGCGGATCGTCGGCCGTGAGATCGACCTGCCAGCCCATATAGGGCACTTCGGGGTCGATCACGTCGAGCGGCGGAATGGTATCGGTCAGCGCCACGATGGTGCAGGGGCCGATAGCCTTGATTTCGTCGAGCAGCAGCAGCGGATTGGTGCCATAGACCAGCGCATCGCCCGGCAGGCGGAAGCGGATACGCCAGCGACCATTTGCGGCCGTAGCCGGCGCGGCGACCGGCTCCGGTGTTTCAACCTCGACCGGCGCGGCGGCTTCGATATCGGCTGCCGTGAGGACGATACGCAGGGCTTCGAGAATGCCTTCGCCGCCGGCCTGAGGCGCGTCGGGCTGTTCGATCAGCTTGTGGATATGATCCTTGGCGTCAAGCGCCACGGCGATCAGTTCCGAGGTGGCGGGGCTATGCCCCTTGCGCACCTGGTCGAAAGCCGTCTCGAATTCATGCACGAAGGCGGCGACGGCGGTGAAGCCGAACATGGCGCCGGAGCCCTTGATGGTGTGCAGCGCCCGGAAGGTGGAATTGATCAGGTCGTCATTGGCCGGGTTCTGCTCCAGGTCGAGCAGGCCCAGTTCGAGCTGTTCGAGCAGCTCGCGGGCTTCCTGGCGGAATGTCTCTGACGGATCGGGGAAGCTCATGCGCCGGTGACCTTCTTGATGACGGCCAACAACTGGTCCTGCTTGAAGGGCTTGACGATCCAGCCGGTGGCACCGGCTTCCTTGGCCTGGCGCTTGAGCTCTTCGTCGGACTCGGTGGTCAGCAGGATGATCGGCACACCCTTGCTGGACGGGTGCTGGCGGTATTTTCTGATAAATTCGATGCCGTTCATGACCGGCATGTTGAGGTCGGTGATGACGGCATGGACCGTCTGGCTGGTGGCCTTGGTGTAGCCATCGGCGCCGTTGATGGCCTCGATGACATCGAGCCCGGCACCGGACAGCGTCATCACCACCATCTGGCGGATGGATGCTGAATCGTCGATGGTCAGGATAGTCTTTGTCATGCTGCCTTGCCCTTGGCTGGTGTCCAGAAGTCGCCGTCTTGCGTAAGCGGTCGGCCATCGGCAGAGAGACACCCGCTCTGGATCAGCAGATCGCGCAGCACGCCGGTCGGCGGCGCCGCAAGCGACAGCGACTTTCCAGAGGCCAGAGCCTGTTTGCGGGCGGCCAGCAGAAGCTGAATGGTGGTGATATCGGCGCCTGATATCGCCTCGGTGGCGATGGCAACCTTGTCATGGCCGGCAAGCGCCTCGCTTAGCGACGCGGCTATATCCTGCGCTGCGCGCAATCCGGCATCACCGGAAATTTTGACGACGTGGACACTACCTCTGGTCACGGCAATGACCGAGTCGTGGAGCACAGGAAGCAATACATGACTTTATACCGCGGGGATGGGGATCACGGCCGCGGGAAACCAGTCATATTACCAGTTTCTTAAGGCGTGATCTTACGTTTCCGTTGACTTCGACTACACGCATCGTATTCCCATCCGATGCATTACAGAAGGTAAGCGCAGTTGATTAAAGCTGTCTTACTTTAGCCTACTTTCGCCAATCAAATCTTTATTTCGATTGGCAAATAAGTATTGCTCTCTTGATTCAGAGTCATGGAAGCCTGATCAGTGAATCCAGTGAATCATGACTCTGGTGTCATGAGTCTTCGATTCAGCGCGGTGAGTCGGATGTGAATCTCGATTCAAGTAATACTTGCAATATTGCGCAGTATCATGCCGCGCGGAACGGCGTGATCCGGGCCGCTGTTCTTGTATGGCTGTTTCTGCCCAACCGAGAACTCGCGACTGCCCCCCATTCGTCATCACCAACTGACGCACGTAGCGCAGCACTGCCTGCAGGCGTCGGGTCGCGATGGCAATGACGGAGCTGAACGCCTAGAGGCCGACGGCCTCGGCCTGCGTGCCACCCATGATGGCTTCGATCTCGGGCCACTTGGCGCAGAAGGCGGCAACGCAGGCTGGGTCGAAATGCGTGCCGCTGCAGGCGACGATTTCGGCATAAGCCTTGTCGATGGGCCAGGCCGCCTTGTAGGGCCGTTCCGAGCACAGGGCGTCGAAGACGTCGGCAATGGCGACGACGCGGGCTTCGATCGGAATGTCGGTGCCCGACAGCCTGTCGGGATAACCCGCGCCGTCCCAGCGCTCGTGATGGCTCTGGGCGATCAGTTCGGCGGTGCGGATCAGTTCGGACGAACCGTTTTCGAGAATGCGGGCGCCGATAGTCACATGCTCGCGCATGATGCTGAACTCTTCCGGCGTCAGCTTGCCGGGCTTGCCCAATATGGCATCGGCAATGCCGATCTTGCCGATATCGTGCAGGGGCGCCGCCAGATAGATCATGCGGCAGCGTTGCGGGCTGAGCCCGATACCACTGGCGATGAGCTGGCTGATCTGGGCCACGCGCGAGACATGCTCGCCGGTGTCGCCGTCGCGATATTCGATGGCGCGGGCCAGCCGCCAGATGATTTCTTCCTCGCGCGCCAACAAGGTGCGCCGTGGCCAGCTCGACCTCGCGCGCCAGCCAGTTGGCGCGGTCGGCCAGTTCGACCTGGGCAGTGCGCAGGGTCAGCAGGTTGGCGACGCGCGCCTGCAATTCGGTAGGGTCGAACGGCTTGTTGACGAAATCGGTCGCGCCGGCCCTGATCGCCTCGATGCGCGTGTTGCGGTCCATGTCCGAGGTGACCATGATGATGGGCACCAGCCGGTAGGCCTCGCGCGCCCGCAAAGCGCTGGTGAATTGCACGCCGTCCATTTCGGGCATGATGTGGTCGACCAGGACCAGATCGTATTGTGTAGTCTCGCTGCGCTCGAGCGCTTCGCGCGGCGACAGGCAGGAGTCGATATCCGCATTGGTCGCCGCCTTGATGATCGTGCCGATCATGGCAAGGCTCGACCGGCTGTCGTCAACAATCAATACGCGCATATCCGCCCCCGGATTTGCCGGAAGCATAGGGCGACAGCAGTTATGCGACTGTTAATCGCCATGCCTTGACGCCTCGAAGGATTTCACGCATCTAGTGGCCGGTCGCGGGTGTAGCTCAATGGTAGAGCAGAAGCTTCCCAAGCTTACGACGAGGGTTCGATTCCCTTCACCCGCTCCAAAATTTCCCGATCATTGTGTAGCTATGGCATCAGTCGCAGGTTTCGGCGGCCCAGAGCCTTATGGTGGCGGCCGGCTCGGCGCCCAGCGTCAGGCATTCGTTGCCTGGTGTGCACAGGGTCCATGGGCTGGGGGTCATGCCTGACGCGGCCAGGTTCAGGTTGGACAGCGGTGGCAGGTCGGGCGTGTAGGTCCAGCGCCCATCGGCCCATGTCGCGTCGGGCGGGACGGCAATGCCCGCCCCTGACCCTTCCACGCTGGCTTCCACCAGTTGCAGCCGGTTCTCCTCTATCACCCAGCTTTCCCGCCATTGGGTGTGTTCCACCGAGTGGGTCCAGCTCAGGGTGAAGCTGGTCGCGGCCAGCGCGGTCACCACGCCGGCCGCTGCGATGCACAACATCAGGACGCCGCCCCCAAAGCGGGCCGCCGCATGCGCCACCAGTGCTGGCCGATCAGCAATAGCGCAAGCACGAAGCCGGCCTCGTCGGTCAGCGGCAAAGCCAGCATCAGCAGAACGCCAATGGCAAAGGCCGCGATACGCTCGAGCCAGTTGGCCGGCCCGAAGAGATAGCCGACTACGGCCACGCCCAGCAGGCCAATGGCCAGCACCGTCTTGAAGACGATGTAGACGACTTCCACCGGATAGCCGAACTGGGCGGCGATGGCTCCGCCATCCTGCAACATCAGCGACGGCGTATAGACCGCCATGAAGGGCACGATGAAGCCAGCGGCAGCCAGCTTGGTGGCCTGGATGGAGATCTTGAGCCCCGACGTCTTGGCCATGGGGGCCGCCGCGAAACAGGCCAAGGCCACGGGCGGGGTCAGGTCCGCCATGATGCCGAAATAGAAGACGAACATATGGCTGACCAGCAGCGGCACGCCCAGTTCCAGCAAAGCCGGCCCGGCCAGTGACGAGGTGATGATATAGTTGGGAATGGTGGGAATGCCCATGCCCAGCACAAGGCAGGTGCACATGGTCAGCACCAGCGACAGGAACAGGTTATTCTCGCCGATGGCGATGATGGCGCCGATGAAGGTCGAGGCGATGCCGGTCAGGGTCAGCGTGCCGATGACGATGCCGACGACAGCGCAGGCAACGCCGACCGGCAGCGCATTGCGGGCTCCTCGGCCAGGGAGTCGCGCACGATGAGCAGGGTCTCGCGCCCGCCATTGACGAAGACACAGGCCAGCACCAATGCCGCGATGACGATCATCAGCAGGTTGACGCCAAAGCGCAGGAAGGCGGCCGAGGCCAGGCCCAGCGCAATCCAGAACACATAGCGGAACACGCGCGGCCCGATGGCGGCGGCCAGCGGCGTGCCCAGGATCAGCACCACGACCAGGGCCAGGCCCATCGTGCCGGCGAAGATCGGCGTGTAGCCGGCAAACAGCAGGTAGACCAGAGCCGCCAATGGCAGCACCAGCGGCCAGTGATCGCGCACGGCATGCCAGGGATTGGGCAATTCGGCCTTGCTCATGCCGCGCAGCCCGGCCTTGCCGGCCTCGAGGTGGACCACCCAGAAGCAGGTGGCAAAATAGAGCATGGCGGGGATTAGCGCGGCGATGACGATGGTGCTGTAGGGCACGTCGAGCGTCTCGGCCATGATAAAGGCCACCGCCCCCATGATCGGCGGCATGATCTGGCCACCCATGGAGGAGGTTGCCTCGACCCCGCCGGCAAAGGCGGAGCGGAAGCCGAAACGCTTCATCAGCGGAATGGTGAACTGGCCGCTCGCCACCACATTGGCGATGCCGGAGCCCGAAATGGTGCCCATCAGCGCCGAGGACAATGTGCAGACCTGGGCCGGCCCGCCGCGCCAGCCGCCGACCATGCCCAGCGCGAAATCGTTGAACAGGCGGATCATGCCGGCGCGTTCGAGGAAGGCGGCAAAGACCACGAAGATAAAAATATAGGCCGAGGAAACATAGACCGGCGTGCCGTAAATGCCTTCCGTGCCGAAGCCGAAATGCTCGACGATCTGCGCGAAGTCATAGCCACGATGCACGAACGGGCCGGGCATGTATTGGCCGAAGAAGCAGTAGGCGAGGAAAATGCCGGAAATGATGGCCAGCGGCAGCCCCATCAGGCGCCGCGCCGCCTCGAAGACCAGCACGACGACAACACTGCCCGCTACCAGGTCGAGTGGTGTCAGGAAGCTGCTGCGCTTGAGCAGGTCGGCATAGAATACCCAGTTGTAGATCCCGGTGAGGAAACCGAGCACGGCCAGGGTCCAGAAGAAAATGCGGCTCCAGACCGTCTTGGCCACCAGGTTGCCGATCAGCCCGAAGCCGAGCAGCAGCAGGAAGCCGACATGCATGGCGCGCACCACCTGGCTGGGCAGCGTGCCATAGGCGGCCGTCCATAGCTGGAACAGTGTGAAGGCTACGGCGATGCCGAAGGCGATGTGGCCCATGAGGCCCGGGCCGAAGCCCGGCGGCAGGCCCTCCACGGCTTCTTCGGCGCTGTCGGGCACCATGGTGGTCGGCGGAACTGTCGTCATCGAGTTTCCTCCCCAGGACTCGGCTGATAGGGCGCGTCCGGAGCCCCGGGCCCCGGACGCATCGGAACCTAGAGCAGGCCCGCTTCCTTGTAGTAGCGCTCGGCGCCTGGATGCAGCGGGATCGACAGGCCTTCGAGGGCCTTGGCCGGATCGATGGCAGCGGCGGCCGAGTGCGAGGCCTTCAGCCGCTCGAGATTTTCGAACAGCAGCTTGGTCATCTGGTAGGCCGTTTCGTCGCTGACGCCGGCATGGGTGACCAGGATATTGCCGATGGCGGCGGTGGGGACGTCGGCGTCCTGGCCGTCATAGGTGCCGGCGGGAATGATCGAAGCGACATAGGGTGCACCGATGCTCTCGACCGTCTCGGCCGGGATGGCGACGATGTTGATATCCATGGTCGCCGACAGGTCCTTGATGAAGGCGACGCCGAGGCCGGAAGACTGCAGGGTCGAGTCGAGCTGGCGGTTCTTGATGAGTTCGGCGGATTCCGCATAGGGCAGGTATTCGACCTTGCCCATATCGTCATAGCTCATGCCGGCGGCGGCGAAGATGGCACGGGCATTGAGTTCGGTGCCCGAGGCCGGGGCGCCGACCGAGATCGAACGACCCTTCAGTTCTTCGAGCGTGGTGATGCCGCTTTCGGCACTGGCCACGATCTGCACGTAGTTGGGATAGATCGCCGCGATGGCGCGCAGCTCGGTCAGTGGCGCGGGGAAGCCGGCTTCCTCCACGCCATCCCAGCCCGCCTGCACGGAATCGCCGAGGGCGAAGGCGAGTTCACCCTTGCCCTGCTGCAAGAGGTTCAAGTTTTCGACCGAAGCCTTGGTGGCCTGCACCTGGGTGCGGGCGCCGTCGATTTCCTCGGCATAGATTTCCGACAGGGCAACGCCGAGCGGGTAATAGACGCCGGAGGTGCCGCCGGTCAGGATGTTGATGAATTCCTGCGCGTTGACAGCGGCGCTGCCGCTGACGGCCAGCAGCGCGCCGGCGGCAAGACCCGCGACGCCGCGGGTAAGAAGAAGTGACATGCGAAAAGTCCTCCCTGAACATGTTCTGCAACAATGCCCCGCCGCCTCCACGCGACGGGATCGGCCATGTCCTTGCAACCGCCATGCCAACGTGCCAGACGCCGGAATTCAGGCGCCTGGTGGACCAACACGCTGGTGAATTTGGCGGCATTCCGCTCGAAAAACCGGAGCGCTGGCGGATTTCCGCCAGCTACCGGACAGGCTCGGCCGTGGCGCGCAGCCCGTAGCGGACAATCTTCTCGTTCAGCGTGCGGCGGGCGAGGCCCAGCCGTTCGGCCGCCTCGGCAGTAGAGCCACCGGCATCCTGCAGCGCTGCTTCGATGGCCGCGGCTTCGAAGCGGGCGACACGATCGGCCAGCGTCTCGGGCGACCGGGCCTTCTGCTGAACTGCGCCCTGCCGCGTCATGCCCAGCACCGCGCGCTCGGCCACGGCCTTGAGTTCGCGCACATTGCCCGGCCAATCCGACGCGGCAAGCCCGGCCGGCAGCGGCGGGATGGTCGCTTCGGGCAGCTTGAAGCGCCGCGCAGCATTGGCGGCGAAGAGGTTGAACAGCAGCGGCACATCCTCGCGCCGCTGGCGCAAAGGCGGGATGGCGAGTTCGACCGTGGCGAGGCGGAAATAGAGATCGGCCCGGAAGCGGCCGGCTTCGCTTTCGGCCTTGAGATCAACCTTGGTGGCGGCAATGAAACGCACATCGATCGGGCGGGACGCATTGCTGCCCAATGGCTCGATGCTGCGCTCCTGGATGGCGCGCAGCACCTTGGCCTGCAAGGCCAGCGGCATGGATTCGATCTCGTCGAGAAACACCGTGCCGCCCCTGGCAAAGTCGAGCTTGCCGACGCGGTCGCCGGCCGCGCCGGTAAAGGCGCCACTGGCATGGCCGAACATCTCGCTTTCAAAGATGGTTTCGGGAATGGCGGCGCAATTGATGGCGACGAACTGCCCCTTGGCACGGCTGCCGTAATCATGCAGCGCCCGCGCGACCACTTCCTTGCCGGTGCCGGTCTCGCCATTGATCAGCACATCGACATCGATATCGGCGAGTTGCAGGATGGATTGGCGCAGGCTGTCCATATCGGGGGCGAGGCCGACCAGCCGGTCCTCGAGCTCTGCCCCACCCGCCGCCTGCCGCAAGCGATGGAGTTCGCGCCCCAGCCGCCGCCGCTCGGTGGCCCGGTCCAGCACGGCGACGAGATGGTCGGCATCATAGGGCTTTTCGATGAAGTCATGCGCGCCGTCACGCATGGCGCCTACCGCCAGGGCAACATCGCCATGCCCGGTCAGCAGGACCACCGGCAGATCGGGTGCCATCGCCCGGAAATGGCGCAGCACGTCAATACCCGACAGGCCCGGCATGCGCACATCGGTCACGACGCAATCGACATTGCCCGGCTCGACGCGATCCAGCGCCTGTTGCGGCGCGGTGAAGCTGGTGACGGCGAAGCCGGAAACGCCCAGCCACGCCTCGGCGGCGGCGCAGAGCTCGGCCTCGTCATCGATGAAGACAATGCTGCCCCGGCTCATACCGCCTCCGCCACTTTGCGCGCCGGCTGCGGCTGGTAGAGCGGCAGGGCGACGCTGACAATGGTGCCGCCGCCGGCGCGCGGCTCGAAGCGCAGGCTGCCGCCGAATTCCTCCAGCAGCGTACGCGTGATGGAGAGGCCCAACCCCAGGCTTTCGCCGGTGCTCTTGGTGGTGAAGAAGGGCTCGAACAGCCGCTCGCGCACGCCTTCGGGAATGCCGGGGCCGGTATCGCCGACCTCCACGGTCAGTCCCGCTTCGCCTCGGCGCGCCGACACCTGCACCTGATTGTGCCCGGCCGAAGCAGTGGCCTCGATGGCGTTGAGCAGCAGGTTGATGAAGACCTGTTCCAGCCGCACCGCATTGCCGGCCACCAGCGGCAGGTCCGGCGCCACGGCAGCTTCGATATGAACGGCATCGTTCCGCGCCTGTGGCGTCACGATATCGAGCGCCGCCTCGATCACCCCGGCCAGGTTGACCGCCTCGGGCGGACCGGGATCGCGGCGGGAGGAGAAGGTGCGCAAATGCTTGACCGTGCGCTGCATGCGCCGCAGCAGGTTGCGCGCATTGCCCAGGTTGCGATGCACCTCGTCGCGCGCATCGCGCTGCGCATGCAGGTCCGCCGCCGCCAGCGTATTGTCGAGCGCCGAGAGCGGCTGGCTGACCTCATGCACGATGGCCGCCGACATGCGACCCAAAGCGGCGAGCTTGGCGGCGTGGATCAGGTTTTCCTGGGTGGCGCGCAGTTCCATTTCCGTCCGCCGCCGCTCTTCCACCTCATGGGCCAGCGCCCTGGTGCGCTCGGCAACGCGGCGCTCCAGCACGGCATTCTGGTCGAGCTTGAGTCGGATGATCTGGCGGCGCTGGTTGAAAAAGACCAGGGCGCCAAGAGCCAGCACCGCGACCGAAGCGGCCAGCCCGCCGATCAACCGCGCCTCACGCTCCATCGGTTCGAGCGGCAGGGCCGACAGCACCTGCCAGCCATCGGGCTCGACAGTGCGGCGACCGAGCAGGTGGCGCTCCCCGGCATTGAGGATCAGGCTGGCCCCGCCGGTATCGGCGGCCGGCGCCAGTGGGGCCGCTCTGCCGATGTCGATACCGTCATAGCGGCGCTGCACTTTCAGCAATTCCACGGTATCGACCGGCAGCGCCTGCAGCGGTCGATACATCCAGCCCGGATCGCCGGACAGGAAGACGATGCCATCCCCGTCGGCAATGGCGCTCATCTCCCCGGCCGCCGCCCAGGCGAGCGCCAGAGGCGCCATGTCGACCTTGGCCACGACAACGCCGATCGGCCCGCTGGCGGCATCGATCCGGCTGGAGAGAAAGTAGCCCGGCTTGCCTGTGGTCACGCCAACGGCATAGAAGCGGCCGCTGCCCGACGCCATGGCGTTTTCGAAATAGGGGCGGAAGGCATAGTTGTGGCCCACGAAACTGCCTGGTTCGTTCCAGTTGCTGGCGGCCAGCGTCTCGCCCGACAGGTCGAGGACGTAGAGTTCGTCGGCGCCCGACATGTCCCGCACGGCCTGCAGATAGGCATTGGTCTCCGCCACGGCGGCGGCCTGCGGTTGCTGTAGCATGTCGACCACGCGCCCATCCTGGCCGATGACGCCGGACAGGTAGCGGAACCGTTCGATTTCGCTTTCGACGGCGCGCACGTTGAGCGTCAGGCGGTCCCCCACCTGCCGCTCCAGCTCGCCCATCTGCCTGACATAGGTGAGCCACCAGAAGCCCAAGGCCACGCCGGCAATGGCAAACATGGCCAGCAAAGCCAGCCAGAAATGGCGCTGGATTTCTCCTCGCACCTCTAAACCCCTCCGATCCGCCGGTTCTTTCCGGCGTTGCTTGCTGCAAGTTGACCTCAGATCGGGGACGCTGGCAATGGCGCGGGCGCAGCGGGTTACGGCAGCAAAGCCATGACCTGGGCCTCGTCGAGATCGATGGCTTCGGCGACACCCTCAGTGGCCGCCACGGTGTCGGCGTCGCCAATGGCGGTGACCAGCCGCGTCAGCGCCCGGTGCGTCGCGCCCAGATAGTCCCCTGCCCCGGCGATCTGGCACTGCTTGAGCGCCAGGGCCAGGGTGAGTTCGACAATGCCGGTCACCGAGCGCAGCAGGGCATTGCCCGAGGTCTCGGCAATGGTGCGGTGGATTTCGAGCGCGGCTATGCCGTGGTTCTCGAGGTCCCCGCCGACCGATTCCATCTGGTGCAGCCAGTATTTCATGACGCGGATATTCTCGGCGGTGCGCCGCTGGGCCGCCAAAGCGGCAGCGCGGCTTGCCAGCGCGCGGCGCACATCGAACAGGCTCTGATAGAATTGCCGATCGGGCTCGGCATAGAAATGCCAGGACAGAACCTGCGGATCGAAGAAGCTCCAGCGGCTGGGCGGGGACACGCGGGTGCCCACCTTGGGTCGCGCCTCCACCAGGCCCTTGGCTTCGAGCGTCTTGAGCGCCTCGCGTAGCACGGTGCGGGACACGCCATAGGTTTCCATCATGACAGCATCGCTGGCGAGGATGGAGCCGACCGGAAACTTGCCCGTGACGATGCCGTGGCCGATTTCGTTGATGACGAAGGTGTGGAAATTCCGTGCAGCGGGTCGCCCGGATAGCGAGCGAATAAGGCTGCCTGCTTCGATCATGCTAGACTTTCTCGGGCTGCTCTTCCCGGGGTGCAGAGGCGGCGAATATGACGCGTTGCAGCACGATGAACAAGAACAGCAGCACGCCAATCACGATCTTGGTCCACCAGCTCGACAAGGTGCCGTCGAAGATGATGTAGGTCTGCACCAGGCCCAGCAGCATGACGCCGACGAACGTGCCCAGCACAAAGCCATAGCCCCCGGTCAGCAGCGTGCCCCCGATGACCACGGCGCTGATCGCGTCGAGCTCCACGCCCACCGCCGCCAGCGGATAGCCGGCCGAGGTGTAAAGCGAAAAGACGATTCCCGCCAAGGCGGCCAGGGTGCTCGACAGCATGTAGATCTGGATCGTGGTGCGGGCCACCGGTACGCCCATCAGCGAGGCCGAGACAGGATTACCGCCCAGCGCATAGACGTAGGAGCCGAACCGCGTGCGATGCGCCAGCAGCGCGCCAAACAGGAAGACGGCAACCATCAACAGCCCGATGAAGCTCAGCCGGCCGCCACCCGGCAGGCGGATGATGAGGTCGGAAATGGCGCTATAGAAGTCGTGATTGATTGGAACCGAATCCTGGGTGATGACCGAAGCGCCGCCCCGCGCCAGGAACATGCCGGCCAGGGTGACGATGAAACTGGGCACCTGCAGATAATGGATGGTGACGCCCATGGCCGCGCCGAACAGGGCCGCCACGCCCAGCGCGATGGCGAAGGCGGCCAGCGGATGGAAGCCCAGCCAGGAAATGAGCACGGCGACGAGGACGCCAGTGAAGCCGATCACCGCGCCCACCGACAGATCGATGCCGCCGGAAATGATGACGAAGGTCATGCCCACAGCGGCAATGCCCAGAAAGGCATTGTCGGTGAGGAAATTTCCCAGCACCCGCGTCGAGAGCATGCCGGGAAACTGCGCGACGCTGAGCGCATAGGCGATGAGGAAGATGACGGCGGTGGCGGCCAGCGGGCGAAGACTGCGTTTCATTTCGGGGCCGCCTGCCTGGTATCGCGTTTGAAGAAACCCATCACGGTGCCGACCAGGGGCGATTGCAGCATCAGGATGAGGATGATCATCCCCGCCTTGACGATGAGATTGAATTCGGGCGGGAAGCCCGAGACCAGGATGCCGGTATTCATGGCCTGGATGATGAGGGCACCAACCACGGCCAGGGGGATGGAAAACTTGCCGCCCAACAGCGAGGTGCCGCCGATGACCACGGCGAGGATGGCGTCGAGTTCGAGCCAGAGGCCGGAATTGTTGGCATCGGCGCCCCTGATATCGGCGGCGACGATGATGCCGGCAATGGCGGCGCAGAAGCCGGAAAGCGCGTAGACCAGCACCAGCAACATGCGGCTATGGATGCCCGCCAGGGAAGCGGCGGCCCGGTTGACGCCGATGGCCTGGATGAAGAGCCCGATGGCGGTGCGCCGCACCAGCAAGGTCACCAGCAGCATCAGCACCAGCGCGATGACAGCGGCCATGGGAAAGCCGAGGAAGGAGCCGGTGCCGATGAAGATCAGTGCCGGATCGTTGAAGGTGACGATATAGCCCTCCGTGATGAGCTGGGCGATGCCGCGCCCCGCCACCATCAGCACCAGTGTCGCCACGATGGGCTGGATGTCGAGCACGGCCACCAGGAACCCGTTCCACAACCCGCAGGCTAGGCCCACCGCGAGCGCGGCAATCACGGCGACCGGCGTGGGGTAGCCCGCCACGACCATGGTCGCCGCAACCGCGCCGCAAACCGCCATGATGGCGCCAACCGACAGGTCGACGCCCTTGGTGGCGATGACCGCGGTCATGCCGATGGCCAGGATGGCCACCGGGGCGCCGCGATTGAGCACGTCGATGACGCTGCCGAACAGGCGCCCGTCCTGCCAGGTGATGCGGAAGAAATTGGGAAACAGCAGCCAGTTGATGAGCAGGACAGCGACCAGCGCCAGCAATTGCGGATTGGCGAGGCGTTCGAGGTGAAGCCGCTTCATGCGACGGCCTCGTCGGTATTGTTGGCGATGGCCTGCACGATCACTCCGGGGTTGATGTTCCTGCCGCGCAGTTCGGCGACCATTTCGCGGTCGCGCATCACCACGATGCGCGAGCTATAGGCAACGACCTCGTCGAGCTCCGAGGAGATGACCAGCATGGCCATGCCATCTTCGCGCAGGCGATTGATGGTGCGGACGATTTCGGCATGGGCACCGACATCGATGCCCCGCGTCGGTTCATCGAGAATGAGGAAGGCCGGGTCGGTGGCCAGCCAGCGCGACAGGATCACCTTCTGCTGGTTGCCGCCCGAGAGGAGCTTGACCGGCATGTCGAGCGAGGCGGCGCGGATATCCATGGCCTCACCGAACCGGCCGGCGATTTCGAGCTGTTCGTCGCGGTTGAGCGCCTTGAACCAACCCAGCTTGCCCTGCAACGCGATGACAATATTTTCGCGCACGCTGAGGTCGCCCAATATGCCCTCGGCCTTGCGGTCCTCCGGACAGAAGCCGAAGCCGTGCCTGATCGCATCGCTGGTGCTGCGCAGGCTTGTCGGCTTGCCATTGACGGTCACCTCGCCCTGATCGGCCGGGTCGGCGCCAAACATGATGCGCGCCACTTCGGTGCGACCCGAACCGAGCAGGCCGGCGACGCCGATCACTTCGCCCTTGTGGATGGTCAGATCGAATGGCAGCACGCTGCGCTTGCGGCCGTAGCCCTTGAAATCGAGCAGGACTTCGTCCGGCGTTTCGCTTGGCTCGACATCGGTGGCGCCGGAAAAGGCGATGTCCTTGCCCAGCATGAGACGGACCACGTCGGTGCGGCTCAGGGCATCGAGCGGGCGGGTCTCGATCAGCCGGCCATTGCGCAGCACGGTCACCCGGTCGGCAATGGCGAAGACCTGGTCGAGGAAATGGGTGATGAAGATAATGGCGAGGCCCCCGGCCTTGAGGCCGCGGACTACGTCGAACAGGCGCTCGACCTCATTGCGGTCGAGGCTCGCGGTGGGCTCGTCGAGGATCAGCACCTTGCCTGACAGTTGCACGGCGCGGGCGATGGCGACGATCTGCTGCACCGCGACGGAATGCGTGCCCAATTCGCTCGACGGATCGATATGCAGGTCATAGTGGGCCAGCAATATGCGGGCATCGGCCTCCATCCTGCGGAAATCGACGAAACCGAAGCGGCGTGGCTGGTGCCCCAGAAACAGATTCTCGGCCACCGATCGGTTGGGCAGGAGATTGACCTCCTGGTAGACCGTGCCGATGCCGAAGGTCTGGGCATGCAGGGGATTGTCAAGCGACACTTCAATGCCATCGACATGGACGCTGCCGCCATCGGGCTGGTAGGCACCGGTCAGAATCTTGATGAGCGTGGATTTGCCGGCGCCGTTTTCGCCGAGCAGGGCATGCACCTCGCCGGAGCGGAGCCCGAAATCGACATTGTCGAGGGCAATATGGTTGCCGAAAATCTTGAGGACACCGCGCGCTTCAAGCACGTAGTCGCCGTCTGCCATGCGAGTCTCCCCCGGTCGTCCCCGCCGCCGTTCCGGCATTGTCGCGGAAGTGGTTCCGCCGGTCGACCGGCGGAACCCTGTTCACATCGATTAGTAGCCCAAATCCTTGCGGCGGTCATATTCGCCCTGCGGATCGTCGGCCGGCGTATAGAGCTTGGATTCGGTGATGATAAGCTTTTCAGGCTCCGTACCGTCGGCGAGGTAGGTCGAGAGCGCGGCGAAGGCTGGGCCGGCCATATCAGGGGTCAGTTCCACCGTGGCATTGGCCTCGCCGGCCGCCATGGCCGCGAAGATATCGGGCACGCCGTCGATGGAGGCCACCTTGATGTCGGTGCCGGGCTTGAGGCCGGCATCCTTGATGGCCTGGATGGCACCCACCGCCATGTCGTCATTGTGGGCATAAACCGCGCAGATATCGGCGCCGCCATTTTCGGCCTTGATGAAGCCCTCCATCACTTCCTTGCCCTTGGCGCGGGTAAAGTCGCCGGTCTGGCTGCGGACGATGGTGATGTTGTCATGGCCGGCAATGGCTTGCTCGAAGCCTGCCTTGCGGTCGATGGCCGGGGTCGAGCCCACGGTGCCCTGGAGTTCCACGACCCTGCAGTCGGCGTCGCCCACTTCACCCACCAGCCAATCTCCGGCCACGCGGCCTTCGAGAATCTGATCGGACATGACGGCGGTCAGATAGAGATCGTCCGGCGCATCGACGCCGCGGTCGAGCAGCAGGACGGGGATTTCGGCTTCCTTGGCTTCGGCCAGCACGTCATCCCAGCCGGTGGCAACGACGGGCGCCACCAGGATGGCATCGACGCCCTGGGCGATGAAGCCGCGGATCGCCTTGATCTGGTTTTCCTGCTTCTGCTGCGCGTCGGCGAATTTGAGATCGACGCCAAGGGCTTCGGCCTGCTGCTTGGTCACCGAGGTTTCGGCGGCGCGCCAGCCGGATTCCGAGCCGATCTGGCTGAAACCGACGGTCAGGCCCTGCAGGTTTTCCTGGGCAATGCTGACGGAAGTCAAAGCGGTAGCGAGGCTCGCCGCGATGGCGAGCTTGGAAATGATGGTCACGATGTCCTCCCAATGTGGACGTCGCGGCGTGTTCACCTGCGACGATGAGAGGACGCTACATAAAGTACTATTATATGTAAATAGCAAAAAGTATGATTAAAGCAACCTCAGTCCACGAGGGGAAAACGCACTATCTTTCAGCTAGTTAAGCCTGGTCAGGCTGTGTGTTGGTCCATGCTGGCCGGAAGCGTCGCTGGCGCCGCACCAGCCCGCGCGACGATGAATACCGCTTTCCCCATGCCCGGCTGCCATTGGTGCTCGATGGAAAATCCGGCGCCGTTCAGGCTCCGCACCAGGTCCGCCGTGGTCATCACGTCAAGCTGCGGCAGCAGGCCCAGCGCCTTGCCGATCGGGGCGATGAGCTTGAACAGACCCATCGTGTCCCCCAGGCAGGTCGTGCTGCTGATGAAGAGGCCGCCTGGCTTGAGCAGGCGGAACACCTTGGCGATGACCGCATCCTTGTCGGCCAGCAGGTGCAATATGCTCATTCCCAGGATCATATCGAAGCTGCCATCGGGCGCGACGAAGCTGGAGATGTCGGCGCGCTCGAAGGTCACATTCTCCACCCCCGCCGATGCCGCCTTGCCCCGCGCAATGGTCAGCATGGCTTCGGAGAAGTCGATGGCCCTGATGTGCCGCACATGCGGCGCGTGGATGATCGCCGTGCCGCCTGTGCCACAGCCGAATTCCAGTACTTCCATATCCGGCCGCAGATAGCCGCGCGTCACCTGCAACTTGGTCTGGTAGGCGGCTTCGTCGGCAATTGGCTGCCGCGCATAGCTGTCGGCCATCTTGTCCCAGAATCTGTCTTCGCCCATGACCTGCCTCATCTGTTCGCGATGACGATACCAAGCCGCCGCTTGCAACAAAATTGCAGAATTTTGTTCGAGCGATATACATATCCGTATGAAACAGCCGGACTGGAACCATCTCCGCGCCTTTCTCGCCACGGTCGAAACGGGCTCGCTATCGGGTGCCGCGCGCAGTCTAGGGCTGACGCAGCCCACTTTGGGGCGGCAGGTGGCGGCGCTGGAGCAGGAACTGGGCGTGCTGCTGTTCGAGCGGGTTGGCCGCTCGCTGGTGCTGACCCGGGCGGGGCAGGAACTGTTCGAATCCGCCCGCCCGATGGGCGAGGTCGCCGAGCGCCTGCCGATCATCGCCTCGGGCCAGTCACAGGCCATCGAGGGCCTGGTGCGCATCACCGCCAGCGACGTCGTGGCGGCCCATACTTTGCCGCCGATCCTGAAGCGGTTGCACGCCATCGCGCCGGGCATCGAGGTGGATGTCGTGGCCGCCAACGATGTGCGCGACCTGATGCGGCGCGAGGCCGACATCGCCATCCGGCATGTGCGGCCCGAGCAGCCCGATCTCATCGCCCGGCGCTGCCGCGGCACCACGGCGCATCTCTATGGTGCCAGCCTCTATCTCGACAGCCACGGCCGTCCGCGTTCGGGCGCTGATCTCTCGGCGGCAAATTTCATCGGCTATTCCGAAGCTGACGGGCTTGTCGCCGAGCTCAATGCCCGCGGCGTACCGATCACGCGCCGCAATTTCAGATGGACCACGGGCAGCGTCGTCACGGCCTGGGAAATGATCCGCCAGGGGTTGGGCATCGGCGTCATGTTCCGCGACGTCGCCGAGGGCGCAGCGGGTGTCGAACCCGTACTACCCGACCTGGCCCCGCTCGACGTGCCGATCTGGCTGGCGGTGCACCGCGAACTCCATACCAGCCGGCGCATCAGGCTGGTCTTCGACCTGCTAGCCGAGGAATTGGGCTGAAATCAATCCGGTCGGCGAGCCGTGCTCCTGCGGGCGACCACCTGCGGCTGCACCACGAAATGCTCGGCCGTCGTCCGGCCCGCGATACGCTCCAGCAGCAGGCGCGCCGCGTTGCGGCCGATCTCCCTGCCCGACTGGTCGATGCTGGTAAGATCGTTCTGCGTATAGGCGCAGGGCGGGGAATTGTCGTAGCCGATGACGCCGACATCCTCGGGCACGCGCAGGCCAAGCGAGCGCACCGCACTCAGCACTTCGAGCGCGTAGTAGTCGGCCCAGCCGAAGATGGCGTCGGGCGGGTTTGGCCCTTCGAGCAGCAGGCGCACCGTGGCCGTGACATTGTCGATATCATCAGCCGCAGGCGCGATGCGGATCGCACTGCCCTCGAAACCGGCTGCGCGCATGGCCGCGATGAAGCCGGCCTCGCGGCGCTGGGAAACATCGGCCTGGCCCAGATCGGCCCGGCGCAGGGTGATCATGGCGGGGCGCTTGTAGCCCTGGGACAGCAGGTGCTCGACCACGAGGGCGCCGCCACGCTCGTCATCATTGTTCGCCGAGTCGAACAGCGTCGCCTGCGGCGCATGATGGCCGATCACGGCGATGGCGGCCTCGCGGGCCGTGGCTTCCACCTCGGCATTGGTCAGGCGCTGGCCGATCATGATCAGCCCATCCATCCGGCGATCCACCATGGCATGCACGATGGCCTCTTCGGTGGTGGTGGAGCCGTGGCCGATGCCGAATAGCGGCACATATTGCGTACCTGCCAGGCCATCGTCGATGCCGTCGATGAGCTGGGGAAAGAACGGGTTCCGTACATCGGCCAGCAGCACGCCGATCGTATAGGTCTGGCCGCGCATGCCGCGGGCGGCCGTATGCGGGCGATAGCCCAGCTTGGCCATGGAGGCCCGCACCTTGGCCTGCATGAGGTCGCTGACGCCATAGGCGTCGCGCAACACCTTGGACACGGCGGCCACGGACACGCCGGCATCCTCGGCCACCTCCCTTATGGTGACGCGTCCACTCGCGCGGCCTGACGCCGTCCTGTCCATGCGCTGCTGTCCCCAGATGCCGGGATTCGGCCCGTCGCCAGCCTTATCACACGGCGTTTCAAAAAGACCATTGCCAAGTCGACAAATCTGTAGAACGATACACGTAGAACATTCTACAGACGAGCATACAGCTCGCAGCTTTTTGACTGGGAGGATCGGCGTGAACGACGCATTGGCACCGTCTGCATCGGCGCAGGGCACTATTTCCGGGCGCAACTGGTCCGCACAGATGGTTCGGCCCCTGGCCGACAAGGGCGTCGAAACGCCAGCCAGTTTCCTCAGCAAGAGCTTCACGCTCGACAGCGTCGGCGGCCGCGAAGTGCTCTATATCTCGGCGCTCGGCCTCTATCGCTGCTTCATCAATGGCAAGCGCGTCGGCAACGATCTGCTGACGCCGGGCTGGACGAGCTATGACGTCCGCCTGAGCTACCAGACCTATGCCGTGGGCGACCTGCTGGCGCCGGGCGAGAACCGCATCGAAATCTGGCTGGCCGATGGCTGGCTGCGCTCGCAGATGATGTGGGGCAAATTCCCGATCTTCAACACCTGGGGCAGCGAGATCGCCGCCATCGCCGAACTGCATTCGGGCAAGGGCGATGGCGCCCCGCTGCTGGTCACAGACGCAAGCTGGGACAGCGGCGAATTGCCGGTGCGCAAGTCGGGCATCTATTTCGGCGAAATCTTCGATGCACGCTTCACGCCCAAGGTCACGGCCGGCAGCGCCGCCATCGTCTTCGACAACAGCAAGCTCATTGCCCATGAAACGACGCCGGTCCGCGAACTCGCCCCGCTCCCCGTGGTCAAGAGCTGGACGGATGCCGAAGGCCGCATGGTCTACGACTTCGGCCAGAACAGCGGCGGCTATGTCGCCTTCGACGTGAGTGGCGAGGCCGGGGCCACTGTCACGGTGGAACATGCCGAAGTGCTGAACCAGGACGGCGAATTCTACAACGTGAACTTCCGCACCGCCGCGGCGCGGCTGGAATATACCCTGGCCGGTACCGACCGGGAGCATTACCGGCCCTATTTCACCTTCCAGGGCTTCCGCTACGCTCGCGTCACCATCAAGGGCAGGGCAAAGCTCGACAGCATCGTCTCGGTGCCGATCAGCTCGGTCACCGAGGTCAGGGCCGCCTTCACCTCCGGCAATGAACTGGTCAACCGGCTGGTGCTCAACACCGTCTGGTCGCAGCGCGCCAACTTCATCGAAGTGCCCACCGATTGCCCGCAGCGCGACGAGCGCCTAGGCTGGACCGGCGATGCGCAGGTCTTTGCCGGCACCGCCGCCTATTTCGGGGAGGTACAGGGCTTCTTCCACAAATGGATGCGCGACCTGATGGCCGACCAGCGGCCGGACGGCGCCGTGCCCCATGTCGTGCCCGACCCGACCAAGCTTAATCCCAAGGATTATCCGGGCTTCTATGGCAGCACCGGCTGGGGTGATGCCGTCGCGGTCATTCCCTGGCAGCTCTACCTGCACTACGGCGACAAGGCCTTTCTCAGCGAAGCGCTACCTTCCATGGTCAGGTGGGTCGATTTCGTCTGGTCGATCAGCGATGGCCCGGTGGTCTCACCACCACGCGAATGGGGCGGGCGCGGCTTCTCCTTCGGGGACTGGCTACAGCCGGGCGGGCCTTCGGCCAAGCCGCTGCCGACCATTGGCGACGATGCCGCCGCGACCATCTATCTGTTCATCACGTCTACGCTGGTCGCCCGTATCGCCCGCATTACCGGCAAAACCGATATCGCCACGCGTCTCGAAAAGATGGCATCCGAGGTCAAGGCGGCCTTCGCCCGTGAATTCATCACGCCTTCGGGGCGACTGGCCTATGACGACCAGACCTCCTATGCGCTCGCGTTCCTCCATGACCTCATTCCCGAGGACAAATACGAAGCAGCCAAACGCTATTTCAAGGCCACCATTGCCCGCTCGGACGGCCGCATCGGCACCGGCTTCATCGGCACCCCGGCCTTGCTGCCGGCTCTGGTCAAGATCGGCGAGACCGGGCTCGCCGCCGATGTGTTCCTGCAAGAGGACGTCCCCGGCTGGCTCTATCAGGTCAAGATGGGCGCGACGACCATCTGGGAGCGGTGGGACGCCATCCAGGCCGATGGCTCGATCTACAATCCGCAGATGAATTCCTACAATCACTACGCCTATGGCGCGGTGTGCCAGTGGCTGCTGGAAGGCGTGGCCGGCTTCCGGCCGGACGAGACCGATCCGGGCTTTGCCACCATCATCTTCGAACCAACCATCATCGCCGACCTGTCACCGGTCAAGGCCAGCCATGCCAGCCCGCGCGGCGATATCCGTACCGAATGGACGGCCGAGGGCGACCAGGTCCGCTACGAGGTCGAGGTGCCCGCCGGGTCGCGCGGCCTGCTGCGCTTCAAGCCCGACTATCGCAATGCACAGATCGATGGCACCGCCTGGGATGGCAAGGGCGACCACGCCCTCGCATCAGGCAAGCACACGATCACCTTCACCTACATGCCGGTCGCGCGGCAGGCGCGCGCCGAACACAGCATCAATGCCCGCACGCCCTGATCGAACAGGCGGCGGCTTGGACTGCCCGCATGGTGCGGGCGCAATGGGAGAGAGACCAATGACCAAGACTTCCCGCAGGATTGCCCTGGCCTGCCTGTCGGCAGGCCTCATGGCAATGACGGCGTTGACGGGCGTAGCCCATGCCCAGAGCATCAACCTCACCTACCTCATTCCCAGCGGCGCCGACGGCGTGGCGGTGGCCGAGGAACTGGTGAAGTCGTTCGAGGCGGCCAATCCCGACATCAATATCGACATCGAAACCCGCCCCGGTGGTTCGGAAGGCGACAACCTCGTCAAGACGCGGCTGGCCACCAGTTCCATGGCCGATATCTTCCGCTACAATTCCGGCTCGCTGTTCCAGGCGATCAATCCGGCCCAGTTCCTGGTCGACCTGACCAACGAGCCCTGGCAGGCCGATGTGCAGGCCTCGTTCAAGCAGGTGGTGACGGCGCCCGATGGCACCGTGCGCGGTGCGCCGATGGGTGCGGCCATGGGCGGCGGCATCTACTACAACAAGGCCATCTATGAAGAGCTGGGCCTCTCCGTTCCCAAGACCTGGGCCGAATTCATGGCCAATAACGAGAAGATCAAGGAAGCCGGCAAGGTCGCCGTGATCCAGACCTATGGCGACACCTGGACCAGCCAGCTATTCGTGCTGGCCGACTATTACAATGTCTCGGCCAAGGATCCCAGCTTTGCCAGCCGGTATACGGCGGGCGAGGCCAAGTTTGCCAGCGATGCAGCCGCCCTGCGCGGCTTCGAGAAGCTGCAGGAAACCCATGATGCGGGCCTGTTCAATGAGGATTTCGGCGCCGCCACGTATGACGACGGCCTGCGCATGGTAGCCTCCGGGGAAGGCGCGCATTATCCCATGCTGACCTTTGCCACCACGGCCATCGCCGCGTCCTATCCCGACATGCTCGACAATGTCGGCTTTTTCGCCCAGCCCGGCGACGAGGCCGACCTCAACGGCCTGACGGTGTGGATGCCCGACGGGCTCTATATCCCCAACACCACTTCGAACCTCGATGCCGCCAAGAAGTTCGTGGCCTTCGTCGCCAGCGTCGAGGGCTGCGAAGCCCAGACCCGTGCCGGCGGCGCCTCCGGCCCCTACCTGGTCAATGGCTGCACCCTGCCCGATGACGTGCCGCCGGCGGTGAGCGACATGCTGCCCTATTTCGCCGAAGGCGGGCAGAACGGCCCGGCGCTCGAATTCCTGTCGCCGATCAAGGGGCCGGCACTCGAGCAGATCACTGTCGAAGTCGGTTCGGGCATCCGCCCGGCTGCCGATGGCGCCGCGCTCTATGACGAGGACGTGCGCAAGCAGGCCCAGCAGCTTGGCCTCCCGGGCTGGTAAGCTCTTGCACATGGGCGGCTTCGGGTGCCTGGTCTCACCCGGAGCCGCCAACTTCCAACGGAGTCGCCCATGGCTGTGATGACTGAGACCGGAACGGCCAGTGCTGTTCCCCTTCCGGCCATGAAGCGCCGCTCGCCCTATCCGGGCTGGTTCTTCCTGCCCGCCGCCATCATTTACGGCGTGCTGTTCCTGCTGCCGACTGTGGCATCGCTCTATTTCAGCCTCACCCGCTGGAACCTCTTCAGTTCCACCTTCATCGGCTTCGACAATTTCGCGCAATTCCTGCGCGAGCCCTTTCTCATCAAGGGGCTGGTCAATACCGTGATCTATGCGGTGGTGACATCGGGGCTCAAGGTCGTGCTCGGCCTGCTGCTCGCCGTATTGCTCACCAGCCAGATCGCGGCGCGGGGCTATCTGCGCTCGGTGGTGTTCTTTCCGGTGCTGGTCTCTACCGTCGGCGTCGGCATCACCTTCACCGTGCTGATGCACCCCACCCAGGGCATGATCAATGAAGGACTGGCGCTGCTCGGCATCAAGGGGCCAGGCTGGCTGGTCGATCCCAATCTGGCGCTGTTCTCGGTGGCTCTGGTCGATGTGTGGAAGGGGGTGGGTCTCGCCACCGTCATCTACATTGCCGGCATCGTCGCCATTCCCAAGGATTATTACGAGGCCGCTCGCATCGACGGCGCCACCAGCTTCCAGAATTTTCTCTACATCACCCTGCCCCTGTGCCGGCCGGCGACGGTCACCGTCATCATCCTCAGCTTTATCGGCGGGCTGCGCACCTTCGATCTCATCTGGGCCATGACGCGTGGCGGGCCGGGCTTTGCCTCCGACACCGTCGCCTCGGTGATCTACAAGCAATACCAGGCCGGCTTCTATGGCCTCTCCACCGCCGGCAATGTGGTGCTGTTCATTCTCATCGCCGTGCTGGTGGTGCCGCTGACCATGCTGCTCAACCGCCGGGAGGGGCACGAATGAGTTTCGTTCGCCGCTACTGGCTGGGTGCCGTCGCCATTCTCGCTTCGGGCGTGGTGTTTCTCGTGCCCTTCGCCTTCATCATCCTCACCACGTTCAAGGATCAGAAGCAGTCTGCCCTGCGCGACTTCTCCTGGCCGGACGGCAATCATCTGTGGAGCAACATCCTCGAGGTGGTCACCACCCGCAACTGGATGCTGCTCACCGCCTTCATCAATTCGACCATCCTGACGGTCGCCAGCGTCACTCTGCTGGTCATTTTCGCCGCCATGGTCGGCTTCGTGCTGCAGCGCCGCAAGACGCGCTTCAACGGGCTTATCGAATTCCTGATCCTGGCCGGATTGATGATCCCGCCGGCCGTGGTCCCCACCATCTGGCTGCTGCAGGGCATCGGCCTCTTCGGCAAGCTGCATGGCATGATCCTGATCGAGGTGGCCTATGGCCTGCCCTTCTCCATCATCCTCTACCGCGCCTTCATCGCCACCATTCCGCGCGAGCTGGACGAGGCGGCGATCATCGATGGCGCCCGGCCGTTCGACGTGTTCTTCCGGGTCATCCTGCCACTGCTCTGGCCGGTGACGGTCACCAATATCGTGGTGCAGTCGGTGGCCGTCTTCAACGACTTCACCAATCCGCTCTACTATCTGCCGGGCAATGCCAATGCGACGGTGCAGCTGACGCTCTACAATTTCCAGAGCCAGTTCCAGACGTCCTACAACCTGCTCTTCACCAATATCGCCCTCATCACCATCCCGCCCCTGCTGGTCTTCCTGTTCTTCAACCGGCAGATCGTGGCGGGGATGACCGCTGGCGCCGTCAAAGGATAGACCCATGGCTGGCCTCGAACTGAAAGCGCTCCACAAGAGCTATGGCGAAGTCGAAGTCATCAAGGGCGTCGATCTCAGCGTCACCCATGGCGAATTCGTCGTCTTTGTCGGCCCATCGGGCTGCGGCAAGTCCACCCTGCTGCGCATGATCGCGGGGCTGGAAGATATAACCGGGGGCGAACTCTGGATCGCCGACAAGCTGTGCAACGCCGTCGAGCCGCGCGACCGCGGCATCGCCATGGTGTTCCAGAATTATGCGCTCTACCCGCATATGACGGTCTACGACAATGTCGGTTTCGGGCTGAAACTGGCGAAGACGCCCAGGGATGTGCGCGACCAGAAAATTCGCGAAGCCGCGAAAATCCTGCAGATGGAACATCTGCTCGAACGCAAGCCGAGCCAGCTTTCCGGCGGCCAGCGCCAGCGCGTCGCCATCGGTCGCGCCATCGTGCGCCAGCCGGAAGTGTTCCTGTTCGACGAACCCCTGTCCAACCTCGACGCCGCCCTGCGCGTCGACATGCGCATGGAACTGGCCAAACTCCATCAGGATCTCGGCGCCACCATGGTCTATGTGACGCATGACCAGGTCGAGGCCATGACGCTGGCGGACAAGATCGTGGTGCTTAATGGCGGGGTGGTGCAGCAGGTGGGCGCACCCATCGAGCTCTACCAGCGCCCAGCCAATCTCTTCGTTGCCGGCTTCATCGGCTCGCCCAAGATGAACTTCATCGGCGTGACGGTGGAATCGGTTGTCGCCGACACGATCACCGTAGCGGGCAAGGACCTTGCCACCATGGCCATCCCGGCCGATGGCACGGGCATCAAGCCGGGCGACACGGTCACGCTCGGCATCCGCCCGCATGACCTGCTCAACCGGGCCGGCACCATCGTCGGGGAAGTGATGCTGGTCGAGCGTTTGGGCAACGAAACCAATATCAGCCTCAAGCTGCCCTCGGGAACATCATGGCTGGTGGTGCTCGACGGCGACCACGATCTCAAGCCCGGCGGGAGTGTCGACCTGACCTTCGACCCCGCCCGCGCCATCATCTTCGGATCGGACGGCGTGGCGCGGCATCCGCGCTAGCATACCCCCTGTGACACAGGCGGCCTTGCGCCTGCGCGCCGGCAATGCTTTACGGGCGCTTTCGCTGCGCCCCTCGGTGCGGCACGCAGGAATCCCCACCGCATGATACGTCTCGAAAGCATCGGCAAGCAGAACGGCAAGCAGATCGTCTTCATCGAGGCGTCGGCCACGTTGCAGAAGGGCGAGAAGATCGGCCTGGTCGGTCCCAATGGCGCCGGCAAGACCACCCTGTTCCGCATGATTACCGGCGAGGAGCAGCCCGACGAAGGCCAGGTCTCCATCGATCGCGGCACCACGATCGGTTATTTCAGCCAGGATGTGGGCGAGATGGCTGGCCGCAGCGTCGTGGCCGAAGTCATGGACGGCGCCGGCCCGGTCAGCGCCCTCATTACCGAGATGCGCGCGCTCGAAGCCGATATGGGCGACCCCGACAAATCAGACGAGATGGACGCCATCATCGAGCGCTATGGCGAGGTGCAGCATCAGTTCGAGGAGCTGGACGGCTATTCGCTCGACGGCCGCGCCCGCGAAGTGCTCGACGGCCTCGGCTTTTCCCAGGAAATGATGGACGGCGATGTCGGCGCGCTCAGTGGCGGCTGGAAGATGCGCGTGGCGCTCGCCCGCATCCTGCTCATGCGCCCCGATGCTTTGCTGCTGGACGAGCCGAGCAACCACCTCGATATCGAAAGCCTGATCTGGCTCGAAGATTTCCTGCAGAACTATTCCGGCGCCCTGTTCATGACCAGCCATGACCGCGAATTCATGAACCGCATCTGCACCAAGATCGTCGAGATCGATGCCGGCTCGCTCACCACCTATTCGGGCAATTACGAATTCTACCAGCAGCAGCGTGCCATTGCCGAGAAGAACCAGCAGGCGCAGTTCGAGCGGCAGCAGGCCATGCTGGCCAAGGAGCTCGACTTCATCGCCCGCTTCAAGGCCCGCGCCAGCCATGCCGCCCAGGTGCAGAGCCGGGTGAAAAAGCTCGACAAGATCGACCGCGTCGAGCCACCCAAGCGCCGGCAGACCGTCAATTTCGAATTCCGCCCTGCCCCGCGCTCGGGCGAGGACGTCGCTTTGCTCAAGGGCGTCGGCAAGAGCTATGGCAGCCGCACCATCTATGACGGGCTCGATTTCCATGTCCGCCGCAGGGAGCGCTGGTGCATCATGGGCGTCAACGGTGCCGGCAAGTCCACCCTGCTCAAGCTGGTCACCGGCACCGCCGATCCGGACAGCGGCACCGTCTCGCGCGGTCCCAGCGTCAAGATGGGCTACTTTGCCCAGCACGCCATGGATGTGCTCGACGGCGACCGCACCGTGTTCGAGCAGTTACAGGACAGTTTCCCGCAGGCCGGACAGGCACCTTTGCGGGCGCTGGCGGGATGCTTCGGCTTTTCCGGCGACGAGATCGACAAGAAATGCCGCGTCCTGTCAGGTGGCGAAAAGGCGCGGCTGGTCATGGCCATCATGCTGTTCGATCCGCCGAATTTCCTCGTGCTGGACGAGCCGACCAACCATCTCGACATCGCCACCAAGGAAATGTTGATATCAGCGCTCAGCCAGTATGAGGGCACGATGCTGTTCGTCAGCCACGACCGCCATTTCCTCGCTGCGCTCTCCAATCGCGTGCTGGAACTGACGCCCGAAGGCGTCCGCACCTATGGCGGCGGCTATACCGAATATGTGCAGAGCACCGGCCAGGAAGCCCCCGGCCTCAGGAGCTAAAGCGCCGCGCCGCGCGGAATGACCAGCGGCGTATGCGCGATCGGGTCGTCGATGATGATGCAGGGCAGGCCGAATACGGCCTCGACCATTTCGGCGGTGACGATCTCGCGCGGCGGGCCTTCGGCAATCACCGCGCCGTCGCGCATGGCGATGATGTGGGTCGCGTAGCGGCAGGCGTGGTTGAGATCATGCAGCACGGCGACGATGGTCTGCCCGTTGCGCCGGTTGAGCCCGCCCAGCAGGTCGAGCAGTTCGATCTGGTGGGTGATATCGAGGAATGTGGTCGGCTCGTCCAGCAGCAGCAGCGGAGTTTCCTGCGCCAGGACCATGGCGACCCAGACGCGCTGGCGCTGGCCACCCGAAAGTTCATCGACCAGCCGATGGCTGAGTTCGGTGACCTTGGTGGCCTCCATGGCAGCGACCACCGCCGCCTCGTCCTCGCGCGACCATTGCCGCAGCAGCTTCTGGTGCGGATAGCGGCCACGCGCGATGAGGTCGGCCACCGAAATACCCTCGGGCGCAATGGAGGTCTGGGGCAAGAGGCCCAGCCGCCGCGCCACTTCCTTGGCGGGGAAGCTCGATATCGATTGCCCGTCCAGCACTACGCTGCCCGTCGACGGCTTGATCAGCCGCGACAGTGCCCGCAGCAGCGTGGACTTGCCGCAAGCATTGGCGCCGACGATGACCGTAAAGGAGCGGTCGGGAATGGCCACCGACAGGTCCTTTGAAATGACCCGGCTGTCATAGCCGATGGTGACGCCTTCGGCATAAAGGCGCGGCGTGTCGCTGCTGAGGGCTGGATCGTGTCGGTTCATGTTCTTGTCCCTCATTGCCGTCGCGCTTCGCGCAGCAGCAGCCAGACGAAATAGACCCCGCCCAGACTGACCGTGACGATGCCAACAGGAATCTGCGTCGGTGCGAAAGCGCGCTGCGCCAGATAATCGGCCGCTGCCAGCAGCAGTGCGCCCATGGCGGCCGCAGGCAACATGGAAACGCCGGCCGACCCGGTCAGCCGCCGCGCCAGTTGCGGCGCCGCCAGGGCGACGAAGCCAATGGGGCCGGCCGTGGCGGTCACGGTCGCGGTCAGTGCCACGCCCAGCACCAGCAAAGCCAATCGGGTACGCTCGGCATTGACACCGAGCGCCCGCGCCGCGTCATCACCCAGTTCGAGCTGCGCCATGGGCCGGCTCATCAACAGCGCCAGCGGGATCAGTACGGCCAGGATCAGCGCCGCCGGCCCCAGCCGGTCGAGCCCCAGCCCGTTCAGCGTGCCCGCGCCCCAGATGGCGGCCGCCATGGCCACTTCCAGCTTGGCGCGCAGCAGCATCCAGGTATTGAGCGAGGTCAGCATGGCCGAGACACCAATGCCGACGATGATCAGCCGAAACCCCTGCACGCCCCGGCTATAGGCCAGCACATAGACCAGCAGGGCCGTGCAGAGCCCGCCGGCCAGCGCGCCGCCGGCAATGGCATAATAGCCGCCCTGCAGCAGAATGATCACGACCAGTGCGCCGGTATAGGCGCCGGCATCGAAGCCGATAATATCCGGGCTGCCCAGCGGATTGCGGGTCAGCGACTGGAAGATCGCCCCGCCCATGCCCAGAGCCGCCCCCAGGATCAGCGCCAGCGCGGTCCGCGGCAGGCGCCACTCCACCACCACCATGTGGATGCGGCCTTCGGCCTGCCCCAGCAAAGCCTTGACCACATCGGGCAGTGGCACCTGATATTCCCCGCTGGCCAGCGTTACCAGCGCCACGGCCAGCGCAATGGCCAGCAGCACCAGGCAGACGCTGATAGTCCGGACATCAAGCCGATGCGACACGGCATCGCCGAACCAGCGCACGGCCCGCATCGGCCGGCCGAAGTCGATGCCCTTTGGCTGCTCGATCACGCTCATAGCCCGCTCACCCTGCGTCGCCGGGCCAGCGCGATCAGCACCGGCGCGCCGACAAAGGCGGTGACGATGCCCACCTGCAATTCGCCGGGCCGCATTACCACCCGGCCGACAATATCGGCCGTCAGCAGCAGAATGGGCGCCAGCACCACGGTGAAAAGGAAAATCCAGCGCTGGTCGGGTCCGACGATCCAGCGTGCCACATGCGGCACCATCAGCCCGACAAAGCCGATGGGACCGGCCGCTGCCGTCGCCGCCCCGGCCAGCAGGGTCGTCGCGACCACCACCAGCGCGCGGGTGCGCGCCATGTTGGCACCCAAAGCCGCCGCCAGGTCATCGCCCAGGGCGACGGCATTGAGCGGCCGCGCCACCAGCATTGATATGACCAGCCCGATGGCGATGAAGGGCAATACGGCCCACAGCGTTTCATAGCCCGGCGCCACCAGCGAGCCGGCACCCCATTGGCGCATGCGGTCGAATGTCGTGGGGTTGAGCAGGGTAATGCCCGAGGAAATACCACCCAGCACCGCGCCGATGGCCACGCCCGCCAGCGTCAGCCGCACCGGCGTCGCCCCGCCGCGCCCGGCCGAGCCGACGGCATAGACCAGCACCGTGGTCACGATGGCGCCGAGAAAGGCGAACCAGATATAACCCTGGATGGAGGTGAGACCGAACAGGCCCACCGCCAGCACCACGAAGAAGGCCGCCCCCGCATTGACGCCGAGAATGCCCGGATCGGCCAGTGGATTGCGCGTCAGTGCCTGGATCAGCGCCCCGGCCATGCCGAGCGCAGCGCCCACAGCCAGGCCCATCATCGTACGCGGCACGCGCAAGGCCTGGATGATGGCGTGGTCGTCGCTGTCGTCATAGGCAAAGAGCGCGTCGAACACGGTCGACACCGGAATATCCTTGGAGCCGACGGCTATGCTGGCCACCAGCACCGCGGCCAGCACCGCAATAGCCAGCAGCAGCCAGCCCAGCCGCAGGGCATTGGTCTGAGCGACGCCGGGGCGCCGTGCATCCTGGCGTGCCAGATCCTGGCTGGTGGCGGTGAGGCTCATCTCGGCTGGCCCGCCGCGCGAAATCGTCCGATCATGTCCGTGCTCCGCTGCCTCAGGGCATCAGTCGTCAAATTACGGTCAGAGGCCGAACTTCTCCAGCACTGCCTCATATTCGTCGCGCACTTCCTCGCGGTCGCGTCCCGAATCCCAGGCAGCGTCGATCTTCGCCTTGATGGCCGGATCGAGCGCGTCCCACTTGGCGTCCCATTCCTCGCCCTGGGCGGTCCAGTAACCGACCAGTTCGTAGCGCTCGGCGGGGAGTTTGAGCTCCTGGCGCACATATTTACGGATGGCGCGCACCACTTTCTGCTCGCCCGCCACCCAGACATAGCCCGGCGTCGCCGGCATCGGCACGGCGCGCACCACTTCGCCCATGCGGCTGGGCGCCACGCCATTGCCGCTCTTGTGCAGCCAGGTCACGGTGGCGCCGGGATGGGCCGGCAATTTCTGTTCGTCCTCGGCTTGCGCCACCTCGACGAAGACACGCGACTGCACATGCCGCGGGGTCTGCTCCAGCAGCCGCGACAGGGCCGGCAGGCCGGTGGCATCGGCCACCAGCAATTGCCAGGCGATATCGGATGGCGGCGCATAAAGCCCGCGCGGATTGTTGATGGTCACCCGATCGCCCGGATTGGCCTGCTGCGCCCATTCGCTGGCCAGGCCGCCCTCATGCACCACGAAGTCGATATCGACCTCGCCCGCATCGGCGCGGAAACGGCGCACCGTATAGGTCGAGCAGCGAATGGCATCCTGCCCGTCCGGATAGGTCCAGCGGCCATCCTCGGTGATGTGGGGCAGATGCAGCTTGCCGGTTTTTTCGTTGGGAAAGAACAGCCGCAGATATTCGTCGCCAATGCCGGTCGTCCGGAATGCGGTGAGTCCAGGCCCACCGAAAGTCAACCGGATCATGCCCGGCGTCAAAATCTGGCGGGCCAGCACCGTCGCTTCGTGGAACATCTGCCTCATGGCCGGCCCAGGGGCAGAGGGGCGTGCAGTTCCGGCATGGCGATCATCCTGTCTGGCTGATTTCGATCCCGGCCGGTGCTACATATTATGATACTTCTAGTCAAGTTACTTAAGTGGGAACGCGACGCCCCGCGGGTTGCGCCGGCTCACCGCGCCGGGGTTTGACGCTCGCTTCCGGGCGATGGGGTGATTTGAACCAGTAGAAGGGCCGCACCATCAGGTCGTGGGCGGCGCGCATGCTGGCAAAGCCGATCAACAGCCAGTAGAGCGGCAGCAGCAGCTGGGCCGGCAACAGCCCGGTCCGCTTCAGGCGCATCAGTCCGAGTGTCGTCATGGCCAGGGCGCTGCCATAGCCCAGGGCCAGCACGGCCAGGTAGAACAGGGTCCAGGCAGCGCCGTCGACGCCTCCGGCCCCGGTGATCCAGACCAGCAACAGCACCAGGGCGAAGCCGCAATGCAGGATCGGCGTGATGATCATGCCGAGCACCAGGGCCTCGAAGGCCAGCATGGCGGGCAGGCCCATTTCCGCCAGCAGCTTTCCGGGGTCGCGATTGTGAACGATGAAGGTCTGCATCCAGCCTTTCATCCAGCGTGTGCGCTGCCCGATCCAGGGCAGCAGGTGCACCGGCGCCGCTTCGCTGGTCACCGAATCCAGCACTTCGACGCGCAGCCGCAGCCGGGCCAACCGCATGCCCAGATCGGCATCTTCGGTGACGTTATAGGCGTCCCAGCCGCCCAGTTCGCGCAGCGCCTTGAGCCGGAAATGGTTGGAGGTGCCACCCAGCGGCATGGGCAGCCGCCAGCGGGCCAATGCCGGCAGCAGCACGGTAAAGAGGCCGGCATATTCCCCCGCGAACAGGGCCGTCAGCCAGTTCCGCTGGCCATTGTCGATCACCAGTTTCGCTTGCAGGCACACAATGTCCGGGGCGTCGCGAAACCGCAAAGCGGCCTTCCATAACTGGTCCGTGTCCGGCACGTCCTCGGCATCGTAGACGACCACATATTCGCCCCGACACAATGGCAGGGCGAAATCGAGCGCCTTGGGCTTGGTGCGCGGCAGCGCATCAGGCACCGAAACCAGGGAAAAGCGCGGATCGCCAAGCCGGGCACGGACGGCCGCGATCGTCGTGGTCGATTTCGCCTCGACCACGAATTTGATGTCGAGTCGTTCGGGCGGATAGTCCCGGCCTTATGTATCAAACGCACCAACAAACGTATCGCATAACGCGACGTAAATCACCATACTTCGGGAGTAAACCAATGGACGTTGAGAAAGTCCGCTTCATGGCGGAACAGGCGCTAGGAGTATTTGAGACGCTGGACAGAGACGACGCGACCTACCACGCCATGCTTGGCCTATCAGACATTCTGCTTTACGTGGCAGACGACCCGGTTGCCGTAAACCTTGTCAGCCGGATTGAAGCTCTGATTGACCGTGAATGTGGTCGTGCCGGGGCGGACGCTAGTGAGCTTGGCAATAGTGAGCATGCGCCACTTATCGCGCTCTAGAGGGTCGGCTGGGTTGCTGACTTGGTATCCGGCAACGGTCTCGTTGTCCTTGCTGGACGTATAGACGATGTAGGGTGAAAAGGTTCGCTCAACGATATCGTCGTCGTACTTGATCAGAACGTTCTTCCGCTCACGTATCGCCGCGCAAAGCGTCTGCTGGTTCATTGCCGCCCCTCCAATGGACTCAGACCATGACCGACACACCACAGGTTATCAACACACTCCGAACCAAGGCCAGCCAGCTAGAGGCATTCATTGCCAAGGCTGAGCGAGACATTGACCGCGCCCGCAAAGACCTGGCCCATGTTCACGCGACTATGACGCTGTTTGAAGCGCCGCGCGAAAACGGCCAGCCGTCCTATATGAACGTCAATGCGCTGTTCCGGCGCCGGGAACTGGCCAGCCTTTGCAAGCAGGCGCTGGCCAACGGCCCGATGAATACGCGGGAGCTGGCGTTGTGGGTGATCCAGCACAAGGGTCTGGACGGTGACGACCGCTACTTGCGGACGGCTGTGGCGTTGCGGGTTGTTCAGGCGCTCACCATGCAGGCCAAGCGCGGCGCGGGGATAGAGAGGGCGGGCAAGGTGAGCAATGTGGTGGTGTGGCAGGTCGTCTAGTCATCCTTGCCGTTGCTGCCCTTGCCGAACATGTACCCCATGGCGGTTCCAAGTAGCCCAATAAGAGGTGTCACCATACCGCTCAGCGGGTATTCACCTCTAGCCGGGTCGTAGGTTATCCAGCCAACCATTACGACTAGAAGCAGAATGGCAGCCACAAATACCACCATAAACGCTATGTTTCCGGCCTTCTCAGTGCGACCGCCGATGAACTTGCCGACCCATCCCAACTCATCCCTGAAGGTCTGACGTCCGGTAAGTGGATCTACCCCTTTAGGGGCCGGTTCATCGGGAATCTCACGTAAAGGAGCGGTCCCGATTTTATCAATCGGGACCGTTTTTTCATTGTCTGTTCTACCAGGAGGCTGGTCCCGCATATTGTTCCTTACGCGGGAGCTGCGTCTCTAGACGCTATTTCAACGAAATGGTCGCGTATCCAGGCGTCTGGAATATATTCAAGCTGAGCAGATCGAGCCCTAGTCCACGGTGTGCCGTCCGCATGCGTCAGGGCCGAAAGCTGGGTGCCGTTCAATCCCTTATAGCGGTTCCACACTAGGTCAAAAATGCGCTGAAACTGCTCATCGGACGCAGGCACTGTCACTGCCTCAAATTGCCCAGTGGTCGGATTGATGTCCGCCGCAAGGCGAGCAATTGGGTCCCAGCGATACTGCTTGAAGCGATGGTACAACGACGACAAGACTGGGCCTTTTGGCCAAGCTTCAAAACGCTCGCCAACTGCGGGCATACCTGTAGTGGCTAGGTGCCAACCGTGAAGATTGTACACAAGCTTCTGTATTTTCAGTGGGTCGATATAGTCATTCTCATCCTTGGCGCGGACGAGGAAAGAGTTTGCGACCCACGCTGGCTTATAAAGATAAGTAGGCGTGTCGGTCATTGGGATGCACCCTCTGTTGAATGTGGAAGATAATGGATTCTTCCTTGAGATTCAAGGGGTTATTAATGTTCAATTAGTTCAACGGCTTACTGCGCCCGCTGCCAATACCCCGCCCAATTGCGGCTCACCGGGTGCGCCATGGCGTTCGCCAGTGCAGCGTTGGCATTGTCGCCATTCGAGCGGCGGCGGTGATCTTCCAGCCAAGCAGCATGGGCGCTGTACTGGTGCAGGTACTTGGGCGAAACGCCGTGGTGCTGGCCAGTGACCATGCGGCGCAGGCGGCTAAAGAAGCTCTCAACCTGATTGGTGTTCGCGCCGTCCTGTGAGTAAGCCTCACTGTGATTGATGCGGCCAGTGGTCCAGCCTTCGTGAAGGTTGTCCCAATGGCCTGCCTCGTCAGCGAAGATCACCGACTTGCGCGACACGACCTGCATTGCGATTTCGACGCCATGGGCTTCGGTCGGACGAACGAACGTCAGGGTGCGGCCCTGACGCTGGCGCAGGGCCACCACGACACGGCGGGCGCCGGTCTGGTGCTGGGCAAGGCGGCGGTCGATCCGGTCGTCCTTGAGGTTCGCCGGGCGGATATAGCCACCGAAGTAAGCGCCGTCGATTTCAACTTCACCGTCCAGAGTGTGGCCAGCCACTTCGGCGGCAAGCGCCTCGCGCAGCTTGTGCGACAGGACGAAGGCGGTCTTGTACTGGACGTCCAGATCGCGGCTGAGCTGCAAGGCGCTGAGGCCCTTCACAGCGTTGACGAAAATGCAGATCGCGGCCAGCAGATCGACAAACGCCATCTTGCGGCTGGCGAAGATCGTGCCACTGGTGACGCTGAACTGGTGCCCGCAACCGGCGCACTTGAACTTGCGGCGGGTGGTGATTTCGTAGCTCTCAACAGAGCCGCAACGCGGGCAAACGGCATGACCTTCGTTCGCAGCCCAGCGAATGGACTTGAACGTCTCGTAGGCGGCTTCTTCGCCACCCTTGTAGATTTCCTTGAGGGACAGGGTGCGGGCCTGTGCGCTGAGCAGGAAATGTACGGCCATTTGTCATCGTCTCCGATACCTATGTATCGGATATAGTACGTTGACGTACTGGGCGCAAGGGCCTATGTCATCATTTACGATACATTTTGCATCGCAGGTGATTACATGGTCGAAAAAACCGACTTCGAAATGAAGGCGGCCAACCTTCTCAAAGCTGAATTGAAGCGCAAAGGCGTGACCTATGCGGGCCTGGTGGACAAGCTTGCGGCGATAGGCGTTGACGAGAAAGAGGCCAACGTGCGCAATAAGCTCTCTAGGGGCAAATTCACGGCGGCGTTTCTACTGCAATGTTTAGCGGCGATAGAAACGACCGACCTGCGCTTGTAGTTCTAGCGCTTCTTATCGCCTCGATCGTCCTTGTCTCGTTTATGGGGCTCTACGCCCGTCACGAGGCTAATTATCAAGTAGGCTGCTACGCTCCCACCGAAGTAAATGAAAGCGGCCAGCAGCAATACGAACCCGTCTGCCCGGAAGATCACCTGATCTTTGGTGACGGGGCAGCGCAATGGGTCATGGCAATCTTCGCTCTCGTCGCCACTGGCGTTAGTTGGCGCGCGTTGGTGCTGATCCGTCGCACTTTCATTGAGACCGAGCGGACCGCCGAGGCTGCTGTTGAGGCGAACAAAATCGCCCGCGAAACCACCACCCGCCAGTTGAGGGCCTATGTCGGCGTCCGGAGAGTTGACGTCGTCACTTTTGGGATAGGGCAGAACACGAGAATCGAGGCCGTGTTCGTCAATGCCGGGCAGACACCTGCTAAGCGCGTAAAGCTGTCCTTCCTGACGATTGGGGTGAGAAGCCTCGCGGGAGCAAAGTTCCCCATCGGCAAATTCAGAAGTGAGGATTGGCGAGTAGGGTATATTGAGATCGGGCCCGGCGAGACATATACCGCCGCCTGTACAGGGGCCATCCCTCTGGATGAAGAAGCCAAATGGATGTTCACCAATAAGAAGTATTTCATCATCGTCGGTGCGCTGCTGAGATATGAGGATGTTTTCGGCAAGAGGCACCGCCTCATAATGCGCGGCAATCTGTCGTTCTTCCCTGACGGGAGGCCCTTCATTGACGCCAGCGCCATGAACAACCGAAGCGACTAAGACGAGTGCCGCCGCAATCATGACGGCCCACCGGCTTGGTGCGTTTGATACATAAGGCCGGATAGTCCAATGCTGCCATGGCGGCGAAAAGCTGAGGCACCATATCGGCCTCGCTGCGCAGCGGGATCAGCACCGAATAATCGGGCAGTTCCTCATCCGGCGGGCGATGCGGCGGCGGGCAGGGCGGGACGGGATTGAACAGTGCGGCAAGCCGGATTGCGGCCGGCGCCAGCAATGTCGCGCAGGCCAGCGGCAGCAGCCAGAGCTGGGCGAAGTAGGGCGCCAGCAACAGCAGGCCAACGAGCAGCGCCAGGGCGCCGACAAAGCCGGCACGCGCCGGCCGGGTGAGTTCGAGATGAGCGGAAGCATAGGGCCAGCGTCGCGCCAGGGTCTGGCGGGCCGCGTCGATCAGTGCCGGCGCCGCCGCCTCGGCAAGGTAATCGCGCAAAGCCGGCTCGGGCACGAGGCAGAGCAGATTGCTCAGGCGCGGCGTGGTGGCCAGCCGGTGCTTGAGGCGGATGATGCCGAAAAAGTCCGGGGAAGCGACGGCGATTTCCCGGTCCAGCAATTGCACCCGGAACATGCGGACATCGGCCAGTGCCTCCAGCCGCGTCGGTTCGGTCCGCCCTTTCAGCCCGCGCGGCACGCGGTCGAAACAGGCATAGCCGGCCCAGGCGGCGGCGCGCTGCATCACCAGGGTCGCGCCCAGGCCGAGCGTGGCGGCGCAATAGCGCAGCACATCGACCTCGCGCCCCAGCGCGGCCTCCAGCACCTCCAGGGCGGCAGCTTCCTCCAGGCCATCCACGGCGAGGATGGCCCTGATCAATTCCAGCGCGTCCGACATGGTCAGTGGCGCGCGGCGGCCGGTGCCGGCAGGGTGTCATGGCTCATGCCGCGCTCGACCAGCATGGGCGCGGTCTGTCCTGTGACGCGGCGGACATTGGCCAGCGCCTCTTCGCTCACCTCGATCCACGCGGCCAAGGTGGGCTTGCCGTCGATCAGTGCCGGTGCGCCCAGCGGCGTGATGCGCCAGCCCATGCTCACGCCATGCTCGAGCATGTAGATGGTCGAGACGAAAGTGATGAAGCAATAGCCCTCCAGCAGGGCATATTCCATCATCGCGCAGAAAAGGGCTGCAGACTCCGGCGCGCGCCGCCGGCCCTCGCGTCGATCGGGTCGCACGTAAAAGCGCGTCCAATCGGCCCCATGCGAGGGCGGAGCGGGGAATGTTCCTTGCACAAGTCCGGGAAAGACAGTCTGCAGCAAGTTCGGTTTGTCGAGCGGGGTGAAGCGGGAACCACCCACCAGCTCCTCGCCATCGAGCAGCAGGAGGTGGGTCGCGTCACCAGTGTCGAAGGCATCGATATCGCGCCGGTCGGGGCGACGGATCGCCTCCCAACCCTGCATATCGACGAAAATCGTGTGTCTCAGTCGGTAATTGCGTTCCAGCAGGTCAATAGAATAGCGGTCCGCAGGCGCGCGGATCGAATATACCCTCATCGCTTCTGCCCCCCACAGCACAAGATGACGCGCCAGTTAGGCACGTCCCTCAAGGCGAGCGATATTGGTATAAATCACAATGACAGCAGAAAACTGCTGGCCACACCCGCATCATTACAGCAGGCAGGCTCGGTCAGAGTGTAATGAGCTTGTGCCGGATCGCCTCGACTACGGTATGCACCCTGTTATTGGTACCCAGCCGCTGCTGTGCATTCTCGCAATGCTGGTTCACCGTGCGGGTGGAAAGCCCGGTAATGTCGGCAATCTCTCCGGCCGTCTTGCCGGCCGCCACCCATTTGAGCACTTCGCTCTCGCGACCGGTAATGGCGCGGCGCGGCGCCAGGTCGGGGCGACTGCTGCTGAGAAAGCGCAACTGGCCATGGGCGTAGAGCGCCAGCATGTGCAGTTCCAGCCGCCTCTTGTCGTCGAGCTCCTGCGTCCCGCCCACCAGCGATACCGCACCCTGCATGCCGCCTTCCATGTGGATAGGCACGCAAAAGCCCTCATCCATGCCGAAATCGCGCGCTTCCTCCATCACCCTTCGGGCCGGCAGGTCGGCCTCGCGGTCATAGGGCGCGTCGGACCAGTCGAAGGGCTTGGTGGTGGAAAAGCAGTTCCGCGCCACCGGGTCGAGATGCACATAGCCCAGATCCGCATAGCGCTCGTACCATTCCTCGTTCCAGCCCGAGAGCAGCACGAAGGGCCGCACGTCCTGCCCGCGATCCGGCAGGCCGGAAATAATGAAACTCCTGAAGCCGTAATTCTCGATGGCACCATACATGATTTCGCGGATGCCAGCACTATCGGTCTGCTGCTGGATTGCCTCGATAATCGACATGAAATCGGCGTTCACCGGTTACCCCTACACCCGGATACTTATGTTCGAATACTGATCATATTCGAGAGTCTTGGCAAGCCGATCGGAAACGGTCGCCGGAGCGGCCGTTTTTCTCTGTGTCAGTGCTTGGTGTCGAAATGATGCGGATTGAAGTGATAGGCGGTCGAGCAGAATTCGCAGACCACTTCGATCTCGCCATTCACGGCCATTTCCTCGCGATCCTCGGCGGTGAAGCTGGTGGCCAGCATGTCCTCGATGCGATCGGCCGAGCAGGTGCAGCGCTCCACCATGGGGAGCGGGGTGAACACCCGCACGCCCGTTTCGTGGTAGAGCCGGAACAGCAGCCGTTCCGAACTCAGATCAGGGTCGGCCAGCTCCAGGTCATCGACCGTTGCCAGCATCACCCGCGCCTCGGTCCAGCCATCGGCCTCCTCGAAGTCGGGGTCGGCCGTTTCCGGATTGTCGAAATTGCCGTCACCCGGCAGATCGGCCATTTGCGACATGCCATGCTCGGGCAGATGCTGGATCAGCACCCCGCCGGCACGCCAATGCGGCCGGTGATCGCCTTTTCTGGTGAACTCGGCCACCGCGAGGCGGACCTGGGTCGGGATCTGTTCGGACTGCATGAAATAGGTATGCGCCACTTCCTCGAGCGAATTGCCTTCCAGGGCGACGATGCCCTGGTAGCGCTCGGTATTGGGGCCCTGGTCGATGGTCATGGCCAGGTGGCCCTTGCCCAGCAGTTCGCCAGGCTGAATGCGCCCCTCTTCGGCGGCCTTGAGCACCGCGTCATGGTCGAAGCGCGCATAGCCGCGCAGCCCGTCCGGCGCGTCGAAATCGACCACCAGCAGGTTCACCGGCCCATCGGTCTGGGTCTGCATGATGAACTTGCCCTCGAATTTGAGCGACGAGCCGATCAGGGCGGCCAGCAGCACCGCCTCGCCAAGCAGGCGGGCGACCGGGGCGGGATAGTTGTGGCGGCTGAGGATGGTGTCCAGCGCCTCGCCCAGCCGCACGCTGCGGCCGCGCGTATCGAGCTGGTCGAGGGTGAACGGCACGACGGTGTCGTCGCCGCTTTCCGGCCGGTCGAGCCCGAGGGCACTCATCAGGTTCTCGCTCATGGCAGTCGTATCCGTGGTCATCGTGGTCACGTGGCTTTCAGGTCGGCTCGGCCCGGCCGGAAATACCAGTAGACCTCATCCTGAGCTTGTCGAAGGACGAGGGCGTGGCACCATGGCGGCACAACCTCGTGGTTCGACAGGCTCACCATGAGGTCTACTCATGAATCCGGTCAATATCAGGGTTTAGTTGACGTCGACCCCGAAGGCCCAGCACAGGATGGCTTTCTGCGCGTGGAGGCGGTTTTCGGCCTCGTCGAACACCACCGATTGGGGACCGTCGATAACCTCGTCGGTCACCTCATCGCCGCGATGGGCGGGCAGGCAGTGCATGAAGAGGGCGTCCTTGGCCGCCAAGCCCATCAAATTGGTATTGACCTGGTAGGGTTTCAAGACCCGCCGGCGCTCGGCGGCGTCCACGTCGCCCATCGATACCCAGGTGTCGGTGATGACGAGATCGGCGCCCTCGACCGCCTCGCGCGGGTCCTCGATCAACCGGACGCGGTCGCCGGCCCGGCGGATGTCGTCCATCAGGTCCTTTTCGGGGCTGTATTCTTCCGGCGTGGCGATGGTCAGGTCGCATTCGAACAGTTCGGCGGCATTCACCCAGGAATGCAGCACATTGTTGCTGTCGCCGACCCAGGCCACCTTGGCACCCCGGATATTGCCGCGATATTCCTCGAAAGTCTGCAGGTCCGCCATGATCTGGCAGGGATGGGCGCGGCGCGTCAGCCCGTTGATGACGGGCACGGTGGCGCCTTCGGCCAGTTCGAGCAGGTCGGCATGGCTGAGGATGCGGATCATGATGGCATCGACATAGCGGCTCATCACTTTGGCCGTGTCTTCCAGAGTCTCCTCGCGGCTGAGCTGCATTTCCTGGCCTGATAGCATGATGGTCTCGCCGCCAAGCTGGCGCATGCCGACATCGAAGCTGACACGGGTGCGGGTGGATTGCCGCTCGAAGATCATCGCCAGGACCTTGTCCTTGAGCGGTTGCGGGCGGTCACCTTCCTTGAGGCGCGCCTTGAGCGATGCGGCGGTGTCGAGCATGCCGCGCAGTTCGGGATAGGTGAAATCGTCGATCGATAGAAAATGCCTTGGGGTGCCGGTCGAGGTCATGGGCCGGGTTCCTTTATGACGCTATGGGTTCGGTGCATACGCAAGTCTTCGCTCCCCTCAGGGAGGAGGAAACAGGCCGCGTCGTCGCCGACCGTAATAGCGCACGCTCAGATCCATCTATCCCACCGCCGGAACCGAAGCCGTCTCCGCCTCGATCGCATCGAAAGCGGCGGCGAGCTTGCCCATGGCTTCCTCGATATCGGCCTCGGTGACGATCAGCGGCGGGATCAGCCGCAGCACATTGTCCCCGGCGCCGATGGCCAGCAGGCGGTGATCGTCGCGCAACCGCGCCACGAAGTCCCGCACGGGCGGGGTGATCTTGATGCCGGCCAGCAGGCCCTTGCCACGCAATTCCAGCACATAATCAGGATATTTCTGCGCCAGTTGCTGCAGGTGCCAGGCCAGCTTCTGGCCCATCTGGTTGACATGGTCGAGGAAGCCCGGCGCGAGAATGCGGTCGAGCACGGCATTGCCCACCGTCGTGGCCAGCGGATTGCCGCCATAGGTCGAGCCATGCGTGCCCGGCACCATGGAGGCCGCGACATCGCCCCTGGCGAGGCACGCGCCGAGCGGGAAGCCACCGCCAATGGCCTTGGCCACCGCCACGATATCGGGGGTGATGCCGGCCCATTCGAAGGCGAAGAACCGCCCCGTCCTTCCATAGCCGCACTGCACTTCATCGAGCACCAACAGCATGCCGTGCTCGTCGCACAGCGCGCGCAGGCCCTGCATGAATTCGGGGGTCATGGCGGTTACCCCGCCCTCGCCCTGCACCGTTTCGATCAGGATGGCGCAGGTCTGCGGCGTGATCAGCGCCTTGACCGCGTCGAGGTCACCCGGCTTGGTATGCTTGAAGCCGCCCATCGGCGGGCCGAAGCCTTCGAGATAGCTCGGATTGCCGCCAGCCGCGATCGTGCCCATGGTCCGGCCATGGAAGGAGCCGGTAAAGGCGATGATCTCGTAGCGGTCGGTCTCGCCCTTGGCCCAGAAATAGTGCCGCGCCGTCTTGATGGCGCATTCCAGCGCCTCGGCGCCCGAATTGGTGAAGAATACCGAATCCGCGAAAGTGGCATCGACCAGCCGCTGGCCGAGCTTTTCCTGCTCGGGAATGGTGAAGACATTGGAGGTGTGCCACACCTTGTCGGCCGCCGTTTTCAGCGCTGACACGATATGCGGGTCGCCATGGCCCAGCGCGTTGACCGCGATGCCGGAATGGAAATCGAGATAGTCTCGGCCATGCTGGTCGTACAGGCGCATACCCTCGCCCCGCTCGAAAGCGAGATCGGACCGGGCATAGGTGCCGTAGAGCGCAGACATGGTTATTTCCTTCTGTGGCGGGTTGAAAGCAGGTTAGCGGCGCAGCGTGACAATAGCGCCACAAAAACCAAAAACGCGCTCGTTGCGCAGCGCGTTTCGGCGTCAGAGTTAGGCCAATTTTGCCAGATAAGTCAATGATTATGCCCCAAGTGCCTGATTTGACTCGGGAGTTTGTTAGGACAATTTTAACCAGTGAATTTACGGGGAAAGTCGAGCCCGACTCTTGATCCCGATTCCGCCGATGTCGTAAACTCCATGGCATTGGGAACACGATATCTCGTGTGGCGGACCCACCTGACATACGACGCCTAGCGTTTGATGGCTGCCATTTATCATTTGGCGGCGCAATGAAGGATTCTGTTTTGACGATGGTTTCAGGAGCACAACCGGCGGGCTGGACTGACGAGCGCGTCGAGACTTTGAAAAAGCTCTGGATGGAAGGTCTCTCGGCCAGCCAGATTGCAGGCGAACTCGGCGAAGGGGTTACCCGCAATGCCGTGATCGGCAAGGTGCATCGCCTCAAGCTCTCGGCGCGTGCCAAGCCGACCAATTCGACCCCGCGCGCCCGTCCGGCCTCGCGCCCGGCGCCGCGCCGCGTTGCCAGCCCCTCTTCCGGTCTTTCCGGCATGGGTGGCGCCGGCAAGGTACGGTCGTCCATGTCGCGCCCGCAATCGGTGGGTGCCACGGCCCTGGCGCATGATCCGCAGCTGGAAGCTGACCTCTATGTTGCGCCGGCCGTGGCCGAGCTGTTCATCCCCGAGGACAAGCGCCTCAACCTGCTGCAACTCAACGAGCATACCTGCAAGTGGCCGATCGGCGATCCGCTGACCAAGGACTTCTATTTCTGCGGCCAGCATAGCCTGGAAACCGGCCCCTATTGCGAATTCCACTCGCGCCGGGCCTACCACCAGGTCGACAAGAAGCGGCGCTAGTCGCGGAATGCAGGATAAAGAAGGGCGCCCGCAAGGCGCCCTTTTCGTTTGGGTGCGCGGCACCATGCGCGCGCCAAGAGTGGAGTTCCCCCTCGCCCCTTGTGGGAGAGGGATAGAAAATCTGCGTTCAGCAGATTTGCGAGGGTGAGGGGTTCTGCGCCATCCCATGCTTCAAAGCTAGCGGAGAACACTCCAAGCCCCCTCATCCGCCCTTCGGGCACCTTCTCCCACGAGGGGAGAAGGGGATCGCGGCTACGGCACAATATCGCCCACCCACCAGCACGGCTTCTCCCCCTGACAGGGGGAGGCTGGGAGCGGGTTATCCCCTACGGCAAAAACACATCCACCCGCATGCCCTCGCCCGGCTTGCTCCTGATGGTCATCTGCCCGCGATGGCGGTTGACGATGTGCTTGACGATGGCCAGCCCCAGGCCCGTGCCCTTCTTCTTGCGGCTGGCATCGGCATCGATGCGGTAGAACCGTTCGGTCAGGCGCGGCACATGTTCGGGCTCCACACCCGGCCCATGGTCGATGACCGTCACCTGGTGCTGGAAGCCGGCGCGTTCGGCCGGCGCCAGGCTCACCTCGACGAACTTGCCGCCGGCGCCATATTTGATGGCATTGTCGAGCAGGTTCTCGAACACTTCATAGAGCTGGCTGCGATCGCCGGTCGTGTTGCTCGGCCCCTCGAACAGCGTCAGGCGGATTTCCACATCGGCCGTCTTGGCCTGCGTCATCAGCCCCTCGCGCACTTCGCGCAGCAGTCCCGCCAGGTCGATGCTGCCGGTGGGCCGCACATGCTGGTGCATTTCGATGCGCGACAGGCTGAGGAGATCGTCGATCAGCTTGCTCATGCGCTCGGCCTGGCCGCGCATGATGCCGAGGAATTTTTCGCGCGCTGCCGCATCCTTGGCCGCCGGGCCGAGCAGCGTATCGATGAAGCCCAGCAGCGACGCCAGGGGCGTGCGCAATTCGTGGCTGGCATTGGCGATGAAATCGCTGCGCAGCGCCTCGACGCGCTTGAGTTCGGTCAGGCTCTGGACCGTGACTACCAGTTGCCGGTCTTCGTCGGTCAGCCAGTCCCGGCCCGGCTGGCGCAGGGGTGACACCACCACCTTATCCCAGGTTTCCGACGGCACGGTTTCATGCAGTTCGATACTGCGCACCGTGCCATTGCGCATGACCGTGTCGATGGCCTGCACCAGTTCGGGGTTACGCAGGGAAAAAGTGATGGGGTTGCCATTGCTCACGGCGGGAAACTGCCGGTGCGCCGCGGCATTGGCGTGAACCACAACGCTGCGCCGGTCGAGCACCAGGCAGGGATCGGCCAGCGCGTCGGCAAAAGCGAAGACCGCGTCGTCATCATCATCAAGAACAGGCCGCGGCAGGTCCGCCGTCCGCGTCACGGTGATCGTGTTGCCCGGCAGGATGGCGACGCCGGCCATGATGACGAGAAAACCGACCAGCGCCGCGACCGGCGCCAGCTCGCCGAACAGCACCAGCGCGGCGAATACGCCGAATATACCGGCCAGCAGGCCGGCCTGCGCAGTGATACGCGCCAAGGCTATCGCCAGGCGGGATGCGGGCAGGCTGTCTTGCGGCTCGTCCATATTTTGTTTCCGGGAATCAACCAGTTGCGACGCCCCTTGCGCGCGCGGGCGTTCTCATAGCACGGTGGATATGACAGCGGAGAGACAGCATGACCGATCCCTTTACCGGCTTCGACCTTGAAAATCCCGACCTGCCCAAAGCCATCAAGAAACACGCCATGGCCTCGGGCAACTACCCATACGAAGATAAGCTCGATAGCGACAGCTATGAAGAGCAGATGTACGAATTACAGAAGCAGTTGGTATCGTTGCAGGCCCATCTCGCCGAGAGCGGCGAGCGCGTGATGATCGTCTTCGAGGGCCGCGATGCCGCCGGCAAGGGCGGCACGATCAAGCGCTACCTCGAAAATCTCAATCCCCGCTACAATATCATCGCCGCCCTGCCCAAGCCCAACAACCGGGAAAGCACACAGTGGTATTTCCAGCGCTATGTCGACTGGTTCCCGGCGGCGGGCGAAACCGTGCTGTTCGACCGCTCCTGGTATAACCGGGCCGGCGTCGAGCCGGTCATGGGTTTCTGCACGCCCGAACAGACCGAGCATTTCCTCGAGGAAGCGCCCGAATTCGAGAAGCGCATCACCAGGGACGGCATCCACCTCTTCAAGTTCTGGCTCTCCATAGGCCGAGAAATGCAGCTCAAGCGGTTCCATGACCGGCGGCACGATCCGCTCAAGGTCTGGAAGCTCTCGCCGGTGGATCTGGAAGCGCTGGGCAAGTGGGATGCCTATTCCGATGCCGCCGATACCATGCTGACCCGGACCGACAGCAAGCATGCGCCCTGGACGGTGATCCGCGCCAACGACAAGCGCCGCAGCCGCCTCAATGTCATCCGCACGGTGCTCGACAGGCTGAACTACAAGGGCAAGGACGGCAAGGCCATTGGCGAAGTCGACGGCAAGATCGTGCTGAGCGCGAAGGACTTTTTGCACAAAGACGGGGAAGAATAGGGCCTCCTGACCTCCCGTTGCTGGGAGGGCCCGTCACCCCACCCTCAATCCCTCCCCATCAAGGGGAGGGAGGCGCATGACCAACGTCAGTGGTCCAATATTGCATCGCCCACCGGACAGGCTTCCCCCCTTGTGGGGAGGGAATGAGGGTGGGGGTAAGCCACACCCAGTAAGGTAGGCGCTACGCCTCGATACTCCCTATGCGCTTGCTGGCGGTGGGCCAGCTCAGTTCCGTGGTCCGGGCGATCACCGCTTCGGCCAGCGTGAACAGCGATCCATTGGCGTCCCAGGTCCGGCCCATTTCCGTCCGGCAGGGCAATACCAGCTTGGCGAAGCGGCTGACCGGGCTCATCCACTCGTCGGTGATGAGCACGATCTGCGCCCGCCGCGCCGCCAGTTCGGTGGCCACGTCGATCAGGCTCGGATCGTAGCGCCGCACGTCGAAGATGATCGCCAGGTCTCCGGGCTTCACGTCGATCATCTGGTCGGCCCGCGTCGCCGGCCGGCCGTCGAGCCGCCGCACGCCCGGCCGGATCACCCGCAGATGGGCTTCCATATAACCGGCCAGGAAATCGGTGAAGCGTCCGCCGGCGAGGTAGCAGGCGCCCCGGTTCTCGGCGAGCCGGGCGCAGACTGCCTCGAATTCGGAAGCCGGGATCAGCGCCGCCGAGCCGCGCAGATTGTCCACCGCCTGGGCCACGAAGCGATCGAGGAACTGCGCATCGGCATCCGCCCTGACATCGCTGGTCGAACTGCGCTGTAGCGGCGACTTGGAGCGCTCCTCCAGTTCCTCGCGCAAAGCGCGCTGGAAATCGGGATAGGATTTGTAGCCCAGCGCCGACACGAAGCGCAGCACCGTGGCCGAACTGGCCCCCGCCTGCTGTGCGAATTCGGCGACCGGGGCCAGGCCCAGGGTCGGATACGACCCGAGCAGGCCGCGCGCGGCGCGTTTTTCGGCCGCTGTCAGCCGGTGGATCGCATCGTGAATACGTCCGGCAACCGATTTTCCTTCCATGCGGCCCTCTGAATTTATGATTTCAGCATTGACAGTTTTGACCAGTGTGGAACTACTGATACAGAAGTTAACCGATGCTGCGTAGGGGGGTGCAGTGGACGTCAGCGGTGAAAAAGCGGTGTTGGTCACCAATGCGCGCGGGGCGTCGCCCTTCGTCATCGTCTGCGATCATGCCAGCAACCGCATTCCCACCCGCTATGGCGATCTGGGCCTCACTCCCACCGAGCGGCTGAGCCACATCGCCTGGGACCCTGGCGCATTGGCCGTCAGCCAGCGCCTGGCCGATCGGCTCGATGCGCCGCTGGTGCAGTCCACCGTTTCGCGCATCGTCATCGACTGCAATCGCGAACTCGACGCGCCCGACCTGATCTGGACACTCTCCGAAAGCACCCGCATTGCCGCCAACGAGCATCTCGACGCGGCCGAGCGGCAATATCGGATCGACCATTTCCACCGGCCCTATCATGCCGCCATCGAGACGCTGCTCGAGGCGCGCCGCCATGCCGGGCAGGAGACGATCCTGGTCTGCATGCATTCCTTCACCCCCGTCTATCTCGGCATTGCCCGCCCCTGGCCCATCGGGCTGATCCATGGCGTGGATACCGGCTTCACCCGGGCGCTGTTCGACGCGCTCAAGGACGAAGCTCCCGATCTCAACCTGGGCTGGAACGAGCCCTATGCGGCCCTCAACGGGGTGACGCTGACGCTGGAAAAGCATGGCGATGGACGGGGCCTTCCCGCCACGATGATCGAAATCCGCAATGACGAAATTCTCGACCCCACCGGGGTGACCCTGTGGGCCGACCGGCTCGGGCGGTGTCTGGAGACCGCGCGGCAGGCTTTGCGGCCGGCCAAACACGGATAGGCAGAGGAAGCCATGACCAAGAGACAGGAAGCAGCACAGTGCCACAGCCGATAGTCTTCTTCGTTACATGGGTCGATCGCATCAACCGCCTGGCCGGGCGGTTTGCGATGGCGATCTTTTTTGTCATGGCCGCCATCATGCTCTGGTCTACCGTGTCGCGCGCCGTATTCGGCGCCCCGGTCAACTGGGCGCTGGAAATGACCCAGTTCCTGCTCTCGGCCTATTACCTGCTGGGCGGCGCCTATGCCTTCCAGCACGGCTCGCATGTCCGCATGGACCTGTTCTACAGCCGGTTTTCCCGGCGCGGACAGTCGGTTCTGGATGCGATCACCCTGCTGGCCGTCATCTTCTTCCTGGTGGTGCTGCTCTGGGGCGGCATTTCGAGCACGCAATATGCCATCCAGTATGGCCAGAAGAACTACACCGCCTGGTCGCCCATGCTCTGGCCCGTCAAGGTCGCCATGAGTCTTGGGATTTTCCTCATGCTCCTTCAGGTCATCGCGCAATTGTTCCGGGACATTGCCCAGGCCATGGGTAGGCCCATTTCATGACACCTGAACTCATCACCCTCTTCATGTTCGCCACCATGATGGTGCTGCTCTTCACCGGGCAGCGCGTCTTCGGCGTCATCGGCTTTGTCGGTTCGGCCGCCGCCCTCTGGCTCTGGGGCAATGGCGCGGTCGAAATGCCGTTCAACCAGGCCTTCCAGGTACTCAACTGGTACCCGCTGATCACCGTGCCCTTCTTCGTGTTCATGGGCTACATGATGAGCGAGAGCGGCATCGCCTCCAACCTCTATCGCATGTTCCATGTCTGGTTCGGCCCGGTGCGCGGCGGGCTGGCGCTGGGCACGATGGGGCTGATGGTGCTGATTTCCTGCATCAACGGCCTCAGCGTCGCCGGCATGGCCATCGGCGCCACCATCGCCCTGCCCGAACTGCTCAAGCGCGGCTATGACAAGATCATGGTCACCGGGGTCATCCAGGGCGGTTCCACCCTGGGCATCCTGATCCCGCCCAGCGTGGTGCTGGTGCTGTTCGCCATGATCGCGCGGGCGCCGATCACCGAACTCTGGCTGGCCGGCATCATGCCCGGCCTGATGATGGCCACCATTTTCGGCGTCTATGTCTATATCCGCTGCCGCATCCAGCCCGAGCTGGGGCCGCCCATCTCGCCCGAGGAACTGGCGGAAATCACCCTGCGCGAGAAACTCGTGCTGCTGCGCGAGGGCATCATGCCGGTGGCGGTATTCGCCATCATGATGACGCTGTTCCTCACCGGCATTACCAGCCTCACCGAAAGCTCGGCCGTGGGCGCGTTGCTCGCCACCGTCGCGGCGGCGCTGTCGGGCAAGCTCAACTGGCAGGTGCTGGAATCCACCACGCGCAACACGCTGCTGATCAGTTGCATGTTCCTCTGGATCATCCTTGGCGCGCTGTGTTTCTCGTCCGTCTATGACGGGCTGGGCGCCGTGCGGGCCATCGAGAACCTGCTGCTCAACACCTTTGGACTCGACCCCTGGGGCATCCTGATCCTGATGCTGCTCAGCTTCATCGTCATGGGCATGTTCCTCGACGACACGGCCATGCTGGTCATCGTCGCGCCGCTCTATATTCCGCTGGTGCGCCTGCTCGGCTTCGATCTGATCTGGTTCGGCATTCTCTACACGATCACCTGCCAGATCGCCTACATAACCCCGCCCTTCGGCTACAATCTCTTCCTCATGCGCGCCATGGCGCCGCCCGAGATCACCCTGGCCGACATCTATCGCTCCATCCTGCCCTTCGTGCTGCTCATGGTCCTCAGCGTGATCCTGCTGATGATCTTCCCGCAGATCGCGCTGTGGCTGCCCGGCCTTTATGCCGGACGATGAGGAGAACTTTTGTGAGAGGGAAACCAACACAGAAAAGGGGGCGCTGGCCGAGCTAGTCCGACGTCGAGTTCAACCAGGCGTTCCGGCAGACTGCGCGGGGCGTCACATCACAGGGGATAAGCAGACATGACTGATCTTCTCAACAAGCGTAGCTTTCTGAAGCGGGCAGGCCTCGCCACCGCCGGCGCCGTGGGCGCCACGGCCCTGGCAACGCCCTATGTCAGGGCACAGACACCGATCCGCTGGCGCCTGCAGACCTATGCCGGTCCGGCACTGGCCGAACATGTGGTCAAGAACGCCATCGACTGGTTCAACACCGCCGCCAATGGCGAAATGGTCATCGAACTCTACACCGCCGACCAGTTGGTGCCGCATGGCGAGCTGTTCCGTGCCGTCCAGACCGGCACAATCGACGCCGCCCAGAGCGACGACGACTCCGCCGCCGCGCCTGTCGACGTCAAGGTGTTCGGTGCCTATTTCCCGCTGGCCTCGCGCTATTCGCTCGACGTGCCGGCCCTGTGGCACTGGCGGGGCCTCAAGGAAATCTGGGAAGAGGCCTATGCCGAAATCCCCGATGTGACCTGGCTTTCCACCGGCGCCTGGGATCCGTGCAATTTCGGCACCACCAAGCCGATCAATTCGCTGGCCGACCTCAACGGGCTGCGGGTCTATACCTTCCCCACGGCCGGGCAGTTCCTCTCCAAATACGGCGTCGTTCCGGTCTCACTGCCCTATGAAGACGTCGAGCCGGCCCTGCAGACCGGCGAGCTCGACGGCATCTGCTGGTGCGGCACCACCGAGCTGCATACGGTGGGCTGGGCCAATGCGCTCAAATACTACCTGACCAACCCGCTGTCGGGCGCCTGGGCGGGTTCCTATTTCGTCAACACCGCCAAGTGGAACGAAGTGCCGCCGCATCTGCAGCAGCTCTACCGCATGATGATCGACACCTCGCACTACTACCGCCAGCACTGGTACTGGGCCGGCGAGGCCAATTACCGCATCAATGGCAATCTCGAACTGACCACCATTCCCGCCGCCGAATGGGCGCAGGTGGAAACCGATGCCGTCGCCTTCTGGGACGAGATCGCCAAGCAGTCCGACCGGAGCGCCCGCGTGGTCGAGATCATCAAGAAGTATAATGCCGACATGCAACTGGCCGGCGCACCCTATCGCTACAGTTGAAATGCTTTGCCGGTCGCGTTCGCGCGGCCGGCACAACCGCCCGGAGACTTGAATGGCCGCCTATACCCTGGACGCCCTGCGCAAGGATGTCGCCGCCGGCAGCATGGATACGGTGCTCGTCGCCTTCCCCGACATGCAGGGGCGGATGATCGGCAAGCGTTTCCAGGCCGAATATTTCCTCGAAACGGCCAATGACGAGACGCATGGCTGCGACTATCTGCTGGCCGACGATATCGACATGGAGCCGGTGCCCGGCTACGCGGCCGCCAACTGGGGCAAGGGCTATGGCGATTTCGTCATGAAGCCCGATCTCACCACGCTGATGAAGGCGAGCTGGCTCGAGGGCACGGCCATTGTGCTCTGCGACCTCGCCGATCATCATCACCATGAGCCGATCCCGCACAGCCCGCGCGCCATCCTCAAGGGCCAGATCGAGCGCCTCGCCGCCATGGGCTATACCGCCAATGCGGCCACGGAACTGGAATTCTACCTCTTCGACGAGGATTACCGCACGATCAGCCAGAAGGGCCATGCCAAGGCCCAGACGGCCGGCGACTACATCCAGGATTACCACATCTTCCAGACCACCAAGGAAGAGGGCGTGATGCGCGCCCTGCGCAAGCATCTGCAGGCCTCGGGCATTCCCGTCGAATCCTCCAAGGGCGAATGGGGTCCGGGCCAGGAAGAGATCAATGTCAAATATGCCGACGCCCTCACCATGGCCGACCGCCATGTGGTGCTGAAGAACGCCACCAAGGAGATCGCCTGGGCCGCGGGCAAGGCGGTAACCTTCATGGCCAAGTGGGATTATGCCCTCGCAGGCTCCTCGAGCCACATCCACATGTCGCTGGCCGACAAGGCGGGCAAACCCCTATTCGTCGATGCCAAGGACGAGCGCGGCATGAGCTCGCTGATGAAACAGTTCATGGCCGGCCAGCTCGCCTATGCCCGCGACATCACCTGGTTCCTCGCGCCCTATATCAACAGCTACAAGCGCTTCCAGGCCGGTACATTCGCGCCGACCAAGGCGATCTGGTCGCCCGACAACCGTACCGCCGGCTTCCGCCTCTGCGGAGAAGGCAGCAAATCCATCCGTGTCGAATGCCGCATTGGCGGCGCCGACCTCAATCCCTATCTGGCCATAGCGGCCCTGCTCGCCGCCGGCATCAAGGGCATCGAGGACAGGCTGGATCTCGAACCCGCCTTTGTCGGCGACGCCTATACGACCAAGAAACTCCGCGAAATCCCCAAGACCCTGCGCGAAGCCACCGACACGATGCGCAAGTCCAAAATGCTGAAAGCAGCCTTCGGCGAACAGGTCATCGATCACTATGTCCACACGGCGGAATGGGAGCAGGCGGAATATGACAGGCGGGTCACGGACTGGGAATTGAAGCGGGGGTTCGAGCGGAGCTGAGTCTCCTTACTGCCACAGAACGCATCACATACTCGGTGTCACCCCGGCCTTGAGCCGGGGCCCATCCCGAGATCTCAGGATGGATCCTCGCTTTCGCGGGGATGACATTGCGGAAGATACAAGAGGCCCGAAAAATGACCGACACGGTCAAGATCATCTCCCCTATCGACGGCAGCATCTATGCCGAGCGGCCGCTGGCGAGCACCGCCGAGATCGAGGGCGCCGTCATCCGCGCCAAATCCGCCCGCCATGCCTGGGGCGAGACCACCATTGCCGAGCGGCAGAAGATCCTCAGCCACTTCGTCGATGCCCTGCTGCTTGCCAATGACGACATCGTGCCAGAACTCGCCTGGCAGATGGGCCGGCCGGTTCGCTTTGGCGGCGAGAAACGCGGCGTCGAGGAGCGCAGCCGCTACATGATCGAACTGGCCGCCGAAGCGCTGGCGCCCTCCATGCGGCCCGAGAAGGACGGCTTCACCCGCTATATAACCCGCGAGGCCCTGGGCACGGTCATGGTCATTGCGCCGTGGAACTACCCGTTCCTGACAGCGGTCAATTCCATTGTGCCGGGCCTGATGGCCGGCAATGCCATCATCCTCAAGCATGCCAGCCAGACGCTGCTGGCCGGCGAGCGCTTCGCCGCCGCCGCCGAAAGCGCCGGCCTCCCCGCCGGCCTGTTCCAGAATCTGGTTCTCGGCCACGCCGATACCGAAAAGCTCATCGCCTCGGGCGCCATCGATCACATCAACTTCACCGGCTCGGTGGAAGGCGGCCGCCGCATCGAGAAGGCCGCCGCCGGCACTTTCGCCACGCTCGGCCTCGAGCTGGGCGGCAAGGACCCCGCCTATGTCCGGGCGGATGCCGACCTCGACAATGCCGTCGAAAACCTGGTCGATGGTAGCTTCTTCAATTCCGGCCAGTCCTGCTGCGGCGTCGAGCGCATCTATGTGCATGAAGCCGTCTATGGTAGCTTCGTCGAGCGCTTCATCGACAATGCCAGGGGCTGGACTTTGGGCAATCCCCTCGATGCCGACACCATCGTCGGCCCCATGGCGCGCGGCAGCTTCGCTGATCATGTCCGCCAGCAGACCGACGAAGCCATTCGCGGCGGCGCTACCCGCCATCTCAATGTCAGGCACGACCTCGACAAGCCCGGTTCGCCCTATCTGGTGCCCGAAGTGCTGACCAATGTGAACCATCAGATGTCCGTCATGCGCGAGGAGAGCTTCGGCCCCGTGGTCGGCATCATGAAGGTGGCTGACGATGCCGAGGCCGTCACCCTGATGAATGACAGCCCCTATGGCCTCACCGCCTCGATCTGGACCCAGGACCTCGACGCCGCCGCCAGGCTGGGTGCCCAGGTCGAGACCGGCACGGTCTTCGCCAACAGGTGCGACTATCTCGATCCGGCCCTGGTCTGGACCGGGGTCAAGGATACCGGCAAGGGTGGGGCGCTGAGCGAGATCGGCTATGCGAACCTGACCCAGCCGAAGAGCTATCATTTGAAGGCATAGTGCCACGCCCTCGTGGTTCAAGGCGGAAGAAGCGCACCTCACCATGAGGGCTGTTTTGAATTCAGCGCCCCCAGTAGCCCTCATGGTAGGGCGGGAGCGCAGCGACCCTCGAACCACGAGGGCGTGGCAAGGAGCATCGACATGACCAAAGCCAACTGGAACTACCCCACATCAGTCAAATTCGGCCCCGGCCGCATCGCCGAACTGCCCGAAGCCCTCAAATCTTCAGGCATAACCAGGCCTCTGCTCGTTACCGATGCCGGGCTGGTCAACCTCCCGGTCACGCAAAAGACGGTGCAGCTTCTGAAAGATGCCGGCATCCCGGTTGGCGTCTTCGCCGATGTGAAGCCGAACCCCATCTCGGCCAATGTCGAAGCCGGCATCAAGGTGCTGCGCGAAGGCGGCCATGACGGCGTCATCGCCTTCGGCGGCGGTTCCGGGCTCGATGTCGGCAAGGTCATCGCCTTCATGGCCGGCCAGACCCGCCCGATGTGGGATTTCGAGGATATCGGCGATTGGTGGACCCGCGCCGATCCCAAGGGCATTTTCCCCATCGTCGCCGTGCCCACCACGGCCGGCACCGGTTCGGAAGTCGGCCGCGCCGGCGTCATCACCGACGAGACGACCCATACCAAGAGGGTCATCTTCCATCCCCTGATGATGCCCAAGGTCGTCATCGCGGATCCCGAACTCACCGTCGGCATGCCCAAATTCATCACCGTCGGCACCGGCATGGATGCGCTGGCCCATTGCCTCGAAGCCTATTGCGCCCCCGGCTATCACCCGCTGGCCGACGGCATTGCCGTGGAAGGCATTCGCCTCGTCTTCGAGAACCTGCCCAAGGTCTATGCCGACCCCAATGACGTCGAGGCCCGCGGCCACATGATGAGCGCCGCCGCCATGGGCGCCACCGCCTTCCAGAAGGGGCTCGGCGCCATCCATGCGCTCAGCCACCCGGTCGGCGCGCTCTACGACACCCATCACGGCATGACCAATGCGGTGTTCATGCCCTATGTGCTGGCGGTCAATAAATCGGCCATCGAGGCCCGCATCGCCCGGCTCGCGGCCTATCTCGGCCTCGCCCCCCAGCTTCGAGGCCTTCCAGCACGCCGTCATCGGGTTGCGCATGCGCCTCGACGTGCCGCATACGCTGGCCGACTTCAAGGTGGATGCCAGCCAGCGCGATCTGATCGGCGACATGGCCATCGTCGATCCCACGGCGGGCGGCAATTCTATCGAACTAACCAAGGCCCGCGCGCTGGAGATTTTCGACCGGGCCATGGAGGGGCGGGTTTAAGGGTACCCCTCCCCAACCTCCCCCTAAAAGGGGGAGGAGTCGCCAGTGTGCGTGGCAGGATAGTGCCTTCGAGTGGAGAGGTTCCTCCCCCTATCAGGGGGAGGTTAGGAGGGGGTATCCCCTTCCACCAAGTCCCGCACCGTCTCCTTCACCCCATCCTCGAACAGCGCATCCAGCGCCGTCGCCACCGTCTCGCCAAACGCCTGGTTGTCGGCCAGGTCCGTGCCGAACACTTCCACCAGTCCGGCCAGCCCCTCATACAGCGCTTCGGCGTCATCCCCCGCATCGGCGGCAATCGCCATCATCCGCATGGAAAGCGGGTCGCGCACGTCGATATTCTCGCCCTTCTCGTCGATGCCGGTGACATAGCGCATCCATGCCGCTACCCCGAGCCCCAGCCGCTCGAAGCCCTGCCCGGCCTTGAGCCGTTCGCGGATGGTCCCCAGCAACCGCTGCGGCAGCTTCTGGCTCCCATCCATGGCGATCTGCCAGGTGCGGTGCTTCAATGCCGGGTTGCGGAAGCGGTCGAGCAACTGGTCGCGATAGGCGCCCAGGTCCACCCCCGGCATATCCAGCGTCGGCATGGCCTCCTCGGTCATCAGTCCATGGATCAGCCTGACGAAATCCGCGTCGCCCATGACGTCCGAAATATACTCATAGCCCGCCAGGTAGCCCAGATAGGCCATGGTGGAGTGGCTGCCATTGAGCATCCTGAGCTTCATGCGCTCGAAGGGTTCCACGTCCTTGACCAGTTGCGCCCCGGCCTTCTCGAAAGGCGGACGGCCCTGCGGGAAATGATCCTCGATCACCCATTGGGTGAAGGGCTCGGTCATGATCGGCCAGGCATCCTCCGCCCCGATCAGCCCGGCCACCGTCTCGCGGTCGGCATCGGTGGTGGATGGCACGATGCGGTCCACCATCGTGCCGGGGAAAGCCACGCTGGCCACGAATTCGCCCAGAGCCGCATCCCGCAGGCTGGCGAATTTGGTGACGATCCGCTGCACTGTTTCGCCATTGCTCGGCAGGTTGTCGCAGCTCATCACCGCGAAGGGCGCGATGCCCGCCACCTGCCGCCGCGCCAGCGCCTCGACCAGCATGCCCGGCGCCGATTTCGGCGTCGTGGGATTGGCAAGATCGTGGACGATATCGGGGTGGCGCTGGTCCAGTTCGCCCGTTGCCGGATCGTGGCAATAGCCCTTTTCCGTCACCGTCAGCGAGACGATGCGGATGGCCGGGCTCGCCATCAGCGCCAGCAATTCCTCGCGCTCTGTATTGGCGTCGAGCACTCTAAGGATCGAGCCGATCACCCGCGGATGGGTGCCCTCGGCATCGCGGATGGCCACGGTATAGAGCCCGTCCTGGGGCTCCAGCGCTTCCTTGGTGTCGGGGCGGCGCAGGCTAGCGCCGACAATGGCCCAGTCCGGATTATCCCGCAGCAGGTCATCGACATAGACAGCCATATGCGCGCGATGAAACGCCCCAATACCCAGATGCACGATGCCTGCCGTGATCCGGCTGCGGTCGTAATCGGGCATGCGAACCCCGGCTGGGGCATTGGCAAGGATGCTGGCGCTGAGGCGCGTCATGGACGTCTCCGGGATGAAATCGCGCGCACCATAGTCAGATTTCATCTTGTATGGAAGAGCGCTGCTATGTCATTCACCCGTCTCTACGTCATTCTCGCGAAGGCGGGAATCTACTCTTTGGCGGGACAGTGGAAGAATGGATTCCCGCTTGCGCAGGAACGACGCTGTGACTATGCGAATAGCCGATCGGGAGGATGCCCAGTGACAAATCGTTTCGTCAGCATCGGTGAATGCATGGTCGAGATGAGTGGCGGCGAGGATCGTCAATACCGTCTCGGCTATGCCGGCGATACGCTCAATACCGCCTGGTATATGCGCGCCTTGCTCGGCAAGGATTGGGATGTGGATTACTTCACCGCTCTCGGCGAAGACCGCTATTCCGGCGATATCCGCGCCTTCCTCGATGCTAACAATATCGGCACCAGCCACATAAGCACCGTGCCTGGCCGCCGTCCCGGCCTCTACCTGATCCACCAGGAGAAGGGCGACCGTCACTTCACCTATTGGCGCGACACCTCCGCCGCCAAGCTGCTGGCCGATGACAAGGATGCGCTCGCTGCGGCCGTCAAGGGCGCCAGCATGGTCTATTTCTCGGGCATTACCCTGGCCATCCTCGCCCCGCGCGCGAGAGGCCGGCTACTCGGTGCCATCGTCCGGGCGCGCGATGCCGGCGCGAAGGTCGTGTTCGATACCAATATCCGCCCTGCCCTCTGGACCAGCCCGCGCGTCATGACCGCCGTGCTGACCGCCGCCGCCACCATGTGCGACATCGTCCTGCCCACCCATGGGGACGAAGCGCCGCTCTTCGGCGACAAGTCGGTCGACGACACGGCCGACCGTTATCTCGAACTCGGCGTCGAGGAAGTCGTGGTCAAGGATGGTGCGGGCGAAGCGCTGATCGCCACCGCTACCGAGCGCGCCAAGGTCGCGCCGCAGCCGGGTGCCAAGGTGGTCGACGCCACCGGGGCCGGCGACAGTTTCAATGGGGCGTATCTGAGCGCGCGGCTGGCCGGCAAGTCACTGCGCGAAGCGGCCGAGGCGGCGCACCGCGTGGCCGGCGTGGTCATCGGGCAGAAGGGCGCCCTGGTCGATCCGAAGCTACTGGGGGAATAGGCGCTTCAACGAGCGCTACCACACACTCGATGTCATTCCGGCCTTGAGCCGGGATCCATCCTGAAATGTATGTCCCGCCGCGAGGTGCCTGTTCGGACCACCTTGCGGCCGTGGCTCAATCTCAGGATGGGCCCCGGCTCAAGGCCGGGGTGACACCATGGTTGGGGCAACAGCAGCGGGAATCCGGGGGTCGATCAAAACACCCGGTCCCCCTGCTCTTCCATATAGGCCACTTCCTCCGGCGTACTCACCCGCCCCAGCGCCTTGTTCCTGAACGGAAACCGGCCGAATTGCGCGATGCAGTCGCGGTGCCCGGTCATGAATTTCATCAATTCCTCGCCGAACTGGGCGAAATGCCGGCAGCCCTCCTCCTGGATCACCAGAGATTCGGCATGCATGAACGGCATGAACAGGAACATGCGCCGCTCCATCGGAATGGCCAGGTCGGCCCCGGCGGCAATAGCCTCCTGCGTCAGCGCCACGGCCATCTTGTCCTGCGCGAAAGCCTCGGGCGAACCGCGATGCAATTGCCGCGAAAACTGATCCAGCACGATGATCTCGGCCAGCCGCCCCTGGGGCGTCCGGCGCCATTCCCACGCCTCGCCCAGCGCCACATGCGGATGCGTTTCGGCAAATTGCTCCGCCAGCGCGGCATCGAATTCCGCCTTGCCGCCAAACCAGTCGTCCTGGCCATGTTCGACGAACCAGAAGCGAAGAACATCCTCGGCTGTGCGCATATTGCCTCCAAACGCAGAACGGACTTCCCTCCCCCTTGTGGGGAGGGATTGAGGGTGGGGGTGAATCACAAACACCGCGCTCGCGGCCCCACCCCACCCTAGCCCTCCCCATCAAGGGGAGGGAACCGCCTTGGGGCTAAACTACCCCACCAGCACCCGGATCCGGTTGCCGAACGGGTCCTGCGTCTCGATGCCCCCTTGGACCGGCGATACCGGCGCCCCTGCCCCGGCCAGCCGTGCCTTCACCCCCTCCAGCGTCGCCGCATCCGGCACGACAATAGTGAACCAGCGCAGCCCGGCCGCGCCCGCCGGCGGCAAGGCAGCGTTGGGGCCTGACCAGATATTGAACGCGATCGTATGCGGCATGTAGTCGAGCCCCACATCGCCCATGCCGAACGAGCTGATCAGCAGGAATCCGGCAAAGCCGATCGTGTCGCGATAAAAATTCATCGCCTGCTGCAGGTCGCCGACATGCACATGCACATGGCCGATCCGCGTGCCATCGGCCATACGTGCCGTCAGCACCGGCTCGGGTCCCAGCTCGGCCAGCAATCCGTCCATGTCGATGGGGTCGCGGCCCGAATGGGGCTTGCCTTCCGAGGTCACCGCATAGGTTTCGCCCTTGTCGGGATCGCCCAGCGTGCCGCGCCACGGCGTCTCGAAGGTGATTTCGATGCCGTTTCCGTCGAAGTCCCACAGATAGATCGCTTCGCTCACCAGGTGGTCGGTCGGCGAAATCCGCACATTGCGCTGCAAGGCCCGCACTGCCATCTGCGCCAGTTCGGCCCGCGTGGGGACGTGGATGGCGACGTGATAAAGCCCGATGGTGCGCTGCACGGAGGGCCGCGTCGCCCCGGTTTCCAGCACGATCAGCGGCTTGCCGCCGGCACCCAGCACCAGCTCGTTGCCGGTTTCCGAAATGAGGTCCAGCCCCACCACGTCCTGCCAGATGGCCAGCGCCTTGCTGCGGTCGGTCACAGCGATATGCACCGCGCCCAGCGTCGTGGTCAGCGGCAGGATCGGCTTGGATTTCACGTTAATCTGTACGGATGTGTCGATCATGGCGACCTCCTGAATTGTCCTGCAAATCATATAGGCCCCACCATTGGTCGCGCCAGCGCCGCTGTACCGAAGGCATTGTTCGCCAAAGTACGGGCAATCGGCGCGCCTTCCACTCACCATGGTTTCATGCTGGAGTGCGGTCTCACTCGTTTTCAGGAGACCTTCCATGCCCAAGATCATGTATACCGCGCGTGCCACATCCACCGGCGGCCGTTCCGGCCATGGCGCCACCGATGACGGCGTGCTGGACGTCACCCTGACCACGCCCAAGGAAATCGGCGGCGACGGCGCCCGCGGCACCAATCCCGAACAGTTGTTCGCCGTCGGCTATTCGGCCTGCTTCCTCGGCGCCATGAAGGCGGCCGCCCGCAAGAGCGGCGACAAGATTCTCGAAGACGCCACCGTCACCGCCGAAGTCAGCTTCAAGGACCGCGAAGACGGCGAAGGCTTCTGGATCGAAGCCGCCCTCAAGGCCCATATCCCCGGTATGGACAAGGCCAAGGCCGAGGACATCATCCAGCGTGCCCATGTGATCTGCCCCTATAGCGAAGTGAGCCGCAAGGGGTTCGACGTGACGCTGGACGTGATCTAGGCGGGATACCCCACCTAACCTCCCCTGATAGGGGGAGGAACAGATCAGCGATTTGGCGCGATGTCGCCCCTCCCACCAGCCGGATTCCTCCCCCTATCAGGGGGAGGCTAGGAGGGGGTATCCACCAACAAAAAAGCGCCGGGGCTCACACCCCGGCGCTTCCGTTTTACGCCACCAGTCCCTTGGTCAGCTCCAGCGCCTGCCGTTCGAACAGCCGGCGATAGATGCCGCCATTGAGGCGGATGAGCTGGTCGTGGTCGCCCTCCTCGACAATCTTGCCCTTGTCGAAGACCAGCAGCCGGTCCAGCGCCCGCACGGTGGACAGCCGGTGCGCGATCACCAGCGTGGTGCGCCCCACCATCAGCCGTTCCATGGCCTGCTGAATCTGCACCTCGCTCTCGCTGTCGAGGCTCGATGTCGCCTCGTCCAGGATCAGCACCGGTGCATCGGCCAGGAAAGCCCTGGCGATGGCGACACGCTGTCGCTCGCCACCCGACAGCTTCACGCCCCGCTCGCCCACCATGGTTTCATAACCCTTGGGCAGGTCGAGGATGAAGTCATGCGCATTGGCCTGCTTGGCCGCCAGCTCGATCTCGGCGCGCGTGGCGTCGGGGCGGGCATAGGCGATGTTCTCGGCCAGGGTCCGGTGGAACAGGATGGGCTCCTGTTGCACGATGGCGATCTGGCCGCGCAGGCTCGATTGCTTCACCTGGGCGATATCCTGCCCGTCGATGCGGATCGCGCCCGACTTCACGTCGTAAAGCCGCTGGATCAGCTTGACGAAGGTCGTCTTGCCTGAGCCCGAATGGCCCACCAGCCCCACCCGTTCGCCCGGCGCAATCCGCACCGAGAAATCGCGGTAGAGCGGCGTCGGATGGGCGCCATACTGGAAGGTCACATGGTCGAAGGCGATCTCGCCCTTGCCGATGGCAATCGCCCCGGCACCGGCCTTGTCATCGATGCCCAGCGGCGTCCTCTCGAGCGCCACCAGTTCTTCCATGTCGTTCACGGCGCGCTGCAGGTTGCGGATATGCTGGCCCACATCCCGCAGGTAGCCCTGCAGCACGAAGAACATGGCGAGCACGAAGGTGATGTCGCCCGGGCTGGCCAGCCCGCGCTGCCACATCAGCAGCCCCGTGCCGAGAATGCCCGCCTGCATCGTCACCATCATGAAGCCCTGGATGGTGCCGCTCAGCGTGCCGCGCTTCCAGGTGCGGCGCGTGCGGGTATCCCACTTGCCCAGCACATGGCGCAGGCGGCCCTCTTCGCGCTCCTCAGCGCCAAAGGCCTTGACCACCGAATTGCAGCTCACCGCGTCGGCCAGCGCGCCGCCAAGCCTGGTATCCCAGGCATTGGCCAGGCTCGCTGCCGGCGACACATAGCCCATGGAAAGGGCCACCGTGGCGCCGATATAGACCACCGAGCCCAGTGCCACGACCAGGCCCATGACCGGCCAGTACGACCCCAGGATCACCGATGCGCCCACCAGCATGACCACCGACGGCAACAAGGCCACCAGCAGCACGTCATTGAGCGAATCCAGCGCCCACATGCCACGGGTGATCTTGCGCACCGTCGAGCCGGCAAAGCTGTTGGCATGCCAGTCAGTCGAGAAGCGCTGCACGCGGTGGAAGCCGTTATTGACGATATCGGCCATCATGCGGATCGTCAGCCGGATGACACCCTGGAAGATGAACCAGCGCAGGATCACGCTGGTCAGCCCCAGGCCGACCACGATGGCGAAGGCGCGCAAAGCCTCCTCGGCGCCCGCATTGGCCCCGCCGGCAATGGCATCGACGATCTGGCCGGAAAATACCGGCACCATGACTTCGGCCAGCGTCGAGGCGATGACCAGCGCACAGATGGTACCGACCAGCGCCAGCCGGCCCGACCAGTGACGGAAGGTGAAGCCGAGCACGTTGCGATAGGCATCGGCACGGAAATCGAGTTTCTTGCGACTCATATTGGCAGCCCGGTCCCGTTTTCCGGCGACCGGCCCTCAAAGACAGAGAATGAAAGGCACAGCCGGAACGGAGGACGAAATGATCCCCGTCAGATCAAGTGGGCTGTGATGAAGAGAAGAACCGCGGGCGGCTGGCCTGTTCGGCGGGCCGCGGATGGGGGCAACCTAACGCCGGTTGTCGCCCATGGGGAGGATATTGAATGTGCCTGCCATACAACGCCTCCCTTGTTCGAGATCTGAAGCGGTGGACGTTTTGTAACGAAACCGTTCGGACTTGCCAACCGGGTATTTTGCAACGTCGCAACAGGTGATGCAGGAAAGACACACCAGCAGTAGCCCTCATGGTGAGCCCGTCGAACCACGAGGGCGTAGCACGATGTCTCCACTCGCCCGACCTCGTGGTTCGACAAGCTCACCATGAGGTCTCAATTTGCCGGGTGGCGCCCCGCCCCCTTCCGGGATTACCCTCCGGCCAACCGATTCAAAACCAAGAGGCCTACGCCCAAATGACCATCGATCCCGTCAAGCTCGACAAGCTCGCCCAGGTTGCCATCAAGGTCGGCCTGCAACTGGCCGAGGGCCAGGACCTGATCATGACCGCGCCGATGAGTGCCGCGCCACTGGTCCGCCGCATCACCGAGCACGCCTACAAGGCCGGAGCCGGCGTCGTCACCACCATCTATTCCGACGAGGAAGCCACCCTCGCCCGCTACAGGCACGCCAACAGCGCCAGCTTCGACAAGGCGGCCGGCTGGCTCTATTCGGGCATGGCCGAGGCCTTCAAGAACAATGCCGCGCGGCTGGCCATTGCCGGCGATAATCCGATGATGCTGGCCGGGCAGGACCCGGACAAGGTGACCCGCGCCATGCGCGCCAATTCGACGGCCTACAAGCCGGCGCTCCAGCTCATCACCGGCTTCGACATCAACTGGAACATCGTTTCCTATCCCAGCGCCGCCTGGGCCAAGCTGGTCTTCCCCAATGACAGCGAAGAAAACGCGGTCTCCAAGCTGGCCGACACCATCTTCAAGGCCTCCCGCGTCGATCAGGACGACCCCATCGCCGCCTGGAAAGACCACAATGCCAATCTCAAGGCACGCTGGACCTGGCTCAACGGCAAGAGCTTTTCGGCGCTCAAATATACCGGCCCCGGCACCGACCTTACCGTGGGCCTGGCCGATGGCCACCGCTGGAAGGGCGGCGCGTCCGAGGCCAAGAACGGCATTATCTGCAACCCCAACATTCCCACCGAGGAAGTGTTCACCACCCCACACAAGCTGCGCGTGGAGGGCCATGTCTCGGGCACCAAGCCGCTCAGCCACAATGGCGCGCTGATCGAGGACATGCAGGCCCGCTTCGAGGGCGGCAAGCTGGTCGAGTTCAAGGCGAGCAAGAATGGCGACCTGTTCAACAAGGTGCTCGACACCGACGAAGGCGGCCGCCGGCTCGGCGAAGTGGCGCTGGTGCCGCACTCCTCGCCGATTTCGGCCTCGGGCATCCTGTTCTTCAACACGCTCTACGACGAAAACGCCTCCTGCCACATCGCGCAGGGCCAGTGCTATTCGGATTGTTTCGTCGGCGGCAAGGACCTGACCCAGGAGCAGATTTCGGCGCAAGGCGGCAACACGTCCAACATCCACATCGACTGGATGATCGGCTCCGACAAGATCGATATCGACGGCGTTCACGCCGATGGCAGCACCGAGCCGGTGATGCGCGGCGGCGAGTGGGCCAACTAGGGAACGCTACGCAACAGCCTCATGGTGAGCCTGTCGAACCATGAGGGCGTGGCACAATGGGTAAGAGGAGAACACGCATGCGCCTGCTGCTGACCCTGAGCCTTCTCGCCCTGGCGCAACCCGCTTTGGCCCAGACGGTGCTGGAAACGGACTTCACCATTTCCGTGCCCACCACGCCGGGCCAGCCCGATGTCGTCGAAAGCACCACGCTGGTCCCACTGCTGGCAGACACCTGCTACAATTGGCACCTGCGGCTGGGCAAGGTGAAGGGTGCGGTGGAGATTGTGGAAATCCTCACCCTGCCCATCGCCGCGGACGACTGGGGCACGAGCGACAATACCGTTATCTCCGACGACCAGCGCACCGCCACCAGCACGATGAGCCTGACACCGGACGATGGCTGGATCGGCCACGGCTGGTGTGTCGTCGAAGGCGATCCAGCCGGCGACTATGTCATCGAGGTCAAGTCAGGTGACGAGGTGCTGCACCGGTTCGATTTCGAATTGCAGGAGATGTAGGGGGTACGGCACACCCTCACCCACCCACAATCCCCCTCTCCCCTTGTGGGAGAGGGATAGGAAATCTGCGTTCAGCAGATTTTCGAGGGTGAGGGGTGCTGCGTTCGCCCATGCTTGGAAGCAATGGAATGGCTCGGTGCCCCCTCATCCGCCCTTCGGGCACCTTCTCCCACGAGGGGAGAAGGGAAGAAGCGCTACCCCCGAAACTCATTTTCCCGAATGCTCTCCGCCTTCATCTCGATCGAAAACCCCGGCAGTTTCGGCGGCATATAGGCCGCATTCCTGATCTCGCACGGCTCGACGAAATGCTCGTGCAGGTGATCGACATATTCGATCACCCTGCCCTCCTTCGTCCCCGACACGACCAGATAGTCGATCATGCTCAGATGCTGCACATATTCGCACAGCCCCACTCCGCCGGCATGCGGCCATACCGGCAAGCCGTATTTCGCCGCCATCACCAGCACGCTCAACACCTCGTTCAGCCCGCCGATCCGGCAGGCATCGATCTGCACGATGTCGACCGCGCCATCCTTGATGAACTGCTTGAACAGGATGCGGTTCTGGCACATCTCGCCGGTCGCCACCTTGATCGGGGCAATCGCCTCACGGATCGCCCTGTGCCCTGAAACATCGTCCGGGCTGGTCGGCTCCTCGATGAAGTAGGGATTGAACTTCGCCAGCGCCTTGACCCAGTCGATAGCCTGCCCGACTTCCCAAACCTGGTTGGCGTCGATCATCAACAGCCGGTCCGGCCCCATGATCCCGCGCACGATTTCGAGCCGGCGGATATCGTCGTCGAGGTCGCGTCCGACCTTCATCTTGATGTGCTGGAAGCCCTCTTCCACTGCCTCCTTGGCCAGCCGCGTCAGCTTTTCGTTGGAATAGCCCAGCCACCCCGCCGAGGTGGTGTAGCACTGGTAGCCCTCTGCCTTGAGCGTCTTGACCCGCTCGGCCTTGCCCGCCTCGGCCTCGCGGAAAATCGCCAGCGCCTCCTCCGGCGTGATGGCGTCGGTGAGATAGCGGAAGTCGATGATATCGACGAGCTGTTCCGGCGTCATATCCGCCACCAATTGCCAGACTGGCTTGCCCGCTTCCTTGCCCAGCAGGTCCCACACGGCATTGACCACCGCGCCCGTGGCGAGATGCATGGCGCCCTTGTCCGGCCCGATCCAGCGGAGCTGGCTGTCGCCCGTCACATGCCGCCAGAAGCGGCCGGGATTCTCGGCGATCCAGTCCAGTTCCAGCCCGACCACCCGGCTTTCGAGCGCCCTGATGGCCGCCACGACCACCTCGTTGCCGCGCCCGATGGTGAAGGTCAGGCCATGTCCCGCATGCGCTCCGTCGGTGCCCAGGATCACATAGGCGGCCGAATAATCGGGATCGGGATTCATCGCGTCGGACCCGTCCAGCGAAGCCGAGGTGGGGAAGCGGAGATCGTGGGTGGCGAGGGAGGAGATTTTGGTCATTGGTCCGAAACTCAGGCGGTCCAGCCGCCGTCGATGATATGCACCTGCCCGGTCGTATAGGTCGCGCCGGCCAGGTAGACGGCCAGGTCCGCCACTTCCTCCGGCCGGGCGATGCGCCCGATGGGCTGGCGGGCGATGAAGGCCTTGCGCGCCGCCTCGAAGTCACCCGTCGCATGCCAGCGCTCATGCAGGCTCGGCGAATCCACCGTGCCCGGCGCAATGGCGTTCACCCGGATACCCTGGGTCGTGTAATCGGCCGCGATGGACTTGGTCAGCCCGATCACCGCCGCCTTGGAAATCGTATAGGCTGCCCGGTTGGGCACGCCCTTCACCGAAGAGGCCACCGTCGCCATGTTGATGATGCAGCCCTCCCGGCGCTCGAGCATCTGCGGCAGCACGGCCTTGATGGTGCGGATCTGCGCCCGCACATTGAGGTCGAGCGCGAAGTCCATGTCCGTGTCGCTCATCTCGAGCACCGTGCCGGAATGGACCACCCCGGCGCAGTTGAACAGCACGTCGATATGGCCGATCTCGGCCACCGCCCGGTTCACCGCCTCTGCCGACAGCACATCGAGAATGCGCGTCGTGACGCCTGCCATGCCCTCGAGCTCGGCCAGCTTGGCCGCATTGATGTCGGTGGCGATCACCTTCGCCCCGGCCCGGACAAAGGCTTCCACCGAAGCCCGCCCGATGCCCTGTGCGGCGGCGGTGATGAGGACGATTTTACCTGACAGCTCGGCCATAAAATATTCCTGGAGGTTTGGGCCGGGCGTATTCGCCCGGCCTACGTTGCGAGGGTGCCCAAGTAGACCTCATCCTGGGCCTGTCGAAGGACGAGGTCGTGGCACCGCCTGTGGTACGCCCTCATGGTTCTACAAGCTCACCATGAGGGCTATTGACGGTTCGGCGTCAGCCGGATCAGTCGTACAGAACGGCCGCGATTTCCGGGTCGTTCATGTTGTTGGCGTCGTAATAGTAGAAGCCGGTATCGATCACCGGAGGCAGGGTTTCGCCCTTGAGCGCGCTCACGGCGGCCTGCACGGTCTGGTAGCCGATGCCGACCGGGTTCTGGGTGATGGCGCCGGCCATCAGCCCGCTTTCGACCATGCCCTTCTGCGCCGCGCCCGAGTCGAAGCCGATGACCACGACATCGCTGCCCAGTTCCTGCTTGCCATTGGCAACGCCGATGGCCGAGCCTTCATTGGCGCCGAAAATGCCCTTGAGGTCCGGATTGGCCAGCAGGATCGACTTGGTGATTTCAGTCGACTGCAACTGGTCGCCGCCGCCATACTGCACGGTCACCACTTCGACATTGGGATAGGCTTCCTTGATGCGGTTGACGAAGCCGTCGACGCGATCGATGCCGGTGCGGCTGGTCTGGTCATGGGCCACCACGGCCACCTTGCCCTCGCCGCCGATCAGTTCGGCCATCACATCGGCCGCCAATGCGGCAGCCGCCACGTTGTCGGTGGTTGCGGTGGTCAGCGGAATGTCGCTGTCCACGCCCGAGTCGAAGGCGATGACCGGGATATTAGCATCCTTGGCCTGCTGCAGCAGCGGGGTCGCAGCCTGGCTGTCCAGCGCGGCGAAGCCGATGGCATCCGGTCCGCGCGACAGGGCGGCGGCCAGCATGTCCATCTGGCGGTCGACCTGGGTTTCGCTTTCCGGACCTTCGAAGGTCACATGGACGCCCAGATCGGCGGCGGCCTGGTCGGCACCGGCCTTCACGGCCTGCCAGAACTGGTGCTGGAAGCCCTTGGAGATCAGGGCGATGTCATAGTCTTCCTGGGCCGAGGCAGCGCCGCCGGCGGAGAGAAGGGCAAGCGCACTGATGGCGCCAAGCAGGGTACGTCTAAGCATTATAGTCCTCCCATGGAGTTGAAAACTCGTCTGTTGCGAGGCGTTGCCGCCCTCTTGTTGGTGCCCGCAGCGATGATCCTTTCCCGATCATCCCAGGGGCACGGCGAAACCGGCGCCTATAATGTGCGGCGCCGCAGGATATCGGCATAGACGGCCAGGATGATGATCGAGCCGGTCACGACCGTCTGCCATTCCTGGGCCACCGAAAGGATGCGCAGGCCATTGGCCAGCACGGAGATGATGAGCGCGCCGATCAGCGTGCCGAGCACGGTGCCGCGTCCGCCCGAAAGCGAGGTGCCGCCGATGACAACCGCGGCAATGGCGTCGAGTTCATAGCCCTGCCCCAAAGCCGGCTGCGCCGAATTGAGGCGGCTGGCGATCAGCAGGCCCGCGACGCCGCAGATGGAACCGGCCAGCGCATAGACCGCGATCTTCCAGCGATCGACATTGACGCCCGACAGGCGCACCGCCTCTTCATTGCTGCCCAGCGCGAAGGTGTAGCGGCCGAGCGCCGTCTTGCTCAGCACGAAGGCGGCGAAGATGGCGACGGCAAACAGGATCAGCACGCCATTGGGCAGCGGCACGGCAGGCAGAACCGCCTCCACCAGCGAGCCGCGGGCAATCTGGTCGAAGCCGGGCGTGTCGTTGAAATAGATCGGCCGCGTGCCCGATATCACCAGCGACAGCCCTTTGAGGATCAGCATCATGCCCAAAGTGGCGATGAAGGGCGGCACTTTGAGCTTGGCAATGACCACGCCCGAAACCAGCCCGCATCCCATGCCGGCCAGGATGGAGGCGAGCACGCCCAGCGGCAGCGGCAGGCCGAGATAGGTCAGCACCACGCCTGTTATGACCGCGCAGAAGGTCATCAGCGTACCCACGCTGAGGTCGATGCCGCCGGTAATGATGACCAGCGTCGCGGCAATGGCCAGCACGCCATTGACCGAGGTGGCCTGCAGGATGGCCAGCACATTCTGCGTCTGCATGAAATTGGGCGAGGCGAGACTGAACACCACGACCAGCGCGATGAGGCCCGAAAAGGCGAGCAGCCGATGGAACGCGCCGGAAATGCGAATGCCGGATTTGGCTGGGGTTGCTGCGGTATCGGTCATGAATTGTCTCCGGCTCCAGCGTTGGTGAGAGCGCAGCACCCCCACCCTTGATCCCTCCCCACAAGGGGGAGGGAGACGATGAACACAAGCGCCTCAGCCAGCGCCTCCCTCCCCATCATGGGGAGGGATTGAGGGTGGGGTGGAGTCGCATACGCCGTGCTTCGGATCACATCACCCCGCATGTCGCACCTCCATCGCCGCCTCGCGCTGCGTGGCCAGGCGCATGATCTCTTCCTGGCTCGAGCCGCCCGGGAGCGTGCCGGTCAGCCGTCCCTCGCACATGACGGCGATGCGATGGCTCAGCCGCAGGATTTCCGGCAGCTCGGACGAAATCACGATGATTGCCCGGCCCTGCTCGGCCAGCGCATTGAGCAGCTTGTAGATTTCCGCCTTGGCGCCGACATCGATGCCGCGGGTTGGCTCGTCGAAGATCAGGATATCGCAGTCGCGTAGCAGCCATTTGGCGATGACCACTTTCTGCTGGTTGCCGCCGGAGAGAAGCCGGGCTTCCTGCGTGTCGCTGGGCGTCTTGATGGTGAGCTGACGGATATATTTCTCCGCCACTTCATGCATCGCCCGGTCGTCGAGCACGCCGCCCGGCCCGGTAAAGCGCTTGAGGCTCGCCAGCGCGATATTGTTGCGCACGTCGAGCCCCGTCGCGAGGCCGAAATGCTTGCGGTCTTCGCTGAGATAGCCAATGCCTGAGCGTACCGCGTCCTTCGGCGAGGAAATGCCGACGCGCTTGCCATTGACCCAGATTTCGCCGCTGTCGCGCGGATCGGCGCCGAAAATGGCGCGAGCCACTTCCGTCCGTCCGGCGCCCATCAGCCCGGCCAGGCCGAGGATTTCGCCCTTGCGCACCATGAGGCTCACATCCCTGATATCGCGCCCGCGATTGAGGTTGCGCACTTCAAGCGCCACCGGATTGGCGGCGGTGTTGGGTATATCCAGGACTTCATTGGTCAGCGTGCGCCCCACCATCATTGAGATGATGGTTTCGATCGGCGTATCGGCAGCCGGCACGGTGCCGACATATTCGCCGTCGCGCATGACCGTCACCCGGTCCGAGATGCGTTTGATCTCGTCCATCTTGTGGGAAATATAGACAATGCCGACGCCCTCGGCCTTGAGCCGGTTGATGATGGTGAACAGCTCGGCGATCTCGGCATCGTTCAGTGCCGCCGTCGGTTCGTCCATGATCAGCACGCGGCTGCGATAGCTCAGCGCCTTGGCGATCTCGACCATCTGCTGCTTGGCGATGGTCAGGCTCTCGACCAGCACCGTGGGGCTCAGCCGCAGGTTCATCGAGTCGAAGATAGCCTGGGCCGCGCGGTTGAGCGCGCCTTCGTCGAGCAGGCCGAAGCGACGCGGCTCGCGGCCGATGAAGATGTTCTGTGCCGCCGTCAGGTCGCGCATCAGCGCCAGTTCCTGATGGATGATGCCGATGCCCATATCCTGCGCCTGGCGCGGCGAGGTGATTTCCACCGGCTGGCCGTTGAGGCGCACTTCGCCGGCATCGCGGGAATAGACGCCGGACAGGATCTTCATCAGCGTCGACTTGCCGGCGCCATTCTCGCCCATCAGGGCATGGACTTCACCGGCCTTGAGTTCGAACCGGGCCTGCGACAGCGCGCGGACGCCGGGAAAGGACTTGTCGATGCCCACCATGTCGACGAGCGGAATCGAGGCCATATCGGCGCTCGACGACACTGCTGTCGGGGCTGGGGTCGGCATGCTGGATTTGTCCTCCCGCGCATTCTTGCGATGCGCCTGCAAACAATCTATTCATAAATGAAGCACGCTTGCAAGAGCTAACATGTCAGTTGCCGTGCAACGCAAAGTCACGCTTGGTGATGCTCAATGCTAACAGTCCGTTAGCATTAGGGACTGAGGGGAGACCCATGGCAGACGACGCCAATGACCGCTATCGCGCCCCGGCGCTGGACAAGGGGCTCGACATTATCGAGCTCCTGGCCCGCACCGCCGACGGGTTGAGCCAGGCCGAAATCGCCAAGGCTCTCGAGCGTTCTCCCAACGAAATCTACCGCATGCTCGACCGGCTGGTGCGCCGCGACTATGTCCGCCGCACGCCGGAAGATCGCTACGAGATCACCCTCAAGCTGTTCGAACTGGGCCATGCGCGGCCGCCCTTGCACCGCATGGTCAGCCAGGCCATGCCGGTGTTGCGCCACTTCGCGCTCCGCGCCGAACAGGCCGTGCATATGGTGGTGCAGGATCGCAATATCCTGGTCGTCATCGCCCAGGTCGACGGGCCGGGCTACTGGAATGTCTCGATCCGCGTCGGCAGCCGCCTAGGCCTGGTCAATACCGGCTCGGGCCATGTCTTCCTCGCCTTCGCCACAGCGGAGGAGCGGATGCTGATGCTTGAAGAGCAGGATATGGGCAGCCCCGAAAAGATGCCCAAGGGCCTGGAAGCCCGGCTCGAAACCGTGCGTGAACAGGGCTATGAAATGATGGCGAGCGCCCAGGTTTCCGGCGTTTCCAACCTCACCGTGCCGATCTTCGGCCCGCTCGGCACGGTCATCGCCGTCCTCACCTGCCCCTATACCCAGCGCCTCGACAAGCTCGACGCACCTAATATGCCGACCGTGCTGAAACTGCTGCAACAGGCCGGCAAAGAGGTTACACAGCGTTCGACAGACTAGGTGCCACGCGTCAGTGGTTCTGATGTCGCTACGCTCCCGCCTCACCATGAGGGCTACTGAAGGAATTGAGTTTACAGTAGCCCTCATGGTGAGGTGCGAGTTCTTCACGAGCCTCGAACCACGAGGGCGACGGAGCCCAGAGAACCCATGCGCATCCTCGATACTCATCTGCACCTGATCTACCCCGATCGCTTCAGCTATCCGTGGCTGGGCAATACCCCCAAAATCAACAAACCCTGGAGCCAGGAAGCCTATTTCGCCGAGGCCGCGCCGCTGGGCATCGAGTCCGCCCTCCATATGGAGGTCGATGTCGCCGAAGCCGACATGCTGGCCGAGACCGAATTCGTGCTTGGCCTGCCGCGCATTGCCGGCGCCATAGCCGCCTGCCGGCCCGAGCACATGAATTTCGTCGACCAGATCGAGCAGCTATCGGAGCATCCGCACGTCAAGGGCGTGCGCCGCATCCTGCATGAAGTGCCCGACGAGCTCAGCCAGTCGGACCTCTTCATCGAAAATATCCGCCACCTGCCCGACTATGACCTGAGCTTCGATCTCTGCCTGCGCGCCGGCCAGCTCCATCTCGGCGGCGACCTGGCGCAGAAGGCGCCCGACGTGACCTTCATCCTCGACCATTGCGGCAACCCCGACATCAACGGCCTCGGCCTCGATCCCTGGCGCGCCTCGATCACCGAAATCGCCCGCAATCCCAATGTCGTCGGCAAGGTCTCGGGCCTGGTCAACCACTGCGACCCCGGCTGGAGCGCCGCGACGCTCCGCCCCTATGTCGAACACATGATCGAGAGTTTCGGCTGGGATCGCGTCGTCTGGGGCAGCGACCACCCCGTCGCCACCACCACCGGCGGCACCCTCACCGACTGGGTCGCCGCGACCCGCGAGATCATCGGCGGCGCCAGCCAGGACGAACAATCCGCCCTGCTCCACCGCAATGCCGAGCGGATCTACAAGGTCTGACTTATCCCCGTGATGAACGCTGCAGCTACCATATGGCCATATAGCCCGGTGTCATTCCCGCGAAGGCGGGAATGACACCGGGGATAACAGGGACAAGCCGAACAAGCGGGACAAATCCCTCATCCCACCAGCGATCACATCACTCACATATGAATGAAAGCACGACTTGAATCCGGTGCCATTGCGTGGAAGGCTCGCCCCAAACAGGAGAGCCCGAGCATGGCCAGCATCAGCCCCGACCGCATTGCCGTTTCCACCTGGTCGCTGCACCGCCTGCTCGGCGCCACCTACCCGCACGATCTCACCACCACCGAGATCGGGCCGGAGCAACAGACCTATGGCGAGGGCGAGGAATCGCTGCTCGGCCTGCCCTCGGTACTGGCCAATCACGGCTATCATCGTCTGGAAATCGTCTCCTTCCACCTGCGCAGCCGCGACAAGGTCTATCTCGGCGAGCTGCGCGACCAGCTCAAGCGCGCCAATGTCCGGCTGCAGACGCTGCTGATCGATGCCGGCGATATCAGCCATCCCGAGCACGGCGCGCGCGACCAGAAATGGATCGCCGGCTGGATCGAGATCGCCAATGAACTGGGCGCCGAACATGCGCGCATCATCGCCGGCAAGCAGAAGCCGACCCGCGATGCGCTCGACCGCTCGGTCAAGGCCCTCAATTCACTGGCCGATGGCAATGCCGGCTCCCCGGTCCGGCTGGTCACCGAGAACTGGTTCGACCTCTTGGCTGAGCCAGCCCAGGTGCATTACCTGCTCGACAAGCTCGATGGCCGCATCGGCCTGCTCGGCGATTTCGGCAATTGGGGCGGGGCCAGCAAATATGCCGACCTCAAGTCGATCTTCGGCCGGGCCGAGCTGTGCCACGCCAAGGCCAGCTTCATCGATGGCGATCTCGACGAAGCCGATTACGGCGCCTGCGTCACCCTGGCCGAGGAAGCCGGCTACAAAGGCCCCTATACGTTGATCTTCGACAGCGAAATCCCAGGCGAATGGCATGGCCTGGCCACCGAGCGCGACTTCATCACATCGCGCGACATCTAGCCTCTCTAAGCCAGTTATTAAGGGAGTTTCGCGCAGAGTGGGCCCATGTCCGCCCGCCCGTCGAACACCGCTGCGCCGACCATTCTCCGCTTCGAGCGGATCGGCTCTATGCTGGCCCGGATCGTCGACAATGCCGCGGTCGGCATGGTCGTGTCCGAGATGGACGGCCGCATGGTCTATGCCAACAGGGCCTTTGTCGAATTGCTGGGTCATCGCATCGACGAGGACGCCAGCGACAACATTCTCGACCTGATCCACGACGATGACAGCGCCGCCGCGCGGCAGCGCCTGAGCCTGCTGATGCGCGGCGAGGCCGGCGAATATCGCGGCGAACACCGCTTCCGCCATGCCGATGGGGGCCCGCTCTGGGTCATGGTCGCCGCCTCGGTGCTGCGCTCGGATGCCACCGGCCAGCCGCTCTACCTCATCACCCAATTGACCAGCATCGAATTGCAGAAGCGGGCCGAAGAGGCCCTGGCCCATTCGGAGAGCCGCTGGAATTTCGCGCTGGAAAGCGCCCGCCAGGGCGTGTGGGACCACGATATCCGCACCGACACCATGTTCTATTCGCGCATGTGGCGCGTCATGCGCGGCATTCCGCCCGACGAGGACGTGGATGGCGATCAGGCCAAGTGGCTGGAACGCATCCACCCCGACGACCTCCAGCATGTGCTCGACAATGTCGACCGGCAGGACCAGGGCGATGCCAGTTTCGACGCGCTGGAATATCGCGAGCGTACCCGCGACGGCAGCTATGTCTGGATCCTCAGTCGCGGCAAGCCGGTGGAATGGGACGAGAACGGCAAGGCCGTGCGCACGCTTGGCACCGATACCGACATCACCCGCCTCAAGACCATCGAGCTGGAGCTGGCGGCCGAAAAGGAGCGCCTGCGCGTTACCCTCGACTCCATCGCCGACGGCATGATCTCGACCGACGAGAGCGGCCATGTGGTCTTCATGAATCCAGCGGCCGAACAACTGACCGGCTATGCCTCGGCCGATGCCGTGGGAAGGGAAGTCCGCGCCATCTTCCGGCTGCGCGATGGGGTGACCGGCGAAGTGCAGGACTGCCCCGTCGCCATATGCCTCGCCACCGACAAAACCGCGCATCTGGATGATGACATGATCCTGGTCGGCAAAACCGGCAGCGAGCGCGACATCCGCTGCACTGCCGCCCCGGTGCGCATGCCATCGGGCAAGCTGACCGGTGCCGTGCTGGTGTTCCAGGACGTGACGCAGAGCCGCGCCATGCAGCGGGAACTGGCCCATTCGGCCACCCATGACGACCTGACCGGTCTGCCCAACCGTGCCGCTTTCGAACGCGCGCTCAACGGCGCCATCGCCTCGGCCCAGGACGGCAACCGGCGCCATTGCCTGCTCTATATCGATCTCGACCGCTTCAAGCCGGTCAACGACAATGCCGGCCATGCCGCCGGCGACGCCCTGCTCAAGCAGGTGGCCCAGACTATCAGAGGCTCCTGCCGCAGCCATGATGTGGCCGCCCGTATCGGCGGCGACGAATTCGCCGTGCTGCTGCATGATTGCCCGGCCGAGGTGGGCCAGCGCATCGCCGAAAAAGTGGTGCGCGCCATTGCCGCCCTCGCCTTTGGCTGGGCCGGCCGCAGCTATCACATCGGCGCCAGTGTAGGCCTGACCATGGTCACGTCAGAGCCCGCGACATCGCTGGGCTTCATGGGCGAAGCGGACGCGGCCTGCTATGCCGCCAAGGCGCGCGGGCGCGGAGTCGCCGTGGCGTTCGGGGATTTGTGAGTGATACCCCCTCCCAACCTCCCCCCGATAGGGGGCGGAGCCGCGCTGTGGTCGCGGCACTATAGCGCCCATCCCCGATCTGTTCCTCCCATGTCAGGGGAGGTTAGGAAGGGGTACCCTCTTTCAAGCGAACGCCTCACCCCAAAGGCTTCAAATCCGCCAGCAGCGTCGGGATCAGTTCGGTCACCGTCGGGTGGATATGCACCGTGTGCATCATGGTTGTATAGGGCGTACCAGCCGCCATCAGTTGCAGCAGCGAATGGACGATCTCGTCGCCGCCAATACCCAGTATCGCGGCGCCCAGCACCCGCTTGCTCTCGGCATCGACCAGCACCTTTATCAGCCCCTGCGTCTCTCCCCGCTCCCTGGCCCTGGCGACCCGCGCCATCGGCATCACGCCCATCAGCGCCTTGCGGCCTGACTTGCGAACCTCGGCTTCACTCATGCCGGCGCGGCCCAAGGGCGGATCGATGAACAGGCCATAGACCGGAATGCGCCCGGCAATCGAACGCTTGCCCCCATCGATCACATTGTCGGCGACGATCTCGAAGTCATTGTAGGACGTATGGGTAAAGGCGCCGCGCCCGTTGACGTCGCCCATGGCCCAGATGCCCTTGACCTTGGTGCGCAGGTGGTCGTCCACCGGGATATAGCCGCGCGTGTCGGTTTCTATGCCGGCCGCACCCAGGTTGAGGTCGGCCGTATTGGGGGTGCGGCCCAGGGCCACCAGCAGGTGCGAACCTTCGATCGAGGCCAGCCGATCACCGCTTTTGAGCGACAGCAGCACGCCATGCCCGGCCTTGGCCACCGCCTCCACCGTAGTGCCGAACATGAAGGTCACGCCTTCGGCCTCGAGGATGCTCCGGATGGCGGCCGAGACATCAGGGTCTTCCCGGCTGGCGGCGCGCGCGCCACGCTCGATCACCGTGACCTTGGAGCCGAAGCGCGCATACATTTGGGCGAATTCAAGCCCGATATAGCTGGCGCCGATAATGATCAGATGCCCCGGCAGGGTATCGACATTCATCATCGAGGTATTGGTGAGATAGGGCACGCTCCTGATGCCCGGCCAGTCCGGCACGCTGGCACTGGCTCCGGTATTGATGAAGATCTGCGGCGCGGTCAGTACCCGCTTGCCGACCTTGACCTCGGTGGCGGAAACGAAGCTGCCTTCGCCCTTGATATAGTCGAGTGTCTTCAGGCTCCCCAGCCAGTCGGTAAGGCTCTTGACCGAGGCCCCGACCACCTTGTCCTTGCGTGCCTTGACTGCCGCCATGTCGACCGTGACCGGCCCCTTGACCATGACGCCGAACTGGGCGGCGTGGCGGGCGGCCCAGGCCGCGCGGGCGCTGGCCACCAGCGTCTTGGTGGGGGTGCAGCCATCATTGACGCAGGTCCCACCCAGATGTTCGCGCTCGATCAGCGCCACCTTGCGTCCGGCCCCTGCCAGCCGCGCGGCCAGGAAGGGGCCGGACTGGCCTGCGCCGATAACAATGGCATCGAATTGTTCCGACATGCTCGCCCCTCCAGATCCGGGGCAAGTCTATGACTATGCAAGGCAATATGCCAGCGGGACATGCGCGTCACTGCGGAATTGGCACCATCCCGCCCTCGATGTCATCCCGGCCTTGAGCCGGGACCCATCCCGAGATCGAGCCACAGCCGCAAGGTGGAACGTGCCCAAACACCCCCACCCTCATTCCCTCCCCACAAGGGGGAGGGAGGCGCATGACCGCATTCAGGGTTTCGCACGATAGGTCCGTAGCCACCGGCCAGGCTTCCCTCCCCCTTGTGGGGAGGGAGTGAGGGTGGGGGGTACTAACAAGCACGATCTATCCATCTTATCCCCTCCCCCAAAACCTGATGCATACTCCTACCCATCCCCCCGCATGGGCGGCCTGCAGGCGAACAGTGGCGGTGGGGGCCGGGCGTGGCTCGCCGCCGCGCAGGTCCGAGTCCGGGCGGAAGCGTGTGCGCGACCCCCCGTACTGTTCCAAAAACCGGCACTCCGAGACGGCGAGCGTCTCACTCTTAAATTACTCAGGGGCGTCAGCCGTCTCGGGGTCCGCTCGCTGCCATCTTTGGCATGCGATCACCAAGACAACCGCGATGCAGGCGGCGCTTCCGTATGTCCGATTGACACCGTCTCCCTCCCGGCTATGGTCCGCTCCGCATCCCAGCCAGGAATTTTCTCATGTCCCATACCGACCTCGCCAAGACCATCGATGACGCCTTCGAGGCGCGCGCCGAGATCAATTTCCACACTCAGGGTGCGGTGCGCGAAGCGGTCGGCGAGGCGCTGCGCCTCTTGGACAAGGGCGAATTGCGCGTGGCCGAGAAGGTCGACGGCACCTGGCAGGTCAACCAGTGGCTCAAGAAGGCCGTGCTGCTGAGCTTCCGCCTCAACGACAACAAACTGGTCGAGGGCGCGCCGGGTGGGTCGCATTACTGGGACAAGGTGCCGACCAAGTTCGAGGGCTGGAGCGAGAATACCTTCCGCGAGGCCGGCTTCCGCGCCGTGCCGGGTGCGGTGGTGCGCAGCCCGGCCTTTATCGGCCGCAACGTCGTGCTGATGCCCAGCTTCGTCAATATCGGCGCCTATGTCGATGAGGGCACCATGGTGGACACCTGGGTTACCGTCGGTTCCTGCGCGCAGATCGGCAAGAATGTGCATATTTCGGGCGGCGTCGGCATTGGCGGCGTGCTCGAGCCGCTGCAGGCCGGGCCCGTCATCATCGAGGACAATTGCTTCATCGGTGCGCGCTCGGAGGTGGTCGAAGGCGTGGTGGTGGGCGAAGGCTCGGTCATCTCCATGGGCGTCTTCATCGGCGCCTCGACCAAGATCGTCGACCGCAATACCGGGGAAATCCATATCGGCAAGGTGCCGCCCTATTCGGTCGTGGTCTCGGGCTCGCTGCCCGGCAAGCCGCTGCCCAATGGCAATCCGGGGCCGAACCTCTACTGCGCCGTCATCGTCAAGACGGTGGACGCGCAGACCCGCAGCAAGACCGGCATCAACGACCTGCTGCGCGATTAGCAGGGACTCTGGCGGGGCAAGTGCGATTCACCTAGGATGATTGCGCCGGATGGGTCCCGGCGTATCCATTTCCGAGGGGGAACTCATGGATAATCTCGTTGCACTCTATACCACCACGGCTGGGCGCATTTCGCGCAAGAACTGGTGGATCGGCGTTGTCGGCATCATCGTGGCGAGCATCGTGCTCTCCATCATCCTGTCGCTGGTGGGTCTGAACGCGGCCTGGGCACAGCTGATCGTCTATGTGCTGCTGTTCTATCCAAACTGGTGCATCGGCCTCAAGCGCCGGCAGGATCGCGACAATAATGGCATGGACTTCAAGATCCTGATGGGCCTTTCGGGCCTGCTGGCGCTGGTGCAGGCCTTGGGCATCGGCGTCACCATGACCGACATGGGCAATGGCGTCGTCGTGCCGGCCCCGGATGGGTGGCTGATGGTCCTGTTTGGGCTGATGGGCATATTCGGCATCTACATGTTGGTGCAGCTCGGCTTCCTCAAGGGCACGCCAGGCCCCAATACCTATGGCGCCGACCCGCTCGGCTTCGCCACGGCCTGAACCAGAGGACGGGACATCTCGTGACGTCGACTATCGCGGACGATCCCGTCCAATTGCTCAAGCAACTTATCGCCTGCCCCTCGGTCACACCAGAGACGGCAGGCGTTCTCGATGTGCTCGATGGCGCGCTCAGCGCCATCGGCTTCACCGTTCATCGCCTGCGCTTCGAGGGCGACGGCTCCTACCCCGTCGACAATCTCTTCGCCGTCAGGGGCAAGAGCGGGCGACGGCTGCTGTTTGCCGGCCATACCGACGTGGTGCCGCCAGGCGATCTCGCCAACTGGACCAGCGATCCCTTCACGCCGCGCGAAGCCAACGGCAAGCTCTATGGCCGGGGCGCCGCCGACATGAAGTCGGGCATTGCTGCCTTCGTCGCCGCTGCCGCTGCCATTCCTGATGATGCCGGCACGATCATGCTCGCCATCACCAATGACGAGGAAGCCGACGCCATCAACGGCACCGACAAGCTGATGGTCTGGGCCGAAGAGCGGCAGCTTCATTTCGACTTCGCCATTGTCGGCGAACCCAGCTCCGCTGCCCTGCTGGGCGACAGCATCAAGATCGGCCGCCGCGGCTCGCTTTCGGGCGTGATCACCGTCGCGGGCACGCAGGGCCATGTCGCCTATCCTGACAGGGCCAACAATCCGCTGCCCACGCTGGCGCGGATCGTGACCGCGCTGGATACGAAGATCGATGGCGGCAGCGAGCATTTCCCCGCGACCAATCTGGAAGTCACCTCGATCGATGTCGGCAATGCGGTGTCCAATGTCATCCCCGCTTCCGGCACCCTCCGCTTCAACATCCGCTACAACGACCTGTGGACAGCAGAAACGCTGGTCGACTGGGTGCGCGGGCGCCTTGCCAGCGTCGATGCTGCCGGCGCGACGGTAAGTTTCGCGCTTGCCGGCGCCCCTTCACGGTCGTTCCTCTCGCCGCTGAGCGAGGATGTCGATCTGCTTTCTGCCGCCATTGCCGGTATTACCGGGCGCCAGCCTGACTTCTCCACCGGCGGCGGCACGTCGGATGCCCGCTTCATCGCGCAATATGGCCCGGTGGTGGAATGTGGCCTCGTCGGCCCCTCCATGCACAAGGCCGACGAGCATATCGCCCTCGCCGACCTCGCCGGGTTGACCGATATCTATCGCACCTTCATGGTCCGCTTCTTTGGAGTGACGGCATGAAAATCTGGGCTGCGCTAAGCAATGCCGCCAAGGGCTGGGTACTGCTGCTGCGCGGCGATGCCGGCTGGCGTGGGCAGTTCACGCGTTCGGCGGCAGGCCTGGCGACAGCGCTGGCCATCTTCGTCTTCATCGTTTTCCTCGTCGTCATCGTCGTAGCCATCGGCTCCGACATACCCGGCCTGTTCGCCATCCTGGCGGGCATGTTCGCCCTGTCCCTGCCGCTGGTTTCCATGGCACTGGTGCTCGCCGGCACGCGCACAGCCCTCGGTGTCGCCGGGCCGACCTATGACGTGCTGGTGCCCGGCACCTATCTGCTCATGGGTTTCATCATCGTCGAAGGCCTGCTGGCCAGCCTGATCGGCGGGCCGATAGTAATGGTGAGTTGGCTGGCGCTGGGCTATTTGCTCTACCGGCTGGCGCGGGCCGCAACCGATTGGCATACCGGCATTTCCGCCGGTTTTGCAGTTTTGACCGTGCTGCTGCTTGTCGCCATGCGACAGGCGCTCTACATGCTGAGCAGCATTGCCGGTTCTCCCACCTGATCATCGAGACAAGCCCTTGGCCCAGCCGACCACGACCTTCCTCGATGAATTGATGTCCGCCGCGCGTGGCTGCTTGGCTTTGCTGGTGGGCAGCCGGCAGGCGCCATCCTATTTCGATTTCAGCCAGCGCGGGCTGGTCGGCAGCCTCATCGCCACAGTGATCGGCATCGGGCTGGCCGGCTTCGGGCCGCTGCTGACGGGCATCGACCTGCCGGCGGGCGCGGCCACGCAATCGGTCGTCATCAATGGCGTGCTATTCGTCGCCCAGGCGGTCACCGCCTTTGTCGCCCTGCGGCAGATGGGGCGGCAGGATGGCTTCATCCCCTATCTCGTCGCCTCCAACTGGGTGACGCTGGCCTCGGCGGTGCTGCTGCTGATCTCGACCATGCTCGGCCCGCTGGGCTTCGTCGTACTGGTGCTGGTGGTCATCCTGGCGCTGGCGAGCTTCATCAATATCGGCCGCTTCATCGTCACGCTGACGGCGCTGCAGATCGGCATCCTGTTCATTTCACAGGCCGTGGGCGTGTTCCTGGCGCTGGCTGTCGTGGCCGTGATCATCGGCCCGGCCCCACCGCCGGTCTAGTAATCGACCCTGGTCAGATAGAGCCCCGCAGATGGCGCCATGGCGCCGCAGCGCCGGCGGTCCCTGGCATCGAGCGCGGCGCGGAAATCTGATGGCGACCACTTGCCCTCCCCCACCAGCTTGAGCGACCCCACCATGGAGCGCACCTGGTGATGCAGGAAGCTGCGGGCGCTGGCTGATATCACGATATGATCCAGCTCTCTGCGTACGGAAAACTTATCCAAGGTCCGCAAAGGCGAGTTAGCCTGACACTCCGATGAGCGGAAGGTGGTAAAGTCGTGAGTACCCAGGATCAGGCTGGCCGCATGATCCATGGTATCGGCATCGAGTTCCATGGGTACATGCCAGACATGATCGCGCTCGATCACCGCGGGCGCGCGGCGGTTGAGAATACGATATTCGTAATGCCGCGCCGTGGCCGAGAACCTTGCCTCGAAATCATCGCCCACCGCCTCTGCCGCAATGATCGCCACCGGGTCGGGCCGCAGGTGATAATTCAGCGCCTCGCGGATACGGAACGGGTCCCATTCCTTGCTCAGGTCGAAATGGGCCACCTGTCCCAGCGCATGCACGCCAGCATCGGTGCGGCCCGCCGCCTGGGTAGTCACCGCCTCGCCCGACATGGCGTGAATGGCCTCTTCCAGCGCCTGCTGCACGCTGGGCCGGTCGGCCTGGCGCTGCCAGCCCGAAAACGGGGTCCCGTCATATTCCATGGTGAGCTTGTAGCGTGGCATCTAGCTGACGGTCGGCGGCAAGGTTCCCGCCCCGCGCAGGAAAGTGGCAGCGTCCATGGCGCCCTTGCCTTCGCGCTGTACCTGGGTCAAGCGCACGGCGCCAGTGCCGCAGGCAATGGTCAGGTTGTCGAGCAGCGTACCGGGCGCTCCGGCGCCCTGCCCCAGTGTCGAACGCAAAGCCTTGATGCGCGTGGGCTTGCCGCCCAGTTCCAGCTCGAACCAGGCGCCCGGGAACGGCGACAGGCCGCGGATGTGGTTATGCACCTCATCCGCCGGGCGCGACCAGTCGATGCGGGCCTCGGCCTTTTCGATCTTCTTCGCGTAGATGGCGCCATCTTCGCGCTGCGACTTGAAATCGAGGCTGCCACGTTCCAGCGCAGCCAGCGCTCGCCCTATCAGGTCGGCGCCGACGCGCATCATCTGGTCATGCAATTCGCCAGCCGTCATGTCGGGACCGATGGGGATCATGTCGATCAACGCGACCGGGCCGGTATCGAGTCCCTCCTCCATCTGCATCACCATGACGCCGGTTTCCCGGTCGCCAGCCATCACGGCGCGCTGGATCGGCGCGGCGCCGCGCCAGCGCGGCAGCAGCGAACCGTGCAGGTTCAGGCAACCATATTCGGGCGCATCGAGAATGGGTTTTGGCAGCAACAGGCCATAGGCAACGACCACGCCCACCTCGGCGCCGTGGCTGGCAAAGATGATCTGTTCGGCCTCGCCCTTGAGCGATTTCGGCGTATAGACCGGAATACCAAAAGCCTCGGCCGCCAGATGCACCGGGGACTTGCGCTCTTCCTGGCCTCGGCCCGCCGGCTTGGGCGCGCGCGTATAGACGGCGACGACATCATGGCCAGCAGAGACGATTTCGGTGAGGGTGGGAACGGAAAAATCCGGCGTGCCCATGAAGACGACGCGCATTGGCAAACTCCTAGGCACGACCTCACCCTTCGACAGGCTCAGGATGAGGTCTACTGGAAACTCGGCGACCTAGCAGTAGCCCTCATGGTGAGCTTGTCGAACCATGAGAGCGTGGCACTACCCCGCTGCCCGCTTGGCGGCCTTGTCGAATTTCTTGATGACGCGGTCGCGCTTCAGCCGACTCAGATAGTCGATATAGAGCACACCATCGAGGTGATCGAGTTCGTGCTGGATACAGACGGCCAGCTTGCCCTCGGCCTCACGCACCACTTCCTTGCCATCGAGATCGGTATATTTCACCGTGACCTCGTTGGGGCGCTCGACCTCGTAATAGAGTTCGGGGATGGACAGGCACCCTTCCTCGGTCACCTGCATCTGTTCGCCGAAATGGGTGATCTCGGGATTGATCAGCACCATGGGATCGGGCTCTTCGCCTTCCGGCGCCAGGTCCATCACGACGATGCGCTTCATCACGCCGAGCTGGGTCGCGGCCAGGCCGATGCCGGGGGCATCGTACATGGTGTCGAGCATGTCCTTGGCCAGCGTCTTGATCTCGTCATCGACCTCGATGATCGGGTCGGCAACGGCGCGCAGGCGCGCATCGGGAATGACGAGAATGGGGCGAACAGCCATGTCGAAAGGTCCGGCAGAAAAGGATTTGCCTCTCGATATGGTATTTGCCGCGCCGCGGTCAACTCTTGTGGTCGGCGCAGAGAGAACATTATGCGAACACGCGAATCGCGCTAACATGCGCCGATGGATAATATGCTCTTCGTGCTTGGCGATTTTCCCGTGACGCAGCAAGCTGCCATTCTTGGCGGCGCCGCGCTGGCGGCCCTGCTCGTTGCCGGACTGCTGATCGCATCCATACGCGCCAGCGGTCGACGGGCCGAGATCGCGGCACAGCAGGCATCGGAAGACTTGCGCGCGAATTTCCAGACGCAGATCGCCGAGCGGGACAGCCGCATCCGCGAACTGGAGCAGCAGGGGCAGCGCGAGCGCGAGCGGACCGGCGACCTGATCGATGCCGAACGCGCCAAAAGCGCCGACCTTTATGCGGAACTGTCAGCATTGCGGGCGCGCATGATGGAACAGACCAAGCAGTCGGAGGCCAATCTGGCGCGGTTCTTCGAGGCCCGCCAGCAGATGACCGATGAGTTCAAGGCCATTGCCGGTGATGTGCTCAAGAACCAGAGCGAGACCTTCACGAAGCAGAATCGCGAACAGGTCGATACCCTGCTCAAGCCGCTCAACGAGAAGATCGGGGAGTTCCACCGGGGCCTGATCGAAGATCGATCGGCGATGAAGGAGCGCATTCAGGCGCTGGTCGAAAGCAATTTGCAGATCACCACGGAGGCGCAGAACCTCACCCGCGCCCTCAAGGGCAATTCGCAGACTCAGGGCGCCTGGGGTGAGATGATCCTCTCCACCATCCTCGAACAGTCGGGGCTGCGTGAGGGCGAGCAGTTCTTCACCCAGACGAACCATACCGGCGAGGACGGGCATCGCGTCCGCACCGATGTCGAGATCAGAATGCCCAATGGCGACGTGCTGGTGATCGATTCCAAGGTCTCGCTGACCGCCTTCGAAGCCTTCGTCAACAGCGAGGACGATCTGCGCGAGCAGCATTTGCGTGCCCATATCACTTCGGTGCGGACGCATATCGCCACGCTGGGCGACAAGAGCTATCACCGCGCCGCCGGCTCAAAACTCGATTACGTGATGATGTTCGTGCCTATCGAGTCCGCTCTTGCCACGGCCATCCAGAACGATGCCAAGCTGGTCGAATTCGGCATGAGCAAGGGCGTAATGCTGACCACGCCCACGACACTCATGACCGTTCTGCGCACGGTGCGCAATTTCTGGGACATCGAAAAGCGCCACCAGAACGCCGAGGAAATCGCCGAACGTGCCGGGGCGCTATATGAAAAGGTCGCCGGGTTCCTGGCCACCATGGATCAGGTCGGCGACGCCATCGACAAGTCTCAGCGGGCATATGCCAAAGCCAAGGATCAGTTGAGCTCCGGACGCGGCAATGTGGTGCGACAGGTAGAGATGCTGCGCGAACTGGGGGCCAAGTCGAACAAGCAGCTTCCGGCCGGCTGGGAGAATGGCGATGACGACATGCCCAAGCTGCGATTGGTGAACGAGGACCCCGGCGATCTTTCCTGATCACGAGTGTCGAACCGGTTGGGTTCCCGCGCGTTCTGCCTTGGTCAATCGAGCCAAGGGAGACTGATATGGCGCAGCATCACGACCATCACGGCACCATGGTGCCGCAGGACACGAATTTCGATAATGCCGACCAGCCGGGCATTGCCCAGCCCTTTACGCAGAGCGAGGTGGAAGACCTGCTCTATGGCGAAGACCGTTCGGCCAGCGAAAGATTGGCGCGTCTCAAGGAGTTGCGCGACGAGGCAGCAATCCGCGAAAGCGGCGACTGGGGCGGCCAGGACCCGGCCGCCATGCTCGACGAGCTGGACCGGGCGATCGATGAATTGAGCGCCACCATCGCCAATGGCGACGACGGGGAAACCTATGCCGGGCTCGCCACCAATTTCGACAATGATCCGGCCGACCGGCTCGATGCGCTGTCACCTGATGACGAGGACGCCCGGCATGCCATCGAGAGCGATGAGGACGAGGCCTTCTTCGATGACGAGGACGAAGACGAAAGTCTTGAGGAAGAAGCCTGGGACGGTGGCGACGAGTTCAGGACTGATCCCGACCTGCACTAGCTTCGTTTGTCGCGTTTCCGAACCGCAAAACCGGACCCACTTTTGCTGGAAACGCTCTAGATTTCGGTGCGGGCCTTGAGGGCCTGGCTGAGGGTGCCTTCGTCGAGATAGTCGAGCTCGCCGCCGACGGGGACGCCGTGGGCGAGGCGGGTGACCCTGGTGCCCGAGCCGGCAAGGCGGTCGGTGATGTAATGGGCGGTGGTCTGGCCCTCGACGGTGGCGTTGACGGCCAGGACTATCTCCTTGAAATCGACGGCTCTTTTCAAGAGGTCATCGATGGAAATGTCGTCGGGGCCGACGCCGTCGAGGGGCGAGAGGACGCCGCCCAGGACGTGGTAGCGGACGGCGCCGACGCCGGCGCGTTCCAAGGCCCAGAGGTCGGCGACATCTTCGACCACGATCAGCATGCCGCTTTCAGCGCGGCGGGAGTCGGCACAGATGGTGCAGGGGCTGACCGTATCGACATTGCCGCAAATTTCGCAGGTACGGACGGCACTTACGGCGCGGTCGAGGGCGGCCGAAAGCGGGATCATGAGCTGATCCTTCTTCTTGATCAGTTGGAGAACGGCACGGCGGGCCGAGCGCGGGCCGAGGCCCGGCAGGCGGGCCAGGAGCTGGATGAGCTGTTCGATTTCGGGGCCACCGGACGCCATTTTCGTGTTCGCACCTGGACCGAATTGGTTAGCAGACTGTTAGCATCGACGCGCCGGACGCGTGAAAATCAGAACGGGAATTTCATGCCCGGCGGGATGGGCAGGCCAGCGGTGACCTCGGCCATCTTGCGCTGCATTTCGGCTTCCGATTTCGCCTTGGCATCGGCATGGGCGGCGATGATCAGATCCTCGAGCACTTCGACATCGTCTTCCTTGAACAGGGACGGATCGATCCTGACGCCCTTGAGGTCGCCCTTGCCCGAAAGCGAGACCACGACCATGCCGCCGCCGGAGCGGCCTTCTACCACGAGATCGGCAAGCTCGGCCTGCATGGCCTCCATCTTGCCCTTCATCTCACTGGCGGCTTTCATCATACCCATGATGTCTTTCATTCGTCGTCCTCTTCGGGTGGGGGCGGAGGCAGGTCGGGCTCAATAGCGGTCGCGTCATCGCGTACCGTCACATTGACCAGCTTGGCTCCGGGAAATGTATCGAGAATAGCCTTGACCAACGGATCGTCATGCGCGGCGGCCTGGGCCGCCTGCTGGCGCTGCACGGCCTCCTGCCGGATGGTCAGGCCCTCGGGCGGCTTGCTCGAGACATTGACCAGCCAGCGCTGACCGGTCCAGAGCTGGAGACGGGCGGACAGCGTGGCGATCATGCCCGGATCGGCACCATCGGCCAAAGCAACTTCGATGCGGCCCTGCTCGAAGGAGATGGGGCGCATCTGGCTTTCGAGGGCGAGCTTGACCAGCACGTCGCGCTTGGCGCCGGCCAGGGCGATCAGTTCCTTATAGCTGGCGACGGTCGCCAGCGCAGCCTGAGCCTGCGGCTGGGATGCCGAAGGCTGAGCGGCCACCGCTTCGGTCGCAACCGGGCGCGGGGCTTCGACGCGCAGGGCCGATGTGCCACCGCCACCACCGCCGGAGGGGCCGCGATTGATCGGGGCGCTGGGCGGCGGCAGGCTCGGCGCGGGCGCCGGCTGGTTGGCCAGCCGGGCGATGAGATCGTCGGGGCTGGGCAGGTCGGCGGCATAGGCGAGGCGGATCAGCGCCATTTCGGCCGCCTGCAGGCCATTGCTGGCGCGAGCGACCTCGTCATAGCCCTTGAACAGTATCTGCCAGGCGCGGGTCAGCGCGCGCATGGGCAACTTGCCGGCCAGCTCAGCGCCGCGCTGGCGCTCATCGGGAGTGAGCGAAACATCGTCGGCCGCCGCTGGCACGACCTTGATGCGGGTCACCAGATGGGTGAAGTCGGCGAGGTCGGCGACCAGGGTCTGCGGATCGGCGCCCATGTCGTAGAGAGCGCGCATGGTCTCGATGGCCTCGCCGATGCGGCCGCCCATCAATTGCTCGAAGAGGTCGATGATGCGGGCGCGGTCGCCGAGACCGAGCATGGCCTTGACCGTCGCCGCTGACACCGTGCCATTGCCGTGGGAAATAGCCTGATCGAGCAGGGAAAGATTATCGCGGGCCGAGCCTTCGCCGGCGCGGACGATCATGGCCAGGGCCTCGGGCTCGAAGGATATGCCCTCCTGACCCAGGATGGATTCGAGATAGGCCGTCATGATCTCGGGCGTGATGCGGCGCAGATCGAACCGCATGCAGCGCGAGAGAATGGTCACCGGCACCTTGCGGATTTCGGTGGTAGCGAAGATGAACTTCACATAGGGGGGCGGCTCTTCGAGGGTCTTGAGCAGGCCGTTGAAGGCCGCGGTCGAGAGCATGTGGACTTCGTCGATGACGTAGACCTTGTAGGGCGCCGAGGACGGCGCGTATTTCACCGAGTCGATGATCTCCCGGATGTCGTTGATGCCGGTATTGGAGGCGGCGTCCATTTCGATGACGTCGACATGGCGGCCTTCGATGATGGCGCGGCAGTGCTGCCCCTCGACCGCCAGATCGAGCGTGGGATGGGGGCCGGATGCATCTTCGTAGTTGAAGGCGCGGGCCAGGATGCGGGCCGTGGTGGTCTTGCCCACGCCGCGCACGCCGGTGAGGATGAAGGCATGGTGGATGCGGTTCTGTGCGAAGGCATTGCCCAGCGTCTGCACCATGGCATCCTGGCCGACAAGCGTGGTGAAATCGCGCGGCCGGTATTTGCGGGCGAGGACGAGATAGGGCGAGGTCGGTGCATCAGCCATCGAGCCCTCCATTGCCTCGTATTGCCGGGAATCTGCCTTGGGTCATGCTGCGACCATAGGGCAATGCCATAGGTTCCGCAAAAGGCCAGAGGCCGTTCCGCGCCGTCAAATGCCAAGTTTGAACAGTTGAGTAGGAGGCTGGCAACGACCCGTGAAGGTCTCGTTGGGGCTGCTTCCTTCCGGACCTGACCCGGTTGGCGAGGAACACGTCCGCGCCAACCTCCCGGAGCGGTATATGAGGGGAAAAAGGGGCGGATGCAAGACCTAGTCTAGTCAGCGTAGTAGGTCCGCAGCGCTGCAAGCGCCTGCCTCAACGTGGATTGCTCTGCCTGCCCTAGCAACTTGATGAGGCGCCTCTTGTCCACCGATCTAACCTGTTCCAGCAGCAGAAGTCCGTCCCTGCCCGCAAACTGCAGCGGAATGCGAAACGGCGCCGGATGGCTTCCCGAGGTCAAAGGTATGATGGTCACGAGGCGCAGATAGGCATTCAAGTCGTCGGGTGAAACGACCAGAACAGGCCGGGTCTTTTGAATCTCCGTTCCAACGGTCGGGTCCAGCGCCGCGAGCCAAATCTCACCGCGCGTTACCACACCCACTCCGTTTCATCGTCGTCGTTGGGAAAATCGCCCAGGACAAGCTCATCGTCGCCAGCAGCGGCAATGGCCGCGGCGGCCTCTGCCCAGCCCGCGCGTGGATGCTCATTGATCAGTTTGATGACGATCTGGCCGTCCGTGAAGGCGATATCGATCTTGTCCCCCGCCTCGGCTCCCATTTCCGAAAGCATAGGCTTAGGGATGATCGCGCCGGTCGAATTGCCAAACTTCTTGAAAGCGCTTTGCATGCTGCAAGCCATAGCATAGCGCGTACATTGTTACAACAATGTTATTACAAACTGCATCTGCCGATGAGCAGCAAGAGACTTAAAGCTGTATGAGTCCCGACGACGCTTAGCGCCAATGGATGACCCTGCCCCCTCATCCGCCCTTCGGGCACCTTCTCCCACGAAGGGAGAAGGGAACTCCGTGGTTGCCGGAACGAAAAATCTCCCGTGGCGTGTCGAATGAATATGCCGGCATTCGTCGTATAGGCATGGAACGCTAATCCCGGAGAACTGCCATGACGCCGACAATTACTGCCTTCGCCACATCGCCCGATCGTGGCGCTGGACTGTCGCGGGACATGCGCGTGCGTTGGGCATTCGAGGAAGTGGGCCAGAACTACGATGTGCGGCTCGTATCGTTCAAGCAGATGAAGGAGCCTTCGCATCTGGCACTGCAGCCCTTCGGGCAGATTCCGACCTATGAGGACGGCGACCTGGTGCTGTTCGAGACCGGATCGATCATCCTGCATATCGCGGAGAAACACCCGGGCCTGTTGCCCGACGATGCCAATGCCAGAGCGCGGGCGATAAGCTGGATGTTCGCAGCCATCGGTACGGTGGAGCCGCCCATTCTGGAGCTCCAGACCGCCCGGTTCGCCGAGGGCCAGGAGAGCTGGACCGAACAGCGCATGCCTCTGGTCAAGGACCGCATTCGGGTGCGACTGGGCGAGCTTGCCCGGCGGCTCGGCGACAGCGAATGGCTGGATGGGGCGTTCAGCGCGGCCGATATCATGATGGTGCATGTGTTGCTGCGGGTAAAGCCGTCGGGCCTGCTGGATGAATTTGCCAACATTTCCGCCTACACGGCCCGCGCACAGGCACGACCAGCCTATCAGCGCGCCTTTGATGCGCAGCTGGCGGTGGCCAATGCGGCGGGCCAGCAAGCCGGGTAAACCATAGTTCCATATACTGGCGGACTCCGCTCACCCTGCCGCGTTAAGGTTTCATCAACCATAAGCGGAGGCTGGCATGCGCGTTCCATCGGTGGGCCTCAGTCGTGACGAGCGCCATATCGTGGCGGAAGGCTATCGGCTGGCCGAGTATATGCTGCGCAATTATGAGGACAGGCCGAGCGTGGGCGCCACGATCAGGCGGTGGCTGGAGCGGTTGCGCGTGATGGTGCTAGCGCGGGACTGATTGGTTTATTCACAGTTCAGGGTTTGCCCCTCTCCCCTTGTGGGAGAGGTGGAAATCCGCGTTCAGCGGATTTCCGGGTGAGGGGTCTGCGCACTCCCATACTTCAATGCCAATGGATAGTTCGGGGCCCCCTCATCCGCCCTTCGGGCACCTTCTCCCACGAGGGGAGAAGGGAGGAGGCCAATGCCTTTGCAGGTCAATCGACTACGGGTTCATACGCCTTGGGCGGGTGGACCAGCGTTACCAGAACCACCGAAATCAGCATCAGCAGATACCAGGAGCCCAGCTTGCTCCAGCTCACCAGCGTCCAGCCATCGGCCTGATCGGGATAGATCCAGGCGCGGGACCAGGTGCCGATATTCTCGGCGATCCAGATGAATAGGGCGACCAGCAGGAAGGCCAGCAGCACGGGCATGCGGTGGCGAAAGCGGAAGACGCGGTAATGCATGGTGCTGGGAAAATAGAGGATGGCCAGGACGGCGAAGAGCAGCCAGCGGAAATCGAAGATGAAATGGTGGCTGAAGAAGTTTACGTAGATGGCCAAAGCCAGCAGCACCGTGGCCCAGACCGGCGGGTAACGGGTGAAGGTGATATCGAAAATGCGCTGGATGCGGGCCATGTAGGAGCCGACGCAGGCATACATGAAGCCGGAAAAGAGTGGCACGCCGCTGAGGCGGAAGATGGCATCCTCGGGATAGATCCAAGAGCCGGCTGATGTCTTGAACAGTTCCATGCCGGTGCCGACGAGGTGGAAGATGAGGATGACCTTGGCTTCGCTCAATGTTTCGAGGCGAAGGGCCAGCATGGCGCCCTGGATGAGCAGGGCAGCGAGGAACCAGGCGTCGTAGCGGGCCAGACCGATATCGGGCCACCAGAGGCGGGTGACGAGGATCATGCCCAGCATCAGCCCGCCGAACAGGCAGGCCCAGGCCTGCTTGAGGCCGAAGACCACGAATTCGACGAGGCCATCGGCCAGCCTGCCGCGCGGCAGGCGCGCGAGGACGGCATGGGCCGCCGCATCGATCCGCGCTTCCAAAGTCGTGAACTGGTTCAAGGCGGGTGCCCTTGCTCACATCGTCGGGGCTGGATATGCCCTGTCGAAGATTTCGGAATTATGGCGGTGCTTCGCATGACCAGACGTCGTCCCACTTCGTTGCGCACTTCGGTCGAAGACGTCGCCGCCTCCAAGCGTGCGCCGCAGACGCCGCAGACGCAATCGGCCGCGTTCCGGCTGGCCTTTGCCGACGACGAATTCATGACCTCGGAAGATACGCGTGGGGTGCGCTTCCAGCTCGAATATCTCAAACCCGAATTCTGCCTGCGCGAGCGGGGCATCAATTCGACCGTGGTGCTGTTCGGCGGGGCGCGCATTCCGGCACCGGGCAAACCGGCCTGGGCAGCCAAGAACGAGATGCAGAAGAAGAATCTCGAAGCCGCGTCGCGCTACTATGACGAAGCGCGACGGTTTGCACAGCTGGCCTCGTTCACCTCCAAGGCCATGGGCTTTTCGGACTATGTGGTGGTGACGGGCGGGGGCCCGGGCGTGATGGAAGCAGGCAATCGGGGCGCGGCCGATGTGGGGGCGCCGTCGATCGGGCTCAATATCGTGCTGCCGCATGAGCAGGCGCCGAACCTTTATGTGACGCCGGAGCTGAGCTTCAACTTCCACTATTTCGCCACGCGCAAGATCCATTTCCTGATGCGGGCCAAGGCGGTGGCGGTGTTTCCCGGCGGGTTCGGCACGCTGGACGAATTCTTCGAGACGCTGACGCTGATCCAGACCGGGCGCATGGACCGGGTGCCGCTGCTGCTGTTCGGCGCGGAATTCTGGAGCAAGGTCATCAATTTCGAGGCGCTGGCGGAAGCCGGCACGATCGCGCCTGACGATCCGAAGCTGTTCAATATCGTCGATACGGCCGAGGAAGGCTGGGACATTGTGCGGCAGTTTTATAATCTGCCCGAGATCGATGAGGTGTTGCGGGGGGACTGAGGGAGCGCGCAAACGCGAGCATTTGCGGACTATTATCGCCAAGCTATGGATCGGGATCGCTGCTCAGCGGTGCCTCGTAGTCGAAATCATCGTCATCGGACGGGGTCAACAACGGCCGGTTCACCGAGCTTGAAATCGCTGCGATCTCAATCAGGTCCTTCCCAGCGCGATAATCATAGAAATAGCCGTCGCGGACAAACCTGCGCATTCCGGGAACCGGAAGAGCTTCGTCAAAGAATCCGGCTTCGGCAAAGCTGGCGAGGTCGCGTCTTACGGACTTCACTCTTTCCAGGAAGCGCTCCGCCGCCAATCGATTGTGCTGTCGAAGATATGCAGCTTCCTGCCGCACGTAGTCCGCGGCGTTTCTGGAAAGCCGGACTTTCATCAAGCGGCATTTCCGCGGACGATCTGTTCCACCTGCGCGATGACATCATCCATGTCTTCGGACTCGCCGTTACCGAGCTGCCTGAGGCCGTCTGCGACGCTCAGAATCTCGGCGCCCTCCCCCGCCAGGTAAAGACGCAGAGCGCGCACCATAACCCAGCTTCGGGTGCGATCCGAGGTTTCCGCGATCCGTTCAATTGCCGCCAGAACGTCACGCGGAAGCCGGAGTGTGATCGGATCGGAAAGGTCTTGGCCAGCCATGAAGATGCTCCAAACAATGAGCATACAGTGTATTACAAAAACGCAAAGTGGCAAGCAATTTCAGCTATTCGCTACCCGCCCTACTTGCTTTCCGCCGCCGGATAGACGCCCAGGACGCGGAAGTGGTCGGTGAAGAAGCCGAGTTCCTCGAAGGCGAACTGGACGGCCGGATCGGCGGGGTGGCCTTCGATATCGGCGTAGAACTGGGTGGCGGTGAAGGCGCCGCCGACCATGTAGCTTTCCAGCTTGGTCATGTTGACGCCGTTGGTGGCGAAGCCGCCCATGGCCTTGTAGAGCGCGGCGGGCACGTTGCGGACGCGGAAGACGAAGGTGGTCTTGACCTTGCCATTGCCGGCCGGCGCTTCCTGCTTGTCACGGGACAGGACGAGGAAGCGCGTGGTGTTGTGGTCCGCATCCTCGATATTGGAGGCGAGCACGGTGAGGCCATAGATATCGGCGGCGAAGCGCGAGGCGATGGCGGCAACGGACTTGTCGGCCTTGTCAGCCACTTCACGGGCCGAGCCGGCGGTATCGACGGCATTGATGGTACGGAAACCGTGTTCGATGATGAACTTGCGGCACTGGCCGAGGGCGACCGAGAGCGACTGCACGGCCTTGATATCGGCCATCGTGGCGCCAGGCACGCCGAGCAGGTTCATCTCGACGCGCAGGAAGGTCTCGCCGATGATGTTGAGACCGCTTTCGGGCAGCAGGTGATGGATATCGGTGATGCGACCATAGAGCGAATTTTCCACCGGGACCACGGCATAGTCGGCGCGGCCGGACTGCACGGCATTGATGGTTTCCTCGAAGGTGACGCAGCCGATCGCTTCTTCGCCGGGGAAAACATTGGAGGCGGCGGCATGGCTGAAAGCGCCGGGCTCGCCCTGAAAAGCGATCTTCTTGGTCATCGAAAGGTCCATACGTGGTAGGCGAAAGGCTTTTGAACCCAGGGGGTGACGGAGTCAATTGAGGCAGATGGAGGTGGCTCCACTCAGGGGGAAGCATTCCTGCCATTCGAGCATAGCTCTCATGGCCTTCTCACCTAAAATCGCTCCACTGGAGCGATTTTGCCGGCGGGACGGTTCGAAGTGTCGCAGCAGGCCTTTGGATGGTTGCGCCCGCTTCGCCTAGCGACTATCTTCCGCCCGCGTCGGGCCGCTCCGTTGAGGCGATTTTCCCCTGGGACTATCGAAAGTCGAGCCGGGTTCGACTACAAGTCCACAGGGGATGGACCGGCAGAGAGACCAAATGGATTCGTTCGAGCTTAACAAGATCATGGGCGCCGTGCTCGGCACGCTATTGTTCGTCATGGGTGCCGGCTTCGTCGCTGACGCCATCTACCATCCCATCGAGGGGCGCGGGCCGGGCTATGCCCTGCCGGAGCCGGAAGTCGCCGATCACGGCGCCGCGGTGGCGGAAGCCGAGCCGGAAGTGCCGCTGGGCCTGCTGCTGGCGAGTGCCGACCCGGCCAAGGGCGCCAATGCCGTCAAGAAGTGTCAGTCATGCCACAATTTCGGCGAGGGCGAGCCCAACAAGCAGGGTCCGCATCTCTATGACGTGGTGGGCCGCCCCGAGGGTGCCGTGCCGGACTTCTCGTATTCCGACGGCATGAAGGCACATAACGCCGCCGGCGACACCTGGACCTACGAGAATCTCAACCACTTCCTGACCAAGCCGGCCGACTATGTGCCCGGCACCAAGATGAATTTCGCCGGTATCCGCACCGCCGAGGAACGCGCCGACATCCTGGCCTACCTGCAGACGCTGTCGGCCAACCCCGTGCCGTTCCCGGCCGCCGAAGAAGCCGCGCCAGCCGAGGGCGAGGGTGACGCGGCTGCCCCGGCAGAGGAAGCGGCTCCCGCTGCCGATGCGGAGGCTGCTCCGGCCGCCGACGCAGAAGCTGCACCCGCAGTTGACGCCGAGGCTGCCGCACCGGCGGAAGCCGGGGCCGAGGCCCCTGCCGCCGCGCCGGCCGATGCCCCCGCGACAGAGCCGGCCGCCGTGACGGACACGCCGGAAACCACATCGACGGAAACCCCGGTGGAAGGCACCCCGACCACCACCGCGCAGTAATCGCGCCAGAGCATTTCACCGTTTCGTTGAAACGGCGAAATCGCTCTGGTTCTTCGTTTGTCGCGTTTCCGAACCGCAAAACCGTTTGCTACTTTTGCTGGAAACGCTCCAGACCGGATTTGAACAGGAGCTGCGCCCGCAAGGCGCAGCTCTTTGCTTGAGGAGGATATCATCATGCTGCTGCTGCACCTGTCCGATGTCGACGAGGCGAGCTGGGCCGAAAAGCTGAAGGCGGCGCTGGCCCCCTACCCCGTGGTGCAGAGGGGCGACGATTTCGACCCGGCAGCAGTGCGCTATATCTTCGTGTGGAAGCCCAGGCCCGAGGCGTTCGACGGGCTTGATGGTCTCAAGGCCATCCTGTCGCTGGGGGCGGGCGTGGATGCGCTGCTGAAGCATCCGCGACTGCCGGATGCGCCCATCGTGCGGTTTGTCGATGCGGATCTGAGCCAGCGCATGAGCGACTATGTGGTGGCGCATGTGACCATGCATCACCGGCTCTATACGCGGTTCCGCGCCGACCAGAAGGCCAGGCGCTGGAGCCAGCTCTACCCGCCGGCGGCATCGGAAACGACGGTCGGCATCATGGGCATGGGCGTGCTGGGGCAGGATGCAGCTGAGCGACTCAAGCCGCTGGGCTTTACACTGCGGAGCTGGAGCCGGACGGCCAAGGACATTGCAGGCGTTGAGGGCTTTGCCGGGATGGAGACGTTCGACGCCTTCCTTGGAGGCACCGACATTCTGGTGAACCTGTTGCCGCTGACGCCGGAAACCACCGGCATTCTCAACTACGAGACCTTCAGCAAGCTGCGGCGCGGCAAGCTGGATGGCGGCCCTGTCATCATCAATGCGGCGCGCGGCGGGCATCAGCGGGAGGCCGATATCGTCAGGGCGCTTGGCGATGGCACGCTGGGGGCGGCGAGCCTCGATGTGTTCGAGACCGAGCCGCTGCCGGCGACGAGCCCGCTGTGGGAGATCGAGAATTGCTATGTGACGCCGCATATCGCGGCGATCAGCAATGAGGCGACCGGGGTGGCGTATTTTTCCCGGATCATTCGCGAACACGAGGCGGGTGGGGCGCTGGTGAATGTGGTGGATCGTGGACGGGGATACTGACGCGATCGTTATTCCGGCAAGCGCACGGAGCATGCAATGTGTGGCAGGCGGCGCGGTAGCCGCGTCACAAATGTTCAGTAACAGGGCCGAATGACCGACAATCCTGCGCAGGCCAAACCCCTCAAATTCTACGACCGTCTCAAGCTGGCGACCCAGCATCGGTTGGCAGAGCCCATATTGGCGCTGTTGTGCTTTCTCGAAGCGATGATCCTGCCGATCTTCCCGGAGATCATGCTGGCGCCGATGATCGTGGCCGACCGGCGGCGCGCCTGGCGGCTGGCGGCGATCTGCACGGCTTCCTCGGTGATCGGGGGGCTGGCCGGCTATGCCATCGGCTATTACCTGTTCGATACGGTGGGTCGGGCGATCATCGATTTCTACGGCGCCGGAGACGGCTTTGCCTCGCTGACGCAGAGCTTCAACGACAATGGGCCGCTGATGATCATCATCGGCGCGATTTCGCCCATTCCCTACAAGGTCATCACCATTACCAGCGGGGTGGCCGGGCTCGACCTGTGGACCTTCATCATCTATGGGCTGATCGGACGCGGCGCGCGCTATTTCGTGCCCTGCGGTCTGTTCTATTTCTTCGGCCCTGCCGCCAACCGCTTCATCGAGAAGCACAAGGCGGTGGCGGGCTGGGGCATGCTGGTGCTGGTCATCGTGGGCTTTGCCATGGCGCCGCTGCTGTTTCCTAAAGCCGGCACTGAACAGGTGCAGGAGGCCGTTGAGGTCATCGACCAGGCGACGCCCGATGAGTTCAACCTGCCCACGCTGCAGCCGGACCTGTCGCTGGACTAGGGACTTCAGAAAGCCCCCAGCTCTGCTCAAAGGGGAGTGTTTACTTCCAGCGCTTGGGCGCTTTGCCTTCTTCCCTTGTGGAAGAAGGTGCCCCTCCGGGTCGCGTAGCGCCCGAAGTCAGGCTCCGGGCGGATGAGGGGGCGTCGAGTTAGCCACTGGCACTAAAGCATGGGATAGCGCAGCCCCCTCACCCGGAAATCCGCTGGACGCGGATTTCCACCCTCTCCCACAAGGGGAGAGGGGTAGCCAGCCTCATGCGCTCAAGGCCAACCCTCCCCCCGGGGAGTGGGCACAAGCCCATGCCCTCTGCTGTCCTTACCCCTACAGCTCCAGGGCCCAGTATTGCCCGTTGAGGTCCACGCCGAAGGAGTGGTGCTTTTCTTCGCGGATCAGTTGGAAGCCGGCGGCCTGGTAAATGCGGCGGGCGGAGACCAGGCAGTCCTGGGTCCAGAGGATGACGCGGCGGTAGCCCGAGGCACGGGAGAAGCGGACAGCTTCATCGACCAGACGCTTGCCGATGCCGTGGCCGCGGAAGGCGGGCTCGGTATAGAGCATGCGGAGCTGGGCGGTGCCGGCTTCTTCGGCGGGGATGATGAAGACCGAACCGGCGATCTCGCCATCCTGCTCGGCGACCCAGAGGGATTTGGGTGGGGTGGCGGGGGCGGCTTCGTATTCGGCATAGATGCGGGTGATGAGCGTCTCGAACTCGCCATTCCAGCCCTGTTCGAGATGGTAGAGCAGGCCCTGGCGATGGATGAGCCAGCCGATATCGCCGACGCGATGGGGGCGCAGGACGAGCGGGGTATCGCCCGGCTCACCCAGCAGAGCCTCGATGCGGCGCATGGCGCCGACGAGGTCACGGCGGCCGAACTCGTCCAGCGGTTCGAGCAGGCCAGTGGCGGCGGCAGCGTCGCTCATTTCGTTGAAGCGGCGGAAGAGCGCGTCGCCTTCGGGGGTCAGAGCCAACGGGACCATGCGCTTGTCGCTGGTGCGTGGGAGCGAAGCGACAATCCCCTGATCCATCAGGCGCCAGACCAGCCGGCTCATCTGACCGCGATCCATCTGCAGCGTATGGGCGATGATGGCCGAGGTGGAGCTGCCATGCTTTCCCAATTCATAGATCACCCGCGCCTCGGCCAGGCTATAGGCACTCTTGTGCATGCCCTCTTCGAGCAGGCCGATGACCCTGGTGTAGAAGCGGTTGAAGGCGCGGACCTGCGCAATATCGGCGGGATTGACGGACATGGTCCGACTCCTGATTGACTGTTGACATAGTCAATCAACTCGTTGTCATAGTCAACTATATCGCTGTTTCAGCACGCCATAGACGGCGCGGATGCCTTGGTCGGTGCCGCCCTGGCTGCGGCCGGGGCGGGCTTCGGGGGCCCAGCCATAGATATCGAGATGGACCCAGGCGCCGGCATTGCCGACGAAGCGGCGCAGGAACAATGCGGCGGTGACCGAGCCGGCAAAGCCGCCGGTCGCCGCATTGTTCACATCGGCGATTTTCGAACTCATCATGGAATCGTAGGGTGACCAGAGGGGCATGTGCCACAGGGGATCGTCGCTCAGGGCGCCTGACGCCATGAGGGCACGGGCGAGGCTGTCGTCGGTGCTGTAAAGGGGCGGCAGATCGGGGCCGAGGGCGACGCGGGCGGCGCCTGTCAGCGTTGCCATGTCGAGCAGCAGGTCGGGCTTTTCCTCATCGGCGAGGGCCAGCGCATCGGCCAGGATGAGGCGGCCTTCGGCATCGGTATTGCCGATTTCGACGGTGAGGCCCTTGCGGGATTTGAGCACGTCGCCGGGGCGGAAAGCGGCGCCGGCAATGGCATTTTCGACGATGGGGATCAAGACGCGCAGGCGGACGCGCAGCTTGGCCGAGACGATGGCATGGGCGAGGCCGAGCACGTTGGCGGCGCCACCCATATCCTTCTTCATGATCAGCATGCCGGAGGCGGACTTGATATCGAGGCCGCCGGTATCGAAGGTGACGCCCTTGCCAACGAGCGTCACCTTGGGATCGCCGGCCTTGCCCCAGGTGAGATCGACCAGGCGCGGCGCCTCGGGGCTGGCGCGGCCGACGGCATGGATCATGGGGAAGTTGGCCTTGAGCAGGGCATCGCCCGATGTGACCTTGATGTCCATCTTGCGGGCCTTGGCGAAGGCACGGATTTCGGCCTCGAAGGCGTCGGGGCCCAGATCGTTGGCCGGGGTGTTGATGAGGTCGCGCGCCAAGGTCGCGGCTTCAACCAGGCGGGTGACTTCGGCGGGGCCGGGATCAGCCAGGGTAGGCGCGGGCTTGCCCTGGCGATAGCGATCGAAACGATAGGCGCCGAGGCGGAAGCCGAGGGCGGCGAGATCGGGATCGGCCAGGGCGCCTTCGAGGCGATAGGCGCCGGGAGCCAGGGCGGCACCGGCAAGGCCGGTGACCAGAGCCGGACGGGTGTCGGCTTCGCCCGTACCGAAGAGAAAGGCATCGAGTGCCCCGCCCTGCCCCGGCAGCGCCAGCAGGCGCCCGCGCTGGCCGGAAAAGCCGTTGGCTTGAGCCCAGGCCGCATGGGTCGCGGACAGATTGGCGGCGGCGAGCCCACCCTCTTCGACACAGATGAGGGGCAGGACGGGGGCTTTGGGCATGGTGGACTCCGGGGTGTTGCTGCTGTTGTAGCGGGGCGGGAGAGTCGCGGCAACGCGGGGGGTGATTGCGCGCGCTGTGCGCGTGGCCCCACCCCACCCTCGATCCCCTCCCCATCCAGGGGAGGGAGGCGCCAGATCGGATGCCAGTGCTCATTGTCTCCCTCCCCCCTGTGGGGAGAGATAAAGGGTGGGGGTGGTTTGGCTCCGATGTCGGCGAACAGCAGCCTGCTTTAACCGCCCGTTAGGGTTAATGATTTATTGCAGGGATATGTCACCGCTGAACCGCTTTTCGAAACCCCTGCGCGTGCTGCTGCTGGCCGGCGTGGCGGCGGTGGCGATCAGCGCTTGCGCGTCGAACCGGACCAGCATGCCCTCGCCGGATTATTCCGGCATGGCGGCGGGCCAGAGCCAGCAAAGCCTGGCCGAGTTGACGGCGCGCTACAAATCCAACCCCAAGGACAAGGGCATTGCCATCCACTATGCGGCGGCATTGCGCGCGGTGGGGCAGAGCCAGCAGGCCGTATCGGTGCTGGAAATCAGCATGGCCTATTACCCCGGCGACGTCGATGTCGCGGTGGCCTATGCCAAGGCGTTGACGGCAGATGGGCGGTTCGACCAATCGCTGCAGGTGCTGGACAATGTGATCCGTCCCGAAGCACCGGACTGGAATGCGCTGCTGGTCAAGGGCGCGACGCTCGACCAGGTCGGCCGCAACCAGGAAGCGCGGGCGCTTTATGCGCAGGCGCTGGTATTCGCGCCGGGCGAGGCCTCGATCGAGGCCAATATGGGCCTTTCCTATGCCATGACCAAGGAACTGCCGGCCGCCGAGCAGCATTTGCGCCGGGCGGTGCAGATGCGCGGGGCGACCAGCCAGATCCGCCAGAACCTGGCGCTGATCGTGGGCCTGCAGGGGCGGTTCGAGGAATGCCGGGCGCTCTATGCGACCGAATTGCCACCAGCGCAGGTGGAGAGTAATATGGCCTATGTGCGGGCGTTGCTGACGCAGCAGAACCGCTGGGACCTGATCGAACAGGGCTGACACGGCGCCATGGCGACAGAAAAAATTTCCCGCTGGAATATGCACAAATTCCCCATCGCCAGCCAGATGGAATATCGCAAGGCACGCCGGGCCGAGGCGCAGTCGATCATCGACAAGAATGCCCAGCTCGCCAACAGCTTCGCCGCGATCAGCAAGAACCGGGTCGCCGAAGAGGGGAACCTGTTCTCGCGCATCGCCATGGAGCGGATGGGCCAGAAAGTCTCCAAGCGCGCCTGAATCCGGCCGAGCGTTCAGCCGCCGCCCATCGCGCTGGAGACCGGGCTGCCGAAGACCTTGATCATGGCCGGGGCCATGATGACGATGAACAGCACCGGCAGGAAGAACAGGATCAGCGGCACGGTGAGCTTGGGCGGCAGGGAGGCGGCTTTCTTCTCGGCCTCCATCATGCGCTGCTCGCGGCCTTCCTCGGCCATGACGCGCAGGGCCTGGCCGACCGAAGTACCGTAGCGATCGGCCTGGATCAGCGCGGTCATCACCGACTTAACGCCATCCAGGCCCGTGCGGCGGCCCAGATTGTCATAGGCGCGGCCGCGGTCTTCGAGGAAGGACAATTCGGCCGTGGTGAGGGTCAGTTCCTCGGCCAGCTCGACGCTCTGGGCGCCGATTTCCTTGGCGACGCGCTTGAACGCGTGTTCCATCGACATGCCGGCCTCGACGCAGAGCAGCATCAGATCGAGACAATCGGGCCAGGCTTTCTTGATGGAGGCCTGGCGCTTGGTGGTGGTGTTCTTGAGCAGCAGATTGGGCAGGTAGGCGCCGAGCAGGGCAGCACCGACGGCGTAGGTGACATTGAGGTAGAGCGGCCGGCCGCCCGGGGCCAGCACCAGCAGATATAGCGCGGCCAGCGCAAACACGACCAGGGGCGTCACGAAGCGCATGAAGAGGAAGGTGGTCAGGTGCCCCTGCCCGCGGAAACCGGCCATGGCGAGCTTGTCGACGGTGGCATCGTCCTGGAACGCCTTCTTGAGATCGAAGCGCTCCACGACATTCTTCATATAGGTCTTGGTTTCGGCGTTGCGCCGGATGCCGCGACTATCGGCAGCAGCGATGCCACCGCCGCGCAGGCGGGCCATTTCCTCGGCGCGCATCTTCTCGCGCTCCAAAGCTACCCGCTTGATGCGGCTGCGCATCTCGGACTTGACGATGAAGCTGGAGCCGAAGGTGAAGACCACCGCCGCGGCCGATACGGCGGCGAGCACGGAGATGAGGAATTCCCGCTGGGTCAGAAGCTCGACGAAATTCATGGCGGCGCGCTCCCGGTCAGTAGTCGAACTGAATCATGCGGTTCATGATGAAAATGCCCAAAGCCAGCATGACCGCGCCCACGCCCAGCCAGATATGGCCCAGCGACGTGGTGAAGAGCGGCACCAGATAGGTGGGGGAAACCACGCTCACCAGCGTGCCGACGACGAAGGGCAGCGAGCCGATAATGCCGGCGGAGGCCTTGGCCTCGGACGACATGGCCTTGATCTTCATCTTCATCTTCTTGCGATTGCGCAGCACCTTGGCCAGGTTGCCCAGCGCTTCGCTGAGATTGCCGCCGGCCTGCTGCTGCACGGTGATGACGACGACGAAGAAATTGACCTCGGGCAAAGGCACGCGATCGAGCAGCACGGTGACCGCCTCGGTCATGGACAGGCCGAAGGCCTGCTGGTCGAGCACGCGGCCGAATTCGGATTTTACCGGCTCCTTGGCATCCTTGGCGACGACGCGGATGGAGTCGTTGAGCGGCAGGCCGGTCTTGACGCCGCGCACGACGGCTTCGACGGCGTTGGGCAATTCGTCGAGGAAGCGGTCCTGATATTTCTTGCGCTTCTGGCCGACATAGATGCGCGGCAGCAGATAGGCGGCAGCCACGGCGAAGACCGGAGCCAGGTAGATCGGCACCTGGACGACAATGAGGATGACCAGCACGGCCACGCCGAAGATGATGCTGTTGCGGATGAAGGCCGCCGGCTTGATGGTCATGCCGGCCTGGAACAGCAGTTGCGGCAGGGTCACGCGCTTCCGGGCATTGAGCGCATTGGTCTGCGACTTGAGGGCCTGCTGCACGCTCTTGCGCCGGTCGTCGCGGCTGCGGGCGGCATTGGCTTCGAGGCGGTTGACGCGCAGATCGCCCTGCAGCGCCTTGCGACGCTTGTCGGCCCGGCTGCCGCCCAGCGCCGACGGCACGAGCGCAAAGCCCGCCGCACCGACGGTGATCATGGCCAAAACGACGAGCAGGATAGTGGTCATCACGAATCCAGCAACTGACGCTGTTCGGTATTGGACTTTTCGAGCGCTTCGACGAGGTTGGCTTCCTCGTTGAAGTAGCGGGCGCGCTCGGCGAATTGCGGCTTGGTGATGCCGGTGGAGCGATGCTTGCCGAGCAGCATGCCATTCCCGTCCTCGCCCAGGATGTCGTAGAGGAAGATATCCTGGGTCACGATCACGTCGCCTTCCATGCCGAGGATCTCGGTGATGTGGGTGATGCGGCGGGAACCATCGCGCAGGCGGGCGGCCTGCACCACGACATCGATGGACGAGGTGATCATCTCGCGGATGGTGCGGCTGGGCAGGCTGTAGCCGCCCATGGTGATCATGGATTCGAGGCGGGAAAGGGCTTCGCGCGGGCTGTTGGCGTGCAGCGTGCCCATGGAGCCATCGTGACCGGTATTCATGGCCTGGAGCAGGTCGAAGCTCTCGGGGCCACGGACTTCGCCGACGATGATGCGTTCGGGCCGCATGCGCAGGCAGTTCTTGATGAGATCGCGCATGGTGATCTCGCCTTCGCCCTCGAGATTGGGCGGGCGGGTTTCGAGGCGCACCACATGGGGCTGCTGGAGCTGGAGTTCGGCAGAGTCCTCGCAGGTGATGACGCGCTCATCCTTTTCGATGAAGGCGGTCATGCAATTGAGCAAGGTGGTCTTGCCCGAGCCGGTACCGCCCGAAATCAGCACATTGGCGCGGACGCGGCCAAGGATGCGCAGCACTTCGGCGCCTTCGGGCGAGATGGAATTGTATTTGACGAGCTGCTGGAGGGTCAGCTTGTCCTTCTTGAACTTGCGGATGGTGAGCGCGGCGCCATCGATGGCCAGGGGCGGCGCGATGACGTTGACGCGGGAACCATCGGGCAGGCGCGCGTCGCAGATAGGCGAGCTTTCATCGACGCGGCGGCCGACCTGGCTGACGATGCGTTGGCAGACATTCATCAGATGGGCATCGTCGCGGAAGCGCACATTGGTGAGCTTCACCTTGCCGGCGACTTCGATGTAGCATTTCTGGGACCCATTCACCATGATATCGGCGATATCGTCGCGGGCCAGCAGCGGCTCGAGCGGGCCATAACCCAGCACATCGTTGCAGATATCCTCGAGCAGGTCTTCCTGCTCGGAAATGGACATGATGATGGATTTGAGCGCGATGATCTCGGCGACGATGTCGCGAATTTCCTCACGCGCCGCATCCTGGTCCATGGTGGCGAGCTGGCTGAGATCGATGGAATCGATCAGCGCGCTGAAGATGGCCGACTTGGTGTGGAAATATTCCTTGTCGCGCGCGGCATCGGCCGGGGCGCGGACATCGACCACTTCGTCGCCGCCGCGCATGCGGGCGGCCATGGCATCAGTATCAGCGGACCGGCGCGCGGGCGCAGACTGGGCTTCGGCTTGCGGCGCGGCACTCGGAACCGGACGCTGGACTTCGCCGACGCCCGGAGTATTGCCACCAAAAGATGTGCGCTTGCCAAACATGGTCGTCCTACCGTTCTAGAGGGCTACAAAGACCGCCCTCAGGCCCGCTTCTTCAGGAAAGAGGGCAGTTTCATCAGGTTCGATGACCGGCCCCCGGCATGTGTCGCCTGCCGCCCCGTCACATGCAGGCTGACGGCGCGGTAGACATCGTTGATCTTGTTGTTGGCGGCCACCTCGGCAATCATCTGCCCATTGTTGGCGGCGGTGCCGAACAGGGCCGCGTCGAACGGAATCTGGCCGATAAGCTGGCATTCCACCGAGGAGGCGAATTCGGCCGGATTGATTTCGGGCCGGCGCGGCATGCCCACCTTGTTGAGCACCAGGCAGGGCGCATTTTCGGTGGGGCGCAGGGCACGGACGGTGTCGGCAATATTCTTGGCATTGCGCAGGTTGGCGAGGTCCGGCTCGGCCACGATCACCACTTCGTCGATGGTGGCGAGCGTCTGGCGGACCCAGGCGTTCCAGGCATGGGGAATATCGAGCACCACCATGGGCATGGTGTTCTGGCAGAGTTCGAGGATCTGCTCGAATTCGCGCTCCTCGAAATCGAAGGTGCGATCCAGCGTGACCGGCGCGGTCAGCAGGTTGATGTGACTGGCCGCCTTGCTCATCAGGCGATCCAGCATGGTCTGGTCGACCTTCTGGTTGGCCGAGAGCGCATCGGCGAGACCATGCGGCGGGTCCTGATTGAAATTGAGGCCGGCCGTGCCGAAGGCCAGGTCCATATCGAGGATCAAACTATCCTGCCGGAGTGCCGTGGCGATGGCCCAGGCGACGTTATGCGCGACGGTGGAGCCACCGGCGCCGCCCTTGGCCGAGACAAAGCCCACGGTGCGCCCGATGGGGGCGGCATTTTCGGAGGCGAAGAGATCGGTGATGGCGCTGACGATCTGCTGGGCGGTGGCCGGCAGCACGATATATTCCGAAATCCCCGAGCGGATCAGCTCGCGATAGAGCAGCACATCGTTGACATGGCCCAGCACCACGACGCGGGTCGAGGCGTCGCAGACTTCGGCAAGGCGCTCGAGCGCGCCAGGGATTTCGTCGGGGCTGAGATTGGTCTCGACGATGATCAGATTGGGCGTGGGGTTGGACTTGTAGGTCTCGACCGCGCCGTCGATGCCGCCATTGTGGGTGGTGAGGGCCACCTTGGACATGCGCCGGTCATGGATGGCGCTTTCGACCAGTTGGGCCGTCTGGGAATGTTCGCAGAAGGCCTGGATGGTGATGCGCGGAATGAGGCGCGCGCCCGAGGCAATATCGGCTGCCGGCTCTTCTACCTTGGGCTCTGAACTGAGAAAACTCATGAAACCATTACTCCTTGACGCCTGGTCTCAATCGAGAACGAAGCCGACCGAACCGCTGAAACCACCGCGCATCTCACCGCTATTGCCGACCCCGTACATGGTCTCCAGCTTGCCAAGGAAAATGGCCTCGGCGTCGCTGGCGACCGCCGTGCGATCGGTCGGGAGGGGGATGGAATTGGCGGGGCTGGGCCCGACCAGATAGGGGGTGACGAGAATGACCAGTTCGGTCTGCTCGGTGCGGAAATCGCGCGAGCGGAACAGGGCACCCAGGATCGGGATGTCGCCCAGCCAGGGGAACTGCTCGATCTGCTGGGTGGACTTCTCCTCCAGCAAGCCGCCGATGGCCAGGGTCATGCCGCTGGGCAGTTCCACCGAGGTATTGGCCTCTCGCTTGGTGATCGAGAAGTCCGCCTGGGGCTCGGAAACCGAGGTTTCGACCTTGAGCGCGATGGAGCCATTCGACTTGACCACCGGAGTAAAGCTCAACTGAACGCCATAAGGCTTGAACAGAACGGTGCGTGTGCGGTTGCCGTTGTCGTCGTCCTCATAGGTATAGTAGGGCATTTCGCCACCGGCCAGGAACTTGGCGGGCTCGCCGGAAATGGCGGTGAGCGTCGGCTGGGCCAGGACGCGCAGCGCGCCACGCCCCTCAAGAGCCCGAATGGCCGCGCTAACGGTATTGCCATTGCCGCTGAAGCTCGCATCGATGCCGGTAAGCGGGAAGGCATCGGTCAGCAGGCCATTGGCGAATTGCAGCAGGTTGGTGGTGCCGACATTGAACACGGCACCCAGATTGATACCGAGCTGCTTAGCCACATCGCGCTTCACCTCGGACACCGTGACCTGCAGCATGACCTGCTGGGCGCCAGCGACATCGAGAATATTGGCGACATTTTCCGGGCCGCCGGCGAATTGGGTGGCAACGGCGGTGGCGCGATCGCGATCTTCACCGGACAGCACGTTGCCGGTCAGCACGATGCGGTTGACGTCGCCGCCCAAAGTCACCGATTCCACGCGAATGTTGGAGCCGGGAATGACGCGGGCCAGCGCTATCTGCAGGGCGTTGCCGACCTGGGAGGGTTCTTCGATCACCTTCACGTCGAGCACGGCGATGGTGCGGCCCTGATCGTCAAGGAAGAAGATATTGGTGTCGCCGCCGGTAATGCCCTGGATGAGGGCGCGGGTGCGGGTGCGCATGATGGCGGCGGCCACGCCAGGCTGGGAGACGATCACTTCGGCCGCACCGGCCGGCAGATCGACCAGGGCGGTCTTGTTGATCTCGACCTCGAACTTGCGGGTGGCGCCATAGGCGGCCGCGGAGATGGTGACGTGGGTTTCCTCAGCCGCAGCGGCGGGTATGGCCGGCAGAGCCAGGCCGAGAGCCAGCGCCGACAGGGCGATAAAACCGGCAGTGCGGCGACGAAGCGTGGTGAACTGGTTGATCATGATCATCTCCGCCCTATTCGGACACCACCTCGGGTTCGATGGACACATAGGGCTGGGCCGCATCGTCGGACGTTTGGGGATAGAGGTCGGGCGACATTTCGACCGTCTGCTGGCCGACCAGAGTGGGATTGGCACCCGCCAGGATCGACTGTTCCTTGCCGAAGCGGATGAGGCGCACGGTCTGGTTGGAATTGGGCGTTTCAGCCACCGTGGTCTTGTTGAAATCGACAACCGAACGCAGGGTCAGCGTCAGTTGGCCCCGTGTGGAGGCGTTGATCAGCGTCTCGGCCTGGGCCGGATCGAGCTCAAGCGTGGCAATGGTGGAATTGGCGAAGGTGACGGGCGTGGGAGCCGGCGCGTTGGGATCTTCCTGGCCGCCGCTGGTGCCCATTTCGCCCAGGCGAGTGCCGATGGCCAGCACGCGCACATTGGAGAGGATGACTTCGGACTGCTGGCCGGCCGCGGTCTGGCGCGTCAGCACCACGTCGACGTGGTCGTTGGGCACGACGAAGCCGCCGGCGCTGGACGCGGCCGAGACACCGACCGATACGCCACGCATGCCTTCGGAGAGGACGGCCGAGAGATAGCCCTGATCGGCCCGAACCAGCTTGGCTTCGCGGATCGGCTCGCCGGGGAAGAATTCGAAGCGCGCCACGGCATCCTTGAGATCGACCGGGGCATTGGGCATGGCCGAGATGGTCACATATTCGGAACGAACGGCGCCTTCGGGCCAGTCCTGCCATTCCAGGGTCGCCGGACCCAGACGTTCGCCGACGCCGATGGGCGCCTTGGCGACGAGGATCTGCGTCCTGGCCTCCTGGACGAGTTCGGTCTGCACGACCTGCTGGGGCGCGGGAGCACCACCGCCGCGGGTGACGAGGAATGCGGCCAGGCCGCCAGCGACAAGCGCCACAACCAACAAGATGATACGCGCCGGCTTCATGACCCACTCCGGTTGTACGCGGGCGCAATCGGCCCAGTTCCACCGGCGGAACTTTGAACGCAAAGGGTCAAAGTTTGGTTAACCGGAGCTTTTCGAGTGCGGTTAACAATATGTAAATTTTGACGTTTTGCAGAAATAGCTCACGCAAACAGCAAAGGCGGCGCCGTTACTGGTGCAGGACAAGCATATTACTTGGTGCTTAGAAGCCCACCCCCAAGGCCATTGCCTAGGTGGCGAGACGCTCGAAGATGGCCGAATTGGTGTAGGTGAGCATGCCGGCCAGGGCCAGGGCGATGCCATAGGGAACGCCGGACTTGTTGTCATGCAGGCGTTCGAGCCAATGGTAGCGGGCCAGAAGCGGGCTCAGCGGCAGGCGGCGCAGAGCCAGGATCAGCAGGGTCAGCACGCCGCCGAGCAGGCCGGCATAGATCAGGTATGGCAGGGTCAGCCCGAAGCCGAGCCACAGAGTGGTGGCGGCCGCCAGCTTGGCATCGCCGCCGCCGATCCAGCGCAGGGCAAAGAGCGTGAAGCCGACGGCGAGGACAGCGAGCGCGCAGACGACATGCATGGCGAATTGCTGCAAGGGCAAATTGATGGCGAGGGCCAGCACGCAGAAGCTGGCGACCAGAAACAGCACCAGCTTGTTGGAAATGCGCATGGTCAGCAGGTCGGACGAAGCCGCGAACGCCATGGCGGCGGGAAACAGCAGCATCGCAACGATATTCATGGTTCTATTTCCTTCACCGGCGCGAGACCTGCACCGCCAGAGTGCCAACCTGCCGTTAAGAAAGCCCAAATGAAAAGGGAGGAGCGCAAGCGCTCCTCCCCCTGATCTGGAAGATCAGTCGGTCTTAAGGCGTGGTGTCAACTTCCAGCGCGTTACCGACGGTCGTAAACACGTCCCTCAGATTGTTACCGAGGGTGGTGACGGCAAGAATAATGCCGACAGAAATCAGGGCGGCGATGAGGCCGTATTCAATTGCGGTCGCGCCGGACTCGTCCTTGGCGAAACGTGCGAAGATGTTCATTCCCAGGCTCCATTTTTCTACGTCATCTAGAGACGTCATCGTTCGACACGTCACACATCGAACAGGGACGGACGCTAGGCCGGAGTCCTTGAAATTGCGTTAATCGACGTATGCATCCTTCTGTCATTCGGCCTTGGATTTCTCATATTAATCAGAGTGTTAACGTAATCTGTCGCATTTTACGGAAGGCGTTTACGGCCACGTATATTACGCAAATACCCCCAGGTATTATGGCCATTGGCACGAAATCCGCATTGTTGCGGCTTTTACTGAAGAGCGGGGCAAACCAACTTATATCGACTGTCACGGGCACTGTTGAACCGCGTTTGCCAAAAATAAACCATTGGCGCCGAAAATGCTGACATCGAGTACCTGTATGCCGGAACCGCACCATGCGCCCCATGTTCGCCGCCGCCTTCGCACTCAGCCTGTCGCTTGCAGCAAGCCTGGCCCCGGCACCGGCCATGGCAACCGACGGGGCGCCGATCAACGTCAATGTCAACATGGCGCGCATCCTGCGCATCAATGCCGCGGCCGCCACGGTCATTATCGGCAATCCTGGCATAGCCGACGTGACCATCCAGGACCCGCAGACGCTGATCCTGACCGGCAAGAGTTTTGGCCAGACCAACCTGATCGTGCTCGACAATGCCGGCAACCCTATCGCCGACACGCTGATCGAGGTGGTGCAGATGCAGGCGGGCGTGGTGACGGTCTATCAGGGGCAGGCGCGCACGAGTCTTGCCTGTGCACCAGTCTGCCAGTCGGTGGTGATGATGGGCGACGACACGAGCTTTTCCTCGCAGGCCATCGCCTCGTCGCAACTGGTCCAGCAGCTCGCCAACTGAGTTTGCGAACCACAAAACCGTAACCAATTCTGCCGGAAACGCTCTGTTAACCGTGACCAGAGTTACGGACCGGCTACGGGCTCCTCCTAACCTTCGGTTATCCATGCAGAGCTAGGTTTGCCACATTGCGCAACCGGGCTCGGAACATGACGGGACGCCTTGCATCGCGGATTGGAAGGCGCCTGCTGCCACGGCGACAGCGCGACTTCATGCGCGACGAGAACGGCGTGACGGTCGTGGAGTTCGGGCTGCTCGCCGTACCTTTCTTTTCGATCCTGGGGGCGATCATCGAGACATCCATGGTGTTCCTGTCGGGACAGATTCTCGACAGCGCCGTGCAGGATGTCAGCCGGATGATCCGTACCGGCCAGACGCAGCAGGCCGGCCTTACGCCGGAGCAGTTCAAGCAGAGCGTTTGCGATCGGCTCTATGGCCTGTTCAAGGATTGTTCGGGCCTGCATGTCGAAGTGCAGGTGATCGACAGCTTCAACGCGGCGACCATCAGTCCACCGGTCAACATGGCATGCGACACCGGCGCGGCAAGCTGCAACGACTGGACACGCCCGGAAGTCTATGCGCCCGGCAGCGGGTCCAGCATCGTGGCGGTGCAGGTCTATTACCAATGGCCGCTGATCCTGGCGATCGACGGGCTGGGCCTGACCAATCTGAGCGGCGGCAAGCACCTGATGGGCTCTGCCTCCGTGTTTCGCAACGAGCCGTTCACATGAGGGCGGCGTGGCAAAGGCTGTTGGCCCATCTGCGGCGGCTGGCGGTGGTCGAGGAGGCCACGGCGGCGGTCGAGTTCGCGCTGATCCTGCCGATCATGCTGCTGGTCTATGTCGGCTCGGTGGAGGCCAGCATCGCCATCACCACGGACCGGAAGGTGCAATCGGTCGCGGGCGCGTTGGGCGACCTGGTCGCTCGTTCCGACACCACGATCCCCATGGCAACGCTGCTGGACTATTTCCAGGCGGCGGAGGGGATCATGACCCCCTACCCCACCAGCGAATTGCTGCAGACAGTTACCCAGGTGCGGGTTCTCAGCGATGGCACGGCCAGCGTCGTCTGGTCCTGGCAATATGAGCATGGCAACATGGGGCCGGGCGCACATGAGGCCGGCTCCGCCTTTTCACTGCCGGGTCCCATGACAACCATCGCCCGCGACGATTCCAAGCCCACCTACGTGATCGTATCCGAAGGCAGCTATTCGCATACGCCGCTGTTCGGTTTCATCTTCAACCAGCCGATCAACCTCTATCGCGAAAACTTCCTCATGCCGCGCTTCGGCGGCAATATCACGGTGAACTAGCCGCCGCTTGCGCCGCCTGCGGGTGCGTGCCACAAGCCGGGCATCCTCTCTCCTGTCCGGCGGTATATTCATGAGTGATACGCTTGTTCCCGTGTTCGACCTTGGCGGCGTGTTCGTCGACTGGAACCCGATGTACCTGTTCCGCAAACTCTTCGAGAGCGAAGAGGACGCGCTGTGGTTCCACCAGAACATCTGCACCGGTGACTGGAATCTCGAATTCGATGCCGGCGAAATCTATGCCGAGGGCGTGGCCAAGCTGATCACGCGCTTCCCCAAATACTGGCGGGAAATCCAGGCCTTCGACCTGCGCTGGAAGGAAACGCTGGGCGACTTCATCCAGGGCACGATCGACATCCACGAGGAGCTGATCGAGCAGGACATTCCCACTTTCGCCATCACCAATTTCTCCTGGGAGAAGTGGGTGAGCTGCCTGGGCGAATGGCCGTTCCTGGAAAAGTTCGACGGGGTGATCGTGTCGGGACTCGAAGGGCTGGTTAAGCCCGATCCCCGGCTCTATCGCGTGTTCTGCGAGCGCTACAGCCTGGCGCCGGACAATTGCGTGTTCATCGACGACAGCGAGTCCAATATCGTGGCAGCGCGGAAATACGGCATGCATGGAATCCACTTCAAGGACCCGGTGATGCTGCGGAAAGAGCTGATTGCGCTGGGGCTGCCGCTGAAGGGGAAGTGAGGGTGGCACGCCCTCGTGGTTCGAGGCGCTGAAGAAGCGCACCTCACCATGAGGGCTACTCTTGGCTCGGTGTACCAGTAGCCCTCATGGTGAGGCGGGAGCGCAGCGACAACAGAACCACGAGGACGTGGCGAAGGGTTTACTTGGTCCCGTACATCCTGTCGCCGGCATCGCCCAGACCCGGGACGATATAGCCCTTCTCGTTGAGATGGCTGTCGATAGCGGCGGTGTAGACCGGGACGTCGGGCTGGCTTTCGGTGAAGTTCCTGATGCCTTCGGGGGCGGCGAGCAGGCAGAGGAAGCGGATATTGTTGGCGCCGCGCTCCTTGAGCTTTTCAATGGCGGCAGTGGCCGAATTGCCGGTGGCCAGCATCGGATCGACCACGATGATCAGCCGGTTTTCCAGATCGGCGGGCGCCTTGAAATAGTATTCGACCGGCTCCAGCGTTTCGTGGTCGCGATAGAGGCCGATATGGGCGACGCGGGCGGCGGGCACCAGATCGAGCATGCCATCGAGCAGGCCATTGCCGGCGCGCAGGATGGAGGCGAAGACCAGCTTCTTACCCTTGATGGCGGGGGAATCCATGGCCGCCATGGGCGTGTCGATGGGGATCATCTCCAGTTCGAGATCGCGCGTCACTTCGTAGCACATGAGATGGGCGATTTCGCGCAGCAGGCGCCGGAAGCCGGCAATGGAGGTTTCCTTGTTCCGCATGATGGTCAGCTTGTGCTGGATCAGGGGATGATCGAGGACCGTCACATGGCCCGTGCTTTTGCTCATTGGATCACCTCAACCATCGCCTAAAGGAAGGATTTGCCGTGACGGCCAGGCGCGAGGCCGAGCCAGTGGGCAATGCTTTCGCCAATATCGGCGAAGGTGGGGCGAATGCCAATCTCGCCTTGCGACAGGCTTGGGGAAAAGACCAGGATCGGCACCTGTTCGCGGGTGTGGTCGGTGCCCTGCCAGGTCGGATCGTTGCCATGGTCGGCGGTAAGGACCAGAAGGTCGTCGTGGCGCAGCTTGCTGATGAGTTCGGGCAGGCGGGAATCGAAATATTCGAGCGCAGCGGCATAGCCGGGCACATCGCGGCGATGGCCATATTCGCTGTCGAAATCGACGAAATTGGTCATGATGAAGGCGTTGTCATCGGCCATTTCCATGGCGTCGAGCGTCTTGTCGAAGAGCTGGGCCAGGCCGGTGCCCTTCATCTTGTGGGTCACACCATGGCCGGCATAGATGTCGGAAATCTTGCCGATGGCATAGACCTGATTTCCGGCCTGCTGATTGCGATCGAGCAAGGTCGGCTCCGGCGGGGCAATGGCGAAGTCGCGGCGATTGCCGGTGCGCTTGAAGCTGGTGGCATCCTCACCGACGAAAGGCCGGGCGATGACGCGGCCGATCATCAGCGGGGCGGTGAGTTCGAAAGCGATCTGGCAGATTTCGTAAAGGCGATCGAGGCCGAAATGGGTCTCGTGGGCGGCGATCTGGAACACGCTGTCGATCGAGGTGTAGCAAATGGGCTTGCCTGACCGGATGCTCTCTTCGCCCAGTTCGGCGATGATGGTCGTGCCGGAGGCGTGCTTGTCGCCGAGAATACCGGGGAGCCTGGCGCGGGCGATGAATTCGGCGATCAGCTCGGGCGGGAAAGTGGGTTCGGTCTGCGGGAAATAGCCCCAATCGAAGGGCACGGGGACGCCGGCGATTTCCCAATGGCCTGATGGCGTGTCCTTGCCGTTGCTGACTTCGCGGCCGACGCCGAAACGGCCGCCCCTGGCACTGGCGGAGAGGCCGGGGGGCAGCTTGCCGGTGGAGAGGCGGATGGCGGCGCCGATGCCCAGCGCGTCCATATTGGGCACCTTGAGAGGGCCATCGCGCAGGCCTTCGCGGTTGGCATCACCGGCGGCAGCCCATTCGGCGATGTGGCCGAAGGTGTTGGAGCCGATATCGCCATATTTGCTGGCGTCTGGCGCGCCGCCAATGCCGACGCTGTCGAGAATGCAGAGAATGGCACGAGGCATGGGCATTACTCCGTTGGCGGGATAGAAGCGGCGATCAGTGGATGGCGCGGCGGGGTGTCGCCGAGGCGATAGGCGGATTTGAGGCGGGCTTCGGCATCGGCGGCAGAGGCTTCGTCGGCCGCGTGGATGCGGGCGATGGGCGTGTTGTCATCCGCGGCAGCGCCGAGGCCGGCGAGACGGTCGAAGCCGACGCGGTGGTCGATACTGTCTGATGGCATGGTGCGGCCGCCGCCCAAGGCGACAACGGCCATGCCGACGCCGCGCGTGTCGATATCGACAATGGTGCCCTGCCCTTCGGCGAAGACGTCGCGAATGATCGGCGCCGGGGCGAGGTGGCGATCCATATTGGCGATGAAATCGGCAGGGCCGCCAAGGGCGGTCACCATGCGGGCGAAATGCTCGGCGGCGCGACCACTATCGAGGGCCTGGGTGACTAGGGCGAGCGCCACATCTGATGTGGCGGCCTTGCCAGCCATGCGCGCGGCTTCGGCGCAGAGCGCGAGCGTGACGTCGCGCAGGCGGGCATCCTGATGGGCGCCGGTGAGGAAATCGACGGCGTTGCGGACTTCGAGCCCATTGCCGGCGGCTGATGCCAGCGGCTCGTTCATGTCGGTGATGAGAGCGCTGGTCTTGAGGCCGGCGCCATTGGCGACAGCAACCAGGCTCTGCGCAAGAGCGCGGGACTTTTCCAGCGTGGGCATGAAGGCGCCGGAGCCGGTCTTGACGTCGAGCACCAGCGCGCCGAGTCCGGCGGCGAGTTTTTTCGACAGGATCGAGGCGGTGATGAGGGCGATGGACTCGACCGTGCCGGTGACGTCGCGGATGGCGTAGAGGGTCTTGTCGGCGGGGGCGAGATCGGCGGTTTGGCCGATGATGGCGCAGCCGGCTTCCTTCACCACCTTGCGGAACAGGGTGTTGTCGGGGCTGGTGGTGTAGCCGGGGATGGAGTCGAACTTGTCGAGCGTGCCGCCGGTATGGCCGAGGCCGCGGCCTGATATCATCGGCACATAGATGCCAATGGCGGCCAGGATCGGCGCGAGCATGAGGGAGACATTGTCGCCCACGCCGCCGGTGGAATGCTTGTCGGCCACGGGGCCATCGAGGTCGGACCAGTCGAGCACGGTGCCGCTGTCACGCATGGCCAGGGTGAGCGCCACGCGCTCGGGCATGGTCATGTCCTGGAAATAGACCGCCATGGCGAAGGCGGCGGCCTGGGCGTGGGAAACCGTGCCGGTGGTGAAGCCATGGATGAACTGGGCGATATCATCGGGCGCGAGGGCGTCGCCATTGCGCTTTTTGAGGATGACTTCTTGGGGGAGGAAGACCATGGGTGGCTTTTCTTTCTTGGGGATACCCCCTCCTAGCCTCCCCCTGTCAGGGGGAGGAACAGATCGAATCCGTGGCGCGATCCTGCCCAACCACCGGCCGGATTCCTCCCCCTTTTCAGGGGGAGGTTAGGTGGGGGTATTCTTGTTACGCCCCGTAGGGAATCCAGACGTTCTTGACCTGGGTGGCCTTGGCCAGGAAGTAATCGCCTTCGAAGCGGCGGTCGGCCAGGTCGTAGGTAAGGCCTCTGGTGGTCCAGGTCTGTTTGACGTTCCCGGCCGACGCCTTCTCGACCATGGCCGAGGCTTCGGCGGAGCCGGCGAACCAGATGGCGTCGACGCCGTCATGCTCGGCGAGGGTCCTGGCCAGGGTCACGCTGTCGCCGGTGACGATGTTGACGACGCCGGAGGGGACGTCGGAGGTTTCGAGGACCTGGTAGAGGTCGGTGACGCTGAGCGGCGAGGTGGCCGAGGGGACCAGAACGACCGTATTGCCCATGGCGAGGGCCGGGGCCAGCAGAGCGATGGCGCCGAGCAGCGGGCGGCTGGCCGGGGCGACGATGCCCATGACGCCTATTGGTTCGACCATGGCGGCGGCCACAGCGCGCAAGGGCGGATTGTGGACGGCGCCATCATATTTGTCGGCCCAGCCGGCGAAGGCGAAGAGGCGTTCGACGGACAGGGCGACTTCCTCGGCGCCATCCTGGCCGGTCTGGGCCTTGAGGCGGGCGGCGAATTCGTCGCGGCGATAGTCGAGGTTTTCGGCGAGAAAATAGAGGATTTGTGCGCGGGTATGGGCCGCCGTGGTCGACCAGCCTGACGCAGCGCGGGCGGCTTCGACGGCGTTGCGGATATCCTTGCGGTTGCCGTCGCCGACTTCGCCGATCAGCTTGCCCGACGGGTCGAGCACGGGGCGAGAATAGCCGCTATCGGGGCGGGCCTGCTTGCCGCCGATATACATCTTGGCGGTCTGGTCGAGATGGGTGGTGTCGAGGGGGTTCGTGCCACGCCCTCGTGGTTCGACAGGCTCACCATGAGGGCTACTCTTGGCTGCCGGAGCTGCCTTGAGCGCCTTTTCCCAGCTTGGTTTGAGATAGGCTCTCATGCCTTCGCGGCCGCCTTCGCGGCCGAAGCCGGATTCCTTGTAGCCGCCGAAGCCGACGGCGGCGTCGAAATTGTTGGTGCCGTTGATCCAGACCACACCGGCCTTGATCTTCGGGGCGATGTCGAGGGCGAGATTGATGTTCTCGCTCCAGATGGTGGCGGCGAGGCCGTATTTGGTGTTGTTGGCCAGGGCCACCGCTTCCTCGGGGGTACGGAAGCTCATGGCGACCAGCACCGGCCCGAAGATTTCTTCGGCCACTAGTGTGTTAGCGGGCGAGACATTGGTGACGAGGACGGGCTTGAGGAAGCAGGTGCCGCCGGGCAGTTCGCCATCGGGTTCGTAGATGACAGCGCCTTCCTTGGTGCCGCGCTGCATCAGGTCCTTGATGCGCTCGACCTGGACCGGGGCGACGAGGGCGCCGATATCGACGGACTTGTCGAGCGGATCGCCGACGCGGAGGGTGGACATGCGCTTCTTGAGCTTGGTGATGAAGCGCTCCTCGATGCTTTCCTGCACCAGGAGGCGCGAACCGGCGCAGCAGACCTGGCCCTGATTGAACCAGATGGCATCGACCAGGCCTTCGATGGCGCTGTCGATATCGGCATCCTCGAAGACGATATAGGGGCTCTTGCCGCCCAGCTCGAGGCTGAGACCCTTGCCGGAGCCTGATGTGGCCTGGCGGATGATCTTGCCGACCTCGGTGGAGCCGGTGAAGGCGATCTTGTCGATATCGGGGTGGTTGACGATGGCGGCTCCGGTATCGCCCTCGCCGGTGACGATATTGACCACGCCCCTGGGCAGACCAGCGCGCTCGCAGATCTCGGCGAAAAGCAGGGCGGTGAGCGAGGTGAATTCGGCGGGTTTGAGCACGACCGTGTTGCCGGCGGCGAGGGCCGGGGCGATCTTCCAGGCCAGCATCAGCAGCGGGAAATTCCACGGGATGATCTGGCCGCAGACGCCATAGGGCACATGGTCGGGGAATTCACGGCTCAGGTGCTGGGCCCAGCCGGCATGGTGGTAGAAATGGCGGGCGACCAGCGGGATATCGACGTCACGGCTTTCGCGGATCGGCTTGCCATTATCCATGGTTTCGAGCACGGCGAAGAGACGGGCATGCTTCTGGATGGCGCGGGCGATGGCGTAGAGATATTTGCCGCGCTCATAGCCGGACAGGGCCGACCAGGTCTTGAAGGCAGAGCGGGCGGCCTTGACGGCCTTGTCGACATCCTCGGCCGTGCCGTCGGTGATGTCGGCCAATTTCTGGCTGGTGGCGGGATTGTCCGACGCGAAGGTCTTGCCGGGCTTGGTCCATTTGCCGTCGATGAAATGGCCGAACTTGCGGCCATGGCTGTCGAGCCAGGCATTGGCCTGATCGGGGCCTTCGGGGGCCGGGCCGTAATCGAGCGACTGGAAGATTTGCGCGATCTTGTTCATTTCAATCTCCTCGGCGCTGTTCCAAGCGCCCCCTCATCCGCCCTTCGGGCACCTTCTCCCACGGGGGGAGAAGGGGACGGAGCCGAGAGTCTTCAGTTCGTTTCCCTTCTCCCCTTGTGGGAGAAGGTGGCGCGTAGCGCCGGATGAGGGGGCTCGGAGCCCGCCTCGAAACTCAAACCATCGGCTGGCGGTAATCTGCCGCGTAGTGGCCGGTGAGGCCGTGTTCCAGTTGGCGTTCGATGTCGGTCAGCAAGGAGCTGGCGCCGAAGCGGAAGAGGTGGGGTTGCAGCCAGTTTGTGCCCAATTCTTCCTTCATCAACGCCATGTATTTGAGCGCGTCGCCGGCCGTGGCGATGCCGCCGGCGGGCTTGTAGCCGATCTCGATACCGGTTTCCTCGGCGAACCAGCGGATCATGCGGATCATGGTCAGCGACGTCACGAGATTGGCATTGACCTTTTCCTTGCCGGTCGAGGTCTTGATGAAATCGGCCCCGGCCAGCATGCAGACCAGGCTTGCCTTGGCGATATTGGTCTGAGTGGCGAGTTCGCCCGTGCCCAGGATGGTCTTGATATGGGCGTCGCCGCAGGCCTTGCGGAAAGCCTTGACCTGATCGTAGAGCGCCTGCCAGTCGCCGCGCAGGACCATGCCACGCTCGATGACGATGTCGATTTCTCTGGCGCCATCGGCCACCGACAGCTCGATTTCGCGCAGCTTGGTTTCGACCGGGGCCAGGCCATGGGGGAAGGCGGTGGAGACGGCGGCGACGGGAATGCCGGTGCCTTCCAGCGCATTGACCGCGGTCTTGACGAAGTTGTGGTAGACGCAGACGGCGCCGGGCAGGATGCGCAGGCCGCCGACATCGAGCTTGTCGAGAATATCCTGCCGCAATGGATGGCGGGCCTTGGCGCAGAGGCGTTCCACGCGGCCATCGGTATCGTCGGAATTGAGCGTGGTGAGGTCGATCATGGTGATCGCCTTGAGCAGCCAGGCAAGCTGATAGTCCTTCTTCACCGTGCGGCGGGCGCCGATGGTGCCGGCACGGCGCTCCAGCGCCGAACGGTTCATGCGGATGCGCTCGACCCAGTCGAGATCGAGCGGGAAACCGGGATTGCGCTTGTGGGTCGCCTCGGACGGGCTGTTGTCTACGACACGCAGGCTCATAGTTCCTCCACCAGCGCGGGAATGAGCTTTTTCAGCTTGTCCGCGCCTTGCACTGCCATGGTCTTGGTATGCTCATGGCTGATGTTTTCGGCCGAAAGTCCGGCGCCCATATTGGTGATGGACGAGCAGGCCCAGACCTTCATCCCAAGGAAACGCCCGAGGATGACTTCTGGTGCCGTGGACATGCCGACGGCATTGGCGCCCAGGCGAATGGCCATCTGGATTTCGGCGACGGTTTCGAAGCTGGGGCCGGAATACCAGAGATAAACCCCCTCCCCGAGCCGGATATCCAGACGCTCGGCAAGGCCCTGCGCCTTGGCGCGCAGGTCCGGGGCATAGCAATCGACCATGTTCACAAAGCGGCGGTCGGTCGGCTCACCGATCAGCGGATTCATGCCGGCATAGTTGATGTGATCGGAGATCAGCATCAGGTCGCCGGGGTGGAAGCGTTCATCGACCGAGCCGGCCGAATTGGTCAGCAGCAGGGTTTCGGCGCCGAGCGCGGCCATGGCATCGAGCGCCGGGCGCATGGCGGCGGCATTGCCGTGTTCGTAATAATGTTCGCGGCCGGTGAGGACGGCGACGCGTTTGCCGCCGAGCGTGCCGATCAGCAGGTTGCGGCCGTGGCCCGAGACGCCACCGCCGGGAAAGCCCTTGAGCTCGGAATAGGGGATCGTCACCTTTTCGGCGAGCAGGTCGCCAATGGCCGATAGGCCCGAGCCGAGCACGATGGCGGCCGATATGGGCTCCTTGCCCGCAATCTTCTGGATGGTCTTGGCGGCCTTGCTCATTTCGGCAGGTACTCCGGGCCGAAGCTGTGCGGCAGCAATTGTTCGAGGGTGGCGACCAGCGGCTCGCCATCGACGCCGTGGGAGATCACCTGCACCGAAAGGTCGGCGAATTCGCGGATGCGCTGGCGGCAGGCGCCGCAGGGGGTGACGGGCGCCTTGCCGGGACCGGTGACATAGATACGGGTGATGCGCTTGCCACCGCCCGCGATCATGGCTGCGATGGCGGAGGCCTCGGCACAATTGCCCACAGGATAGGCGGCATTTTCGATATTGCAGCCGGCGTAAATCTTGCCGTCATCGGCCAGGATCGCCGCGCCCACGGAAAAGCGGGAATAGGGCGCATAGGCCTTGGCGCGAATAGCTTCGGCGGCCTCGAACAAGGCCTGGTCGGTCGGAGTCCTCGACATAAGAGTCCTATCAGTAGACCTCATCCTGATGGTTCGACAGGCTCACCATGTCGAGGACGAGGTCGTGGCCAGAATGGTGTACCCGACCTCATGGTTCGACAAGCTCACCATGAGGTCTCGGGGGGTCTGCGCGCTAGCGCTCCTTGGTATAGGGTATGCCACCGGCCTTGGGGCCGACGGCCTTGCCGATGAAGCCGGCCAGCAGCACCACGGTCAGCACATAGGGCAGCGCCTGGATGGCCTGGACCGGCACTTCGACGCCGAACAGTTGGGCGCTTTGCAGGCGTATCTGCAGCGCATCGAGGAAGCCGAACAGCAGGCAGGTGAACATGGCCGGGACGGGCTTCCACTTGGCGAAGATCAGCGCAGCGAGCGCGATATAGCCCTTGCCGGCCGTCATGTTGTTGCCGAAGCCGGAGCCCTGGGCGATGGAGAAATAGGCGCCGGCCAGCCCGCAGAGCAGGCCGGTGATGATGATCGCCTGATAGCGGAGCTTGTTCACGGAAATGCCGGCGGTATCCACCGCCTTGGGATTTTCGCCCACGGCGCGCAGGCGCAGGCCGAAGCGGGTGCGGAACAGCACATAGGCGGTAACCGCCACCATGATGAAGGCGATATAGACCAGCACATAGTGACCCGAAATCAGGTCGGCATAGATGGGCCCGAGAATAGGCACGCCCGCCAATTCATTGGCGAAAGGCAGGGTGATTGGCTCGAAGCGGCCACCCGCGCCCAGAGCGGGGGTACGGCCGCCCTGGTGGAACCAGGTCTGGCCGAGGAAGGTGGTCATGCCGGCGGCGAGCATGTTGATGGCGACGCCGGCAATGAGTTGGTTGCCCTTGAGCGAAATGGCGGCGACGCCCTGCAGCAGGGTGGTGCCGAGCGAGACGATCATGCCGGCGAGCAGGCCCAGCCAGGCCGAGCCCGTGATAGCGGCGACGGCGCCGGCAGCGAAGGCCGCCGCCAGCATCTTGCCTTCAAGGCCGATATCGAAGACGCCAGCGCGTTCGGAATACATGCCGGCCAGACAGGCCAGCAGGAGCGGCGTCGAGAGGCGGATGGTGGCGTCGAGAACGGAGAGGATGATGGCGAAATCCATGTCAGCTCTCCGACCCGGTGGTGGAGACCGCGATGGCTTCGGCCTTCTGCTCAGGGGTAAACAGCATGAAAGCCCGTTCGAGCGAGGGGCGGAACAGGCCTTCCATGGCGCCGGTGAAGAGGATGACGAGGGCCTGGATGACCACGATCATTTCGCGGGTAATGCCCGGAATGACGAATTGCAGCTCCTGCCCGCCCTGGTAGAGTGCGCCGAACAGCAACGCGGCCAGCGCGATGCCGATGGGGTGATTGCGGCCCATCAGCGCCACGGCGATACCGACAAAGCCGGCACCGGCGACATAATCGAGCACCAGGCGGTTCTGCACACCCATGACTTCGTTGATCGCCACCATGCCGGCCAGCGCGCCAGATATGGTCATGGTGATCATGATCATCTTGCTGTTGGAAATGCCGGCGTAGCGCGAGGCGGTGGGATTGGCCCCGAGCACGCGCATCGCATAGCCGAACTTGGTGTGCCAGACGAGGATATAGACCCCGATCAGCGCCAGGATGGCGATGACGATGGAGAGGTTCACCGGCGAATAGCCGAAGAAGGAAATGAACTGGCGCAGTTGCGGCACGCGGCCGGCCACGGCGATGGTCGCGGATTCAGGGGCCATGGTCGTGGCGGGTTTGAGTACGCGATTGACCATATAGACCATCAGTGCCGCGGCGATGAAGTTGAACATGATGGTGGTGATGACGACATGGCTGCCGCGCTTGGCCTGCAGCCAGCCGGGTATGAAGCCCCACAATCCGCCCACGGCGGCGGCGGCAATCACCGCGGCCGGCATGGCGAGGAGCCAGTGGGTCTGGTCCAGCGCCAGCGCCACGACGATGGCGCCGAGGCCGGCGACATAGGCCTGGCCATCACCACCGATATTGAACAGGCCCGCATGCGCCGCCACCGCGACGGCAAGGCCGGTGAAGACGAAATTGGTGGCGTAGTAGAGCGTGTAGCCGAAGCCATCGCCATAGCCGAAGGCGCCATAGATGATGACCTGGATGGCGTGGAGCGGATTTTCACCGACCAGCAGCACGACCATGCCCGAAACGAGGAAAGCCAGCAGCAGGTTGAGCGCGGGCAGCAGGGCGACATCGGCCCAGCGCGGAAGGGGGCGACGGGCGCTCATGGCAGGGGTCCCTGTTCGGCAATGCCGAGGCCGCGTGGCGCGGTCTTGTTGTTGATGCCGGCCATCATCAGGCCGAGTTCGCCTTCGGTGGCGGTGGCCGGATCGGCCTCGCCGACAATGACGCCATCGAACATGACAAGGATACGGTCGGCGAGGGAGCGGATTTCATCCAGTTCCACCGAGACGAGCAGGATGGCCTTGCCCTCGTCCCGCATCTTGATGATTTCCTTGTGGATGAACTCGATGGCGCCAATATCGACGCCGCGCGTCGGCTGGCCGATGACCAGCACGTCGGGGTCGCGCTCCATCTCGCGGGCCAGCACGATCTTCTGCTGATTGCCGCCGGAAAAGAGCGAGGTCTTGAGATTGATATTGGCGGGGCGGACGTCGAAGAGCTCGATATGATGGGTCGCGGCCTGCTTGGCGGCAGCAATGTCGAGCAGCGCGCCAGCGCCGTATTCGGGGCTGTCCTGATAGCCCAGGATGGCGTTTTCCCATTCGGCGAAGGTGGTGACCAGCCCCATGCGCTGGCGGTCTTCGGGCACATGGGCCAGGCCGGCGGCACGGGCACGGGCGGCGCCGTCATCGCCTTCGAGCGACAGCGGCTGACCGTTGAGGATGACCACACCCGCCTTCTGGTCGCGCATACCGGAGATGGATTCGAGCAATTCGGACTGGCCGTTGCCGGAGACCCCGGCAATGCCGATGATTTCGCCTGATCGAACGGAAAAGCTCACGCCCTTGACGCGAGCAACGCCCATATCGTCGGTCACGACGAGGTCCTGCACTTCCAGCAGGGTCTTGCCGGGATTGGCCGGGCCTTTTTCCACGCGCAGCAGCACGCGGCGACCGACCATCAGCTCGGCGATTTCCTCGGGATTGGTCTTGGCGGTTTCGAGCGTGGCCACCATCTCGCCCTGGCGCATGACCGAGACGCTGTCGGTGATGGCCATGATCTCGCGCAGCTTGTGGGTGATGAGGATCACCGTCTTGCCCTGTTCGCGCAGGGTGCGCAGGACGCGGAACAGGTCGTCGGCCTCCTTGGGCGTCAGCACGCCGGTGGGCTCGTCGAGAATGAGGGTTTCGGCGCCGCGATAGAGGGCCTTGAGGATTTCCACGCGCTGCTGCTGGCCGACCGAGATATCCTCGATGGTGGCATCGGGATCGACTTCGAGGTCGTATTCATGCTCCAGTCGGTCGAGCTCCTGGCGGGCGCGGTCGAGGCTGGGCTTGAGCAGGCCGCTATCCTCGGCGCCGAGCACGACGTTTTCAAGGACGGTGAAATTGTCGACCAGCATGAAATGCTGGTGCACCATGCCGATGCCGAGCGCCAAGGCATGGCGACTGTCGGTGATGGCATGCTGCGTGCCGTTAACGCGGATCGTGCCGCTATCGGCGGTGTAGAAGCCATAGAGGATCGACATCAGCGTGGATTTGCCCGCGCCGTTCTCCCCCACGATGCCGTGGATGGTGCCGCGGGCAACCTTGAGGTCGATATCCTTGTTGGCGTGAACCGCGCCAAACCGCTTGTTGATCTTTTCAAGCTCGATCGCCCAGCCGGAGGCCGGGGCAGAGCAGCGGCCGTTTCCGGCCGCTGCGGGTTCATGGTGTCGTTACCGGCCATCAAATGCTGCTTAGAGCGGGCAAGCGTTGTCGGTATAGTAGTCGTGGACCTCGACGGAGCCAGCGATGATGCCGGCCTTGAGTTCCTCGACCTTGGCCTTCATGTCGTCGGTGATCAGGGCCGCATTGTTGTCGTCAACGGCATAGTCAACGCCACCATCGGCCAGGCCCAGGTCGATACGACCGGGCTGGAAGGTCGCGTCATCGCCAGCTTCGTTGAACGCCTTGTGCACGGCGGTATCGACGCGCTTGAGCATCGAGGTCAGGACCGAACCGGGCTGGAGGTGGTTCTGGTTGCTGTCGACGCCGATCGAGAACTTGCCGGCATCGGCAGCGGCCTGCAGCACGCCGAGACCCGAACCGCCGGCGGCAGCGAAGATCACGTCGACGCCGCTGTCGATCTGGGCCTTGGCCAGCTCGCCCGCGGTGACCGGATCATTCCAGGCAGCCGGGGTGGTGCCGGTGTAGTTTTCGGTCAGACCGACATCGGGGTTCACGGCGCGGGCGCCATAGGCATAGCCGCAATAGAAGCGGTGGATCAGCGGAACGTCCATGCCGCCGACAAAGCCGACCTTGCCGGTTTCGGACTTCATGGCCGCCAGAGCGCCGACCAGGAAGGAACCGGTATGCTCGTCGAACATGATCGACTGCACGTTGGGCTGATCGACAACGGTGTCGATGACGACGAAATTGGTGTCGGGGAATTCAGTGGCCACAGCCTCGAGAGCCGCAGTCCAGGAGAAACCGGCCATCACGATCGGATTGGCACCCTGACCGGCAAAGCGGCGCAGGGCCTGTTCGCGCTGGGCGTCGTTCTGCAGTTCGAGATCGAGATAATTGCCGCCGGTCTCTGCCTTCCAGGCCTCGGCGCCGTTGTAAGCCGCTTCGTTGAACGACTTGTCGAACTTGCCGCCCAGATCGTAGATCACGGCCGGGTCGGCAAGGGCAGCACCGGTAAGGATCGCACTCAGCGCGACGCCGCCGGCAATGGCCTTGGTGATAGTGGAAAGTTTCATTGAGTTCGTCTCCCTGTCTCGCACATGAGCGTCGGCATGAGGCTCCGACGGACAATCTCCGTGCGCTAACAGCGGATACAATCGTGCAAACGTGACGCCTGCAAGAGGGAATCGCGGATATTTTTCCGATTGGTCAAAATTTTGCCGCCTTGCTCAAAGGACCGGCAGCGCATTGCCCATATCCCGCGCAGGGGCCTACCAGCGCGCCAGGATAGCCAGGAACAGCTGCCCGGGATCGGTATCGGCATAAAGCACCGTCAGGATGGCCAGCGAGGCGATGGCGAAGAGAGCGAGCGTATCGCGGGTGCGGCCGGTCATGACAATTTGCTTCAAAGTTGAGGGATGACCGGCAATGCTTACCCCATCAGGCGCGCGCCGATTGTGATGCTTTGGTGGCGGAAGCGGGCGTGGTTAAGGAAAGGTATAGGAGCGCCTATTCCACCGGCAGGGCAGTGACCTGGGCGCCCATGACCTCGCCGAACCGTTCGAAAAAGCCGTCGATCACCTTCTGAGCGGAATTGCCGATAATGGCCTTGCCCAGCCGCATGATCTGGCCGGAGGCGCCGCCTTTGGCGGCAAAGACCAACAGGGTCGCTTCGCCATCATCGGCCAGCACGATATCGGCCGAGCCCTCGGCCAGCCCGAGCAGGCCGCCCTTGCCGCGGCCCGCCAGGGTATAGCGCTTGGCGGGTATGATATCGGAGAGTTCGAGTTCGCCCTTGAACACCGGATGGGCGACGCCGAGATTGACCTTGATCTCGAGATCAAGCCGGGTTTCGCCCGCCCATTCGATGCGGTGGCAGCCCGGAATGGTGGCCTTGAGCACGGCGGTATCGTTGAGCGCAGCCCAGACGGCGGCGCGCGGCGCGGCGATATGATAGCGGCCACCGAAATCCATTAGCGGCCACCCGGCCGAAGCATTGCCACAATTGCCGCAATACCGCCTTGATGCCCCGTGAAACAGGTATCGGCCATGGTGTGTCACCCCCGCTCTTTACGTGCGGCTTTTTCGCACCAATATGGTCTAAATAGTTGCCACGGCGCCGCCTTGCAATTGTCAGGGGGTGGGTAGCGGCGATCTATAAGTGCAAACCGCGCACTCAGCCGGTTGGGCGTCAGAATACGGGGAGCGAAGAATGGCCGAGGAAGTGACCACTGCAACCGAGACCCAGGCATCGCCTGTTGCCGCGATGGCAGAAAAGCCGCTGCAGTATCTGGACAAGGCGGTCAACGCCATCCGCGACCTGGGCGTGTGGCCCGAGCAGCAGGGCGAGCAGCCCATCACCGGCCTGTTGAGCCAGATCACCGAACTCGACGAAACCCGCGTGGTCCTGATCGGCCGGACGCTGAGCCAGGCCAGCGCCTTCAACGAAGTGGTACGCGAGCAGATCGCCGCCATGAAGATCGGCGAGCGCTACGAGGAAATCACCAAGGGCTTCGATTCGATCCGCGACGATGCCAAGGGCATGGTCGACCAACTGGCCGACAACAAGCTCGACCTGCTGGAGCGCGCCTCCAATGTGTGGATGAAGGTAAGCCGGGGCGATATCGCCACCCGCTTCAACAAGATCCGCGACACCTACCTGGCGGTCACCCGCGACACCAAGGACCAGATCGACCGCGAGCACACCATTCTCGAGGCCTATCGCGACTTCCGGGGCGCGCTGAAGCAGGCCGAGGTGATGGCGCTCGAAGTGCTGGAAACCGCCGAAAAGCGGCTGGGGGAGAAAAAGGGCATTCTCGAAACCGCTTCGGCCGCTGTCTCCGGCTATGCCGGCACGGTGCCGGCCGACCGGGCGCGCCTCGAAATGGATCGCGACGAGAAGCTGCGCGAGATGCAGAACGAGGAAGCCCGCTACCAGATCGCCAAGGACCTGTCGGACAATCTGACCATTTCCTACAATACGTCGGAAGTGGTGATGGCGCGGCTGATGCAGACAACCAATGCCAAGGAGCGGGTCTACCAGCAGTCGATCAGCTTCTTCTCGACCAACGAGACGGTGCTGACGGCGCTTTCGGCCTCGTTCACCGGCATGTTCGGCCTGCATGAATCGACCGAGACGCTCAACGCCATGAAGGAGGGGATGAGCAAGAGCCTCGAGACCCTCAGCGAAATCGGCGACAAGGTGACCGAAGAAGCCGTCAGGGCCGGCTATGGCCCCACGGTGCGCGCCGATGCGGTCAAGAAGCTGGTGGATTCGGTGGTCAACTTCCAGGAGAAGAGCCGCACCATCATCAACGAGATGCGCGTGGCCTCGACCAAGAATTCGGCGGAAATCCGCGATGCGGTGGAAGACGGCAAGCGCCGGCTGGCCGCGCTGGCAGCGGACGGCAACGCGCTGCTGCTCGAAACCAGGAAGTGAGAGGCAATCGGACCAAGGGTGAACGCCAACTATGAGTGACGTGACAGCGAAACCCGCTGCGCCCCTGGATGAAGTCATGCTGGCGATGGACGTGGTCGACACGCTCCGTCACCGGCAGGATTTGGCCGTGCGAGAGCTCGGCACCGATGCCAAGGAAAAGCAGCTTATCGACAAGCTGCGCGACATCTATCACCAGCAGGGTATCGAAGTGCCCGACCACATCCTCAAGGAGGGTGTGGCGGCGCTGCAGGAAAGCCGCTTCGTCTACGACCCGCCGCCGCCCAGCTTCGGCACGAGCCTGGCGCGGCTCTATGTGAGCCGCAAGAAGTGGGGCAAGCCGGTGGTCGCGGCGCTGGCCGTGCTGCTGGTGCTGGGCGTGGGCTATTTCGGGGTGTGGCAGCCCTATCAGAATGGCGTGGCCGAGGCGGCGCGGATCGAACTGGCCGAGGGCATTCCGGCGCAGTTGGACGGGCTCTACCAGACCATTTTCGAGGAAACCAAGGTGCAGCAGGCAGTGCTCGACGCCGAGGCCCTGCGCACGCGCGGCAAGACCTATGCCGCCGAGGGCAATCGCGAAGCGGCCGAGGCGGCGCTGACGGACCTGACGGCTCTTCGCGACCAGTTGCGGCAGGACTATACGCTGCGGGTGGTCAACCGCTCCGGGGTGCAATCGGGCTTCTGGACCATACCGGACGTCAATACCGACGCCACCAACTACTATATCGTGGTGGAGGCGCTGAACGATGACGGCCAGGTGCAGAGCCTGCCCATCCTCAACGAGGAGAATGGGGAAACCGAAGTGGTGGACCTGTGGGGCCTGCGCGTGCCCGAGCGCGTCTATGAGGCCGTGGCGGCGGACAAGCAGGATGACGGGATCATCCAGCTCAACCAGGTCGGCCGCAAGAGCTTCGGCTTCCTCGACGTCGAATACAATCTGCCGGTTCTCGGCGGCGCAGTGACACGGTGGTAGGGCAATGAGCATCCGTGGACCCGAAGCGCTGGCGAGCCTCGACGAGGCGATGCGCGACATCAGGCGCGAAGAAGAGGAAATCACCCGGCGGCTGTCGCGTTCGGCGGAAAAGCTGGGCAAGATTCGCGAGAACGAGGCCGAACTGTTCCGGCAATTGGCGCAATTGCGGCTCGACCCGGCCGTGCAGGGGGAACTCGACGGCACCATTTCGGCGGCCGAGAGCAAGGCGCGCGACATGCTCAAGGCCCACGCCAAGGACCTGAGCAAGGCGGAAAAGGACGTTGCCGGAATCGACGCGGCGCTGGCCAAGCTGACCGCGGACCGGGCCGAAACGCTGAAGGCGTTCGAGGGGCATCAGGCCGAGCTGAAGGCGCTGGCGGCGCGGCTCGGCGACAGCATCGCCAAGGACCCCGAATTTGCTGCCAAGCGCAGCCGGGCGACCGAACTGGCCGACGTCGCCGCGCAATCGATGCGCAAGACCGAGCAGGCCGAGACCGACCGCGACGAGAAGGGCAAGCCCTATCGCGACGATCCGCTGTTCATCTATCTGTGGGAAGCCGGCTATGGCACGGCCAGCTATCGCGCCAACAATCTCATCCGCTATTTCGACAGCCTGGTGGCCAATCTGGTCGGGTTCCAGAAGGCGCGGCCGAACTTTGCCATGCTGAACGAAATTCCGCTGCGGCTGCGCGAGCATGCCGAGCGGCAGATCGAGAATGCTAAGGCGGCCGAGGCGGAGGTCGATGCGCTGGAAATGGCTGCGATCGACAATGCCGGCGGCAAGCCGATCCGCGAGGCCATGGAAGCGAGCCAGCAGAAGATCGATGCGCTCGACGCCGAAATCGTCGCAGCCGAGGATCGGCGTGACGAAACGGCCAAGACGCTCGGCGTGCTGTCGCAGGGCGGCAATCCCGCCCTCGAGGGCGCATTGAACGAGTTGGCGACGGCGCTGGGGCGCGAGGATATCCAGACGCTGTTGGCCGAGGCCCGCCGCACCCGCACCGGGCAGGACGACACGATCGTGGCCCAGATCGACGATGCCCGCGCCCGCGCCCGCGAAGAACAGGGAGAAACCCGCGAGCAGAACGAGCGCCTCAAGACCCTGGCGGCGCGGCGGCGGGAGCTGGAAGACATCCAGTGGGAATTCAAGAAGCAGCGGTTCGACGATCCGCGCTCGACCTTCCGCGACGAGAAGCTGGTCGGGGACGTGCTCAACGAGTTCCTGCGCGGCGGCATTACGGCCGCGTCCTATTGGGACCAGTGGCGGCGCAGCCAGAACTGGAGCGCCGGCACGACTGACTGGGGCGGCGGCGTGGGCCTGCCCAATAACGGCCGGCAGCGCAGCAATTCGCCCTGGCCCGAAGCCGGCGGCAGCACGTTCAACTGGCCCGATTCCAGCTTTGGCGGGGGCGGTGGCAGCAGCAAATCTCGCAGCAAGAGCAAGGGCGGCTTCGGTGGTGGCTGGAGCGGTGGTTCAAGTGGTGGGGGCGGATTTTCGCGTCCACGCACCGGCTCGGTGGGCACACGCAAGCATTCGGGCTTCAAGACGGGCGGCGGGTTCTAGGGAATTGTGCCACCGTAGATCGTCACCCTCGGGCTTGACCCGAGGGCTGGTGGGGTGGGCTGCTCAATGCCCTCAATTGGCCGGCGGCTGGGCCATCAGTTCCCACACATTGCCTTCGCTGTCCTCGAAATAGGCGGAATAGCCCCATTCGGACTGGGTGGCTTCGGTGACGATGGCGCCGCCGGCCACGAGAACCCTGCGCAGGATGTCATCGACTTCGGCGGGGCTGGCGGCCTGGTGGCTGAGCACGAAGCCGGGCGTGCCTGATATTGCAACATCCTTGCCAGCGGTCTGAGCGATCTGCTCGCGCGGGAAGAGCACGAAGGAGAAGTCGTTGGGGAAGAAGAAGGCCACATGGTCCTCCCCTGCCCCGATCTGTTCGTCGGCAATATCGAACAGGGCGCGATAGAAGGCGAAGGCCCGCTCCAGGTCATCGACACCGATGGTGATGATGGAAATCGACGGCTTCATGGGCGGCTCCTGATTTGTGCCACCCAGTCTACCGGCGATGCTTTTTTGGGGATACCCCCTCCCAGCCTCCCCCTGATAGGGGGAGGAACAGATCGGGGATTTGGCACTATGTTGCCTAACCCGCCGCGCAACTCCTCCCCTATCAGGGGGAGGTTGGCAGGGGGTATTCGCTATTCGTAATAGACCGAAATCCGCTGGCCGCCGATTTCGTGGACCTTGATCTCCATGTCGTAGATTTCGGACAGCACGGCGGGGTTTATCATGTGCTCGGCCGGGCCCTGATTGACGACCTTGCCGTGTTTCATGGCCACGATGTAGTCGGAATACCAGGAGGCGAAATTGATGTCGTGCAGGACCAGGACCACGGTCTTGCCCAGCTCGTTGGCCGCCTTGCGCAGCAGCTTCATCATGCCCATGGCATGTTTCATGTCGAGATTGTTGAGCGGCTCGTCGAGCAGCACGTAGTCGGTATTCTGGCAGAGGACCATGGCGACGAAGGCGCGCTGGCGCTGGCCGCCTGACAGTTCGTCGAGGAAGCGATCGGTCAATTCGGTCAGGTTGAGATAGAGGATGGCCTCATCGATATGGCGCTTGTCGTCCACGGTGAGGCGGCCCTTGGTATAGGGATAGCGACCGAAGCTCACGAGGTCGCGCACGGTGAGGCGCGCGGTCATGTGGTTTTCCTGGCGCAGGATGGAGAGGCGCCGCGCCAGCACATCGCTGGGCGTGCTGGTGACGTCGAGCCCATCCACGGTGACGGTACCCTTGTCCATGGCCATGAGGCGGCTGACCATGGAGAGAAGTGTCGATTTGCCGGCGCCATTGGGGCCGATGATGGAGGTGATGCCGCCTGAGGGCAGCGTGAGGCTGACGCCATCGACAACCGCAGTCGCGCCGTAGGATTTGGTGACCTGTGATGTGACGATCATCGGGCAGCTCTCCGCAGGACGAGGGCGATGAAGACGATGCCGCCCAGAAATTCGATGATGATGGACAGGGCCGTGTCGAACTCGAAGACGCGTTCGAGCAGGGTCTGCCCGCCCACGAGGCAGACCACGGCCAGCAGGACGGCGGCCGGCAGGACGTAGTGATGACGGCTGTTGCCGATCAGGGAATGGGCAAGCGTCGCCACCAGCAGCCCGAAGAAGGTGATGGGGCCGACCAGGGCGGTCGAGACGGCGACCAGGATCGACACCAGGATCAGGATGATGACGACGGTGCGCTTGTAGTTGACGCCCAGGTTGATGGCATGGGCGCGGCCGAGCGAGAGCACGTCGAAACTGTGCAGCATGCGCAGGGCCAATATCGTCACGAGGCCGACAATGATGGCCGAGATGAGCAGCAGGGTGGGATCGGTGGTGGCGAAGCTGGCGAAGAAGGTGTCCTGCAGCACATTGAAGGCGCCCGGATCGAGCATGCGCTGCATGAACTGGCTGAGGCTGCGGAACAGGATGCCGAAGACGATGCCGACCAGAACCAGGAGGTGGAGGCTCCGCTCCTCGCCGAGGAACAGCCAGCGGAACAGCAGGCCGGAAAAGGCCACCATGACCAGCACTTCGAGGCCGAACTGCATCTGTGAATCGATTGATGTCAGCGCGCCCACGCCGAGGAAGAAGACGACGCCGGTCTTGATCAGCACATAGAGCGCGTCGAAGCCCATGATCGAGGGGGGTGAGAATGCGGTTGTTGGTGACCGTCTGGAACAGGACGGTGGAAACGGCCACCGCATAGGCCACCAGCAAGAGCGAAGCGAGCTTCTTGCCCCGGAAGGAGAGGACGAAGCCCCAGTTGCCCTTGGCGCCCAGCGTCATGAAGCAGGCGATGGAAACCAGCGCCAGCAGGCTCAGGATGATGAGGACGAAAGCGGGGCGCGAGAGCCGCATGGCCCGGGCGCCACGACCACGTGGTTCGACAAGCTCGCGTGCCGGTTCATGCAGCATGGCGGCGCGTCCGGAGCAGGAGGAACAAGAAGATCATGCTGCCGAGAACGCCGACGACGACGCTGATCGGGATTTCGTAGGGATAGCGGACGATGCGCCCGACGATATCGCAGGCCAGCACAAAGCCGGCGCCACCCAAAGCCACCCATGGCACGGTGCGCCGCATGTTGTCGCCGACCATCAGGCTGACGAGGTTGGGCACGATGAGGCCGAGAAAGGGGATGGAGCCGACCGAGACCAGCACGACGGCGCTGACCAGCGAGACGATGACCAAGCCCAGCACCATGACGCGCTGGTAATTGAGGCCCAGATTGGTGGTGAAATCCTTGCCCATGCCGGCCACGGTGAAGCGGTCGGCAGCGATATAGGCCAGGGCGCAGCAGGCCAGCCCGATCCAGAGCAGCTCGTAGCGGCCGCGCAGGATGCCGGAGAAATCGCCCATGCTCCAGGCGAGCAGTGAGGCCATGAGGCCATAGCGATAGGCGATGAAGGCGGTGACCGCGCCGATGATGCCGCCCAGCATGATGCCGATCAGCGGCACCAGCAGCACATCGCGCAGGGGCACGGCGCGCAGGATGCGCAGGAACAAGGCCGTGCCGCCCAGGGCGAAGAGCGCCGAAACCAGCATCTTGCCCATGAGCGGCCAGCCGGGGGCCAGGAGGGTTATGACGAGAAAACCGAGGCTGGCGGATTCGGTGGTGCCCGCGGTAGAAGGCTCGACGAAGCGATTGCGCACCACCATCTGCATCACCAGCCCGGCAATGGCCATGGAGGCGCCGGAGAGGATGATGGCGAGGGTGCGCGGGATGCGGCTGATCAGCAGCACCTGCATGGGGCGATCTTCGGGGCTGGAGGACAGCAGCGCGCCCAGCGACACGTCGCTGACGCCGACGAAGAGGCTGATGATGGCCAGAACGATGGTCACCACAATGGCAAGGCCGAGCCAGCGCATGCTTTGCATTCCTAGGAGTTTGGCATGTGTGACTCACCCCCACCCTCGGTCCCTCCCCACAAGGGGGAGGGAGGCGACTGCGCCGCCTCCCGTGGCACAATTAATATCCTTGCGCCGAACGAACTTCCCTCCCCTTGATGGGAGGGATCGAGGGTGGGGTGGGGCCACATACGCCGACGCGGCAGTGACGACTTAGCCGTTGAGACCGGCGAGGACCTGGTCGAGCAGCAGCATCACGCCCTGGTAGCCATGCATGGTGATGTAGGCGGCCTGGGGGTCGAGATAGACGATGTGGCCTTGCTGGGCGGCAGTGGTCTGGTTGAACAGCTCGTTGTCGAGCAGGGCAGCAGCGGCGCCGGTGTTTTCGCCGGTGCCGGCATCGCGGTCGACGACGAAGACCCAGTCGGGATTCACTTCGAGCAGGAATTCGAACGACACGGCGTCGCCGCCATGGTCGCCATCCTTCACATCGGCGAGGGCCGAGGCGATACCGACTTCGTTATAGACCCAGGAGACGCGTGAATCGGGGCCATAAACGCCCAGATTGCCGGCATTGGTCACCAGAACCAGGGCGTCGCCCTTGCCGGCAGCCGCAGCCTTGACCTCATCGACCTTGGCATCGAGCGCAGCGTTGAGTTCAACGGCCTTGTCCTGCAGGTCGAAGACTTCGCCGAGCTTGGCGATGTTGGCCTTGACGCCTTCGATGATGGCGCCGTTGTTGACGCTCAGATCGATGGTGGGGACGAGGTCCTTGGAGGTCTCGTAGGCCGAGGCCGAGCGGGCGGCGACGAAATAGACATCGGCTTCGGCAGCGGCAATGCCTTCAAAATCGGGCTCGAACAGCGAGCCGATCTGGATGGCGTCGGCGGGGACGGCATCACCGAGATAGCTCGGGCCATTGGAGGACGGGACGCCGGCAACGGCCACGCCGAGGGCGTTGAGATTGTCGAAGGCGGCCCAATCCTGCACCAGCACCTTGGCGGGAACGCCGGAAATGGTGGTTTCGCCCTGCGGGTGGGTGATGACCTTGTCCTGCGCGACGGCAGTCATGGCCGTGAAAGACAGGGCGCCGGCAACGAGCGCGGCGAGAATGGCGGGAGAGCGGTTGAGCATCTGATTCTTCCAATCGGGTGCAGTGAACGGGGCGCGCAAACAAACATGATCGCGTCTGTCCGGTTTCGTAGCCACACCGATTGGCAGAGTCAAAAGATAATATGACGCAGTCGGTCATCTTTAAAATTGCCCGACCCGAACTTAATCGGGTCGGGCATGTGTATCAGGACTTGGCGAGCAGGTTGCGCAGCTTGCCGAGCGCCGTCGCCATGTCCTCACGATAGGCGATGGTGCCCTGGAACTGGCCCCTGGCATCGAGCAGGAAGACCGAGGCCGTGTGGTCCATGGTGTAATCGCCGCCTTCCAGCGGCACCTTTTCGTGGAACACGCCCCAGGCATCGGCCAGGCGATCGATCTGGTCGGGAGCGCCGGTAATGCCGGTGATGCGGTCGCTGACCCAGCTCACATAATCGCCCAGCACTGCGGGCGTATCGCGTTCGGGATCGATGCTGACGAACCAGGCGCGGAGATCGGCGCCCTCATCGCCCAGGGCGTCGAACCAGGCGCTCATCTCGGCCATGGTGGTGGGGCAGACTTCGGGGCAATGGGTGAATCCGAAGAACAAGGCCGAGGGGTGGCCGACAAACACGGTCTCGTCGACCGGGTTGCCGTTCTGGTCGACGAGGTCGAACTCGGCGACGCCGAAGCCGCTGGCGGGCGGCGACTGGCGCAGCAGGAAGGCGGCGATGCCCCCGTCAGCGCCAGCGCGATCACCGCCACCCAGAGCCAGGTACGGATGGTGCGCAGAGCCATCAGTGTGCGTGCTCCATGGCGGTCGGCGCATCGGCAGCGGCACCCTCGACCGGCAGCAGGATTTCGACCGAGCCGGCCTTTTCGAAGGTCAGGGTGACGGCAACGGTTTCGCCTTCGACCAAGGTCTGCTTGAGGCCCATGAACATGATGTGGAAGCCACCGGGGGCGAGGACCACGGTTTCGCCGGCGGGGATTTCGAGACCGTCGGCGAGGGGGCGCATCTTCATGACGTCGCCCTGCATGGCCATTTCATGAATCTGGGTTTCGCCAGCGATGTCTGATGTGACCGAGATCAGGCGGTCGGGTTCGGTGCCGGCATTTTCGATGGTGAGGAAGCCGCCGGCCACGGGCGCATTGGGCAAGGTGGCGCGGGTAAAGGGCAGCGAGATGTTGATATCGCCGAGATGGGTGACGCCGTTATGGGCGAAAGCGGGGGTGGCGACGAGGATGGCGGCCGCCAGGGCAGCGCGAAGCAGTTTGATCATGATGATGTTCCGGTGATTGAGTGATCTGGACGGCCGCAAGGCCGGTGGTTCAGACCGAAACCGGAGGGCCGCGCGGGCCGGATGGCGGCGCGATGGCACGCGGCAGGAAGGCGGGGAACGTCGTGGCGAGCGGGGCGGCCAGTGCGATCTGATGGCTGACCGGCACGGCGTCGAGCAGTGGCAGGACCAGGTCGGTCTTGCCGACGCCGGTTGCCGGGCATTTGGCGACGAGGACGTCATTTTCCTGGCCATTGGTGCCCGATGGCGTGCAGAGGACCCAGCTCGCCTGTGTCGTGGCGTAGCCCAGCTCTTCGAAGGCGAGCTGGCTGGCGCGGGCATGATGCATCGGCGCCAGCACCGTCAGCAGATAGATGGCCAGCACGGCAAAAGCCGTCCCGATCTCCCTGCCGATGCTGCGCGAAGTGCTCATGGCGCCATTCCTAGGGGCGATCGATGCGTCGCTCAAGCACCGATATGTCGCAGATGGTTGATCGGGGCAAAAGACTACACGCTCGGCACATAGGTTTCGCTGCAGAGGGCGATGAAGCTCTTCATGGCCGCCGACAAAGGCGAGGTCTTGCGGCGGGCGACGAGCAGTTGCCGCAGGGCCCAGGGCTCGGCCAGGGGCGCGCAGACGAGGTCGGTGCCGGCCAGCAGATGCAGGCTGGTGGAGCGCAGGAAGCCGATGCCGAAGCCGGCTTCGACCATGCGCACCAGAGCCGGGAAGCTCTCGACACGGACGCTTTCGGCGAGCGGCTTGCCGGCCTTGCGCGCCGCCTCGGCCACCAGCCGATCGAGCGAGCCGGCCTGGTGGATGCCGACGATGGGATAGTCGATGACGGTATCGAAGCCGATATCCTTGCGCGGCTCGATCTGCCCGGCCAGGGGATGGTCGGGCGGGGCCAGCACCCAGACACGATCATCCTCGAAGGCTTTGATCTCGAAACGGGTGAAATCGTAATTGTCGGAGACGATGGCGATATCCGCCCTGCCCTCGTCCAGCGCCAGCAGCGCCTTGGCAGCGCCCATTTCCTGGATGTCGAGAACGATGCCGTCATGCTTGGCGGCGTAGCGGGCCAGCAGCTCCGGCAGGCGGCCGGTGAGGGCCGAGCTGGTGCAGGCCAGGCGCAGGCTGCCGCGCAGGCCGGCGCCGAAATCGGCCATGACGGCATCGAGATCGGCGATGGCACGCAGCACGGTACGGCAACCTTCGGCATAGGATTCACCGGCATTGGTGAGCCTGACGCCATGGGCCGAACGATCGAACAGCACGACGCCCAGCCGGCTTTCGAGATCGGAGACGCGCCGGCTCACGGCCGAGGAGGCAATGCCCTCGCGCTCGGCGGCGCGGCCGATGGAGCCGGTTTCGGCCAGCAAAAGAATAAGGCGCGCCGTGACGCTGTCGAATGGTGCCATGTCGTCTCCCTGAAAAGGCACCATACTCATCGGCGTCAGATCAGCAAGAAGATGCCGCGCAGCAGGTAATAAATACCGATGGCGGTGACCAGCAGGCGCGTCCAGGATTTGAAATTGGCATCGGTCAGGCGCTGCAGCACCCAGTAGCCGGCGCTGGTGCCTGCTACGGCGAAGGGTGCGGCGAGCGCGACGGCACCCCATTCCCAACCCGTCAGCACCATGGTCGCGTTCCAGTAGAAGGCGATCTTGCCGGCATGGTTGACCACCTGGGCGGCCGCCTTGGTGGCGATGATGGTGCGCCGGTCCATGGCGGTGCGGATGAAGAACATGTCGATGGTGGGGCCGGCGACGCCCACGGCCAGGTTGATGCCGCCGCCCATGAAGCCGCAGATGAAGGCGTGATGCGGCTTGCTGGCATCGAGCGACAGCCAGGATTGCGGAATCCACAGGAGGATGGGCAGGAGGCCGATGACAATGCAGACGGTGGCCAGATCGGGCACATAGCGCAGGATGAAAAGCAGGATGCCGGCAGTGACGAGGCCCATGGTCATGATGGCGAGCACGCGCCAGTCGATGAAGGCGCGGGAGAACCAGGCGCGCGAGCCATTGGCGATGATCTGGATGGCGCCCTGCACGGCAATGGCCGTGCCAACAGGCAGGATGAAGAGCAGGATGCCCAGCAGCACCAGCCCGCCCGCCATGCCGAAAATGCCCGACAGCATGGAGGTGAGGAACACCACCACCAGCAGACCGGCGGCAACCAGAAGACTCATGTGATTTTCCCCAACATGGAGGTGTCATGCGCCTATCGGCGGGATGGCGCCATGACGGATGCGGCAAGAGGGGGTGCCGAGCGGGCGTTGGCGTTTGCGGCGGCATACCCCCACCCTCATTCCCTCCCCACAGGGGGAGGGAGGCGCCAGATCGACCTTCAAGGGTCATCTCAAATATCCAAGCCGTTGCGGAGAAGGCTTCCCTCCCCCTTGTGGGGAGGGAATGAGGGTGGGGGTATCACGTGCACCGCATTCGGAGCCTAAGTAGAGGCCGCCCGTGCATTGACCTGCGCCACCAGTTCGTCCGGGATGTCGTCGAAGCTGGCATAGTTCATGTTGTAGAGCTTGGCGTAGAGGCCGTTCTTTTCCATGAGCTGGTCGTGGTTGCCAGTTTCGATCAGCTCGCCATTCTGCAGCACGATGATGCGGTCGGCGCCTCGGATCGTGGCGAGGCGGTGGGCAATGACCATGCCGGTGCGGCCTTCGAGCAGGGTCAGCAAGGCCTTCTGGATCTGGCGTTCGGTGTAGCTGTCGATATTGGCCGTAGCTTCGTCGAGCACCAGAATCTTGGCATCGGCCACCAGCGCGCGGGCGAAGCTCAGGAGCTGACGCTGGCCGAGCGACAGGTTGGAGCCGCGCTGTTCCAGCATGCCGTCATAGCCGCCCGGCAGGCGGGTGATGAAGTCATGCGCGCCGACGGCCTTGGCGGCCGCGATGACATCCTCGCGGGTGGCCGAAGCCTTGTTGTAGCGGATGTTTTCAAAGACCGTACCGGTGAAGAGAAACGGCTCCTGCAACACCATGGCGACCTGTTCGCCCAGCGATTCCTGGGTGACGTCGCGCACGTCGTGACCACCGACCAGCACCGCGCCGGACTGGACCTCGTAGAAGCGGTGGACCAGCGACATGGCCGATGTCTTGCCCGAGCCGGTGGGGCCGACCAAAGCGACGGTTTCGCCCGGATTGACCTTGAAGCTGACATTCTTCAGCACCGGGCGATCGGCGGCATAGCCGAAGACCACGTCGCGGAATTCGACCGAGCCATCCATATCGCCCGTCAGGGTGACGGCATCCGGCTTGTCGTTGATCGAAGCCGGAATATCGAGCACTTCGGTGATGCGACGGCCCGAGGTCATGGCGCGCTGCATGATGGAATATTGCATGGTCAGCGAGCGGATCGGATCGAAGAAGCGCTGGATATAGAAGATGAACGTCACGATGACGCCGATCTCCAGGCTCCCATTGAGCACCAGCGAGCCACCCACTACCACGACGATGGCCATGGCGATGCCGGTGAGGCTATCGACGATGGGCACCATGACCTGGGCATAACGCGAGCCGGTGAGCTGGGTCTGCAGGTTGGTATAAGCCTTGTCGTCATAGAGGTCGAAATTGACCTTCTGGCGATCGAGATTCTGCACGGTGCGGACGCCGTTGATGCCTTCGGCCATGGCGCCGGCGGTGATCGAATTGGTTTCATGCGCCGCCCAGAAGGCGCGCTTGGCCGGGGGCAGCCAGAAGATGCGCACCACGAACAGCACCGGCATGGTGGAGAGCGTCAGCAGGCCCAGGCGGAAATCGAGCGAGAGCAGCACGAAGACGATGCCGGCCAGCAGCACCATGTCGCCGACCGAGATCACCGAGGTTTCGAGGAATTCCTGCATGGAATTGACGTCGCCCTGCAAGCGGCTCATCAGCCGGCCGACTTCGGTCTTGTCCATGAAGCTCAATGAGACGCGCTGGAGCTGGGCGAACATGGCGCGGCGCATGTCGAACAGCACATTCTCGGCCACCTGCCCCACCTGGCTTTCCTGAATCCAGGAAGCGGCGTAGTTGACCAGAACGGCGACGGCGAAGCCGGCCACGGCCCAGGCCAGGTTGGTCGAATTGCCGCCCTCGGTCATGCCGCTATCGATGGCGCGGCCGATGATGAGCGGTATGGCGAGCTGGCTGGCGGTGAAGACCAGGACGGCGGCCACCGACAGGTAGATCTTCATGCGGTAGGGTCGCACGAAGGCCCAGATGCGGCGCACGGTCCTGGGGTCATAGGCCTTGCCGAAGATTTCCTCTTCGATGCGGTGGCTGCCGACGCTGGCGCGTGGCGGGCGCTGGCCCGGAAAGGCGGCGACTTCGCGGTCGTCCTCTTCGATGGCGCTCATTGGGCGGCGCTCCCGATTTCGATATCTTCGGTGGGGCGGGTCTGCAGGTCATAGAGCGCGCGATAGCGTCCGCCCTGGGCCAGCAATTCCTCGTGGCTGCCCTGCTCGACAATCTTGCCGTCCTCGAGGAAGAGGATGGTATCGGCGTGAAGGAGAGAGCTCAGCCGGTGGGAGATGACCAAAGTCACCCGGTTGCTGGCATAGCGGCGGATGGCGCTGCGGATGCGGTGTTCGGTGCCGGCATCGATGGCGGCGGTGGAATCGTCGAACACCATGACGGCGGGCTTGAGCACGAGGCTGCGGGCGATGGAGAGACGCTGGCGCTGGCCGCCGGACAGCGACACGCCGCGCTCGCCGACCACCGTGCCGTAACCCGAAGGCAGGCCCATGATGTAGTTGTGCAGTTGCGCGCTTTCGGCAGCCTTTTCGATCTTGGTTTCCTTGGACCACGGATCGCCATAGGCGATGTTGTTTTCGATCGTGGTGGTGAAGAGGAAGCTGTCCTGCTGCACCACGGCCACGGCGCGGCGCAAGGATTGCAGGGACACCTCGCTCACATCCTGCCCGTCGATGGTGATGCGACCGCTCGTGACGTCGTAGAAGCGCGGGATGAGGTGGGCCAGGGTCGACTTGCCGCTGCCCGGGGCGCCGACAATGCCGACGGTCTGGCCGGCGCGCGCCTCGAAGCTCACGCCATCGAGCGTGGGATGGGTGGCGCCCTCATAGGTGAAGTGGACATCCTCGAAGCGCAGGGTGCCCTCGGTGACCTTGAGGTCGGGCACGCCGGGCGCATCCTCGATGGCCAGGGGTTGGTCGAGGAAGGCGTAGAAGCGCTCGCCACAGGTGGAGGCGCGGGCATAGGAGTTGACCATCAGTCCGAGCTGGCGCACCGGCATCTGCAATATGGTCATGAAGGTCAAAAAGCTGGCCAGCGTGCCGACGCTCATTTCGCCGGCAATGACCTTGTTGCCGCCGAACCATAGCACCAGGCCCATGGCGGCAAAGAAAGAGAAGGTCATGGCGCTGGTATTGCGCACCCGCACATGCACGCGCTGATGGGACAGCTCCAGGGCTTCCTTGCTGGCCGCATCGAACTTGGCGAGCTCGAAATCCTGCCCGGCAAAGGCGCGCACCACGCGGATGCCGCCCAGGTTTTCCTCCATAACGCGGCTCAGGGCCGAGAGCTTCTTCTGCAGCACCAGCCAGGTGGCGCGCAGGGTCAGTTGCGCCACCGAGGAGCGCCAGGCAACGAAAGGCACGAAGCTCAGTGCCAGCAGGCCCAGCAGGACATCGGTGGTGAGCAGCATATAGGCGCCAACCCCGATCAGCACGGCCAGCAGGATGGTGCGCACAAGGCCGGTGGAGAAGAACATCCGCACGCCATCGAGATCGAGCAGGCCGATGGTGATCAGATCGCCGGTATGGACCTTGTCATGGTAGGAATAGGACAGGCGCTGCACCTTGTCGTAAAAGGCCAGCCGCAGTTCGTAGCCGACATGGTGGCCCACCGATTCCGAATAATAGTTCTGCACCAGGGTGAAGAAGCCGCGCGCCACCGAGACGGCCAGCAGGGTCATGGCGCTCCAGAACAGGGCCTGTTCGGCGCCTTCCATGCCGCTGCCGAGAATATCCTGGGCCTGGTCGACCGCGTGGCCCAATAGCCGCGGGATCAGCAATTGCAGCACCGAGGCGATGACGGTGGCGCCGATCGCGGCGGCCGCCTGCCAGGGGTGGCGGAGGGAATAGAGGGCAATCCGCGTCAGCGGCCCACGCCCCTTGCCGGCGTGAGCGGCGGCCACATGAGCCAGAGCATCGCCGCGTGAATGGACGCGGCCAGCCGTGTCGGTGGTCAAGGAAGTATCCAGACTTCAATATGTGTGGGGTCCGAACGGCGGGAGCCAACCTTCGGACCAACCGCCCTTCAGCTCAGGCTGAGCCGAATGGCGACCAATCCTAGCCGAAGCTCGGACAAATCAACTCGCAGTGATTAATGAACGCTCATTCGCGCTGCCATTCAAGATCGATTTTGCGCAAAAACCGCAAATAGTAACGTTCCAATGCAACCTATGGGCTCATTGAGCCAAATTCAGCTCCGGGTAGATCAGGACCGAGCATTGCCGGTTCTGCGCATCGAGCAGGGCCTGTTCGGATGCGGTGACCATGCCGGTCTCGATGGCGTTCCAGAGATCGTTGGTCTTCACGCCTTCAAGGCCGCACTGGCAATAGGTGACGCACATATCGGCAGAGGTGCCGCCGGCTTCACAGGTGCTCTGGCAGGAGCGCAGGAAATCGGTGTCGCGCATGGCGACTTGCGGCTGCAGCCAGGCGGCGGCGGGATAGACCAGCCCGAGCAGGATGGGCTGGTGCAGCAGATAGATCAGCAGGCTCCAGCGGCCGAGAAAGGCCAGCAGGCGTGGCAGCCGGCCTGGCGGCGCGATAGCAGCGAGGCGCGCGGAGAGATTCGAGGCCAGCACGAGGCGCGTGGCGATGATGCCCAGCAGTACGGCGCCGAACCAGGGGAAGACGGGCACGAGATCATTGGTCGGCGGCGGCACCTGCCAGAAGCCGAGCCAGGACCAGACCTTTTCGTTGAACAGCGGATCGGAATGGAAGAATGGCAGGGCGATGACGACGACAGCGACCACGACGGACAGCCAGAGCGGGGTGCGCACGAAGGCCAGACCGAGCAGGCTGAACAGGGCAATGGCGTGCAGCACGCCGAAATAGACGAAGCTTTGCGGGAAGACGAAATATGTGGCGACGGTGATGATCAGCGCACCGGCGACCACGAAGACCCAGCGGCGCCAGAAGCTGCGCCAGCGGATGCCATTGCCATGGCCCAGCACGAGGCCGATACCGACGAGGAACAGGAAAACCGCAAGAATGGAGCGGGCGATGAACACCCATTGCGGGTCGTAGCCGACATCGGCTGGTATGAAGCGGAAATAGCTCAGGTCCCAGCACAGGTGGTAGGCCACCATGGCGATGATGGCGACGCCACGGGCGATATCGACGATGGCGAAGCGGGGGCGGGAAGTTGAGGTTGCCGACATCAACCCGCCACCTGCGCCCGCACCACGGCGAGGAAATCCTCGCCGTAGCGGTCCAGCTTGGCCTGGCCGACGCCGGGCAGGTTCAGCATGTCATGCGGTTGCGTGGGCCGGGCGAGCGCCATGGCCTTGAGCGTACTGTCGTGGAAAATGACATAGGGCGGCACGCCCTGGGCCTTGGCCAGGTGCAACCGCGCCTCGCGCAGCGCTTCGAAGAGTGGGCGGGCATGCTCGGGAACTTCGGTGGACCGCGCCAGAGCGCGTCGCACCTCGACCGATTTCCGGGGCCGGTCCTTGCGCAGCGTCACCACCCGTTCCCGCTTGAACACGGCATGCGCCGCTTCAGCCAGGGTCAGCGCGCCGTGATTGGCATGGTCGACCACGATCAGGCCCATGGCGGTCAACTGGCGGATGACGGACTGCCAGACCTTGGCGTCGAGATCGGCGCCCTGCCCGAAGACCTTCTGGTGCTGGTGGCCGAAGCGCTCCACCTTTTCAGTTTCCTTGCCCATCAGCACGTCGATGACATGGGCGGCGCCGAAGCGCATGCCGGTGCGATAGATGGCGGCCAGCACCTTGATGGCGGCCTCGGTGCCGTCCCAGGTTTCGACGGGGGAGCGGCAGGTGTCGCAATTGCCGCAATTGCCGGCATGGGCCTCGCCGAAATGGTTGAGGATGGCCTTGCGACGGCATTCGGCAGTTTCGCAGACGCCGAGCAGGGCATTGAGCTTGCCGTGTTCGAGGCGCTTGACCTCGTCGGGGGCATTGCCCTCGTCGATCATGCGGCGGCGCTGCACCACATCGGCCATGCCGTAGCTCATCCAGGCATCGGCCGGCTGCCCGTCGCGCCCGGCGCGGCCGGTTTCCTGGTAATAGGCCTCGATGGAGGCCGGCAGGTCCATATGGGCGACATAGCGCACATCGGGCTTGTCGATGCCCATGCCGAAGGCGACGGTGGCCACCATGCAGATGTTCTCTTCCTTGAGGAAGGCATCCTGATTGGCGCTGCGGCGTTCGGCGGAAAGGCCGGCATGATAGGGCAAGGCGGGGATGCCCTTGCCGCTCAACCAGTCGGCCGTGTCCTCGACCTTGGCGCGGGAGAGGCAATAGACGATGCCCGAACTGCCCTTGTGCGCGGCGAGGAAGGCCAGCAACTGGTCGCGCGCCTTGTCGCGCTCGACGATGGAATAGGAGATGTTGGAGCGATCGAAGCTTGATGTGAAGACCTGCGCCTGTTCGAGCCCCAGCCGCTCGATAATGTCTTCGCGCGTGGTCGGGTCGGCCGTGGCGGTCAGCGCGATGCGCGGGACGCCGGGGAAGAGCTCGACCAGATGGATCAGCTCGCGATATTCGGGCCGGAAATCGTGGCCCCACTGGCTCACGCAATGGGCCTCGTCGATGGCGAAGAGCGCGATATCGATGCCTGACAGCATATTGGCGAAGCCCGGCGTCGCCACCCGTTCGGGTGCGACATAGAGCAGGTCGAGCTGGCCATTGCGCAGCTTGCGGCGGACGTCAGCGGATTCCTCCGATGTCTGGGACGAGTTGAGCGCCGCGGCGGCGACGCCGGCCTGCTTGAGCGCCTCGACCTGGTCGCGCATCAGCGCAATGAGCGGGGAGATGACGATGCCCACGCCCGGCCGGCAGATGGCGGGGATCTGGTAGCACATGGACTTGCCAGCGCCGGTAGGGAACAGCACGACGGCGTCGCCCCCGCCCACCACATGATCGACCACGTCGCTCTGCTGCCCGCGGAAGCTCTTGTGGCCGAAGACGTCGCGCAACACGACCAGCGGGTCGCGCGGCGCCATCCGCGGGCCCGTACCGAACAGATCAAGGCTCGATTCAACAGTGCTCACCCCGCCCTTGGATCACAGGGGCGGGGTGAGCCGCAAGGCGGCAAAAATCACAGCCCGGCGCTATCCACCGGTGATCTCACCGCCATTCGGGTGCAGCACCTGCCCGGAAAGGTACGAGCTTTCGTCGCAAGCCAGGAACAGATGGCAGGTGGCCACTTCATTGGGTTGGCCGGGCCGCTTCATCGGCTGGTCCGAGCCGAATTCGGCAACCTTTTCGGCATCGAAGGTGGCCGGAATGAGCGGCGTCCAGATCGGGCCGGGCGCCACCGCATTCACGCGGATGCCCTTGTCGACCAGATTGCCGGCAAGCGCGCGGGTGAAGGACACGATTGCGCCCTTGGTAGCGGAATAGTCGAGCAGGGTGGGCGAGCCACGATAGGCGGTGACCGAGGTGGTGTTGACGATGGCGGCACCCTTGCCGAGATGGGGCATGGCGGCCTGGGTCAGGTAGAAATAACCGAAGAGGTTGGTCTCGAAAGTCTGCTGCAACTGCTCGGCGGAAATGTCGGTGATCTCGTCCTGCGGATGCTGCTCAGCAGCGTTGTTCACCAGCACGTCGAGTTTGCCGAATTCCTCGATCACCTTGTCGACGACAGCGTCGCAAAAGGCCTTGTCGCCCACATCGCCACGCAGCAGCAAAGCCTGCTTGCCTTCGGCCCGGACGGCGCCGGCGGTGATGCTGGCATCCTCGGATTCCTCGAGATAGACCAGCGCCACTTCGGCACCCTCGCGGGCGAAGAGTACGGCGCAGGCGCGGCCGATGCCGCTATCGCCGCCAGTGATGATGGCGACCTTGCCGGCCAGCCGGCCATTGCCGGGGAATTTCGGCATATAGTCGGGCTTGGGATGCATCTCGGTTTCCCGCCCCGGCTGATGATCCTGCTGCTGGGGCGGATTGATCCTGTTTGCTGCCGAACCGTCCATTTGGTGGCTCCTAGTGGTGCGCGTGGTGCTCGGCATTGCGCTTGCGGGTGGCGGCAGCCTTTTTCGCCGAGGCGGAGCGTTCGGCAGCAGAGCGGCTGGCAGATGCCTCGCCACCTTTCCTGCCGCCTTTGTGAGCGGCGGGATTGCCGGTCTCCTTGCCGCGGCCGGAGCCGGATTTATTGCCGCCGCCATCGTCCTTGTTGACCGTGGCCCAGGCGCGGCGTTCGGCTTCGTCGTGGGACACGCCGCGATCCTCGTAGCCTTGCTCGATATGCTCGGCCTTGCGTTTCTGCTTGTCGGTATAGGCGGATTTGTCACCCTGGGGCATGGCACGTCTCCTTTATACGGACGAGGCCGGTACGGGTGGGACAAGGGCTCGGCTGCCATTTCGTTGGCCGGACCGGGAAACCGGAAAAACCAGCCCGTTCCCCATACCACCATGTCCGGTTGACGCGGACCGGCCTCTTTGGGGCCAATCGCTTGGGGCGGGATTTGGTTCCTTCACAACGCGCGGTCGGGCGGCAAGATTGATCGCTATTTCAGCGGCTTGCTGAGGAAGGGCGAGCCGCGGCGCACGAAGCGCCATGGGGTTTCGACGCCCTTGGTGATGCCGATGCGCGGGCCGGTGGCGATATCGTGGCTCTGCTCGGCCGGCAGCAGGTCGAACGGGGCGGCATCGAGCGGCAAAGCATTGTGGGCGATGGTGACGCCCAGGGCCTGGCAGAGCTTGCCGGGGCCGGAACAGAGCTGGCGGTCGGGGAGACCCCCGCGGCGCTCCTGCATCCGGAGCAGGCCATGCTGGGGTTCGAGGGCACGGATCAGCACGGCGCTGCCGGGCTGGCAGACGAAGTTGAGGCACCAGTGAATGCCGTAAATCTTATAGACATAGGCATGCCCCGGCGGCCCGAACATCGCCGCGTTGCGCGGCGTGGGGCCGTTGAAGCTGTGCGAAGCCGGATCGGACTGGTCATAGGCCTCCACCTCGACCAGCGGGCCGCCGACGCCATCGACCAGCAGGGTCATGCCGATGAGATCGGGGGCGACTTCGGTGGCGGGGCGGGCGAAGAAGGCAGGTGGGATCATGAGTCGGACATCTACCATGCCACGCCCTCGTGGTTCGAGGCGCTGAAGAAGCGCACCTCACCATGAGGGCGTGTCTAGATATGATGGCACCGCACCATATGGGCCGACCCGACCGGCGTGGGGGCGGGCATGACCTCCTTGCAGATGGCGGTGATGCGGGGGCAGCGGGAGACGAAGGGGCAGCCTTTGCTCTGGGCGGTCCAGAGGGGGATATCCACCGCGCGGCGGGTGCGGGTGGTGGATATCTTGCGGGCGGGATTGGGCACGGCTTCGATCAGCAACTGCGTATAGGGGTGCTGGGGGCGCTCGGTGATTTCCTCGCTCGGCCCCTGCTCCACCAGATGGCCGGCATAGAGCACGGCCGTGTCTTCGGCGAAGTAGCGGGCGGTGGCGATGTCGTGGGTGATGTAGAGCGCAGCGAGCTGGCGCTGCACCTTCATGTCTTCGAGCAGATTGAGAATGCCCAGCCGCACCGAGACGTCGAGCATGGAGGTCGGCTCGTCGGCCAGCAGGACCACGGGCTGCACGGACAAAGCGCGGGCAATGGCGACGCGCTGGCGCTGGCCGCCGGAGAGTTCATGCGGGCGGCGCTTGAGGTAGTCAGCCGCGGGACGCAGGCCGACGCGATCGAGCAGGGCCAGCATTTCCTGTTGCACGGCCTTGCCTGACAGGTCGGGGCGGTGGAGTCGCAAAGGACGTTCGAGATGGTAGCCGATGGACTGGGTGGGGTTGAGCGAACCGAACGGGTCCTGGAACACCATCTGTACGTCGGAGCGATAGCGGTCGAGCCGCTTGCCGGTGAATTTGGTGACGTCCTCGCCCTCGAAGGTGATGGTGCCGCGGGTGGGTGTATAGACGCGGGCCAGCATGCGGGCACAGGTGGATTTGCCGGAACCCGATTCCCCCACCAGCGCCAGAGCGCGGCCGCTAACCAGCTTGAGCGAGACGCCGGACAGAGCCCGCAGCACGGTCTGGTTGAAGAAGGTGCCACCCAGGACAAAGTCCTTGTCGACGCTGTCCATCTCGACAACGGTGCGGCCGGTAGTGGCGGCGACGCCTGTGCTTTCTAGTTCAGCAAGTGACATGCCGCCTCGCTTTCATGCTCGGGGTAGAAGCGCAGTTCGGGCGCGGTTTGGGCGCAGAGTGCCATGGCGTGGGGGCAGCGCGGCGAGAAGCGGCAGCCTTGCGGCAGGGCCCGCAGGTCGGGCGGGGAGCCGGCAATGCCTTCGAGGCGCTGGCGCGGGCCTGACAGCGGCGGAAAGCTGCTGCCCAGGGCGCGGGTATAGGGATGCTGGGGATTGGTGAGGATGGAGCTGGCGGGGGCGACCTCCACCAGTTCGCCGGAATACATGACGCCGATGCGGTCGCAGAATTCGATCATCAGGCCCAGATCGTGGGTGATGAACAGGACCGAGAAGCCGAGACGGGACTTGAGCTCAACGATCTGCTCGATGATGTCGCGCTGCACTACCACGTCGAGCGCGGTGGTCGGCTCGTCCATGATGATGAGGCGCGGATTGAGCGCCAAAGCGATGGCGATGCAGATGCGCTGGCGCATGCCGCCGGAAAACTGGTGGGGGAAATCGTCCAGCCGCTGTGGCGGGATGCCGACCAGTTCGAACATTTCGACGGCGCGGGCGCGGGCGCCCTTTTCGCCCAGTTCGGGATTGTGGGTTTCGATAACGTCCATGATCTGCTCGGAAACCGGGATCACCGGATTGAGCGCATTCATGGCCGACTGGAAGACGAAGCTTACCTCGCGCCAGCGATAGGCCTTGAGGCGGGCCTTTTCGAAGCTCAGCACTTCCTCGCCCTGGAAGCGGACCGAACCGCCCGAGACCAGGCCCGGCAGGCGGGTCAAGCGGGCCAGGGCGAAGGCGACGGTGCTCTTGCCGCAGCCGCTTTCCCCTGCCAGGCCGAAGGCCTCGCCCTCGCGAATGTCGAAGTCGATGCCGTTGACGGCGCGGGCGATGGAGTTGTCGCCGACGTAATCCACCGTGAGGTTGCGGACCTCGAGCAGGACGCGATCAGAAGACATCGGCGCTTCTCCCGCGACGGCTGAGGAAGCGCCTGATGCGACCGATCTTGCGGCTGGCCTTGAGCTGGGGATTGGTAATTTCGTCCACGGCGAAATTGATCAGCACCAAGGCCGCACCGGTCAGCATGATGGCGATGCAGGGCGGCCAGATTTCCCACCAGGCGCCGCTTTGCAGGGCCAGGTTCTTCTGGCCCCAATAGAGCATGGTGCCCCAGGTGACGGCATTGGGATCGCCCAGGCCAATGAATTCGAGCGCGGCTTCCGCCAGGATGGCGGCGATGGTGCCCAGCACCAGGCCGCCCATGACGAAGCTGAGCATATTGGGGAAGATTTCGATCAGGATGATGCGCCACTTCTTTTCGCCCATCAGCTCGGCCGCCAGCACGAATTCGCGGGCGCGCAGGGCCAGGGTCTGGGTTCTGATGGTGCGCGCCGCCCAGCCCCATCCGGTCAGCGCCAATACGAGGCCGATGACCATGGGGCCGGCGGTTTCGACCATGGTGGCGATGACGATGATGAGTGGCAGTCCGGGCAGCACCAGCACCACATTGACGAAGAAAGTGATGACGTCGTCGGTGCGGCCGCCGAAATAGCCGGCGGAAATGCCCAGAGCCAGGCCGATCATGGCCGCCGCGAGGCCGGCACCCATGCCCACGGCAAGGCTGACGCGGCCGCCATAGACGAGCTGGGTGAAGACATCCTTGCCCATGCGGGTCGTGCCCATGACATGCTCGTAGCCGGGCTGGACATGGGGTTTGCCGGCGCGGCGATTGGGGTCGTAGCTGGTCAACAGCGGGGCGAACAGCGCCGTGAGGATCAGCGCCAGCAGGATGATGACGCCGACCATGCCCTTGCCATTGGTGACGAAGGCGGCGAGGCCGGAAGGCAGGCGGCTGGTCCAGCCGGGGCGCGACTTGAGGCCGAGTTCGGCCATCAGTTCGGCCTGGCTGGGCGGATGGAAGCCATAGGCGGCGCTTTCGGCGCGCAGAGGTTGCGACAAAGCCGGCGTTTGGGTGAGTTCACTCATCTGTCGGACCTCTCTCAGGTTCGCAGGCGTGGATCAAGGATGACATTGGCGATGTCGGACAGGAGGTTCGCCACCAGCACCGAGGCGGTGAGCAGCAGCAACTGGCCCTGGATGAAGGAGTAGTCGCGGCTGCCGATGGCGGTGAAGGTGAACTTGCCCAAGCCCGGATAGTTGAACACCTGCTCGGTCACCAGCGCGCCGCCCAGCAGAAAGCCGATGGACAGGGCCAAAGCGGTGATCTGCGGCAGGATGGCGTTGCGCGCGACATAGCGATAGCGCACGCGGCGGTCGGACAGCCCCTTGGCCTTGGCGAGGATGACGAAATCCTCATTGAGCAGGTTGATCATCACATTGCGCATGCCCAGGTGCCAGCCGCCGAAACTGACCAGGAAGATGGAGAGGACCGGCAGGGTGGCGTGGTAGAGCACGTTGCCGATGAATTCGAAGGACAAAGCCGGCGAGATCGAGGTGCTGTGCGCCCGGCCCAGCGGGAACCACTGCAATTGCAGGGAGAAGGCATAGAAGAGCAGCAGGGCGACGATGGCCGGGGTGAAGGCATTCAGCATCACATTGATGGGCGTGAAGAAGCTGTCGAAGAAGCCGCCGCGATGCCAGGCGGCGTGAATGCCCATGAAGCTGCCGATGATGAAGGCGAAGAAGATGGCCAGGCCGACCAGGACCAGCGTCCAGGTGGCGCCGTAGAAGAGCAGCGAGGCGGTGGGCTCGGGGAATTGCACGGTCGAGATGCCGAAATCGAGCCGCAGGATCGAGCCGACATAGGTGATGTATTGCTCCCAGAGGGAACCGGTGAGGCCATAGGATTTGCGGATGGCTTCCACCTGGGATTCGTTCAGCCGCCCCTGGAAGGAGGCGATGATGCGCGCCGACGGATCGCCGGGCATCAGCCGCGGAATGAAGAAATTGAAGGTGACCGCCAGGAAGAAGGCACCGATGTAAAAGGCGATGCGCCGCGCCAGGAAGATCATGTCGGCTCCTTTCCGTCGCCCTTCGCAGGGAGAAGAAATGACCGGCGGGCCCAGAGTGGCAGGTCCGCCGGCCTTCTCGGGAGGTTACTCGATGGGCTGCAGCGAGAGAGCGTGCAGCACGCGCTCGCGGGTGCCGTCATGCACCTGCGGGCGGAAACGCGGATCCGCCTCGGTCACCCAGCCGGTGAAGCGGCGGGTGGAATATTCATACCAGATCGGGTTGGCGAAGAGCGAGATGACCGGCACATTCTCGGCCACGAGCTGGTGCACCTTGGCCATATCGGCGAGCTGCGCGCCGCGATCCGAGGTGCTCTTGAAGGCGGTCAATGCGTCTTCGATTTCCGGGATCTGCATCTGGTGCATGGCCTGGAAGTCGATCCGGCCGGGCACCATCTGGCGCGGGTTGAACATGGGCTGATACTGGCTGAACGGGGTGGCGCCGCCATTGGTCCACATGACGTAGACGTCGAAATTGCCCTGCGGCACGGCATCGAACCAGGCGCCCTCGTCCATGGTCTTGAGGCTGGCATTGATGCCGACATCCTGCAGGTTCTCGGCCACGGTCTGGCCGGTATTGACCCAGTCGGTCCAGCCCGACGGCATGGCGATGCCGAACTGGATGGGGGTGCCATCGAGATTGTCGCGCCAGCCGTCGCCGTCGGCATCGACAAAGCCGGCGGCATCGAGCAGTTCCTCGGCCTTTTCGGGTGTGTATTGCATGAGCCAGGTATAGGGCTCGAGCGCGGCTTCGTCGTACCAGGTGTTGAACATTTCACCGGTGCCGATGGGGAAGCGGGTATGGGTGGTGAGGCCGAAGGTGGAAATGTCGACCAGGGTATCGCGGTCGATGGCCACCGACATGGCCTTGCGGAATTCGAGATTGTCGAATGGCGCCTTGGTGGTGTTGAGCTGCAGGTTCACGTCGGAGCCGGCGGGCAGCCAGTAATTGTTGAATTCGGACTGCGGCAGGAAGGTGATATCCGGATCGGTGAGGCCATCGCCAAGCCAGTCGAGATCGCCGGCCGAAAGGGCGGCCACGGTCTGCTCGTTGCCGTTCATCTGCGGGAAGCTCAGGCAGTCGATCTTGTTGTCGGCATTGTAATGGCTCAGCTCGTTGCGGCAGATTTCGTAGCCGCTGCGCGAGAAATTGCGCACTTCGGTCCAGGGGCCGGTGGCGACGGGGGTGGTATTGGCGAAATTCTTGGGATCGTCCACCGTGCTCCAGATATGCTCGGGCAGCGGGTAGATCTGGCCCAGGCCGTAGCGAGCCAGGGAATCGGGCTCGTGCAGGTTGAAGCGGACGGTCAGGTCGTCGATCTTTTCGGCGCTTTCGACGTTACCGGTGCCGGCTTCGGCGCTGTAGACGTCGATGCCCATCGGATAGTCGGGGTGCGCCTTGGCGTATTCGAAGGTGAACACGACATCATCGGCGGTGAAGGGCTCGCCGTCGCTCCATTTGGTATCGGGGCGCAGATGCCAGGTGACGCTCTTGAGGTCCTCGGCAATGTCGTAGGACAAGGCGAGGCCCGGCACGTCAGCGTCCGGGTTCCAGACATTCTCGATCCAGAGAGGCTCATAGGTGAAGTCGCGGGTGCGCTGCTGCGGGCCGGTGGGATTGTTGGGGTTGAAATTCTCCACCATGGCATCGGTGTGATAGGGCAAAAGGCGCAAAATCACCTCTTCCTGCCCGACGGCCGGCACGATGGCGCTGGTGGTCAGCAAGACGCCGGCCAGCACGGTCAATAGTCCGATCTTATGCAAGGTCTTTCCTCCTGTGGCGGGCCACTCACACTCCCATGTGAGATCGATCCCATAATTTCCCTGTTGCGGCCTCGGCAGCGCCGGTGGCCTGGCTGTTCGTCCCACTGTTACGGCTGGTGCTCCTTCACCGGCCGGCGAGACCGCCGTCCCTCCTCCCTCGCCTCCTTTCGCTAATGCCTGGCGGGGCCGACGCTGTCGCGCACGACGAGCGAGGTCCCGATGATGTTCTGCAGCGCCGCCGAGCCCGGCTCGCCCAGCAGTTGCAGCAGCAGATTTGCCGCGGTCTCGCCGATCTCGTCGACCGGCTGCCTGATGGTGGTGAGCGGTGGCCAGAGGTGGCGCGCGTGAAATGTATCGTCGAAGCCGATGACCGAAACATCCGATGGCACCGACTTGCCGGCGTGGCGCAAGGCCAGCAGCACGCCGGCCGCCATATCGTCGTCGCCGGCGAAGATGGCGGTGAAATCGTGTTGTTCGTCGAGCAGAGCCATGGTGGCGGAATAGCCGAATTCCTGGCTGAACTCGCCGTTAACGACGCGGATATCGGCCATGGACATGCCGTGGTCGGCCAGCGCAGCGGCGATGCCTTCGAGGCGAGCGACGGTATCGCCGAAATCGGCCTGGCCGGAGAGGTGGACAATTCTGCGATGGCCCTGTTCGAGCAGGAAATTGACGGCATCGCGGGCGCCGCCGAAATTGTCGAGCTGCACCGAACCGCGGGCGACCTCGCTGCCCATGCGGCCGATCATGACGACCGGGATGCGGGCGGCGCGGATGATCTCGACCACGTCGGGCCGGAGCGGGCGCTCGAGATAGAGCAGGATGCCATCGCAGGAGCGGTCGACCAGTTCGATGATGGCGCGGGCTTCCTCATCCTGGTCGGCATAGCCGGAGGAGACCATCAGCGCCTTACCGGCCTTGCGGGTGGCGCGCTGCAGGCCATAGACCATATTGGCGAAATAGGGCGTGCCCACATCGACCACCACGGCGCCGATCATGTTGGAGCGGTTGGAGCGCAGAGCCTGGGCCAGGGTGTTGGGACGGTAGCCGAGTTCGGCAATGGCCTTCTGGATAGCGCGGCGTTTTTCCTCCGAGACATAGCCGTTGTCGGCTACGACCCGGGATACGGTGGAGCGGGATACGCCCGCCCGTTTCGACACATCATCGATGGTCGCCATGCCGTCCCGCTCTCCTCCGCCGGTCTCTTGTGGGACCGATCCCACATGGTGAAATCGTTTGCGGGACAGAGTCAAGAAGACCACTTGCAGCCAGTGCGAATTTGATCTGGCTGTGCGAAACCACCGCCGGATGCGGGTTTGGGCGGCGCTAAGTGGCTAGAGCAGAAGCGGTTTTAGGCTAAGACGAAAGTATGAGACTGGTCGCGATAGGTATTAGAAACGGGGCGAAGTGGTTATAAAGTGGTATTAGTTTTGGGGATAAGTTTTCAATCCACCCTGCCCCGCGCATCCACGGCGACCGTCTCGACCACCCTATCATTGGAGATCAGTGTCACCCGATCGAACAGGTTGGAGACCACGCAGGCGTGGTTGGGGATGATGCGGAGCTTGTCGCCGATCCTGGGCTTGCTGGTGCAGGCGGAGAGATCGATGGTGCCGTGCTCTTCGCTCAACCCGGTGATAACGGCATCGGGATAGGCCTCGATGAGGCCGAAGCAGGTCATGCCGAGCGTATCGCTGGTCAGCGCCTTGGAGCCGGCATCGATGATGGCGCGATCCTCGGTGGGGCGGCTGACCACGGTGGCGAGCACCGTAAGGGCGCAATCGTCGAATGTGCCGACGCCTTTGGCGACCTGGTAGCGGTCCATATAGATATAGGTGCCCGGGCGATGCTCGGTGGCGGCGGCAACCTCGTGGGCGCGCCAGATGTCGGGGGTGCCGCCATTGGAGACAATGGCTGGCGGCAGGCCGGCCTCGGTCAGGGCGTGCTTGGCGGCGGCGAGCCAGGCGGCATTGGCTTCCACCTGTCCGGCGGCGGGATAGGTCATCAAACCACCTAAGGCCAGGCCGGGTGAATTGGCGATCTTTTCGGCGAGTGCGAGGGCGGCGGCGGGACTCTGCACGCCGCAGCGGCCCATGCCGGTATCGCATTCGACCAGCACTGTCAGCGGGGTGGCCGAACCGGCAAAAGTGCGCGAGAGGCCTTCGATGGTTTCGGCGCTGTCAGCAGTGACGGCGATGCGGATACGGCCATGCAGGGCCTTGAGGCGGGCCAGCTTGGCGGGGCCGATAATGTTGTAGGGCAGGAAGATATCGGTGATGCCGGCATCGGCGAAGACTTCCGCCTCGCCCAGTTTCTGCACGGTGATGCCGACCGCGCCCAGCGCGATGGCGCGTTTGGCGAAACGGGGCAGTTTGTGGGTCTTGATATGGGGGCGGAGCTTCAGGCCATGGCTATCTGCATAGACCTGCACGCGCTTGAGATTGGCCTCGACGCGGTCGAGATCGATAAGCACGGCGGGGGTATCGAGTTCGTTGATATCGGTCATTTGCCCCTCAATACTTCATCGACGAAACGCAGATTGCCTGATGTAAGCCCGGCATCGACCGGCAGCACCGTGCCCGTTATGCCCGAGGCCGCGTCTGAGCAGTAGAATACTGCGGCATTGGCGACCTCCGATGGCAATACCATACGCCCCAGCGGGTAGTGGGGGAGAACATTGTCGAGCAGGGTCGGATCGGCTTCCAGCCGATGGTCCCAGGCCGGGGTGCGCACCGAGCCGGGGCAGATGACATTGGCGCGGATGCCCTCGGCACCGCGCTCGACGGCGATGGCTTTGGCATAGGCGATCAGGCCCGCCTTTGCAGCGGAATAGGCCGGGTTGCCGAAATGGGAGAGGGCATTGACCGAGGAGATGAAGACCAGACTCCCCCTGCCCCGCGCGGCCATGGCCGAGACAACAGGGTCGGTCATGGCATAGGCGCCGTTGAGGTTGATCGACAGTTCGGCGGCCCAGACATCGTCATCGACCTGGCCGAAATGCTCGGCACGGGTGAAGCCGGCATTGGAGACCACGGCATCGGGGACGCCGTGGGTGTCGAGGTGGGCCGTAATGGCCGCGCGGGTGGCTTTGGGGTCGGCCTGATCGAAGAGGACGGTGCCGACGAGATCGAGTCCGTCCAGCATGGCGGCTTCGCGGTCGGCGCCGATGACGCTGGCGCCGGCCTCGCGGAAAGCCTTGACCAGCGACTGGCCGATGCCGCCGCCGGCGCCGGATATGAGGACGGTCTTGCCATCGAGGCGGAAGGGAGAATGGTCTGTCATTTCGTAATCCTCTGGCTCCCACCCCCACCCTCACTCCCTCCCCACAAGGGGGAGGGAAGCCTGATCGAGTCCCGCTGAACCATCAGTCGTCTCCCTCCCCTCGATGGGGAGGGATCAAGGGTGGGTGTGGCCGCTTGCGCGACGCTATGATCAAGGCCCCTTATAGGCCACGCAGTCGATCTCGACCTTGCAATCGACCATCATGTGGCTCTGGACGCAGGCGCGGGCGGGCGGATGCTCGCCGAAATAGCTTTTGTAGACGGCGTTGAAGCTCCAGAAATCTCTCGGGTCATCGAGCCAGACGCCGCAGCGCACGACATGTTCGAGACCGTAGCCGGCCTCTTCGAGGATGGCGATGATGTTCTGGATGGTGAGGTGGGTCTGCTCGACAATGCCGCCATGGACGATCTCGCCGTCCTTCATGGCGACCTGGCCGGATACATAGAGAAAACCACCGGCTTCCACGGCTCGGGCGAAGGGCAGGTTCTGGCCACCGGCGCCCGACTTTTCGGCACCATAACGTTTGATCGGCATAGGGACCCTCCTCGGTGGTTTCTGAAAGCCAATTTCGTAATTCTGGATCATAGCGAGGGTAAACGGCGATTTCCTCTGCAATTTCCGGTCACAAATGTAAATTTCTTACGTGATTGCCGCGCACCGCCTGTGCTAGCCTGATCCATGGGCGCCCTTCCCTGCCCCTGCCCGATGCTGACAATGCGAGTTCGCCTTGCGCCTGTTCACTGCCGCCCTGGCCACCGAAACCAATACATTCTCGCCGATAGCGATCGACAAGCGGGCCTTCGAGGCCTCGCTCTATGCCGGGCCGGGGGGCGCATCCGGCGACCCCGACCCTGTGCACCGCACCGATCACCGTGGGTCGCGAAGTCTGTGCGCGGGAGGGCTGGGAGCTGATCGAGGGCAGCGCCAGTTGGGCCGATCCGGCGGGGCTGGTGGCGCGGGCGACCTATGAGGAACTGCGCGACGAAATTCTCGAGCAGTTACAGGCGGCTATGCCTTTGGATGGCGTGGTGCTGGGGCTGCATGGGGCCATGGTGGCGCAGGGCTATGACGACCCGGAGGGGGACCTGCTGAGCCGGGTGCGGGAGATTGTCGGGCCGGATGTGCTGGTCTGCGCCGAGCTCGATCCGCACAGTCATCTGACGGAGAAGCGCGTGGCAGCGGCCAATTTCTTCGTTGTTTTCAAGGAGTTTCCGCATATCGACTTTGTCGACCGGGCGCGGGACCTGTGGGCTATCGCGGTGCGGGCGCTGAAGGGCGAGGTCAGTCCTGTGATGAGCGTGTTCGACTGCCGGATGATCGACGTGTTCCCGACCAGCAAGCAGCCGATGCGCGGCTTCGTGGATAAGCTGTATAGAATGGAAAAGTCAGAACCTGATGTGCTGAGCCTGTCGGTCATCCATGGCTTCATGGCCGGGGACGTGCCGGAAATGGGCACGAAAGTCATTGCCGTGACCGACGGGGATAAGTCGAAGGGCGACGGGCTGGCGGAAGAGCTGGGGCGGGAATTGTTCTCCATGCGCGGCACTTTCATGGTGCGCCAGGTGGACGAGAAGGTCGCGGTGGATGCGGCCGTAGCGGCGCCCAAGGGGCCGGTGGTCATCGCCGATGTGTGGGACAATCCCGGGGGCGGCACGGCGGGCGATGCGACGGTCATTCTGGCAGAGCTGATCGGGCGGGGGATAAGTGACGTGGCGGTGGGCACGATCTGGGACCCGATCGCGGTGCAGATCTGTTTCGCGGCGGGGGAAGGCGCGGAAATTCCGCTGCGTTTCGGGGCCAAATCGGCGCCCGATACAGGCAATCCGATCGACAAGCTGGTGACGGTCAAACGCCTGGTACACAATGCGGAAATGCGGTTTGGGGAGAGCTTTGCGCCCTTCGGGGATGCGGCGTGGATCAGCTTTGACGGGATCGACGTGATCCTCAATTCGACGCGGGCGCAGAGCTTCGATCCGAGCCTGTTTTCGGTGATGGGGATAGAGCCGACAGAGCGGAAAATCCTGCTGATCAAATCGACCAACCACTTCTATGACAGCTTCAGCAGGATCGCCGCGGAGATCGTTTATTGCGCGGCGGGGAAGCCCTATCCCAATACGCCGGCGACGACGCCGTATCGGAAAGCACGGCGGGATATCTGGCCGATGGTGGACGACCCCTGGGCTTAATTTGCGGTAGCAGATGGGTCGAATTGGGTAACGCATTGTCAGCATCGACGCGCTGAACGCGTGAATGCGGGCGGCCATGTATACAACGCTTTTGCGCGGTGACGGGGCGGTGCTATAGGATGGGCCGGAACAGGGAACGCCCATGAAGAGCAGTGAAGTCGCCACCCATGGCCGCCGCGCCGTCATCGAATTGCGCGAAAAGATCATTAATGGCGAATTGCCGGGTGGCATGCGGCTGTTCGAGGTGTCGCTGGCCGAGGCGCTGCAGATTTCACGCACGCCGGTGCGCGAGGCGCTGTCGCGGCTGGCCGAGGAAGGTTTGCTGGACCGGCTGCCCAATGGTGGCTTCGTGGTGCGCCGCTTCGGCTTTGCCGATGTGGTCGACGCCATCGAATTGCGCGGGGTGATGGAGGGGACGGCGGCGCGGCTGGCGGCGGAACGCGGCGTGGCGCCCGAAGCGCTGGCGCGGATCGAAGCTATCGTGACCCAGCTCGATGGCTGTTTCGGGCCGCATGAGGACGATGTGGATTTCGACGCCTATGCCGACCTCAATGCGGCGTTTCACTTCGAGCTGGCTGGGCTATCGGGCAGCGAGATCGTGCGGCGCGAGGTGGAGCGGGCGACGGCCTTGCCCTTCGCCTCGCCCTCGGCCTTCCTGCCCAACAAGATGGACATCGCTGCCTTCCGCCGTTCGCTGCGCACAGCGCAGGAGCAGCATCACGCCATGCTCAATGCCATTGCCGCGCGCGAAGGCACGCGGGCCGAATTCATCGCCCGCGAACATGCCCGCACGGCGCGGGGGAACCTCGAATATATCTTCAGCCAGGACCCTGAATTGCTGCGGAAGATTCCGGGACTGGCGCTGATCCGGCATTAGGGGTCGCCTCATTCTCAAACCCGGCCAACCCCTCCACTTGTGGGAGAGGGTGGAAATCCGCGTCCAGCGGATTTCCGCGTCATCCCATGCCTTAATGTCGGGGGTTAGCTCGGCACCCCCTCATCCGCCCTTCGGGCACCTTCTCCCACGAGGGGAGAAGGGGAAAGAGCCCAGACATCTGAAGGGAGCACCCCGCGACATGGGCACCGGCGACAGCCGCTGAGAATCCCCCAGCTTCCGTCCGCCATGGCCTGAAACGCTCTTGCAATCCCGTCTGCCTTCAGCGCATTATGTATACATCAATAGCAGTAAATGCGGGAGGAACGACCATGGTGGCATCCAGTCTTGGCGACATTTTAAGAGAAAATCCGGATATTGTGGGCCGGCTGCGCAATTCGCAGATCGGGATGTATGTATACCCGGTGGTGACGCCCGAATTCAGCAACTGGCGCACCGAGCAGGCCGCCTGGCGCCATTCGGCCGTGTTGTTCGACCAGTCGCACCATATGGACGAGTTGACCGTGGAAGGGCCGGATGCGGAGAAATTCCTGTCGCATCACGGCATCAATTCCTTCGCCAATTTCGACCTCAACCGCGCCAAGCATTTCGTGCCGGTGACGCCCAATGGCCACATTATCGGCGACCACATCATCTTCCGCGAGCGCGAGGACAAGTTCGTGCTGGTGGGCCGGGCGCCGACATCAAACTGGCTGATGTTCTGCGCCGCCAATGGCAAGTGGAACATCCGCGTCAAGCACGACCCGCGCTCCACCTCGCGACCCGAGGGCGAGCGCGTGCTGCGCACGCATTACCGCTACCAGATCCAGGGGCCGGAAGCGCCGAAGATCTTCGAGAAGATGCATGGCGGGCCAGTGCCCGACATCAAGTTCTTCCACACCGATTTCATCAATGTGGGCTCGAAGAAGGTGCGGGCTTTGCGCCACGGCATGTCGGGCGCGCCGGGGCTGGAAATCTGGGGTCCCTATGAGGACAAGAGCTACATCCTCAACTGCATCCTCGAAGCGGCGCGCGCTGCCAATGTCGACCTGGTGCGCTGCGGTAGCCGGGCCTATTCCACCAACACGCTGGAATCGGGCTGGATCCCCTCCCCGCTCCCCGGCATCTATACCGGCGACGGCATGCTGGCGGAATATCGTGATTGGCTCGCGACCGACGCCTATGAATCCATCGGCGCCATCGGCGGCAGCTTCGTCTCCGACAATATCGAGGACTATTACGTCCACCCGTTCGAATTGGGCTACGACTTCTATATCGGCTGGAAGAAGGACGACTTCGTCGGCAAGGCGGCGCTGGAAAAGATGAAGACCGGCAAGAACCGCAAGAAGGTGACCTTCGAGTGGAATGCCGAGGATGTGGTCGACGTCATCGCCTCGGCCTTCCGGCCCGGGGAAGATCACTACAAGTGGATCGACTTCCCGCAGCCCAACTATGCCTCGACCAGCGCCGACATGGTGCTGCGCGACGGCAAAATGGTCGGTATGTCGATGTTCAACGGCTATTCCTACAATGAGCGCTGCATGCTTTCGCTCGGCGTGGTGGACGCCGATGTGCAGGTGGGCGACGTGCTGACGCTGGTCTGGGGCGAGCCCGATGGCGGCACGAAGAAGACGTCCACGGAACGGCACAAGCAGGCGGAAATCCGCGTGCGGGTGTCGCCGACGCCTTATGCGGCCGAAGCGCGCGAGAACTATGCGGATAGCTGGCGCAGCAAGAAGCGCTAGTTTTACCAGCAGGTGGTCCGGTTCGTGTGACTCACCCCCACCCTCATTCCCTCCCCACAAGGGGAGGGAAGCCCGCTCCATGACTGGGGTGATATCCGGGACGACCCTTGAAGGCCGGCCCATCGCCTCCCTCCCCTTGATGGGGAGGGATTGAGGCTGGGGTGGAGTCATACGCACGGGGCTCCGAGGAGCCTACTCCGCGTCAGGCGCCTTGATCCTTGCCACGCGCTTTTCCAGGAAGGCGCGCAGTCTTTCCTCAGCCTCCGGGCTGGTGGCGGTGAAGGAGGCGATGAAGGATTCGACGAAGAGGCCGTCTTCCTTGGCCATGTCCTGGATGCGGGGCAGCGCATTGATGATGGCGTAGTTGGAAATTTCGGCATTGGTGGCCATGACTTCGGCCAGAGCATGCGCCTTGTCGCGTGCCTCGCCGGTCTCGACCACATATTGCACGAGGTTCCAGCGCTCGGCTTCGTCGGGGGAAATGACGCGGCCGGTCAGCATCATGTCGCTCATGCGGGCCACGCCGAGCAGGCGGGCGATGCGGACCGAGCCGCCACCGCCGACAAAAATGCCGCGCTGGCCCTCGGGCAAAGCGAAGAAGGAAGAGCGGTCGGAGACGCGAATATGGGTGGCGGCGGCCAGTTCCATGCCGCCGCCGATGACGCCGCCATGCAAAGCCGAGACCCAGGGAATGGTGCCATGCTGCATGCCCGCGGTGACGGCGTGCCAGCGGCGCGAGCCGCGGACGCCTTCGAAGGGAGTCTTTTCGACGTGTTCGGCAAGGTCGAGGCCGGCGCAGAAATGGTCGCCATGGCCGAAGAGGACCGCAGCCTTGGCCTCGTTCTCGGCGCGGGCAATGGCCTCGGCGAGCATATCGACGAAACGGTCGTTCATGGCATTGCGCTTTTCGGGGCGGTTGAGCCCGATATGGGCCACCGCGCCCTTGAGCTCATAGGTCACGAATGCGCTCGTCTCCGCAGCCATGGCAGCGTCCCCCCGGAAAACCATGCTTGATCGTTTACAGGTAGATAGTTTCCTTGTAAACAAATTTGGAAAGACTGACCGGGAGGGGAAGGTCATGGCCGAAAAGGCTGCGCGCAAGGTCAGGGTGTGGTCGCCAAAGCTCGCCTGGGAGGAACGGGCGAATGGCGAATTCATCATCTGGCGCGAGGACCCACTCGGGCCTTATCCGCGGCGGCTCAATGAGCGGCTGATCCACTGGGCGCAGGTGGCGCCCGATCGCGTGTGGATGGCGGACCGGGCGGGCGATGGCCCGTGGCGCGAAGTGCGCTATGGCGAGGCGCTGGACCTGGTGCGGCGCATCGGCACTTTCCTGCTCGCTGCGGGGCTTTCGGCGGAGAGGCCGCTGGTGATCCTGTCGGAAAATTCCATCGAACATGCGTTGATGGCGCTGGGCGCGCAGCATGTCGGCGTGCCTTCGGCCGCCATCGCGCCGGCCTATGCCAGCGCCGCGTCGGGTTTTGCCAAGCTGCGCGAGATTGCCGGGCAGATCGTGCCGGGCATGGTGTTTGCCGATGACGGGACGGCTTTCGCCCCGGCGGTCGATGCGGTGTTCGGCAGGGATATGCCGCTGGCCGCGCAACGCAACCTGCCTGATGGCCGCGGCAATACACACACGTTCGAGTCCATTGTCGCCACCCAGCCCACCGAGGCGGTGGATGCGGCTTTTGCCGCGACCGGGCCGGATACGGTGGCCAAATTCCTCTTCACTTCGGGCACGACGGGGGCGCCCAAGGCGGTGATCCAGACGCAGCGCATGCTGTGTTCCAACCAGGAGATGATCGCCGATTGCTATGCCTTCATGCGCGACGAGCCGCCTGTCGTGGTGGACTGGGCGCCGTGGAACCATACGGCGAGCGGCAACAAGGTGTTCAACCTCACGATCTATAATGGCGGCAGCTATTATATCGATCGCGGCAAGCCCAGCCCGGCACTGATCGGCCAGACCATCGCCAATCTGCGCGAGATTGCGCCGACCTGGTATTTCAACGTGCCGGCGGGCTTCGAGATGCTGATCGGCGCCATGCGCGAGGACGAGCAGTTGCGGCGCAGCTTCTTTTCGCGGCTCAACATGCTGATGTATGCCGGGGCGGGACTGGCGCAGCATAGCTGGGGCGCGCTGGTGGAACTGTCCGAACAGACGCTGGGCGAGCGCGTGCCCATGACCACGGGGCTGGGCTCGACCGAAACCGGCCCCTTTGCCCTCTATTGCACCGAGCCACAAGATGGGCCGGGCAATATCGGCATTCCGGCCCAGGGCGTCACCGTCAAGCTGGTGCCGGTAGGCGACAAATACGAGCTGCGGCTTAGGGGGCCCAATGTCACGCCGGGTTACTGGAACAATCCCAGGCTGACGGCGGAGGCGTTCGATGCGGAGGGGTTTTACCGGATCGGGGATGCGGTGAAATTCGCGACGCCGGGCGATCCTCGCGGGGGCTTTTATTTCGATGGCCGCACGGCGGAGAATTTCAAGCTCAATACCGGGACCTGGGTGGCGGTGGGCGTATTGCGGGCGCAGGTGGTCAACCAGTTCGGCGGGCTGATCCGCGATGCGGTCATTACCGGGGAGAACCGGGCCGAGCTGGGGGCGCTGGTGGTGCCCTTCATGCCGGCTCTGCGCGAGCTGGTGGGGGAGCCGGAGCTTGATGATGCCGACGTGCTGGAGCATCCGCGCGTGCGGGCAGCTTTGGCCGAGCGGCTGGCGGCGCATCAGCACGCGGCCAATGGGTCGGCGACGCGGATCCGACGGATATTGGTGATGCGCGAGCCGTTGCGCTTCGAGAAGGGCGAGGTGACGGACAAGGGGTCGATCAACCAGCGCGCGGTGCTGGCGCAGCGGGGCGAGCTGGTCGAGGCGCTTTATGCCGGCGGGCCGGACATCATCCAGGCAGACGGGGAGATTGCGGCATGAGGATCGAAGGCGCGAGCGCCGTGGTGACGGGGGGTGGATCGGGGCTCGGGGCGGCCACGGCGCGGCTGCTGGCACGGCATGGCGCGGTGGTGCATGTGTTCGACCGCAACCGGGAGGCGGCCGAGGCCGTGGCCGGCGAGATCGGCGGGGTGGCGCTGTTGGGCGATGTGACCAGCGAGGGCGATGTGGTGGCGGCGCTCGATGTGGCCAATGCGGCGGGAGATGGCTTGCGCATTCTGGTCAATTGCGCGGGCATCGGGGTGGCCGGGCGAATTCTCGGCAAAGCCGGGACGATGCCGCTGGCGGATTTCGAGACGGTGATCCGCGTCAACCTGGTGGGCACGTTCAATATGCTCAGGCTGGCAGCCGAGCGCATGGCGGGGCTGGGCGAGCGCGAGGATGGAGCGCGCGGCGTTATCGTCAATACCGCCTCGGTCGCGGCCTTCGAGGGGCAGATCGGACAGGCGGCCTATGCCGCGTCCAAGGGGGATCGTGTCGATGGCGCTGCCGGCGGCGCGGGAATTCGCCCGCTTCGGTATTCGCGTCAATACGGTGGCGCCGGGCATTTTCATGACGCCTTTGCTGGAAAACCTGCCGCAGGAAGCGCAGGAGAGCCTGGCGGCGGCTATCCCCTACCCTGCCCGGCTCGGCGACCCTGCCGAATTCGCCGATGTGGTGCGCTTCATCATCGAGAACCAGTATATCAATGGCGAGGTCATCAGGCTCGACGGCGCCATTCGCATGCAGCCGAAATGAGCTTTTCCGACCAGGCCCAGCGCACACTGTCCGCCTTGGCGCTGACGCCGGGCTGGCGGCGGATTCAGGCGCTGCGGCCCGATTGTGACGATGTGATCGTCGCTACCATGCTCGAGGCGGCGGCGGGATTTGCAGAGAGCGTGCTGGCGCCGCTCAATCCGGTGGGCGACCGGGTGGGCGCGCAGGTGGTCGACGGGCGGGTGAAGCTGCCGCCGGGCTTTGCCGAGGGATTCCGGCAATATGCCGAAGCGGGCTGGCTGGGGATCGATGCGCCGGCGGAATTCGGCGGGCAGGATATTCCGCTGACCTTGCAGGCGGCGTGCGGGCCGCTATTCGACCGCGGCTGCATGGCGCTGATGATGGCGGCGGGGGCGGTGCGCGGAGCCATTCATCTGCTGGCGGAGACGGCCGATGCGGCCACCGCCGCGGAATGGGGGCCGAAGCTGGTCGCGGGCGAATGGGTGGCGACGATCTGCATTTCCGAGCCGGAAGCGGGATCGGATATCGGGCGCATCCGGACGCGGGCGGAGTGGCGCGATGGGGCGTGGCTGATCAGCGGGCAGAAAATCTGGATTTCCTTTGGCGACCACGACATGGCCGGACGGATCGGCCATTGCCTGCTGGCACGCAGCAATGAGCAGCCGGGAACGCGGGGGCTCAGCCTGTTCCTGGTACCCGACCATGTGGATGGCGTGCCCAATGGGGTGGTGGTCGAGCGGATCGAGGAGAAGCTGGGGCTGCATGGCTCGCCGACCTGCGCCATGCGCTTTTGCGAAGCAAGGGGCATGTTGCTGGGGGCGGAAGGCCGGGGGCTGTCGCAGCTTTTTGCCATGATCGAGCCGATGCGGCTGCACACCGGCTGCCAGGGGCTGGGTCTTGCCTCGGCTGCTGCGGATATTGCCGAAGATTATGCGGGCCAGCGCCGGCAGGGCGGGCGGCCGGATATGGCACCGCCAAGCATTGCCAGCCATCCGGATGTGATCAGGCAATTGCACGATATCCGGTCTGCCACGGAAATCCTGCGCGCCGCCGTACTGGAGCTGGCGACGGTGATGGACCTGGCGCGGCTGGAGGGCGATGCGGGGCTGGGGGATCTGGCGGCCTGGATGTTGCCGCTGATCAAGACCTTCGGGGCCGAAACCGGGTTCGATACGGCCCATGCCGCCATGCAGGTGCTGGGCGGGGCCGGCTACACGCGGGATTACCCGCTGGAGCAATATCTGCGCGATGCGCGCGTCATGGCGATCTATGAGGGCACGACCGGCATGCAGGGGTTGGATTTTCTCACTCGCCGGCTGTGGCGCGATGAAGGGCGGGGATTGGCGGTGTTCCTGCGGCGGGCGCGGGCGGAGGTCGCGGCCGGGGCGGCGGCGCGAGGGGATGAGGCCCGAGCTGTGGGCGCCCTGCTCGATGGGTTCGAGGCGTTGAGCGAGCGGATGATGGCGATGCAGGCCGATGCCGAGGCGGGTCTCTATCGGGCCGACAGTTATATGCGCGCCGGTTGGGCGGCCGTATCGGGCGTGATGGCTTTTCGCATCGGGGCAGCGGAAGCGTTGCAGATGCAGGCGGCACGCTATGCGCTGCATGCCGCCCGCTGCGCGTGAGTGTCGGCTTTCCGGGGGGATCACTTCGGAGTTCCGTGGCTCCCGTCACCCCACCCTCAATCCCTCCCCATCAAGGGGAGGGAGGCGCCAGCTCGGAGGCCAGTGTTCATCGTCTCCCTCCCCCTTGTGGGGAGGGATCAAGGGTGGGGGTAAGCCACAAACACCGGATGCCCGCAGAAGATCGACATAAGCAGCGCGGTTTTCCGGGCATGGTATCGATTTCCCACTTGACGGCGGATTGTTTATTTCAGAATAATTTGAAAATGAACAATGTCGAGCCGTATGAAAGCCGGGGTTGGGGGACACCGGAGCGCGACGCCGACAAGGGGCAGATTTTTCGAACAGCCTAATCCGCGACCACCCTTGGGGTTGCCGCCGGATCGCGATGAGCGCGGCGACGGGTCGGCTGGTCTTTGCCGATATGGGTGTCGTAACTGTCGAAGCCCCGTGCCGGGCCTGCCGGCATCTATGAGTGAACCTGGAGAAGTGAAGTGATGGCGGTCCGTAAGCTCGACGAAGAGGACGTGGATGGCGCGGTCGGCAAGGCCGCCGTCTCGCTGGGCGAGCTCGAGAAGTCGGGCGGCTTCGTGCTGCGCATTGCCCAGCTCTCCGCCTTCGAGCGCTTCTTCACCGTGTTCGGCGAGAGCGAGATCCGGATTTCCGAATTCACCGTGCTGCTGGCTTTGTCGGAAAATCCGGGCATCCGCCAGGGCGTGCTGGCCGATGTGCTCAAGATCAAGTGGTCCAACATGACCAAGCTGGTGCGGGCGCTGGAGGATCGGGGCCTGATCGCCCGGCACATTCCGCATGACGACCGCCGCTCGGTGGTGCTCAGCGTGACCGAGGCCGGCAAGAAGCAGATCGATGCCACGGCGGAGAAGATGTACCGCTCGGACCGGGAAGCGCTGTCCATGCTCGATGACGAGGAGCATGCCCAGCTCATTGCCCTGTCGCGCAAGATTGCCGGCTGGCCGGAGGTCAAGTGATGGGGGCTAAGCTGAACCTCGACGACATGGTGGCGATCGACTTCCACACCCATGCCGAGGAAGCCTGCGGCATGCATGCCGATGACGGCTATGACGATCTGCAGCAGGCCATGGCGCAGTATTTCCACTCGCCCTTCAAGGCGCCGCCGACCATTCCGGAAACGGCCGAGTATTATCGGCAGCGCCGCATCGCGGCGGTGATCTTCCATGTCGATGCGGAGGCGGCCACGGGCCATCGCCGCTACAATAATGAAGAGATTGCCACGCTGGCGGCCGAGCATTCCGACGTGCTCATACCCTTCGCCTCCATCGATCCGGCCAAGGGCAAGATGGGGGTGCGCGAAGCGCGCCGGCTGATCAGCGATTTCGGTGTGCGGGGCTTCAAGTTCCACCCCACTTACCAGGCCTTCTATCCCAATGACCGCGCGGCCTACCCGCTCTACGAGGTGATCCAGGAGGCTGGCCTGCCCGCCCTGTTCCATACCGGCCAGACGGGCGTGGGCGCGGGCATGCGCGGCGGCTATGGCCTGCGGCTCAAATATTCCAATCCGATGTGCATCGACGATGTGGCAGCGGACTTTCCCGACCTCAAGATCATCATGGCCCACCCCTCCTTCCCCTGGCAGGAGGAGGCGCTGGCCGTGGCCACGCACAAGCCCAATGTCTACATCGACCTCAGCGGCTGGTCGCCGAAATACTTCCCGCCGATTCTGATCAAATACGCCAACAGCCTGCTCAAGGACCGCATGCTGTTCGGTTCGGACTGGCCCGCCATCATGCCCGATCGCTGGCTCGCCGACTTCGAGAAACTCGACATAAAGCCGGAGGTTCGTCCGTTGATCCTCAAGGAGAACGCACGCCGCCTGCTCGGTATCTAACCCAAGAAGACCGCGAAAAAGCGGCTCGAGACTAGAAACCAAGAGAGTGCGGCCGGACACCCGGCCGCGGGAGGACATAGATGAATAACCTGACCAGACTGCTTGCAGTTGCGTCGCTGGCGGCGCTTGCCGCCGGCACCGCGGAGGCGCGCGAATTGCGTCTCGCCTCGGGGGCGCCGCCGGCCCATCCGGCGACCGACCCGATGTATAACAGTTTCATGGAATTCCTGCCCGAGGAGACCGGTGGCGAGCTGACGGGCCTGATGATCGGCCCCGAAGTGGTTGGCATCGTCGCCGTCAAGCAGGCCCTGCAATCCTCGCTGGCCGAAGTGGGCAATGTGCTGCCGCTGTTCGCGGCGGGCGACCTGCCCAATACGGTGCTGACGGCCGACCTGGCCTTCCTGGCCACCACGCCCCATGCCATGGGCGCGGCGGTGACCGAATATGTCGTGACCTGCGAAGAATGCCAGGCCGAGTTCAAGGCCATGGGCGGCGTGTTCGTCGGGGCCGGCTCGTCCGACATCTATGTGCTGCTGACCACCAAGCCGGTCCATTCGCTGGCCGACCTGCAGGGGCTACGGCTGCGTTCGGGTGGCACGCCCTATGCCCGCTGGGCCGAAGCGCTCGGTGCGGCGCCGGCGCAGGTGCCGGTGAGCGACACGTTCGAATCCATGTCGCAGGGCGTGCTCGACGGCACCATGGCTTCGGTCTCGGACCTGATCTCGTATCGCCTGGTGGATGTGGCCAAATATATTATCGACGTGCCGCTCGGCACCTATCACACCACGTCCAACTTCACCGTGGCCGGCGGAGCCTGGGCCGAGCTGACACCGGAATTGCGGGCCGACTTCGCCCGCGCTGCTAACCGGTCCAGTGCGCTGTTCACCCAGAGCTGGGGCTATGACCGGGCCGCCGACGCCCGGCAGGCCGCACTGGATGCCGGTATCGAAATCATCCAGCCCGACCAGGACCTGCTCGACGCCACCAATGCGTTCCGCTTCAGCGATGTCGCCGATGCGGTCTCGGTGGCCGAAAGCCAGCTCGGGGTGACCGGCGCGGCCGACAAGATCGCCCGCTTCCAGGCGCTGGTGGAAAAGTGGACCGCCATCACCGATGCCGCCAATGGCGATGTCGATGCCATCGCCGCCGCGGTGCAGACGGAAGTCTGGGACAAGGTGGACTGGTCCACCTACGGCCTCTGAGCCACTGGCCCGCGGGGTGCTGACCCTGCCCGCGGGCTTCCTTGCCATCCGAGCGTGGAGTGAAGCGATGCGCGAGAGTCTCGACCGGCTCGTCGTCCGGATAAGCGACGGCCTGGCGCTGGTGGGCGCCATCGGCGTGGTGGCCATGCTGGTGCATATCACCGCCTATGTCATCACGCGGCAGTTCAGCCATGCGCCGGTTCCGGCCACCGTGGAGATCGTGTCCTATTATTACATGATCCTCATCGCCTTCCTGCCCCTTGCCTGGGCGGAGCGGCGCGGCGACATGATCTCGATCGAAATCTTCGCCTTTCTGATGAAGGGCCGCGTGGGCCGCATCAACGAAATCTTCGTGGCCCTGGTGACAGCAGGCGTCTATGCGATGCTCACCTACACGACGTGGCTGGTGGCGATGCGCGAATTTTCCGCCCGCAGCTTCGTCATTTCGCTCAGCGTCGCCATCCCGGTCTGGCCCAGCTATTTCGTGCTGCCGATCGGCTTCGGGCTCGCGGCCGTGGTCACGCTCTATCGGGGCCTGATGCCCAAGCAAGGAACAGCGAAATGAACCTGACACTGGGCCTTGCCGGCCTCGCCTTCCTGTTCGTGCTGCTGGCGCTGCAGGTGCCGATCGCCATCGCCATGATGGCCATAGCCTTTGTCGGGGTATGGGCCATGCTGGGGCTGGCGCCGGCCATCGGCGTGCTGGCCAATACGCCTTATGAATTCATCGCCAGCTGGACGCTGTCGGCGGTGCCGATGTTCCTGCTGATGGGGTTCATCGCCTATCACGGCGGGCTCACATCGGGCCTGTTCGATGCGGCCAAGCTGGGGCTACGCAAGGTGCCGGGCGGGCTGGGCATCGCCGCGATCGTCGCCTGTTCGGGATTTGCCTCGGTCTGCGGATCGAGCCTGGCCACCGCCGCCTCGCTCGGGCGTATCGCCATCCCCGAAATGGTGCGGGCCGGCTACAAGCCGAGCTTCGCCACCGGGGCGTTGGCCGCCGGCGGCACGATCGGTGCGCTGATCCCGCCGTCGATCCTGATGATCATCTATGGCGTCTTCGCCGAGACGTCGGTGACCAGCGTGTTCATGGGCGGGGTTTCGGTGGGGCTGCTCACCGCCGCGAGTTACATCATCGTCATCATGCTCATCGCCTGGCTGCGCAAGGACATCATTCCGGCCCGAGCGGTGGGGATCGACGATCTCGACGGCCGCAAGGTCATGCTGGCGGTCTGGCCGATCCTGGTGCTCATCGTCCTGGTGTTCGGCGGGCTGTTCTCGGGATTGTTCACCGCCACGGAGGCGGGGGCCGTGGGCGCGGCGGGCGCCATCGGGCTCGTGGCCATTACCGGGCGGCTGAACTGGCATGTACTGCGCCAGTCGATCCTCGAAACGCTGGGCACCTGTGCTTCGCTGTTCATCATCGGCGTCGGCGCGGTGATGTTTACCCGCTTCCTCGGGCTCAGCGGCGTGGCGGGACTGATCAGCGGCGCGGTGCAGGGATTCGAGCTCAATTATTTCGAACTGATGTTCGTCATCGTGGTGATCTACCTGATCCTGGGCATGTTCATGGAGCCGTTCGGCGCCATGCTGGTGACCCTGCCGGTGCTGATGCCGGTGCTCGACGCGCAGAATATCAACATGGTCTGGTTCGGCGTGTTCCTGGTGAAGCTCCTCGAAATCGGCATGATCACGCCGCCATTGGGGATGAATGTCTTCGTCATCCGAAACGTCGCCGGCGAATATGCCTCGCTGACCGACGTGTTCAAGGGTGTCACGCTGTTCCTGCTGGCGGACCTGGTGGTGGTGACCGCCATCGTGGCCTTCCCCGATATCGTGCTCTTCCTGCCGAATATGCTGCGGTAGGGGCGTGGTGCCACGCCCTCGTGGTTCGACGGGCTCACCATGAGGGCTACTCAGACCATTGGGCCTAGCGCAACAGGGACTGGCCGCCGTCGATATAGACGGGCACGCCGGTGACGTGGCGGGCAGCGTCGGAGGCGAGGAAGGCGATGACGTCGGCGACGTCTTCGGGGCGGCCGGGCTTGCCACCGGTAATGGGAATCTGCCCCTCGGGCCATTTGACCGGAATGGCCACGGATTCGACATTGCGCTTGTCGGTATTGTCCCAGATTTCGGTGTCGATGGCGCCGGGACAGACGGCATTGACGCGAATGCGGTGCTTGCCCAGTTCCAGCGCCAGTTGCTTGGTCATGGCGAGCTGGGCGGCCTTGGTGGCCGAATAGGCGGTGGCGCCGGCCGTGGTGAAGGTGCGGTTGCCATTGATCGAAGAGACGATGACCACGGCGCCGCCTTCGCGCCGGAGATGCGGCACGGCGAAATGCAGCGTCAGATAGGTGCCGCGCAGGTTGACATGCATGGTCTGGTCCCACTCGTCGGGGGTCAGTTCATCGATGGGCGCCCACATGCCGTTGATGCCGGCATTGGCCACGACGATATCGAGCCGGTTATAGGCGGCGATGGTGCGCTCGATAGCGGTCTGCATTTCCTTGGTGTCGGACACATCGGCCGTGACCGCCAGGGCCGTGCCGCCGGCGCCGACGATCTGGTCGCGGGTGGCTTCGATTTCGTCGGCGGTGCGGCTGAGCACGACGACGCGAGCGCCACCCGCGGCCAGCCGCAGGGCCGTCGCCTTGCCGATGCCCGATCCGGCGCCGGTCACCAGCGCCACCTTGCCTGGGAATTCCATTGCATGCTCCCGATGATTTCGTCCCTGCCGGAACGCATCGGGGGGCGATTAGGTTACGCGCGTTTTGACCACAGCACCTGCGGGGTGAAGGCAAAATCGGTGTCGAACGGATATTGCGGCACGGATTTATGCCTGCGCTCCAGCCGCTCGACGAACTGATCCACCACGCCAGGCGACAGGGCCATGAGGCTGGGATTGGCGATGGGGCCGAGATCGGGCGAGAGATAGCCTGACTTGACCGCGACGATTTTGGCAGCTCGCGGATCGAGGCCGAGGCGGGTGAAATCCGCCATATTGTGGAAGGGGCGCCGACGGGCGGTCAGGACCAGATCGATGCCACCGATGCGCACGACGGCTTCGCGCAGCAGGGCATTGTCGGTTTCGAGCAGGAAGCGGACTTCGGCCTGGGCCTCGACCGGCTTGCTCGATGTGTCGAGGCTCGCGCCGATGTGGAGGGGGAGCGATTTGCCCAGGCCAGCGGCATAGGCGGCGTCGGTCGCGGCGCGGTCGGCAATGCCGGCAAAGACCACGCCCTGCGCGTTGCGGGCGATCAGTTCGGCCAGCACTTCGGCGCGGTCGCCGACGCCGCCGCCGGTGGGGTTGTCGCCCGATTCCGCCAATACGGCGGGACCGGTGCCTGATGCCATGGCCCAGGCGACGCATTCCTCGATCGAGCCGACTTTCGTGCCGAAGACGAAGCCTTCGTGGATATTCCAGTAGTCCTGCGCCAAGTGGCGGGCGGCTGCTGCCATGGCGGCGCGGTCGGTGCCGGTGACGACGGCACAGGCGGTGGCGCGGGGTTCGTCGGCCCAGACATAGCCGACCTGGAAGGAGGCATCCCAGATGCCGGTCGGGTCTTCGACCGCCTGCAACTGGGAGTAGAAGCTGCGCGCCGGCTCGTCCTGGGTGCAGGTGCGTTCGCCCGGCAGCAGGACGGGTACGGGGGCCCAGGCGAGGACCGGCTTCTGCCCGGTGCGCAGGGCGCGGACCAGCATGGTGACGGCGCGGCGCATCGTATCGGGCACGTCGATATGGGGGGCGGTGCGATAGGTCGAAAAGATATCGAGATTATCGATGATGGCCTGGCTGATATTGCCGTGCAGGTCATAGCTGGCGGCGATCAGTACATCGGGGCCGACGACCGCGCGCACCGCGGCGATGAAATCGCCTTCGGCGTCGAACATGTTCTCGACGAACATGGCGCCATGCATGGCGAGATAGACGCCGTCGAGCGGCAGGGCGGCCTTCAGCCCATCGAGGATTTCCGCCTTCCAGCGCTCGTAGATATCCCGCTCGACCGGGCCGCCGGCAATAGCGCGGGCGTGGAGCACGGTGATGAACTCGGCCGGGAAATGGGTCAGGAAATCGAAATAGGCATCCTTGAGCATGGCGGGGCCGCGCAGGACGCGGAAATCGGCTTCGCGGGCAAGGACGGGATTGTAGGTGCTGCATTCGGTATGCAGCCCGGCAACGGCGATGCGCATCAGAGCACTCCGGGAATTTCGGCTTCGGGATTGGCTGTTGGGGCAGGCTTTCTGGTCGCCAGCCGGCCTGTCAGCAGCAGGCTGACCAGCAGCACCGGCACGAGGCAGGCAATGCCCAGCCGCATGTCGAAATGTTCGGCGACGAAGCCGATGACCGGCGGGCCGACGAGAAAGCCCAGCAGGGCGACGAAGCTGAGGATGGCCACATTGGCCGAGGCGGTGCGATCGGTGAGGCTGGCCGCAGCCGTGACGGCCAGCGGGAAGCCGACGGAGACGCCGAGGCCGATGATGGCGAAGCCGAACAAGGCAACCGGCGTATTGGGTGAAATGAAGAGGATCGCCGCGCCGGCGACCGCCAGCACGCCGCAGATGCGGGCCGTATTGACCGCGCCGAAGCGCCGCTTGAGCGTATCGCCGCCGAAGCGGCCGGCTGCCACCATCATGGCGAAGACCGAATAGCCCAGCCCGACAATGCCGCTTTCGGCGCCCAGCGCGTCGCGCAGGAAAATCGCCGACCAGTCGGCCATGGCGCCCTCGGTCATGGTGATGCCGAAGACGAAGAAGCAGATGCCGAGGAGAGCCCAACTGGGGAAAGCCCAGACCGAGCGCTGGTGCTCGCTTTTGGGCGCCTCGGGCGCCAGGACCGGCAGGGCATTGGACACGATGAGCGCCACTGGCAGTACGACAACGGCCACGAGCATAATGGCCCATTTCGCTTCGAGGCCAAGGGCGGCGAGGCCGGAGCCGATCAGGCTGCCGACCATGATGCCGACTGACCAGAAGCCGTGCGAAGTGGTCATGATGACGGAGCCAGTGGCTTTTTCCACCGCGTCGGCCTGCACGTTGAGGCCCAGTTCCACGAAGGAAATGGTCGATCCCGCCAGCATCAGGGCGACGAAGAGCATGACCGGGTTCATGGCGAAGGCCGGCAGGCTGGCGGCGATGGAATAGAGCACGAAGCCGGCGAGGATCGCCATGCGCGGACCGATCTTGCCGACCAGTGGACCGGCAAAGGGGAGGGTCAGCAAGGTGCCGCAAGGCAGGCCGAGCAGGGCGATGGCCAGCCCCTGCGGGCCCAGGCCCAGCGCCTGCTGCACATCGGGAATGCGCGGCAGCCAGGAGCCGAAAGCAATCGGCTGCAGGAAGAAGACCAGCATGGTGAGGCGTTGGGGGGAGAGGAGGGACATCGGGGTGGCTCGGTGTTTCGGTTTGGCAATCTTCCCTTCTCCCCTCGTGGGAGAAGGTGCCCGAAGGGCGGATGAGGGGGGCGCTGAGCCTTCCGTCAACATTGAAGCATGGGTGGGCGCAGCCCCCCTCACCCCTCGAAAATCCTCTGAACGAGGATTTCCTATCCCTCTCCCACAAGGGGAGAGGGAGACTCCACTCAGGCCTTCCCCATCGGATAGGGCAGATAGCCGGCAAAGCCGGTGAGTTTCCACACGCCATCAACCTTGCGGCAGAAGTAGAGGGTCTGCCAGTTGAGGGTGTCCTTGCCGCCGTCGCTCAGGGCGATGGAGCCGTCGAACTTCTTGTGGGCGATGGCGATGTCGCCGCTGATCTCGATCTCGGTGAGACTGGTGGCGCGGTGGATGCCCTCAAGCACGTCCTCGGCATAGTCGAGTTTCTGGCTCTCCCTGGCCTGGCGAATCCAGTCGTCGCGATAGGCTTCCAGCGTGGGAAAGCTGATGCGCCAGTCGTCGGGATTGCCGGATTTTCCGCCATTGATGCCCAGGAAGCCCTCCCTGATGAAATCGCCATCGACCATGCTCCAGTCGGCGGCGACGAAGGCGGCGATGTCGCGCTCCACCAGCATGGTCCAGATGGCACCCCGGTCGGGATCGTTGGGGAAAGGATTGGTGCTGCTCATGAAAGCTCTCGTGGGGTTCCGATCCGGCGGCGACTCCGCGTCCCCGCCAATAGGGCCGTATTTGTGTTCCAAATTTTCATTGATGTCATCAGTGTGAAAGCGCCGATTAGAAGCCAGATGAATACCAATTTCGACATGCTGCCCGTTTTATCGGCGCTTGTCCACATCGGAAGAATCAATGAACTCGATATAAACGCCCGGAAATTCGGCAGAATGACGCTATTTTGCACAAATCGCGGGGGTGGCTTAAATTGGTATTGAATGTGTGACGAATTCGTGTTGACATTACTTTCGGAACGATCCTAATCTTGAAAATCGTTTACAGAATTCCCGACCGATCCGAAAGAGATTGGCGGCATTACAGGGCAGGAAATTCATGCGGGTAGGCATTATCGGCCTCGGCTATCGTTTGGGCTATCTGGCGCGGGTCTTCTCCGCCGCCCGGCCGGATTTTGCCATTGCCGGCTATGTCGATCCGGCTCCGGCCGGCCTGCCCTATGCCACCGAACACGGCATTTCCGTCGGCAAGCAATATGACTCGCTCGACGCGCTGCTCGACAATGAAGAGCTGGACCTGCTGATGGTGGGTTCGCCCAACCATCTCCATCTCGAGCACATCCGCATCGGCCTCGATCGCGGCATGAAGATCTTCACCGAAAAGCCTGTCGTGACCACGGTCGAGGAGACCATGGAACTGGCCCGGCTCATCGCCCAATACGGCTCGGACAATCTCATGGTGGGCCTGGTGCTGCGCTATGCGCCGCTCTATGTCGACCTGCGCAAGGCCCAGGCCGACGGCATGCTGGGCGATATTACCGCCATCGAGGCGTCAGAGCATATTCCGCCCTATCACGGCGCCTTCTTCATGCGCGACTGGCGCCGCTACGAGCGCTATTCAGGCAGCTTCATGCTGGAAAAGTGCTGCCACGACCTCGACCTCTATAACGGGGTCATGGGCTGCCGGCCGCGCTATGTGTCGAGCTTCGGCGGCCGCCGCACCTTCGTGCCCAAGAATGCCCCGGCCGCGTCAGGCATCAACGACATGGAAGTCTATCACCGCAAGCCGAGTGGCTGGATGGGGAGCGAGAAGGTGTTCGACAGCGATGGCGACATCATCGATTTCCAGACGGCCATGGTGCAGTACGAAAACGGCGCGGCGCTGACCTTCCACACCAATCTCAACGTGCCCGACGACTTCCGGCGCTTTGCCGTGATGGGCGCGCAGGGCATGGCCGAGGGCGACTTCATCCGCAATTTCTTCCGCGTCACCGACAGCCGCACCTCCGAGCGGCTGATCGACGCCACCTACAAGACCGGCGGGTTGAGCCAGCATTACGGTGCGGACGAGCAGATGGCCGAGGATATCCTCAAGCACATGATCGAGGGCGCGGCGCTGCCGGTATCGGTCACCGATGCACTGGAGGCGGGGCTGCTGGCCCTGACCATGGACCAGGCGATGCGGACCCGCTCCGTTATCGACATGGCCCCGATCTGGCAGCAATTCGATGTTGCCCTCGGGCGAGCGAACTGAGGAGAAGAGAGATGACCGGCACCCGCAGCGCTTCCCTCTTCGCACTGGCCCTCCTGGCTCCGGCTCTCATCTATATCCTGATCATCGTCGCCTATCCGCTGTTCGATACGGTGGTGCTCAGCTTCACCAATGCGGCTTTGCGCCCAACCTATGATTTCGTCGGCTGGGCCAATTACGAGCGCATTTTCGGGGCCGGCAACTTCACCGAAATCATCCTGCGCACCTTCATCTGGACCTTCTTTTCGGTCGCCGCCAAAATGATCATCGGCACGTTGGGCGCCTCGCTGCTCAATGCCGCCATTCCCGGACAATCGGTGTTCCGCATCCTCACCATGCCGCCCTGGATCGTGCCCATGGCGATCGGCATCTATATGTGGGCGTGGATGTATAACGGCCAGTTCGGCATGATTTCGGGGCTGATGCAGAATTTCGGCCTGCTCAGCAAACCCTGGCCCATCCTGGCCTATGGCGACAGCGCCTTCTGGGCCACCATCGTCACCGACGTGTGGATCGGCGTGCCCATGGTCACAATCTATATGCTGGCCGCCATGCAATCGGTGCCCAAGGACCTTTACGAGGCCGCCTGGACCGATGGCGCCGGCCGCTTCTACCGCTTCCGCAAGATCACCCTGCCCTTGCTGGTGCCGGCGCTGCTGACCATGAGCCTGCTCTCGCTCATCGCCACCTTCAATTCCTTCGATATCATCTACATCCTGACCCGCGGCGGCCCCTCCGGTTCGACCACCACGATGATCATCGACACCTACAACACCGCCATGGGCAGCCGCAAATATGGCGAGGGCGCCGCGCGCGCCGTGGTCATCTCACTCTTCGTCACGCTGTTCTGCATCGTCTATTTCCGCGCCGTCCGCAGGCTGCAGCAGGGAGAAGCCAAATGAGCGATGTCGCCCGCACCACCGAAGCCGCGGCGGGGACCTCGTCCCTGTCTGCCACCACGCAGGCCATGGCCAGGACCGCCCCGCGCGGGCGCCGCTCCGGCAGGCCGATGATCGACCGCTACAAGTGGTACGAGATCGTGCTGCTCTATGCCGGCATGGCGGTATTCCTCTTCTTCGTGCTGGCGCCATTCATCGAAGGCTTCCTGGTGTCGCTGAAGCCGCTGAGCCAGCTCTTCTCCACGCCCTACAACTTCATCCCGCAAAACGGCTCGTTCGACGCCTATTTCACCATGTGGCAATCGGTGCCCATGCTGGCGCTCTACATCTTCAATTCGTTCTTCATCTCGACCGTGGTCACGCTGATCGTCATCGCCGTCGTGGTGCCGGCCGCCTATGCCTTCGCCCGCTTCCAGTTCGGCGGGTCGGGGATCCTGCTGGGCGGGTTCCTGGCGGTCAACATGTTCTCGGGCGCGGTGCTGCTCATCCCACTGTTCCGCCTGATGCGGACCATGGGCCTGCTCAATACCTATTGGGCGATGATCGTGCCGGGCGCCGCCTTCCTCATCCCGTCATCCATCTGGCTGCTGCGCACCTATATGATGCGCATTCCGCGGGAGCTGGACGAGGCGGCGTGGGTCGATGGCGCCAGCCGGCTCTATACCCTGCGCCGCGTGGTACTGCCGCTGGCCATGCCCGGCATCGTGGTGGTCGCCATCATGACCTTCATCGGCGCCTATGCGCAGCAGTTCATCTTCGCCCTGACCTTCAACTCGCGCAGCGAGTTCATGCCGCTGCCCATCGGCCTGTTCGCCTTCTTCGGCAAGCAGGAAGTGATCTGGAACGAGCTGATGGCAGCCAGCTTCATCGGAATCCTGCCGGTCATGATCGTCATCGTGTTCCTGCAGCGCTATCTCGTCGCCGGCCTCACAGCCGGTGCCGTGAAGCAGTAGTGCCTTCACGGCCGGGGCTATGATCCCGGCCGGGGACAGCGTCTTCGGACGCGCAATCAAGGGAGACTAACGTGAAAAAAACTATCGGACTGACGGCGGTATCGCTTCTGGCCCTGGCCAGTGCGACCCCCGCTACCTTTGCCCAGGACCAGGTGATCAGCTTCATCAACTGCGGTGACACGCTGACGGCCGGCTACGAGGATTACATCGCCGAGTGGGAAGCGGCCAATCCCGGCTTCGACGTCCAGCCCGAAATCGTCGGCTGGGGCCAGTGCCAGGACAAGGTGACCACCCTCGCCGCCGCCGGCACGCCGGTCTCGCTGGCCTATGTCGGCTCGCGTACCCTCAAGCAATTCGCCCTCAACGACCTCATCGTTCCCATTCCGATGACCGATGAGGAAAAGGCCGGCTACTACAATTACGTTCCCGAGACCGTGACCTTCGACGGCACGCAGTGGGGCATTCCGGTCGCGTTCTCGACCAAGGCCCTGTTCTGGAACAAGGACGTGTTCGAAGCCGCCGGCCTCGACCCCGAAGTTCCCCCCACCACCTGGGAAGAAGAGATCGCCTTCGCCAAGCAGATCGAAGACAATACCGATTTCGACGGGTTCGGTGTGGTCGCCAAGACCTTCGACAACACCATGCACCAGTTCCTCCACTGGGTTTACACCAATGACGGCCTGGTGATCGATGCCGACGGCAATATCGTGCTCGACAGCCCGCAGAACCTGGAAGCCCTGACCGCCCTGCGCGACATCTCGGCCTATTCGGAAGAAGGCCCGACCGCCTACGAACAGAACGAAGTCCGCGCCATCTGGCTCGACGGTACGCTGGGCATGATCCATGCCTCGTTCAACGCGGGCAACCTCGCCAATGAAGCCGGCATGAACTGGGGCGTCGCCCCGCTGCCGCTCGGCCCGTCGGCCAAGGGTCCCGGCACGCTGCTGATCACCGACTCGCTGGCCGTGTTCAAGGGCACGGGCGTCGAAGAGCAGGCCATCAGCCTGGCCAAGTACATCACCGAAGGCACCCGCCAGTGGGATGCGGAAATGGCCCAGGGCCTGACCCCGCTGCGTCCGCTGCAGCCGCAGACTGATGAGCTGATCGCCTCGGATGCCGCCTGGAAGCCCTTCCTCGACGGTATCGAATTCGGTGGTCCCGAGCCGCTACTGACCGACTATGTCGGCCTGCAGAACGTGATGATCGAAATGGTCCAGTCCGTCGTGACCGGTACCGCCGAGCCTGCCGCCGCCCTCACCAAGGCTGCCGGCGAACTCGAGCAGTACAAGTAGGATCCTCCCGCCGTCGCCGTCCTCCGGGATGGCGGCGGCACCCTGATTTTGCCTGCCCGCGGGACAGCCCCGCCGACCGGAGACGAAGAATGGCCGAACTCAGCCTCAAGCGCGTGGAAAAGTCCTTCAACGAGGCCCATATCATCAAGGGTATCGACCTCGAGGTTTCCGAAGGCGAGTTCGTGGTCTTTGTCGGCCCGTCCGGCTGCGGCAAGTCCACTTTGCTGCGCATGATTGCGGGCCTCGAAGAGGTCAGCGCCGGCGAGATCGAGATCGGCGGCCGCATCGTCAACGACCTGCCCCCGGTGCAGCGCGGCATCGCCATGGTGTTCCAGAGCTACGCGCTCTACCCGCATATGACCGTCTACGAAAACATCGCCTTTCCGCTGCGCGTCGAGCGCCTGCCCCAGGCCGAGGTCGACAAACGCGTCGATGCCGCGGCCAAGGTGCTGCAGCTCGAATCCCGCCTGCAGCAGCGCCCCGGCACGCTTTCGGGCGGCCAGCGCCAGCGCGTCGCCATCGGCCGCGCCATCGTGCGCCAGCCGCGGATTTTCCTGTTCGACGAGCCTTTGTCCAATCTCGATGCCGCACTCCGTTCGGAGATGCGCATCGAATTGATGGAGCTGCACAAAAGGCTCGGCTCGACCATGATCTACGTCACCCATGACCAGGTCGAGGCCATGACCATGGCCGACAAGATCGTGGTGCTCGATGCCGGCACGATTTCCCAGATCGGCTCGCCCCTCCAACTCTACCACAAGCCCGACAACCTGTTCGTTGCCGGCTTTATCGGCTCGCCCAAGATGGACTTCATCAACGGTACTGTCAGCTCGGCCGATGGCACGACCGCCGTGGTCGACCTGGGCGAACTGGGGACGATCAGCCTGCCGCGCCAGTCCAAGGCCATTGCGGGCCAGACCGTCACTATCGGCATTCGCCCCGAGCACCTGAACCTGGACCGGCGCGAGGGCGAATTCACCCTGTCGGTGACGCCCAATATCGTCGAACAGCTCGGCATCCATACGGTCACCTATTCGACGCTGCCGGGTGGCGAGAATTTCATCGGCCTGTTCGAGGGCGACCCCAGCGTGCCCGAGGGCCAGAAGCTCGATATTAGCTTCGCGCTGGATCAGGTCCACCTCTTTGACCAGGCGGGGCTGGCGGTCTACTGAGCCATCGCGACCGCCACGGAGGGGAATCATGCTGGACATTGTCGGCCTGCTGCAGACCGAGAAAAACGAGTTCACCCGCTCCGAACGCGCCCTGACCGAAATCGTGCTGGCCGATGTCGACAGCGTGCTCAAGATGAGCATTGTCGACCTGGCGGCGCAGGCCGATGTGTCCCCGCCCACGGTCACCCGGTTCTGCCGGCGCCTGGGCTGCGACTCTTATGCCGATTTCAAGGTGCGGCTGGCCCAGTCGCGCTTTGTCGGCCAGCGCTATTTCGCCCCGGCCGCCGGCCCGTCCAGCGTGCGGGAAATCGCGCAGGGCGTGGTCAACGGCATCCAGTCGACCATCTACGAGACCTTCGACCATCTCGATTTCGATGCGGTGGAGCGCGCTGCCGAGAGCATCGTCAAGGCGGGTTTCGTGCTGGCTTTCGGCTCGGGCGGCTCATCATCCATGGTGGCGACCGAAACCGAGGTTCGCCTGTTCCGGCTGGGCCTCAAGATCGCCTCATCCACCGACCACCAGGTGCAGATGATGCGGGCGGCCTCCTCGCCGTCGGGGACGGCCATCCTGGCTTTCTCGCTTTCGGGCAACAACCTGCCGCTGGTGCGGGCGATGAGCGTGGCCGGTGAATATGGCCATACGCGCATCGTCATCACGCGCTCGCATTCATCCATGGCCGAACAGGCCGATATTCTGCTGCCCATCGACCGGCGCGATAATCCGGACATATTGCGGCCGACGCCCGGCCGCTATGCGCTGCTCGCCGCGGTGGACATTCTCGCCCAGACCGTCGCCACGCGGCTGGGTTCGCCCGCCATTGCCAGCATGCGCCGCATCAAGCACCAGCTCGTCGTCAACCGCGACGGCGACGACGCCCAGCCGCTGGGGGATTAGCGACCGGCCTTCCCATCCTAGACCTCATGGTGAGCTTGTCGAACCACGAGGTCGCAGCCCGATCCTGCCACGGCCTCGTCCTTCGACAAGCTCAGGATGAGCCCTACCGATAGAACGAGTTTTCCCCATGACCATCGCCTTTTCCCTCGTCACCACCTGGACCCCTGCCAAGGATGGCGAACCGCTCGGTTATGGGATCGAGCTGACCAATACCGGCGATGCAGCGGTCCGCGATTTCCAGCTCGGCTTTTTCGGGGCCGGCGCGCATCGATCCGCATGCGACGCTGGAAAATGGCAAGCTGCTCAAGCGCCTGTCCAACCACACGTTGATCGCCCCGCCCGACGGTTTCGTGCTGGAGCCGGGCCAGACCTGGAAATCCACCGCGCGTGGGCTGTCCTATGGACTGCGCCACTGGAGCGACGGAGCCAATAGCGGCTATGTGGCGCTGGCCGATGGCACGATCGTGACGCTGGCGACGGCGCCGACCCAGGCCAAGGGGCACAATTCGCCTTTGCTCAAGGGCGCGGCCAAATTCCCGGTGCCGGCCAAGGCGCCGGTGCCGGTTTCGATCATTCCCTGGCCGAAATCGGTGGCCACGACGGGTGCTCGTGTGGCGCCTCCGGGTCTCGACCTCAAGCCGGAAAGCAGCGATGCCGGGAAAGCCGCGGCGGCCTTTACCAAGCTCGTTGCCGATCTGTTTGCGGTGGAGGGGCTGGTCCGTCCGGCCTCGGAAGCCGGCATGCCGGTGGCCATCCGCCACAAGGCAGGGCTGGGCGCGGAAGCCTATGAGCTGAGCTTTGCCGAGAATGGCGCCACGGTGGAAGCCAGCACGCGGCAGGGCATGTTCTATGGGCTGGTGACGCTCGGGCACGTCCTGCGTGGGGCCAGGCAATATCCGCAGACTTTCGTTTTTCCGACCGGCGGCGTGATTGCCGACGAGCCGGGCTTTGCCTATCGCGGTTGCCATCTCGACGTGGCGCGCCAGTTCTATTCGGGCGCCGAGGTCAGCCGGCTCATTCAGTTGATGGCGTGGAACAAGCTCAACAAATTCCACTGGCACCTGAGCGAGGACGAGGCGTGGCGCGTCGAGATCGATGCCTATCCGCAACTCACGGAAATCGGTGCGTGGCGCGGCCATGGCAAGGCGCTGCCGCCGCTGCTGGGCTCGGGGCCACATCCGACGGGCGGCTATTATTCCAAGGCCGTCATCCGCGAGATCGTGGCCTTGGCCGACAGCCTCGCCATCTCGGTCATCCCCGAAATCGATATGCCGGGTCACTTCTATGCGGCGCTGCAGGCGCTGCCGGAATTGCGCGACCCCAACGAGACCGGCGAATACCAGTCGGTGCAGGGCTTTCCCAATAACAGCCTGAATCCGGCGCATGAGCCGGTCTATGCCTTCGTCGAAAAGGTGGTCGACGAAGTGCTGGAGCTGTTCCCGGCGGGGATATTCCATCTCGGGGCCGACGAGGTGCCGCTGGCCGCCTGGTCGGGATCGCCGCTGGCGCTCGACATGATCGAGAAGCTCGGCGGCATCGAGATGCGCAAGAAGCATGAGCGCCAGTTCAACCAGCTCGGCAATCATGGCGGGGCCGACGAGATCGAGGGTTCGCCCACGGCGCTGATCCAGGCCGCCTTCATCCGCCGCGTGCATGAGATCATCAAGAAGAAGGGCGCCATTACCGGCGGCTGGGAAGAGGCCGCGCATGGCGACGCCGTGGACAAGGACAAGGCCTTCGTCATCGGCTGGCGCAATGTGGAGATCAATGCCGAACTGGCCGAGCGGGGCTATGACATCGTGGTGTCGCCCGGCCAGCGCTATTACCTCGACATGGCCAATGGCGTGGCCTGGGCCGAACCGGGCGCTGGCTGGGCCGGCTGGTCGGGCCCGCAGGAAACCTATGAATTCGAGAGCCGCGAGGGCATGTCGGAACAAGGGCTCAAGCATCTGCTGGGCGTCCAGGCCTGTATCTGGAGCGAGAGCATGACCGATCGGGCCATTTTCGACCGGCTGGTGTTCCCGCGCCTGTCGGCGGTGGCCGAGGCGGGCTGGACCTTGCCCGAGCGCAAGAGCTGGAGCCGCTTCAAGGCGCTCGTGGGCACCATGCCGATCATGTATGGCAACTGGGCGGCGGACTGACCGCGGAGACTCAGCCGCCCTGCCCTGCCCGCTTGTCGAGCACGGATTGTACCGTTTCGGCAAGCGGCGCGTCGTGACCGGGGCCGGCTTGGCCCATGGCGTCCTGCACGGCGGCGATTTCGCGGGCCAGGGCGCCGTGCAGGCCCAGCGCATCGAGCGTAAAACCGCTTTCGCGCATTTCGGCGGCGCGGCGGCGGCCGTGGCGCGTGGTGCGCTCGAACTGGTAGGCTGAGAAGCGGGGCCAGTCGAGGCCCGGATAGGATGCAGAGAGCGAGGCGTAAATCTCGTCAAAGCAACCGGAGGCGTGGGCGGCCAGCAGGGTTTCGACGGTGATGGCTTCGAGCCCTTTGACGAAGAGCGAGCGCACCATCTTGATGGCGGTGGCCGCGCCAGGCTCGGGCCCGACCACGCTGGCGGAAAAGTCCAGAGCCTGCAATTGCGGCAGCAGGGTTTCGGCGGGCGCGCCGGCCAGCAGAACCGGCGTCGCGTGCTTTTTGGGATGGACCGGGGCCATGACGGCCATGTCGAGATAATGCGCGCCGGCCGCTTCGACCGCCGCTGCCGTTTCGCGCTTGCGGCCGGGGGACACGGAGTTGATGTCGATGAGGACCTGGCCCTGCCGGAGGTGGGGCAGCAGTGGTTCGACGGCCAACAGGCTCTGGTCGGCGGTGACGGCGCTGAAGATCCAATCGGCTTCGGCGAGGCCAGCGATGGCGACGGGCGCGGCGCCGCGCAGCTTCATCGCTTCGCGCATGGCGCCGTCGTCGTTATCGAGCAGGATGTCATAGGCCAGCACTGACCGGGCCAGGCCATCGTGAAAGGCCCGTGCCGCTTCGCCATATCCGAGGAATCCAATCTTCACCTGCGCCTCCTGCTAGCGCTGGAATACCACAGTCTTGTGCTTGTTGATCAGCACGCGATCTTCAAGGTGCCAGGTGACGGCGCGGGCGAGGACGCGGCGTTCGATATCGCGGCCCTTGCGCACCAGATCGTCGGGCGTATCGGCATGGCTGACCGGTTCGACATCCTGGCAGATGATCGGGCCTTCATCGAGGTCTGCGGTAACGTAATGCGCGGTGGCGCCGATCATCTTGACGCCGCGCTCATGGGCCTGGTGATAGGGCTTTGCCCCCTTGAAGCCGGGCAGGAAGGAATGGTGGATGTTGATGCAGCGACCGGCGAGATACGAGGAAAAATCGTCGGAAAGGATCTGCATGTAGCGGGCCAGCACGACCAGTTCGGCCCCGGTCTGCTCAATGATGGCTTTGACCCAGGCTTCGTGTTCGGCCTTGGTCTCTTTCGTCACCGGGCGATGGTGATAGGGAATACCTTCCATCAGGGTAAGGTTCAGGGCCTCGCGTGGATGGTTGCTGACGATGCCCACCGCCTCGATATGCAGCTCGCCGATGCGCATGCGGTAAAGCAGGTCGCCCAGGCAGTGGTCGAATTTGGAGACGAGGAACAGGACCTTGCGCTTCTGGCCGGCCGGGCGCAGCGAGAAATCGAGCTTGAGGCTGGCTACTTCGGCGGCAATGCCGGCGCGGAAATCGGCCTCGGGCGCGAGCATGGAAAAGCCGACGCGCATGAAGAACATGCCAGTGGCCGGATCGTCGAACTGGTGCGCCTCGAAAATATCGCCGCCATGGCTGGCGATGCGCGCGGCCACGGCCGCCACGATGCCGCTGCGATTGCTGCATCGCAGGGTGAGAATGTAGTCGGTCACTGCGGTCAGCCCTTCCTGCCCACCGGGGGCGTGCCATGGGTGTGGAAGGTGTCGATGGTCTTGAGGCCCCAGGCCTGGCCCTTCTTCCGCTCGGTTTCGGTCCAAGTCACGGTGGGCCAATCGGGCCGCAGGATCAGCCGCGCTCCGGCATTGGCCAGTTCGACACGGTTGCCCGCCGGCTCCCAGACATAAAGGAAGAAAGTGCCCTGGATGGCGTGCTTGTGCGGGCCGGTTTCGATATGGACGCCATTTTCGAGGAAGATATCGGCGGCGCGGAGGATGTCCTCGCGCTGATCCACGGCATAGGTGACGTGGTGGAAGCGGCCGGTTTCGCCGGTGTGATCTTCCGAATAGGCGACGTCATAGCTCTTGTTGTTGACGGTGAACCAGCAGCCGCCCAGGCGCCCGTTGTCGAGCAGGATTTCTTCGGTGACGCGACTGCCCAAAGCCTCGGTCATGAAGGCTTTGATGGCGCGCACATCCTTGGCGAGCAGGTTGAAATGATCGAGCCGGCGGGGCGAGCAGCCGCGGCCGTGATAGCGCTGGGCGATATTCTTGAGCGCCGGGCGCTCGTCGGGCGGCGCCTCATAGACGCGCGTGTCGTAGTAGAGCTCGAAAATGTGGCCATCGGGATCGGTGAAGCGGAAGGCGCGGCCGTGGCCGTGATCGCCATCGACCCAGCCGATGGCGCAGCCCATCTTTTCGATCACCTTGACTCGCCGCTCCAGCGCCTCGGGCGACGATGTGCGGTAGCCGACATGGCCGATGCCGGTCGTGTGGTGGCGGGTGAGCTTGAGCGTGTGGAACTCGTAATCGTCGAAGGCGCGCAGCCAGGCGACGCCGGGCTCGATGAGGCTGGGTGTCAGCCCATAGACGCGGGTGAAGAAATCGAGGCTTTCCTCGAACCGGTCGGTATAGAGCTCGATATGGCCGAGATGGGCGACATCGAAACACGGCTCGACCATGCGGTTTTCCTCCCTCTGCTCCCCACGTCGCCAATGCAGCGGCCCGCCCTTTTCGGCGTGTTCCGCTTCGCTCATGCGCGGGTTTGTGTATGCACTATGCGATATCGCATCAGGGGTTGCAACGGCTGTTTGTGGCGTAATTTGCTGAATATCGGCAGTTTTTCGACTCTTCTTGATTCGACTCGCAATCACTATGTATACATGATGATGACGAGGAGGGTCGGTATGGCATTGCTGAATTTCGACATGCGCCGGGATGTGCCGGCATCGCAGACGCGCATTGCCGGGGCGATGGCGGGCTGGTCCATCGAGGTCATGCCGCGCACCGCGGCCAAGGTGGAGAGCTTCCGCGCGCTGCTGCCCGAGGGCACGCTGGTCTATATCGCCCACATTGCCGGCACTGATATCGAGGACATGGTGGCGACGGCGCGGCGGCTGCATGAAGAGGGCTTTGCGGTGATGCCGCATTTTCCCGCGCGCGGCATTGCCGACAAGGCGATGCTGGAAGACTGGATCAGGCGCTATCGCGACGAGGCGGGCGTCAGCCGGGCGCTGCTGTTAGGCGGGGGCAATGCCGAGCCGGCGGGGGATTTCGACTCCTCCATCCAGTTGATCGAGACCGGGCTGTTCGACCGTTTCGGCTTTACCCGGTTGCATGTGGCGGGACACCCGGAGGGTAACAGGGATATCGATCGGAACGGGGGTACTGACAATGTGGACAGTGCCCTGATGTTCAAGCAGGATTTTTCGGCGCGGACCGATGCTGACATGGCCATCGTGACGCAATTCGCCTTCGATACGCAGGCGGTGACATCATGGGCCGAGCGCATTGCCGATATGGGCGTGACGCTGCCTATTCATGCCGGGATTGCGGGACCGGCGAAATTGCAGACGCTGATCCAGTTTGCGCTGAGCTGCGGAGTGGGCCCGTCGGTCAGCGTGTTGCAGAAGCGCGCGCGCGACGTGACGCGGCTGCTGATGCCCTATGAACCGACCGAGGTGGTGGCCGGGTTTGCCGACTATATGGCGCGCCATCCCCATGGGCTGATCAGCCAGTTGCATGTGTTTCCGCTGGGCGGGATCAAGGTGGCGGCCGAGTGGATGAACCGCCATGCGCCAGCCGAAGCGGCGCTGGAAGCCAATTGAGGGCAACGTATACATTCGCTGCGGATTGAGGGGTGAGGCGGCGTTGATACTTGCCGAGCAGGCCCTCGCCTGTGTACACGAACAGGCAGGACTGCCGCATCAGGAGACTCAGCGATGACCACTGCCCGCCCCCTTTCCGTGCCGACCATGTCGGATCGCTGCTGCGCAGTTCGGCGGTGAAAGAGGCGCGGCACCGCTATTATGACGAGAAGGCCATTCCGCGCGAGGAACTGGCTGAAGTGGAAGACGCGGCGATCCGCGACGCCATCAAGCTGCAGCAGGATGTGGGCCTGCCTGTGGTGACCGACGGGGAAATCCGCCGCTCGTTCTGGCATTACGATTTCATGCAGGACCTCGATGGCTTCAAGTTCGTCGAGCGCGACGTGGCCACCGGCCACAATTTCAAGGGCGCCAATACCAGGCCGATCTTCCCCACCATTACCGGGCCGGTGGATTTTCCCGCCGACCACCCGATGCTCGAGCATTTCAAGTTCGTCGCGGCCAATACCAGCGTGATGCCGAAGATTTCGATCCCGGGGCCGAGCTGCTGCCATTTCCGCGTGGCCAATGACGATATCGGCCACAAGCCCTATCGCGACGATCTCGAGCTGCTGTTTGCCGACCTGTCCAAGGCCTACAAGAAGGCGGTTCAGGCGTTCTACGATGCCGGTTGCCGGTATTTGCAGATGGACGACATCTTCTTCGCCTATCTGTGCGACCCCAAGATCCGCGCCGAGAAGCAGGCGCAGGGGCTCGATCCGGACTGGCTGATCGAGCACTATGCCAAGATGATGCATGACGCGATCGACGGGCGGCCGGACGACATGGTGATCGGCATGCATATGTGCCGGGGCAATTTCAAATCGACCTGGATCGCCGAAGGCGCCTATGACCCGGCGGCCGATGCCGTGTTCAACCAGACCGGCGTCGATATCTATTTCATGGAATATGATACCGAGCGCGCCGGCGGGCTCGATCCGCTGCGGCTGCTGCCCAAGGGCAGCAAGCGCGTCATGCCCGGCTTCATCACCACCAAGGTGGGCGAACTCGAAGACATCGACAGCCTGCGCCGCAAATTCGACGAGGCGGGCAAATTCGCCGATATCGAGCAGATGGGCATCGCGCCGCAATGCGGGTTCTCGTCCACGGAAGAGGGCAATGCGATCACGGTGGATGACCAGAAGCGCAAGCTGGAACTGGTGGTGAAGACGGCCGAGGCGATCTGGGGTTCGGTGTAAGCCGACGCTGGACGTCACCCAACCACCGCGCGTCACCCTCGGGCTTGACCCGAGGGGTCTGCACTTGCGGAACGTTGAGTAAGTCCAGTGCCCTCGGGTCAAGCCCGAGGGTGACGATCGCGTGTGGGGTGAGTGCGGGAGACAGGTGAATAGCCTAAGCCCCCAGCTTCAACCCCAGATACCGCTCCAGCGTCGCATTATCCCGCAGCAGGTCGGCTGACTTTGCGCGATGGGCGATCATGCCGCGTTCGAGGATGATGGCGTCCTGCGTCAGGCGCAGGGCGACTTCGGCGTGCTGTTCGACCAGCACCAGGGCGATGCCCTCGTCGGCGGCCATCTGGCGGACGGCGGCGGTGAGTTCCTCGACGATGATAGGGGCGAGCCCCTCGAAGGGCTCATCGAGCAGCAGCACGGCGGGGTTGGTCATCAGCGTGCGGGCGATAGCCAGCATCTGCTGTTCACCGCCCGAGAGCTGGTTGCCCATATTGGTGCGGCGATCGGCGAGGCGCGGGAAGAGGGCGTAGATGGCGGTGAGGGTCCAGCGGCCGGGGCGGGCGATGACGGTGAGGTTTTCCTCGACCGACAAAGAGGGGAAGATATCGCGTTCCTGCGCCACCCAGCCCAGGCCGAGCCGGGCGCGTTTATGCGGAGCGAGCCGGGAAATGTCCTGGCCGCGCCAATGGATTGAGCCGCGGGCCAGGCTGACGAAGCCCATGGCGGTGAGCAGCAAAGTGGTCTTGCCGACGCCGTTGCGGCCGAGGAGAGCGAGGCTGCCATTGGCCGGCAGGGCGAAGGAAATGCCGTCGAGCACGACGGCTTCGCCATAGCCGGAGCGGACATCGCGGAATTCCAGCAGCGGCTCAGCCATGCCCATGCCCCAGATAGACTTCGCGCACCCTGACATCGCTGCGCACGGTTTCGGGATCGGCCTCGAGCAACACGCCGCCGCCCACCAGCACAATGATGCGGGTGGCGAATTTGAAGACGATATCCATGTCGTGCTCGATGAAGAGCACGGAAATATCCGATGGCAGCGCCGATATCACCGAGAACAGGGCCGCGCTTTCATCCTTGGGTACGCCGGCCGCGGGCTCGTCGAGCAGCAGGACGCGCGGGCGGGTGGCGAGGGCCAGGGCGATTTCGAGCAGGCGCTGCTGGCCGTAGGGCAGAGTGCGGGTGGTGCGGGTGGCTACATCGGCCAGGCCGAGCTGGGAGAGGATGGTGAAGCTCTCCTCGATGGCGTCGCCATGGGCAGCGAGCCGCTTCCAGAACTGGCCGGCGGTCCGCTCGCGCTCCATCACCGCCAGGGTGACCGCCTCGATGGGGGTAAGGTCGGGGAAGAGCGTATTGATCTGGAAGGTGCGGCTGAGGCCGCGCCGCACGCGATGGGCGGGGGCGAGGCTGGTGATATCGCCGCCTTCGAGCTCGATGCGGCCGGCATCGGGCTTCAACTGGCCGGTGAGCAGGTTGATCAGCGTGGTCTTGCCGGCGCCATTAGGGCCGATCAGCGCGTGGCGGGCGCCGCGCGGCAAAGCCAGGGCCACGTCGCGCGTGACTTCCAGCTTGCCGAAATTCTTCCGGAGCGCTTCGGCGCGCAATACGATGTCTGGCTCGGCCATCAGTTGCGCCTGTCCACGATGCGGGCGAGGAAGCCCAGAATGCCCTTGGGCATGAACAGCACGACCACCATCAGCAGGATGCCGATGCCGAAATACCAGTATTGCGGATTGATGCCGGCCAACTGGTCGCGCGCCACGAGGAAGATGATAGTGCCGAGAATGGCGCCATAGAGCCGCCCGGTGCCGCCCAGGATGAGCATGACGACCACATCGGCCGAGCGCTCGAAGCTCAATGAATCCAGCGCCACCGTATTGGTGGTCTGCGCCATGAGCGCGCCGGCCAGACCGGCGATGGATGCCGAAATGGCGTAGATCAGCCGCAGGTGCCCCTTGTGGTCGGCGCCGATGGCCGGCATGCGCTTGACGTTTTCGCGGATGCCGCGCAGGGCGAGACCGAAGCTGGAATTGACCAGCCGGCGGCTCAGCAGGAAACAGAGGAACAGCACGGCGAGCGCATAGGCATAGCCGGTATAGCCCCACAGATCGAACTTGAACTGGCCGAAAATGGGCCAGGTGCGGATGCCCCGCAACCCATCGGTGCCGCCTGTCAGCCAGGGCATGGCATTGGCCAGTTCATAGGTGAGGAAGCCCAGGCCGAGCGTGACCATGATCAGCGCCAGATGCTGCACGCGGGTGATGAGGAAGCTCACGACATAGCCGATGACGCCGGCAAAGATGCCGGCCATCAGCAGGCCGGAAATGGGCTCACCCCAGCCGCGCACGCTGATGATGCCGGCGAAATAGGCGCCCAGACCGAAGAACATGGCGTGGCCGAGCGTGACGATACCGGCATAGCCCAGGATCAGATCGACCGAAATGGCGAAGAGCGCCGCGATGGCAATCTGGCTGGCCAGCGGCAGATAGGTCGGGAACAGGATGAAGGGCAGCAGGGCTGCCAGCCAGAACAGGATTTCGAAGGGCGACCAGCGACTGCGGCGGCGCAGCCAATCACGAGATCTCGACGGGGGCGGGAGCGGGCGTGGTCATGGTCCCCTCCCCTAGCGCTTGCCGAACAGGCCGAGCGGCCGCACGAGCAGGATGGCGACCAGCAGCAGATAGATGAGGAAGCTGCCGATTTCGGGCCAGAAATACTTGCCGGCCACGTCGCCAATGCCGAGGAGGGCCGCGCCGGCGAAGGAGCCTGATATCGAGCCGAGACCGCCGACTGACACCACGATCAGCACATAGACCAGCATCTGGAAGCCGAAGGAGGGCGAAAGGCCGACGATTTCGACGGCCAGCGCGCCGCCGAGGCCAGCCAGGCCACAGCCCAAAGCGAAGGTAATGGCAAAGACGCGTTCGACATCGAGCCCCAGACCCTGCGCCATGCGCTGGTTATCCACCGCGGCGCGAATCTGTGCGCCGAGCCGCGTGCGCTCCAGCCCGAAGACCAGAAGCGCAGTGATGATGAGCGCCACCAGGATAATGAAGGCGCGATAGATGCCGAAGCGGATGCCGCCGATTTCGACCGAGCCGCGCAGCCAGTCGGGCAGGATAATGACCTGCTGCACGGTGCCGAAGATGAAGGTGGCGGCCGCGGCGGCGACGAAGACCACGCCGATGGTGAACAGCACCTGGTTGAGCTCGCCGGCCTTGTAGAGCCGGCGGAACAGGGTGCGCTCGATCATCACGCTGAGCACGGCCATGGCGATGAAGGCCAGAGGCAGGGCGACGAGGAAGGGCAGGCCGAGCTGGCGCATGACGGTGACGGCGACATAGCCGCCGAACATGCCGAAGGCGCCATGGGCCAGATTGATGAAATTCATCATGCCGAGGGTGACCGACAGGCCCACCGACAGCAGGAACAGCAACATGCCAAAGGCGAAGCCGTCGAACAGGACGATGACAATCTGGCTGATCATGGAGTTGGTCCTACCGGATCATGCTGCATGTTGGACGACGCACCTTACATAGCCTGGGGTGTCTGGACAGGTTTGCCCACTGTTTTCCACCGACGCCTCAGTCGTCTCCCTCCCCCTTGTGGGGAGGGATCAAGGGTGGGGGTGTCGGAGGTTCCGCGAACGCCGAGTTTGCGGGACGCTCGACACCCCCACCCTGCTCGATCACGGACTTAGCAAGCTAAGTCCTATCTCGCTTCCCTCCCCACAAGGGGGAGGGACACACAGATCGGGGCTTTCCGGCTTCAGCGACAGCTAGCTACTGCGCGGCGCCGTGCAGCGGGTCCTTCACATTCGGGATCTCGTGCACGATCACGTTCTGCAGCTCGCCATCCACTTCCTGGACTTCGCGGATATAGACGGTCTGGATGACGTCACGGGTTTCCGGGTCGATGGACATGGGGCCGCGCGGGCTGTCCCAGGCCATGCCCTTGGCGGCCTCGATCAGGGCATCGCCGCTGGTGTCGCCATTGGTGGCCTTCACCGCCTCGTAGATGAGATGCATGCCGTCATAGCCGCCGATGGAGAACAGGTCGGGCTCACGGCCATTATTGGCGGCGGTATAGCCGTCGACATAGGCCTTGTTCAGCGGATCGTCGCGTTCCAGCGTATAGTGGAAGGTGGTGATGATGCCGCGGGCGGTTTCGCCCATGCTTTCCAGCGCCTCGGGGTGAGTCAATTCGCCCTGGCCGAGCACCTTGATATCGGGCGGTGAGAGGCCGCGATCGACCAGCGCCTTGCCGATGGCAGCAGGCTGGGCGCCGCCAGGCACGAAAATGTATACAGCTTCGGGATCAGCATCGGCCACGCGCTGCACATAGGCGGAGAAATCAGGGTTGGCGACCGGGGTGCGGTCGGCGCCGACAATGGTGCCGCCGGCTTCGGTGAAGCCCTTGGCGAAGGAGGTTTCGGCGTCGATGCCAGGGCCGTAATCGGCAACCAGCGTATAGGCCTCGCGCACGCCCTGTTCATAGGCCCAGGTGCCGAAGGCGTAGTTGACCTGGGGAATGGTGACCGAGGTGCGTACGATATAGGGCGACTGTTCGGTAATGACCGAGGTGGCGGCGTTCATCACCACCATCAGTTTCTGCGCTTCAGTGGCGATTTCGGCAGCGCCGAGAGCCTCGGGCGTCAGGGCGAAACCGGCGAGAATGTCGACATTGTCGCGCACCACCAGTTCCTGCGCCAGGCGCCGGGCAACGTCGGGCGCCGGGCCGCCGGTGTCGCGCTTGATGAGTTCGATCTTGCGGCCGGCAACCTCGTCGCCATGCTCGGCGATATAGAGATCAATGCCGGCCTGGAGCTGGTTGGCGGCGTCGGCGAAAGGCCCCGAATAGGGCAGGATGACGCCGATCTTGAGCGTTTCCTGCGCCACGGCGCCTGATGACCAGGCCACACCAAGCCCAAGCACCATGGCCAAAGCTGTCGTTTTCAACATGAAGTCCTCCCTCTGCGTTGACGTGATGGCGCCGGGTCTTTGCGACCTCGTTGGGTGCCAACGTGTCCGGGAACTGTATACACGATGCACGGTTTCGCCAAGGGGAGGCGTGGGACAAACGGCGCGCCACCCATGCCGGCCGGAGCGCAGCGGCAATAGGCCAGCGCGGCGCTAAGCCATTGAAAAGCAATGGCGCGCTGACATGGGTGAATCAGGTCGCTTTTCGAGTGTTCGCGCTTGCTTCCCCGTCTGCGCCCGCTAGACCCGTTCGAGCGCGACGGCGATGCCCTGGCCGACGCCGATGCACATGGTGGCCAAAGCACGCTTGCCGGTGCCCAAAGCCAGTTCCAGCGCTGCGGTGCCGGCGATGCGGGCACCGCTCATGCCGAGCGGATGGCCCAGCGCGATGGCGCCACCGTTGGGATTCACCTGTGCGGCGTCTTCGGGGATGCCGAGATCGCGCAACACCGCGATGCCCTGGCTGGCAAAGGCTTCGTTGAGCTCGATGACGTCGAAATCGGCGGGGGACAGGCCGAGCCGGGCACAGAGCTTCTTGGTGGCGGGAGCCGGCCCCATGCCCATGATGCGCGGCGGCACGCCAGCCGTCGCCCCGCCGAGGATGCGGGCGATGGGAGTGAGGCCATATTTCCTGGCAGCGGCTTCGCTGGCGACGATCAGCGCCGCGGCGCCGTCATTGACGCCGGAGGCATTGCCGGCGGTCACCGTGCCATTGGGGAAGAGCGGGCGGAGCTTGGCCAGGGTTTCCACCGTGGTGCCGGCGCGCGGATGCTCGTCGGTATCGACGACAACAGGATCGCCCTTTTTCTGCGGGATGGTGACGGGCACGATTTCCCTGGCGAGGCGTCCGCTCTGTTGGGCCGCCACGGCCTTGTCCTGGCTGCGTACGGCAAAGGCGTCCTGCGCTTCGCGGCTCACGCCGAAGTCCTGGGCCACATTCTCGCCGGTCTCGGGCATGGAATCGACGCCATATTGCGCCTTCATCAGCGGATTGACGAAGCGCCAGCCGATGGTGGTGTCGTAAATCTCGGCATTGCGCGAAAAGGCCGACGCGGCCTTGGGCAGCACGAAGGGGGCGCGGCTCATGGATTCGGTGCCGCCGGCGATGAGCAGTTCGGCTTCACCGGACTTGATGGCGCGGGCGGCCGTGATCAGCGCGTCCATGCCGGAGCCGCAGAGGCGGTTGATGGTGGTGCCGGGCACGCCGACCGGCAGACCGGCCAGCAGCAAGCTCATGCGGGCGACATTTCTGTTATCCTCGCCGGCCTGGTTGGCATTGCCGAAGATCACGTCATCGACTGCCTCCCAATCGACGCCGCCATGCGCTTCCATCAAGGCCTTGAGCGGAATGGCGCCGAGATCGTCGGGGCGGACGGCAGACAGCGAGCCGCCGAAACGGCCGATGGGGGTGCGCTTATAGGCGCAGATAAAGGCTTCCGTCATTATGAGACCTCCGGCGCGACGAGATCGGCGATAGGGCCGGGAACGAGCAGTTCGCCGCCGGTCACCGCCTGCAATTGTTCGATTGTGAGGCTGGGCAATTTTTCGCGTAGTACGAAGCGGCCATTCTCGATGTCGATGACGGCGAGGCTGGTATAGACGCGGGTGACGCAGCCGACCCCGGTCAGCGGCAGAGTGCAGCGCTTCACCAGCTTGGGGCGACCATCCTTGGTGACATGGTCGGTGATAACGGCGACGCGCTTGGCGCCATGTACCAGATCCATGGCGCCGCCCACAGCCGGCACGCCTTTGGGGCCGGTCGACCAATTGGCCAGATCGCCATTTTCGGCCACTTCATAGGCGCCCAGGATCGCCACATCCAGATGCCCGCCGCGCACCATGGCGAAGCTGTCGGCATGATGAAAGAAGGCCGCGCCGGGGCGCAGGGTGATCGCCTTCTTGCCGGCGTTGATGAGGTCCCAGTCCTCTTCGCCTTCGGCCGGCGCTTCGCCGAAATTCAGCACGCCGTTCTCGGTGTGGAAAATGGCCTGCTTGCCCGGCGGCTGGAACTTCGCGACCATTTCGGGGAAGCCGATGCCGAGATTGACATAGGCGCCGTCGTCGATGTCCTGCGCGGCGCGCCAGGCGATCTGGGCGTTGGAGAGCTTGGTCGTCATGCGTATGCAACTCCTTCACGCATCAGGGCCTCTTCCTGTTTCGCGTCGGCCACTTCCACCACGCGATTGACGAAAATGCCGGGCGTGACGACGTTTTCCGGATCGATCTCGCCGGGTTCGACGACTTTCGTCGCCTGCACGATGGTGAGCGTGGCAGCGGCAGCCATGAGCGGGGAAAAATTGCGGGCTGCCTTGCGATAAGTGCAATTGCCCAGCCGGTCGGCCAGTTCGGCCTTGATCAGGGCCGCGTCGGCCTTGAGCCAGCGTTCCTGCACGTAATGCTTGCCATCGAATTCGGCCACCGGCTTGCCCTTGGCGACATCGGTGCCGTAGCTGGCCGGTGTATAGAAGGCCGGTATCCCGGCGCCGCCAGCGCGGATGCGCTCGGCCAGGGTGCCCTGCGGCACGATTTCGAGGCCGATCTGGCCGGCCAGGTATTTTTCGGTGAAGGCGCGCGGATCGGCCGAGCGGGGGAAGGAACAGATCATCCTGGCCACCATGCCGGCATCGATCATGGCGGCGATGCCGATGCGGCCATTGCCGGCATTGTTGTTAACGATCGTGAGGTTGCCGGGGCTGCCGGTGGCCTTGTAGCGATCGATCAGAGCGTGGATCAGCTCGATCGGCGCACCGGAGCCGCCGAAACCGCCAATCATCAGCACCATGCCATCTTCGATACCAGCTACCGCGGTAGCAAGATCGGCGACCGTCTTGTCCATGGGCAATTCCTCAGGTGAGTGGTGGGCTGAAATACGCATCGGCGGACGAGGCTCGCAAGGCATTTGTGCGATATGTTGCATTTGTTCGAATATCGCACAAATATGAGGGTGATTACTGGGGAGTTCTGGCGTGGTTGAGGGGAGCGAGCGGGCGTGAGAGATGCGCGCGGGGGAACGCCACTCGCTCGACCTCGTGGTTCGACAGGCTCACCATGAGGTCTCTGGAGGTGTAGCGGTTGGTGGGGCGTTTGGTATGCATGGCGCGGCGCTGGAGGCGCTTGGGCGAGCGCCGCTTGTTCGACCTTGTGGTTCTACGGGCTCCCCTGAGGTCTCCGGGAGCAGGTGTTTTGGCGGTGTGCGCTAGCCTTCCAGCCGGTTGCGGAAGGCGGCGGGGGTCACGCCCAGCACGCGTTTCAGCACGCGGGTGAAATAGGCCGGGTCCTCATAGCCCAGCCCGGCGCCGATCTGCTTGATGGTGAGGGTGGAGAACAGCAATTGCCGCCGCGCCTCGAGGGCGATGCGGCGCTCGATGAGCGTGAGGGCCGAAATGCCGAGCTCCTGCCGGCACACGCGGTTGAGATGGGTCTGGCTGAGGCCCAGTTCGGCGGCGTAATCGGCAATGCGGCGCGTTTCGCGGAATTTGCGGTCGACCAACCCGCGAAAGGCATTGGCATGCAGGCGGGCGCGGGCGGCGCCCCGGCTGCGCGGGGCCGGCAGATTGCGGGCGCGATGCAGGGCCACCTGCAGCAGGGTGATATGGGCGCGCATCGCCAGATCGTGCCAGCCGCCCGGCCGGTCGGCTTCGGCCAAGAGGGTTTCGAGCACCGCGTTTACCTCGGCTGTGCCAATGCCGATCACCCCTGACGGCGGCGCCTCGAGCTCTTCGGCCAGGTCGCGCTCCAGCAAGGTCACCACCACGCCTTCGACATCCTGGCTGAACACGTAGCCATGCACGGTCAGCGCCGGCACCACGACGATGACCGGTGGTTTGAGATCGAAGCCGGTGCCATCGAGCGTTACATGGCCCCAGCCGCCGGTGAGGCTCAGGAGCTGGAAGAAGCGCTCATGCCGGTGCGGGGCGATGCGATATCCATGCAGGCGACTGCGTGACTGGATGGTTTCCCAATGCAGCCAATCCTGCTGGCGGCCGCCATCCGCCTCGCCGTAAAGCGCATATGTCGGAACCTCGTTCATGTTCGGATAGTGCAAGAGATTGCGCACCCTGTCCATTCACCAACCTACCCCGATCCGCGCATGCTGGTGCCAGGAATGGGAGAACCAGGTGCGCAGTCAGGTTGTCATTGTGGGGGCGGGTCCGGCGGGGCTCATGCTGGGGCGGCTGCTCGAACTGGCCGGGATCGATACGGTTATTCTCGAGCGCAAGAGCGCCGACTATGTGCTGGGGCGCATCCGCGCCGGGGTGCTCGAACAGGGCAGCATGGCGCTGATGGATCGGGCGCAGGCCGGCGCGCGCATGCATGAAGAAGGGCTGATTCACCAGGGGGGTCGAGCTCAGCTTCGATGGCGACAGCCAGCGCGTGGATTTCGAGGCGCTGATCGGCCGCCATGTCATGGTCTATGGCCAGACCGAGGTGACGCGCGACCTGATGGCGGCGCGGCAGGCCACGACCATCTACGAAGCGGGGGACGTCGCCCTGCACGATTTCGACGGCAAGCCCTATGTCACCTATGTCAAGGACGGGGTGACGCAACGGATCGATTGCGATTTCATCGCCGGCTGCGACGGCTATCACGGCGTGGCGCGGGCCAGCGTTCCGGCTGCGGCGCTGACCACGTTCGAGCGGATATATCCCTTTGGCTGGCTTGGCGTGTTGGTCGATCAACCACCGGTGGCGCATGAGCTGATCTATGCCCATCACGAACGGGGTTTTGCGCTCTGCTCGCAGCGTTCACCCAGCCGCAGCCGCTATTACGTGCAGGTGCCGACGGACGAGAAAGTGGAGAACTGGTCCGACACCCGCTTCTGGGACGAGTTGCGGGCGCGGCTCAGTCCGGCCGCGGCCGAGGCGCTCAAGACCGGGCCGTCCATCGAGAAATCCATCGCGCCCTTGCGCAGCTTCGTGGCGGAGCCGCTGCGGTTCGGCCGGCTGTTCCTGGCCGGAGACGCCGCCCATATCGTGCCGCCCACCGGGGCCAAGGGGCTGAACCTGGCGATGAGCGACGTGGCTGCTTTGGCCGATGCGCTGATCAAGCATTTCGGCGAACAGTCGGATGCCGGGATCGATGGCTATTCGAGCAAGGTGCTTGATCGTATCTGGAAGGCCGAACGCTTCAGTTGGTGGATGACCAGCCTGCTCCATACCTTCCCGGAAACCGGGGCCTTCGGCCGGCGTATCCAGAGGGCGGAGTTCGACTATCTGGCCGGCTCGGTCGCGGCACAGCAGAGCCTAGCGGAGAATTATACCGGGCTACCGTTTTAGAGCGGCTTGGACGCATGAGGCCGGTTACCCCTCTCCCCTTGTGGGAGAGGGTGGAAATCCGCGTTCAGCGGATTTCCGGGTGAGGGGGCCCGCGCCATCCCATGCGTTAATGTTTGTGGATCGCTTGGTGCCCCCTCATCCGCCCTTCGGGCACCTTCTCCCACGAGGGGAGAAGGGGGAAGCCCCAGCCTCCTGATCAAAATAAACGCACCTCCTCAAGGGGAGGTGAGCCGGCATCCTGCGAAGAGCTTTATCCTTCCAGCAGGCGTCGGGCGATATCGGCGCATTGTTTGCGGATATCGGGCACGGCCTCGATCTCGAAGAAGCGACCGCGGGTGAGCGGGCCGACGGCCAGCAGGTGGTCCGAGGTCTTGCCGTCGGCGGCAATGACGAAGCAGTTTTCGTCGACATCGAGACCGATATGCAGCGGATCGGGCCGACCATCGCCCCTGGCGATGAGGTCGCGGATGATGGGATTGGAGCTGGTTTCCACATCGACCGTGACGCCGCCGCAATCATAGACGCGGGCGACGTCCATCGGTTGGCGATCCTGCTGTCCGCGCGGCCGGATCGTGGCGCGGACGTCGGCGCCATGGCGCTCGATGCCGACGAATTCGGCGGCGATGAGTTCGACCTGTCCGCCGGCAATGGCCGCGCTCAGGCGCTCATGCTGTTCGGGCGGCAAGCGGTGGCGATGGATGTTCCACCAGGGGCGGAGATGACGCAAAGCCTGGCGCTTGGTGCGCTCGGTCCAGCTCTGCCAGATGCGCTGGTTGAAGGGGCGCAGCCCGTCGATGACGCTACGCCAGTCGCCACCCTTGGCCTCGGTATCGGCGACCAGCGTGCGGAACCAGGTGAGGAAATGCGGCAGGCTGGTGCCGAAAGGCACGTCGGCTTCGTCGATCGGCAGCGGCGGGACATCGCGGTGGCCCTTGGGCAGGAAGCCATTGCGCGAGACGACGAGGATGGGGCCGCGATGCTCGATCTGGGCGAGCGACAGCCAGGTATCGACCATGCTGAGGCCGGAGCCCAGAATCATGACCGGCGCATCTGGATCGAGCGGGGTATCTTCCGCCGAACCGATGCGCACGGCGATGCCGCGTCCGCGGGCCGGCTGAGTCTCGTGACCCACCGCCAGCACAGCATGGGTGCTGGTAATAGTGGTGCCGTTGGCGAGCACGGTTTCGACACCGGCCGCGCCTTGCCGCACCGCCACGGCCTCGTCGGCCTGGACGGTGAGACGGCCGGGACGCAAACGCGCGGCTTCGCCCAGCACATGTTCGAGATAGGTGCCGTAGAGCCGGCGCGGCACGAAGACCCAGGAGCCGGTGGGGCTGGGATAGTTCTGCGCCTGCAGCCAGCGCCAGAAATGGTCGGGATCGTCGGCAAAGGCGCTCATGCCGCGGGCGGGCACATTGACCTTGTGGTCGCGCTGACTGGCCGAATAGGCCACGCCCTGACCGAACTCGCCGCGCCGTTCCAGCAGGGTCACGGCGATGTCGGCGTCGGGATCACGCAGGAGATGCGCCGCCAGCAATACGCCGCTGGCACCACCGCCAATGATGGTTACGGAGGATCTGCCTTGATCGGTCACTTGCGTCTTCCGGTGGTTGCCGCGTCAGGCGGTGAACTGGTCGTCATATAGAATGTTCATAATGTCCACCGGCTGCGTAGACAATGCGCTTTGCGATGATTTTGCGTCTGTCGCCTGTTTTGTAGTTTCCGTTTGCGCCATGCCGCGCGTTCGAAGCAGAGGATTTCGGCGCTCCGACCCGACATATTGGCCATGGAAGGGCGCCCTCCCCTATGCTCTAGTGTTCGGAGCGCATCGAGGATCGGAACAGTGAGCGACAAGCAGCCCCGCTACAAGACCTATAATCACCCCGCCGGCGGCTGGGGTGCAGCGGCGGCGACGGCCAAGGTGCTGATGGAGCAGAGCGTGGTCGGCAAGGGCTCGCGGGCGCTGCTGACCATGAACCAGCCCGGCGGCTTCAAATGCCCGAGTTGCGCCTATCCCGACCCGGAATGCAAGAAGACGCTGGAATTCTGCGAGAACGGCGCCAAGGCGCTGGCGCATGAGGCGACCAAATTCCGGGTGACGCGGGAATTCTTCGAACAGCATTCCGTCAGCGAACTCATGGCGCAGTCCGACTATGAGCTGGAAATGCACGGACGGCTCACCGAGCCGATGCGCTATGACGCGGCGAGCGACCATTATGTGCCCTGTTCGTGGGACGAGGCCTTTGCGCTGGTCGGCCAGCATTTGCGAGCGCTCGAGAGTCCCCAAGAGGCAGAATTCTATACGTCGGGCCGCACGCCCAACGAGGCTGCCTTTCTCTATTCCATCTTCGTGCGCGAGTTCGGCACCAACAATTTCCCCGACTGCTCGAATATGTGCCACGAGCCGACCAGCCGCGGGCTACCGCACTCCATCGGAGTGGGCAAGGGCACGGTGGTGATCGAGGATTTCGAGCATACCGACGCGATCTTCATCATCGGGCAGAATACCGGCACCAATGCGCCGCGGATGATGACCAACCTGGTGGAAGCCCGCAAACGCGGCGTGCCCATCGTGGTGGTCAATCCCATGCCGGAGCGGGCGCTGATCCGCTTCACCGAGCCGCAGGACGTGGTGCAGATGGCCACGATGGGCTCGACACCCATTGCCAGCGAATTCGTGCATATCCGCATCGGCGGCGATCTGGCGCTGCTCAAGGGCATGATGAAAGTGATCTTCGAGCGCGAGGCGGCGGGCGAGGCCATCATCGATCGCGACTTCATCGCCGAGCATACGCTGGGATTCGAGGCCATCCGCGACGATGCCATGGCGCAGGACTGGGCGGAGATATCAGCGGTCTCGGGTATTTCGGAAGAACAGATCAGGCGCTGCGCCGAAATCTACATTCGCTCCAAGGCGACCATGATCTGCTACGGCATGGGCATAACCCAGCACCAGCAGGGATCGCGCATGGTGCAGCAGATTGCCAACCTGCTGATGCTGCGCGGCAATTTCGGCCGGCCCGGCGCTGGCATTTCGCCCATTCGCGGCCATTCCAACGTGCAGGGCGACCGCACGGTGGGGATCGACGAGAAGCCGAGCCAGGCCTATCTCGACCGGGTGCGTGACGTGTTCGGGTTCGAGCCACCGCGCGAGCATGGCCACCATACGGTGGAATCGGTCGAGGCGATGAGAAACGGCCAGGCCAAGGTGTTCATCGGGCTGGGCGGCAACTTCGTCCGCGCGGTGCCCGATACCGAGCAGGCCTATGCGGCGATGCAGAAGCTGGCGCTGACGGTGGGCATCGCCACCAAGCTCAATCGCGGGCATCTGGTGCATGGGCGCGATGCGCTGATCCTGCCAGTGGTGGCGCGCTCGGAATATATCCGGACCAAAGCCGGCGAGCAGTTCATCACCATCGAGGACTCGATGTCCAATGTGACGGCATCGCGTGGCGTGCTGGAGCCGGCAAGTCCCGATTGCATGCCGGAGGTGGAGATCGTCTGCCGCATGGCGATGGCCACACTGCCCGACAGCAAGGTGGATTGGGCCAGCTATATCGACGACTATGACGCCATTCGCGACAGGATCGCCGATGTCTATCCGCAAATCTATGCCGATTTCTCCGAGCGCATCAAAGCGCCTAGGGGCTTTCATCTCGACATTCCGCCGCGCCGGCGCGTCTGGCCGACGCCCAGCGGCAAGGCCAATTTCCTGCTGTTCGAGGGCCTGCATGTCGATGCGGTGATCGAGGATGACACTATGCTGCGCCTGGCCACAGTGCGCTCGCATGACCAGTTCAACACCACGATCTACAGCTATAATGACCGCTATCGCGGGGTCTATAATGACCGCATGGTGCTGTTCATGAATGAAGAGGACCGCAAGGCGCGTGGGCTGGAATCGGGCCAGAAGATTGCGCTCGAAACCATCGCCACCGATGGCGTCGAGCGGCGGATCGCTGGGCTGACCGTGCTCGACTATCCGATGCCGCGCGGCGCGGTGGCCGGCTACTACCCCGAGCTCAATCCACTGCTGCCGCTCGACTATTACGACCGCATCAGCGGCACGCCGGCGGCCAAATCGGTACCGGTGCGCGTGGTGCAGGGCGGCTGATGGACAGGCCGCTGGAGGCAGAGGGGCGGCGGGCGGTCGAGACCGCGCTGGATCGGCTCGGGCTGGGGCTTGGGCCGCAGGGCGATGCGAGGATCATCCGCAATGTGCCGGTCGAGGCGCCGGTGGCCTTCGATGTGTGCGGCATCGGCTATGCCGTCATGATGGCGACGCCGGCGGACCTGGTGGACTATGCCACCGGCTTTGCACTGAGCGAGGGACTTGCGACGGGGCCGGCGGATATTCTCGACGTGCAGGCCCATGCGGTGAAGGGCGGGTTCGTGGTACGGCTGAACCTGCCGCCTGATGGCGCGCAGAAAGCGATGGCGCGAGCGCGGACGCGGGTCACCGAAAGCAGTTGTGGGCTCTGCGGCATCGACAATATCGAACAGGTGTTGCGCCCCCTGCCCCCAGTCGCCGCCCGCATCAGCGTAGATCGGCAGGCTATCACGCGGGCGCTAGAGGGGTTGTCGGAGCACCAGCCGCTCAGCCGGGAAACCGGTGCGGTGCATGGGGCGGCGTTCTGCCTGCCCGATGGCAGCATCGTGATGGCGCGCGAGGATGTGGGCCGGCACAATGCGCTCGACAAGCTCATCGGCGCCTTGGCGTGGCAGGCGATCGATCCGGGGACGGGGTTTTTCCTGCTGACGGCGCGGTGCAGCTATGAACTGGTGGAAAAGACCGTGCGGGCGGGCTGCCCGATGCTGGTGACCATTTCGGCGCCGACTACACTGGCGGCCGAGCGGGCCGCAGCGGCGGGGCTGACGCTGGTGACGCTGGCGCGTGCCGATGCGGCGCTGGTGCTGAGTGGGCGGGATAATATCGTGACGGCGCCCTGAAGCGTTTCTGCGATCCTTAAGGCCACCCCCCTCCCTAGCTCTGCTACGGCCCTTCGGGCCTAGCGACGCTACCCTCCCCTCAAGGGGGAGGGTGGGCATGGGGCTAGATCGAAGCGATAGCGCTCACGGCCGCGCGCACGGATTGCGGTGTGTTGCCGGTGACGATGGCGCCCAGCAGGGGTGCAGCTATGCCGGCCTGGCGCAGCTTGGCTGCATCTGTTGGCGTGAGGTTGAGCTGGCTGGGGACGATGACGGGGATGTCCACCGCTTCGGCGATCTGGCGGTAGCGGGCGAGATCGGCATCGGTCATGGCGGTGCGATAGCGCTCGAAGGGCATGATCGAGGCTTCGATGATGCAGCCGCGAATGGCGGCGATGCGGGCAATATCTTCCGGCGTGCTGTCGGAGGACAAAGCCGGCATGGGGCGGAGCCGCGATTGCAGCAGGTGCGGTTGCAGGTGGTCGATATAGACGTTGAAGCCTTCGAAGCCGAGGGTGGCCAGAGCCTCCATCTCCTCGGGTGAAGGCACGGTTTCCTGGCCGGCCATGACGAGGAGCGTGCAGCCGAGTTTGGCCAACTGCTCGAAGAAGGGGCGTTCCTCGGCGAAGCTGCCAAAGGTCGTGCCGGTGGCGCGATGATAGGCGTTGAGATGGGTCTTGAGCGCGAAGGCGCCGCCATCCAGCGCCGCCTTGGCCAGATCCAGATCGTGGCGGGCCAGCGAGACGATGACGGGAAAGGCGCCGCCGGTCAGAGCGCGGTAGAGCTTGGTTTCGGGATACATCAGCCGATCCGTGCGCCGGTTTCGGTGTCGAAGAGGTGGATAGCGGCGAGATCGGGCCGGACATGGATGATTTCGCCGGGGCGGGCGGACAGCCGCTCGCGGAAGACGCCGATGATCCTGTGTTCGCCCAGGGTCATGGTGACCTGGGTTTCGGAGCCCATGGGTTCGACCAGGGTAACGGTGGCGGGCACGCCGTCATCGGCCAGAATAAGGTGTTCCGGGCGAATGCCATAGGTGGCCTTGCCCCTTGCGGCGGTGCCTGATGGCAGCGGCAGGGTTACCCCGGCTGCCACGAAGCCCTGTTCGGTGATTTCGCCGCCGATCAGGTTCATGGCGGGGGAGCCGATGAAGCCGGCGACGAAAAGGTTGGCCGGGCGGTCATAGAGGTCGAGCGGGGCGCCGATCTGCTCGACCCGGCCGGCATTCATCACCACGATGCGGTCGGCCATGGTCATGGCTTCCACCTGATCGTGGGTGACATAGACGGTAGTGACGCCGAGGCGCTGGTGCAGGCCCTTGATCTCGCCGCGCATCACGACGCGCAGCTTGGCGTCGAGATTGCTGAGGGGTTCGTCGAACAGGAAGACCTGCGGATTGCGCACGATGGCGCGGCCCATGGCGACGCGCTGGCGCTGGCCTCCGGAAAGCTGGCGGGGATAGCGATCGAGCAGGGGCACCAGGCCAAGGATTTCGGCGGCCCATTTGACGCGCTCTGCTATCTCGGCCTTGGAGGCACCGCGATGCTCGAGCGAGAAGCCCATATTGGTGGCGACCGTCATATGCGGATAGAGCGCATAGTTCTGGAACACCATGGCGATGTCGCGGTCCTTGGGTTCGAGGTCGTTGACCACGCGGCCGCCGATTTCGACCGCACCGTCGGTGATGACTTCGAGACCGGCAATCATGCGCAGCAGGGTGGATTTGCCGCAGCCCGATGGGCCGACCAGCACGATGAATTCGCCATCGGCAATGGCGATGTCGACGCCATGCAGCACCTTGGCATCGCCATAGGCCTTGCGAACGGATTTGAGGGTAACGGGAGCCATGGTCAGCCTTTCAGCCCGGTATGGGCGAGCCCTTCGACGAACTGCTTCTGTGCCACGATGAAGACCAGCAGGACCGGGATGGCGGTCATGGTCGCGGCGGCGAGCTGGATGTTCCACATGGCCCCGCCATAGGCATCGGTGAACTGGGTCAGCGCCTGGGGCAGGGTGAACATCTGCGTCGAGGAGAGGAATACGATCGGTTCGAGATAGAGGTTCCAGGAATGGAGGAAGGTGAAGATGGCCACCGCGCCGAGGGCGGGCTTGGCGAGCGGCAGGGCGATGGTCCAGAAGATCTTGAACCGGCCCAGGCCATCGACGCGGGCAGCCTCTTCCAGCTCGACCGGCAAAGCGATGAAGAACTGGCGCATGACGAAGGTGGCAAAGACCGAGGGCGCGCCGAAGATCGGCACCAGGATCAGCGGCCAATGGGTGTTGATCATGCCCCATTTGAGGAACATCTGGAACAACGGGACGATGGTGACCTCGCTGGGGATCAGCAGGCCCAGCAGGACCACCATGAAGATGGCATTGCTGAAGGGAAACTTGATCCGCGCGAAGGCATAGCCGGCCATGGACGAGATGAGCATCGTGCCTGCGGTGACCAAAGCGGCGATATAGGCCGAGTTCCAGTATTGCCGGGCAAAGGGCTGCAGTTCGAAGACCTGGGCATAGGTCGAGAAATCGAAGCGGCGAGGCCAGAGATCGGGCGGGAAGGCGAAGATGTCGCTGATCGGCTTGACCGACGAGGTGACCATCCACCAGGTCGGGAAGACGAACGGGATGAGCAGCACGCACATCAGCCCGTAAAGCGCCACTTTCATGCGGGGGGAGAGATCAGTTTTCATAGAAGACGATCCGCTTGCGGAGCTGCCACTGGGCGAAGGTGAGCGCGGCGACGATGACGAAGAGCAGGATCGACAGGGTCGAGCCATAGCCGAAGAAGTGGAACTGGAAGGCCTGCTGATAGAGGTAGTAGACCAGAACCGTGGTCGACATGCCCGGTCCGCCCTGGGTGAGGACGGCAATCTGGGCGAATACCTGGAGCGAGCCGACGACGGTGATGATCGAGGTCAGCAGGATGGTGGGGGAGATCAGCGGCAGGGTGATGCGGCGGAACTGCTTGAAGCGCCCTGCCCCATCGACCCGCGCGGCTTCGTAAAGCTCCTTGGGTACGCCCTGGAGCGCGGCAAGAAACAGGACCATGTTGAGACCGACATTCTTGAAGACCTGCACCACCACCACCGAGATCAGGGCCGTGGTGGGCGTGCGCAGCCAGTTAGGCCCTTCGATACCGAGCATGGCCAGCATGCCATTGATGCCGCCATTGTTCTGCAGCAGGAAGCTCCAGACGATGGTCCAGGCGACAAGCGACACCACGACGGGCGAGAAGAACAGGGTGCGGAAGACCACGAGACCCCTGAGCTTCTGGTCCAGCAGCACGGCCAGCAGCAAAGCCAGCGACATGTTGAGGATCACCAGCCCGACCGAGAAAATGGCCGAGGCCAGCAGAACCGATGGCAGGTTGGGATCGGCCAGCAGCATCTGGTAATTGGCCGCGCCAACATAGTTGAAGGTGGAGGCCAGCACATTCCATTCGTGCAGCGAATACCAGAAGACCAGGCCGAGCGGCACGAGGACGAAGGTGATGATGCCGACCAACTGGGGGGCGATGAAAACATAGCCCGCGGCCGCGTCGCGACGGGCCATGGTCCAGAAGGGGCGTTTTTGCTGCATGGGCTCTGCCGGCAAGCTCATAAGGGTGGTTCCTTCGTCTCCCTCCCCTTGTGGGAGGGATCAAGGGTGGGGGTGTCACGAGCATCGGACTCGCGGAAGCATACCCCCACCCTGCTCGATTCAACGGACTTAGCTGACGCTAAGCCCTATCTCGCTTCCAGCCATTCGAGCATAGCTCTCATGGCCTTCTCGCCTAAGATCGCTCCACCGGAGCGATCTTGCCCTGCGGGCCGGCTCGCAGCCCCACAAGGGGGAGGGAGGGGTTCAGTGCCTAACCTCGCCTTAGCGGGCCAGCAGCGGGCTGACGCTGGAGCACACATTGCCGAGCACGGCGGCGACATCGGCATCGGCCACCCAGAGGCTGTCCAGCGAGGCGCGGATGGTCTGCTGGATTTGGGCGAAGTTGGTGTGACCCGGCAGCACGACACCGTTGGAAATGCCGGAGATCACCACATTGTCGATCTGTTCAGCCGAAAGCAGCGGATTGGTGGCGGCCAGGGTTTCGGCATTGAGCAGGCTGGCGCGGGCCGGCGGGAAGAACTGGGCCAGCTTCTGGCTGTTTTCCGGGTTGGTCATGTAGGCCAGGAACTCCACCGCCGTATCGACATTGGCTCCGGCAGCGAAGGCGCCGACACCGGCCTGACCGACCACGGCATATTCCCCGACCGGACCAGCCGGCAGCGGCACCAGATCCCAATCGAAGGGATTTTCCGTGGGCAGCAGCGAAGCGCGGCTGATCTGGGTGATGGTCATGCCGGTTTCCCCGGCGAAGAAGTCGATATCCTCACCGGGGCCGGGCATGGCCTTGTCGGTGAAGATGGCCTTGTGGATGGCGGTCATGGCATCAACCATGGGCTGGTCGGCGAAGGTACAGGTCTTGCCATCGGCCGACCACGGCGTGGCGCCCCAGCCATTCCAGATCGAGGCCATGTTCTGCCAGACCTGATACTTGAAATCGCGGACGACGAGACCCGTCTTGCCGGATTGGCCGACGGTGGCCGCGGTGGCGAAGGCATTGTCCCAGTTCCATTCGCCCGCAGCGATCAATTCGGCCGGGGTCTTGGCGCCGGCAGCCTTGATGACGTCGTTGTTGGCGAAGATGGCGAAGGGCGAGGTGGAGAAGGGATAGGCGAAGAGCTGGCCATCCTTGGTCCAGAGCGCGGTCGCCTGCTCGGTGACATCGGCCAGGTCATAGCCTTCGGTGGCGGCAAAGGCGTCGGTCAGCGGGGCCAGGGCGCCGGAATTGACGAAGTCGGCAGCCGTGGTTTCGAGAATCCAGGCCAGGTCCGGCGGATTGCCGCCGGCGATCTGGGTGGTCAGGGTCGTGGTGTAGCTGTCGAAGGGCAGCGGTTCGAAACTGACCGTGACATTGGGGTGGGTTGCCTTGAAGCCCTCGGCAATCTCGTTGAACGTGGCCAGATGCGCTTCGTTGGCGCTCCAGATGGTCATGCGCAGGTTGACTGCGTCCTGTGCCCAGGCCGTACCTGTCGCAGCGAGCCCGAGAACGATGCCGGCGATGGCCGCCGATGCCTTCAGATGATTGGTTTTCATTGGTTCCTCCTTGTGGTCGTCAATAGCCACGCACATCCGGCCAGCGGATCTCGATCCCCTGGGTGTAGAGATGGGCCTGGAATTCGGTGAGCAGGCCGTCATCCGCCTGCACCTGGTGCGGCGTCAGCCCGTTATTGAGGCAATGGGCGGCCAAAAGGCCGGCCACTTCGCCCACATTCCACTCCACCGGATGCAGGCGGTAGCAGCCGTTGGTGATGTGGGTGGTGCCCAGATTCTTGCCACCGGGCAGCAGGTTCTTCACCCGGCGCGGCAGCAGCGCGCCGAGCGGAATCTCGAAAGGCGAGGATTCTACGTCGACATAGTTGTCGCCCCCGGTCGAGGGGTGCAGGTCTATGCGGTACATGCCGATGCCGACGCTGTCGCGATAGTGCCGGGAGAGGGCATTGCCATGCACGGCCATGGACACGTCCTGCTCGACGATGCGGGTAACCGGCAGGATGCGGCGGCTTTCTCTGACATAGGGGGCCATGGCCAGGCCATGGTCGGTGCCGGTGATATCGCCGCGCAGGCGCAGGCCGGGGAAACCCTGACCGCCATCGACGCGGGGCGCCTCGGTCTGCAACCAGTAGAACATGGAATGGGAAAGTTCGGCCGCCGCTTTGAGGTGAGCCGCCTTCTCTTCCTCGGAAACGTCGATGATGGTGCCGAGCATATAGTCGATCATCGGCCAGTTCACGAGGCAGATGTCGGAGCCATAGGCACCGGGCACGAAATTGCGGCGCGCGGCGATGCGGCGGAAGGTCCAGAGATTGCCGTCACCCGGATTGCGGCGCTGGTCGGCATCGACCAGTAGCGGATCGTCATCAGGATTGGGGGTGAAACTGCGCTCGGTGATTTCGAGCGTGCGCGGATGGGGTGCCTTGAAGCTGAGCAGCGGGCCGCCCCAGAAATCGGGCTGGTACTGGCGCCAGAAATCGTAGTTGGCCGGCTTGTCACCCACCTGGTTGCCATCGACATGATCGACGGCAAAACAGATCGAGACGGCCTGCACATTGTCCGGCTGAGCCTCGGCCGGTGCGCTGGGCTCGCCCGTATCGGACTGGGCCTCGAAGCCCTTGGCATATTCGGTGCCCGTGAGCGGCAGGAGATCGCCCAGCTCGGTGGCGTCCACGACATAGGGCGCCGAGACCACGATGCGCTCACCGCTGTCGCGGTGCTGCAGGGTGATGGCGCGAACGGTGTCGCCGTCGACATCGGCCGCGACGGGCCGCCAGGGCTGGAGCACGCGCAACTGCCCGCCGCCGCGCCAGGGCGCCAGCATGGCTTCGATGACGGCGACACCGACGCGCGGTTCGGCGCAGAGACGGCTGACCCAGCCGGCGCCGGGATTGAGATCGCCCCAGGCGCGGCTTTCCGCCGTCAGCGGATAGTGGTCGCGGTAATACTGGCGGATGCCGTTGCGCAATTGGCGATAGGAGCGGGTGATGCCGAACTGCTCGACCCAGGAATGTTCGTCCGGCGGCACGGCCTGGCTCGTGAGCTGGCCGCCCAGCCAGTCATATTCCTCGGTGAGGATGACGGTGCGCCCGGAGCGCAGCGCGCCAAGCGCGGCGGCGACGCCGCCAAGGCCACCACCGACAACGAGCAGATCGGCTGAATATTCTTTGGTCATCTGGTCTTCTTGGTCTTGGGAGAAAGCGGACCGAGGGTATCGCCCTCGACGGGTTCGCAGGGCAGCAGGAGCTGTTCGACCGGCGCATCGTTCTCGACGCGCCGCACCAGCATTTCGGTTGCGGCCTTGGCCATCGCCTCGCGGGGAATGGCGAAGGAGGTGAAGCGACGGCCGGGTTCATCGGCGCGGATGTGATTGCCGAGCACGACGATGGAAAGGTCGCCGGGCACCGACAGGCCCCGCTCGCGCGCCACCGCTTCCACGCGCATCGCGTCGGCCAGTTCGGTGAAGAACACGCAACTGGCGCCGGCGCTGACCAATATGTCGAGCGTTTCGGCGGGGGGGCGATCGACGGCAAAGATGCTGGCGACCAGTTCGGCGTCGCCGATGGCGCGGCTGAAGCCGTACCAACGGTCGATGGTGGATTCGGCGCCTTCATTGAGGCCGACATAGGCGATGCGGCGGTGCCCCAGCGCCCTGGCGCGTTCGACCAGCGCCGAGGTGGCCGGGGCGTAATCGCCGCCGACATAGGGCACGGGGCCGCCGGCATCGTCGCGGCGACCGACGGCCACGAAGGGGAAATCACCAGCCACCAGCCGCGCCAGTTCGGTATTGTCGAATTTGCGACCGAGAATGACGCAGCCATCGGCCAGGCGCAGACGGACATTCTCGGCGAAAATCTTGCGCTGGGTGCCGGCGCCCGTCAGCAGGAGCAGGTCGTAGCCCAAAGCCTGGGCCGCCTCTTCGATGCCGAAGAGGAAGGGCGTGAAAAAATCGGCCTGTTCGGACGGGAAAGCGGGCTCGTAGGTGAAGACGCCCAGGATGCGGTTGAGGCCCTTGACCATGCGCCGCGCCACCGGGTCGGCGACGTAGCCGGTTTCGCGGATGACCTTTTCGACCCGTTCGCGGGTTTCCGCCGGGATGCGCGCCTGGGTGGCGGGCGCGGCATTCAGCACCAGCGAGACAGTCGCCTGGCTGACCCCGGCCAGCTGCGCAATATCCTTCTGTCTCAACCGTTTGGCCATTGCCGCACGCCTCTTTTTGCTAATACGTATTAGCTAGATAATGCGTATTAGCAATGCGGCGGATATTCTGTCAAGGCCGGACGGCGGTGATGGGGAAAACTTGCAGGCTGAGTTGTCGGCCTAGGCCGACAGGACCGTATCGGTGCCCAGTGGAATGCAGAGGGGGCGGCCGTGCACGGGGTCGGTGATGACCATGGAGCGGACATCGAACACAGTGCGAATGCCGGCTTCGGTCATGAGCTCTTCCGGGGTGCCGGAGGCGGCAATAGCGCCATCCCTGAGGAAAACCAGCTGATCGGCATAGCGCGCCGCCAGGTTGAGGTCATGCAGCACCAGGACGATGGTGCGACCGAACTCCCGGTTCAGCCGTCGGACGAGGTCGAGGCAATCGAGCTGGTGGGCCATGTCGAGGTGATTGACCGGCTCGTCGAGGCAGACGACGTCGGTTTCCTGCGCCAGGACCATGGCGATCCAGACCCGCTGCAATTGGCCGCCCGACAGCGAGCCCAGCCGCCGGCTGCGCAGGTGGGTCACGCCGGTGCCGGACATGGCCTTTTCCAGCGCCGCGCTGTCGCCGGGGCTCCAGGGCTGGAGCATGGACTGATGCGGATAACGGCCCAGCCGCACCAGTTCCTCGACCGTCATGTCGCCGGGGGCAGACGGGCTCTGCGCCAAAAGGCCGATCTGGCGGGCCAGTTGCTTGTCGTTGAGCCGGGCGATATCGAGTTCTTCGAGAAAGATCGCACCGGCTGCCGGCTTGTGCAGCCGGCGGATGGCGCGCAGCAGGGTGGATTTGCCACAACCATTGGGGCCGGCCAATACGGTGATCTTGCCACGCGCGATGGGCAGCGACAGGGCCTTGAGCACATTGACATTGCCATAGTCGAGGCTGAGGTCGCGAACCTGGATGCGGCTGTCCGAAAGATTATCCGTCATGGCGTTGCTTGCCCATCAGCAGGAACAGGAAATAGGGAGCGCCGATGACGGCTGTCACCGTGCCGGCCGGCACTTCGATCGGGGTGAACAGCACCCGCACGATCAGGTCTGCGCCGATCAGCATGATGGCGCCCAAAAGGAAGCTGCCCAGGATGCCGGCATAGACATTGCGCCCCACCAGAAGCCGCGCCAGATGCGGCGCCATCAACCCGATGAAGCCGACACCGCCGACAAAGGCCACGGCCAGGGCGGTCAGCCCGGCCGCCAAAGCGAAGATCAGGATGCGGAAGAGCGGCAGGTCGAGCCCCACGCCGCGCGCGGAGACTTCGTCGAGATCAGCCGGGGGCAGCTTGCGGGCCGCCAGCAGTACCAGCAGCATGACCGGCACCATGGCAATGGCGGTGATCTGGATTTCGCCCCAGTTGACCTCGTTGACGGCACCGGCAATCCAGCGCGCCGCCTGGCTGGTCTGGTAGATCGGGCCGATCAGCATCATCACCATGGTCACGGCCTTGGCGACGGCCGCTACGGCAATGCCGAACAGCAGCAGACGGATGGCCGAGGATGCCTGGCGACCGGAGAGAACGAATACCAGGGTGATGGCGATGATGGCGCCGGCCATGGCAGCGACCGGCTGATAGGCGATGGAGGTGACCAGCGAATTGGATTCGTCGGACAATACGGCAAGGAAGATCACCACGCCCAAAGCCGCCCCATCGACCACGCCCAACACGCCGGGCGAAGCCAACGAATTGCGGGTGATCTTCTGCAGCAGGAAGCCGGCCACCGCCATGCCGCCACCGGCCAGAGCCGCAATCACCACGCGCGGCAGGCGCAGTTGCAGCACGATGATGTTCTGCGTCTTCTCGCCGAAACCGGCTAGGACGCCGGCCACCTGATCGAGCGGAATCCAGGTCGAGCCGAAAGCGACGCCCGACAGCGCCAGCAGCACGAAGGCGGCGCTCATGATGGCCAGCGCCAGCGGCGCCCGGGCCACGGTCAGGGTGGAAGGCAGGTCGCTCATGCCGCTCTCCGCTTCAGCAGGACCAGCAGCACGACGCCACCGACCACGGCCGTGATGGCGCCGACGGGGGCTTCCACCGGATAGATGACGAAACGGGCTGCGATGTCGGCCACGGTGGCATAGATGGCCCCGATCAGGGCGGCAGCGGGGATCAGCCGGTCATGCCGCAACCCGACCAGCCAGCGGGCGGCATGGGGCACGACGAGGCCAACAAAGCCCACCGGGCCGGCCATGGCTACCGAGGCTCCGGTCAACAGCGATACAGAGAGGAAGCTGGCGCCTCGCACCACGACCAGCGGCACGCCGATGCTGGTGGCGGTGACGTCGTCGGCCTGCAGCGCATCGAGTGTACGCGCCAGTAGCACGGCGATGATGGCCCCGGCCAGCAGGATGGGTCCGCCGGACTGGGCCAGCGCCATCGGCCGGTCGACAAAGGCGCCCGACAGCCAGAACAGCAATTGCTGCAATTGGGCCTCGTTGGTGGTCAGGATCACCTCCACCAGCGAATGACCCAGCCCGGCGATAGTCACCCCGATGAGCACGATGCGGATCGGCGACAGCCCGCCGGCGCTGGCGGCAATAGCGAAGACAAGGAAGCTGGTGAGCAGGGCTCCCAGAGCGGCTGCCATGGAGAGGCCCAGCAGCGAGCCGATGCCGAAGGCCGAGCTGGCCAGCACCACAGCAAGCGAGGCCCCGGCATTGAGGCCCAGCGTATCGGGCGAGGCGATGCGATTGCGCGACAGGGTCTGCACCAGCACGCCGGCAATGCCCAGCCCTGCCCCGACCATCGGCGCGATGACCGCGCGCGGCAGGCGCAGATTGGCGATGACGACGGCTGTTTCGGAATTGTCGAAGGCGAACAAAGCCTGCCAGACCTGGTCCAGCCCATAGAGCCGATAGCCCAGCGTCAGGCTGCCCAGCATGGCTGCGAATAAAAGCACGACCAGCCCGCCATAGATCAACGGCAGGCGCCTGGTGACACCGACAGACGGGGCGGCAGCGAGGGCAGCGGTGGACAGGGCAGGCCCCAGATAAGTTGATGTTGACAGTCACAATAAATTCTGACTGTTTGCCCAAACCATTTTCTGACCCTTCCTGTCAAGTTACGAGGTTGCAATGTCCACTTTTCGTCAGTTGGCCGCGATAGCCATCGGCGTTACTGCCATGGCTATCGCCCCCGCGGTCCTGGCCCGCGAGATTACCCATGCCATGGGCGTTACCGACGTACCTGATAATCCGCAGCGCATCATCGTGCTGACCAATGAGGGCACCGAGGCATTGCTGGCTGTGGGCATCACACCGGTCGGCGCCGTCAAGTCGTTCCTCGGCGATCCCTGGTATGACCATATCGCCGCCGAGATGGCCGATGTCACCGTGGTCGGCGAGGAATCGGCGCTCAACCTGGAAGCCATCGCCGCCCTGCAGCCCGACCTGATCATCGGCAACAAGACGCGCCAGGAAAAGGTCTATGAGCAGCTCTCCGCCATTGCCCCGACGGTGATGGCCGAGCGCCTGCGCGGCGACTGGAAGATCAATATGGCGCTCTATACCGACGCCGCCGGCAAGGGCGCGGAAGGGGCGGCAGCGCTCGCCGCCTTCGACGCCCGCGCCGTCAAGCTGGGCGAGGAAGCCGGCCCGCTGCTGGACGAGCAGATCTCGCTTGTCCGCTTCATGTCCGGCCTGACGCGCATCTATTACAACGACACCTTTGCCGGGCTGATCCTCAATCAGATCGGCTTCCATCGCCCGCCGGCGCAGGACAACCCGACCTTTGCCGATGATGTCGGCAAGGAGCGCATCCCGGACTTTGCCGGCGATCGGCTGTTCTACTTCGTCTACGAAACCGGGGACGGTGCCGGCGACAGCCAGGCTGCGGACTGGACGGCCGACCCGCTGTGGCAGAATCTCGACGTGGTCAAAGCCGGCAAGGCCTACATGGTCTCCGACGCCATCTGGAATACGGCCGGTGGCATCATCGCCGCCAACCTGATGCTCGACGACGTTGAACGCTTCTACGAGCTGCCCTCGACCCGCTGAGCCCATGCTTCGGCGCCCTTTCTCCCAAGGGCGCCGAATTTCCCTACCCTTCCCGACCGAGACCCACCATGTTCAGAACCCTCCTTGCCGCAGCCCTGCTGGCCTTGGGCCTCGCCGCCCCGACAGCCGCCCGCGAAATCACCCATGTGATGGGCGTTACCGAAGTGCCCGACGCGCCGCAGCGCGTTGTCATCCTGACCAATGAAGGCACCGAAGCGCTGCTGCATCTGGGCGTGGTGCCGGTCGGCGCCGCCCAATCCTGGGATGGCGATCCCTGGTATGACCATATTGCCGGCCCGCTGGCCGATACGGTGCCGCTGGGCACCGAAAGCGGTATCAACCTCGAAATCCTCGCCGCGCTGGAGCCCGACCTGATCATCGGCAACAAGGTGCGCCAGGAGAAGATCTACGACCAGCTCAGCGCCATCGCCCCCACGGTCTATGCCGAGGACCTTTCGGGGGACTGGCAGAAGAACTACCAGTTCTATGCCGATGTGCTGGGCCTGCACGAGCAGGGCGCCGCCAATCTCGCCGCTTTCAATACCCGCGCCGCCGCCATCGGTGCATCGCTGGGCGACAGCATCAATGAGACGATCTCGCTGGTGCGCTTCTCGCCCGGTCGCACCCGCATCTACTACAAGGACACCTTTGCCGGCGTCATCCTCGACAAGGTCGGCCTCAAGCGCCCGGCGCCACAGGATCGCCAGGAGTTTGCCGAGGAAGTGCAGAAGGAACGCATTCCGGACATGGATGGCGACCGCATCTTCTATTTCTCGGCCGATGCCGATCCGGAAGAAGCCGTGGCCAACCTGGCCGAATGGACCAATGATCCGCTGTGGCTGAACCTTGAAGGCGTCAAGGCCGGCAAGGCGCAGCGGGTGAGCGAGCTGGTGTGGAATACCGGCGGCGGCATCTATTGCGCGCATATGATGCTGGACGAACTGGCCGCGATCTATGGCGTCGATCCCCAGGCGGTGACGGATTGATGCGCCTTCGGAAGCACAGGCCATGAGCCACCGCTTCTGCACCGACCTTGCCATCGCGCGCGGCGAGCCCCTCGAGGGTACCGGCGCGATGGCCGAGCGCCATCTGTTCCTGGCCTGGCCGAAGGGCAAATGGCGGCGGCCGCGCTATCAATCGGTCGACATGGACGAGGCACTGCAGGCAGCCATGCAGGGCGCCACCGGAAACGGGCGCTATGTCGGGCTGATCGACCGTGGCGAGGAGACCGAATTCCGGCTCTGGTCCTTCCCCGACATGCGCAGCGTGGTGGCCTCGTCGCAGGCCGAAGCGGCGGCGCTGATCGCAGCATGGGGCGATGGCACGCCGCTTGATGGAGAGGCCCTGCCCCGGCGCGTCATCCTCTGCTGCACCGACGCCAAGATCGATTCCTGCTGCGCCCGCTATGGCTTTCCGCTCTACAAGGCGCTGCGGGCCCAGGCTGCTGCCCATGGCTTCGACGTGCTGCAATGCACCCATATTGGCGGCTGCCACTTTGCCCCATCCGTCATCGTCATGCCGCAACGCCATCGCTATGGACGGCTGACCCCCGCCGAGGTACCGGCGCTGCTGGAAACGTTGGCCGACAATCGCATCTATCTGTCGGCCTTCAAGGGACGGCCGGACCTGCAGCCGGACGGGCAACTCGCCGAAATCGCAGCCATGCGCTGGGCCGAGGCCCGGGGCGTATCGCAGGCGCAGGTGCGGATCGTGGAGACGCTGGCGGTCGAACCGGGGCGCTGTTCGGTGCGGCTCAGGGTCGGCGACAGTGACTTGCTGGTCAGGTTGCGGCAGCAAGCCTTCGAGGTCCATGGCAATTGCCGCGACCTCGATGCCGGACCCGGCAAGATGGTGGACCGCTGGCTGCTGGAGCAGGTGCAGGCTCCGGGCGAAAGCGGCTAGGCCGCAGCGTCGGTATCCGCAGTCAGCCCAAGGAAGGCATTGCCGAGATCGGCGGGTTGGCTGCGGGCGGCCAGTTCGGCGGGAACACCCTCGAAAACGACGTTACCCCGGTTCAGCACCACGATGCGATCGCCCATGGCGGCCTCGTCGACCAGATGGGTGGTCCACAATATCCCCATGCCGGAGGCGCGCAGCGACAGGATATGGGTGAGGATGTCGCGACGGCTGGCCGGATCGAGCCCTACCGTGGCTTCATCCATCACCAGCAGGCGCGGTTCATGCAGCAAGGCGCGGGCCAGCTCGACCCGGCGGCGATTGCCGCCCGACAGTTCGCGGGCGGGGGAGCGCAGGCGCTCGGTCAATCCGAAACGCTCGGCGGCGGCGGCGATACGCGTCCGGACCTGACTGCCGGGCAATCCGTGCAATTCGGCATGAAAACGCAGATTGGCCTCGACCGACAATTCAAGATCCAGGGTGGGTTGCTGGAACACAACGCCGAGCTGGGCAAGCGCCCGGACGATTCCCGAACGCAGGTCATGACCGCAAATCGCGATGCTACCGCGATCGGGCGTGAAAAGGCCGGTAATCAGTTGCAGCAGGGTGGATTTTCCCGCCCCGTTCGGCCCCAGCAGCACGACGAGTTCGCCGGGGCGGACGGTGATATCCACCCCATCCAGCGCCGGCTTGCCATCATAGGCCTTGGCGACGCCGGTAGCTTGCAGCAAAGGGACGGTGGCGGGGTCGAATGCGACTTTTGGGTGGGTCGATATGGACATAATCACGTTGACGGAACTGGTATGGATGTCACTATACACAGGTCGAACCGAACGACACCATATCGTTGAGAGGATACTTTAAATGTTTGCCGCCAGAGCTTTTTTTGCCGCTTCCGCCCTTTGCCTCACCCTGTCGGCGGCCCAGGCGGAGGGTAATTTCGCCTCCCAGCCGACCGAGCTCGAACCGCTGGTGATGAGCGGGGCGGACCTCACCTTTTCGGTGACCGAATACACGCTCGAAACCGGCAAATATTACAAGTGGCGCATCGAGAGCGACGGGCTGGAAGAGTTCCGCGTGAACGCGCCCGAACTGTGGCGCGCGTCGTGGATCAACCAGGTGGTGATCAACGATATCGAGGTGAAGCCGCTAGGCGCCATCTATGGCGTGGAATTCGACGACGAGGGCGGGGCCGACATCTTCTTCGTGCCGCTGCTGCCCGGCAATTACGAATTCAGCGCCCCCGGCTTCGAGAGCCGCGGCATGACCGGCACCTTCGTGGTCCGCTAGGCCAGCGCCATGACACATTTGCACAAAATAGTGCCGGCCCTGTTCGGGGCGATGCTGGGCATTGCCGGTATCCTGCCGGCAGCGGCGGTCGATACCGGGCTCGTCTTCGTCAGCAACGAGCGCTCCAACAATATCGCGGTCATCGACCCGGCCAAGGACAATACCATCGTCAAGCTCATCGCGACGGCCGGCCGGCCGCGCGACATGAGCTTCAACCAGGGCCATACGCTGCTCTATGTGGCGTGCGGCGATGACGACGTCATTCAGGTCATCGACGTGGCCAAACTCGAAGTGGTGGACAATATCCCGACCGGGCGGAGCCCGGAAATGTTCCGACTCAGCCACGATGACGCGCTGATCTATGTGTCCAACGAGGAAACCTCGACGGTGCAGGTCATCGACGTGGCCAGCAAGGCCATCATGTTCGAGGTCCCCACCGGGGCCGAGCCCGAGGGCATCGCGCTCAGCTCCGACGGCAAGACGCTCTATGCCACGTCCGAAGTGGCGGACATGGTGCATGTGATCGATGCCGAGGAAGGCGTGGTGATGGAGAACGTGCTGGTGGAAACCCGCCCGCGCCGCTTCATCCAGCCCAGCGACGCCGAGATCTGGGTCTCCAACGAATTGTCGGGCACGGTCTCGATCATCGACCTCACCACGTTCGAGGTTGCCGAGACGCTGGAATTCCTGCCTCCCGGCTTCCGCGCGGTCGACGTGACGCCGGTCGGCATGTCGATGACCCATGACGGCAAGACGGCCATTGTGGGACTGGGCCGCGCCAACCACGTGGCTTTCGTCGATATCGCGACGCGCGAAATCGAGACCTATGTGCTGGTGGGCAGCCGCGCCTGGGGCACCGACATTTCGCGCGACGACAAGGTGCTCTACGTCGCCAACGGCCTCAGCGACGACCTGTCCATCATCGACATGGAATCGCGGACCAATGTGCTGACCCTGCCGGTCGGTCGCATCCCGCATTCGGTGGTGATCGATGACTAGGACCCTGCGCAAGGCGCTTGCCGGCATCGCTATGGCGATGCTGGCAAGCGCCGCCATGCCGGTTGTAGCGCAGCCGGCCCCGGCTGCGCAGGCGGAAGCGGCCGAGCACGTGAAGATCGGCTATGTCGAGCTCGACAACGATCCGCGCTACGCGGCCGCGGGCGCCTTTGCGGGCATCCAGTTCTACACCCTGGCCCGGCCCTTTACCGGCGCCGAGGTAGGGCTGGATGATGCGCAGGATATCGGCCGCCTGCTCGGCATCGACTTCGCGCTGGAAAAGGCCAGTGCCGATTCGACGGCGGCATTGACCGAAACCATTGCCGGCTGGGTCGATGATGGTATCAGCTTCGTCGTGGCCGACCTGCCGGCCGATGCGCTGGTGGAGCTGGCCGATGCGCTGGCCGGCCAGCCGGTGATGCTGATCAACGTTTCGGCGCCCGACGATGCTTTGCGGGGCGAGCAGTGCCGCGCCAATGTGCTGCATACCTATCCCAGCCAGGCCATGCTGACAGATGCGCTGGGGCAGTATCTGGCGGTGAAGAACTGGCGCCGCGCGCTGGTGTTGCAGGGGCCGCAGCCGGATGATGCGCTGATGGTGGAGGCCTTCCGCCGTACGGCACAGAAATTCGGGCTGACCATCGTGGAGGAGCGGCAAGCGCTGCTCACCAACGACCCCAATGCCCGCGAGCAGAGCAATGTGGCCCTGATGACCGAGGGCGTCGACTATGATGTCGTCTTCGTCGCCGACCACGGCTTCGAGATCGGCCGCTATGTGCCCTACCAGACCAGCCTGCCCCGTCCGGTCGTGGGCAGCGCGGGCCTGGTTCCGGAAGCCTGGACCTGGAGCTGGGACCAGGATGCGGGGGCGCAATTGCAGCATCGCTACGAGGACAAGGCCCTGCCCTATCGCATGAATAGTGGTGGCTGGGCGGCCTGGGTGGCGGTGGAAGCCATCGGTTCGGCGGTGGTGCGCACCAAGAACGGCGATTTCGACGCGCTGCGGGACTATCTGCTGCGCGAACGGCTCAACCTCGACACGGTCAAGGGCAATCCCGGCAGCTTCCGCAGCTGGGACCATCAGTTGCGCCAGCCGCTGCTGCTGGCGACGCCCGATGCGGTGATCGCGCGGGCGCCGTTCACCGAATTCCTGCACGAGGTCAACGATCTCGATACACTGGGTGTCGACGCGCCCGAAACCCAGTGCAGCTTCTAGGAGAGCAGGTCATGGCCTCCGCATTGCCGGTCGATAGCCCAGCCAGGCTGGGACCGGCCATGCATGCCCTGGTGGCCCTCAAGGCCATCGTGGCGCGCGAGCTGACCAAGTTCGTGCGGCAGTGGAGCCGGCTGGTCTCGGCGCTAGTGCGGCCGGCGCTGTGGCTCATCGTGGTGGCGGCCGGCTTCCAGAATGTGCTGGGCGTTTCGATCATCGCGCCCTACCGCACCTACATCACCTACCAGGAATACATGCTGCCCGGCCTGCTTGGGATGATGCTGCTGTTCAACGGCATGCAATCGTCGCTGTCGCTAGTCTATGACCGCGAAATGGGCATGATGCGCCTGCTGCTGACCGCGCCAATGCCGCGCTGGTATGTGCTGTTCGCCAAGCTGCTGGCGGGCACACTGCTGTCGCTGGCGCAGGCCTATGCGTTCCTGTTGGTCGCCCGCCTGTTCAATGTGCAGATTCCACTCGGTGGATGGCTGACCGTGCTGCCGGCGCTGCTGGTGGCCGGACTGATGCTGGGATCGATCGGGCTGGTGCTGTCGGTCTATATAAGGCAGCTGGAAAACTTCGCAGGCACGATGAATTTCGTGATCTTTCCCATGTTCTTCTGCTCGAGCGCGCTCTATCCGTTGTGGAAGCTGCGCGAGAGCGGCGCCAGCTTTCTATGGTGGGTGGCACAGGCCAATCCCTTCACCCATGCCGTCGAGCTTATCCGCTTTGCTGCCTATGGCCAGTTCAACGCAGTCGCGCTGCTGGTGGTGCTAGGCGTGGGGATTGTGTCCTTCCTGCTGGCAGTGTTCGGCTATGATCCGCAGCGCGGACAGATGATGCGGAAGGGGCGCGAGTGATGGAGCGCGGCAATCAGCCGATCTGGCTTTACCGGGTGCTGGTGGTGGTGGCGCTCGTCATCGTGTGGTGGCTGGCCTCGCTGGTTGCCGGGCGCAACCTGATCCCGGCGCCGCCGGCGGTATTCGAAGCTGCGGTAAGGCTGTTCGGCGACGGCACCATTTATGAAGCCACGGCCAGTTCGCTCGGCATCTATGTGACCGGCCTGCTGCTGGCCATCGCCATCGGCCTGCCGATGGGGCTGATAGCGGGGGTGTACCGGTGGTGGGGCGCACGCTCGATCCATTCTTCAACGCGCTGATGGCGACACCCCGCGTGGCCTTCATTCCGCTCATCATCGTGCTATTGGGGCTGGGTTTCTGGGCCAAGATCACAGTGGTGGCGCTGGGTGCGGTCATGCCCATCCTGATCAATACCTATGCCGGGGTGCGCAACGGGGATGCCGAACTGGTGGAAATGGCCCGGTCGGCCGGGGCCAGGCCGGGGCAGGTTTTCAGCAAGATCCTGCTGCCGGGGGCGGCGCCCTTCATCATGGTGGGCCTGCGGCTTGGCGCGACGATCGGGCTGATCAATACCGTGGTCGCCGAGCTCTATACGGCCGTGCAGGGCCTGGGTGGCCTGCTGGCCATCTACGGAAATACATTCCGCATGGCGCCCTATTTCGTGGTGGTGCTGATCCTGGCATGCCTGGGCATTGCGGTTGCCGAATTGTTGCGGCTGGTGGAGCGGCGGCTCGACCGCTGGCGCATCGGCACTGGAGGTTGACGATGAAACATCTGCTGGCCCTCGCGGCCGTATTCTGTCTGGCAGGTTCGGTGCATGCCGCCGAGCCACGCGCCGAAATCTGGGACATTCCGCTGGGCACGCCGGTGGGCGAGATCAATGCGGATTTCGCCGACCTGGCCTGTGGCAGCAATGGCGGCCCGCCCTCGCGGCGGCTGGCCAGCTTTGCCGACTTCGCCACCTGCCGGCCGGAGAAAAGCGGGCTGCATGAGGTCTATTTCCGCTATGACGACGAACAGGAATATATTGCCCGCTCGCTGGAGCAGCGGCGCGATGTGCTGCGGTTCGGCGGTACGGTGGTATTCGGCTTTCCGGTGGTGGCCTCGCTGCTGATCGATGGCGAGGGGCTGGTCCAGGGCCGGCGCCTGGTGACCGATCCGCGGCCGGCCAACCAAACCAGCCGTCCGCGCTATGAGTTCTGGACATTGGGCAACCTGCTGCGCAACCATTTCGGCAGCGACTGGGCCTGCACCGATATCGAACCAGCCGCCGGAGAAAATCCGGTCGGGACTTATTTCGTCAAGTCCGACTGCGCGCTCGACAGCGAGGCGGGCCGTTTCAGCGTGGGCCAGCATTACCTGCAAAAGCGTGGCCAGAGCTTTATCGACCCGGTGACGACGCGCTTCCAGCCCGACGCTTTCGACAGCATGACGCGGTTCGAGCAATTGGCACCGGGCTTCGAAGCGGCGGTCAGCCCCGGTTGAAGAAGGGCGAATTGGGGTCCTCGGTGATGAGGGCCCGGATGATGCCGGTCAGTTCATTGCGCAAGGCGATGAAAGCGGGGCTGGTGCGCACCTCGTCGCGGCGCGGGCGCGGCAGGTCGATGGGCACGATGTGGCGCAGGGAATTGGGGGCGGCGCCCATGACCACGACGCGGTCGGCCAGCAGGATCGCCTCTTCCACGCTATGGGTGACGAAGAGTGCGGTCGCCCGCCTTTCGCTCCACAATTGCAACAATTCGAGCTGCATGATCTCGCGGGTCTGTGCATCGAGGCTGGCAAAGGGCTCGTCGAGCAGCAGGATCGACGGCTCGGTCGCCAGCGCGCGGGCTAAAGCCACGCGCTGCTTCATGCCGCCCGAGAGTTCTGCGGGATAGGCGCCGGCATAGCGGCTGAGCCCGACCCGATCGAGCAGGCGAGTCACGGTCTCCTGCCGACGCGCCGGTTCGACCCCGGCCAGTTCGAGCCCGAAGCCGACATTGCGTGCCGCCGTGGCCCAGGGGATCAACCGGAACGACTGGAAGACGAAGCCCATATCGGGGCCTGGAACGGGCGTGCGCTCGCCGACCGTTACGCTGCCGCCGTCGGGCTTGAGCAAGCCGTTGACCAGCCGCAGCAAGGTGGTCTTGCCGCAGCCCGACGGCCCCAGAATGGTGACGAATTCGCCTGGCGCGATGTCGAGCGAAAAGTCGGCCACCGCAGTGGTGACTGTTCCACCCGGTCGGCCGAAGCTCTTTTCGACATGCTTGAGGACGATGCCCGGCTGGCCAGGGTTCGCGATCACCGGTCGGCAGGGTCCAGATCGGGAGCGGTGCCGAGGGCAGCCAGTACCTCGTCGGCCACGGTGAAATCCACCCAGGCATCAAGACCAACAGGTTCAAGACCGGCGAAATCTTCGCCCTTGAAATTCCAGTCGGCCGTGAAGGCCAGTTCCCTGGCGCTCAACCCGCCATTGACGCTCCAGCTCCTGGCATAGGCGGCGGCAAGGCTTTCGAAGTCCGCCCGGGCTAGGTCCGGCCGGGCTGTGGCCATGGCGTCGACCCAGATGGCGGGATCGGCGGCGATATCGCGGGACAGCTTGACCAGCGCGGTCACGACAGCCACGACGTCGCTCCGGCGCTCGGCGAGGACCTGGGGCGTCACGACATTGACCTTGCTGACGACAGGCGCGGCGGCGAAATAGGCGTCCGGGTCCACGAGGATGTGCATGCCGGCCTGGTCCGGCAGGGTGGTCCAGGTGCCCAATGACATGGTAGTGGCGTCGATCTGCCCGGCAGCGAGCGCCTGGGCGCGGGCGGCGGGTTGGCCGAGGGCAACCTGGTCGAGCGCGGCCATATCGACGCCCTGGGCGGCCAGCACCTGCTCGCTCAGCCCTTGATCGACACTGCCGACCCGGCCGATGCCGAAGCTGTGGCCAGGGAGTGCCGCCACGTCGCCGATCGCATCCTGCGCGGCGATCATGAAGAATAGCGACTTGCTCGGCGAGGTTACGGCGCGCAGGTCGAGCTGGCCGCTGGCCACCAGTTGCAGCGCGGTATCGACACCGACATTGGCCATCTCGCCTTCACCGGCCTGCAAAGCAACGACGGCCAGCGGGGTCTGCTGTACGCGCACCAGTTCGACATCGACGCCTTCGCGCTCGAAATAGCCGAGCGACAAAGCCAGATCCATGACCGAATTGGGCACAAGCGGCGGCTCAAGATCGGTAACGATGAGCCGGAACGGCGCCGCGGCAGCCGGGGCCGTCAGGACGGCGGCAATGGCGAGGCTGGCAATGAATTTGAACATTCGAACGCACTCCCTGTTATTCCGAACAATATAGCCGCGGGGCAGCGGCAGGACACCGAAAAAAATTGCCTTTCGGGCAGGGATGTTTGCTGCAGTTGCCTTGCCCCAAAACATTCTGGCGGTTAGAGTTTTTCCTCAAATCACGCTGCACCGCAAATCGGTCAGGCGGAAGGAGAAGCCATGATCGGCAAGCTGCGGCGGGGCGTATTCGGCGGCCTTGCACTATCACTCCTGGCCACGATGATGGCCAGTGCCGCGCCCATCACCCCAGAGCGCCTGTTGGCTACGGGAGACGAGCCGCAGAACTGGTTGATGGGAACCGGCGATTATCGCGCCCAGCGCTATTCGGGGCTGGACGCGCTCAGCGCCGAGAACGCAGCGCGCCTCAAGCTGCTGTTCACCGTGTCGCTTGGCCCGATCTCGGTCGGCGAAGGGTTTGAGCATACGCGGCTGTCGGCGCCTCTGGTCGAGGACGGCATGGCCTATATGGTCGATCCGTTCGGCGTGGTCTATCGGATCGATGTCACCAGCGGCGTCAATGGCCACATCATGTGGACGTCGCCCCGGCTGGAGCAGGAGATGGACCCGTGGCTGATCGGCCAGTGGAGCCTGACCCTGCATGGCAACTCCGTCATCCTGGCGGCCGGTGATGGACGGCTGTTCTGGATCGACCGGGAATCCGGCGCGGTGACGCGCACGGCCACAGCGGCGGACCCGGCGACCGGCTATGTGCTGTCGGCCCCACCGGTGCTGGTCGGCGACACGCTGGTGATCGGCGGCGCCGGTGGCGACCGGGGCGCAAGGCCGCAACTGACGGGGCTCGATGCCAATGACGGTTCCGTCAAATGGCGCAGCTTCCTCACCGGAGAGGATTTCACCGCCGGCGCCTCGATCCTGCGGACGGGCGCCTATGACGCCGAGTCGGGACTGGTGCTGTGGAGCACTGATGGTCCCGCATCGGCTTATGGCGAGACGTTGCGCGGCGGCGACAATGCGACCAATACCTTGCTGGCCATAGATCCGGACAGCGGCACCATTGCCTGGCAGCGACCACTGCTGGCCAGCGATGTGCTGGGATTCAACGACGCGGCAACGCCCGTACTGCTGCCCGAAGGCAATGCGGTGCAGGCGGGTGACGATGGCTTCGTACGCCGGTTCGACGTGACCAGCGGCACGCTCGATTATGCCGAACCCTATGTGACCGGCCTCGACTGGTATGGCGAACGCGACGCGGTCGGCGCGCCCATTTCGACCGGCAACGCCGTGAGCCCCCCGGGTTGTCCCAATATCCTGGCGGAAGACCATATGCCGGCCAGCTACAGCACGCGCACGGCTCTGCTCTATGCCGCGCAGAACAATGGCTGTCGCGCCGATCTGAGCGATATCGGCAACCTGGCCGGTGAGGACGAGGGCGGGCTTTATGCCCATAGCACGAGCACGACCGGCGCCCTGGCGGCGATCGATCCGGCCAATGGCGCTGTGGTGGCCGAGCATCTGTTCGACTATCCGCTGCAAAGCGGGTTGCTGACCACCGCGGGCGGATTGGTGATCGCGATGACCGCAGACGGCTCGCTGCATCTGCTCGACGATACCACGCTCGATACGGTCTGGAGCCAGCATGTTTCCTCGTTCATGGCAGCGCCACCGATGAGCTACAGCGTGGATGGGCGGCAATATATCGGCATGATCGTGGGCGGCGGACCGCTTTACAGCGAGATTTCGTTCCGCTCGCGCGATATGGCCGGGGTGCGGCACCTGGCAGTGTTCGCGGTATTTGGAGTGGAGCCATGAGACGTCTTGCAGCGCTGGCCATTGGCCTATTGCTGACCGGAGGGGTGCAGGCCCAGCCGGCGGATGTGGCGGCATTCCTCGATGGAACGAGCATCGACTGCCCCGGCTGCGACCTTGCCGGAGCCGATCTCAAGGGGCGGCCTCTGGCGGGCGCGAACCTTGCCGGCGCAGTGCTGACCGGCGCCAACCTGCATGCGGCGCAATTGGGCAAGGCCAATCTCGATGGGGCCGACCTTGGTGGCGCCACGCTGACGCGTGCCGATTTCAAGGGCGCGAGCCTGGTGGCGGCAAATCTGGAGGCGGTGCTGGCTTTCGGCGCAGACTTCTCCACCGCCAATCTCGCCGACGTCAACCTTGCAGCGGGACGGTTCCAGCATAGTCGGTTCACGCAGGTGCAGGCGCCGGGAGCGCAGGCGGAAGGGGCCGATTTCAAGAGGGCCAGTATGGCCGGTGTCAACTTCAAGCGGGCCGACCTGACCGAAGCCAATCTCAGCAATACCGATTTGCAAGGCGCCAATCTCTATGGTGTCACGGCAGAGCGGGCCGGGTTCGTGCAGGCCAATATGGTCGATATCGACATGCGTTTCGCCAAGGGGCAGCAGGTCGATTTCTGGTCCGCCGACATGACGCGCGGCCGGTTTTCGGGCGCCGACCTGCGCGGGGCCAACATGAGTCGCGCGAATTTCCGCTACGGCTTCTTCGAGGGCACCAAGCTGGGGCCGTTGCCGCAATGAAAACGGGCGCCTGCGCGGCGCCCGTTTGAACTCGCGTCAGTCGATTGCGGTCGCTATTCGATGGTGAAGGCCACCAGGGCGTTGGACTGGATCACCGGCACGACGACGACATTGCCGACATTGTCCTGATCGGCAGCGCCGGGACCGGCATTGCCGACCGTTTCGCTGGTGCCATCGGCCGAGACCTTGATGAGGTCGCCGGTAAAGTTATCGGTCACCAGCACGGCGCCGTCCGGCAGGCTCGACAGGCCATCGAGATTGCCGAGGGGTTCAGCAGAACCGAAATCGGTGATTTCCTTGGTTTCGAGATTCACGGACTTGATGTTGCCAGGCTTGATATTTTCGAAGCCGCCGGAGAGATCGCCGATCGAGGCGACGAGCACCTGGCCATCCACCAGCAGCAGTCCGTTGGCACCGGTCAGGGCCGGATCGGCAAGCCACTGGCTGAATTCGCCATTGTCTATGGCGTAGATCGAGCCGCTCATGGTTTCGGTGACCAGCACCCGCCCGTCGGGCAGGGCGAGAACGTCGTTGAAGAGGCCGTTTTCGACGGCATGGCGCTCGAGCACTTCGCCGCTGGTGGCGTCGATCTCGAGAACCTCGCCGTTCGAGGCCACGTAGAGCCGGCCATTGGCCATATCGATACCGCGCGGCGCGTTGAGGCCGTCGGTGAACTTTTCGGTGGCGATGGAACCGTCCGGATTGGCCTTGGTCACATAGCCCTGGCCGTTGGAGGACTGGTCCGGGCTGTTGATGTTGGTGACATAGATGGCGCCACCAGCCTCGTCATAGACCACCGATTCCGGCATGGCGTAGCCCTCGGCGCGCCAAGCTTCGGCGAGTTGGGCATGAGCCGGGGTGGACAGGACCGCCAGGACGGCGGTGGAGGCAGCGAGCAACCAGTGCGACGTATGGCGCATGTCGGTCTCCTATCAATGACTTTGAACAAAAGTTGCGCCCGCAGGCGCCTAGGGGTGCAATGCACCGGAAAAGAACTCCCCGGGAACCGGTCCCGGGGAGCGATGCGCGTTATTCCGCCGAAGCGACGGCGCCGTCCTTGACTTCGAAGACCCAGACCACGCCGCCCTGCGGCACGTCCGAGCTGATACCGAAGTGTTCGGCAATCACGGTGTTGTTGAACACCGCATCAACGCCGTAGCCGGCCTGCACGGCGACATACTGCTTGCCATCGACTTCGAAGGTCGAGGGCGTGCCGATGACGCCGGAGTTGAGCTTCTGTTCCCACAGCACATCACCGTTTTCCGCGTCATAGGCGCGGAACATGCGGTCATTGGTGCCGCCCGAGAAGATCAGGCCGCCGCCGGTCGCCAGGATCGGACCCCAGTTACCCGAGCGCGGGAACTTGTGCTCCCACTTCATCTCGCCGGTGGCTACGTCCCAGGCCTGGACCGAGCCGATATATTCGGCATCGTCGGTCACCTGGAATTCGAGCGAGTCGAAACCGATGAAGGGCTGGCCGGCTTCGTATTCAACTTCGGCGCCGGTCAGTTCGGTGCACATGTTGGCGTTGGCCGGGATGTAGAGCAGCCCGGTATCGGGGCTATAGGCCGTGGACGGCCAATCGCGACCGCCATGGACCGACGGGCAATAGGTCTTGGTCGTACCCGTGGACGGCTTCTTGCTCTCGTCATAGCTGAGGCGGCCCGTTTCCGGATCGATGGCGGTGACCACGTCGCCCGGAACGTATTTCTCGCCCCAGATGAAGTTGATCGGGCCTTCGGAGGTGCGCTCCAGCGCCCAGAGGATGCCGCTGCGGGTCGGATTGACCAGGCCCTTGACGGTTTCGCCATCCTTGTTGGGAAGGTCCACCAGGATCGGGGCCGTGACCTCGTCCCAGTCGAACGATTCATTGTGGTTGTACTGGAAGTGGCCCTTGATCTCACCGGTCTCGACATCCAGAGCGATGGTCGAGGCTGTATAGAGGTTGTCACCAGGACGCTGGTCACCCATCCAGGGACCGGCATTGCCGACGCCCCAATAGACCAGCTTGCTCTCGGGGTCGTAATTGCCCGTCGACCAGGTCGAGCCAGCACCGGTCACATAGGCACCCTCCGGCCAGGTATCGCCACCCGGCTCATCGGGGGCCGGGATGGTATAGGTCTTCCAGGCTTCTTCGCCGGTCTCGGCATCGTAAGCGGCCACGAAGCCGCGGATACCGTATTCACCGCCCGAGACGCCGATCAGCACCTTGCCGTCGGCAACCAGCGGCGCCAGTGTCATGTAATAGGCTTCATCGACATTGGCGACTTCGGTGGACCAAACTTCTTCGCCGGTCTTGGCGTCGAGCGCTACCAGCGTCGCGTCATGAGCGGCATAGAACACCTTGTCACCCAGCACGGCCACGCCACGATTGGTGGGGTGGGACGGGTTGGTGTTCTCGGTGATGTCGGCCGTGTATTTCCAGTAGAGCTGGCCGGTGGCCGCATTGAGCGCGAACACATGGTGCTCGGGCGTGGTGACGAACATCACGCCATTGACCACGACCGGTGGGGATTCGTGGCCTTCCACGACGCCGGTCGAATAGGACCAGGCCGGAACGAGCTGGGCCACGTTATCCTTGTTGATCTGGTCGAGCGGGCTATAGCCCTGACCATCATAGGTCCGGCGATACATGGGCCAGTCGCCCGGCGCCGGATTGATCAACTGGTCATCAGTGACCGGGGGGTAGTCAGTGATTCCAAAGGAATCCTGCGCGTAAACAGCGCCCAGCATCAGCACGGATGCCAGAGCTACAAAACCAAGATGCTTGGCTTGCATAATATCCTCCAACTAATATTTTTTTACGATTGGGCGCCGACTTCGGCGTCAAATCCTTCCTTGATGACGATCTGGTCGTTTTCGACCGCGATCACCAGGCTGGCCAGCCGATGCTTGGCCGGGCCCTTTTCCACGACGCCATTATTGGCCGGATCGAATTCCGACCCATGGCACGGGCAACGCATGACACCCCTATCGGGGAGGAAGGACTTCACCTCGCACCCGGCATGGGTGCAGATGGCCGAATAGGCCATCAGGCCATCCACGCCCCGGCCCTCGGATTCGCTACCGATATTGGAGGCATCGACCTTGACCACGGCGATCTTGTTCTTGTTACCCTTCTTGACGTTGCCGTCAGCATCCTGGGCATAGGCGATCACGACGGTCTTGGCCGTGGGATCGATATCGGCTGGCGTCAGCACGGCGCCGCCCTTGGAATTGACCAGGATGTCGCCAGGTGCCGGGCCATCGTCTTCCTGGGCCTGAACCGCGGCCCCAGTGGCGGCCAGGACACCCATACCAGCGATGGCTGAAAACAAGGTACGGCGGTTGATGACATTGTCCTCCGCCACGCAAACATCATCATTCTCGCGCTCAACACGCGAGTTGGACTTAGGCATACAAAATTCTCCTCAACAGAATCTCGGGGACCAACGCCGCTTTCTGCGCGGGCATCGGCGTCAACCTACGACTAGATCGGTTGGTGGGCAAGTATCTTCTGGACGGTTTTTTCGATTCCCGGGAAAGAGACTTCCCCAAAATCCCACTTTGTTTTCCAGTATATCCAAATATCGAAACTTTATTTTCTGCCAATTTCCAGACTATATCGGTGTTATTTAAATATTTCAGCTTGCCCGGAGGTTCTTGCCAGAGCCCTTTAGCTGCCCGCCAGCAAAGGAAAACGATACAGGTCCTTCAGCGTCAATTGACGATACATCGCACATTACAGCTAATACACGGAAGGTCAGTACAGCATCGCAGGTTTAGAAATAGACATAGATACCAGTGGTTTAATACGACACTTTCGTAGCATACAATCTCCCCGAGCAGTGCGGCAGGCTCGGTTTCTCGGGTCGGCCATCAGGCGTAATCTCTCTCTTCCATACCAGAGACTGGGGGAATGGCAGTAAGCGCCGCCACGTCGGCAATGAACCAGTGACAGACGGGTGTAACGCATTGCTGCACATCAGATTCTTGTCGGATCGGCAATGGCTCAACGTCTATCCGGAACTATGCGCTCAAGATCAGGTCTGCGGCTTTTTCTGCGACCATCACAGTAGCGGCGTGGATATTGGTGGAGGGGATTATCGGCATGACCGAGGCGTCGCAGACGCGCAGGTCGCGGATGCCCTTGACGCGCAGGTCGGGTGTCAGGGCCGCGTCCCCGCCCTGCCCCATGCGCACCGTGCCACATGGGTGGAAGACGGTGGCGGCGGTTTCCCGGACATAAGCGGCGAGGTCGGCGTCACTATCGGCATTGATGGGGGCCACGCGGCGGGTGGTTATGGCCTGGAGCGCAGGTTGCTTTGACAGAGTCATGCAGAGCCGCAACCCAGCCAGGGTGGCGGACATATCGCGTTCGTCGACAAGATAGTTCGCCTGGATTGCCGGCGGCGCTGCGGGATCAGGGCTCGTGAGCCGGATGGTGCCGCGGCTATGGGGGCGGCAGACGCAGACGCTATAGACGAAGCCCTGTGTCGGGCCGAGGCCACGCTGGTAATCCTCGATCAGGAAATTGGCGAACTGGATCTGCACATCGGGCGCATGACCGGGAGCGACCGCTTCGACGCGCGGCAGGATATCGGCGAAAAGGCAGGCCTCGGTGGCGGCGATGGCGAGCGGGCCGCGGCGGGCGAAGGCATATTCGAGTCCGGCCGCGACCTGGCGCAGCGGATTTTTCATGACGCCATTGAGGGTGAGGACATCGCGGCTGTGATAACCGGTGCGCGCCAGGACATGGTCCTGCAGGCCATCGCCGACCGGCAGATCGACCAGCGGCGCGATGTTCATATCGCGCAGATGCCCGGCCGGGCCGATTCCGGACAGCATAAGCAGTTGCGGCGTGTTGGTGACGCCGGCGGCGAGGATGGTCTCGCGCCCGGCGCGGATGACATGCCGGCTGCCATCGGCCAGGCGCAGCCTGACGCCGGCCGCCCTGCCCTCTTCCATGATGAGCGAGGTAACCGTGGCGCCGAGCACGGAAAATATCTTCGCTTGCCGGCGCAAGGCGGGCCGCAGATAGGCATCGGCCATGGAGACGCGGCGGCCGCGCACGATATTGGTGGGGGCAAAACCCGCACCATGCAGGCGCGCACCGTTGAAATCGGGATTGGCTGAGTGGCCAGCCTCCTGCGCGGCAGCGACGAAAGCGCGCGCGGCAGCCGACGGCCTGCCGGTAGAGACGGGCACCGGGCCTTCATAGCCATGCAGCGCCGTATCCTCGGAGGGCGCCAGCATGCGTTCGGAGCGGCGGAAATAGGGGAGGACGTCTTCGAAAGACCAGCCGGATGCGCCTGCTTCGGCCCAGTCGTCGAAATCCTGGCGGGCGCCGCGCAGCCAGACGAGGCCATTGACGCTGCTGGAGCCGCCAAGCACGCGGCCGCGCGGGAAGCTCAACTGCCGGCCATCCAGGGCGGGTTCGGGCTGGGTGCGATAGTCCCACAACACGGACGGATTGCGGACCAGCTTGCCGAAACCGAGGGGCACGCGAATCCAGGGATTGGAATCGGGGCCGCCGGCCTCGACCAGGGCAACGGTGACGCCGGGTTTTTCGGTCAGCCGGGCTGCCAGCACGCAGCCCGCTGAGCCAGCTCCGACAATGACATAGTCGACCTGATCCGGCGCGTTCAATTCGGCCATGACACAAGCTCCGGCACAGGCATAGGAATGGGATTTCGGGCAGGGAAAGGCGCCCGGAGCGAGGCCCCGGGCGCCGGGATGGCGTCAGTCGAACTGCGCTTCGATGCGCTGCTGCATGGCGGCGGCGGCGTCCTCGGGGGACTTGAAGCCGAGCACGGCCGACTGGAACTCTTCCATGAAGATCTGGCCGGTTTCGGCCGCGGCATCATAGTGCGAGGGCAGCATGACGGCGTTGGCGATAGCTTCGGCTTCGGCCTGCCAATAGGGCAGCATCTGCTGGACGCGTTCGTCGTCATAAGCGGATGGGTGGATAGGCCCGTTGCCGTTGACCGCGGCGCGGATGGTGGCGTCGGGACCCGACAGGGTGCGGACGAAGTCCCAGGCGAGCTCCTTATGGGGAGAATTGGCCGGGATCACCATGGCCCAGATTTCCGTCATGGCGACGACAGCCGGTTCGGCCCCTTCCCGTGCAGGAATGGCGGCAACCAGTACCTGGCCCGGATATTTGGCGGCATCGGCACTGTTGAACGTGCCGTAGCGGGCGAAGGGGTCGAAAGCCAGGCCCGTGCGGCCCTGCTGGACCAGGGTGATGACCTCGTCGATGCTGAGCGTGGCGAGGTTGGGCGGCAGGACGCCCTCCTCGAACAGGGCACGCATCGTGGTCAGGGCTTCGATCATTTCAGGCGAATTGGCCGTGACGTTCATGTCCTGATCGAACAATTCGACGCCGAAGCCGGCAAAGAGCGACAGGATGGCGAAGGGGCCGGAACCGGCGGGAACCGTCAGGCCGTAGACCTGGTTGCCATCTTCATCCTTGCGGGTGAGCGCGCGGGCATATTCAACCACCTGCTCGATCGAGGTAGGCGGACCTTCAAGCCCGGCCGCTTCGATATTGGCCATGTTGTAGTGCATGCCGGTGGTGGCGTGGCGGAAGGGGATACCGAAGACATGACCGTCGAGGGTCAGGCCGGACAGGAGCTTTGCCGGAATGCCGTCGGCCTCCTCGATGGGCTGGTCGGCCAGGTAGGCATCGAGCGGCTCAAGCATGCGGGTGAGGCGGGGCGTAGCGTATTTGTTGATGATGAAGGCCACGTCGATCGAGCCCTGGGGCAGGGTCAGTTCGCGCAGCAGACGATCATGCAGCGGATCGATGTCGGCGGTGATCCAGTTGAGATTGACGTTATGCTCCTGGGCCCATTCGCCCATGATGTCGCCACCGCCCGAGCCGGCACCCAGGCCACGCGCCACGTTTTCGTGCACGCGGTGGGAAATGATGGTGAGCGTTGTGGCGTCCTGCGCGGCACTCGGCCCGATCAGGGCTATACCCGCAAGCGCCGTAGCGGCGATAAGTCTGGCAAGTTTCATCAGAGGTTTCCTCCCATTGGATTCAGAAAATGCTGGCGTGATCCCCGGCCGCTGCGGCTGGGAGATTGAGGAAGCAGGCACGCGTGAAGGCGCCCGCAATAAAGGGGTTTGGGGTCGTGTCGAGCTTCAGGTGCTCTGGCGCTCGATGATGGAGAAACCGGTATCGAGCGGAACGGGACGGGCGCCCTGCCCCTCGATCCGATCGAGAATCATCTGCGCAGCATGGCTGCCGATCTCGCGGGCACCCACCTGAACGGTGGTCAAGGCCGGCACGGTGACCTCCGAGATATCGAGGTTGGAAAAGCCCATCACGGCGACGTCGCCCGGCACAGCCAGGCCGCGGCGCTGACATTCGAACAGCGCGCCGGCCGCCAGCAGGTCGTTGGTGCAAAAGACCGCATCCACCTTCTGGTCCTGACGCAGCATCCGCTCCATGGCGGCGCCACCTTCCATGAAGGATGAAGGCGCCGGCGACTTGATGCTGATCACCTGCGGAGCGGCGAGGCCAGCCTCGCTTACCGCCGTGCCGAAGCCCTCGAGACGCTGCATCGAGCGGCGATCCGTACCACCGATGAAACCCAGCCGGCGATAGCCCCTGTCGATGAGAAAGCGCGCCGAAGCCGCCGCCGCGTCGGGATTGGAAAAGCCCACCGCCATGTCGATTGGCTCGGCGATGAGTTCCCAGGTTTCCACCACGGGCGTGCCGGCATTGAGCAGCAATTCGCGGCTGGGCGGCGTGATCACCGCACCGGCCACCACGATCGCATCGACGCGGCGACCGAGAAAGGCCTGCAGGATGGAGAGCTCCTGCTCCGGGTCGTAGCCGCTCTGGCTGAGCATCAGTTCGTAGCGCGCTTCCCGCAACACGCTCGACAGGCCGCTGATGGTTTCGGAGAAGATGGGACTGGCAATGGCGGGAACCAGCGCGCCGACGATGCGCGAGCGCTTGCCGGCCATGCTGCCCGCCATCAGGTTGGGCAGATAGCGCAGCCGCGCGGCAGCCTCGTGCACACGCTGTCTGGTCTCTTCCGACACCAGATCGGGCTGGCTGAAGACACGGGAAACCGTGGCCAGGGACACCTTGGCCTCGACTGCCACATCCTCCATGCGATGCGACTTTCCATCCCGCATGGACGGTGCCTTCGAGCCTGACTTCATTGAACACTTCAACCATGCGCGGGGCGCTTCCTCAACCCTTGACAGCCCAAGTCCTAACAGATATCGACGCAATATGTAAGCGCTTTCATCGCGTTTGCAAGGAAAGATTTAGCTCAACTCAGCAGGTGCAGGATGGAAGACGAAATGGAGCGAGCGTTTACGAGGGCGCTGCGCAGCAGCGATACGACCCTCAGCCGGTTCAATCCACTGTCACGAATCCTGTTCGTCAACGACTTCGACAACGGCACCAATGGCTGGTGCGAGTTGAGCGGAAATCATGACAACAACCTGGACAATCTGCGCACCAAGGCCCGCGACCTGCGCCCGCCCCAGCTCAGCTCGATGACCTTCTTCGATACGGGCACGCATGGCTCGATCGACGGCACCTATGCCATGAAGCTGGCGACCCGCCCGACGCCCGGCCATATGAGCCAGGCGATCAAGCGCTTCACCTATGCCAAGCGTGGCGCCGTACAGTTCGAGATGTATTTCACATTCAAGGCGGAGACGGTGCTGAAGCCCAGCGGCGCCGATACGGGCAGTTGGGACGGCAACCAGGATGTGTCGGCGTCATCGTTCGGCGACTTCACGCTCAGCAATGATGTTGGCGAGGGCGAGAATGGCGAGCGCTACCACTGTGCGCTGCGCTACATGAACTCGGATGATACCGGCAAGCTGGTGCAGAAGTGGTACTACAAGACCTCGGTGCAGCCCACGACCAAGATGGAGCGCAACGGCACCGCCGCCTCGCCGGTCGACTATCACGTGATCAATCCGGAGGACTGGGAAGAGGTGCCAGGCGGCCACCAGCCGCTGTGCTACAATGAAATTCCCACCAAGGCGAACTGGCACTACCTGCGCTGGGTGTTCGACACCGAAACGCGCCGCAACCGCGAATTGCAGGTCAATGACCTGACGCTCGACCTGCGGGATATTCCCGTGCCGCTTTACGAACACCCCTATTGGGGCTGCGAGCGGCTGCTCAATTTCTGTCTCGACGTGCGCACCCACACCAATGTCAGGAATTTCCTGTGGGTGGATTCGGCCGTCGTATCGGTGGACTGGTGATGGTAATGCGCAGATTTTTTTCGGCTGTTCTGGAACAGAGCAACACCTATAGCGACGCCTTCTGCACCGAGCCCTTCGAGGCCGGGTGGGCGAGCGAGGCTCGCTGGTTCATCCGCATCCTCGATGCCAGCGGCAGCGGAGCGGGGATCGAGGCCATGCCGCAGATTTCACCCGACGGTCTGGTCTGGTGCGATGACGAAGAGCGACCCGATCCGGTCGTGCTTGCAGCCAGCGCCGCCGAGCCTGTCATGGTCAGCTTCAAGCAGCGCGAATTCGGCAACTGGCTGCGCCTTAAGGTGCGGTTGTCGGGTGATCAGCCCAAGGTCAAGGTACTCATCTACCTGGCTCTCAAGGAGTAGCACGGCCCCGCTGCGGGAGCGCCCTGCGCTCCCGACGCCCGGCCCAGGCATGATTGGAAACTTGCATGAAGACACCAGACAGAGGCGCGTTTCTGCTGGCCGCTCCGGCCCACCTGCTGCTCGCCCTAACCATCACCATTCCGGCCGTGTATATCCTGTGGCTGAGCCTCAACGACTCGACCTTCGGCACGCAGCTGACCTTTGTGGGCCTGAGCAATTATTTCGATGTCTTCGCCGATCCCAGCTTCTGGAATGCGGCCAAGAACACCTTCTTCGTGGTCAATGGCATCGTCTATGTGGAAATCCTGCTGGCGACGCTGATCGCCGCCGTCCTGGTTTCGGGCGTGCCGTTCCGGCCGGTGCTGATCGCCATCATCCTGGTGCCCTATGCTGCTTCGGAAGTGGTGACGGTGCTGGTGTGGAAATCGCTGATGAATCCCAGCTACGGCATGATCGGCCGGACGCTGATTGATCTGGGGATGGGGCTGAACTGGAGCGTATCGCCCTCCGACGCGCTGGTGCTGGTGGGCATTATCAGCGTGTGGCAGCACCTGCCCTTCTCGTTCCTGCTGATCTATGCCGGCATGATGGCGATCCCCAAATCGCTTTATGAAGCTGCGGCAATCGACGGGGCGGGGGCCATCCAGACCTTTTTCAAGGTCACCCTGCCCCTGCTGGTTCCGACCATCCTGGTGGCCATCATCTTCCGGTTCGTCTTCGCCTTCCGGCTGTTTTCGGAAGTGTGGCTGCTGACTGGCGGCGGACCGGCACGCATGACCGAGGTGCTGGCGGTCTATCTTTATCGGGATGCCTATCGCACCGGAGATTTCGGCGCGGCGGCAGCTACCGGCTGGCTGATGGTCGTCGGCACGCTGCTGTTTGCGTCCGTCTATCTGTGGTTCATGCATCGCGGCATGAGGAACGGCAATGTCTGATATCGTCGCCCGTACGCTCAAAATCCTGACCATCGTCGTGATTGCCGTCTGGTCGCTGTTCCCCATCGCCTTCGTGGTGGTGTCTTCGATCAAGCCGCCCGGCGACATCTTCGCCTATCCGCCGAAATGGTTGTTCACGCCGACGCTGCAGAACTATGTCGATCTGTGGCTGGAATTCGGCGAGTTCTTCCAGACGCTTGGCAACAGCATCATCGTATCGATCGGGGCTACCGTGTTCACGACGGCGGTGGGCTTCATGGCCGGCTATGTGTATTCGCGCTATTCGGGCCGGCTCATCGCGGCCAGTGCGCTCTACATGATCGCGATACGCCTGCTGCCACCCATCGTGGTCACGCTGCCGCTGTTCCCAATCGTCTCATGGCTGCGGCTGAGCGATACGCATATCGTGCTGATCCTGCTCTATTCGGCCTTCTGGGTGTCGCTGGTCACAGTCATCCTCAAGACCTTCATCGACGAAATTCCACGCGAACTGGACGAGGCGGCGGAAATCGACGGCGCCAGCCAGTGGCAGATCCTGATGCGGGTCATCCTGCCGCTGACGGCGCAGGGCCTGGCGGCAGGCGCGATCTTCGTCTTCATCTTCGCCTGGAATGAATTCCTGTTCGCGCTGATCTTCACCACATCCCAGGCCAAGACGGCGCCGCTGGTGCTGTCCGAGGTGATGGACGCCATCTATGGCACGAGCTGGGGTGTCCTCTTTGCGGGGGTTACCGTTCAACTGCTGCCGGTGCTGCTGCTGGTGATATTGGCCAACCGGCTGATCGTGGCCGGACTGACGGCTGGATCGGTGAAAGGGTAGGGCCATGGACGGGAACAAGACCATGACGGCGCCGGGACAATCGCATTATGCGGGCCTGGCCGGCAAAGTGGCGGTGGTGACCGGCGGCGCCAGTGGCATCGGGGCGGAAATCGTCACGCGGCTCACCCGCCATGCGGCGAAAGTGGCGATGGTCGATATCGATGATGCCAGCGCGTCATCACTGCAGGAGAGCGTGGCCCGGGAAGGCAAGGGTGAAAGCCGCTATTATCGCTGCGACCTGACCTCGGTAGACAGCATCGCCGAGACCTGCGCGCGGATCGAAAGCGAACTCGGGTCGGTGCAGGTACTGGTCAATAATGCGGCCAATGACGTGCGCCACGACATGGACAGCGTGGACGAGGCGCGGTTCGACGAGCTGATCGCGGTGAACCTGCGCCACCAGTTCTTCATGACCAAGCATCTGCGCAAGGGCATGGCCGCTTCGGGCGGCGGCGCCATCATCAATATGGGCTCGCATGCCGCCTATATCGGTGCGGCCGCCATGCCAGTTTATGGCGCGGCCAAGGCGGGTGTCTTCGGGCTGACACGGGCTTTTGCGCGCGAACTGGGGCGGGATCGCATCCGGGTGAACCAGGTGGTGCCCGGCTGGGTGCTGACCGAAAAGCAACGGCAGTTGTGGTGGTCGCCGGAGGCCGAACAGCGCCGGCGCGACGGCCAATGCATCCCCGATGAAATCCTGGCGGGCGATGTCGCCGAGATGGTGCTGTTCCTGGCGTCGGACAGCGCAAGGCTCTGCACCAACCAGAGCTGGTTCGTCGATGGGGGGCGCAATTGATCGCCGCACCACGCCGCATCATTACCGGGATGGTCGAGGGCCGGTCGCGTATCGTCAGTATCGACCAGGATGGCGGTTCCCTGGCCACTGGCGGGGGTGGCGGGATACACGAAATCTGGTCGAGCACGGCGCAAGTGCCGACCGGGGACGCGGCCGATGCAGACGCGGTGCCCTCGTTCGCCCCTGGACCGGGTGGCACCAGTTGCCGGCTGGTCCGCATTCCGCCCGATGCCGAAAGGTGGAGCGACCCTGAGGCCGCAGCGCGCGCCGCGGCGGCTATCGGCCAGGAGCGGCCGACGCATTGGATGACGCGCCATCCCGGCATGCATGTGACATCAAGCATCGACTATGTGCTGGTGCTCGAAGGCGAAGTCACCGCCGTGATGGAGGACGGGGAAATCGCCCTGACCCCAGGCGACGTGCTGGTGCAACGCGCCACGCCGCATGCGTGGAAAAATCCCGGCAAGGTCGCGGCCTTGCTCTTCGTGACCATGGTTGGATTGAACGCGCCAGTGCCGGCCTGAAGCCGCCTGCCGCTCACTAATAAGGGGGCCGCTATGGCCGATGTCGAGATCAGAAATGTCGAGAAGCTGTACGGTTCGGTCAAGGCCATCAAGGGGGTCTCGCTCTCCATCAGGGATGGCGAACTCACCATCCTGGTCGGGCCGTCCGGCTGCGGCAAATCCACCCTGCTGCGCATGATTGCGGGGCTGGAAAGCGTAGAAGCGGGCGAGATCGGGATCGACGGGCGCGTGGTCAATAAGGTCAAGCCCAAGGATCGTGACATCGCCATGGTGTTCCAGAATTATGCGCTCTATCCGCATATGAGCGTGCGGCAGAATATGGGATTCAGCCTGTCGCTGGGCCGGGTGAACAAGGCCGAGACCAATCGCCGCGTCGAGGAAGCCGCCGCCATTCTGGGGCTGACGGAATATCTGGAACGGTTCCCGCGCCAGCTCTCGGGCGGGCAGCGCCAGCGTGTCGCCATGGGCCGCGCCATCGTGCGTAGTCCCAAGGTGTTCCTGTTCGACGAACCGCTATCCAACCTCGATGCCAAGCTGCGGGTGCAGATGCGCATCGAGATCAAGGCGCTGCACCAGAAGCTGGGGGCGACCATGGTCTATGTCACGCATGACCAGATCGAGGCCATGACCATGGCCGACAAGATCGTGGTGATGCGGGACGGGCTGATCGAGCAGACGGGAACGCCGATCGAGCTTTACGAGCAGCCGGCCAATACGTTCGTGGCGCAATTCATCGGCAGCCCGTCGATGAACCTGCTGAGCGGCGAGATTGTCGATGGGAGCTTCAGGCTCGATGGCGGTATCGCGCTGCCAGTGCCGGCGAATGGAACCATAGGCCCCTGCTCCTACGGTATCCGGCCGGAGCATATGCGGCTGGACCCGGCAGGCGTTGCGGCGCAGGTGCTGGCCGTGGAGCCGACGGGGCCGGAAACCCATGTTCATGTGCAGGTGGGCAAGCAGATGCTGGTCTGCGCCTTGCGCGACCATGAGCCCATCCAGCCGGGATCGGTGATTTCGATCCTGCCTGATATCAATCGGGTGCACATTTTCGCGGCCGACGGGATGCGGGTCGGCTAGAAATAGCCGGCCTCGGCATGCGGCCCATGGTGATCGCAATAGACCAGCAGTGTGCGCTCGTAGCTGCATAATATGCGACCATCGGCGGTGGCACCGCTGGTGCTGACGCGCACGATGCCCTGGCTGGGGCGAGATGCGGAATCGCGTCGGGACAGGACTTCGGAGCGAGCGAGCACATAGTCGCTGTCGCGCGCGAGAGCGGGGAAGGCGACATTTTCCCAGGCCAGATTGGCCACGACGCGGCCGAAGGCGCGAGTGGTCGCGGCCACGAGGAGGCTGACCAACCAGGTTTCCGAGATGGCCGCCCTGCCCTCGCCGGCAAAGGCGGCGGCTTCGGGATCGACCAGGACCGGGGCATGGTCGCCGGCGATCAGCGCGCGGGCGCGCGCTTCGCGCCAATCGAGCAGGAAGCCGGGGCGATGCTCGATGACGAGGCCGGGCTGCAACTGGGCGAAGTCGATGCCGATGATCTCGCCAAGGGCGCCGTCGCTCTGTTGCTGGTGGGAGGGATAGCGCATGTCAGGCTCCGAAACTGGCCGGCAGTCCGCTGGCCGTGCCGTGGCGATAGATGGCGAAGGTGCACCCGATATCGGCAATGGTGGCACCATCGGGCCGAAGCAATGCGATGACGGCCTCGACTGCGCCGCAATCGGGATCGTCGGCCAGCGGCGCTGTCGCAATGATGCGGGAGCGGGCATAGAGCGTATCACCGCCACGAACCGGGGCGATGAGGCGGATGGACGAAAAGCCGAGAATGCGGCGGCGACGGCCGAAGGTTTTCCAGCCCAGGCCAATGGCATATTGCAGGGTCAGTGTGCTGACGACCAGCGGCACGCCGAATTCGGTGGCCTCTGCATAGTGGTGGTCGAAATGGATCATCGCCTGATTGAGGCTGGCCAGGGCCTCATTAGCATTAGCAGTTTGCGACACGGTGATGCCGGGGCGGTGATCGAAGACCTGGCCGGGCGCGAATTGCTCGAACCACAAGCCCATCGCTTCGCGGATACAGGTGTCACTCACCGGGTGGAAGGCGGCGAAGGTCGTGTCGCTCATGAGGCCAGCCCTGCGCGATGCAATGTATGACGCGCCATGGCGGCAACGGGTGCGTCGATCATCAGGCCGTCGAGGGTGGTGACGCCCTGCCCGGTCCAGGCGGAGAGTATGGCCCGAGCGTGGGTGATCTCGTCGGCATCAGGCGCGAAAGCGGCGTGGATGGGACCGACCTGGTCGGGGTGGATGGCGAGCTTGCCGGTATAACCGAGCGCCCGGACGCGGACGGCTTCTTCCGCAAGAGCCGAGCCCGGGTCCCGATTCAGCAGCGGTACGTCGAACAAAGCCAGCCGGCGCCGGGCCGCCAGGACCAGTGTGCTCCGCACCAGCAGCAGCGGCTCCCATGCAAGGGTGGCGCCGAGATCGGCGGCCAGATCGGCGCCGCCGAGGCCGAGTGCATCACCGGGGCGCAAGGCTTGGGCAATCGCGGTGGCGTGGTCGAGACCGGCGGCGGTCTCGACCAGGGCCAGGATGGGAAGATTTGCGCGCGCCAGATGTGCCCGCAACAGGGCCACATCACGCGGCGCCTCGACCTTGGGCAGCACGACGCTGTCAGCCGTGGCGAGACCTTCGCCGAGGCTCAGGAGGTCGTGCAATCCGGCCCGCGTATCGGGCGAGTTGATGCGTATGAGGATCGGCGGCCCGTCCTTTGCGGGGCGCTCAACGAGCAGGCGCAGCACGTTGGCGCGCGCGGTATCCTTGTCACCTGCGGTGACGGCATCCTCGAGATCGATGATGATGCCTTCGGGCGAGGCGCGCAAAGCCGACTCAAACCGGTCCGGCCGATTGCCCGGCACGAAGAGCAGGCAGCGCGCCGCCATCACATTTTCCCGCATCGTCTCCCTGCCTTTTCAACACATCCACAGCACCTGCTTGACAATGTCCGGACAACCGGACAATGTCAAGTTGAGAACGGACTTGGGAGATTTCACTTCATGGGCCTGCTGTCGGGCGTCAGGATCCTATCGGTCGAGCAATATGGCGCCGGGCCCTTCGGCACGCAGGCGCTGGCCGACCTGGGGGCCGAGGTCATAAAGATCGAAAATCCCCATGACGGCGGCGACGTCTCGCGCTCGCTCGGCCCCTATTTCCACCCCGACCTGCCGGAGACGGCAAAAAGCCTGTTCTTCCAGTCGATCAACCGGAACAAGAAGAGCCTGGCGCTGGACCTGTCCAAGCCCGAGGGCAAGGCGGTGTTCCGCGACCTGGTGCGCCATGCCGATGCCGTGGCCTGCAATCTGCGGGGCGACGTGCCCGACCGACTGGGCCTGACCTATGCGGCGCTGGCCGATATCAAGCCTGATATCGTGTGCTGCCACCTGACGGCCTATGGCCGGGATTCCTCGCGGGCCACCTGGCCGGGCTACGACTATCTGGTGCAGGCCGAGACCGGCTATTTCGCGCTCAATGGCGAGCCGGGCGCGGTGCCGACGCGGTTCGGCCTGTCCATCATCGATTTCATGACCGGCTATTGCCTGGCGCTTGCGCTGGCCGCCGGACTGTTCGACGCGCGGCGCAGCGGCAAGGGCCGCGATATCGACGTGAGCCTTTACGATGTGGGGCTGGCCAATCTCAACTATATGGCGGCCTGGGCGATGAATGGCGGCTATCAGCCGGAACGTTCCGAGCGCTCGGCCCACCCTTCTCTGGTACCGTGCCAGCTGTTCCCGACGCGCGACGGCTGGATCTACATCATGGCCAACAAGGAAAAGTTCTTCCCTCTGCTCTGCAAGCGGCTCGGCGTGCCCGAGCTGGCCAGTGATCCACGCTTTGCCGATTTCGCCGGACGGCTGGCGCATCGGGAACAGTTGACCGCATTGCTCGACCCACTGTTCCGCCAACGGAATACCGGCGAATGGATCGAAATGCTGTCGGGCGTCGTGCCCTGTGCGCCGATCCTGAGCATGACCGAGGCATTGAAGGCGCCCTTTACCGACGAGCGCGGCATGGTGGCCGAGCTGCGGCATCCTGGTGGCGGCAGCGCCAAGGTGGTGGGCTCGCCCTTCCGCACCGGGGACGCGGCAGACACCCTGCCGGCACCTGCGCTTGGTGACCATACCGACAGCATACTGGCCGACATCGGCTATGATGGACCGCGAATCGCCGCCTTGCGGTCGCTGGGTGTGCTCGCATGAGCGCGAAGGCACGCGAAAGCCTCGACCTGCTGCTCGAACGAGCCGGACTCGAGGCAGGCGCTGCTGATGATGTGGATTTCAGCGGCGACGATCCGCTGGTGCCCAGCCGGCTGCGCTATGGCGCGGCCACCGCGTCCGCTTTGGCGGCCAATGCGGCCGGCGTGGCCGTGCTCTGGGAGCATCGGACGGGACGGCGGCAGCGCGTTGCCGTGGATCTGGCGCGGGCCGTGCATGTCGGGCTGCGCACCACTTTTCATCTGCGCCAGAACGGACACGCCTTCCGGGTGGGCAGCTGGACGCGGGGCGAGAATTTCTTCCGAACAGCCGACGGGCGCGTGATCTACCTGTTGCGCAACAATGGGCGCGGGACCATTACCCAGGACCTGGTCGGGCTGCTGCGTGCCTCCAACGACACCGTGGGGATTGCCGAGGCGGTTGCCGGCTGGCAGGCCGATGAACTCGAAACCGCGCTGGCCGAGCGCAAACTGCCCGGCGTGATCGTGCGACAGCCGGAGGAATGGCTGGCCCATCCCCAGGGGCGCTGGCTGGCGGCGCGGCCTGGTTTTTCCATCGAGAAGATTGGCGATAGTCCCGCCGAACCCCTTGGGCCGGCAAAGCGTCCGCTGGATGGATTGCGCGTGCTCGACGCTTCCCATGTCATTGCCGGCCCCGCTTTGGGGCGGCTGCTGGCCGAACAGGGCGGCGATGTGTTGCATGTGGTCAATCCGGCCGAGCAGGAGACCATTCCGGTGCATATCGACACCGGTTTCGGCAAGCGTTCGGCCTTTATCGATCTCAACTGCGTGGAAGATACCGACCAATTGCGGCGCCTGGCGCAACAGGCCGATATCTTTATCCAGTCGTGGCGGCCGGGTGCCTTGCAGCGGCGCGGCTTTGGGCCCGAAGCACTGGCGGCCCTGCGGCCGGGCATCATCTATGTGTCGATCAGTTGCTACGGGTATGAAGGGCCATGGGCGGAGCGCGGCGGCTACGAGCCGATCGGGCAGGCCGTTTCGGGCCTCTGTGCAGTGGAAGGCACGCCGGACGAGCCGCGCAATGCGCCGACTGTCACGATGAACGACTTCCTCGCTGCCTACCTGGCGGGTGCCGGCATTATGGGCGCGCTGCTGCGACGCTGCCGCGAAGGCGGCAGCTATCATGTCAGCACCTCGCTGGCGCAGGCCTCGATGTGGGTGTTGCAGCAAGGTCTGTTGTCGGCACGCACCGACGGCAAAGACTACGTGCCCGGCACTGACGATCTCGACAGCCGCGACTGCGCCTTCGGCCGCGTGACCCATGCGCGGCCTATAGCCCGCTATTCCGACACGCCAGCTTATTGGGACCTGCCGCCGCAGCCGGCCGGCGCGTCCCAACCACAATGGCTTTCCCCAGTTGAAGGGATGACCCGATGACCGTGATGACAGGGAGGGCGGCATGATCGGCTATATAATGCGGCGCCTGGCAGCCGCTGTGCCCGTACTGCTGATGGTGAGCCTGCTGGCCTTCCTGCTGATGCAGATCGTGCCGGGCGATCCGGCCTATGCCATGGCCGGCTCCGATGCTTCCGTCACCGAAATCGAGGCCATCCGCCACGATCTCGGACTCGATCGCGCCTGGTATCTGCGCCTGGCCGACTGGTATCTGGCCCTGCTGCGGGGCGACCTCGGGCACAGCTATACGCTGCGGGCCGATGTTGCCGATCTCATCATCGAGCGCATCCCCGTGACCCTGTCGATCGCGCTCTATTCGCTGCTGATCGCGATACCCTGCAGCATCGCCATGGGCATCGTCGCCGCGCGCTTCCGGGGCAAGCTGATCGACCTGGGCATCATGACCACCGCTCTGCTGGGCGTGTCGTTGCCCAATTTCTGGATCGGCATCATGGGCATCCTGTTCTTCAGCGTGCATCTGGGCTGGCTGCCCAGCGGCGGCTATGTGCCGATGGGCGAGGATATCGGCGGCTGGATCCGCTCGATGACGCTGCCCGCGCTGGTGCTGGGCACGATGCAGATCGGGTTGCTGACCCGCATTACCCGTTCGGAAATGCTCGACATCATGCACAAGGACTATGTGCGCACGGCCCGCGCCAAGGGTGGCTCGGAACTGCGGGTATTGGTGCGGCATGCGCTGCGCAATGCGCTTGTGCCCATCGTCACTGTCATCGGCCTGCTGTTCGGCATGATCGTCACCGGAGCGGTGGTGGTCGAGCAGGTGTTTTCCATTCCCGGCGTCGGGCGGCTCATCGTCCAGGCGATCCTGACCCGCGACTATCCGCTGATCCAGGGCACGCTGCTTTTCGTGGCCGGCGCCTTCGTGCTGATCAACCTGCTGGTCGACATTTCCTACGCCTATCTCGATCCGCGCATCCGGCAGGCATGAGCATGACCAATATCTCCACCACAGATCATACCGACTTGCAGCCAGCACCGTGGCTAGCGCTGTTCGGCGAGGGCGCAATGTCCCGGCGCCTGTTCCGCAGCCCCACTTTCGCGGTCGGCTTTTCCATCGTGGCCCTGCTGGTGCTGGCGGCAACGATCGGCGTCTGGTTCAGCCCCTACCAGCCCAACAGCATGGACCTGACGGCGCGGCTCGCCGCACCGGGCCCACAGCACTGGTTCGGCACGGACAATTTCGGGCGCGATATCTTCACCCGCGTCGCCGTGGGGTCGCAGATGTCACTGCTGGTCGGGCTGCTGGTCGTGGTCATCACCGGCATTGGCGGGGCGCTGCTCGGGGCGCTGGCCGGCTATGTGCGCGCGCTCGACAATATCATCATGCGGGTCATGGATGCCTTCATGGCCTTTCCCGCCATGCTGCTGGCCATCGCCATCACGGCGGCGCTCGGCCCTTCGCTGATGAATGTCGTGGTGGCCCTGGCCGTATCCTATATTCCGCGCACGGCGCGCATCGTGCGCGGCACGGCCCTAGTGGTGCGCGAACAGCAATATGTCGAAGCCGCACTGGTGGCCGGTGCGCATACGCGGCGCGTATTGCTGGTCCATGTGCTGCCCAATTGCCTGGGCTCGCTCATCGTGCAGCTGACCTTCGTCTTCGCCTATGCCGTACTGGCCGAGGCGACGCTGAGCTATCTCGGCGTCGGCCTGCCGCCGCCGGCACCCACCTGGGGCAACGGCATTGCCAGCGGCCGCGAATATATCGTGGAAGCCTGGTGGATGAGCCTGTTCCCGGGCCTGGCGATCACCTTTGCCGTGCTGGGTTTCAACCTGCTCGGCGATGGCCTGCGCGACGTTCTTGATCCTCACCTGCGAGCCGAAACATGAGCGCCGCCGCTTCGACTGAAACCGTCGCTCCGCTGCTGTCGGTGGAACACCTGCGGATCGTCGCCGCCGCGCGCCGGCGCGAGGACCTGCTGGTGGAGGATGTGAGCTTTGCGGTTCATGCCGGCGAATTCCTCGGCATTGTCGGGGAATCGGGCTGCGGCAAGAGCATGACCGCGCTTTCCATGCTCGGCCTGCTGCCGGGTCCCAATGTGCGGGCCTCGGGCGGACGGGTGCTGTTCGACGGACAGGATATCCTGACCATGGGCGGTTCATCCCTGCGCCACCTGCGCGGCAATGACGTGGCCATGATCTTCCAGGATCCGATGAGCTCGCTCAATCCGGTGCAGACCATTGGCGAGCAGATCGTCGAGACTATTCTGCTGCATGAAAAGATCGGAAGGGAACGCGCCTGGGCGCGGGCGGTGGAACTGCTTGCCGAGGTCAATATTCCCGCCGCGGCGCAGCGCGCCCGCGACTATCCGCACCAGTTGTCGGGCGGCATGCGCCAGCGCGTGATGATCGCCATGGCCATAGCCTGCAAACCGCGGCTGCTGATCGCGGACGAGCCGACCACGGCGCTCGATGTCACCATCCAGGCGCAGATCCTGGAATTGCTGGACCGGCTGCGGCGCGAGCGTGGCATGGCAGTGATCCTCATCACCCACGATCTCGGTGTCATCGCCGAATATGCCGACCGGGTGCTGGTGATGTATTCCGGCCGGATCGTCGAGCGGGCCGAAGTGGCAAGCCTTTTTGCCCAGCCGCTCCATCCCTATACGCATGGTTTGCTCGGCTCGGTGCCGCCGCTGGAGGAAGAGGTAGACGAGCTGGTGGCCATCGAGGGCCAGCCGCCGTCACCCGGTGCATGGCCGTCAGGCTGCCGCTTCCAGCCGCGTTGTCCGCAGAGCCGGCCGGAATGCGCCAGTTGGTCCGTGCGGCTGATCGAGAGCGAACCCGACCATGCGGCCGCCTGCATTCTCCATGAACACGGGGAGACCAGCCATGCTGATTGAAGGGGCGGCGGGGCCTGACCTGATCCGGGTGGACAATCTCGCCAAGCATTTCCCGGTGACGCGCGGCGCGCTGTTGCGCCGGGTGGTCGGCACAGTGAAGGCGGTGGACGGGGTGAGCTTTGCCATCGGCCATGGGCGCACGCTGGGGCTGGTTGGAGAATCGGGTTGCGGCAAATCCACGGTAGGGCGGCTGCTGGTGCGGCTGATCGATCCCACGGCGGGCTCCATCATGCTTGATGGCACCGATATTTCACGGCTGGATGGCGAGGCCATGTTCCAGCACCGGCGCAACCTGCAATTCGTGTTCCAGGACCCGATGAGCTCGCTCAATCCGCGCATGACGGTAGAGCAGATCATCGCCGAACCGCTGGTGGTGCAGGGCGCGCCGGTGGCCGAACAGCGCGCGCGCGTCAGCGAGCTGCTGGCCCTGGTCGGCCTGGCGCCAGCGCATCGCACGCGCTATCCGCATGAATTTTCCGGCGGGCAGCGCCAGCGCATCGGCATTGCCCGGGCGCTGGCCACCAATCCGCGCTTCGTGGTGTGCGACGAGGCGGTGTCGGCGCTCGACGTGTCGGTGCAGGCGCAGATCGTCAACCTGCTCAAGCGTCTGCAGCGCGAGCTTGGCCTGTCCTATCTGTTTGTCGCGCATGACCTCAGCGTGGTGCGACACATGTCGGACGATGTGGCGGTGATGTATCTGGGGCGGATCGTCGAGATCGGCGACCGCCGGCGCATCTTTGCCGCGCCGGCCCATCCCTATACCAAGGCGCTGCTGTCGTCGGTGCCGGCGCCGAGGCAGAGTGCGCGGCGGGAAGCGCGGACGCTGCTGTCAGGGGAGCTGCCCAGCCCGCTCAACCCACCCAGTGGTTGCGCCTTCCATACCCGATGCCCCGTCGCCTTTGCCCGCTGCAAGGTCGAACGGCCGGAGCTGCGATCAGTCGAAACCGGACAGGCCGCCGCCTGCCACTTGCTGGATTGACGCCCATGCCGCATTACGACATCGACGCATCGCAGCTTCTGGGAGCACGGCATGGATAAGATCAATCTCGGCCTCGGCGCGCCGCGCTACCAGCAACTGGCCCAGGCCATTGCCGACAGCATCTCCCGCGGGGAATATCCGGTGGGCAGCCTGCTGCCGGGCGAGGAAGACCTGTGCCGCCAGTTCAACTTCAGCCGCTTCACGGTGCGCGAAGCGCTGCGGCATCTGCAGGAGACGGGCCTGGTGACCCGCCGCCAGGGCATCGGCACGACCGTCATTGCCAGCACGCCGACCCGCAAGTTCGGCCACATGATCGAATCCATCGACCAGTTGCAGCAATATGCCAGCGAAACCCGACTGATCGACCACGTGTTCGAGGATGTGGTGGCCGATGAGGAACTGGCCGCCGAACTGGGCACCACGCCGGGCATGAAATTCCTGCGCATCACCGCTTTGCGCGTGGGCGCAGATGAAAGCAAGCCCGTGGCCTGGACGCGTATCCATCTCGCGGCGATCTATGCCGGCGTGCGCTCGAGCCTGGCCGACCATAGCGGCGCTATCGGCTCGCTGGTAGAAAAGCTCTACGACCAAAAGATCACGGCCATTCGCCAGACGGTGTCGGCAACGGCCATAGACGAAGCGGTCGCCGAAATGCTCGACGTGCCCCCCGGCAGCCCCGGCCTGCGGATAGACCGCACCTATGCCGGTCATGACGGCATCCCGTTCGAATTCGCGACCTCAATCCATCCCGGACCCAGATTCAGCCTGTCGATGCAACTCGACTGGATGAGTCCCGGCTGACTATCCCGGCGCGGGTTGCGCCGGGCCGTATTTTGACTGACAAATGTCCGGACGACCGGACTAAGGAGGGAGACTATGAAGTCAATATGGCATGCATTTGCAGCCATCGTGCTCGGCACGATGCTGCTGGCGGCACCCGCCGCCGCTCAGACGCAGGGAGGAGACCTGATCGTGGGCCTTGGTTCGCGGCTCGCTTTCCCCGACCCGCACGTCACCACGGCGCAGCCCGACACCAATGTCGCGCTGCATATCTTCGAGGCGCTGACCTCGCTGGACGAGGACTACCTGCCCCAGCCGCAACTGGCCAGTTCGATCACGCTCAGCGATGACGGGCTGACCTATACGTTCGCGCTGCGCGAAGGCGTCAAGTTCCACAATGGCGACACCATGGATTCGGGCGACGTACTGGCCTCGTTCGAGCGTCATCGCCGCATCAGCCCCGGCAAGAGCGTCTTGTCAAACGTTGCCGAGATGACGGCGCCGGACGCCAATACATTTGTCATCCGGCTCAGCGAACCCCAGCCGCTGTTCCTGGAGCTGATCAGTTCGCCGCAATACCGGCTGGCCGTCATTCCGGCGGAAGATGCCGAGACCGAGGCGGGCGCCAATTCGGCGGTCGGCACCGGCCCCTACAAGTTCGTCGAACAGGTTGCCGATGCCTATGTGAAGCTGGCCCGTTTCGACGACTATGTACCCAACGAGGCCTATGCCAGCCCCGAAGGGTTCGGGGGCAGGCGCACGGCCTATTTCGACACCATCACCTTCCGCGTGGCCATCGAAGGCGCGGCGCGGGTAGCCGGCGTACAGACCGGGGAGATGCAGATCGCCGACAATATCCCGGTGCAGGCAGCCAACCGGCTGGCCGCCGAGGGCGAGTTGCAGGTGATCGACATCATCCCGTTCGCCAAGGTCTTCACCATCCTGCATGCCACGCGGGCACCGACCGACAATGTGCTGGTGCGCCGGGCCATCCAGGCGGCGATCAACGCCAAGGAAACGCTGGACGTGGCGATGGAGGGCTTCTACCAGCTCGACCATTCGTTCCTGTTCACCACCAGCCCCTACCATCCGGGCGATGTGGGCAGCGAATTCTACAATATCGGCGACATCGACAAGGCCAAGGCGCTGCTGGCCGAGGCCGGCTACAATGGCGAGCCGGTGCGGATCATGACCAATGCCAATTATCCCTTCATGGAGAATTCGGCGCTGGTGCTGCAGCAACAGTTGATGGCCGCCGGCATGAATGTCGAGATCGAAATGGTGGACTGGCCGACCAATGTGGCCCGCCGCACCGATGGCACCGGTGGCTGGAACGTCACCATTTCCAGCTCCACCGCCCAGGGCCCGCAGACCTATTTCTCGGTGTTCAAGGGCTATTCCCACTACGAGGAAGACGCGGTGCTCGACGAGGCCTTTGCCCGGCTGATCGCCTCGCCGGACCTTGCCGACCGCAAGGCGGCCTGGATCGATGTCGAGGCGCGGGTGGCCGATCAGGCCTATCTGATCCCCTCGGGCGACCGGGGCATGAAGGTTATCGCCTCCAGGGCGGTGCAGAACCTGACACCCTATGGCTATCTGCGCCTGTGGGACACCTGGCTGGCTCCCTGAGCCGGTTGAGCTATCATCCTGGCCGGCGGTCCTTCGCGACCGCCGGCCTTATCTTTGACAAGCGCCCGGAGCCTGAGTGATGAACAATGCGGAAGCGGTGTGGGATCTGGTCGACCATCATGGCGAGGATTTTGCTTCGCTCAGCGATACGATCTGGGGTCTGGCCGAGCTGGCTTATGGGGAATTCCAGTCATCCGCCGCACAAAGACAGGCGCTCGAAGCGCATGGCTTTGCCGTCACCACCGGCATTGGCGGCCTGCCCACCGCTGTGATGGGCGAGGCCGGAACGGGCGGACCGATTATCGCTTTTCTGGGCGAGTTCGACGCCCTGCCCGGCCTGTCGCAGGAAGCCGGCATTGCCAGCCCGCAACCCTTGCCGGGAAGCGGCAACGGGCATGGCTGCGGCCATAACCTGCTGGGCGCGGCGGCGCTGCTGGCCGCAACGGCGCTCAAGGGCTGGCTGGCCGCCACCGGCATACCGGGCCGCGTGCGCTATTATGGCTGTCCGGCCGAGGAAGGCGGGGCCGGCAAGGTGTTCATGACCCGGGCCGGGGCCTTTGCCGGGGTCGACGCCGCCATCACCTGGCACCCGGCGACCACAACGCGTGTCGACCCGGCGGAGTCGCTGGCCAATACCCGTATCGAATTTCATTTCACCGGCCGCGCCGCCCATGCCGCCGTCGCCCCGCATCTGGGGCGCAGTGCGCTCGACGCGGTCGAGCTGATGAATGTGGGCGCCAATTACATGCGCGAGCATATGCCGGCCGATGCGCGGCTGCATTATGCGCTGCTCGATGCCGGCGGAACGGCCCCCAACGTGGTACAGGCCAGCGCCAAGGTGATCTATGCCATCCGCGCCGCTGATCTGGGCAGCCTCGCCGACCTGACGCGGCGGGTGATCGACATTGCCCGTGGCGCAGCGCTGATGACCGAAACAAGCATGAGCCACCGCGTGGTCGCCGCCTATTCCAACATGCTGCCCAATCCGCCGCTGCGCGAAGCCATGCATGCCAATATGGTGCGGCTGGGGCCGGTGCCATTCGATGCGGCGGATCGGGATTTTGCCGCCGCTATCCAGGCAACGCTGACGCAGGAGCATATTGCCGGAGACTTCCGGCAGATCGGCCGGACGGTGGTGCCTGGACTGGCGCTGTTCGACGATGTGGTGGGTCTCAATGAACCGATTGCCAAGCGGATGAGCTCGACAGATGTCGCCGATGTGAGCTGGGTGGTGCCGACTGTCGAAGGGCGGGTGGCGACCCAAGCCATCGGCACGCCGCCGCATACCTGGCAGATCACCGCCCAGGGCAAGACGCCGGCCGCGCATAAGGGACTGATCCATGCCGCCAAGGTGATGGCGGGCACCGGTGCCGACCTGATCGCCGATGCCGGATTGCTGGGCCGTGTGCGCGAGGACCATCAGAGCCGCTTGGCTGCGACGCCGTACCATTGCCCCATTCCGGACGCGGTGCAGCCGCCGATAATGATGCGTCCGAAGGACGACGACCTTGGCTGAGATCGGGGCGCCGCTGGCGCGGTTTGCCGCCTGGGCGGTGGCGGCAGGCGATTTCGAGGCAGAGGCGCGCGGCCAGGCGGTCGATGCGATCATCGACACGATCGGCTGCATGCTGGCCGGAGCCGGTGACCCGGTGGTGACCGGACTGCGCGCCGCCTTCACCGCCGAAATCGGGACAGGCCCTGCCCCGGTGGTTGGTGGAGGACTGGCTGCGCCTAGCCGTGCCGCGCTGATCAATGGCACGGCTGCGCACGCACTCGACTTCGACGACAATTTTCGCCCGGCCCGAGCACATGCTTCGGCGGTGCTGGTGCCAGCGCTGCTGGCGGCGGCGGCTTTGCGCCCCGTAAGCGGGGCAGCACTAGTGGATGCCTATATCGTGGGGCTGGAGGCACAGGCCTTTGTGGGCCGGGGCGTCGACAATGCCCATAACCTGGCCGGGTGGCACCCGACGGGGACTGTGGCCGGCATCGGCGCGGCGGCGGGGGTGGGCCGGCTGATGGGCCTCGATGCGGGGACGTTGGCCGCGGCCATGGCCAACGCTGTCAGCACAGCGGCCGGCGCCAAGGCGCAGTTCGGCACGGCGATGAAGCCGGTTCACGCGGGGCTTGCCGCGCGCAATGCGGTGGAAGCAGCGCAGTTGGCTGCCGCCGGCATTCATGGCAATGCGGCGATATTGGACCACCCCCTGGGCTTCCGCGCGCTTTATGGCGGCAATGGAGGACCGGGCTGGGATGCGACGCCTATCGGCGCGCCGCTGGCCATTCTCGGCGAGGGCCTCGTGCCCAAGCTCCATCCCTGCTGCGGCTCGACCCATTATGCGCTCGACATGGTGTTTGCGCTCAAGCAGCAGCACGGCTTTGCTGCCGCGGACGTTGCAGCGGCACAGGTGGAACTCGGGCGGGCCAATCATGCCAACTTGCCCTATGGCGCGCCGCAGGACGCCATGCAGGCCCGCTTTTCCATGCCCTATTGCATTGCTCTGGCCCTGCTGCAGGACCATCTGGCGCTGCACGATTTCACGCCCGCCGCGATTGCACGGCCGGCGGTGCAGCAGTTGTTGCCGCTGACCACCATGACGGTCAACGACCTCGCCATTGATGGCACCGCCCTGTCAGGCATACCGCACCGGGTGAAACTGACATTGCGATCCGGTGCAGTTCTGCGCGCCGAACGCAGCGAGGTGCGCGGGAGCCTCATCGAGCCGTTCAGCGAAGCCGAGAAGCAGCGCAAATTCATGTCCTGCCTGGCCTGGGCCGGCACCACCCAGGCCGCCGCCAGCGCCCTTCATGCCGCGCTTCGCGATATTGATGCGGCGAGTGATATGACGACGCTATTCGCCGCGATCTTCAACCAGGAATTCTGGCAAACCCACTAGTTTGAAGCTGCGTTACGCCGCCGCCAGTGTGTGCCGGCGCGACATCAGCCAGATCGGCACTGTCACGGCATAGACGGCGGTGGGGAGCAACCAGGCCGCCCCCGGCAGGGCCGAGGAGGACGTGGCTGAATAGAGCGCACTGCAGGCGAGCGGGGATATGACGGTCGCGAGGGCGACGACGCTGCTCAGCGCGCCTTGCAGCCGGCCCTGTTGCGTGCTGTCGACCTTGCGGGACATCAGGGACTGGAGCGCAGGAATGGCGATGCTGCCGAAACTCAGCGGGGCCAGAAGCGGGAAGATCATCCAGCCGGCGGAGGTGAAGGCCAGCACGGCCATCGAGGTGGCATCGACGGCGAAACCGAGCAGCGCCATGCGGGCCGCCCCGATCCTCGCCGCGATGGGTCCGGCCAGGACGAGTTGGACGATGGCGTAGAACAATCCGGACATGGCCATCGTCAATCCGATGGTCGAGAATGTGAAGCCGAAGCGCTCGCTCGTATAGATGACCCACAGCACATTGGGACTCTCGAACGAGAATCGCACCGCGAAATAGACCAGGGCCGTGGGGACGAGCCCCATGGCGCTGATCCAGACCAGATGCCGCAACGGATTGACGATGAGGGGCGCCGCCTGACCGGGGCGCGGCTCGCCTTGCGCCTTGTCGCGCGCCGGCAGGCGCAGAGCGAGCGCGAGGCCGATCAGCGCAAGGGCGCTGGCCAGGATATAGGGCGCTTCCAGCCAGATTTCGGCGAGCATGCCGCCGGTAAGCGGGCCGATGAAGAATCCTATGCCGTAGCAGGCATTGAGGTAGCCGAAGCGACGTGTCCGGTTTTCAGTCGGCGTGATGTCGGCCAGCCACGCGGCGGCGGTCGCGGCGGTCGAGTTCGTCAGCCCCAGAATGGCGCGAAAAGCCAGGAGCACCGGCAGAACGGGCACATAGGCAATGACCAGGCTATCGATGGCCACAACCGTCAGGGACAGAACCAGGAGCGGCCGGCGGCCGAAACGATCCCCGAGCGAGCCGAGGATGGGCAAGGCCAGCATGTTGATGATCGCGTAAATCCCGAGAGCCAGGCCAAAGACCAGCACCAAATCACTGGTGCCTGCCGCCCTGCCATATAGGTCGGGAAGCGACGGAATGATCAGGCCCGTGGCGGTGCCTTCACAAAGGACAATCATGAAAAGGGTCGTGGGCCTGGCGACGGCCGCACGCGCGCGTTCTGGCATCGGTACGTCGCCCCCAACCATACGGACGACAAGGCTTCGCCTGTCATGCCGGAACGGTGCTCAACCTGGGAATACTGAGCACTGTCAATACATTAATGAACGCCACATCCTGCGACGAAATGGCAAGAACTGTCAAATCGATTTCGCGAACGCTGCTAAATGCCACGTCCTCAAGGCGGACCTAGAGGACTGAGATTTGACATGACGAAATCCATTGAAAAGAGGCAATTGCGCCATTCCGTATCTTTAATGGCACTGGCGTTGGCCGGGACATTATCCGTGCCCGGGCTGATCCTAATGCCGGCCCCTGCTTACGCTGCGGGCGGGCATGGTGGTGCTACCGACCATACTGATCCATCGGCGCCAGGGGGCGCCGGGGGCGTCAATGCGGGCGATGTTGGCGAGAAGGGCCAGACGAACACCGGCGTCAGCAATCCACTATTCGGGAACGGTTCTGGCGGCGGCGGCGGGGGCGCCGCGGCCGATGGCGGCGATGGCGGCGACGGCGGCAGGGGCCAGCCAGGTGGCGCCGGCGGCGCTGCGGGGGCGACTCCTGGCGCAGATGGCCAGAACGGTGCGGATGGCGTCGGCCAGATTGGTGCAGGCGGCGGCGGCGGCGGCGCCCACGGCATAACGGGCGCTTCGATCGAGATTCTGGGAGGCACTACCGTTGCGGGTGGCGCGGGTGGCGGCGGCGGCGAGGCTCACGGAAATTCCGTCGGTATTGGCGGCGGCGGTGGTGGCTCCGGAGGATATGGAACATACATAGATGCCGGCGAAGCCAGCAATGCCGGGATAGCCCAGGGCGGCAATGGCGGTGCGGGTGGGAGCCATGTTTCTGGTAGTGGCGGTGCCAATGCCGGAGGCGGAGGCGGGGGCGGCGCCGGCCTCGGATTGAGCGACGGTGTCTCGGTCTTCAATAGCGGAAGCGCCATTGGCGGCATTGGCGGCCAGGGTGGCGCATCGTCAGTGGGCGTCGCCGGTGCTGGCGGCCACGGTGGCGCGGGCATTTTGGGCGGCGCCGGCGTCATCATCGTCAATGAGGGCATGGCGACCGGCGGCCAGGGTGGTGCTAACCAGCATGGCAACTACGCAATCGGCGACAACGGCACTGGCGGCTATGGCATCTTCGCGGGCGAGAATGCGCACATTACCAATCAGGCAAATGGCACCATCGAGGGCGGCACGGGCGCCGATAGCGACGAATCAATCGGTGGCAATGGCGGGGCCGGCATTGGGACATTCGATACCGTAACAATCGTCAATCAGGGTTCGGCAACGATCACGGGCGGCGCCGGCGCCGTCGCGCGGACTTTCAATGCGGCCGGCAATGGCGGCGCGGGTGTCATGGCTTCCGGCCTGCTGGACAACAGCGCCACGATTACGGGCGGAGTTGGCGGTTTCGGCGGTATCGTCGGGGCCGGCGGTGGCGGCGCGGGCGTCAGCGGCACGGCCCTGACGATCCACAATAGCGGCGTCATTTCAGGCGGCGCCGGTGGATCAAGTGGCGGGTTGGCAGCGCCGACCGGCGGCGGCGGTGCGGGCGTTGAGGGTAGCAATCTGACCGTCCTCAATACCGGCACGATTTCAGGCGGTGACGGCGGGACGAATGCGGACCCACTTCCCGGTGCTGCCGGCGGTATGGGCGTTACCGGGTCCGACCTGACGGTCATCAATGCGGGGATGATTTCCGGCGGCGGTGAAGTCATGCTTGGAACGCGAAGTGCCGCCATCAATTTCACCGGCGGCAATAACCGGCTCGAACTACGCACCGGCTATGGTTTCAACGGTGCCATTATCGCCAATGGCGTGCTGGATACGCTGGCGCTTGGCGGCGCCACCGATGACACGTTCGACGTGACGCAAATACTGACGGGCCAGATCTTCCAGGACTTCGAGCAGCTCGAGAAAGTGGGGGCCAATATCTGGACGCTGACCGGCGATGGCTCGGGCTTCGGTGGGCAGACCAATGTGGTGGAAGGCACGCTGCTGGTGAACGGCTCATTGGGCGGCACGCTGGATGTGCTCGATGGCGGCCGGCTTGGCGGTTCGGGCACGCTCGGCGCCGGCGTGGGCTCGCTGGTAACAATTGCCAATGGCGGCACGCTCGCTCCCGGCAATTCGATCGGCACGATCGTGGTGGACGGCGATCTCGTGTTCGACGCCGGCTCGATCTTCGAGGCCGAAATCGACCCCGCTCTCGCCGCCGACCTGGTCGATGTCAGCGGCACTGTCACCATCAATGGCGGCACGGTCCATGCGCTGAAGGCGGGCGGAGTCTATACGCCCGACAGTCGCTGGACGATCATCGACGCCGCCGGCGGGGTCACGGGCACATTCGATGCACTCAGCCAGAACATGCCCTTCGTCGACCTGGCACTCGCTTATGACGCCAATGCCGTTTTCATCGATGCCACGCGCAATTCGACATCGTTCTGCGATGTGGCGGAAACGCTCAACCAGTGCGAGACCGGGAACGGACTGGAGCCGTCAGGCCCGGGTAACCCGGTCTATGATGCCGTTGCGGCCCTGCCGGACGAAGACAGCGCCCGTGACGCCCTCGATGCTCTTTCCGGCGAAATCCACGGCTCGGGACAGACGGCGCTGATCGAGGACAGCCGGTTCGTGCGCGAAGCCATGAACAACCGCCTCCGTTCCGCCTTCGGACAGCCGGGTGCGTCCTATGCACCAGTGCTGGCCTATGGTCCCGGCGGTACGCCGATGGCCGTGGCAGCCGATGATTCCGGGCCGGTGGTCTGGGGTCATGGCTTCGGCTCGTGGAGCTCCACCGATAGCGACGGCAATGCGGCAAGCTTCGGCCGGAGCATTGGCGGCCTGCTGATCGGGACGGACGGTCTCGTCGGCGACTGGCGCATCGGCCTGCTGGCCGGCTACAGCCGGTCCGGCTTCAATGTCGATGACCGTGCTTCGTCGGGCTCGAGCGACAGTTACCATGTCGGCCTCTACGGCGGCACCGAATGGGGCGACCTCGCCTTCCGTACCGGTGCGGCCTACACTTGGCACAATATCGAGACCGAGCGCTCGGTCGCCATGCCCGGCTTCAGCGACACCCTGCACGGGGTCTACAATGCCGGCACTTTCCAGGCGTTCGGGGAATTGGCCTATGGCTTCGAGCTTGGCAATGGCACCCGCTTCGAGCCCTTCGCCAACCTCGCCCATGTGTCCCTGCATACGGGCAGTTTCAGCGAAACGGGCGGCGCCGCGGCACTCTCGGGGCCGGGCAGCAATGCCGATGTGACCTTTACAACGCTGGGCCTGCGCGCCGAGCATACGCTTGCCCTGGGCACGGTCGATGCGACGCTTCGGGGCATGGTGGGCTGGAAGCATGCCTTTGGCGAGGTAACGCCGGACAGCACCCACGCCTTCGCTTCGGGTGACGCCTTCACCATTGCCGGCGCGCCGATCGCCAAGGATGCCGCCGTCATTGAGGCCGGGCTCGACCTCAACTTCACGCCCGAGGCCACCTTCGGCCTGTCCTATAGCGGCCAGATCGCCGGGTCCGCCCAGGACCACGGCTTCAAGGCAAACCTGACCGTGAAGTTCTGAACTCGCGGTGGGCGGCCCGTGCCGCCCGCCGCACATCAACATCGGCATGACGATAAAAGCGACAGCCGCTTCACCACCACAATTTCGACAGGGCCACTTTTACCGATGCGAATTTTGCAGAATCCAGGAATGGCGCGCGCGGTGCGCGATCAGCTCGAGCAGGCTCTCTACTCCCTGCCCCGCCATGACGACCGGGCTCGAGCAATTGCGCTGCAGATCGAAGAGTCGATCGAAATGGCGCTGGAAATCGAACTGACCCGCCGGAAGCCGGTCGCGCAAGACCCGGTCCCGCTCGCGGAACACAGCTGAGAGAGAAAACAGGAGGATCGTATGTCTCGAAAGTCATCGCGATGGTTGTTGGCGGGTGTGCTCATAGCAGCTCATGCGGGAGGCGCCTGCGGGGGAGGCACCGGCACGCTCATCTCAGGTGGCCCTGGCGTCCTCTCCGTCGTTCAACTGGCGGATGGTCGCTGGGCAAGGGGCTATATTGCGCCCTTCAAACCGAACAGCTCCTGGAACCTGCGGCCGAAGGACGGCGGCTATATGAACGGCAACGTGATTTCCGAATCCGAGGCCCAGTCCTATCTGAATCCGCCCTCGACCGTCGACGAGGACAACACCGGTTCCGGGGAGGCTCCACCGCCGCAGGGCGAAGAAAACACACCCGATCCCGATCCCGATCCGGACCCCGAGACGGGTTGCGGCGTCGATTACGAATGCTGACCCGATTGCCGGACCTGCGGTCCATCGTCGTGCTCTACCGCATCGCCGCCCTTGCGGCGGCAGGCCTGGTTTTCGGAACCATGCTGGGACAGGCGAGCGCGGCAGGCTGGATCGTGGCGGCGGCAGCGTTCTTTGCTGCGGTGCTGGCGGGCTCGTCCTATCGGTTTATCATTGCCGTGTGGACGGAACGCTATCGATTTGCTGCGGCTTCGTGGTCCGGCGGGGCGGCGGCTGCCGCATGGCTGAGCCTTGCACTATGTGCCACGGCCCCGGTGAGCGGCATCGATCCGCTCATGGTGGCAGCGGCCCATGGCACGGCGATCAATCTTGCCTATGCGCTGGCCCGCGGGGGCTGCCTGCTGACGGGGTGCTGCGCCACACCGATTGCCGTAAGGTCGATGGCAATCGATATCCGCTGGCTGGAAATCGTGCTGTGCGGCGCTGTCGCCGCGCTAACTGCCATGCTGGCGCAGGCCGAGCTGCGCTATGCCGGACTTGTGGGCATAGCGGGGTATCTCGCGCTGCGCCAGTTCGCACTTTCGGCGCGCGGCGGGCATCGTCTGTGGTGGCCGCCGCTCCGCCAACCCGGCATCGATCTCTTCCCGCATCTGCTGCTTGGCATCGCGGTCGCCAGTGCTTTTGTATGGCAGTAGGCGCGCCTGCCGTGACTGCAGGACTGCGCGACCTGGATCTGATGGGAATAAGCTGATGGAGACCGAAGATCATCCTTCGACGCATGCTGCGTGCGGACGGCGCCAGATTGCCAAACTATAGGGGGAGAGAACAATGACGACGACCAGACCGGAGGTCACGGCCTTCTATGACCGCCCGACAGGGTCGATCCAGTACATCGTCACCGATCCGGTGACGCGCCGTTGCGCGATCATCGATCCCGTTCTTGATTTCGACGAACGGTCCGGCGCCATATCGACGACGAATGCCGACGCGCTGGTGGACTATATCGCGCGGGAGCAACTCACGCTCGAGTGGATTCTCGACACGCATCCGCACGCCGATCACCTTTCGGCCGCAACCTATCTCAAGGCAAGGACCGGCGTGGCCATGGCCATCGGCAGGCATGTCATCGACGTGCAACTGCTCTGGAGGGACATTTACAACTGGCCGGACTTTGTCGCCGACGGGGCGCAATGGGACAGTTTGTTCGATGATGGCGATACGTTCTGGATTGGCATGCTGCCGGTCAAGGTGCTGTATTCGCCGGGTCATACGCTCGCTTCCATTACCTACCTGATCGGCGACAGCGCCTTCGTGCACGACACGCTGTTCATGCCCGATAGCGGGACCGCCCGGTGCGACTTCCCTGGCGGAAGCGCGACCAGCCTGTGGCACTCGATCCAGAAGATCATGACGCTTCCGGACGAGACCCGGGTGTTTGTCGGACATGATTATTGCCCAGGGGGGCGGGAGCCACTGTGGGAAAGCTCGGTTGCCGAACAGAGGGCGACGAATATCCATATGACAAAGTGTCGGACGGAAGACGATTTCGTAGCCCTGAGGGAGGCGCGGGACCGAACCTTGCCGATGCCGCGACTTATCCTCTTTGCCCTGCAGGTCAACATATGTGGCGGGCGATTGCCGGCGCCTGAGCCGAATGGAAAACGGTATCTCAAGTTTCCATTGGACGCATTGCCACGTCTGCCGGACGCAGCGCCCGATTGAGCGCAGGGCCTGCCCTTGAGCCGATCGTTATCTGTTGCGATGCCACGGCAAGAATGATCAAATCTGGTAGATGGTCGCTGCTATGACCGGGCCGGCATCCAGGTTTGAACAGATCGCGGCGAGAGCGGCCAGGCTGGATGGTGCAGGAGTTTGGGCGTCGGCAGGAAACTGCTGCCAAGGTGGGACCAGGCCAGTGGATATTCGGGTACTCGCGGCACTCAAATATATCGAGCAAAATATTTCAGAGCCTATCGATCTCGATGCGGCGGCAGCCAAGGTCAGGCTCAGCAAGTTCTATTTCGAGCGCTTGTTCCAGACCGAAGTGGGCGAGTCGTATTATGCCTATTTCAAGCGGGTGAGGATGCACAATGCGGCGTCCCGGCTGAAACACACGAACCAATCCATCTACGAGATCGCCATCGCCTACGGCTATGGCAGCAATGCCGCCTTCACCCGTGCGTTCCGCTCCTTCTGGGGTGTTTCGCCTACCGCATATCGGTCCGACAATGCATCATGGGATGCCGAGATTTTTTACCGGCAGCGAAACCGTGGCGTGTCCCTGGACGCGGCTCCCCAGATCCAGACACGCGATATAGGCAGCTACCGTTGCCTGTTCCGCCGGTATTACGGGCCCTATTCCAGGATGCAGGAAATCTGGCGGGACTTCCTCGACCGGCTGCCCGATGCGCTACGGGGCGGCGATGAAGCGGGCGCGCGGTTTCTCGGGCGCGTCTACGACGATCCTCGCGTCACCCCCTCCAACGAAATTCGTTATGACTGTTGCTATGTCTTTGCCGACGATCAGGACGCACGGCTGCAGCTGGATGAGATCAAGAACAATCTCGTGACCATCGATCCAGGGCTTTACGCGGTTATCGACAATACCCGCAATCCGCGCCCCCGCCCTGAAATCTACGCCTATATGCTCGACAAATGGATGCCCACGACGAACTACAATTATTCCGACGTGCCCGGCCTCGAATTCTTCACCGAATGTCCCATCACGGCAAACAGCACCTGGGCTCCCGTCTGCACCATGCTGGTGCCGCTCGAATAAGCGCATAGGTCATCGGCCGGCGCCTATTTCGTGCGAACCGGGGGCGATTGCCCCCGGGTCCGCACGATGGGATCAGTCGCCGAGCTCGGCAAAGATGGCGTCGAAGCGCTCCTTTGCCTTGGGCGGGTTTCGGACCGCCTTGGCTTCTTCGAGATTGGCGGCGGGATCGTCAACGACCACCAGCGCGACCATGCCCATGGCGAAGTGCGGCAGGCACTTCACGCCATAGACGCCCGGCACGGTGAACGTCACGTCGACTTCCTTGCCGATGGCGCCCTTGAACGGTTCGGACCCCTCGGGCGCCATGCCCCGGATGGTCTCGGCATTGTGGCCCGGATCGGTGGGAATGAATTTGACGGTGTCGCCGGCCGCAACCCGGATCAGCGCGGGCTCGAACACCATGGCGCCCGCCTCGCCCTTGTTGAGCATATGAACTTCGTGCTCGGCCGCGAAGGCTCGACCGGTCAATACGGCCGGAACGGCCAGTGCCGCGACCGATCCGGCAACGAACTTGCGCCTTGAAATTGCAGGCATGATCTTTCTCCTCTTATCGACGCGCAATGCGTCCCTGGTTGTTTCCGGCCCTGTCTTCGCGCAGCGAAGAGACGGGCAAATCTCCGATAGGCAGCATTACCGCTGGGGCAACGGCGCCCGCGCAAAATCCTCAGCGCGCTGAAAATTCCGGGCTTCGCCCAAAATCGACATGGAAACGTCTGCGTCGTGTTGACGTTCCCCACCGCATCGGCTTAGCTGATAGTAAGCTAGCGTACAAATTTGCGGCAAGGCAATTCCCTGGCAACGACCAGCCCGAGCGCTAGCAAAGCATTTTTGGAGGAGAGGAGACACTCATGAAGAGTAGTCCGAAACTAACTGCGCTCGTTGCGGTCGCAGTATCGTTGATGGCCGTCCACGCGGCGATCGCCCAGGATGCACCAATCGACTCGATCACGCCCGTCACGGACGAGATGCTGCTCAACCCGCCCGATGCCGACTGGTTGATGTGGCGCCGCACGTTCAACGGCTGGGGCTATAGCCCGCTCGAGCAGATCAACAAGGAAAACGTCGGTAAGCTGCAACTGGCCTGGTCCTGGGGCATGAGCCCTGGTCGAGCCACTCAGGAAACCCCGCTCGTCCACGACGGCGTCATGTTCCTCCAGAATTCCGACCATCGTATCCAGGCCCTGAACGCCGCAACCGGCGAACTCATCTGGGAATACCAGTATGAACTGCCCGATGGCGTAACCCCCGGCGGCGAACGCTCCAAAGCCATCTATGGCAACAACCTGATCGTCGCCACCCGTGACGCTCACATCATCGCGCTCGACATCAAGACCGGCGATCTGGTCTGGGACCAGCAGGTGGCGAACTACAAGAGCGGCTTTGGCTATTCTTCCGGTCCGCTGGTCGCCAATGGCGTCGTCATCCAGGGCATGACCAATTGCAGCAATGCCCAGCCAGGCGGCTGCTTCTTCACCGGCCACGATGCCGAGACCGGCGAGGAAATCTGGCGCGTCAACACCATCGCGCGTGGCGATACGCCCGAAGGCAACAGCTGGAACGGCATTCCGCTCGAAAGCCGCCACGGCGCTTCGGCCTGGATCACCGGCTCCTACGATCCCGAGCAGAACCTGATCTTTGCCGGCGTCGGCCAGCCTTATCCGTGGAACGTCGAGATCGCGGGCCTCACACCCAAGAGCTCGGACCCGAACGTCACCAACGAGGCGCTCTACACCAACTCGACGCTCGCTATCGATGCGACCAGCGGCGACCTCAAGTGGTACCACCAGTACCTGCCAACCGACTCGCTCGACCTCGACTATGTCTATGAACGCCTGATCATCGACGACATGGTGGTGACGACAGGCAAGCTGGGCATCATGGAAGCCATCGACCGCAATACCGGCGAATGGCTGTGGGCCAAGGAAACCGTGCCGCAGAATGTGGTGCTGTCGATCGACCCGGAAACCGGCGCCAAGGAGATCAACCCCGAAGTCATTCCGGTGATCGGGGAAACCACCTTCAACTGCCCCGCCGACCCGGGCAGCAAGGCCTGGCAGGCTACGTCCTATAGCCCCAAGACCGGCGCCATCTACCTGCCGACGGTGGAATTCTGCTCGAATACTACGGTCAACCCGCTCGATCCGGGCCAGATCTATACCGGCGGCGGCCTGCAGACCTATTCGCGCGTGGCCCGGCCCGACGGTGACGGCAATATCGGCCAGGTCCGCGCCTTCAAGGTGGATGACCAGTCCGAGATGTGGCAGTACCGGCAATATGCGCCGGTCACGTCCTCGACCCTGCCGACCGCCGGCGGTGTCGTGTTCGTCGGCACGCTGGATCGCAAGCTCATCGCATTCGACGACGAAACGGGCGATGTTCTCTGGACCAGCCCGACGCTCAGCAACTCGCTCGAGTCGTTCCCGATCAGCTACGAAGCCGATGGCAAGCAGTATATCGCCATTGTGGCAGCCTTCGGTAACGGCCTGGGCCGCCTCCAGTCGTTGACCCCGGACGTGAAGCTGCCACCGAACAACCCGGTGGCGCTCTATGTCTTCGCACTGCCCGACGCCGAATAACCGGCTGAGCGCATCCTGACACCGGCCCGGGCGGACCTGGAACTTCCAGTCCGCCCGGTGCCTTTCCGGTGAGGTCCGATCTTGCGGATTGGTTGGGTTTTCCTGCGCCTGACGGGCATCATGACGCTGGCATTTGCGCTGGCTGTACCTGCCTTTGCCCAGGAGGCGGATTTCGACGACGTCCCCTTTGCCGACGGCCAGTGGAATATCGGCCGGCGGCTGGATGAATCCCAGCTTCGCTACTGTATCGACAAGCGCGACCCCGATTGGGAAGTGGCCGGCGCCATTGCCGACGCCATCGCCGCCACCCTGCTGCTCGAACCGCAGCGCTATGTGGTGGAGCGCGAGATCGCCATCGAAGACATCACCAGGGTCTATTCGATCATGGTGGAACACTGCGATGTCCATATGGGCTTCAAGCTGATTCCCGAGGGATATGCCAACTGGATCGCGCTGACTCGGGCCTATTACGATACCCAATATGTCTTCGTCGCCTCCAACCCTGAACTGCACGCGCTTGCCGACCTGCCGCCGGGGCACCCCATCGGCGCCACGGTGGGCACCACGGCTCATCTCCGGCTCGTTTCCTACCTGTCGGCGCTGCCGACAGACAAGCGATGGCCGGCCTATCCCATGGGCACCAACGAGCAGGCACTTGAATCACTGCTCAGCGGCTCCGTCGATATCGCGCTGGTATGGGCGCCGAGCCTGTGGGGCAAGCAGCGCAGCGATCCCGCCTATGCGGAACTGCACATTGTCGCCCCCGATCCGCTGCCGCCGACCACGCTTGGCGTGGGTGCGGTGGTGCTGTCCGACCAGAAATTCCTGCGCAACGCCATCGACGAGGCCATTGCCGCGCTTGCCGCCGATGGTACTCTGGCGGGCATACTCGAAAGCTTCGATTTCCCCGCCACCGTTGCAGCCCCATGATGCCCGACGCTACCCCGCTTGCTTCTGCTGACGCGATAAGCCTCGACGCCATCTCCAAGCGCTACGGCCGCACATTGGCGCTCGACGCGGTGAGCTTTGCCGTGCGCGAGCAGGAACTGTTCGCGCTGCTGGGGCCGAACGGCGCCGGCAAGACAACGCTGCTCCATATCCTGAGCACCATTCTGCGGCCCGATAGCGGCACGGCGCTCATTGGCGGCATGGATGTCGCGAAGAACCCGCGGGCCGCACGGCAGCGTCTCGGCATCGTCTTCCAGGAGCCCAGCCTCGACGACCGGCTGACGGTGCGCGAGAATCTCGAACTGCATGGGCTGGTCTTCGGCGTGCCACGCAAGATCAGGCGGGCGCGGATCGAAGAAATGCTGGCGCTGGTCGAGCTGTCCGACTGGGCGGCCAAGCCGGTGCGGGCGCTGTCATCTGGCATGAAGCGGCGGCTCGAGATCGCGCGGGCGCTGATCCATGATTCCAAAATCCTGCTGCTCGACGAGCCGACCGTAGGGCTCGACGCGCAGACGCGGGAGCGCATCTGGGCCTATCTGCGCCGGCTGCGGACCGAGCGGGACATCACAGTGCTGGTGACCACCCACTATATCGAGGAGGTGGAGAACTGTGATCGGGTCTGCATCATCGATGGCGGCAAGGTGCTGGCGCTCGACACGCCGGAAGCGCTGAAGCAGGCGCACGGGCAATCCCTGGTGCGCGTGACGCCGCTGACCGAGGCCGACAGCGCGGCGATTTCGGCACAATATCCCGACCGCCTGACCGGCAGGCAGGGCACGGAACTGACGCTGGCCAGCGACGATGCCTTCATCGCCGCGTTCCTTGCCGAATTCGGCACGCGGATCAGCGCGCTCAAGGTGGAGGTGCCGAGCCTCGAAACAGTCTTCCTATCGTTGACCGGGCGCGAGCTGCGCGACCGGGCGGCCGGCGCACGCGAACAGACCTTTGCCTTCGGCAAGCGCGGAGGCGAGCACACGAGATGAGCGAGGTCCGGGCAATGGAATGGCATCGTGCGCTGATGGTGCAGCTTGGCGGGCTCTATGGGCTGTGGCTGCGTGAAGTGAAGCGTGCGTTTCGCGATCGGGGCCAACTCATTGGCGGGGTCAGCCGGCCGATCCTGTGGGTGCTGATCCTGGGGATCGGGCTCAATCCCTATTTCCGAGGCGAGGTCTATGGCGCGGTCACCTTCGTCGTACCCTTCACCTATCTGCAATTCATCTTTCCGGCCGTCATCGCCCTCAACATCATGTTCACTTCAGTGCAGTCGGCGGTGTCGGTGATATGGGATCGCGAATTCGGTTTCCTGCGCGAAGTGCTGGTGTCGCCACTGTCGCGAACGACAATCCTGCTGGCCAAGGTGCTGGGCGGCACGACTGTGGCGGTGCTGCATGGATGCCTGGTGCTGATCCTGGCCCGTTTTGCCGATATACCGCTTACCCCGGTCGACGTTCTCAGGGCGCTGGGTCTGATGGCGCTGCTTGCCTTCGCGCTGACCTCGCTGGGCGTGGTGATCGCCAATCGCATAGGCAGTTTCCAGGGATTTGGCGTCTTTTCCAACGCGGTGATCCTGCCGCTCTATTTCACCTCCAGCTCGATCTTTCCGCTCGATCCGGCGCTGAGCCGGGCGCAGACGCGCGTGGTCTATCCCGACTGGCTGGTGACCATCATCGAATGGAACCCGCTGACCTATGCGGTGGATGCGCTGCGCGGCGCCCTGATCAACTACAACCAGTTCGACCCCTGGATGGGGATTACCGTGATCGTCACCGCCTGCGTGGTGCTGTTCAGCATCGCGCTCTACGACTTCCACCGGATGTGAGGCTGCGGTGGCCGAGAACGGAGGGATGCGCGATCTGATCAGTTTCGGGGCGGTGCTGGCGCTGCTTGTCGGCATAAGCCTTTTGCCGCCGGATACATCTTTGCGCGAGATCGAGCGGGCCGGCGCATTGCGCGCCTGCGTACCACCGCTTTATCCGCCATTGGTGACCGGCGACCCGGATCGGCCCGGCGTCGATATCGAGCTGCTGCAGGTGCTGGCGCAGCGCATCGGGGTCTCGCTTGTCATCAATGAGAACGGCGCCATGGGACGCGATTTCAACCCGCGCAACTGGGGCCTCAACCGCGCTCAGTGCCAGGTGATTGCCGGCGGCGTGGTCAATTCGGCACAAACGCGTTCCTTTCTCGAGACCGGCCCAGCCTATGCCCAGACCGGCTGGGCGGTCGTCTCGCCGACCTCGGTTGAAAGCCTTGAGGGCAAGCAGGTCGGCGTGCTGACGCTGATATCGGGTCTCGACCGCATAGGGCTGGCGAGCTTCCTGCGCAACCAGGGGGCCACGGCACGCATTCTGACCAGCCCCGAGGCGCTGGCCGATGGCCTTGCCGACGGCACGCTGGACGCGGGGGTGACCGAGGCGATGCTGGCGAGCCGGCTGGCGGAAGAGCATGACTGGACCGTGGCCTGGGCCCCGCCGGAACTCGCCCGCTACAATATGGTCTTCGGCCTGTGGAAGGGCGACATCACGCTCAAACGCGTCATCGACCAAACCTTCGCCGAGTTGGCGGCGGACGGCACGATCGCCGCCATCATGGCGCGCTATGGCGTGCGTCCGATCGACTGATACCGCTCTATCGAGCGAAATCGGCGCCGAGCACGAGCGGGGCAAGGATCTGATAGGCCGGCGCCAACACCATTCTGGTGATGCCTAGGACGGAAAGCGCCAGCAGCAGGCAGCCGATGACCATGCCGGCAGCGGACGGCAGGCGGACGCCCAGCGCGGCAAGGATATGCGCGCCGGCGAGCGGCGGCACTGGCACGAGCGTAAACAGCGCCATCCAGACACAGAGCTGGGCCGCGCTGCGCAGAAAAGCGGCAACCACCAAGGCCGCCGTGTGCGGCAGCAGTGTCAGGGCCGGGATGACCAGCAAGGTGAGCAACCAGCCAGCGACGAGCAAGGCGAGACTGCCGGCCAAAGCGGCGAGCACCAGCCCCCAGCGGCCGATGCGCAGCTGGCCGGGGTCGATCGCCACCGACCGGCTCCAACCGAAGCCCGCCAGCATGAGCGAGCCGAGCCCCAGCAGGTCGATATGACTGGCGGGCGAGAGTGTCAGCCGCCCGTCATAGCGCGGCCCCCTGTCGCCCAGCAAAACGGCAATGGTGGCGATCGTCGCGCCCTGCACGGTGGCGATGATCACGCCCGCGAGGAAGCGCGTGACCACCAGTTGCAGGGTTAGATCCAGGCCGATCACCTGGGAAGGGAAGCGCCGGGCACCATCACTTGTCGATGGTGAGCTCGTAGAGCGCGTCGATATCGGAGGGCAGCTCGGTGCTTCCCGATCGGACCCCGTTGGTCTTGAGGATATGCGCCATCAGGTCGGCATAGACAGTGGGCGAATAGCTTCCCGGTGCGTTGGGCGGCATGGTCGAGCTCATGACCTCGTACAACACGCCAGCCGGGCTGCCGCCGCCATACTTCTGCAAAAAGCTCACGCCGCGCAGCGGCGGCCCGCCGAGCAGCCCGCCCCGCAGGTCCTGGCCGTGGCATTCCACGCACTCCTTGTTGAACTCGGTCTTGCCGCGCTCGGCTTGCTCAGCGGTGTAGGAGACCGACGTTGTCTCAGCCTGAGCGACCAGAACGTGGTTCTGGACCTGCGGCACGGGGGCCCTCGTCAATGCCTGACTTTCGAGGCCATAGGCGAAAAGGCCCGCTCCCGCCACGGTTATCGCCGCCGCGCCGCCTATTACCCAACTCACGTTCTTCTTGCTCATCAGAAAACCTTTCAATCAGACGGCAGCGCAGCTGTGCCTGGGCTTGAGCCCTGCGAACGCGCTCAAAATCATGGCGCCTTGCAAGACCAACCTGCCGCCTTGCCGCCGCAGAAGGCGTCGCCTCCTCCCTTACGTCGCCGGCAACTCAACGTTTGTAACGTAGCATACAGTTCTGAACTGGCAACATTGCTTCACCAACTTCCTCGATTGCTGGCGGATTTAGAATGCGCGGCAAAGATAGCGGAGTGAACAGGCCTGCGGAAACGGACGGCCAGATCTTACTCGATATTTGCTCAGAGGTCAGTCAACCCAGCCGCGCCACAGCATGTGAGCGTTCGATGTGTACACCGACATCGGTTCCCACGCCCAAATCACCGACCTCAAGCGCTGGGCGCTCGGCGCGGACCGTGCCCAATCCCTTGACGTCGAGATCGATCAGGACCGTGGTACCCTGATATATCTTGTCCATAACGCGTCCACCAAAATGACCGGCGCTGCTTTGGGGTCGCATGGCCACATGCTCCGGCCGCACACAGTACCAGATATCCATGCCGTCCTTCTCGACATTGTTGGAATGTGTCGACACTGGCTGAACTGTCTCCGGACCGATGCGGGCCTGGATGGCACCACTGCTCTTGTCGAGAGTCCCGGCAATAAGATTGTTGGCGCCGACGAAACGGGCGCCGAACTCAGTCGCGGGGGTGGCGTAGAGCTCGTAGGGAGTGCCGACCTGCTCCACTCCGCCCTTGTTCATCAGAACGATGCGGTCGCTCATCACCAAGGCCTCAACCTGATCATGGGTCACGAAAATCGTCGTCTGGTTGGCCCTGCGCTGGATATCGCGCAGGTCGAGCCGCACCTGCTCGCGCAGCTTGGCATCGAGATTGGAGAGCGGTTCATCGAGCAGCACCAGGTCCGGGTTGAAGGCCAGGGCGCGGGCCACGGCGACGCGCTGCTGCTGGCCGCCGCTGAGCTGTTCCGGCTTGCGATTGCCGAGACCTTCGAGCCGCACCAATTGCAGCAATTGCTCGACGCGCTTGTCCTTGTCGGCCCGGCTCCAGCCGCGCATGCGCAGGCCGAAGGCGATGTTCTCGGCGACGCTCATATGCGGGAAAAGCGCGTAATTCTGGAACACCAGACCGATATTGCGCTTGTTGGCCGGCAGCATGTCGATGCGCTTGTTGCCAAAACGGATCTCACCGCTGTCCTGGGGCAATAGTCCCGAAAGCATCTTGAGCGTCGTCGACTTTCCGCACCCACTGGGGCCCAGAAAGGTCACGAATTCGCCGGCCTCGATATCGAGGCTCAGTTCGCGCACCGCGACGAATTCGCCAAAGGTTTTTCGCACGCGGTCGATATGGACCGGCTGAGCGGCGTTGTTGGACATATTCATAGGGGTCAACCTTTGCGGCTCATGACCGAGCCGGCCATATATTTGGGACCGAGAGACACGGCGACCAGGGTGTAGAAGGCGATCGCCACGTAGACGAGGATACCGGCCATGGCGACGGCGTAGGGCACGATACCCCGGTCGATGATGTCGCTGAACAGGCGGATGGCGATGGGTGTAGCGCTCGGGCCAGAGATGAAGAACAGAAGCTCGAAAGTGATGAGATTCTGCATGAAGATGAAGAGGGCTGCGATGGCAACGCCCGGAGCAATCAGGGGCAGCACGACCAGCCTGAAGGTGGTGAACTTGTTGGCGCCGAGCGATTGCGCGGCCTGTTCATACTCGTCCGGCAGACCTTCCAGCAGCGCCTCGGTAAAGCGCAGTCCGGTCGAGAGGCTGAGTGCCACCAGGGCCAACATGACGCCGGCAAAGCTGTTGGACAGGCGCAGCGGGATGAACACGGTCAGCAGCGCGATACCCAGGATCAACTGCGGGACCACATCCGGGATGAGCACAAGATTGCTCATTATCCGGCGTCCAGCCAGCTTGCCGCGGACCATGGCCCAGGCGGCCGGAATGGCCACGAGAAGGGCGATGCCGGTGGCGAGCAGCGCAGCGCGGATGGTGAACCAGAAGGCCTCCCAATAGGAGGGCGGAATGGTCTTGTAGGCGTCGAAGCTGACCGGTGCCGGGAAGGAGACTTCCAGCGTGCCCTGGAACGAGGCGAGCAGCACCAGGACCACTGGGAAGGTCAGCCACAGCAGCATGATCAGGAGATAGACCGCCAGAGCGGCGCGGCCAAAGAAGATGGCAGGCGTCAGGCGCAAACGGGCGGCGCTCATTTGTCCCCTCCCCTTTGGCCGTAGCGGGACAGGACCACCTGCCCGATCGTGGTCACGCCAAGGGCCAGCACGGAAACGATGATGGCCTGGGCATAGGCGAGATTTTGTTGCTGAAGGGTCAGGAGATTGGCCGAGATCAGGAGGGAGACCATATAGGGTACGCGGCCGTTGAGCATGACCGGGATGGCATAGGCGGTAACAACCGAGGTGAAGATGAGAGCACTGGCGGCGATGATGCCGGGGGTAGCCAGTGGTACCGTAACAGCGAAGAAGGCGCGGGGCTTGCTGGCGCCCATGCTCACGGCGGCATCTTCGAGCTGGGTGTCGACCGACATCAGCACGCCCGTCAGCACGGCGGTCGCAACCACGATGCCGTTATAGGCAAAGGCGATAGCCTGGCCGGGCCAGTCAAAGAGGATGAAGGCGGGTTGCTGCAGGATGCCGAGACCCATCAGGACCTTGTTGGCGACACCGGTCATCGGGGCCAGGAGCAGGATCATCGCATAGCCGATGACCACGAAGGGCAGCATGCGCGGCACTGTGATGATCGGCATGACGATATTACGCAATAGCGTCCGGCGCGCCAGCAGATAGGCCAGCGGCAGGGCCATGAGAATGGAGATCGCCGTTACCCCGCCCGCCATGGCGATGGTGGTGGCGAGCGTGCGCATGAAGAAGCCGTTGCCCAGCGTATTGACGTAGTTGTCGAGGGTGAACAGGCCCGAACGCTGGTCCCGCAGGCTGCCGACGAAAAGCAGCAACAGCGGCACGATGGCAACCAGCCCGACAATAGTCAGGGCCGGCAGCGTGAGCAGACGGTAGAACGTCTTCTCACGCCTGAGGCGCCGGCGCGAAACGTGCCGTCCCTGATCTTGTGCATCCGGCGCGGAGAGGCCCGATGATGGAGTGTTGGTTATATCGGTCATCAGTGAAATTTGTCCGCGCCGGTTCTGGCCTTATTGGCCCTGGATAACGACCCGATTGTAGAAGTCGAGCACGGCCGAATTGTATTCCGGGTCAAGCATTGCACCCCTGAATTCATCGACGAACACGAAATTGGCCTTGGCCGCAAATGCCGTCCATTCGTCCGATGCCACTTCGTCCGAACGCGGCATGCGGCTGTGATAGTTCAGGGACTTTGCCGTTTCGGTAGCCACTGCGGAATGGAAGAACTTCACCCATTCGGTTGCCGCGACCGGGTTCTTGCTGGCCGAGGACACGACCGGCCCGGCCTGGACCACGGCGATCACGCCTTCGCTGGGCTCGACTACATGGATCGGGGTGCCTTCGGCTTCTTCGAGGATGACGTTATGCCACCACCAGGCCGAGGCCAGCGCTTCGCCGCGGCGCAGCAACGGCACGATCGAGCCGGAACCCTGGGTCAAGGTCAGGGCATTGTCCGCCCAGGAGGACACCAGCTCGAATGCGGGCCGGGCCGCCTCTTCATTGAAGGTGCCGTCGACGAACCAGGTGCGCCAGTCGTCGCCCCGGATCGTCACTGCGGCAGCAATGGCGTTGTAGCCGCTGGCCACTGAAAGCGCGGAATCGAAAGTGATGCGGCCGGCAAGTTCTGGCTTGGCCAGATCGGCCAGGGAGGTCACGACACCGTCTTCCAGCGAATCCTGAACCGCAAGCACCCAGGCGGCAATTTCCATCGGCGCGGCATAGCCGTCGAGATTCATCGCGGCCAGCGCGTCAGCATCGAAGGTTGCCCATTCCTCGGGCGTATACTGGTCTTCGAGCTTGTTCCAATAGCCGAGCTCGATGCCTTCCTGCACGTTCTGGTTATAGAGCAGATAGACGTCGCCGGTCGGGTTAGGCCATTCGGTCTGCAGCGTCAGCCAGGATTGCGGAATGGCGCCCGGAACGGTGCGCACATTGACCGGCACGCCGTATTTTTCATCCATGTAGTCAGCAAAGGGCTGGACCAGGGCGTCGGCCAGGTCGGTGGGCAGTCCGGTGCCGGTATAGACGATCAGTTCGGGACCGACTTCGACATCGGTGTTCTGTGCCACGGCCGGAGCGGCCAGGCCAAGGGCAAGGGCTGCCATGGCCAGAATGCGGGAATATCTCATTTGTCTCCTCCAGAGAGTTTGTCCGGCGCCAGGCTAGCTGGCGCCGGGTCTTGATCAGTCCTGAACGCGGAATTTTTCCAGCGCGGCGTGATTGAGGTCGAAGCCGAGACCCGGCCGGTTCGGCGCGGTGATGGAGCCGTCGGCATTGAGTTCAAGCTGCTGCTTGAACATGGCATCCTTGAGCGTATTGAGGCTGTTGTCATAATATTCGACCACCAGCCCATTCGGCACTGCCGCCACCAGGTGTACGTGGATTTCCTGGTCGCCGTGTGGCGCAACCGGAATGTGGTTGGCATCGGCGTAGTGGGCGCATTTCTGCCACTCGGTGATGCCGCCCAGAATCTGGGCGTCGGCATTGAGCACATCGGCGGCGCGGGCGGTGATCAGCTCGCGGAAGCCGGTGATCGTATATTCGTTCTCGCCCAGGGCGATCGGCACATCCGTGCGCTGTACCAGTTCGGCGGCGCCGGCATTGTCCTCGGGCGACAGCGGTTCCTCGAACCAGAAGATGTTCCGCTCTTCCAGCAGGCGCGCCATCTTGAGCGCGTCGAGGCGCGAATAGGCGTTGTTGGCATCGACCAGCACATCCACGCTTGGCCCGACCGCCTCGATCACGGCATCGACGCGGGCGATATCCTCGGCGATCGGGACCGCGCCGATCTTCATCTTGATGGCCTTGGCGCCGGTGGAGACCTTGCTGCTGACTTCCTTCTGCAGGCCGTCCAGCCCCTTGCCCTTGCCGTAATAGCCGCCGGCCACATAGGCCGGAACCTGCCCGCGGCAGCCCCCGAGCAACTGGTGCACGGAACGCCCGGTTTCCTTGCCGATCGCGTCCCATACAGCGATGTCAACGGCGCTGATGGCGCGGGTGGCCAGACCCCGGCGTCCGAAAATCTTCGGCCGGTAGATCATCTTCCAGATGCGCTCGGTATTGAGGGGCTGGCCGATCACGACCTGAGCGACCTCCTTGGCCGCTTCGTAAACGATGCGCCCGCCATGGGTCCAGCCGACACCGGTGACGCCGGACGCCATTTCCAGTTCGACGACCACGATTTCAGTGTGGGTATAGGTATAAAGCCCGTTGGTGATGGGCTCATCATAGGGTGCGCTATAGGCGGTGACGCGCGCCGACTTGATGGTCAATTGGAGCCTCTTTGCTTGGCTGGTCCTCGTTCGCTCGTCGGTCGCATGACTGGCCAAGATCGAAGCAAGAGGCGCAAAAGCACCGGCATGGTACCGCGCCTTGTTTCTCCTCCTGCCTCGCACCGTCGGCCTTGTCTTGCCACGTCTGCGACGGCTTCTTACTATTCGTGGACCCGCGGGCATGGCCAATGCCGATTGCCGATACAATTATGCAAGGTAGGCTCATTCCATGGACGTCACCTGGCTCTCGGACTTCGTAGTCCTGGCCAAGACCGGCAATTTCTCTCGCGCTGCCGAAGCCCGCAACGTCACCCAGCCCGCCTTCAGCCGCCGTATCCGGCTTCTGGAAGACTGGATCGGAACGCCCTTGGTCGACAGGCGCTCACACCCAGTGGTCCTGACCATGGCCGGCGTGGCGTTTCAGCCCTATGCGGAAGACATTCTCGCGCGCATCGATGAAGGTCGGCGGGTTGCCCGGGATACCGGCATCGAAGAAATTCAGACCCTGCGTTTCGCCACCACCCAGGTGCTCTCGCTGAGTTATTTCCCAATCTGGCTGCGCTCGATGGCCGGGCGCGCCTGGCTTGGCGCGGTCAATCTGGTCTCCAACAGCCTCGTCGCCTGCGAAAACATGATGCTCAATGGCGAAGCGCATTTCCTGCTCTGCCACTATCGGGAAGGCATGCCCTGGCAATTGGACGACGAGCGGTTTCTGTCGATCTCGGTGCGGCCCGACCGGCTCATTCCGGTGTCAATCCCCGACAAACATGGCCGGCCTGTCTACGATATGGACGGAGACCCCGACCAGATCATCCCCTTTCTCGCCTATGACGGCCCTGCAGGGCTCGGCCGGATCTTCCGCTCGGCTTTCGACACCGAAGCGATCCGCCCGGCACTCAAGCCCATCGCCGAGTCGCATCTGGCCCTGTTGCTCGGCCTCGCACTGGAGGGGCGCGGCATCGCCTGGGTGCCGGAAAACGTCGTGCGTTCGGAGCTCGACCAGAAGCTAATCTGCGAGGCGGGTGGGCCCAAATGGTCTATTCCGATGGAAATCAGGCTGTTCAGGTCGCGTAACGATTTGGGCCCCAGAGCCGAAGACTTCTGGAACCTGGTTTCGCCAGAATAGGGTTCTTGAGTGCCTTCGCGGCGACGAATGAAATGTAGCACCCATGCAGCTTGGTGCGGCGCCACCGCTTGCTGGCTCAGCCGTCGCTGCCAGCAGTGAGAAACTGAGCACATGTGGCGCGCTTATGCAGCAATATGGCTGCTCCAGGTGGATCGTCGGCGACAAGGCAACACCCTAATAGGGTCATTGCGGGTAATGCAGGAGTTCGCAGTTTGCACGGAGATTGGCGCACCGGTCAGAATATAACTGCGAACGCATACTACATTGTGATCAAAAGATAATTCTGATGTCTGAGCGGCAAACTGGCGCACAAAGGTGTGGAGCAACGTGAAAAAACGCGGCCTAGGCGATTTCGACAAGTGCCTTGATGACCCTGTTCGTCGGGTCAACAAGAGAAGGCATCGCCGCTGGCAGGTCCTCGAGCGCGACCGAATGCGTCTTCAGCGCAGCACTGGGGATATTTCCGGCCCGCATCGCCGCCACGACCGTTTCGAAATCGGCCGGAAGGGCATTGCGCGACGCTCGCAAGGTGAGCTCGCGGCGGTGGAATTCAGCATCCGAGAAAGCAATATCGCCCTTGACCACGCTGACGATGACATAGGTGCCGCCGCTGGCCACATGGGCAAACTGGGTCTCGATCGAGCGCGGGCTGCCCGTGGCATCGAACACCACTTCGTGGAAGACCCCATTGGTGCGGTCGCGCAGCGTCTCGGTCACGTCGGGCGTCACCACCAGCGTCTCGACGCCAAGCTGGTCGGTGCAGAAGGCGAGGCGTTCGGCTCGCATATCGGCCACCAGTACCCGGGCGCCCGCCAGCCTGGCAAAAAGGGCAACGCCCACGCCGATCGGTCCGCCGCCGGCGACCAGCACGGACTGTCCCGCAACGACACCGGAACGGGCGACGGCATGCGCGCCCACGGCGAGGAATTCGATCATCGCCGCCTGGTCGACATCGAGGCCGTCGGCCTTGATGACATTGGCGCGCGGCAGGCTGAGATAGTGGGTCAGCCCGCCATCGACATGCACGCCCAGCACCTTGAGCTGCATGCAGCAATTGGTCTTGCCGAGACGGCAGGCATGACAGGTGCCGCAGGCGAGATAGGGATTGATATAGACGATATCGCCCGCAGCGAGACCGGAACCGGCATCCGCCTCCGGCAACCTCCCCACTCAGCTCATGGCCGATGATGCGGGGATATTCGAAGAAGGGCTGGCGGCCGCCATAGATATGCATGTCCGTGCCACAGATTCCCATCCGGCGCATCTTCACCAGAACCTGGCCGGGCTGCCGGACGGGTTCTGCAATATCGGTGAATTCCAGCCGGCCGGGGGCGGCGCAGACAATGGCCCGCATCAGGGTCTCCTAGATTGCCGGCTTCCATTGTATCGAGGATTGCCGCGTCAGTTCCAGCAGGAGTTCCTGGCCGTAGCCGGCGCCGATCCCGCTGGCGCCAACCGGCTCGGACGTGCCGCCCGGCGCCTTGCGCGGGGGGGCATTGACCTTGATCATGCCGGCGCGGATTTCGTGCAGGAATTTCAGCGAACGCGGCGACGAGGTGCTGCACAGCACCGCGGCCAGTCCGTAGCGATGATCATTGGCGAGCGCGAGGGCTTCATCGAAATCGTCGAAGGGCATGCAGGGCGCGACCGGACCGAAGGTCTCGTCGGCCATGACCGGTTGATCCTTGCTGATGCCCGTCATGACGGTGGGCGGATAGAACCAGCCCTTGCGGTCGAGCCGCGCGCCGCCGCAATGGAGCACCGCACCGGCAGCGACCGAGCGATCGACCTGCTCGACGATCTTGTCGAGCTGGATGCGATCGACGATCGGTCCCATGCCGACATTGTCGAGCAGGCCATCATCCTGGACGATGGCACGTGACTGACGGGCCAGCGCCTCGACGAAGGGCTCGAAAATCTGGCGGGCCACATAGACGCGCTCGGTCGCCGTGCAGAGCTGGCCGGCATTGAAGTAGGCCGCGTCGATGGTGAAGGCGGCGGCCTTTTCGATGTCGACGGTTTCATCGATGATCAGGGGGTCCTTGCCGCCGAGTTCGAGGATGGCCTTCTTGAGGTTGCGACCGCAGGATTCGCCAATGCGGCGGCCCGTGGCTTCCGAACCGACGAAGAGGATGGCGTTGACATCGGGATGGTCGACGATCGGTTGGCCGGCACCGGGGCCGTTGCCCAGGACCAGGTTGACGACGCCGGGCGGGAGCTTGGCAAAAGCCAGTTCGGCGATGCGGCGGGAGGTCAGTGGGGTCTTTTCGGACGGCTTCCAGACCACGGTATTGCCGACGGCGATGGCGGCGCTGACATTCTCGACGCCGAGCGCCACCGGATAGTTCCACGGGACGATGACGCCAACCGTGCCGCGCGGAAAGCGCTGCTGGAAGTTGAGTTCGCCATAGGCCGCCTGCTGGCTGCCGGAGCGCATATGCACGGCCAGTTCGCCGAATTGCCGCGCTGCGCTTGCGGCACCGATGATTTCATTGCGCGACAGGAAAAGTGGCTTGCCCATCTCGATGGTGTTAAGGCGGGCCAACTCCTCCTGATGCTCGAGCAGGATGTTGGAAATCTCGTAAAGCGCGGCGCGGCGCGCGACGGGCGACAGGCCGGCCCAGCCGGATTGGGCCGCCTTGGCCGCGGCAACGGCCTGATCGACATCGCCGGCCGAGCCGCGCGGAATCTCGCCGAGCGTTTCTTCGGTGGCCGGATTGATGACTGCGATGGCGTCCTTCGACTCTGACGGCACCGAACGGTTGCCGATCCAGTTGCTTTGCATGCTCCCCTCCATAGCCGTCAGTTGTCCTGCAGCCTGATCTGCTGGCCCGAGCCACGCTCGGCCAGCCTCATGATCGATCCCATGAAATCTTCATCGCGGAACTCCGTCTCGCAGTTCTGCAGGATATCGAGAATGACCTTGCCGACCGGCAGTTCGATATCGAGGTCGCGTGCCAGCGTCATGGCGAGGCGATGGTCCTTGGCCGCGAGGCGCGAGGCGAAGCCGGGCGTGTAGTCGGCCTTGAACACTTTCCTGGGCAGGACGGTGTTGAGCACCTTGTTGGATGTGCCGGTCTGATCGGAAAGCGCGATGATCTGCTCCAGCGTCACGCCCGACTTGATGCCGAAGGAAATCGCCTCGGCAATGACCGCCACCATGCCGGCTGCCAGATAGTTATTGACCAGCTTGATGGTGGTGCCGGCGCCTAGGTCGCCGATATGCATGATTTCCGACGACATGGCCTCGAGGATGGGGCGAACCTCTTCGAGAGTCGCGGCATCGCCGCCGACCATGAAGGTCACGGTGCCGGCCTCGGCTTCGGGCACGCCGCGGCCGACGGGACTGTCGAGCATGCGGATACCCTTCTCCGCCAATGCGGCGCCGACGGTGCGGCTGGTGGTGGGATCGACCGTGCTGAAATCGACATAGATGAGGCCGGGATGGGCGCCGGCAATGATGCCGTCTTCGCCCAGCGCGACGCGCCGGACATCGGGGGCATCGGGCACCATCGAGCAGACCACGTCGACATCCCGGGCGAGTTCGGCGACGCTGCCGGCGCGGCTGGCGCCCTTTGCCACCAGGGCATCGACGGCCGCGGGAGACAGGTCCCATACGGCGACATCGTAACCCTTGCGCAGCAGATTGCCCGCCAGGCCGCGCCCCATGGCGCCCAATCCGACAAAACCGATCTTCTTGCCAGCCATCTGGCCTACTCCTTGAGCGAGAGCGTGAGGAGCGCCTTGAAACTGCTGCCCTCGGGCAGCACGGTCATGACGCGCAAATAGGTACCGAAATTCGAGAGCCGCACCGACGCGATTTCGTCGACACGCGGAATGGGGAGCATACTGCCCTCATCGATCCAGCGCATGCCATCGGGCGAAATCTGTATCCAGGCGCGGGCCTGCTCGGGATGGCCTTCGGCGCCGAGCGAGCGGAGGAAGACCACGGCTTCTGACGCCCAGGCGACGTCGTAGGGTTCGCTGGCGACGACGCCACTCCAGGTATCGCCGCGGGCGACGACGGCGGTGATGGATTCACGCATCTTCCCAGTCTCCGGAAACCAAAACCGAGTCGAGATAGAGGAAGGAGCGCTTGTGGCTGTCTGCCTCAACCGTCCAGCAGACATTGAACAGGCAATTGAGATTGGGCCAGGCCGGCATGCGCATCGGCTCGAGCGAGGACACGTCGAAGATGCGATCATTGCATTGCAGGGACGTGAAGCTCATCGTCCGCAAGTCGAAACCCATCTTGAAATAGTGCCAGTTGTACTTGGTCGGCACCTCGTTGTAGCAGAGCTGCTGGCTGCCGCCGGGAATGTCCTCCCAGCCATCGGCGCCAAAATGATGGTGCGAGCGCGTCTCGCCCAGCGACTGGTCGCCGCCCACATCCTTGGCGGGCTCCAGCGTGCGCTTGAACTGCCACTTCTCGATGCGCTCGCCATTGAGGGCGTTGAGATAACGGATGTGGGGCATGATGCGCCGCTCATTATCCTGCAGGTCGAGCACCAGGCCGAAGGCGCCGGCATCGCTGGCCGAAAGTGTGAGATCGGTCGCTTCGGGCTTGAGCGCGAAATAGGTCTCGATCTGGATCGGGCAGGCCTTGCGGAAGGTGAAGCGCTTCAGCGCCATATTGACCGAACGCGGGCGCGGGCGCGACGCGATCTTGAGCGAATAGGTGCCATCATGACCGCCATGGGAGCCGGTGTCCCAGTGGGTGCCATTGCTCAGCATTGGCTGGCTCATGTCGCGGAAGCCGGGCAGGACATTGTCGAGCGTATGCTCGTAATTGCCCACCAGCGCGGTATAGCCGCGAAAGCCTTTCGAGAACTGGTCGAAAGCGATGATCCGCGACAGCGGATTGAACTTGGACAGGTCCGGATCGCTCCAGAATGCCCGGTTGACGGCGGTCGCCATCAAAATCCTCCCAAATGGTTCAGTTGGTCTTTTTCGGCAGGGCTGCCGGTCGAGCGGCAACCCCATTGAGCGTTGGGCAGGGCCGAAGCCCGCGTCACTTCACCAGGTCTTCGGCGCGAGACTGCAGATCGGCGGCCGCCTGTTCGGACGACTTGAAGCCAAGCATCGCCGCCTGGAACTCCTCGATGAACAGGGTCGCGGCCTGCGCCGTCTTGTCGAAAGCCGGGATCGTCACTTCGAGATTGCCGAGCGCCGCGCCCTCGGCCGCGGCATAGGGCACGTAGTCGACGACGCGCGGATCGGCATAATCGGCGGGGCGCACCGAGCCGTTGCCGTTCAGCGCGGCGCGAATGGTATTTTCCGGCTTGGCCAGTTCCTGGATGAGGCTCAGGGCTAGGTCCTTGTTGGTCGAATTGCGCGGGATGGCCATCGACCAGAATTCGGTATTGGCGAAAGTGCCGCCCTCGGCCACCGCCGGGAATGGCGCGACCTTGATATTGCCCGCCTCCGCCGAGGCGGCAGGATCGTTGAGCGTTTCGTAGCGCGCGAAGGGATTGATCGCCATCGCGGCTTGGCCGCTGGACATCATGGCGATGAGGTCATCGAGGTTGCTCGACGTGATATTGGGCGGCAGCGCGCCGCTCTGGAACAGATCGGCCAGCGCGCTCAGGGCCGCAACCATTTCGGGCGAATTCGCCTTCACGCTGAGATCGTCGGCGATATAGGTCGCACCGAACCCACCCACGAAGTTGAGCGGCGTGGCCGACGCGGTGCCGAGGAAGGTCAGGCCATAAACCCGCGTGCCATCGTCGCGGGTGAAGGTGAGCCCCTTGACCATTTCGATGAGTTCATCGATCGATTGCGGCGGGCTGGTATAGCCGCGCTCGGCCAGGATGGCCTCATTATAGATGAGGGCATTGGTGGTGTGGCGATAGGGAATGCCGACAATGTCGTCATTGATCGTCACCGGCCGCCTCAGACCCTCGGCAATGCCCTCGATATCCTCCACCGCCGCGCCACCGGCCAGCGCGCCAAGCGGCTCGAGCCCTTCGAGCAGCAGGGGCGTGAACCGCGAATTGACGACGAAAGCGAGATCGATCGAGGTTTCGTTCAGGGCCAGTTCGCGCATCAGGCGCTCATGGATCGGATCGACATTCAGTGTGATCCAGTTGAGCGTGACATTGTTCCTGGCCGCCCATTCTCCGGCGATGTCTCCACCTTGCGACGCATCGCCTTCGCCATGCGCCACCCGCTTATGCACGGCGTGCGACAGGATATTGAGCGTGCGCTCCTGCGCGATGCTGCCGGTCAGAGCAAGCACCGACAGAGCGGCGGCTATGACAACGCGTCTGATCATGGATTCTTATCCTATAAGCAAATTACTTTCCTATATGATTGCAGATGCGATTGGAGGGGGCAAGTCCAAACCGATGGCGGCGAGCTCTTTTGCGAGCAATTCGACGGTCTGCTCGGGGAGCAGAATTCCGTGCCGATCAGCCTCCTGCCGGCGAGCGGAAGCACCGCCGCCCGGCAGCCGAACCGAGCTCACACCAGCAGCCGGACGGGAGCCGCGAACGAGGTCGCCGAGTTGTGCCGCGCGAGCCTCGAACCTGTCGCGCGACATGAAAGCCTCGGATCCAGAACGATGAAAGCGTGACCGACATTGGCGGGTTCGGCAGATGCGTCATTGGGATTGCCGACCGCGGGTCCGATCCCGGCACCGGTAAGCACGCCAGCCAGCATCTCGACCATCAGCGCCAGGGCAGACCCTTTGGCGCCACCAACGGGCAGAAGAGCACCGCGCATCGCCTCGGCCGGATCGGCGGTAGCCGAACCATCCGGAGCGACCGCCCAACCCGCCGGAATGGACTCGCCGGCGCGATGCGCCTGGCGAATGCGCCCGAAGGCCGCGACGCTGGTCGCCATGTCGAAACTCAAGGCATTTTGGGCCTCTGCCGCCGGGAAAGCGGCCGCCAGGGGATTGGTGCTCAGCAGCGGATCAGCCCCTCCCCATACCGCCATTATCGGCGACCCATTGGAGCAGGTGAGCGCGGCATAACCGGCCCTTGCGGCCCGCTGCAGCAGATAGCCCGCAGCGCCATAATGATTGCTGTGCCGCACGGCGGCCATGGCGATGCCGGTTGCCGATGCCGACGCCATGGCCCGATCGATAGCCACGGCGCCAACGACCGGCCCCATGCCATTATCCCCATCGACCAGCAGCACGCCCGGCCGCGATTGCTCGACGGCAATGACGGGTTGCGCGGCGATTTTTCCCCGCCGCAAAGCATCGAGATACATCGAAGCGCGGGCAATGCCGTGTGAGGTCACACCCGAGGCTTCCGCATCGGTCAGCCAGTCTCCGCAAAGGCGGGCATCGGCAGGCGGCAGGCCGACGGATTCAAAGAGGCGCGCGAGCGATTCCACGAGCGCCGCAGAGCTAAATCTCGACATGATGGTCCTTCACTAATTTATCCACTGGTACAATTTACTTTTCTATACGAAACTCAACGCGTTTTCGATATGACCTTGATGGTGATCGCAACCCGGGTCTCTGGAAGGGGAGCGGGGAAGCTGGTAAGCAAGCGAAACAGAGGGAGATTCCAAATGGCGCGTGCGCCCGAAGCGGAAGCGCTGGACATCGACGAATCCGCAGGGCGGCAGACACGTTACCGCGTTCCTGCCGTCGACAAGGCACTGGACATCCTCGAATTGCTGTCGACCGAAGCAAACGGACTGCCCATGGCCACGCTGGCCGAACGGCTGGGCCGCACCATCAGCGAAATCTACCGCACGGTGCAACTGCTCGAAGCGCGGGGCTACCTGGAGCGCAATGCGGATGGCGACCGCTATGCCGTTACCATGAAGCTGTTCCGCTTGGCCCATGCCATGCCGCGCGTCCACTCGCTGTCGGCGCTGGCGCTGCCCATCATGGAAGAGCTGGCGATCGAGATCGAGCAATCCTGCCATCTCGCGGTGCTGGATGGGCTCGACATTCTGATCATCGCGCAGGTGGATTCCCCCTGCCCCGCCAATATTCGGTGACGCTCGGCGCTCGCCTGCCGGTATGGGAGGCTAGTTCGGGCAATCTGCTGCTGGCCCAATTGCCCGAGGCCAAGCGCGAGGCGCTGTTCCGGTCGATGACGCGTATCGTGGCGCCGGAAATACTGCAGCAGTTCCGCGAGCGCGTTGCCGAGGTCGGCAATACCGGCCAGGAACAGCGGGAAAGCTACTTTGTCAGCGGACTGCTGACGATCAGCCGGCCGATCTACAACCATTTCAGCACGACCGTGGCAGCTCTCACCGTGCCGTTCCTCTATCACAAGCGCGTGGTGGTGACGCCGGCCGAAGCCAGCGAGCGGCTGGATCTGGCGGCGCGGAAACTGTCGCGCGAACTGGGTTATCGCGACCCCGGCGCCGACTAGGCCACGGCGACTGCACGCTCTTCCGCCGCAGAGCGATAGGCAGCAGCGATGATTGCGCAATGATGGGCGGCCGCGTCGATCCCGATACCCGAGGACACCCCACTGGCCAGTGCCGCAATGAAGGCGGCGACATCGCGCGAGCCTTCATCGGCGAGGGCAATGCCTGATATGGCGGGCTGCGGGCGGGGGCCAGAACGGGTGGACAGCCACATTTCCATGGGATCGAGCGCATTGCGCGCTGGGGCCGGAACGCCGCGGCCGGAGGTGGCGATGAGTTCGGCAGGTTCACTGTCGAAGACCAGCGTGTCCCGTTCGCCCACGATGATGACGCGCGACAGGAAAGGCCGGCGCCAGCTTTGCCAGCCGACGCGCCCGCAGGTGATGCTGGCCGTTGCGCCGTCTTCGAAATCGACAAGCATGGCACCGTAATCCTCGACATCGTGGCTCAGATGCTCGGCGAAGAAGTGGTTGGCGGTGACGGCCGTCACCGAGACGGCCCGCTGGTCGAGCAGCCAGGCCACCAGCGAGACAGGATAGATACCCATATCGGTGAGCTCGCGCTTGGCGACATCCTGCCGGAAATCGGCAATGGACCGCTCCTTGCGCGGCTTCGATGGCAGCGCGGAGGGCATGCCCTTGGCCATGAGCATATCGGCATGGATCGCGAGAATCCGGCCGAGCCGCCCTTCCCGGATGGCCGCCTGCGCCGCTTGGGCCCAGGGGGTGGTGGCATGGCTGAAGACCTGCGCGCCGACCCCGACCGCGCGGACGGCGGCGGCGATGGCTGTCGCATCGGCCGGACTGCCGGCCAGCGGCTTGTCGAGATAGAGGTGGAGGCCGGCCTGGGCGCAGAGCGTGGCGACACGGGCGCGGTGCATCATGTCCACGCTGATGCTGGCAATCGTCGCCTCGGGCAGCGCAACCGCCTGGTCGAGCGGCAACAGGGGCAGGCCGAGGCTGGCGGCCAGTTCGGCGTGGCGCCCCGTCTCGCTCTCGCCCAGGCCGGGCGCGGCGCCGACGGCCAGCAGGCGGCAGCCGGCCGACGCAAAGGCGCTGGCATAATTCTCCTGATGCGAGCGGATGCCGCCGGCCAGGATGACTCCGGGGCGATCCGGGCTCATGGCGACTGCTCGCAGAGATGCAGCGCGCCTTCGGAGCCGAGCAGGGTCAGCACAATGGTGGCGCGCGGCGCCGGCGCCGAACTGACCGTGGCCACCTGGCCGCCCTGCCACAGGCAGAGGGTCGCGCGGCCAGATTGTGCCTCGCGGACGCGCGGGCAAGCGAAGATGGCATCGCCCAGGCGCAGCAGTTGGCCCTGCTCCGGCAGGTCGTCGCCGGGGCCGCCGCCGACATGAAGACGAAGGGATCGGGCGGTGCCGATTTCGCCCGCCCGCACGGCTTTGCAGACCGCGGTATCGAGGCATGCCAGCAGATATGCCAGATCGCTCACCCCAGCCGCATCTGTGTCTTGCTGTCGAACAGATGCAGGCGCGCCGGATCGAAATGGAGGGTGAGGTTCTGGCCGGCCTGGAACTGGCCCTTGTCGGTGCAACGGGCGGTGAGGGTCGCTCCGCCTACCTGCATGGTGACGAGGATGTCGCTGCCCAGCGGCTCGAGCATGTCAATGACGCCCTCGATCCGCGCCGTGGCGCCGGGCGTGGGCGTGTCGCTCAGATGCTCGGGGCGGATGCCTGCAAGGACGTTGCCGTCATTGGTCAGCGACGGCAGAGCGGTGCCATCAGGGAGGCTGACCTCGCCGCCGCCGGCGAGGGTCAGCACCGTCCGGCCTTCGGCTTTGCTCGCAGTGATCGGCACGATGTTCATGGTCGGCGAGCCGATGAATTCCGCAACGAAGACATTGGCCGGGCGGTCGAACAGATCGTGCGGCGTGCCCATCTGCGCGATATGGCCATCGAACAAGCAAATGATGCGATCGGCCAGGGTCATCGCCTCGAGCTGATCGTGGGTGACATACATGCTGGTGGTCTTGAGCGTCTGGTGCAGGCGCTTGATCTGTCCGCGCATCTCGGCGCGCAGCTTGGCGTCGAGGTTGGAAAGCGGCTCGTCGAACAGGAAGAGCTGCGGCTTGCGCACCATGGCGCGGCCGATGGCGACGCGCTGGCGCTGGCCGCCCGACAGTTCGCGCGGGCGCCGCTCGAGCAGGTGACCGATCTGCAGGATGTCGGCGACGCGCTTGACCTGCGCCTCGCGCTCGGCTTTGGGCACACGCGCCAGCTCCAGCGAGAAGCCGATATTCTGCTCGACGCTCATATGCGGATAGAGCGCATAATCCTGGAACACCATGGCGACCTGTCGCTCCTTGGGCGAGAGCTCGTTGACCCGCACGCCCTGCATGCGCAGCTCCCCGCCCGAGATTTCCTCAAGCCCGGCAACCATGCGCAGGATCGTACTCTTGCCACAGCCGGAGGGTCCGACGAGGACGAGGAATTCCCCTTCCTCGATGTCGAAACTGATGTCGTGAACCACTTCGAGTGCGCCATAGCGCTTGACGAAGCGATCAATATTGATGGCGACCATCAGCAGGGCATCCTTTCAAATCAGCCCTTCACCGAACCGGCGGTGAGGCCGGCGATGAGGAATCTCTGGGCAAGCATAACGAGCAGCGTCACCGGCAGCAGTTGCACCGTGACGCCAGCGAAGAGCACGCCCCAATTGGTGCCGCTCACCGCGTCCATCACTTCGGAAATGATGAGCGGGGCGGTCTTGGCGTGCTGGGTCGTGAAGATCAGCGCGAACAGGTATTCGTTCCACGAGAAGACGAAGACGAAGATGGCGCAGGCGGCCACGCCCTGCAGGGCCAGGGGCATGATGACCCGAAAGAGCGTCTGCATCGTGGTGGCGCCATCGACCACCGCTGCCTCATCAAGGGTGCGGGGAATCTTGTCGATGAAGGTCTTCATGATCATGGTGCAGAGCGAAACCCAGAAGGTCGCGTAGAGTACGATGAGCACGATATGGGTGTCGCTGAGCTTGAGGGCATCGACCACCGGGAACAGCGGCAGCGTCACGACGATGGGCGGCAGCAGGCGGATGGCGATGAGGTAGAGCACCGAGCCAGCCAGGAATCTGTTGGCATAACGCGAATAGACGAAGCCGGACAGGATGCTGGCCGCGCAGGCCAGCAACGTGGCGCCGACGGCAACGATCAGGCTGTTGGCCATGGTGGGGAAGAAGCCCGTCCACTTGGTGGCCAGCGCCATGTAGTGCTCGAAAGTCGGCGTGAAGATGATGTCGGGCGGGTATTTGAAGATCTCCTTCTGCTGCTTGAAGGAGGAGAGCACGACATAGAGGATCGGGAAAGCCGACCATACGATGATGAGCACGAACAGGAGCGTACGCACAATGGCTCGCACAGTGCCGGCAACGCGGCGGGCCGCCATGTTCGGCAGGACGATGGAAGCGGCGTCAGTCATTGCCCTTGAGCATCCTTCGGTGCATGGCCCACAGATAGATGGAAGCGACGCCCAGCGAGCCGATCACCATCAGCCAGCCAGTGGCCGAAGCGGTGCCGAACTCACCGTATTTGAAGCCGCTCTGGTAGAGATAGACGGCCAGCACTTCGGTGAGCCGCGCCGGGCCGCCCGCGGTGAGCAACCAGACTTCGGAGAACAGGCGGAAAGCGAAGACAAAACGGAAGATCAGCGAGATCAGGATCGCCGGGATCGTCAATGGCAGCGTGATACGCCAGAATTCCTGCCAGGGCGTCGCGCCATCGATGCGCGCAGCTTCGTAAAGCGATTTGGGAATGGCCAGCATGCCCGCATAGATGAGAAGGAAGGTGAAGGGCAGGTGATGCCAGATCGAGATCAGAGTCACCACACTGAGCGCCAGCGGCGGCGACACACTCCAGTTGAACATGCCGAAGCCGAGGCTTTCAATGGTGCGGGCCAGCACGCCGCTGCCCGAATTGAGCATGATCTTCCACACCAGCACGCCCACGACCTCGGAAATGGCATAGGGCATGAGGACGATGGCGAACATGATCTTGGGGTAGCGCACGCCGCCCAGGAACAGGGCCGCCATGCCGATGGCGATCAGCAGCTCGATATAGACCACGGCATTGACGACGATCAGCGTATTGAGCGCAGCGCGCCAGAAATACGAGCTGGTCAGCACCGTCACATAATTGTCGAGACCGACAAAGGTCAGGTCCGAGCCATAGGTGGATTCATTGAGGCTCAGCCAGAATACATAGATCGACGGCAGGGCGATCACCACGAGCAGCAGCAGGTGCGTGGGCACCAGCATCAGGATGGCAGCCGGATTCAGTCGCCTCATCTCTCGCTCTTCCCAGTCCAGAATTTCATACCGCCGCGCAGGGACACCGCGCGGCGGTCACGATAGCAGTGTGCTGTTATTTTGACCTGGCGACCAGCTCTTCAGCACGCGTCTGCAGTGAAGCCGCGGCTTCCTCGGGGGTCTTGAGGCCAAGCACCGCCGCCTGCATTTCCTCGATGAAGACGGTCGTGGCTTCGACGGCATCGGCGAAGGCCGGGACGGCGACCGAGGCATCCCTGAGGCCGATCGACTCAGCGGCGGCATAGGGCAGTTTCTCGATGATGCGCGGGTCTTCATAGGCCGCCGGCCGCACCGGACCGTTGCCGTTGAGCGCAGCGCGAACCGTCGCATCCTTGCCCGACAGTTCACGGATCAGGTCGTAAGCGAGATCTTTCTGCGTCGAGTTGGCCGGGATGGCCCACGACCAGAACTCGGTATTGGCCGAAGCCACGCCCGGATCGTTAGTGGGGAAGGGCATGACGTCGATCTGGCCCGGATAGAGCGAAGCGGCCGGATCGTTGAGCGCGGTGTAGCGCGAGAACGGGTTGATGGCGAATACGCCACGGCCTTCGCGCATCGTGGCAATCAGTTCATCAAGGCCGAGCGCCGTGACGTTCGGAGGCAGAACGCCTTCCTTATAGAGGTTGGCAAGTTCGGTCAGGCCCGCGATCATCTCGGGCGAGTTGGCGTGAACGTTGAGGTCGGCGTCGATATAGACGGCGCCGAAGGCGCTGAGGAACTGCAGGGCCGTCACATGCGTATCGAGCGTTGTCACCAGGCCATAGACGCGCGTGCCATCGTCGCGGGTAAAGGTCGCGGCGCGGGCGGCCGCGAGCAGCTCGTCGAGCGTCGTCGGAACAGCGACGCCACGCTCCTCAAGCAGCGTCTCATTGTAGTGTAGTGCATTGGTCGCGTGCCGATACGGAACAGCGACCACGTTGCCGTTGATCACCGTGGCCTCGCGGAGGCCCTCGGAAATCCCCTCGAAATCCTCGATCGGATTGGCTTCCATATGCGGACCGAGCGGCTCCAGCAGCGTGGCAACGCTGGGAACGACCCGCGTATTCAGCACTGCGGCGAGATCGACACTGGTTTCGCCCAGGCTCATTTCGCGCAGCAGGCGATCATGCAGCGGTCCGATATCGAGCGTGACCCAATTGAGGGTTACATTGTTCCGTTCCGCCCACTCGCCAGCGATATTCTGCGCATCGGCGAGGTCGCCACCCGTGGCGGCCGTCTTGTGGACATTGTGAGATATGATGGTCAGGGTCCGCGGCTCCTGTGCCGAGACGCTTCCCGCAGCGGCGAGAAGGACGGCGGTAGCCAGTATCTTGCGTAGCATTGGCGTTTCCTCCCTTGCCGGCACGCTTTAAGGCCGGATATTTCATATACGATAGTTACTATCATGTATGTCAAGTGAAAGTTCGGCCCGGTGGATGGCCTTTCCGTCTAATGGGGCACCGTATCCAAACGTGCCACAACTCCCGCAAAGGCCCGTATTGTCGACACTCTATGTAGACAATGCAGGCCCCTGCATTGGCCTTTGGCTCTCCGCGCACCGCCCGCGGGCAGATGACGCAAGGGCAATGTCGCACCTGCCGACAGAATTGACTCTGGTTGACACCAACAAAACCCGCTTTTACATGTGACACAGACGAAAGGGCATTTTACCCGCCCCGGACGCGCAGCAGGTGCTCCGCGCCGATCGGTTTCATAGAGGCTCCAGCACTAGATGATCAGCACTTCACAAGCCGGGCAGCGACCGGATCTAAATCTCAGTCGCTTCGACCCCCTGCCCCGCATCATGTTTTACGACGATTTCAGCCAGGGCATGTCGGGCTGGACCGAGCTGCTGGGCAATTACACCGGCAGCCTGCGGGGGATGCATCCGGGCTACAAGCAATTTACCCCCCCATGCTGAGCAACCTGACCCAATGGGATGGCGGCACGCATGGCGGACTGACCGGGTCCTATGCGCTCAAGCTCGCCTCACGGCCCGGACGCGGCGCGCAGACGGTCAGCCTCAAGCGCATGACTTTTCCACGCGCCTGCACGATGCAGCTCGAATGCTTCTTCACCTACAAGCCCGAAGCAACCCAGCTCGAACTTTCCGACAGCGACGTGCGCTCCTGGGGCGTGGTGTTCGATATCCAGAACAGCGAGCATCGTGTGCTGCCGCAGATACGCTACCTGAACTCGCTCAACGGCGAGTTGCAGAACAAGTGGCAATACAAGGAGAACAGCATCGACTTCCGCGATGTCGGCGACCGGACCGTCACGATCTACCACTATGGCGAAGAGAACTGGAAGGACATCCCCGGCGGTCACCAGCTGATCTGCTACAATGAGATTCCGACCAAGGTGAACTGGCACTATTTCCGCCTTGGCTTCGACATCCGAACGCTCCGCTATACCGAATTGCAGTGCAACGACCTGGTGCTCGACCTGTCGGGCCTGGGCACGTTGAAATTCGACGCGATGCCAAACCTGCAGAACCTGTTCAACGTCATCCCCTTCGTGGACAGCGATTCGGACAAGCGTGCCTTCCTCTATTTCGATTCCATCCTGTTGTCGGGAGACTGGTAATGCTGGCGGAAAGCTATACGGCGGTCATTGCGCGCGGCGAAGACTGGGTCGATGGATCGACCACCGAGCCTTATGAGGCGAGCTGGGCGCGCGAAGCCATCATCGTAGTGCGCACCCTCGAAGTGGGTACGCTCAAAGCCGGCGCGAAAGCCCATGTGCAGGTTTCCCTCGATGGCATGCGCTGGATCGACGAAGGCACGAGCCTCGAGATTCGAGATCAGGTCGACGGCCTCAGCATGGCGCGGCTCAGCCATTTCGGCCACTATCTGCGGCTCAGGGCCGAGATGCCCGATGCCATGACGGGCTTCATGCTCGCAACACTCTCTCTCAAGGCCTGAGAACCATGCGCGACAATCACCTCAAGGACATCTGGGCAAGCGGCAGGCCGGTGCTCAATGGCTGGCTCGGCGTCCCGTCCTCGCATTCTGCCGAGGTGATGTCGCATATCGGCTTCGACTCGCTGACGGTGGATCTGCAGCATGGCGCCATCGACTATGCGGGTGCGCTCGCAATGCTCACCGCCATCTCGACGACCCCGGTCGTGCCCCTGGCACGGCCGGCATCGCTCGATCCGCCGCAGATCATGAAACTGCTCGATGCCGGCGCCTATGGCGTGGTGTGCCCGATGATCGACACGCCCGAGGATGCACGCCGGCTGGTGGAAGCCTGCCGCTATCCGCCCGTGGGCCAGCGCAGTTTCGGTCCGACGCGGTCGGCCATGTCACAGGGTCCGAACTACACGACCGACGAGGCCAATCAGCGGATCGTGGTGTTCGGCCAGGTGGAGACGCCGCTGAGTCTTTCCAATCTCGATGCGATCCTGGCCACCGAAGGCCTCGACGGAGTCTATGTCGGCCCGTCCGACCTGACATTGTCGATGGGCCTGGGCGCCAACGGCGACAGCACCGATCCGCGTTTCATCGAGACGCTGCGCCATGTGGTCGAGCGGAGCCGGGCCGCGGGGCGGCATGTGGGCATGCATTGCGCCAGCGGCCCGCAGGCCAGGCGCATGGTGGAGATGGGCTTCGACTTCGTTACCGTCGGCTCGGACACCGGATTGATGACGGAAGCCGGGCGGGGTCGGCTCGCGCTGGTGCGTGACGCGGCTGCCGCCGGCAACGGCCAGGGGAGCGGATATTGAGAACGCGCAAACTCGGGGGACTTGAAGTCTCGGCCATGGGGTTCGGTTGCATGGGGCTCAGCCATTCCTTTGGCCCCGAAACGCCGAAGGCCGAGGCGATCAAGGTGATCCGCCGCGCCTTCGAGCTCGGCGTAACACTGTTCGATACCGCGGTGGTCTACGGCAATAATGAGGAACTGGTCGGCGAAGCACTGGAGCCATTCCGCAACAAGGTGGCTATCGCCACCAAGTTCGGCCTGACCATTCCCAAGCCGGGCGAGCCGCAACTAACCGACAGCCGCCCCGAGGAAATCCGCAAATCGGTGGACGGCTCGCTGAGACGCCTCCGCACCGATGTGATCGACCTGCTCTATCAGCATCGCGTCGATCCGAATGTGCCGATAGAGGACGTGGCCGGAACGGTGAAGGACCTCATCGCCCTGGGCAAGGTGAGGCATTTCGGCCTTTCCGAGCCGGGCCTGCAGACGATCCGGCGCGCCCATGCGGTGCTGCCGCTGGCGGCGATCGAAAGCGAATATTCCATGTGGTGGCGCGAGCCGGAGGAGCACCTGCTGCCGCTGCTCGGCGAACTCGGCATCGGCTTCGTGCCGTTCAGCCCGCTCGGCAAGGGCTTCCTCACCGGCACGATCGACGAGTCAACGACCTTCGGCGCCGACGATGTGCGCAATATCGTGCCGCGCTTTACCGTCGATGCCCGCAAGGCCAACCAGGGCCTGATTGCAGTACTCAAGGATATTGCCGGACAGAAGGGCGCGACGCTGGCGCAGATCGCGCTCTCCTGGCTGCTCGCCCAGAAGCCGGGGATCGTACCCATTCCGGGCACTACGAAGCTGCACCGGCTCGAGGAGAATATGGGTGCTGAAGCGATCGTGCTGACCGCCGGCGAACAGGCCCAGATTGCCGCGGCGCTCGCCACCGCCACCATTGCCGGTCATCGCTATCCCCCGCATCTGCAGGCACGCGTGGGGCGGGAAGCGGTGAGCCGGCAATAACCATCAGGAGCCCGCTTGAGGCTGGGACCTATCTCGACACCGACACGTTTCAGGGTCTCATCACGTTGGGACCGGGCAGATCGCGGCGCTGGACGACGCGTTCGTAATAGTTCGATGGAGCAATCGGCAGCACTCTGCAGATCGACTCGACCTCGTAAGCATCCTGGTACTCATCAATAAAGACGATCCTCGCTTGAACGGCTGTCGAGCTCCGCCTGGGCAAAATATGCAGAAGACTTGTGCAGAATCTCATCGGCCTGCCGTGACCTACTGTTCCTACAATCTGCCGTGCCGGCGTCGATGTCGTGCGCGTCGCCAGCCAAGGCCCGCTATAGCGGTCTGCCACCCCGGCATTGCGGCACATGCGCGTACATGCCTGATACGGGCATCGCTGCAGACGGGATTGGGCATCCCGGAAGGCGAGCACGTGCGCTCGTTTGCGCTGATGGTGGCACGCCTATCCTTGTCCAGCGGAACAGAGAGCCAGTCTGCTGACTGGCCCAAACACGACGCCTTGGTCGTTCGCAGTTCTGTTCCGAATGGTGAATATTTTGGCGCACGCCGTTCAGAATAAATCTGCGAACACCTATTGCGTTGCGATCAATAGATAATTTCCTTCTTCCATGAAGAATTGCCCCTTAAGTTTCCCGACTGTCCTATGCGGCGGAAGCGCAATATAGAGACACCACCAGTGCCCGCTTGTCTGCCGCTTGGCTAAACCTTCTTCGAGCACTTAAGCGCCCTGGCACACCTAAGCTCCGCGCCGCGCTTCACGCGCTCGATCACCCAAGCGGTCCTCCTGCAAATCCAGAAGGCTAGGTTCCTCCGCGTAAACGGAGCGCGAGGCGATGGACCGCGTTCGCAAGCCAGCAGCGTCCTCTCGTCGAACAGGACAATGGCAGGCGACAGCATCGCGTTAGCTATATAGCGCTACTAGATCGATCTTCACACGGCGGCAGCGATGGTCTTGTCCTTGAGATAGGCACTCACCTGGTCCGCCGCGATGCTGGCGGCCCGGCGCGCCGTTTCCTGCGTGGCGCCGGCCAGATGGGGGGATAGCGTGACATTGGGCGCCTGGCGGATTTTCGCTCCCGATGGCAGTGGCTCTATATCGAATACGTCGAATGCCGCCCCCATCAGCTTTCCGGTTTCCAGCGCGGACGCCACCGCATTCATGTCGACCAGCCCGCCCCTTGCGGCGTTGACCAGGATGCCGCCATCCGGAATCACGGCCAGTTGGGCCGCTCCGATCATGTTGCGCGTTTCCGGCGTCAGTCGTGCATGCAGGCTGACAATCCTGGATCCCGCCAGCAGGGCATCCAGCGTACCCACCCGTTCGACGAAGTCGTCCACACTGGGTGCGAAAGGGTCGAATACCCGGACATGCGCGCCGAAACCATTGAATATCCGGGCGACATGTCGCCCCACCGCGCCATAGCCGACAATGCCCACTGGCGCGCCATGCAGTTCGAAGGCGACTTCGGGATAGGAATAGAGATCGCTGCGCCATTCCCCGGCGACCACGCCGTTGTGTATCTGGGGAATGCGCCGCAGCGCGGACAGGGCCAGGGCTATCGTGTGCTCGGCGGTGGCGATCGCATTGCGCCCCGGCGCCGACATCACCGAAATCCCCCTGGTCTGGGCCGCTTCCAGATTGACATTGATCGGGCCGCCGCGCGTCACGCAGACTAGCCGCAGATTCGCCGCCCGATCGAGCACGCGCCGCGTGATCGGCGCCATCTGGGTCACGCAGATCTCCACCCCTCCGATCAGGTCCATCATTTCCTGCTCGACATCGGATGCTTCATTTACCTCGGCTACCGGACCGAAGGGGACGACCGGCCAGGGCAAGGTGAGCTCTGCGAAGGAAACCGGCGCAGCGCCGATCCTGTCGAGAATGGCCGCCTTGAGGTGCTCGTTGAGCACGAAATGGTCGCCAGCCAGCAAAATCCTAGTCATGAGAAAGCCCATCCAGATATGTGGGAATGTTCAAAGTGATGAGGCCGGTGCCCCTGTTGGAAATGTCGATCTCGGTCAAAGTGCAATTGCCAAGTGCCGGGAAGACCTGCCGATAGCGCTGCAACGGAATATCGAGCAGATCGCAAAGCAGCAGGCGGATCAGAGTCGAATGCGCAACGATCAGCACTCTTTGCCCCTCGTGGGAGGTAGCGATCGTGTCGAGCGCCGCCCGCCCCCGCGCAACGGCCTCTCGTGGCGCTTCGGCGCCCTCGAAGACATTGTCGACCGGGTTTTCGAGATAAGCTGCAAGCTCGGCGGGGCGCTCCGCTTGCGCCTCCTTGCGCGTCTTGCCCTCGAGCCAGCCGAAATCCACTTCGCGCAGGCGCGCGTCGAAGGTCGGGGGAAACCCGCTCGCCTGTGCCGCCGGCGCCGCGGTGGCGCGCACGCGCTGCATCGGCGACGCCCATATGGCATCAAGATCGACTTTGGCAGCCCAGCGACCCAGCGCCTCCGCCTGCCGCAGCCCCTGTTCGGTCAGGCCAATTTCAGAGCGCCCCGCATAGCGGTTTTCTGCATGCCAGAGCGTTTCCGCGTGTCGGGTCAGAATGAGCCGGGTCATCTGTTGATCTTGCCTTTCGCATGAGCGGCCAGTCGGGGCGGCAGCCAGCCGCGCTGCTCCAACGCGATCACCAGGGCGCCGTATCGGTCGAAGCATTGCTGCTGCCGTGCAGGAGAGGGCTCCACCACCCTGCCCTGCCGGACCATGCTCGCTCCCGCCTGATGCAACCCCATCTGGCTGGCAGCGGCAAGCACCGCCATGCCGAGCGCTGGTTCGGCCACGCTGGGCACAGTCAGTTCACGCCCCAGCATGTCGGCCCTGAGCTGTGTCAAAAACCGGCTGCGAACTGCACCGCCACTCACGGCGATCTGCCCATGCGTGGGAAAGCCGAGCTGCTCGACATGGTCAAAGCACAGGCGCTCCATGGCCGCGATGCCCACTGCCAGCGCATGATAGCCGTCGACGGCGTCATCCTGCATTGCCGGCTCGAGAAAAAGGCTTCGGCCTCGGCCGCCGTGAAAGGAAAGCGCTCCCCCTTTCGCTGGCCAGGGGATAGGCCGGCAGCGGCAGAGGCCGTGCCGCCGCAGCAGCTTCAAGGGCAGCTGGGTCCAGGCCTGGCAAGAGGCGTGCAATCGCCCCGGCACCCGAGCTCGACGCGCCGCCCGGCAGCCATTCGCCGAGTGGCGAGCGATGCGAATAGACGGCGCCGCTACCGTCCGGAACCAACGCGGACGAAGTTCCCTTGAGAATAAGGGTGGTGCCCAGGACGCTGTTCCAGCTCCCCACGGTCACGGCACCGCTGCCGAGTTGCGCCGCGCAACCATCGGTCATGCCGGCCAGGATGGGTGTGCCGGGACGCAGCCCGCAATGGGCCGCGCTTTCAATGCAGACCCGGCCGATTTCGGTGCCTGGGCGCACCAGTCGCGGCAGGACGGCAGGATCGAGCCCCAAGGCTGCGATCAGCGCCCCATCCCAGTCCTCGGCCACCAGGTCGCAGCCCGATTTGAGAGCGTTGCTGGTATCGGCGGCGGTCCTCTGCCCGGCCATCAGGCTGGTGATGAAGTCGGCCTGATGAAACACCAACGCACCGGGTTCCGCTTCGGCCGTCAACCACAGGATTTTGGGCAAGGCCCAGACCGCTTGCATGCGGCCATAGCCCATCCGACGCCACAAAGCCGCGCCGATATCATTGACGGTCCCGACCTGGCCGGTTGCCCGGTGATCGTCATACATGATGCCGGCCGAGAGCGGCCGAAGCTGCCGGTCCGCCAGCAGCACCGTTCCAGACGTGCCGCAAACCGCAAGTCCCGCAACGCGATCCTGGTCGATATCGGCCATCGCCTGGCGACAAGCCGCGCCGACCGCTTTCCACCACTGGCGGGGGTCCTGTTCGTGGCGGCCAGCGCCCCGATGGCTCGCCAGCGGCGCCTGCCCGCTTCCCAGGATGGCTCCGTCGCCCGACGCGGCCAGCGCGCGGACGCTTTGTGTTCCGATATCGATGCCGAGCCAGGCCGTTTCCGCGCTCATGGCTGGACAGCCTTCCGCGGCATGGCTGTGCGTGCCGCCACAAATTCAGCGTGGAGCGCATCGTAACGCGCTTTCTGCGCTGAGTTCGGCTGCCAGACCCGCGCCGTATCCCGCCACCGCAGCGCCACGGTCCGCTCGTCCTCTCCATCGAGCACAGCCAGCGCAGAGAGCGCGGCACCACGCGCCGACAATTCCGAACTGGCCAGACGATGCACGTCCATACCCGTGGCATCGGCCAGCATCTGACACCAACCATCGCTATTGGCGCCACCGCCGCAAACGGCGATCCGCTGCCCACCACCCGATGCAAGCACGCAATCGAGCAGGGTCATGGTGAGCCCCTCCAGAACCGCGCGCATCAGATTTTCCGGTGCGTGATCCAGCGACAGTTGGACAAAACCGCCCTTTATGAGCGGATCGACAAAGGGAGAGCGCTCACCGGCAGGCGACAGATATGGCAGGAACACAGCGCCGCGCGCTTCAGCCTCCAGTGCAGCGGCGACCGCCGCTTCCACATTAGCAAATCCCAATATCCGTGCCGCCCAGGCCAACGTCTCCATACCCACCAGCGCCGGAAAAAACCGCAAAGCCGATCCGGTCCGACCCAGTGGCACGTCGGTGCCGCCAAAAGACGGAGGCGTTCCGCCAGACACCACGCTGCCGGTCAGGAAGGTCGTGCCCAGCACCATGAGCATATCGCCGGGTTCAACGCAGCCGGCCCCCAACGCGGCGGCGGGCACATCATAGGGCGCGAGCACAACCGGCAGATCGACCGGCAAGCCGGTCGTCGCTGAGACATGGGGCAACAGGCCATATACCGGCCGACCAGCCTGCGCGATAGGCGGCAACAATGCCGCTATATGCTTCACGCCACTCAAGTCCAGCAGCGTATCGTCATAAGCCTGGCGGGTCGCCGACATGAATGGCACGGCGGCATCGCTGGGATCGATCAGTGTCTGCCCGGTCAGCCGCCGATAGATCCAACTGCCGCAGGTAAAGACGGTCCTGGCGCGGGTCAGCGCTGTCGGCTCCATCTCGGCGAGCCAGGGCAGGATAGCGGCCGGGATGCCGGCAAAACCGGTAAAATGGCCGATATCGAGCATGCGGCCCAATGTGCCGTCGGCGAGCCAGCTGGCGACGCGCGGCCCGGCGCGGCCATCGTTCCACAGAATGGCCGGTCGTACCGGCACGCCCTCGGCATCGGACAACCAGCAGCCGTCGCCCTGCGCGGTAATGGCCAGCCCGGCAAGGGACGGCCCGGCCGCCTGCGCCAGTTCCGACAGCAATCCTATAACCTCCTGCCAGACCGCGCGCATGTCCTGCTCCGCCCAACCCGGCTGCGGCCGATCCACCCCCACCGAGGCACGCGCCACCACGCGCTCACGACCGGCCTGGTCAAACAGCACCGCCTTGATACTGGTCGTTCCCACGTCTATGGCGGCGTGGACCATATCCTGCTTGTCACGAGCCATGGTCACCACTCCGTCAGCCGGCTGTCGCGGAGCTGGCCCAGTTCGAGCAGCACCGGCTCGGTCACCGCCACGATGTGGGCATTGATGCGCTTGAGATCACGCAACATGTCGAGATGCAGGCCGCTGGTCTGGATGCTGTCGGCACGACCATCCTGCAGGCGCCGGAAATGCCGATCCTGCGAGCGGCGCACCATGGAGCGGATCTGCACCTTGGTTTCCATAAGCTGCCGCGCCATGGCTAGGTCGCGCGACAGAAAAACCGTCTGCGCGGCATGCAGGTTGGACAGAACGGCGTGGTAGATAGCGTCGATCTCGCTTATGCCTTCGGACGACAGCGGCGCTTGCCGCTCCGCCGATTTCACCAGCAGCCGATTGAGGCTTCGGTCGATAATGTCGCCCACATGCTCGAGGTTGAGCGCATAGGACATGATCTCGAGGGACCGCTCGCGCTGTGCGTCCGACAGCGGGTGGCGCATCAGCCGCGACATGAAGAGCTTCAATCGCCCCTGCGCCAGATCCACATTGTTCTCCAGCAGACCGATCACTTCCGACGGTACCACGCCCCCCGGCACGAGACCGGCCATGGCCTTTTCCAGCATCAATTCCACCATGTCGCCAATGCGCAGGGCCTCGCGGGTGGCGGCCGCCAGGGCCTCCACCGGCTCGTCTTCCGAAGCGGTGCCCAGATGGCTGCGCGGCTCGTCGGCGACACGCTCCGGCAGCAGCACGGCCATCAGCTTCGAGACCTGACCAACCAGCGGCAGAAACAGCAGGCAAAGGGCCAGGTTAAACAGAACATGCAGGTCGACGGCGAGCCGGCCGGAGTCGATATCGGGCAGCGAAATCCAGGACTGCAGCACCAGCACCGCCGCGACGCCAGCGGCGCGAACCAGCAAATTGCCGATCATCACCCGCCGGGCATGAATGCCTTCGTTGCGCGTGGCGAATATGGGAGGGATGGCACCGCCGAGATTAGCGCCGGCCACCATCATCAATGTCAGATCGGCCGATAGCTGCCCGGCCGCGCTGATCGCCATGACGAACAGGACGACCGCCATGCTCGAGGCCGAAAGCGTTGCGAGGACGGCGCCGGTCAACAAGGCCAGCAGAGGCACATCAGCCATGAGTTGCAGCACGAGGTCCATGGATTGACCGTGCTGCATCTGCACCGAGGCCCGCCCCACCATTTCGAGCCCCACCAGTACCAGCCCGAAACCGAAGAATACCCCACCCATATGGCCCAGTCGGCGCTCCGGATAGATCCGTTGCAGCGCAAAACCGAGCACCAGCGTCGCCGGCGACAGCCAATGCAGGTCGAGCGAGAGCAGTTGGGACACCAGGCTCGTGCCCAGATTGGCACCGAGCATGCCCGCCTGTGCCATGGCGGCAGTGACGAAGCCCTGCCCAACAAAGCCGGCCAGCATCAGGGCCGTCGCAGTGGAGGATTGCACAGCCACGGTCACGCCCAGGCCACTGGCGAAGGAGAGCGCCCGGTTCTTGGTAGCTGAAGCGAGCCACACGCGCAGCTTGGTGCCAAAGCCGGCCAGCATGCTTTTCTTGAGGACACTCAGTCCCCATAGAAGCAGCGTCGCAGCACCCAGAACTTCGAGAAGTATCGACATGTTAGCACCAGCCCGCCGTATGGTCGGCAAGTTTCAATCAGGTTGCGGGTGCCGGACACCCGCAGTAACGGCTATTTGACGGCGCCAGACGTGAGCCCGCGGACGATGCTCTTCTGGAACAGGTAAAAGATGACCAGCATGGGAGCGATGGCGATTGCGGCGCCGGCATAGATCAGGCTTGGCTGTGTCGATTCCGAGGAATTAAGGGCCTGCAGGCCGATCTGCAGCGTCTGCATGTCGGGCGTGTTGATCACCAGCAGGGGCCAGAAATACATGTTGTAGGCGCCGATGAAGGTATAGAGGCCCAGCACCCCCAGCGCCGGCCGGACGATCGGTACGAGGATGGTCAAAACGAAACGCAGGTGTCCGCAGCCATCGATCCGGGCCGCCTCGTAAATCTCCTTGGGAAACGACAGGAAGAACTGCCGCATCAGGAATATGCCGAAGCCGGAGGCTACGAAGGGCACGATGAGGCCGGGATAGGAATTGATCCATCTGAGGTCCACCAGGATGAGGTATTTGGGGACGATCAAGGATTCGGTCGGCACGAGGATCGTCAGCATGATGATGCCGAAGATCACGTTCTTGAAGGGAATGTTGAGGAAAACCAGCACATAGGCGGCCAGCACCGAGGTGACCAGCACGCCCAGCACGATGGCCGAGGCCACGAAGATGCTGTTGAAGAACTGCCGGATCAGCGGCATGGCATCGAGCACCTTGGCGAAGTTCTCGAAATGCAGCTCCTGCGGCACCAGCATGGGCGGGAAGCGCATGAGCTGGGCATCGGTCATCAGCGCACCCGCAATAGTGAAATAGAGCGGGAACAGCACGATGAGGGCGGCCAGGATCAGCACCGCATAGTGAGCGAAGAGACGAAAGGTTTTCACGAGTAGAACACCTTTCGCTGCAGGAAGCGGAACTGGATCACGGTGATGACCGTAACGACGAGAAGCAAGACCACACCCAGCGCCGAGGCCAGTCCGTAATCGCTGCTGCCATAGGCGAAGGCGGACTTGTAGAGACTGTAGACCAGCGTCGTCGTGGAATTGACGGGCCCGCCGGCCGTCATCAGCTTGATCTCGCCGAAGGTCTGGAGGGAGTGGATGGTCGAGACCACCAGCAGGAAGAACAGTGTCGGCGTCATTAGCGGCAGCGTGATGTAGCGGAAACGGTGCCAGCTGGACGCGCCGTCGATGCGGGCAGCCTCGTAGAGTTCGTCGGGAATGGATTGCAGGCCGGCCAGACAGACGATCAGTGTATAGCCCATATAGCGCCAGATCGACACGACGGCGACGCTGCCCAGCGCATAATTGGGGCTGGTCAGCCAGTCGATAGCCGGCAGGCCCATCTGTTGCAGCAGGCCGTTGAACAGCCCGATGCCCGGCCGGTAGAACACATTGAACACTACCGCCGCAGCGGCCACCGAGAAGGCGAAGGGTGTGGCCAGAAGCGCACGAAACACCCCGATAGCAGCGATCTTGGGTTGCAGCAGCAGTGCCAGGCCCAGCCCGATGATGATCCCCGGCAAGACCGTATAGGCGAGAAAGAGAGCCGTCGTGCCCATGACCCCCACCAGGTAGGGATCGCTGACGATGCGATGATATTGCTCCAGCCCCACGAAATGCACGGGACGCCCCAGCAGATCGTTGGAGAAGAAGCTCAGGTGGAAGGTCCTGCCCAGCGGATAGAGCACGAAGGCAGCGAAGATGATGAGACATGGCAACAGGAAGAGCGCCGCCACCGCCATGTCGCGTACCGAATAGCCGCGGATGTGCCGGGCAAGCAGGCTGCGGGCACTCATTGGTCCGCGCTCCACAGCTTGAGCAGCTTATCGGCAACGCCTGGCGTTGCGGCCATCACGCCATCGAGCGGCACCTCGCCTGTCGGGCCGCTGCGACCCGCGATGACGGCCCCGCCTTCGCGGGCGATGAGGGCGCCGGCATAGACATCCCAGGGATTGTAGAATCCTGGCAGCACGGTCCCCGTCGCCCGTCCCACGCCGACCAGGGCCAGCGCCAGGGCGCAGGACCCCATGATGCGGCTCGCCCCTGCCTCGGCGGAAATGGCATGCAGGTATTCGTCCATGCCGGACCAAGCCGCCTGCCGCGACCATTCGGTGAGGAAGACGCCACCGCCGATGCGGTCATGGGAGGCACAATTGACCCGTCTGGCGTCGATATAGGCGCCGCCGCCGCGGCTGGCGCTGTAGATTTCCCGCCGATAGACGTCGGCCACAACGCCGGCCACAATGCCCTGGCTATCAACGGCCGCAAGGCTGAAGGCCACCCATGGCACACCGTGAACGAAGTTCATCGTGCCGTCGATCGGATCGAGATACCAGGTGATTTCCGCGCCGCCGCCGGCATCCGCGTCGGCGCCGAACTCCTCGCCCACAACCCTGTGGCCGGGATATTGGGCGTGGATGCGGTCGCGTGTCTGCGTCTCGACCGCCTTGTCGAACGGGGTGACCCAATCGCCGGCATCGACCTTGGTGGCTGATTGGTCGGGCGAGGCATGCGCCCCTGCAATCGTCACCATGGCCTCCTCGGCCAGTTGCAGCGCGAAGGCGCGCAGTTCCTGGGGTGTCATGTTCACTTGCTCCCGGCCTCGGCATCGCGGAGCGCCACGCTGACCGCTTCGAAATTGTTGGAGATGACGGCTTCTATGCCGAGCGAGCGGGCACGCAAAGCCTCGGTGACATCGTCGACCGTGTAAGTCCAGATCGGATAGCCCAGGCTCGCAATACGCGCGACATAGGCCTCGTTTCCGGCTTCCCATTTGATGTTCAGCGTCGATGGCCTGATGGCATCGAGCATATCCGCCGGCGGTGCTTCGGGGCGCGACCACGACAGGATAATGTCGGCTTCCGGCATGGCCAGCCGGATATGGGAAAGGATTTCAGGCTCACCGATGAACCGTGCCCGCTGCCGTTGCCCGCGGTTCGCCAGCAGCTCGGCGATATCGGCAACGATGCTTGCAGCCTTGCAATCCACGATCAGCGTGAGGGAGGTGGCATCCACCACCTCCTCCAGCGTGGGAATGGCGATCTTCTGCCCGTCCCGCTCCGTGCCAAGGGCTCGTACCTCATGGAACGGGGCCTCGGCAACGGGGCGAGGATCGCCCCAGATACGCGCCAGGGTCTTGTCGTGCAGCAGCACGGCATGTCCGTCGCTGGTGGCCCGCACGTCGAATTCGACGGCCACCGCCCCGTGCCTTTCTGCCAGGAGAATGGACGGCAGGGTATTTTCGGGCAACCGAAGGGGCAGCCCGCGATGGGCAACAGCGAAGGTCATTTGGCGTTTCTCCGGGGCGCTCGGCTACTGACCGACAGAGCGATTGTAGTTGGCGATCAGGCCATTGACGGCATCCTGACCTTCGGTGATCGCCTGCTGAATGTCGCCACCCAGAAGCACGCTGTCGATCACCTCGTTGAGGCGCGGACGCGCCTGGGGCAGCACGCCGACCAGACAACCACTGCTGGCGACCGATTGTGCGGCGGTAGCCAATTGCTGCCGGGGCTTGTCGAAGTCGGGATAGGTGGCCACGATCTCCTTATAGGCATCGGTATCGGCCGCATGGATATTGGTCGGAATATAGCCCGTTCCCGAGGACCATTTGCCCTGTGCGTCGGCCGAGGCGAGGAACTTGATGAATTCCAGGGCCGCTGCCTGTTCGGATTCGGCATGGTCTTTCAGTAGCCAGATCGAGGCACCACCGTTGAACACCGAGCCCTGCGCATTTTCGATCGGTGCAGGGAAGTTGGCGACGCCGACTTCGAACTCGGACCGTTCGATGATGTCGCGCATGGGCGCCGATGTCAGAATCAGGGTTGCAGCGCGCCCGGAAACGAAGGCGGCAATCGCATCGCCCGAAACGCGGCCAGCATTCATGCCCACGCCGTCATCCATGATGTCGTGCCAGAAGGTCAGGATGTTATGGAGAACCGGATTGTCCCAGGTCACGTCATTCGCACGACCCTCGCGGCCATTGCCCGCACCGCAATAGGTCTGGTCGCCCCTGGCGAACCATTGTTCCACGAACCACCCATCGACCGAGCTGACATAGCCGTACTGAGAAACCTGATCGCCATTCTTGATCAGCAGGCTCTCGGCCATGTCGCGCACCTCGGCCAGCGTGGTGGGCGGCTGTTCGGGATCGAGCCCCGCGGCACGGAACGCATCCTTGTTGTAGTAGAACATGGGGGCCGAGGCGTTGAAGGGCAGTGACTGCAGCTTGCCGCCGACCGTGTAATAGGACGACATGGCCGGCAGAATTTCGGTTAGGTCGATACCGGCATCGGCCGCAACATCCTGCAGCGGAATGGCCACGTCCAGGTCCATCATCAGCGTGGTGCCGATTTCGTAGACCTGCACGATGGTCGGCGTGGCGGAGGCCTGGATAGCGGCGGTCAGCTTGGCGAGGGAATCGCCATATGCCCCCTGAAAGATCGGATCCACGCGGATTTCGCCGGCATGTTCGGCATTGAACTCGGCCACGAGGGCCTCCAGCGTGGGGGCATGGGCTGCGCCCATGGAATGCCAGAACGTCACCACTTCTTCCGCCTGGGCCCTGGCGATGAGGCTAAAGCTTGCCGTGGAAAGCAGCATGCCCACCAGCGAAGCGCGCGCGAAGCGGCCTGCCTGTACACGATTGAACGTCATAGTCTCTCCTCCTTGTCGGGTCTTCCCGGTTACATTTGCATTTTGGATATTACATTTGTAATAGAGATGCAACCCCGTCCGGCCCCGGCTATGACGAAGGTCGGAAATCAGCTTTCGGCTGTGGGCGTGGACGAATAGGGATATTGGTGCTGGACACGGGCCGCGCCGACAGCAGGAGGACAGCTATGAGCGCATCGGAAGACCAGGACTATGTAAGAGTTGCCTGGCTCTACTACATGGAAGGCGCGACCCAGGCCGACATCGCGAAAAAACTCGGCATGACCCGCCTGCGCGTCAACCGGATGCTGGCCGAAGCTCGGGAATCGGGGTTGGTCCGCGTGCAGATCAATGCCCGCCTGCAAAGCTGCGTGGAGCTGGAGCGGCAATTGGAGGCCGATTTCAATCTCGAAGCCGCCGTCATCATCCCTACCCCGGAGGATCAATCCCTGATCCCGGTCAATCTGGGCCGGGCCGGCGGTGAGTTCCTGGCGCGCTATCTCCAGGAGAACGAAATCCACGAAATCGGCGTGGGCTGGGGCGAGACGATCCTCCACATCATCCGCAACCTGCCCGAAACCCGCCATCCCGATATCCATGTCAACTCGCTGATGGGCGGGCTGACGCAGGGGCTGGAAATCAATACATTCGAGATTGCCCGCGAGCTCGCCCGTCGCCTCCAGGCGCGATGCAGCTATCTGGTCGCCCCCATCTATGCCGGCAGCGTCCAGTCCCGCGACATCATCCTGGACCAGGAGGTTTTCGCCTTGGCCGACAAGGGGCGCAGCAACGAACTGGCGCTGCTCAGCATCGGCGAATTGTCGCCGCGCTCGCTTCTGGTCCGCCATGGGCTTCCCAAGGACGTATCGATGCAGGAGCTGCAGGCGCTGGGCGCGGTCGGCGACGTCATGGGGCAATTCTTCACCCGCGAAGGCGTGCTCATCCCCCACGGCATCAATGAAAGGGTGATCGCGCTGAGCTTCGAAGAGCTGCGCAAGGTCAAGACCACCATTTTCGCCGCCGGTGGCCGCCACAAGACCGAGGCCATTGCCGGCGTGCTTTCGGCAGGCCTCGGATCGGTGCTGGTTTGCGACGAGGATACGGCAAGGGCGGCCGCCGCCATGGCGACGCGGCCACAACCACGAAATCCGTGAGGGACTAGAGGTAGAATGTGCCGCTTTCGTCGAGGAAATGGCACTGGTGGATGATGACATCATCCTGCCGCAGCAACACCACACTGTAGGACGGCGGCTCGTGGCTGCCGCGGACCCGGCCATCATTCTCGACGAGATCGAGGGCGACCTGATGGCTGAGGCCGGGAATGCCTGAGAACGAAATTCCCCGCCAGATGCCCGACACCGCCCGGTGCAGATGGCCGAAAAAGATGTGCCGGACATTGCCGGCCTCGGCCAGGATTGCCTCGAAGCCGGGATCGTTTATCGCCATCGTGTCCGAACTCGGCATGCCCACCGCCATCGGCGGGTGATGCAGGAACAGATAGCAGGGGCCGGTGGGGTCTTCCGTCAGCACCTGCCTGAGCCAGGCCAGCCGCGCCGCGTCCAGTACACCCTCATGGCTACCGGCCTGCACCGTGTCCAACATGATAAACCGTCGTCCGCCATACCGGACCACATATTGCACGAAGCCTGCCTGATCCGCCGCGACCTCGGGGAAAGCCCGCTGGAAGCTGGCGCGATCATCGTGATTGCCGATCAGCGGGTGCACCGGCAATGTCAGGGGCGCCAGCAAGGTGCGAATCTGCTGATAGGAAGCCACCGATCCGTCGTGGGTGAGGTCCCCCGTCAGCACCGCGAATGCCGCATCCCCATGATGGGCCGCCATATGCGCAACGCATGCCTGCAACCGCGCGGCCGGTTCGAGGCCGTAAAGCCGGAAGCTGCCCACATCGAGATGGGGATCGGTGAAATGGATGAACTTGACGTCCTGCAAAGCCACGCTCCCGGGCCATTGATACAAATGTATTTCTAGTATATCAAAAGTTCAAAACCGGCAAGATGGTGCGGTTCAGGGAGAATGGGCATGGCTCAAGTCGTCATCAGGGATACCTTCAAGCGCTATGGCTCGGTGCAGGTTCTGCACGACATCAACATCGATATCGAAGACGGCGAATTCATCGTTCTGGTCGGCCCGTCGGGATGCGGCAAGTCGACCCTGCTGCGCATGGTCGCCGGGCTGGAATCGATCACTTCAGGCACGGTGGAAATCGGCGGCCGAGTCGTCAACGATCTCGAGCCCAAGGAGCGGGACATCGCCATGGTGTTCCAGAGCTATGCACTCTATCCGCATATGACGGTCGAGCAGAATATGGGCTTCGCCCTCAAGCTCGCCGGCCTGCCCAAGGCTGAAATCGACGAGCGGGTCGGGCGGGCGGCGGCGATCCTGGGTCTCGATACCTTGCTGCAGCGCCAGCCCCGGCAGCTCTCGGGCGGGCAGCGCCAACGCGTCGCCATGGGCCGTGCCATCGTCCGCAACCCGCAGGTCTTCCTGTTCGATGAACCGCTGTCCAATCTTGACGCCAAACTGCGCGTGCAGATGCGGGCCGAGATCAAGGAACTGCACCAGCGCCTCAAGACCACGACCATCTATGTCACCCACGATCAGGTCGAGGCCATGACCATGGCCGACAGGATCGTGGTGATGAAGGATGGCGTCATCGAGCAGATGGGCGCGCCGCTGGACCTGTACGATGATCCTCAGACTACCTTCGTTGCCGGGTTCATCGGCAGCCCCTCCATGAACTTCATCAAGGGGAAGGCGACGCCGAAAGGCTTCGAGACGAAAGATGGCAGCGTGCTGCCCCTACCCGCCGGCCATGGCGGCGACGTGGCGCTTTACGGATTACGTCCCGAACATATCATGATCGACGCGAAGGGCGTGCCAGCCCAGGTCGTCGTGGTCGAGCCCATGGGCTCGGAAACGCAGGTACTTTTCAGGCTGGGCGGGCAGACCATCATCGGCCTCTTCAAGGACCGGCTGACTGCCAATGCCGGGGATATCCTTCACCTGTTGCCTTTGGTAGATCGCGTCACGCTGTTCGACGACAATGGAACGCGTGTGCGCCTGGGAGGGTGACGGTCCACCAGGCGGTGTCAACATAGTTGCGGCCATTCGAAACCATGCTGCCTCAGGTAGGGATAGGCGGTTCACGCCCCTCACCTAAAGCGAACATTGGCTGTGGAGGGTGTATGCCTATCGGTATGATATCTAGATCAGGGGCGGCCAACACATTGCAGTACAGCCTCGATATCTGCGCGGTTGCTATAGGCGTGCAGGCCCATGCGGAGCTGGCCACGACGTATGGTGCTGACGACACCCGCATCCGTCAGCCGGCTATGGTATTGCATGATGGCAGGATCGGTGGAATAGCCATGGCCGCCGGCATCGACCGTACCCACCGTGACCAAATGTGCGGGCAGGCGCGGGATGAAGACCGGCAGGCCGAGACGTTGTAGCCCTTCGCGCAACTCTTCGGCCAAGGTTAGCACATGGGCTTCGATCGCCTTGGTGCCAAGACCCAGGATAAGGTCCAACGCAGCATCCGCGGCATAAGCGCCAGCGAGATTGTAGCTGCCCAGCTCGAACCGCTGGGCATCGGGACGAGGGGTATAGCGCAGATCGCCCATGGCGGAGGCATCGTCGTTGTCGGCGCTGACGCCAGTGCGTGACATATGGACGGGCATCAGCCGGTCCAGCCAGGCCCGGCGCACGTAGAGGAAGCCATAGCCATAGAGACCGAGTAGCCCCTTGCTGGTCGAAGTCGCGAAGCCGTCGATCGGTTCTTGAGCGAAGTCGTGATGAAGGATGCCGGCCGACTGCACGCCGTCGATAAGGAGGAAGATGCCCCGCTTGCGGCATTCGGCGCCCAGCGCCACCAAGTCTGTGCGCTCCCCTGGGGCGAAGCTCACCGAGGCGACCGAAACCAGCCTGGTGCGCGCGTCCATGGCTGATACGAGAGCGCGGACGTCTACACGGCCCTCGGAAGCGGGAATGTTGCGCAATTCGATGCCGCGACGCTGCTGGTGCAGCCAGGGATAGATATTGTTGGGGTGCTCGGCGCCCAGGGCCAGCAGCACATTGTCGCCCTCGGCAAGGGGAAAGGCCGTAGCGATGCTGTTGATCCCGTCCGAAACATTGCGCATGACTGCGATCTCGTCCTCGCCCACGCCGACGAGCCGGGCGAATTTCCGGCGGGAACGGGTGACCATTTCCTCGTGATCCACGCGATTGGCCGAGGCCTGCGCCAGGCGATCGAGAAATACCTCGACGTTGCTGCGCACCGGATCAGCAAGGATGGTCTTGTCGCAGATCGATAGATACGTGGTGCGTGCCAGCGCGGGGAAAAGCGCGCGCACCGCCTCGGAGCCACAGGCAGGATGCGGGTCATGTGCTTGGACTGGGGCTGTTGTGGACATGAAAAGGGTCCTGATGGCGTCGAATGCGAGGTTCAGCCGCGGCCCAAAAGGGCGCAGGCCTGTTCGAGCATGTCGGCGTGATGAGTCGTAAAATTGTCGCGCGTCACCGGATAGGGGCGGTCCGGCATGGCCGGATTGCTTTCGAGCACCTCCCCGTTGGGGCGGATGGTATTGCCGCAGCTCCACTGGAAGGCGGCAATGGGCTGACCCGAGGGCAGACGCAATGTTTCAGTGCCAACCCAGGTTTTCGAAAAGCCTCCCAGCGGCATGCCGATATGGGCGATGCACATCTGGTTGTCGGCGATCTGGGCGGCGACTTGGTCGATATGCGAGCCGCCGAACGGCATGGTCAGCATGACCATGGGGCCGGTGAAATGGGTCACCGCCGGCTCGAGCCAGCCATCGCCATCCATGGGCTGGTGGGCGCATTTGAAGGGCACGGCGGGAGTGGAGCCGCCCTCGGGCAGCGAGGGCAGCACCGCCTCGAGCAGCCAGCGTTTGCGCCAGCCCACCGCAGTCACCTGGCCATCATTGAGCCGCCCTGAGGCAAGGGCCCCGTCGTCCTCGGCCAGCACCTCCTCGACGATGCTAGGAATGGCGTCGCAGCGTCGTAGATCGCCCAGATTGATCCGGAACCGGACCTTGGCGAGGACGCGCAGCAGATAGCCGCCATAATCTCCGCCACGGCTGATGCTGGCGTCGAAGATGAGACCATGGCCAAGCAGATTCTGCTCGATGCAGAGCGCCATCAGCGCATCGACATCGGCGCAAAGGGTCGGGCCGAAGCCGAGCCATTCGAGGGCGATGACGGCGGCATCCGGCGCTAGATGCAGGCGGCAACTTTCCCATTCGCCGAGGCAGGACCAGCCAGCATAGCGGATCGGCCTGGACGGAATGAAGGATTTGGGATCCCGATAGGGTAGTGTGATATCGACGGGGCCAGCGCCCGTCTCGAAAGTGAGCAGCAACTGTTGGCTATGTTCGGGAAGCTCGCTCCCCTGCCGCACGATGTGGTGCGGAAGATGGTACCAGAAGAAGGTCGGGGTCGAGTAGCAATGATAGGGTTCGATCCTGGCCACGTAGTCGGCAAGGGACAGGCCATCGACCGCGATGAGGGTTGCCCCGACCTCCAGACCAGCCGGGAGCGCCAGGCCGGACGCTACGGCGGCAAGGAAGATTCGGGGCCGGTTGCCGCCGAAATCGGTGGCCAATTCGATATCCAGGCGCGGTGCTCCATTGGTGTCGAGCGCCCCGTAATTGCGGATCTTGCGGACTTCGATATCGGGCGGCGGCTCGATGCCACCGGGCACCGCCTCCACCTGCAAATGCCGGTCATGGCGCGTATTGGAGAGCAGGTTGAGCGCATACCAGAGCTCGGCCGGCGTCGTGACATCCAAGAGGGCATCGCGATGCCTGCCCATGTCCCGCGCGACGTCGATGTCGAACAGGCGATTTTTGGCCGGCGAGATGGCCTGGCGCCGCAGGGTCGCGGCCACCAGATGCTCGAACAATTGCTCCCGGTCCGCCCGGGTGCCGATCAGATCGGCGCTATTGGTGTCATGCCAGCGTTCGGCGCTCATGCTGCGGCCTCCACGATAGGGCAGGCATGGCGGTGCGCCCCCGTGCCCATCAGGTTTGGAACGGAAAGGCTGCATTCCGGTCGCCGCAGCGCGCAGCGCGTGTGGAAGGCGCAGCCGCTGGGCATGTTGAGGGGCGAGGGCACCTCGCCGGGTACAGCCTGAAAGATCTGGTTGCGACGCGAGAGCCGGGGGGCGTTTTCGAGAAGCGCGCGCGTATAGGGATGGCGCGGATTGGCGAAGACTTCGGCGGCCGGCCCTTCCTCCACCACCCGGCCCAGATACATCACCATGATGCGATCCGAGATATGGCGGAGCACGCCCAGGTCGTGGCTGATGAAGGCGTAGGTGAGGCCGAACCTGTCCTTGAGGTCCATGAAGAGGTTGAGGATTTGTGCTTGAATGGAGACGTCGAGCGCAGCCACCGATTCGTCGCAGACGATGGTTTCCGGCCGGAGGGCCAGGACACGGGCGACATTGATGCGCTGGCGCTGCCCGCCCGAGAACTGATGCGGATAGCGGTTCATGACATCAGGGGCCATGCCAACCGTTTCGAGCTGGTCGGCCACGAAGTCTTCCAGGTCGCGGCGCGCCAGCAATCCATGCAGGATCGGCCCTTCCCCGATCAGTTCCTTGACCCTTAGGCGGGGATTGAGGACGGAGCCTGAATCCTGGAAGATCATCTGCAATTTGAGGTGGAGCGGCCGGCGCCCGCGCATCACCGGCTGACCGCGATAGGTCACGCTGCCGCCTGTAGGATGCATCAGACCGACCATGGCGCGACCTAATGTGGATTTGCCGCACCCCGATTCACCGGCAATGCCCAGAACCTCCCCTTTGCCCAGCGTGAGATCGACGCCGTTGAGGGCCCGGACGCGCGCCGGGGCGGTCCGCTTGCCGCGGATCAGCCGGACGCCCTTGTCGACCCAGTCCTCGCGGCGGCCAAAGACATGCTCGATGCCCTGCATTTCGAGCAGGGTCTCGATTTTTGCATCGGGCGTCATGGTGATTGCCCTTCCAATGGGTGCCAACAGCGCAGGGCGCGATCCCCGGCGGAACTGGTTTCCAGCATGGGCTGGATGTCGCATTGCGCGCCGGCCCGGTCGCAGCGAGTGCGAAAGGCGCAGCCTTCGGGCAGGTTGAGCAGCGATGGTGTATTGCCGGGAATCTGGTGCAAACGGCGGTCCGCCGCCAGTTCGCCCTCGCCGGGAATGGAGGCGATCAGTCCGCGCGTATAGGGGTGGCGGGGATGGTCTAGCAGGTCTTCGGTGGCGCCGAACTCCACCACCTTGCCTGCATACATGACGGCGATGTGCTGGGCCAGGCCCGCGACCACCGCCAGATCATGGGTGATCCAGATCCAGGCCGTGCCGGTCTCGCGCGCCAGCTTCTGCACCTCGGATAGGATCTGCACCTGCGTGGTGACGTCCAAGGCAGTGGTCGGCTCGTCGGCGATGATCAGGTCCGGCTCGTTGATCAACGCAATGGCGATGGCAACGCGCTGCCGCATACCGCCGGAGAATTCATGCGGAAAAGCCTGCATGCGCTGCTCGGGATCGGGAATGCCGACCCGGCGCATCACGTCCACGGCGCGGCGCTCCGCCTCGGACCGCGACGCCTGGCGATGAGCCAGGACTGTCTCGACGAGCTGGGTGCCGATGCGCAGCGACGGATTGAGCGACATCATCGGGTCCTGCATGATCATCGCGATGCGGTTGCCGCGCAGGCGCCGAAGCTGCTTTTCGCCCAGATGATTGAGCACCACCTCGCCATCCTCGGTATCGCGGAGCACGATCTCGCCGCCCACGATCCGGCCCGGCTCGTCCACCACGCCCAGAATCGAATAGCCGGTAATGGTCTTGCCCGAGCCGGATTCGCCGACCAGGCCCAAAACCTCGCCACGCTGCAGGGAGAAGCTCACATCGTCGACGGCGCGGATCGCGCCCATGCTGGTGAGAAAATGCGTCTGCAGGTTGCGGACTTCGAGCAGGGGCCGGTTCATCGCTTCAGCCTCGGGTTGAACATGTCGCGCAGCCGGTCCGACATGAGGCTGAGGGAGAAGACGGTAAGGCCCAGCGCGATGCCGGGCGCAACGCTGATCCAGTATTTGCCGCCCAGAAGATAGCCGAAGCCATTGGAGATCAGCATGCCCAGCGAAGGCTGCGTGACCGGCATGCCCAGCCCCAGAAAGGACAGGGACGCTTCGATCGACACCGCCGAGGCAAGCTGGATCGAGGCGATGACCATCAGCGGCGGCAGGCAATTGGGCAGTATATGGCGCCACAGGATGCGGAAGGTGGGAACCTGCGCCAATTGGGCCGCCAGCACATATTCGCGGCTCCGCTCGACTAGGGCCGAGGCACGGACATTGCGGGCGAAATAGGCCCATTGCACCACGGCCAGCGCAAAGATGGTCTTGTCGATGCCGCGCCCGAAGGTCACCATCAGCATCATGGCGACGAGAATGGTGGGAAAGCTCATCTGGATGTCGACGATGCGCATGATGAGCGAATCCACCCAGCGTCCCGCATAGGCCGAGACCAGCCCCATCAACGTGCCGAAGACCAGCGCGATGCCCAGGCTCGACAGCGCCACCATGAAGCTGGCCCGCAACCCGAATAAGAGGGCCGAGAGCATGTCGCGCCCATTGGCGTCCGTGCCCAGCACATAGGTCTGCCCCGCTCCGCCTATGGCCCCGGGCGGCAGTTCGCTGTCCATGAAATCGACCTGCATCAGGTCGTATGGGTCTTGCGGCGCGATGAGGGGCGCAAGGAACGCGACAGCGATCAGGATCAGGGTCATGACCAGACCGAAGACAGCGGCATGGCTCTGGGAATATTCGCGCCAGAACCGGCCCAACGGCCGCTCGGAAAAGCGCATGGTGGGGCGAGCGAGAGGAGTGGATGTCATCCTTGCAGCGCCTCGCGGGTCCGCGGGTCGAGCACGATGTAGCAGATGTCAACGATGAGGTTGATGAGCACGAAGGTGAAGGTGAAGATGAGCATGTAGGCGACGACCACGGGCCGGTCGAGCATGTTGATGGAATCGATCAGCAGCTTGCCGATGCCGGGCCATGCGAAGACGGTTTCGGTGATGATGGAGCCGGCGATCAGGCCGCCGATCTCTAGCCCGATAATGGTGATGATCGGGATCATCACATTGCGCAGGGCGTGGACAACTACAATACGGCGCGAGGGCAGACCCTTGATGCGCGCCAGCTTGATATAGTCGAGCAGCATGACTTCCTGCATGCCCGACTTTGCCAGCCGGAACATCAGCGCCATGTTGCCGATGGCCAGGGTCAGGGCCGGCATGGCCAGATGCGCCAGCCCGTCCCGGGTCAGGAAGCTCCAGGCTACGCCGTTGACCTCGACCGTCTGGCCCCGGCCGATGGCGGGGAGGATGGGAAACCACACGGCAAGGCAGAGCAGCAGCATGAGGCCGAACCAGAAATTGGGCAGGCTGAATCCCAACACCGACAGCACGCTTCCGCCACGCGACCAACGGCTTTTGGGAAATACCCCGGCGACAACTCCCAGCGGCAGGCCGATACCAACCGAGATGAGTAGCGAAATGACGGTCATTTCCAGCGTGGCGGGCAGGCGCTGCAGGATCATGGTGGAGACGGGCAGGCTGGTGACATAGGAGCGGCCGAAGTCACCCGCAAAGAGCCGTTCCATATAGTGCCAATATTGCACCCAGAGTGGCTGGTCGAGCCCGAGCCTTTCGGTGGCGGCCTGGATCTGCGCCGCTGTGGCCGATTCATCGGCCAGCACTTCCATGGGATTGCCGATCAAGTAGATGCCGGCAAAGGTGATGAAGCTCAGAACCAGCAGCGTCACGACAGACTGCAGCAGTCTGCGGATGATCATTTCGGTCATGACGTGCCTTCGCTTGCCGGTCGCAAGAGGGGGTGAAAGGGGCGGGCGTCCTGCGACGCCCTGCCCCGATTGGCGCTACTCAGCCGGGCGGGCGAAGAGCGCGTTGCTCACATTGGCCCGCGAGGGCGTATAGACCACCGAGGCGTTGGAGGCCCAGGTCGCCTTGCGGTTGTAGAGCGGGATCAACCCATAGTCCTCGGCGACCACGATGGCCATGGCACGCCGCAGCAGCTCTTCGCGTGCGGCATCGTCCACTGTGGAGGATGCTTCGGTCACCATGGCATCGACTTCCGGGTTGGAATAGCGGCCGCGATTGGAGGTGCCGATGCCATGCTCATGGTCACGGGTGCCGGCGATTCCGCGCAGGGTATAGGCCGCCTCGCCGGTCGAAGTGCCCCAGGAGTGGATCATATGGGCATATTCGAAGTCATTGGTCTTGGGGATGAAGACTGCGTGCGGCATGGTTTCCACCGTGGTCTGCACGCCGGCGCGGGTCCACATCTGAGCCACCGCCTGGATGGACCGGGCGCGCATCGTGTCATCATTGGAAGTCGAAAGCACCACCTTGAAGCCGTCGGGATAGCCCGCTTCAGCCAAAAGCGCCTTGGCGCCTTCTAGATCGAAAGGCTCCACCGGAATGTCGGGATTGAAGCCGAACATGCCCTCGGGCACCAATTGGCTAGCCGGATAGGCATCGTTGCTGAGCCCGCGTTCCACCAGCCCCACACGGTCGATGGCCATGGAGAGGGCGTGGCGCACGCGCTGGTCCAGCATCGGGTTGACCGGCAGGTCATTGCCGGCGAGGTCGGTCGCCTGGCCCGGAATGGGCTTTTCATGCTCGACGTCGATGGCGATGAAGGCGATGCTGCTGGTCCCGGTCGACCACAGGCGCATGTCGGGGTTGGCTTCGATGGTGGAGAAGTCGGTGACCGGCACGTCCGAGATCAGATCGACATCGCCCGACAGCAGCGCGGCGACGCGGGCCGGGTCGGAGCCGATGACGCGCTGCGTGACCGTTTCCCACGCCGGCGTTTCGCCCCAATAATCGTCATTGCGGGCGAATTCGTAGACTTCCCCGATCCGCGCCGACACGAATTTGTAGGGGCCGGTGCCGATCATGGCTTCGCCGGTGACGTAGTCATCGGTGGTCTTGCCCTCGCCCACGGCGCGCGAAACGATCTGCACATCAGCCAGGTTGATCGGCAGGTTCGGGGCCGCGCCCTTGGTGACGACTTCGAGCGTGTGCTCGTCGATGGCGCGGTAGGATTCGATATCGGCCAGCCGGGCGGTGAAAGGGCTGGGGCTGTCGGTGATGGTGGGCAGGCGGTCGAAGGTGAACACCACGTCATCGGCGGTGAAGGGCTCGCCGTTGTGGAAGGTCACGCCCTGGCGCAGGTGGAAGGTCCACACGCCATCCTCGGTCACGTCCCAGCTTTCCGCCAGGCTGGCATGAGGCTGCATGAACTCGTCCTTCCAGGTCAGGCCCTCGAAGACCTGGCCAGTCATGGAAATGTTGGAACTGTTGGCGTGGAAATGGGGATCGATGGAGGTGGGGGCGGACGCCATGCCCATGACCAGTTCCTGCGCCAGGACCGGGGCAGCCCCGAGCGCAGCGAGCAGAACCAGGCTTGTGGCGGTTCGCGCCAGATACATGCGAGAAGAGTCTAGAAATGACATCGTGGGCACCTTTCTCTATGTCAATCTATTGGAGGAAAAGCCGGAGGGCCCGGATATCCGGGATGTCCTCAAGCCCGAAGATGGTTTCGAGGAGGGCGTCGGTCCGTTCGCCCAGGATCGGACCGACGAGATCGCGCGCCTTGAGGATGATGTCCGGGCGCTCCATGGGATGTTCCACCACGCCCCTGACCGCATAGGTTCGCCGCTCGACCTGGCGGCCGTCGGCAAGCCGCGCCCGCACGATGGCCTGGCGGATCGGCCTGGCCTCGGCCAGCTCGTCGGAGGGCAGAAGGGCGATTTTGGCCTTCATCGCCACGACCGCCGGATCGGTGAGGCGGGAATAATCGTGCGAGGCATGGAAGCCGAAGCCGTCATCGACCAGCATCAGGGCCAGGCAATGCCGGCAATTGATGTCGGGAACACCGCGATCCTCAACCACATCGACCACGTGGCTGGGCAAAAAAGCCTCCATCGAGATCACATTGTCCCGGCTGACGTCTTCGTGTTCCATGAGATATTCGAGGGAATCCAGCGCCGCCTGGATGGGCGAGCCGACGCACCATTTCTTGATATTGGTCAGCATGATCTCGAAGCGCGACCCCAGTCCGTCGGTGAGAAGCGCACGCCGCGGCGCGTCGGAGAATGCATCCATGAAATTGCCGCGGCCATGCATGACGTCGTCGGTGCCGTTGAAGCCATGGGCAATCATCGAGGCGGCGGCGACGCCATTGCGCGCCGGCAGGCCGCCGAAATGGAAGGCCTTTTCCATGTGGTCGACATCGCGCATCCAGGTGGCGATGCCCGAGGTCTGCTGCGCGACGTTTGAGAAGACATAACGCATCCGCTCCCGGTCGATCCCATAGAGTGCCCCGGCCGCCGCGGCCGCGCCCCAGCTACCGCCGATGGAATAGGGGCCGTGACCACGGGCATAGATGTGGTTGGGACCCAGAGCCAGGTTCATGCGGGCATAATAGTCGTAGCCCAGCGCCACGGCCTTGAGGAAATCGGCGCCCGAGCGGCCATTGTGCTCGGCCGCCGCCAGCGCCGCCGGCACGATAGCGCAGCCGGGATGCCCGATGGCGGCGGGGTGGCTGTCGTCAGTCTCGTCGGCATGGGCGATGATGCCGTTGATCATGGCCGCATCGGCCGGATGCAGCAGACGCGGACTGCCCACGACGCTGGCGCCGTCCACCGTACCCAGCGTCGTGGAATAAGAAAGCGCCATCTTGCCCACATCCAGATGCACCCCGGTGATCATGGCGCAGAGCGTATCCAGGATATGGTGTTTGGCTTTCTCGACCACGGCGTCCGGCAAGGTGAGGGCCAGCGCTCCAGCCGCATAATCGGCCATCGGTACAATTTCGCTGGCAGTGTCGGGCGAGGCCATTTCGGTCCAGGGGGGCATTGATAGAACTTTTTCTCCAGCGGAATGCAGCTTGGAGAAAAAGCCTAGCGTGGGTTTGCCCCTGGGTACCAACCCATATATGGAATAGTGTTATTCCAAAAAGTGCATAGGTGGACCTGAACTCGGCATGGACCTGAATTGGATCGAGGACTTCCGCACGCTTGTGGAGACGCGCAGTTTCAGCCTGTCGGCGCGGCGGCGCAGCATCAGCCAGTCGGCCTTTTCCAAGCGCATCCGCTCGCTGGAGCGGGTGTTCGGGGGTGAGCTGGTCCAGCGCAAGCATTTGCCGGTGACGCTGACGCCCCTTGGCGAGCAGCTCTATCGCGACAGCGAGGCCATTGCCGAAAGCGTGCGCCTGGCGCTGGAAAATGCGGCCCAGCTTGAAGGCAAGGGCCAGAACGAGGTCATGTTCTCGTCGGCCAGCAGCCTTGCCCAGTCCTTCTATCCGCAATGGATCACGCGCAAGAAGACGTTAATGTCGGAGATCATCCCGCTGATGCTCTCCTCGCGCAGCTGGAGCGAAGACGGCATTGCCCTGCAGCAGGGCCAGGTCGATTTCTTCCTGAGCTATTGCTCCCCCGAAATCCCCACCGTGTTCGACCGGCCCGAATTCGATTTCCGTGTTCTGGGCCTCGAGCAGATCGTTCCGGTCAGCGCGCCCAGCGCCAATGGGCGCGAGCCCCTTTTCAGCCTCGACCGGGAAGGCATCGAGCCCATGCCCTATCTTGCGCGACTGCCCGGCTCCTATATCGGCCATATGGTGGATATGCTGATCGAGCGCCTGCATCCCCCCACGGTCCGGGCCTTTGCCGGCACCAATGGCGAGAACCTGCTGGGTTTGCTGATCCATGGCAATGGCATCAGCTGGATGCCGCAGAACCGTATCGGCGAGCAATTGGCCAAGGGAACCCTGCTACCCGCCGGCGGCGCGCGCTGGCAGCTCGAAGTCGAGGTCCGGCTCTATCGCCGGGCCCGGCGCGAACGGCCCATTGTCGAAAAGTTTTGGAACTCAATCAGTCAGCGCGGTGACGAATTCCCTGATCGAGCTGTTTAGGTAGGGTAGCCACGGCGTTCTAATGGTGGGCGAAAGCTGCCAATCCGTGCGGGAATACTGCCCCTTCATCCTACGCCAGGACGATCTGGTGCCCCGGAACTATCTTCGCTCTATCCTGGTGCCGTCGCTGTGCCTTCCAATAAGGTACACATTTGTCGGCAGCAAGGACGTCTCGCCGCCATCACCAATGTGAAACAAATTGGCGTTCAGTTTTCTGGACAGAATGGCGCACCCGCTGCGATATAGACGGGCACTGTAGTTGTTGGGAAATTTCAGTTCACACGACCAACTGAATGGCCGTTTAGCGCCCCATTTCGGCCATTCAGACCGCCCTTCAGCTTTCCTAAAAGCAGACATCGGCGTGCAACGAAGTGAGCGACCGTGTCGGGGGTGAGCCGACTGGCAGCTTTCGGCTTCAATCTCGCGAAAGCTTCCTTAAGTGATCCGTGTTCTGTGTCGGTGGAAGCTCCGAACAGCTTTAGCCGACCTGAGCCGTGGGACGGAACAAAATCTCGTTCACATCCACGTCCTCTGGCTGCTCGATCGCGAAGGCCACCATTCGCGCGGACGCGTCCGCGGAAATGCCGACGGAAGCAGCCTTGGTCGTTGCTTCCATGATGTCCTCGTCGCTGATGATGCGTTCCTACCGTCTGCGCGGGCGTGGATTTTGCTCGTAAAGCCGCCGCGGCTTCGACCCCCCTTATGAGTCCACCCTTTTGCGCCCGCTGCCTGAGAGTGGCCGCGCACCGCAGTGCTGTCGATCATGTGCTGCCAGTCGTCGGTGAGCCGCAGTTCCACCTGCGTTTCCAGCAAGGCGTCCCAGACGCCTTGCTCGGCCCAGCGCCCGAACCGGACATAGACCGTGTACCACTGGCCATAGCGCTCATGCATGTCACGCTAGGGGCAGCCGGCCCGCAACACATAGAACATTCCGTTCAGAAAGCGCCGGTTGTCCAGGGCAGGCCGAGGCCACCGACCACGCTCGGCTGGCAACAGCGCACCCGCCAGTGCCCACTCATTATCCGTCAAATCGCCCCGAGCCAAAACTGCCTCCCGGAAAGGAAGCATTGAATCAGTCACGCGGCGGATTTTGGGAATCCCTTGTCAACAGGATCTAGAAGATCATTGATGGCGATCGGCATGATATAATGGTGTTGGGCTCCACCTCTAAGGAGGCGCTGTACTGAGCGGCATTGATCTCGCCGCCGAGCCGCTCATTTCACCTTTTCAACCGTGAAGTCGAACGTCGCCACGACGACGTCGGCGATCTCCACGATGATTTTGTGATCACCGGTGGGATCGCCGTCGCCGACGCACCAGGCGTTGCCGATCCAGCCGTCATCGGGCACGAGCGATAGATGATTGGTGGCCGAACGGCCGTCATCGGAATAAAGTGTCGATGCGTGGGCCTCCCAGGTTCCGGCCGGCTCCGGCAGTGTCAAGGTTTCCACCACGTCGACCGCGCCCGCGTCAACGTCGAGGCGCAGTCCCCATGCCCAGCACCCCTCCCGGGGAAGGTAGGGAACGACATCGCCTTCGCGGACATCAGGCGTTCCATCCTGCCCACGCAGGTAGACGATGAAATTGCGATCCACCACCCGAGGGAGGACGGGCGCGGAAGGCTTCTCGGCCTTCGCTTCGGCATCGGGCGTGCCCATGCGCTGCTGATGCTGCCGCAGGTTCTCCTCGCGCTGGTGGTCGAGATGGATGGATAGCCAGTCCATCTGCGCCGAGGCTGGTCCTGCGAACGATCCGACACCGGCGGCGACGACGAGGGCGAAGACATATTTCATGGCGATCACGTTCTCCAACTAAGTGCTTCATCTAAACCTGAGACGCCGGGCGACCCTTCGGGATTGGTGGGGAAGCGCATTTTTTCATGACGCCGGCGCGCCTCGCGTAAAACCCGGCCTTCCGGCGCATGCCGCAGTATTGCCTCAAAATGGATCAGAGTGGCCCAAGGCGAAGGAGAGACATGACGATGCGAAAAAAATCTCTTGGTCCTCTTGGCCATCGCGCTGCCCGGAGCGAGTGGCATGGGACAGGTGGCGCTCGCGTCGCCGGTCCCCGGGCTCGTGCTGACCCAAGTGTCGCGCCTGCCATCTCCGCCCGCATCCGCGGATGCCGGATATTGCCAGCGTCTGTTGATCACCCCGGCTACTGAAGCCGGCGCATTGGCACGGGATCTCGGCTGGGCTGTCACCGCCGAGCTGAAGCTGGGCCCCTATGATGCCGTAAGCTTCGCGGGCGGGTTCGAAGCCGGCACCAGCGGTTCGTGCCGACTCATCGATGGCAATGTCGGCATTTTCGAGCGGGACCGGCTTGTGCATCTGGTCTACGCGGAGCCGGACGCCGAGCTCGGCATCGGCAGGATCGAGCCCTTCGAGACGACCGGCATCAGGATCTGGAGCGGAGACTTTCTTCCCCAACCCATCGCCGACCTCCATGAAGATGAGAACGGAACTGTTTCCCTCGAGATGCCGGCGGCGCTGGAGCGTTTTTGCGAGGGTGAGGCGGAGGTCCCCAATATTTACGGCATGCCAATAGCCCAGGCACGCTCGATATTGGCCGACCATGGCTGGTTGCCCTTTCGCTCCATCCTGCCGGGGCAGGAAGCCGATCCGCGCAGCCAGGCGCTGTTGCAAGCGGGAATGACCGAAGTCGAGACCTGCTCTGGTACCGGCTTCGGGTATTGCTCCTTGCTCTATGAAGGCCAGTTCGCGCGCCTGTCGGTGACGAGCGTGGGCGAGGGCGACGCTGCAATAACGCCGCCTGTCGCCGGCTACGCTGTTTCCTGTGCTCTTCCCGGCGGCTCTTGACCGTCAACATCGCGCGCCCGGCAACGAATTGCGAAAATTATCGTTCCCGACCAAAGGGACTGCCCGCCGCGGCGTCTTATGGATGACACGTATCAAGGAGGGCTTCTCATGCACCGTTTTCCGCTTACTGCCATCGCCGCCACCCTGCTGCTGGCTGCGCCCGCCCTGGCCCAATCGGACCAATTGGGCGTGCCGGGACCGATCTCCTTCGAGGACCGGGCTTATGAGCTGGCCTGGACCGCCCAGCCGAGCGACAATTACTTCAAGCAGGAATATGTGCCGGAAGGCCAGAGCGTCGAGACCTATAGCGAGATGATCCTCGTTGAGGCCGTCGCCGGCGCCATCACGCCCATGCAGGCCGCCGCCCTGCAGGTGCAGTCGCTCGAGGCGCGCAGGGGCAGCGATCCGGTGTTCAATTACGACATCATCCAGAACGAGGCGACGGGGGAAGTGCTGCTCGATTTCCTGGTCAGCGATCTGGCTGCCGACCCGGTGGTGATCGAATGGAACGCCTATCGCTATGTGCCGCTGGCCGAGGGCGAAGGGGTCGCGCTTTTCGCGGTCAGCCGCCGCGGCTATGGCGAGGAGGGCGCCCGCAGCTTCATGGGCGGGCTGGGCGCGATGCGGAGCGCGGCGATCAAGGCGCTGAGCGCGCACGACCTTCCGGCGATCGCCATCGCACCCTGACCGACCGGGAGGCAAAAGTCCCGTGCCCAAAGCGCATCTGGCGTCGATCCTGCTGGCCCTGTGCCTGTCCCTGCCGGTCTGGGCGGATGAGGCGGAAGACTTTGCCGAAAGGCTGAGCCAGGCCGTAACCGCCCACACGCTGGCCCATGCCTATCTCGACGCCTGCGACGCGGCCTATCCCGAAAGCAGGTCGGTGCGCCGCGACGTCATGGCCGGCTGGAGCCATCGCTCCGGTCTTGCCGACTATGAACGCCTACTGTCCGGCGCCGGCGACGCCTTTCCCGATCTCACCGCGGGGGTGGAAGCCTATCGGGCGCAAACGCGGGAAGCGGTGAGCGAGGCCATCGCGGCGGATGCGGCGCCTTGCCAGGATTTTGCCGCAACGCTGGCGGAGGAGCGGTTCGATATCGCCACGGCGATGCGGCGCCTGGTCCGGGACGCCGATGATTTCGGCATCGCCCTCCCCGCGCCGACGCCTTTGGCCCTGCCGGCGCTCATGGAGGAAGCCATACCGCTCGCGGCCCTATGGACGCGGGCGCTCGAGATCATGGACGCCGTCGGGAGCAAGGTGGGGGCCGAGGGCAATCGTGATTTACGCGAGGCGCGCGAGGACTATCTGCTCGCCTGGCTCGAGGCCCATGGCACGGTCCAGGCCATTGGCCGCGTCATCGCCGAGGACGAATTGCGCGAATGGCGCGGCGACCAGCAATCGAGCCTCAAGCTCAGTTGCAGCGGCTTCGCCAGTGCCGAGGATCGGGCCCTTATGGAGACCAGTATCGGGCAGGACATGCTGGTGGCCGGCGAGCCCAAATGGGTACTGGAGCAGGCGGTGGGCGGCGTCATCAATCTGGGCAATTGCCAGGTCGCCGCGGCCCCGGCGCCATCCAGTCCGAGCCTCGATGACAGCGCCGGGCTGATGCTGCGCCCGCTCGAATTCGACGAGGCCTTTGCCGGGCCCGATCAGGGGATACGCCTGAGCGAGGTGGACCGGGTGCTTTACCTCGCCGACTTCACCAATCGCCTGGATGGCTTCGGCAATGGCTATACCGACCGGCAGGAGGACATCTATGTTCTCTTGCGCGACGGCACGGCCTATCGCCACGACTGGGCCTTTGCCTTCACCGATCTCGACACGGAGCTGTCCCGCTATCGGGAGCCGCAACTTTGGTTCTCCTGGACCGAGCATGGGGGCAAGCCGGTTCTGCTGGACAGCGGCGGTCGCGAGATCGACCTGGCCGACGCGCAGCTTCTGGCACCCCTGCCCGATGACCAGCGGCTGGACCAGACCTACTATTATCTCAATGTCGGGACAGGCGGCGTGCGCCGCGACCGTGAATATGCCTTCGCCGCCGATGGCACCGTCAGCTATGCGCGCAGCGGGCTGGTCGCCGGCAATTTCGGCACCAGTTTCATCGCTGTGGTTCCGGGCGAGGCGGCGCCCTCCCGGCTCGGCTATCGCTTCGAGGATTTCACCATGATCATCGACGGGCCGGAAGGGAGCGAACGCCATTTCGCGGCGATGATCGCAGGCGACGATCCGAACGCCCCGGATGAATTGCTGATCGGCGGCCAGGTCTATTGGAACCGGGAGGGCCAATGAGGGGGACAAGTTGGAACGTTTCACCGATCTCCTGGTCAACCGCCGGGATCAAGCCCCAGCCGCTCCAGCACCGCCTCGCGCCCTTCCGCATCCCAGATTTGTCGGCTGAGCGCCGCCGAAACGGTGAATCCAAAGCCGTCATGGACGAACGCCTCCCAGCGCTGCAGCTCGCCGAAGCCGGACCGCACCACAAGAATGTCGGCCGGCTCCGCCCCGACCAAGAGGGCATCGGTGACGCTGATCGTTTCCGCCGCCGCCTTGGGTCCGGAAACGAGCTCCTGCTCCACCCCGCTCGGTTGCACGACATAGATGCCGAACCGCTCGCCCGCATTGCGGACGCCGATGCCGACCTCGCCGAATTGCCGCAGCTCGAGGGGAGCCACAAGGTCGAGATCGAGCGGCCGCCCAGGCGGATTGGGCTGCATGCCCATGCGGTATGGCTCGGCTGGAGGCGGCTCCGATTGCGGCGTGGGGACGCTGATTAAGGCCGGTGCTAGAACGAAGGCCAGCGCAGCGGCTGTCGAGGCCAGCCCGGCGCCCAGGATCGCCTCCATCCAGGTGCGGCCGAAAAAGGGTCGTTTCCGCTCCTTGTCCGGGCGGCGCATGCTTTGCCGCGCGAAAAGCTGCTGGGCCGTCGCGATGGTCTCCCCCATCCGCGCCGCCGAAGGCTCGGGGATATGGTCGGGCGGCAGGCGCGACAGTGGATCGTGTGACGCGGCGTTCATAGCAGCTCCCTCAATGCCTTGCGGGCATTGTGCAGATGCCAGGCGACGGTGACCTTCTGGCAGGACATGATGCGCGCCGCCTCCTCCTGACTCAAGCCCTCGCCATGCACGAGGATGACCGCTTCGCGCTGTTTTTCGGGCAATTGGCGTACCGTGTTCCAGATATCGGCGACGTGGCGCTGTGCTTCCTGATCGGCCTCCACATGGTCGGCAACGAAGGCCGCCGCACTATCGGCGAGCTTTTGCCGCCGCATCTGTGCCCGCAGCAGATCGCGGGCGGCGTTGATGGTGATGCGGTAAAGCCAGCTGGTGAAGCTGGCGCGGCGGTCGAAGCTGCCCAGGGTCGTTGCAAGCCGCATGCATACGGTCTGCGTCACGTCCTCGGCATCGCTTTTGTGGCCCAGGACACGGAAGGCCACGCGGAAAATGAAGCGATATTGATCGGCAATGAGCCGGTTGAAGGCAGCCTGGTCGCCGCGCTGGGCCCGGATCACCAAATCCTCGAGCGCCGCGCCATCCAAAGCCTGTCCATCCAAGACTCGCTCCTCATGGCTCGACGAATATCTGGGTCCAAATGTGCTGCATGATAGAGGAAGCGACAAAGAGGCAAAGCCAAATTATTGCGGTGGCACCATAAAACAGCCATGGCCGGCGCGTGACCGCGCTGGCCAGAGCGGCGATGAGATAGACGCCATAGGCGCCCAGGTAACAGCCGAGCACGATCAGGCCGAAAAGCCAATTCTGGTAATAATCCGGGTTGGACGTGCCGGGAATGCCCATCACCCAGAAGGCAAATCCGGCCGCTGCCGCCAGGGCGCCCATGCTCGGCACGCCGAAGCCGAAGGCATGCAGAAAAAATCGCAACAGGGCACGGCCCAAACCGGCAGGGGAAAGGCTCACCGAGCGGGCTCCATTTTCACGGTAATATTCTTGGCCTCCAGCAGACGAATGATGGCGTCGATATCGCGGTTCGCCGTTCCATGCAGCAGGGAGCGATCGAGGGGCCCGAACAGCATGTCCTGGAAATCGCCGCCCAGCCGGTCGCGCTCCAGCGGATCGGCGCCGCGCTGCAAAAGCCGCAGCACATTGCCGAAATCCCTGACCGACGCCGCCAGCAGCAGCGGCGTCATGCCGTTGCGATCGGCATGGTCGAGAGCGGCGCCGCGATCCAGCAGCAGGTCGACATTGTGCTGCCTTTGCGTCCGCAAGGCCGAAAATAGCGGCGAGCGGCCAATCGCATCGGGCGCATCGGCATCGCCGCCATTGTCCAGGAGATGGTCGAGATAAAACACCGTCTGATAGCGGGCCGCGGTGTGCAGCGGAGTTTCCCCGTCATGGCCGAGCTGGTTCGGATCGGCGCCGAGACGGAGCAATTCGCGGAAACCTGTCCGGCCGTTGCGCAGCATTTCCCATTGCAGCAGCGTCATGTCCTCCTTGCCCGGAGTGTTGAGATCGACGCCTTGTTGCGCCAATTCCCGCATGCGCTCGACATTGCCCTCCAGCATGGCCGCGGCCATGTCGCGCTGGCCGGAATCGGTGAAATAGGCGGAAGGGTCGGCGTGCTGACCATTCTGCGACAGCAGCGCAATGGCCATGGCAGCGGCCAGCACGATCCCGATCGCCAGTCCTATACGCCGGAGCCAAGCCAAGCTTTATTCCCCCGTACCGACAGCCAGAAGCGGTACGCCGCTGTTCATCATCAGCATCTGCAAAAGCTCACGATAGGCAGGATTGCCTTCCCCCGACTCGACGTCCACCGTTACCAGCCCGGCGCAGAGGCTGTCGCTGCCCGGCACGGCCGTCGCGGTGGTTTCCAGCAGCGGCGTGCGCATGGTTTCGGACCAGCGCGCCGCGATAGTCTCGGCCGCTGCTGCGGCGCTGGCACAATCGGCAAAGGTCAGCGACAGCGCCAGCTGGGGCCTTTCAGCCTCCATATCGGCGATGATGCCGCCAAGGAAAGGCGCCATGCCCGCGCCCGCAGCCTTGGCCGCTTCAGCCCATTGGGCACGGACCTCCTCCGGCGACTTGCCCAGCAGATCCGCCATGTCCGGCGATGACAGCCCCACTAGGGGCGAGATAACCACGGCCTGCACGATTTCGCCCTGCTTCAGCCCGGCAAGTCCGGTAAGGGCCGTGGCGACGAGCGGATTATCCGCCATCGACATCTGCCCGCCCAATCCCGCAAGGCGTGGCGCTTCGGTCTGGATCAGGGCCGCTCCCGACGCATGCACGAAGCTGGCCTGGCCGACCTTGCCCCGCCAGGGATCGGCCGGATCGCGCCGCGCGGGATCGATCCGCCCGGGCTCGCCATTGCCCAGGCTGTCCATATCCGCCGGCGCGAAGCCGCGCGCGGCCAAGGCTTCAAGCGCCGAGGCGGCCGCCGCCTCGGTGGTCAGGCCCCAGATCGTGGTTTCGGCCGGCGGATTGCCATAGGTGAGGAGATAATCGAGCGCGCCGAGCGGCAATCCTGCTTTTTCCTCCCAGACCGCGCTCGGTGCGGCGCGCAGCGTCTCGAGTGCTCTGCCCGCCCCCAGATAGTGCCGGAAAGCGCCCGCATCGCCACCATCCGCCTGCGGGGCGATGGCGCTGAACCAGGCATGGATGGGCCCGCTTTCACTGAGAACAGCGTCGGGAACATGGCCCAGACCAGCCTCGATGGGACTTTGCGCCTGGGCGGCAAGGGGCGAAAGGGCCATCAGGGTCAGGGTTGCAATCAGGCGCATGAAACTCTCCTCATTTGGGGTCTATATCGATAGGACGCGCCACAACGGCGAACGCTTGGCCGGAGCGACAAAAAATCTAGAAATGTCGAAGCAGGGCCATGCAGCTGGTTTCCCCCAGACCCAGCGTCTCGAATTCGGGCAGGTTGGCGCGCACGCGAAAAGCCTCGGCAGGCGGATTCGCATCGTTTCCGGCAATGATAGCGGCGCGTCGGTCAAGGAGTTCAGCTCGTTCGCGCATGTCGGCCAGCGCCTGCAGCCAGATCCCCGCGTCCGGGGCCAGCGCGGCATCGATCCGTGCCAGCTCGCTTTCAGCCATCACCCAGTCCCGGGCCATGGCGCGCAGTGCCGGCACGGCGGCGGGATCGAAGGCCTCATCCTGAAACGCGGCGAGCACGGCCTGCACTCCCAATTCGCGCCAGGCCTCGAAACCATTGCCCAGCCGCCGGTCGACAATGGCGGCGCAGATGGGCGCAACCGCGGCGATGAATTCGGCTTGTTCGGGCGGATTGCCGGGAGAGGACAGCGCATGCTGGCAGTCCCGATCACGAAAACCCAACCGGTCCAGCGCCGCCAGATAGGTATCATTGTCGGGAACATCGACGCCCAGATCGTGGATGTTCGGCCATTGCCAATGCTCCAGATCGCCGAGAAAGCCGATGCGTACAAGGCGCTCCGCCATCTCCGCCTCGGCGTAGTCGAGATAAAGCCCGAGAGCTTCCGCCTCCTCGTCGCTGGCAGGCGCCAATGCCTCGAGGCCGTCAACCAGCGCGCCGATGTCTCGATTGACGGCTGCGAGGAGCGTGATCAGCCTTTGCGCCGTTGCGGGATCGGGCGGTTGCCGTTCGCTCATCTGCCGGGCCAGGATCGCCACCGCCTCTTCCTGCGCCGTCCTGAAGAGGAATGGATCACGGGCGTCGATGGAGGCGCGGCACAGGCGATTGGCCTCTGCGGCAAAACCCGGTTCCACTGCGAGGGCTGCGGGCGAGAAAAGCAGCAAAGATGCGGTGGTGGCAGCGACAAAGACGGGCGAAATATTGGAAGGCATCGGCGGCTCCATGGGTCTTGTCCTTGTCAGACGCGTCAGCCGGAGCAAAGTTTGGTGGCGCCATCCATTTTTCCACCCGGCCGTCACCAGCCAAAAGTTTAGTCGTAGCCGCAGGTTGCCATGATTGGACGCTGCGCAGCCCTCAATTTTGGCTGTCATTACCAAGAAATTTCCAGGCGGGACCGTCTCATGATCAAATCCTTTCGATGTGAGGCCCCCATGTTCGGCAAAATCGTCTTCTCCCTGACCTTGCTTCTCGGCCTTGCGGGTGCCGCCCGGGCCGAACTGCTACCGCTGCCCGAGCCTGGCGAAAACCTTTGGGGTCTCGGGGCCACCGGGATAATGTGCTATCAGGAGCCGTGCCCGCGCTATGGGGTCTTTCGGATCTACCAGGACGGCCGGTTCGAGCTGCCGCTCTCGCGCCGCAATCAATCCCAGCCGCCGCCGTTGCGCGCCGATGAACGAGATCGGGCGCGCATCGAACGGGCGTTCGAAACGGGTGGATGCGTGATGGCGGAAGGCCATTTCGAGGGCAGGACGCTGGTGGTGCGGCGTGTCTGGGGCGATTGCCATGATCTTTAGGCCCACTACCGGGAAGATCCTGGTCGCGGTCGTGCTGGTGGCCGGGCTCGCCGCTTGCACGCTCTGGGTGATCGCGAGTCCCTGCGGCAGGATCGGCAACGATGGCTGCGAGGTTGCCCTCCACTTGCGCAATATCGTGGTGACCGGCGACACAATGGTGGTCGATGGCGACGACCACCTCTGGGTCGCCGGCGTCCACTACCGGGATGGCCGACAGAACCGGCTGAACGCGGCAATGGTGGTGGTTCGCCTCGATCCCGAGACCGGGAAGGAATTGAACCGATTGGGTTTGGGCTATTAAGGCCTGCCGGATCAATTGCGGCTCTCCCCCATCGGCGAAGGCTTCGCGATCAGTTGTAACGCGGTCTATGTCTAGACCTGCCGCGTGGCGACCGCCCGCGCAAAACCGAGGCCGCCCAGTTCGACAAGGGCCGGCAAGCTCTCTTGGGCCACCGGGATCGCTCAAAACATCGCGCCACCCAGTGAGGGCCGCGTCTCCGAATTTAAATATTCTGCCTCGGGGCGGATTCTTTTCGCCCATATGGCTCATCTGGTCGAGACCGGTGAGGTCATTCTCACCCGGCAGCAAATGCTGGAAAGCCCCAGCGGAGTTTTGGCGGCCGCGGACGGCGAAGCCCATGGCGGCCCGGCGCCGCAACCCTGACCAGCCTCGCCGCGCCGGATCAGCTCAGCATCGCTATCAGGGGGTCAATATTGGACGCCGATATGGAGTGCGCCCCTGAGGGTGGACAAATCGGCTTGAGGAATTGACTAGGCCCGGGGCGGGTTTCGAAATCTCCGACCGGCAGGCCGGGCATATTGTGAAGACCGTAGATTTCATCAAATGGAAACCGCTCCATCAGCCCGTCATCCAGCATGGCGAGCGCACCCTTGCTCCCTTCTTCGGCAGGCTGCTCACGGCAGGTTTCGGCAGTCGTTAAAGTCCTCCTGAACGGCGGCAACTGAATCGATGGGAGACCGACGGTTCTGAGCACCGAGATAGCGGCGGCGTAGGGGTGGGAAGCGGACTGTCGGCTTCCAGTCGAAATGCTCCGGATGGTGCCGCAGGGACTCACCCATGCCACGCACTCCGAAAGCCTCGCTGACCATCTACAGCCTTCGTCGCGAGATTTCTTGGATGCCCGATCGAAGTTGAGCGTCCAACTCTGCTCTCAATCCTCCAAATCTGACCTTCTGCGGATTGAGGCGATCGCGTCAGCCTCCAGATCGTGGTTAAGATGCTGCAGACATGATGGCATGGTCTCTTATCGCCCTCAGGGCACGGAAGCTCTCATGCAAGGTGCTGCGCTTCGAATTGGCCACGCCGCGGCAGGACCGCGGCACCCCCATCGAGGGCATGCTGGTGGCCCGGAGCCCGAATAAGGGCGCCCGGCGTAGCGGCCGCAGACTGCTGACATGGGCTGACATGATGGTGACGCATGGTCTTTTGAAAGGCGGCGCTGGTGCCGCTAGGAGAGGAGCCAATGACCAATATCAATCGCCGCACCTTTACCAGTTCTGCCATTGCCGTCCTCGCCACGGCCGGCCTTGGCTCGGGTTCCGCCATGGCGCAATCGAGCCTCACCAAACCCCAGCCGACGGGCATCGCCATTCCCGAACAGGAACTGGCTGACCTCAAGGCGCGGCTGCGCTCGGCCCGCTGGCCGGTCGAGGTCGATCCTGGCCAGTGGACCCGCGGCGTGCCGGAGGACTATATGCGCCGCGTCGTCGATTACTGGGCCAACAGCTTCGACTGGCGCGCCATCGAAGCCCAGCTCAACCAGTATGAGCAGGTCAATTTCGAGCATGAGGGCCAGGTGCTGCATGCCTTCCACGTACGCTCCGCCCGGCCGGACGCAATTCCGTTGGTGCTGATCCATGGTTGGCCCAGTTCGGCGGTGGAATATCTCAAGGTCATCGAGCCGCTGACCAATCCCGCCGAGGGGCAGGCATTCCACCTGGTCATCCCCAGCCAGCCCGGCTTCGGTCTGTCGCCGGCCCCCAGCCAGGCCGGCTGGACCTCGGTCAAGACCGCCCAGGCGATTGCCGGGCTGATGAGCGACCTGGGCTACGAGCGCTATGCCATCCATGGCAGCGACATGGGTGCGGACGTGGCCGGGCAACTGGACCAGGTCAGCGCCGGCAAGGCGATTGGGGTGCATATGGCGACCGATACCGACACCATCGTTGCGGTGGCCTCCTTCATGGGCGCCGATCTTTCCGCCAACACCGTCCTCAACGACGACCAGAAGGCCCGTGTCGGGGCCAAGTTTGGCGCATTGCCCGACAGCATGGGCTATATCGGCATCCAATCGACCCGCCCCAAGACGCTGGGTTATGCGCTGCACGACTCTCCGATCGGCCAGCTAGCCTGGATCGTCGAGAAATTCGATGCCTGGACCAATCCGGGCAAGGCGTTGCCGGAAGATGCGGTCGATCTCGATCAACTGCTGACCAATGTCACGCTCTATTGGTTCGGCGGTGGCGGCGCGGCCTCGGCCAATGCGGTCTATGAGAGCATGAAGGCCATGGGCTGGGCGCCGCCGACCGACACGCCGCAGGGCGCTTCGGCCTTCAACGCCGACGATCTGGCCCGGCCACTCTTTGACCCCGAAGCCAGATTGTCGTTTTGGCGAGAGCATGCCGAGGGCGGTCATTTCCCAGCTATGGAAGAGCCCGAGCTCCTGGCCAGCGATATCAGGGACTTCTTCACCAGCCTCGCTGGCTGACGGCTAGGGCTAGGCAAAGCGGGGCGGGGCTTGGCAAAACCAGGCTCCGCCTTGCTGTGAGCCCGCCATGAACGTTATCCGCTACGACTTCCGCTCCGACACCGTCACCCGTCCCTCCAGGGCTTTGGCTGCATACTCGGCGAAGTTGGATGTTGGATACTAGGCGCCGGGCAAATGTCCGCTTACACGGCTCTCGCAACGGCGGCCAGTACGGCTGATATGGGGTCGGATTCTGACAGATTCACCCATTCGACCCAGCGTCAGGTTTCTGTAATTCGGCGCCTAAATCCAGACAGGCAGGAGACGGCCCCATTTCGGACCATCGAGGTCCTCCACCTGAGGCGTTTGTTGCTTTGGGCTAACCGACCATAATTGCAATAGCGGTGTTTGTGCCTTGCCAGGGATAGCCTCACCCTGGCGGTATGATTGCCCACGACATCCAAGAGCTGACCCTCGAGCCGCCGGACGCTAACATCGCGTCGGATGCCGCCTTGGCATGGGCGCGCTGCCCCGGCGCGGACCCGTCACATGCCTATCTTGCGCGGTATCGACTGCCGCGGCTACTGCTCCGGCAGATCGGACATTATCTTGTCGCGCCGATTTCCGATCTTTCCGAAACCATCGTCGGCCTGCGCCTTGTCGACCCTTCCGGTGCCAGTGATGCCTGGCCTAAAAGGGAAGCGTGCGCGCCGGTTATCTTCGGCAGCCTGCACGGCCCGACCGAGGCCATTATCGTTCGAGGCAGGCTCGCGGATGCCATGGCTATTCATGTGGCATCGGGGATCTGCGTTCTGCATGTTCCGCCCGAAGCGGACGCACAGGACCTTCGTCGCCGGGTGCTGGCGACGCATCCTAGGATGAAGGTGCTGATTGCCGAGCAATCCGCTGCCGCGTCCGGTCCGATGGGAAGCGCCGGCCACAGGGTGGAAGAGATTATCGTCCCACCCCCTTATTTCGGCTGGGCGGAGCTCCATGCCATTCATGGCCCAGATGCCGTCTGCTCCTGGATTGATGACCCAATGGTCGTTTTTCACGACGTCGCAATGCCGAGAAGCCTTGTCGTGCGCCATTCCGGTGCCTGGCTGACGTCGCCTGAAGAGCTCGGACCGATCCGGGTCAGCGGTCCGGTCGTTGCCGTCGCGCTTGCCCATGATGAGCGGCAGGTCGGCTGGCGCCGGCTATTGTGGTTCCGGGACCGTGATGGACGCGAGCGGCATCTGACCGTAGCCGAGGAGCATATGCTCCTGTCTCCGCGCAAGGTGGTGGCGCGCCTCGTCGACGCCGGCCTCGAGCTGGCTCGCCCGGACTTGGCATCGGCGCTGATGGCCGAACTCGCCCGAACGCAGGTTGAGCGCAGGTTCATCATCGTGGATCGCGGCGGCTGGCATGGCGGCCACTATGTGGGATCGCGTGGCACCATGGGACCCGATAAAGGTGCTCTGCCTGTCCAGGAAGGAGTTTTCAGGCCTGCGATGCGTATGCCGCCGCAAGCGCTGGAGACCTGGGGACAGGACATTGCCGCTTTCGCCGAAGGCAATAGCAGACTGACGATTGCCCTTGGCACGGCCCTGGGTGGCCTGGCCATTGGCCTGCTACAGGGCCAGGCCAGTTTTGGCGTTCATCTGCGCGGTCCTTCGAGCATCGGCAAGTCGACGGGCCTTCGAGTGGCTGGGTCTATCTATGGCCCTCCGCGTAAGGAAATCCGCTCCTGGAGCTCCACCGAAGCGGGCCTCGAAGCGGTTGCCGCGCGCCACCATAATCGTATCCTCATCCTCGATGAGCTCGCGCAGATCGCGCCGGAAGCTGCCGTGCAGGCGGGATATCTGCTGGGGAACGGTGCTGGGCGCGAACGATCGGGGAGCACCGGCCGGGGCCTGCCCACACAGACCTGGCAGCTGACCTTTTTATCCTCAGGGGAGATCGGCCTCGAAGAAAAGATCGCCGAGCGCGCGAGCGCGCCGGTCATGCGGGAGGGACAGGCTGTACGGCTGATCGATCTCAACGCCGATGCCGGCAAGGGGCATGGATTGTTCGACACAATACATGGCCATGCCAGCGGTGCGGACCTGTCTGACCATCTCAACCGCGCCGCGGAGGCCTCGCAGGGCGAAGTCGAGCAAGCCTTTGTTGCGGCTCTCGCCGAGGACGCCGATCGATCCCGGGCTTTGCTGGCCACCTATCGTGAACGCTTCATCGCGGACCATCTCCCCGATGACGCGGATGGCATCACCCGCCGGGTCTTTTCCAATCTGGGATTGCTTGCCGCCGCCTGCGAGCTGGCCAGCAGGTTTGGGGTGCTGCCTTGGCCGGAAGGCAGCGGCATGGCGGGCGTGGCCGCCTGCGCATGGGACTGGCACAAGGCGCGCGTCCAGCACCGGCCGGCCTCTCCTGCCGAAGCGGCGCGGGCCTGGATGGAGCAGAATGCCGGCATGCTGGCGCCCTGGGAAGCCGGAGAGGCGCCAGGCCCCGTGCTGGGCTATATCCGCTCCGGGCCGCAGGCCGCCTATCTGCTGCCGGAGGGATGGCGCGCCCTGTGTGGCGAAATCCCGGCCCTCCGCATGAAAGACGAGCTGATCCGCATGGGGATGTTGCGGCATGCGCCGGCGCGTCTGCCCGGCGCAGCGCTGCGGAAGTTCTACATCATCACCCTGGACCCGAGGTAACAGCGGTAACCTGGTAACCCGCCCACGCCACGGCCACGGCAGTTGTTACCTCTTTTACCGTGTTACCGCGGGTCCAGGTTCCATACCATCATTCGCTTGCTGTATTCCTTGTCGCTTTCGCCGGGACGACGGGTACGAGCGAGGCGGCGGTGATCGTGTTTCTGCCGAGCCTCGAACAGTGCCGGCCCGAACAGCCCACCAAGGGTTCGATAGCGCGCCAGGACCGCCCGAAGGGTATCCCGGTTTCGTCGATGAAGGTCTCGATGATCTCGACCGTCTCACCGGGATAGCGCTCGGCCAGGCGTCCTCGGGCCTTGGCCAGGTGGCCGCATCAGCCCAGGTCATTGGCCTGCCTCATTGTCTCACTCCCCGAGCCTGGGACCGAGCCGATAGTAGCGGCTGACGGTTCTGGCCCATCCCGCCTGTTCATCAGCCGCGAGGATTGCCGAGGTGGTGATGCAGCCATCCGGTAAGAGGGGATGGCCGCTGACGAAGCCGACTAGACGCACCAGCCCGGCGGCGAGAGGTTGGACGGCCCATCCGCTCAGGAGCGGCGCATTGGCCAGTTCGGCTTCGCCAGGCACGAACCCGGCCTTGATGCGCTCCGCTTCACGGAGGAGGGCAGCGACGGTTTCCTTGGGCAGGATGCTCATGACAGCCTCCGACGCCTGTGGTCGGGGCAAGTGGTGCTCCGCCAGCCATTCGCGCTCTGTTCCGAACCAGGCGCGCCGCAGGCTTCGCAGACATGTCCCGACAGGTGCTCGGCCGCGGAGATGATCGCGTCACCGAGGTCAGGCAGGTCGCCATGCCAGTAGAATCGCAAAGTGCCGTATTTTTCCTTGATCTGGTCCGGCGCCCACTGCCGGTCCGAGGCGATCTCGTCGAGCCAGGTAAAGGCGGCGTCCAGCAGATCGGTCCACCCTGGCAGACACTCGAAGCCGACCGTCGCTCGCTTGTGCTTCTGGTGCAGGGCCTGCAGGTCCGCCTCGACCGGCGGCATGGCCAGCGGCGTGAGCGGCGCCGCCCGCTGCCAGCGCAGGCGCTGCATGCGGACCACCAGTTCGATAATTGTTTCGCGGCGGAACGGCGGCCTGCGGTGATAGGTGGTGCCACCAATCGCCCTGTTCGGCCTGCCCGGCGCGATGTGTACGGCCAGCATTTCGGGTGAAGAACCGGCGACGGTCAGCTTCGCCAGTTCAGAATCGCCATCGAGCGTGGCTTCAATCAAGGTCCGGGTTTCAGTCGCGATGGTCATGATCGGCCTCGTAGAGAACGTCTTCAATGGCGGCGAGCGCGATCTCGACAAGCGCGGCTTCGATCAGCGTCAGCCAGGAACGGCCCAGGCCGATGGCCAACGCCGCGCGAATATTGGCAATGGTGGGGCGCTCGTCACAGGCAACGAGCGCCTCGCGCTCGGGCCCCTGCGGCAGGGTGCGGATGCATAGGGTGATCGCATAGTCCCAGGCGTGAGCCGCAATGCGAACCTGATCGATTTTCGGCATCAGATCCTCCCTGGCGTGAGAGCGCGATCTTCGATGTCATCGTCCGCCTGGCCAGGACTTTCGGCGTGGCTGGCATCGAGGATTTCTGCCAGCCTGTCGCCGGTAATGACGCGCTCGACCAGCAGGACCTCGACCAACCGGAAGACGTCGTCCTGGCGTCGACTGACGATTTTGACGGCACGGTCGAGGAGCCGATCGAGTTCAGCGGCGATCGCCGTCCATAGCGAGACACCATTGTTCCACTGACGTGGATCACTCGTCGTCGCATTGGTCAGGGGTCCATAAAGCCCGAGATCGAGCATGGCGCTACGCAGCGCGGTATTGGCGATCTCGAGGTCGGCCTCCGCACCGCTGTCGGCACCATTGCCCAGCACGGTGTCGGCAGCCCTGCCGGCCAGCACCATGGTCACCAGGTTTTCGACGTCGCCCCGGGTCAGCAACCCATCCGTGAGTTTCGGCTTGACCCAACCGCCCATGTCGCCGAGGCGAAGGATAGAAACTTCCACAATCGGCAGGTTTAGCGCATGGGCTACCACGGCATGACCGGCCTCATGAATGGCGATGCCGCGATCGGTCTCCGGCGACCGATTATCGGGCGGCGCGACCAGCGCCATGAGGTCACGCAGCGCCAGCGGCCGGTCCTCGACACTGGCCTTGGCAATGGCCGATTGGCACCAGCTCTCAATCTGCGCCGGTGTGGCCTCGACGGCCAGCCGGGCCAATGCTGCGATGCCACCGGTGTCGATCCGCTCGCCCAGGCAGGCCGCGAACATGCGCCGGCGATCATCAAGGGCCGGGAGCAGGACAGACACTTTGCGCTCCAATCGCCCGGGGCGGATGAGCGCGCTATCCAATTTGCTGTAATGGTTGGTGGCACCGATCAACATGATCGGCTTGTCGAGTTTCCGCAGCCGGTCGACCTCCGTCAGCAGGAAGGTCACGACAGGTGCCCACCAGGACGCATCATCAGCATCCATATTCGCCCGGTTGGGGATGGCATCGATCTCGTCGAGCAAACCGACCACCGGTTCCTCCGACAGGGCGATGTCGTCGAAGAACTTTCGGGCCGCGCGGATGACGTCTCCCAAATGCCCGCCGGACTCGGCGAACCAGGTTCCCACGGACGTCGAAACGAAGCGCCAGCCGGCCGAGCAGGCCAGCGCGCCGGCGACGGTGGTCTTGCCGGTCCCGGGCGGCCCTTCAAGGCAGCTGAAGCGCAGGGCCGACGCATCAACCTTGCCATCGGCTGCATGGCGCATGAGCGCCAGCGTTTCGAAGGCCCAGACCGAGACAGCTTCGGTCATTGCCAGCTGTTCAAGGGGGATTGCCGCCATGCCTTCTTCCGGCATGCTGCGGGCATGTGAAATGCGGCGCAAGTTGATGACGCAATCCCGCGACGACAGGCCGGGCCGGATGGCGACGGTCAGGTCGCGGATGGAGAGGCCCTCCACATCGGCAGGCAGGAGATTGCGAACGGTGCGTCCGGTCAGCATGCGAATGGTCTTGCGGATCACCGCCAGGTTCGGGCTCTGCACCGTGATGATCCCATCGGCGCCCGCGAGCGCCTCCGGCACCAGCATCTGCTCGGGATCATGCGAAATCAGAATGACGCTTCGGCCTTTCTCGAGCAGGTCGAGTTCGGTACGTCCCTGCGCCTCGTATCGGCCGCCGGTTTTCTGCCGCTCGGTGTAGGCCGCGACCATGATCGTCCGGTCCTGGCCAGAAAGATGGCGTTCGAGCAGCCCGGCCGCGATCTCCTCGGCGGTCCTGATCACGATGAGGCGGGGCCGGGACTTGAGCAGGCGCTTGAGGCGCGGCGTGAGTGCATCCTCAAGCATGCACTGGGCCAGGGCGTCGCTGGTCTGCTCGGCCAGCGGCGGAGGCGTGTTGTCCTCGATATGAGCTTCGTCGTCAGTATCGGGATCGACTGACGGGGTGCGCAGAGAAGAAATGGACATGTGGTTTCTCCAGGCGGCGGCCAGGGCCGCGCCACGCGTGAGAATGAAAACAGGCGATGAGACGAAGGAGGGAGACCGCCCTAGCGTGCCGGTGCGGCGAGGTCGGTGTCGATCGGCTGCCAGCCGCCACGCCCCTGCCCCTTGCTACCGACCACGAAATGCATGGCGGCAGAGGCCGACGAAAACACCATGTCGCGCGTCAGTACATAGCTGAACCCGTCATGGGCCAGTTCCAGAATCCCCGCATTGCGCCAGGCGGACCGCAGATAACTCACCGAGGCATTGGCGCTGGCGACGCAATCGAGCCGGATATCGGAGCCGCGCAACAATACCCATTTATCATCGGCGCGGCGACAGGCGAGGGCCATGTGGCCCTTGCCGAAAGCGAGCTCCATCACCTCGCCTTCAGGAACCTCGTCGAACGCCCGCACCGGGGCCAGCCGGCCTTCTTCCGCGCAGGGCCCGGCCAGCACGATGCGGGGGGCTGAGATTGACGAAAAGATGGCCTTCACGGGCGAGGGCGTGACAGGCCGTGGCTGCCAAAAGATTGAGCTCTTCATAGCGCTCCGGCGAAATCTGGGCCCCATCCGGCGTGCCATTCACCAGTGCGACTTCCCGCGCCGCCGAAACGCGGCAATGGATGATACGCTCGAGCACCAGTGCATCGGTCTCGCTCAACCCGTCATGGGCATCGGTGATGGTGATGACAGCATCGACATCGGCGATCGGCTGCGAGCCCGTGGCAACACGGCGGCCCACCTCGGAGCCCATGCCGACATAGGCCTGCGCGCCGGAGAGCAGGATATAGACACCGGGACGGTGCAAGGCCTCGGCGCGGCCCATTGCGCGGCGCGCACGGCCCGGGCTGACGATGACGCTCGGCTGCATGCTGGTGACACAGAGGGACACGGCATTGTCGGGCAGGCCGCCAGCAGTCGGCAGAACGCCACCCGGCGCTGAAGGCGTCGGGTCATCGTCGGGGTCGGCCGGCGCCACGCGGGTAAGCAGAGTGTGCTGGTCCAGCACGCCCGAGCGGATATCGGCCTTGATGATACCCGCGGTGATCAGGACCTGGATCGCACCTGCCGGATCATCATGGCCCTCCAGCGCGACCATGACGTCGCCGACGCTGGCCGCGCCGGTGTCGTCAATTGTGGCCAGGATCAGGACCTGATCAGTCGGGCGGACCAGGTCGTGCTGCACCAGTCCCGATGCGATCGCGATCGGGCTAGAGATGGCGGAAGAAAAATGGGGTTTGTTCGACGCCGCAGCGCCGCTAGAAGAATAATAGGTCATGTATGCCTCTGCTCGTACAGGGGTTATGTGGCTCAGGCTGACGGAGGGTTTGCAGACTCTTCGTCGGCCGCCCTTGCAGAGGCGGCCTGCCGGCCAATCAAGCCGGAATCGGCCTGACGCAACCAAGATGCGAGATCCTTTGACGGAAAACAAGGACTCAGGCCGGCTTGCTCGATCGCGTGGTTAACGTCTGGTGACAGTACAGTTTGGCGCCAGAACTGTCTCATGCGGCGGAGATAGGTACGACCGTTTAGGGGCCGACAGCCGCCCGACCGCTTTTGGTCACGGCACGATTGAAAGCAGACATTTCGTGTGCGGTCGCGCCGAAGGTTTGTCTGGGGCCTGTCGCGGAACGACCGCGCTTGAAGGCATCAAAGACCCAGCAGTTTCATGGACATGGCTTTTGCCAATGCCTGCTCGCGTGTCGCCGCCTTTAACTTACCTCTGGCCCGCCGTACGTGCAGTTCCACGGTCACGGGCTTGATATCCAAGCGGTCGGCGATCTGCTGGGTTCTGAGGCCGGCGGCCAGGTGAATGAGACAATCCCTCTCTCTGCGGGACAGCACGGGCCTCTCGTCATCGAGCGGTGATCGCGGAAGTCCGTCCATACGCTCATGGGCATAAAGGGCAGCCAGCCGGAGCATGGTTCCGTGTTCGGCCTGGATCTTTTCCACCTCGGATCGTTTCAAGGTCGATCCGATATTCCAACCGCCCATGCCTCTCTCGTCTGCCTTGTGAAAGGTGCAGGAAAACCCCGAGCGCATTCCGGCCTCTCGCGCGGTCAGGATCACCTGACGTTCGCTCTGGGTAAGATAGCTATAGAGCTCCAGATAGTCCGCCCCGGTCTGCCGCGGGTCGAGACTGGCGCAGCAGTAGCGGAAGAATGGGTCATCCTGCGGGTTGCAAACGTCGGCATAGTATTCGCCAAAGCTATCTGGGTATGAGCTGAGGATGTGTTGCGAATGGGTCCGCAGGTCCGCATAGATGATCCGGTCAAATCCATGCTCCGCAAAAATACCGCGAGCAGCATCCCAGACAAGATCGCGCGTTGTCGCCTCCACGATCCGATCGACTATTGCCTCGATTGCCATCCCTCCCCCTTTTGCCCGCGCATATAAGGATTTCCATAGATTGCGCAGCTTGCGCAGGATTTGTCTATTGCCTCAACACTTTGCTGGTCATTCCAGCGGAGCGACAGCCGGGGGGCCGGTCGTGTTGCAACTCTCGTGTGCAGCGCCAGGACAATGAGGCGCGAAGTGACATATCTGATCTGGGCAGCGCCATGCACCCTATGGGCCAGCCGCCTCACCACCATGCGGAAGGGGCTCATCGGGCCTTTGGCTCTGGCCACATCCTGCCTCACCCTGCCGGCGATGGCGGTGGTCTACCCCGCCGATGTCAACGCACATTTGGATGCCGAGATCGAGCGCTTCATCGGCGCGCCCGGCTTTTTCGAGGTCGACCCGGCCTATTTCGACTCGCCCGAATGGAACAGTGTCGAGCGGTTTCCCTTCGGCGACTCGCCCTATACCGATTATCGCGACTGGGGCATGTCCGACGCCGGCAAGGCGATCATGGCGCTGGAAGCCTTCGAACCGGCCCTGCCGCACACGCGCTATCGCATCAGCGTGACCCATGTCGATGGCAATGCCGAATATCCCAACGTCATGCGGCTGGTCGAGGTGGTCCGTTTCAATGTTGGTCCGGCGCTGGCGGCCAGCAACCGGGAGAGCTATGGCGACCAGTTCACGCCAAGCGCAGAAGACATCGGCGTTGGCGGTGACACCGCGTGGCGGTTCGCCATGTTCAGCTCGCAGGGACTGCCAAACCAGATCGCGGCACTTTCGCGGCGCCATCTAAACCAGGTTGACGCGCAGCGCTATGATTGCCTGGGGGTCCCCTGCCTTGCCCTGGTCGATCCTGGCGACGAAGGCACGAACTGGACCGACATTACCGTCGACGAAGATGGCGATATCGAACCCTACCGGAAGCGTGACGACCGCGGTCTCTCCGTGCCCACGCGGGTCGCCGATCTGCTGAGCGACCAGGCCCTGTCTGACGAAGACCTGGGCATGGTGATTTCCAGTGACGTCATTGGCCAGGATACCATCACCAATGGCGTGATGTGGCGGGCCGATCGCCAGGAATGGGTCAAACGCTGGGAGCTGGCTGGTCTTGCAGCGCGCTGGAGCCGCGCTGCGAACTTCCATCCCGTCGCGTCGGCAGAGCCGGATCCAGGCTACCTCACCGCGGTCAGCGTGGCGACGGAGGTGCCGGCCTGGCAATACGCCCTGCTGTTCGAAACGAACGGACAGCCGACACGCCGATATGATGTGCTGACCAATGGTGAGGGCGCCTCATTTCGCGCTGATGGTCTCGATATTGTCGGGGTCTCAGACATGCCCGGCTGGGCCTATGGCCATATGCCCGGAATTGATGCGGCGCTGAAATTTTATCCCACGCGTGGCTTTCCGATTGATGCGCCTCTTCTGACCAGCCGCGTCCTCGACACCGGCCGGCGAGAACAGATGGGGCGTTATGTGGCGCGTGAATTGCGGCTCGTGGCGTCCATTCCCCATGCTAGCGATGGCACACATCGCGTCTGGACCGGACCGATCTGGGCCATAGACGACTTGCCAGCTGCCCCCGGTCTGCCTGAACTGCCCGGTTCGCCATTCGCCGGCACCGCGTTGGGCCTGTCCATGCTCCAGGCATATGTGGGACGGGAACTGGCCGAGCTGGGAATGATCGCGCGCGCCGAAATCACGCTCCACCTCGGGTTGAACAGCAGCGATATCGACAGGCTGTTGCTCGACGATACCGACAATACGCGGATGAGCCTCAATTCGACCGCCAGTCAGATGGTCCGCATCCGCATTGGCGGGCTGCAGGCGGCGCCAGAAGGTGCCTTCGCATCCACCTTTGCCGACGCGCTGCTTTTGGGCACAGGCGACTGGACCGGAACGCTGCCGCCATCGACCGTGCCCCTTCTCGATAACTGACGCACCAATTCCTCTGGAGACGCAGCAGATGTTCGCACCCCTCATCATTCACTCCCGGAAGGCCCGCTAATGTGGGATTTTTCGATTTCCCGCTCGCTCGGGCTCATGGGCAAGACCATGCCCTTCATCCTGCTGCGCGTTGCGGTCTATTTGGGCATGGCGGCCGCCTATGTGATCGTCACCGGTACTGGCGCCGGCATTGGCTGGGGCGTCGGTGCCTTTGGTGACGATGGTTTCCGCACAGGCTCAATTTTCTGGGGTGGAGCCATCGGCTTCGGCCTGACCGCCGGCGTGCTCTATTTTCTGCGCGAGTATATCCTCTATGTCGTCAAAGCCGGCCATATCGCCGTGCTTGTCGAACTGCTGGACGGGCGGCAGATGCCCGAGGGCAAGTCGCAGGTGTCCTACGCGACATCAGTGGTCAAGCAGCGCTTTGGCGAAGCGAGCGTGTTGTTTGCCATCGACCAATTGGTCAAGGGCGTCCTCCGCGCGGTCACCGGGCTGATCCAGGGCATTGCCGCCTTCCTGCCCATTCCGGGCCTGCAGCAGATCACCGGCCTTCTGCGCGCCTTCCTCAATATTGCTGTCGGCTTTGTCGACGAGGTGATCCTGGCCTATGCCATCCGCACCGGCTCGAGCAATCCCTGGGCCTCGGCGCGCACGGCCCTTGTGCTCTACGGGCAGAACTACAAGCCCATGCTCAAGAACGCTGCCTGGCTGACGCTGATCGTCTATGGCCTGTCGTTTCTCGTGTTCCTGCTCATGCTCGCCCCTGCCGCCGCGCTGGTCTGGTTCATCCCCGGCGCCTGGTCGGCGGGCGGCTTCGTCTTCGCGCTGCTCTTTGCCTGGTCGGTGAAGGCCGCGCTGATCGAGCCCTTCGCCATTGCCTGCATGATGGATGTCTACTTCCGCACCATCGAAGGGCAGGCGCCGAACCCGGAATGGGACGCCAGGCTTTCGGGCATGTCCAAAAAATTCGCCACCATCAAGGACAAGGCCGCCGGCTGGCAACCCGCCCCGGCGCCCGGCGCGAGCGGCTCCACCATGCAGGGCGGGGCGACGACATGACATTTCATCATCAGACATTTGGAGGGACGTCCGGCATGCGGGCTCGATTGAAGGATTTGGGACGCGTGGCGCTGTTGAGCGCTGTCGCCGGGCTGGCCATGCCGGCCGCAGCACAAGATGCGGATAGCGCCTCCATCCTCATTTATGACGCGTCCGGCTCGATGTGGGGCCAGCTCGATGGTGGTATCAGCAAGGTCGAGATCGCTCGCGAAGTGATCGGCGACTTCTTCGCCAGCCGCGACAATTCCATTCCCCTTGGCGTCATCGCCTATGGCCACAACCGGCGCAGCGATTGTTCGGACATAGAGGTGATCGCCAATGTGGGGATCAATGATCCTTCCGGGCTGTCGTCGAGCCTCAACCGCCTCAATCCGCGCGGCATGACGCCGATCACCGACGCGATGTCGCTGGCCGCCTCGATGATCCCGCCCACTGCGGAATCGGCCGACATTATCCTCGTCACCGACGGTCTCGAAACCTGCGAGGCCGACCCCTGCGCGCTGGCCGCGCAATTGGCCAATGAAGGCATCGCCATCCGCGCTCACGTCGTGGGTTTCGGACTGACCAAGGAGGAAGGCGAGGTCATGTCCTGCGTGGCCGACGCCACGGGCGGCCTGCTGCTCACCCCGCAGACCGGACAGGAACTGGCCGATGCCCTGCGCCAGGTGGCGCAGGTCGAGCCAGCCCCGGCGCCTGAGCCCGAGCCAGTTGCTGAAGCCTTTTTCGACATCGGCCCGAAGGCCGAAGCCGGGCACAATTACACAATCTCGTTCAAGGGCACCGCGCGCAATGTCGACTATGCCGGCTTCACGCGGCGCGGCGAGGGGGCGCCGGATGTGAGCCCGTCCTATGGCGTGCTCGGCGGCGCTGCCGCCGGCAGCAATCCGTTCACCAGGCGCGCCCCGCTTGAGGCAGGTGAGTATGATTTGATCCTGGCCGTGACCGGCCAGGGCGTCATCGCGCGCCAGCCGATTGAAGTCGTTGCCGCCTCGAACGGCTTCGATGCCATCGGGTCGGTGGAATCGGACAAGCGCTTTGAATTTACCTGGCGCGGGCCCAACCAGGTTGGCCAGCGCATCGTCATCGCCCGCCCCGGTGCTGCGCCTGACGATTATTTCGATAGCTGGGGCTATCCCTATAACAACAGGCGGACGCAGAGTATGGGCCTGACGGCGCCGGCGGAGGCTGGCGTCTACGAACTCCGCTACATCTCCGGCAATCAACGCGAGATCCTATTTTCGCGCGAATTCGGCGTCGGTATGCCCTTCGAAGATGCCGACCAGACCAATACCGCCGATCTCGCCGCCCAGGCCGCCGCGGCCACCCGGGCCGCACCGGGGCAGGATGACCTGCCCATGGTTCCGGCCATTTTCCGCCTGCCGCCCGACTATCCGCAGGTGCCGCATGAATGGTCGGCCATTCCGCTCGATCCCGACATGAGCCCGGAAGCCTGGGCACCCTCGGGCAAGACCGTGACAGGCGAAGGCGTCTTCGAGCCCGGCCGCTATGAAGTCACTGCCGACTGGGGGCCCAAGGACACCTTCAAGGGCGTCGTCGAAGTCCTGCCCGGTCAGGCCAATGACTTCGTCATTCCGGCCATGAGCGAGGAGGACCCTTTCGTCCCGACCCTGGACGGCCCCTGGCAGATCCTGGGCGTTCCACCCTATCAGGTCCAGGCGGGCGCCGACCAATTGCTGACACTGGCGCTGGACCACCCCTATCCCGATGCCCCGATTGGCGGCAGCTGGACAGCCGGCCAAATGCTGGCTGGCCCGCAGGCTGCTGGACGGGAGGGGGGCTTTTCCAGCGCCACGCTCGAAAACGAGGTGCTGCAGATGACCTTCACTGTGGGCGACCCGATCCCCGAGCCCATGACGCTTTATCTCACCCCCTATGAGATCGGCTATGCCGGAACCCTCTCCTCCGGCGCCATGGGCATCAGCGTCGTCATGTGGCCCGGCGGCTACACTCCCCCCTCGCTGTCCGAAATGCGCGAGGCCGTGCACGGGCCTGCACCCGGTGATTTTGTCGATATGACATCATCGGCGCCCGAGGTCTCCGCGCCCTCCCAGCCCGCCACGGCCGCCACCGTCCCTGTGCGTCTGCGCACGCCGTTCGAAATCGGCGATGTGGGCGTGCAATGGTCAGCTATCCGCACCGATGTTCAGGAAATGGACATCGCCTTTGCCAGCAATGACTTGGAGACCAGCTTTGTCACCGATCTGGCAGCCGGTGGCACCTATGAGGTCGAAGGCATCAATCTGGACGCCGGTATCGTCCTCGCCGACACCATCACCGTTGATCCCAATGGCCGCAATGACTTCGAAATTCCGCTGGCCACCGGGAGTGACGGCGACACCGGCCCTGCCGATCAGGGGCTGGGCGAGGATGTCGCCTTTGTTTGCACCAACACGCCCTCGGGCTGTCCTGTGACCCACGCGGCCAGCGGCATATCCCTGACCCTGCCCAATGACTGGGCGATGAGCGAACCCTACTTTTACGAGACGGCGGGTGGCGCCGGTAGCGATCTGCCAACCGCCAGCTTCTTCTGGGAGAGCTTCGGCACCGTCAACACCATCGAGCTCAATCCGCACCAATGGCTGGACTCCAATGGTCGCTGCGCGCCCGTCGACTCCAGCCAGCTTTGCTACATGCAGGGCCAGGACATGATGGTCGACGTCATTTTCGAGATGATCCGCGACACGATGAGCGTGACGCCGCCCGGCAGGCAGGCAGCGGCGGCCGAATCCGAACGAAGCGGCGCCGTCTACCCCATCGATCTCAGCAACACCACGCCCGAAGCGTTTCGGCAAATGCTGTCCAATTGAGGAGCCCGACAATGAAGATGCGCACGAGAAATGCGGCCCTGGCTTTGGGTCTGGCAGCGGGCTTGGCGATTCAGGTCGCTCCGGCCCAGGCACAATATGTCCAGACAGCGGTCTGCGGAACGTCCGGCTGCACCTGCAAGGTCAGCACAGTGACGATTGAAGAGGTCGAGGCAACGCTGCGGCTGAAGACGGAAGTAGGCGCGATCGACATGATCTTGGTCCAGGACGCATCCGGGTTCAGTTGGCAGGATCTGACGCCCGCCCAGCTTGACCGCAAATATGGCGGTGATGGGTCATGCCCACTGCAACTCGCCGATGAATTCACGCCCGAGGATGGTCTGTGGCAGATCAGTGTCGGCACCACCGACACCTCCGCCTGCCAGATGGTCAGGGGCCAGATACCAGGCGGCATGACCAGCCAGACGCGCCAGATCATCTGGAATGGCGTGTTCCATCCCGAAAAACTGTTCATGGAAGCCCGCGGCATGTTCCACTGGACCGAAACCGGCCGGCTGAACTGGCGCGGCGTGCTGGTCGATGAAACCATGTCGGCCAATGGCGGCACCTCTGGCGCCGGCGTCATCCAGACGGTCCGCATGGTCAGCCCCACCGAAGTCACCGGAAACAGCGTCTTCGAATATGACCTGGCCATTCCTGGCCTCGATGCTGCGGCGGCAGCGATCATTGCCGGGATGCAGTGCAAGACGGTAACACCGTTCACTGCGCGCAAGGTGGGCTAGTAGGCGGCGCTCACCGCAGCGCGCCTCGATCGGTGCGGAGGCTTGTCGGCCTCGCTGAACTTGGAGAGGTCGCTCGCCTATGCATTACGGCTGCTTCCGGGACATGGCGCGACCAGCCTCTATGACCGAAATGGGGCGCGTTACGGCCCGTCGGCTTCCGCCCAGTGCCGCCGGTTGCTCGTCCCTCGCGATGAACGCGAAAGGCAGCCGTCTTATCGTGGTTGCACGCTTCGCGCCTGAAGGTCCGGTCGCGCGTTCTGCGCGCCCGGACCTGGCCAAATGCTCCCTGGTAAGTTGGACGATTTGAGAGGGCCCCCTCACCCCCAGCGCACGGTGCGGGTCGGCGAGCGTGCCGGCTGGGTCAGCCAGCGGCCAAGCAGTTGAAAGCTCCGCCGGGCCTTGCGCAGGTGCCAGCGCAAGGTGGCGGCCAGGATCGCGCGCATGCTCATCGCGAGGCTTCCCACTGCGCCACGGCATCGGGACCAGCGGGAAAGCGCTGCTGGCCGGTGGTGTCATTGGCGGCCCGCCACACGGCCTCGGCCACATCGATTTCCCGCGTCGTAACACTGGGAACGGCAAAGGCCTCGAAGATCGGCCGTGCAAAATCGGCATAGGCCGGTGGGATCAGGTCGGCAATGGGCAGTTCGGTATTGGCGCCGAACCGCGTCGTGGGCGCATAGCCGGGCTCAACCAGCTTGACGCCAATGTCGAAGGCAACCAGCTCTTTGGCCAGCGACCGGGAAAAGCCCTCGATGGCGGTCTTGGTGGCGGTATAGGCGGCGGCGAACGGCGAGGGCGACAGCACAACGCTTGAGGTGACGTTGACGATGACGCCGCCGCCCTGCTGCCGCATCTTGGGCAGGATGGCCTGGATCATGGCCATGACCCCCAGGGTATTGGTTTCGAACAGGCGGCGCACCTGGGCCATGGGCGAGGCCTCAAACGCCCCCACCATGCCGATGCCGGCATTGTTGACCAGCACGTCGATGGGGCCGGCTGCCGCCAGGCAGGCTGCGATACTGTCGGCATTGGTGACGTCGAGGGGCAGGACGTGGAGGCGGTCGGACTGGGCGAACAGGTCCGGCTGCGGGTGGCGCATCGTGGCGATGACCCTCCAGCCCTGGTCGTGGAAGTAGCGGGCCGTTTCCAGGCCATAGCCGGACGAGGTGCCAGTGATGAGAACAGTTTTCATGGAAATTTCCTTTGGTTGGTATGGGATAGGGGCCGAAGTCGCTCAAGGATTCAGGCGAGGGTCTTCAGGACGCGGCTGAGCCAGGCGCTGCGGGCAGCGCGGGCTGCCGTAGACAAACCAGCATCGGGGAACATGGCATCGAAGCCGTGGAAGCCACCGGCCCAGATGTGCAGCTCGGCCTGGCCGCCCGCTGCCCAGATCTTGCTGGCATAGGCGACGTCCTCATCGCGGAAGACTTCGGCCGTGCCGGCGTCGATATAGGTGGTCGGCAGGTCTGCCAGATTGGTTTCGAGCGCCGGCGAGATGTAGCTGGAGATCTCGCCCGTCTCGCCGTCGAGCACAGCCTGCCAGGCAAACAGGTTCTTCTCGCGCGTCCAGACGCCGGGCTCGCCGGCATATTGCTGGCTGGACGGCGTTGCGTTGCGATGGTCCAGCATCGGGCAGATCAGGATCTGGGCTGCAATGGACGGGCCATTGCGGTCGCGCGCCATCAGCACCGTGCCCGCCACGAGGCCGCCACCGGCGCTGGCGCCAGCCACCACGATACGGTTGGGATCAATGCCGAGGTCCCCGGCATGGGCGGCAAGCCACAGCAGGCCCTGGTAGCAGTCCTCCACCAGAGTGGTGCCCGAGACTTCGGGCGCTAGGCGATAGTCTATGGTCACCACCACCGCGCCATGCTGGTCGAGCCAGTCGAGCGGGATATCGAGATTGGCGAAGCGATCGCCCATCACCATGCCGCCACCGTGCAGCCAGTAGATGCAGGGGGCATTCTGCGTGGGCGCCGACGGCCGGAGCACGGTAAGGGGCAGGCTGGCGCCATCGGCGGCAGTCACCGCGATCTCGCGGCGCTCGAGCGCACGGCCATTGAGATAAGTTTCGGCGGGCACTGCATACTGGCGCATCTGCGCCAGAAGTTCGGGATTGAGATCAACACCGAGCGGGAAGTCGGCGAGCTTGGTGCTCAATTCAGGGTCGAGGGCGGGACGGGGAATGGACATGGAAGGCTCCGTTTTGAGGGTGTGGGTATGCGCGCCCGGACATCGACCGAGCGGGGGCTGAGTGGGCTAGGTGGGGCGGCAGCTAGGCTAGGATGGCCTTGCCGCCCACGGGGATGGCGTCGGAGTAGATGGACTCCCCGGCAATCAACGGGGCCAGCTCGGCAACGAAGGCCTGGGCCTCCTGGCTGGCGAAGAATTTTGCGTGCGCGTCCTGGCTGGTCCAGCCTTCTGCAACGCTGACCAGATCGGGATTGCTGGCCGAGCGGCTGACCAGGAACACCACGCAGTCATCATTGCCCAGCGACGGGGCGGCCAGGAGAAGCGCGACAAGGGCGTCGCCCTGACCTCTGTGAGCGGGGAAGGCGGCGTGAAAGCCGTGTTGTATCGTCATGGGTCTTTTCCTTGATGGAGTGGGTAAATTGCGCAGCACGGGGTCTCATGCTGCAGGGGCGTGTGGTCAGCCCTGCTGCGGCAGGACGCCCAATTGCTGCAGGACCGTCATCGTGTCCGGCCAGATCCAGAGCTCTGCGACCTTGCCATCGGCAATGCGGAAGACACCGGCGCCCGTCGCGGACAACACGCCGCTGGGCCCCATGGCCCCGAGATAGGGTGCCGACTGCGTCCCCTCATAGCGACCCCGATAGGAGACCTTGTCCCCTTCAGCGACCAGCTCGACGATCGGGTGGGTGAGGTTCGGCACGGCGGTGACGAGCCCGACGGAGAACTCAAGCGCTGCATTGAGGTTCATGTCCGGAGAGCCGGCAATATGGAGTATGAATTCCGGCGTCACCCATTCGGCGGGCGGGGACTTCTGAGCATCAAGGCCTTCGAAGTAGTGGCGGACGATCTGCTTGTTCTGTTCAGACATGATGGTCTCCGGTGGTTTAGGTCCGGCGGGCCCTGTCGTCCGCCGATGTCTGCACTGAACCACCGGTAGCTGCTCCAGCGTTAGGCGCATCCTCTCGCGTTATTGCACAATCCTATCATTGTGTAGAATTAAGCACGACGTCGTTGCTGGTCCGTGCTAGCAACGAACCTGCCAATGTGGAGAGAGTGCCATGCCGCTGGACGAACTGCGCAGCCTTATCAACCGCCATGCGCGGGCTGACATGACTACCCCGATCGAAGGGGTGCTCATTGCCCGTCATGATGTCTCAGAGCTGGAATCCTCGATGACCAGCTCGGTCATGGCGCTGATCGCCCAAGGCATGAAGCGCCTAGCGCTGGGCGACTGCGTCTATGAATACGGCCCGGGAGAGTATCTGGTCTCTTCGCTGGACCTGCCAGTGAATGGCCAGTTCATCGATGCCCGTCCAGACTGTCCGGCACTGGGCTTTGGCATGGTGCTGCACCCCGCCAGCATTGCCGAACTGCTGCTACAGGCGGGCGCACCCGATCTGCGCGATGGCCGGGGCAGCCCGCCAAGCGGCATGACGGTGAGTACAGCGCCGGCCGCACTGCTGGATGCGGTTACGCGCCTTATCCGCCTGCTCGATTCCCCACGCGATATTCCCGTTCTTGCCCCGCTGATAAAGCGCGAAATCCTCTGGTTGCTAATCGTTGGGGACCAGGGGGCGGCCGTGCGGCAGCTCGGCCTAGCCGACAGCAATCTCAGCCACATCGCTCGGGCGGTGCGCTGGATCCGCGACCACTATGCCCATGCCTTTCGTGTCGAAGACGTGGCGGCGATCTGCGGCATGAGCGTCTCGGCGTTCTATCGCAACTTCCAGGCCGCAACTGCGATGAGCCCGATCCAGTTTCAGAAGCAGATCCGGCTGCAGGAGGCCCGGCTGATGCTGGCTGCGCAGCATAGCGATGTGGCGGCTATCGGCTATCATGTCGGCTATGACAGTCCGTCCCAGTTTAGCCGCGAATATCGTCGCCAGTTTGGCGCGCCGCCCAGCAAGGATGCGGTCAGACTGCGCGGCACGGCGGCACCAGCAGGGGCCGTGTTCTAGCGACAGCCCGTGTGAGCGCCCAACCTCAGACGGACCACGTCGCGCCACTTGACGGCATGCCGTTTCGCTGCCGCCTAGGTGCGGCTGGCTGCCTGTCCTTGGGACGCAAAACGGGCGGGCCGAAATCCACCGGAGTCCTCGGTTTTCGTCCGCCAAGTTGAATGTCCGCTTTTTGGAACTGGTGAAGCCCAGGCGAACGGCCGATATGGGGCGCGTTGCCGACTCGGCGGCCACCTATTCCAAAGCGCCATCGGCAACCAGCCGTACACGGACCCACGGACCCACGGACCCACGGACCCACGGACCCACGGACCCACGGACCCACGGACCCACGGAGGGGTGCCGCCCGTTCCATGCGCAATCAAGCCCTATGTCACGATCAGGTAAAATCGTCGTCTCGGGCCGCGCGTTTGGCTTCGCTGTCGCGACCACCCTTGCGGCGTAGATAGGTCCGGAACCAGGCCGACAATTCAAACAGACCAGGACGGCCATCGGACACAAGGCCCTGGTCGATATAGCGTGCGATCAGGGCGTTGACGGTCACACCGTCCGCATCCGCCTTTTGCTTGAGGGCGCTAATACCTGGACGCGGCAGCCGGATGCGCACCTCGCGTATGTTCCAAATCGGGCGATCTGTCGCGATCGTTTCCGAGGTTTCATCTTCCGCCTTCATCACGCCACCTTCTGCTTCGTGGCTTCAGCAAAAATGGCAGCAAGAAGTCGACGCATCTCCCTGTCGCCAATATCGCCCGGCCTATATTCGGACACGCCCAACCCACGCTCCATGGCGTCCAGATACTGCACCCGTCGACCAATAATGGCAGGCAGCACGGCACCCTGTTCTGCATAGCGCTCAACATAATTGCGGGTGCGCGGCAGCGTTTCTCTGATGACCATGGTCAGCGCGATGCTGGCCGGTGTTCCGGAGACTGACCAAAGCCGGCGGAGCGGCGCAGTCGCCTGCAAGTCCAGCGGCGAAGGTTGGGAGGGGGTCAGCATAAAGTCGGCCAGATCGAGCGCCCGCTTCATACCCGCAATGTCCCGACCAGGCGTATCGATGACGATAAAGTCAAAGCCATTTTTCTCGGCCCAGGCAATCGCCTCTCCGATCCGCGCCTGGCTTGCCCGGCGCACCACGAGGCTTCCCTCCTGCCGCAACTTGGCCCACCGCATGCACGATTCCTGACCGCTCTCCCCATCGATGTCGGTGTCGAAAATAATGGTCTTGAGTCCGCCTCGATACGCCGCCACGGCGACGCGGACGCTCCCCCAGCGGTCCAAGAGGCTTATAGGCGATTAAGCGAGTACATGGTCGCTGCCAGCACTCACCCCGCTGGCGTGTCCTCTATCACTTCGGGGGAGCTTAGCCTGCGGTTCAATCGCGATTACGTGGCCCGCGCCCTTCAGAATTCTGGGGCGGCTGACCTGTTGCGCCCCTACCGGCGTCTGGGAGTACATTAATGGCGATCTGGGATATTTTTAAGCGCGAAAAACGCTCTGTCAGCAGCACCGGTTACACGGGAATGTTGATCGGTGCGCGGCAGGACTATCTTGCTGGCACCACGGGCATTGCCGAGTTGACCGGGACCGTCCAGTCCTGCGTGACGCTCTGGGCCAATGTTCTTTCCCTCGCGGACGTGAACGGCACAGCCATTCTCGATCGGCACACAATGGCAATGATTGGGCGTGCGCTCGCTTTGCGTGGCGAGGCCGTGTTCTATATTGGCGACACCGGTTCGCTGGTTGCCGTATCCGATTGGGACCTATCGACCCGGAATGGCAAGCCCTATGCCTACCGCCTGTCCATTAGCGAGGCCGGGGGCAACAAGTCGATTACCGCTCTGGCCGCTGAGGTCCTGCACTTCCGTATCGGTTCGGACGCTACCAGCCCTTGGCAGGGCAGTGCCCCTTTGCATCGGGCGCGCCTATCTGCCGGTCTTCTCCATTCGGTCGAGACTGCACTTAGCGAGATTTACGAAGAGGCCCCGCTTGGCTCGCAGATTGTGCCATTTCCTGAGTCCCCTGACGTTGATATGGAAGCCCTTGGCCGTGGGTTTAGGGGCCGTCGCGGTCGCGTTCTTCTTCGCGAATCCACCTCTGTAGCTGCGGCTGGTGGCGTCGCACCGCAACAGGACTGGCGGGGCAATGACGTTACCCCTGACATTCGCGGCGCACTGCCGACCGAAACGCTCGATGCGGCCCGCGCATCGGTCCTAAGCGCCTTTGGCGTGCTGCCCGCTCTGGTTGGTACGTCCGCCCAAGGCAATCTCGTTCGCGAGGCCCAGCGGCACCTTTGCACGTACATGTTGCAGCCTATCGCTGCGGTCATGGCTGAGGAGGCGTCCAACAAGCTGGGCGGCAATGTCGTCATCGATACGCTGCGGCCCGTGCAGGCGTTCGACACGGGCGGCAGGGCACGCGCTCTTGCCACGATCATTCAGGCCCTTGGCCAAGCCAAGGAACTGGGCGTCGATCCCGAGCAAGCGCTCAAGCTGGTCCATTGGGAGGATTCGGTATGAAGGGCCTAAAGCGGCACCGGCAGCGCCTGAAGAACCTCGCCAACGTCAATGTGCAGTCCGGGCTGGTTCGGGCCGCATCTAACATTCGGGACGATGCCAAAGCCTCGATTATAGATGGATTCGGCGTTCCGAGCGCGGCGGGCCAGTCACCCCACAACCAGACGGGCGCACTTCGGGCCGGGATCGTATCCGGGCCGCTGGGTACGAACGGGGCGCACGTCACGAGCACGGATTCAGCGTCGGCCAGCATCGAATTCGGCCGATCAGACGCGGCGGCCCGGCCGTTTCTTCGGCCCGCGGTCCAACGCAATTTGAAAGAGATTAGCCGCACGGTGGGCCAGGAGGTCCGCATCAATCTGCGGCGAACATAGGTTCGGTCGGCGCATGGGTTTTCCGTAGCCCGTTGTACATAGTGCGCCGCCGTCCAGCCCACCGGGGTATTGTCATGCTCCCCCGGTCGGCCATTGGCTGGATGTGGTCCATAACTCCAGCCAAAAAGCCCCGTCCGGTCCTTACAGGGAGTCGGGCGGGGCATTTTTATGCGCGACGGCGCACAGTCTCCCAAACTAGATAAAACCCGCCGCTCTCGCTAGGCTCGCTGGCTCTAATAACTTCCCAGTCATTTGCATCAGTCACTGCCTCCATGAATTTACGACCGGGTTCTAACGAAAGGTCGTCTTGGACCATCGCCCTATTTGCCCATTTGCGCTCGACCAGCTGGGTGGCTTCTTTATCCGAATACCGAGATAACCAAGTTTTCTCTTCCATGAAATTCCTCCCTGTTTTGCGCCCTAAAGGCACCACACTCCAGCGGCAACTACAACCCCTTGACCGTGAGATATAACTCGGTTAGTGTGAGATCATGCACAGAGACGCAAACACCTATTCGCTGACCCCTGCCGAAGTTACGGCCATGACAGACCTCACGGTGGAAAACCTGCGAGACTGGCGGCGCCGTGATCTTTTGAAGGTTTCGGCCAGCTCCAAGAAAACGGGCGCTGGCTCTATAGTGGCCGTGATGCGCTGCTGCTCGGCCTAGCAAAAGTGCTGGTGCAGAGCGGGCAATCGATCCCTTTCGCCCTTTGGATCGCGAATGAATGCGAGCTTTCTGTTCGCCATGCCATAGCCCCCAGCGACGACTATGCAGCTTTCGCGGCTCGATACTTCCTGTTCTGGTCAGAGAAGGCCGGAACGCCTTGGATTAGGCAGACAGGGTTCGAGCTGCAAAAGCTCGGCACCAATGACCTTTCCGATGTCGCAAAAGCAAAAGCACCTGGCGTTTTTGTGGTCGATACCGCCCAGTTGGCGGCTGCCGTGCCAGAACTGCTTCGCACCATCGTTGAGTGGGGCTAATGGCCAACCGTCCCGCAACAATCCGTAAGACCGACATCGAGCGCACTGTAAAAGGTGTTCTGGCCAGCGGCCTTGCCATTTCGCGGGTCGAGGTCGAAGGCGGCAGGCTTGTCATATACACCGGCGATGCCGTCGAAAACGAAACCCCCTTAGAGGCGTGGAGACGCGCAAATGGTGCGGGCTAAGCTCGTAGGCATCAACACCGTTCGCAAACGGCTCGCTGATGGCTCAATCCGGCTTTATTATTATCACCGCGCAACTGGCCGTGCCCTGGCTGGCAAGCCGGGGTCGCCCGAATTCCTGCGCGGATATGGTGAAGCCGAAAAGAGTCTTCTGGACCGGCTCAACGGCACCTTTGATGGCCTTGTGCGCGACTACACCCTTTCCCCCGAGTTCGGAAAGCTGCGGGCCAGCACACAACGCGAATACAAGCGGATGCTGACCAAGGCCGAAGTCAAGTTCGGCAAAATGCCCGTTGCGGCCCTAGAGGACCCCCGTGTCCGTAAGGACTTCATGGACTGGCGAGCGGAGGTGGCACGCGATTCCGGTGAGCGCGAAGGGGATAACCGGCTTTCTGTCGTTTCGGCCATGCTGACCTGGGCGCGCGATAATGGCGTGGTCTTTGCCAACCATGTCGAAGGCTTTAAGCGGCTCTACCATAGCAACCGCGCGGACATGATCTGGCTTCCCGAACAGATTGAAGCGGTGATCGCTGTGGCCCCGGTTGAAATCCAGCGGGCGCTAATCCTCGCGCTGCATACCGGCCAGCGCCAGGGCGACCTGTTGCGCCTCTCTTGGAACAACTATGACGGGCAGTACCTATCCCTTCGCCAAGGAAAGACCGGCCAGAAGGTCGATATACCTTGCACCAAGGCGCTAAAGGCAATGCTGGACGGCATGGACCGAACCGCCGCCGTGATCCTCACGACCAAAACCGCGCGTCCGTGGAAGCCGCGCTATTTCAAAGCCCAGTGGGAAGCCGCGGCTCGAGCCGCTGGCATCTCCGGGCTGCACTTCCATGACCTTCGCGGCACGGCTGTTACGATGCTGGCCGAGGCGGGCGCTACGGTCCCCCAGATAGCTTCGATCACGGGTCACTCACTCAAGACAGTGACCTCGATCCTAGAGAAATACCTTGCTCGAACCCGCGTTCTCGCGAGCGAGGCTATCACCCTTTTTGAGAACGCACCCAGCACAAAGTTTGCAAACCAACTGCAAACCGGCACATCGAAAACCATACGAGGTAACGCTAAGTGATTGAAATAATTGGCGCGCCCGAAGAGATTCGAACTCCTGACCCCCAGATTCGTAGTCTGGTGCTCTATCCAGCTGAGCTACGGGCGCGCAGGCCGTCGTGGGACGGCAGTTCAGGCGGTGGCGGAACGCTCAATGGCCTGAAGCGGCGCAACCCATACATGGGCGGTTCCGCCTTGGCAAGCGCGTCGATGACAGTTTTTCGTCACTGACCGGCCGCTGGCCCGCGGCATGAAGGCAGCGCGAGCTTTTTCGAGAGCGAGCACCATGTGGCATGCGGGAGAAACGGGCGGAGGAGAGGGCGCAGTGGCGTTGTTACGACGGACCGGCTCCCGGAAACGCAATCGTTAGACCTGGACACGCAGGGTGGTGGGCAGGATCAGGTCGAAGCGCGTGCCGGTGGGCTGGTCGGCCAGCAGCAGCTTTCCGCCATGCGCCTCGGTAATTTCGCGGGCGATGGCCAGACCCAGGCCGGTGCCGCCGGCGCGGGCGGAGCCCTCGAAGGCCACGAAGAGGTTTTCCCGGGCGCGCGGCGGCAGGCCGGGGCCGTTGTCGCTGACCGACAGGGTCACGGCTTCGTCGTCCTCGCTGACGATGACGGAAACCTGGGGTGACGCAATCGTGGTGCCGGCCGCTTCGAGCGCCTCGCGGGCATTCTTGAGCAGGTTGAGCAGGACGCGACCGAGCTGGCTGGCATCGACATTGAGCACCAGCGTCTCGGGCACCTGATTGGCGAAGCCGATCGCGGGGTGGCCGACCAGGCGGGCCTCGAAAGCCGCGTCCTCCACCAGCGCCAGCATGGCGACCGGCGCCAGCACTGGGGGCGCCGCGGTTTCGCGGCCATAGTCGAGCACCGACTGGGCGAAACCGATGGCCTTGTCCAGTGTGGTGACGAGGCGCGGCGCCAGCCGCTGCACCTTGGGATCGTCAAGCGTCGCCACCTGGTCGGACAGCAATTGCGCCGAGGTCAGGGTGTTGCGCAGGTCGTGGTTGATCTTGGCGACGGCCAGGCCCAGATCGGCCAGGTGCCGGCGCTGGCGCAGCATGGAGAAGAGATCGGATTCCATGGCGGCCAGTTCGCGCTCGACAATGCCGATTTCGTCGCGCCGGGCCGAAGGGGTGATGATGAGGCTGGCATTTTCGGGGGCCTGGCGGAAAGCCAGCATATTCTGGGTCAGCCGGCGCACTGGATAGATGAAGAGAAAGCTGGCCAGCAGATAGAGCGCCACCGCGGTCACGGCGGCAATGGCGAGCGAGACAATCCCGATCTGGCGGGAATAGGCCAGCATGTCCTGGCGCAGCGGGCGTTCCGACATCAACAGTTCGACCAGGCTGTCATCGAGATCGCCCTGCCCCACAATGCGCAGGGTGCGGTCGGGCGTGGCGAAGAGCACGTCGATGGCACCCACGATCAGCGTCATCAAGTCGGCCTGGCGCATGTCGGCGGTGACCACCACGTCGGGCCGCACGGGACTGGCCAGTTCGATGAGCTGGCTCTGGCCCTGGCGGCGATAGACGATGGCGTTGGCGCCGGCCGAGGTCAGCAGCCGATCAGTCAGTTCCCGCGGCAGCGCCATGACGTCGGGCACCGCATCGAGCACGCGCGCCGCCACCACGCCGACGCGCAGCCGGTCATCGAGCCAGTTGGCGCGGAACGTGGCCAGCGAGGGCAGATACACCACAACCTCGACCAGAAGTATCACCGCGATGATGGTGGCGATGAGCTTGATCGAGAGACCGGAGAACCGGCCGGGCGGGACACTGCGTTCGGCTGTCATTGCAAATCATTATAGGGAAAGCCGGGCGGGGCGTAAGCCCCCGGACAAGGGATCAGGGCAGGAAGCGCGCAAGGCCGGGCAGGCGGCGTTTCCAGCCGGGCCGCTCCTGCTGCGCCAGGTGCCGGGCGGCCAGATCGAGCAGCGCCGCGCCGATGCTCGATTGCGGCAAAGCCAGATGCGCGAGATCACCGGGCGTCAGGCCGCGCGACACGGCCAGCGCCAGCATGGCGATGATCTCGCCGACACCGGGGCCTACGGCGCCGGCGCCGGTAATGGTGCCCTTGCTGCCGATGACCAGGCGGACGGCGCCCTGCATCTGCCCCATGGCGCGCGCGGCATCGGTTTCGGCCAGGTTGGCGCGCAACACGCTCTGGCCGGCCCGCAGCGGCTTGTCACCGGCAAAGGTGCCCAACTGGGCCAGGGCAGGTTCGGTGGCCACGAAGCGGGGGAGTTTATGGGGATCGAGCCGACCATTGCTCTGGCCCACCAATCGCTCGACCAGCAGCCCGGCCTGCCTTGCGGCGACGTGCGGATGGTCCTGGCCAGCCGCGCCGCCAATGGCGCTGACACGGCCATTGGAGGTCTGCCCATCGGAACCGACCAGCAGGTGGTCGGGCCGCAGGCGATCGCGCCGGAGTTTCAGCTTGTCGAGCAGTCTGGCATCGAGCACCGGCGCCCGGCCCATTGCGACCAGGATATGGGAGACATCGAGACCGTCTTCGCCGGCCGGGGTATGCAGCGTAACGCCGGTGCCCTGGCTGCGCGGCACGATGGCGGTGACCTCGGCATCGTCGCGGATGACGATCCCCTCCTCGCGCAGAATCTGCAGCAGGATCGCTACCAGTTCGGGTTCGAAGCCAGCCAGCATTCCGCCCTGCGGCACGATAGTCACCATGGAGCCGAGCCGGCGATAGGCCTGTGCCAGTTCGAGCGCCTGCGGACTGCCGCCAATGACCACGAGATGGCTGAGCTTGCGGATATTGTCGGCAATGGTCTCGGGCGTGAAATAGGGTACGTCGTCGAGCCCCAGCAAAGCGGGAATCACCGACTGCGCGCCGGTAGCCAGGGCGAATTGGCCGGCGCGAATGGTGGTGTCGCCACAGCGCAGGCTGCGCTGATCGACAAAGCTCGCCGCGCCCTCCAACGTGATGACGCCCAGAGCGGCCAGCCGTTCCACGGCATCGCGCGGGGCGGCGGTGGCGGCCAAGGCGGCGGCATGCTCGGTGATAGCGCGGAAATTGGGCTTGGGCGCCGGCGTATCGAGGCCAACCTGGTCGGCGGTGCGGATGGCATGCGCCCGCGCGGCGCTGGCGAGGAAAGCGGCGCGGCGCAAGCTGCCCTGGGCGGGATCGACCCGGTCGGTACCGGGAATGTCGACCAGCACGACGTCGAGCCCCCGCTGCCGGGCCAGAAGGGCCAGATCGATACCAAGGGCGCCGGCGCCGATGACGCAGAGATCGGGTCTGATTATGTCTGCCATTGCCGCCAGTGGCCAGAAGAGATGGTAGTGGGCTTTATGGGGTGATACCGCTCCGAAAACAACGGGGCAACAGGCGCAAGGAAGTCGTGGCGTCCGCGTTGACTTGTGCCCGCGTTTTCCCTATAGACCCCACCAACCCGCACCGTGGGCGCCTGGCGCTTGATGTGTGTCCGAAATTCTTGCCTTGAGCAGCCCAATAAGAGGAACCGTGCCACGCGCGGTTTGATGTCATGAAGCGTACATACCAGCCCTCCAAGCTCGTGCGTGCCCGCCGTCACGGTTTCCGTGCGCGTATGGCCACCAAGGACGGTCGTGCGATCATCAACAAGCGCCGTCGCGACGGCCGCAAGAAGCTCACGGCCTAAGGCTGCGTGGCCGCATGACGGCCATCGAGCAGAAGCCTGGTGCCCTGCGCCGGCTGACCAAGCGGAACCAGTTTCAACGGGCCGCCCGGGGCAATCGCGCCGGGCGTTCTGCGTTTGGGTTGCAGGTGATCGCTGCTGAGAGTGCCGAGCCCGGCATCGGCTTCACGGTGACGAAGAAGTCAGGCAATTCTCCCCAGCGCAATCGCATAAAA